>CAOKDX010000042.1 GCA_948467395.1 uncultured Clostridia bacterium | reverse complement strand
TTTGGGGCACGCTGTTATTGGCAGGAGCTTTGTGTCTTACAGGCTGCGGCAGCACGGAGTCGAATGCAGATGTTATGGCGGCGGATGTACAGCAGTCGGCCTTGCCGGAGGATTCCACAGATTCTGGCTCCGGTGGGGATTCCGGCATTACCCCGCAGGAAAGCGGCCAGAGTTTTGTACTGCCGCCGTTATCCACAGAGGCGCAGACCATAGATTATAAGGGGAGTGTGCCTGTAGACTGGCTTACGGCGTCTTCGGATGCCATTTATTTATTGAGCAGGGATCAGGACGGGGGCTCCGGAATCCTGAAGATGAAGCCAGGGGAGGCTGACGGGGAAGCCCTGCAGGTGACGGCGCCGGATGGGATGACTTTTTCCGTCATGACCACGGATGAACAGGGGAACCTGTATGTGGTGGCGGAGGACAGGGATATTGAGGTAGTGATGAGGGATGATGAGTTTGCCTGTCCTACAGAACACTGTGAAGTATGGAGAATCAGCCCGTCCGGTGAGGTGACGGCAAAACTGGACATTTCCGATTATGTAAGACAGGAAGTTTTTTCACCTCGTATGATTGCGGTGGCAGGGAACGGAGATATTTACCTGTCAACCCAAAACGATGGAACAGCAGTGCTGGCTTTTGATGCGGAAGGAAACTTCCTGAACAAGATCAGTTATGATTACAAGGTCTATAGTCTCCGTACCGCTATGGGGAGGGGCAGAGATGGAAAGGTATACGCCGTGCTTCGCGACAGTGTTGCAGATGATGGCACTTCCGTGATCGTTGAACTGGACGGACGAGACGACCATATAGGGGATGCCACTTCTTTTATGCTCCGCAGTGATGGCAGTTTCTATTCAAATGTATGCCCGGGGAGGGATTGTGACCTTGTGATTTTCGGCGGAGAAGGAATCCTTGGATATGACCTGGGGAGCGCCAATATCAAATGGAAGGTTCCCGCAGGTAAACTGCCTTTCAGCACGGAAGGTTTTTATCCGATGGCAGCACTGGCAGACGGCAGGATACTGTTTTTGGATAGCAATAAACTCCATTATGTTCCAGCGGCACAGCAGTAGACAGTATTTTTCCGCTGCCGGAATATATGGAATCATACCATAATTATGCCAGGTGAGCATGTCAGGGTCCGTGAAACAGAGGCTTTGACATGCTTAATTGGCTGTTTTTTGTAAATCCCAGAAAGAGACAGATGCAGGAGCGGATATGGAGCAAAGGAGAAGACAGCCGGTCTGGAAGGCAGAGAGCCGGAGAAAAAGAGAAAAGAGGATTGCCAGACTACGGCGGAGGATTATAGCCTATACAGTCCGGGGAATCGTGGCGGCTGTCCTGGCAGTCATGCTTCTTCTGATGGTCTGCGGCTGTCTGTATATCCGGGATTTTTTTCGCAAAGATCATAAGGAATCTGCTCTTAAGGCAGATTCCGTTCGGGAAGCCGTACCCGGCGTGGAAGAAAATAAACCGGACACGGAATTTCCAGAGCAGGAAAAATATACGGTAGTCCTGGATGCCGGACACGGCGGGGAGGACGGAGGAACCGTGGAGCAGACGGCCACGGAAAAGGAAATCAACCTGGCTGTTGTGTTGAAAATGAGAGAGCTGTTGGAGAACCAGGGCATCTGTGTGGTCCTTACAAGGGAGCAGGATATATTTATAAAGCTGGAGGAAAGGGTACGGGTTGCAAACGGAGAAAAAGCGGATCTTTTTGTCAGTATCCACTGCAACTATTATGAGAAAGACAGTTCGATCTACGGCCTGGAATGCTATTACTGCAAAGGGGCGGAGGACGGGAAATATTATGCCGAAAGGATTTTGGATACCATAGAAAAGAGTGGGGAGATTGTTTCGAGGAATGCAAAGCCTTCCGGCTACTATATTTTGAAAAATACAACGGTTCCTGCCGTATTGGTGGAAACAGGATACCTTTCCAATTATAATGAGAGGAATCAACTGATATCAGGGGAATACCAGGGAAAGCTGGCCCAGGAGCTGGTGGAGGGGATTGTAGAAGGGCTGGAAGGAAAAGTGGGGTAGTGTTGCTTATTTCAGGGCTTCCCAGAATCGGTCAATAGAGTAATAATAAAAGAAACCATCAGAAAGGAAAACATTGGTGAAAACAGAAAAAGTACTTTGGAGGAAGAAATATATAACAGTTTTGATACTCTCTCTGCTTATTCTGGCGGCGGTTTTGTATGGAATACGAAATGGCAGAAGAAATGACAAAGGTGGAAATATCCTTGCCGGGGCAAGCCCGGACACAAGCGCTTTCCAGATGTATTATTTTGACGGGGAAACGGTTGCGGTCAGGACGCTGTATGACAGCGGTGCGGAGAAGGAAGTGATTAAAAAAATTAATGGTATCCCCCTCCAGGCGGCAGAGGAAGATGCCCTCTCCCAGATGGAGCCTCCCTTTTACGGGTTCTGGGTCAGCAGTCAGGATGGCTTTGACATTTCCGTGACGGCCTCCGGCGGTGTCTGGCTTAAGAATGACGGGGCGGTTTATTATGGGGATACGGATTTGTCTGGTTTATGGGAACAGATGGAAGGCAAGGATGAGGATACCTGGAATGCCCTGAATTTTCCCAATGTGGGGCGTTTATCGGCATACCATACGATCTTCCTTCTGAAAGCGGATGAGCAGACGGCAGAAGTCCCGGAGGGTCTGACTTTGACGGTGGAGGACATAGGGACAAGCGAGATTACGGTACGGATTACCAATAACAGCGAGGAGGAATTTTCCTACGGGGAATACTTTTCTATCCAGAAGCAGATAGACGGCCAGTGGTATACGGTACCGGTAAGGGCGGATAACGTGGGATTCCAGGATATCGCCCATATCCTTCCGAACGGGGAGAGCGCCAGCGAGACCTATAATCTGAATATTTACGGTACGCTGGAACCGGGAACGTACAGGCTTGTGGTGGAAACACTGAGCGCCGAGTTTCTGGTGGGGCATGGGAGG
>CAOKDX010000041.1 GCA_948467395.1 uncultured Clostridia bacterium | reverse complement strand
GGAATATATTAACACTTTATTCGCTTCTTTTTTCCACTCCTTTTCCTCTCCACTAACTAAAAATTTCGCAGGTTTTTTCTCATTATATTGTATTTCTATTTCCGTTCCTAAAGAATATTTATTATTATTTTCAGCTCCCCATTTTAATTCAACATTGTAAACAATCTCATCTATACAATATTGAAATGTAAAAAAATATAGGGTTACTTATGTATAAACACGATTAAAACAAACATATTCTCTAATATCAGTTACTTTTGCCATAATCCGCCCTTTATATTGACTTAACAGCTTAATCTGCCAGAGATATGTTATCCCTAAAATTGTAAATCTCAACGGAAGGAAAAGAAAGATTAATACTGTCTCTTGTAAATGGCAGGGTGAGAAGGCTGACACTGGCAGAGGTAAAACGGATTATGGGATTTCCAGAGGTTTTCATTTTTCCCGTGACAGACAACAAGGCCCTGAATCTGCTGGGAAATAGTGTAGCGGTTCCGGTCTTAATGCGTATCACGGGACAGATGGCGGCAACAGGGATATTTGAGAACCAGGAGGGCTTTACCAACGGGCAGAGCTGCTCTGTCAGCCTCCAGAACAGGCAGGATGCGGCCTCATGACAGAAACCAATAAGATTTTACCGCATGGACTGTCTGGAGGGCTTAAAATGGCTGCTGAATTCCTGCGTTGACCTGGATTATGACCGATCCGCCTTATCTGATTAAGGATACTCATGCCGGAGGACATTCCCAGTTTGCCAGGAGTATTCAGTGACCTTGTTTCTGGCATGAATCCTCTCGTTCTCCCGGAACTGATCCGGGTTATGAAACGGATCAACTGTTACATATGGTGCAACAAGGCACAGATTCCGGGCTGTCTGAATTTCTTTGTGGATAAATTAGGCTGCTCCTTCGACATGATTGTCTGGTGGAAAATGAATCCACCGCCGACCTTCTACAACAAATACCTTTCTGACAAAGAATACTGTCTGTACTTCCGCAAGTTCCTGACGCTATGATTGACGTCACGGAATTTCTGGACGAAACCTACATGGACGTGAACCGGCTGCTTGAGAAGGTCAGTCAAACTGCTAATTAAAAAGGACAATACAATTACGAAAAAGATTATTGAAGGAAAAACTTATAACACGAAGACAGCCTTGTTTCTGGGAGACTGGCAATACCTTTGGAAAAGTGATTATCGCTATTGCAGGGAAGAACTGTACCGCACAAGGAAGGGGAACCTATTTTATCTATGGAAAGGGCGGAGCCTTAAGCAGCTATGCAAGATATATTGGTGGTTCGGCTACTGGCGGCGCCGATTTCCAGGTTCTGTCAGACAGAGAGGCAAAGGAATGGACAGAGAAAAAGCTGTCTGCTGATGAATACTGTAAGATATTTAGTGAACCAGAGGAAGGATAAGAAATTTTCATTGACTTCACCCTGACAAAATGCTATGATAGGAATACAAGAAGAACATAGACCACATTCTTCTTATAGTGTTTGCACAATATAAGAAGAAAAAGGGCGGCGATGAAACTGCCGCCCGAACGAGTTTAATGGTCGCTTATGCGATCATCACTCGACCCATCAGATGCCGGCAAGCTAGCTGATGGGTCTTTTTCTGTCTCTGCCTTATTCCGCTTTATGTAAGGTTTACACTTCTGGACTAATGAAACCAGCCCGTTAAGGCCGCCCACAATGCCCGCAAAGATACTCACAACACGGCTCAGGACTTCTAAGAAGAACATAGACCACATCCTCCTTTCTCTGGTGTTTGCACACCTGCGGCACGGACCTAAGCTGCCCTAAGCCTGTCCCGAAGGTGCGCATTCTCCAAATAGGGAATGCTGCCCGCTTTTCTCTGATGTAAGGATATTATAAGGGGTTTAGGAAAAGAATGGAAGTAAACGGTAGATCTACCGTTTACAAACCATTAAAAATTGTGCTACCCTAATAAAGATTGTGGAAGACTACATTTTATCAGGTTTTAGGAAATTTCAAAAGTTGTAAACGGGTGTATTAAAAATTCGATATACGTAATACAACACGACCTAAAATTAAAATATTTCCTTCAAATCATCAAGTTCAATTACAATATTTAATTGTCGATCCTTTGCAGTTTGTAAGAGTTCATTTTTTTAATCTCATTTAAATATTCAGTATCAAAATGCCATTTATTACAATCTTTTGCTCTCTTAAGTAATTCTTGATTCGGTATAGATTTTATTACTGGAAAAACAATTTTGAGATTTCTTATTTGAATGTATAAAGAGATACTTTTTGACCACTGAATACTCAATTTGTATCTTTTGATTGAAAAATCTTCAGCTTCACTTGGTTGACCAATAATATTTACCGGTCTACAATTATTTTTTAAATCTTCTATTGTTTCATAAATCGGATTGCCACTATGCAACATATTTTTTACGATCTCGTTTTCAATCTTCTCATTTTCTATTACAAATATTTTAAATTTTCTTTTATCTATAATAGAAGATCCAAATTTTGACTTCACTAAAACATTATTAAAATCTTGCCACAAATAACAATATTTATCAATATCCAAAATTTCATCTCCAGGATCATCTCTTTTTTCCATTTTTATCATAAAATACAGTAGTCTTCTCCTTTTCAATAGGAATAATCTCAGATACATTTTGAGAAGATCCAATATTTTTCAATGTTTCAAGCAACCTCATATAAGCCGTACTTGGCTATGCCGTACCTCTGGGATGTGTATGGTTTATTATAATGGCATCTGATCTCAATGAATTCTTCTTTTAGCAGCCCTGCATCTTTAGATTTATTCTCCCTCTGCGCATTCTTCTCCACATTCGCCCCATGGTTACAATCACCATTTCTTCCACTGGGATCATAATACATCACCGGATTATTCGCACAGTAGGCATACAGGTTCAATCCATCTCCACGATAGACATCCTCCTGCATAAACCGCCCAATTACAGGATTATAATACCTGGACCGCAGATAATACTGCTCCGTCTCCCCGTCATACTGCTGCCCTCCGTAAAGAAGCCGGTTCGGCACGTTTTCATGCCTTCCCAAAAGCACCCCAAAGGCATCATACTCATACGCATTTTCAGGATTTCCGGTTTCTCCCGTAACCCATCCCGTACTAAGCTGCCCATCCCGGTGCACTCCATAAAGCTTTCCCTGCCCTGCCATTCCAGCCCTGTCAGGCCATTCCCCCATATGGAACGGCTGACTTCCTCCCCTGCCCCATCAAACTCTGTATACAGATTTTGGTTCGTATACAGGAATGTGCTTTTCTTTCCATCCACAGTCAGACCGGCACGCAGCCCTTCCCCGTCATACCGGTTCTCCTGGATATTCCTCCCACCTGAAAAAATACGGATCTGGCGGTTTTCTGTATCGTAAAAATACTCACGCTCCTCCTTTGTACCAACCTCTTTT
>CAOKDX010000040.1 GCA_948467395.1 uncultured Clostridia bacterium | reverse complement strand
TGGATGCCTTTACGGGGAAAGAGCAGAACCGTGCCAATGTTGTGCCGATGGTGTGTCAATTTTTATTCAGATTGACTAAATTTTTAAAAAGTGTTATTATGTTTGCATAAATACAGAAAAAACGAGTAATTATAATAACAAAGAAAGGGGTGGCCATATGAAAAATATAGGATACAGGAACTTATTGACTCAATATATCGACAGGCAGGAACCCGATCAGCCAATCCTGACAGTTCAGATTACACAGTATGTTGCAAGGGAAACCGGTCTGGATGAAGCAGAAGTGAAAAAAGCAGTTAATGTAAATATGGCCAGACTGGAAAAAGCGGATCGGATTACCCGGATAGAGAAAGGGGTCTACTGCAAAAAGATCAAAACAGCATTTGGATATTATACACCCAACAAGGAAACTTTATTCTGCCGGCAGCTGCTGTATGATGAGGACGATGTAATCGGATACGAAACAGGGTTGTCCGTGCTGAACCGTCTGGGCCTGGTGTCTCAGATACCCAAAAGGAAATGCATAGCAACAAACCTGTACACCAAAAGGGTACCTGCTGGTATGCAGGTTGAGATAAAAAGACCTTCTGTAAATGTAAACCGCTCCAATTACCGCTATCTTCAGATTCTGGATGTGATAAGAGATCTGAACCATGCCCCGGTGGATGCCGCAAAACCAGACGAACTGTTAAAAGGAACAGTAAAAACATTAGAGCTTGACACAGATGTTCTGATCTATATGGCAAGGAAATTTTATAATCCGAGGATACTGATTAAAACAATCGATATTATGCTGGGAGGGCTTTATGAAACTGCACAAGGATAAATTTTCGTTTTTAAATATCATTGGGCTTATTCATGGCGTCACTGGAATAAGAGAAGACATACTGGAAAAAGACTACTATGTTACGCTTCTTTTAAAGGAGTTATCGGAAAAACAGGAAACCCTTCCTGCATATTTTAAAGGAGGCACGGCTTTATATAAGGCTCAGAAAAGTATCCGCCGTTTTTCTGAGGATATTGACCTGACGATATGTATTGATAACTGCAGCGGGAGCCAGGCAAAAAAGCGTTTGGAAACCGCGACTAAAAAATATCTCTCGCTGCCCAGAACCTCCAGAAAGGAACTGGAAGATGACAGAAAAAGAAGCATTACAGCGGTCTATGATTACACACCGGCAGTAACAGTAGATACTAATGACCCTCTCCAGAGGTTTGGTTATGTCAAAGTGGAAGGGACTTCATTTACTGTAAGCGAACCTTTTTCCACTCTGGAAATCGAACCCATCCTATATACATGTGCCACAGAAGAACAGAGAGTTATCCTGCGGGAACAATTTGAGGTAATGCCGTTCCCGATAAAAACGATCCGTCTGGAGAGGATATTTGCGGATAAAATATTTGCGGCTGAATTTTATTATGAGCGTGAAATGTAT
Organism: uncultured Clostridia bacterium; assembly: GCA_948467395.1. Lineage (GTDB taxonomy): Bacteria > Bacillota > Clostridia > Lachnospirales > Lachnospiraceae > Eubacterium_F. The sequence goes on along the minus strand of CAOKDX010000040.1, from coordinate 2,460 downwards.
TTTGATGTTGCAAAGCATATTTATGATGTGGGAGTTATGCTGGATTTGCAGTCGATTCAGGATATGATTGGGAATCCAGGTCTGTTTCTCGAAATGTCAGAATATAAGAGACTGGAAGAAACACGGAGGACGGGCAGTGACCTGGCAGACAGGAAATTCTCTGATTTTAAGATATTCCGTGGTATGTCTGATAATACAGTTCTCAAAGGCGCTTATCAGAATATGCAAAAAAATTATGTCTTTTCGGAAAAAGATTTACTTCCATTTGAATCTGTTACAAACCAGTGGAAAAAGCTACAAGATATTTTAAGTGACATATAAGAAACTGTAGATGGATATGGGAAAACTTATTTAATAGACCATGCCTTGAAAGAAAAACTAAAAGATAAAGCATTTCTTCTTCGCATTTCATTATTTGGGTTATCATCCTTAGAGGAAATCCATGCCGCTGTTAAGCAGGCATGGATGGAAGCGTACTGTAAAAATAAGGGCATGGATGATGCCGCCATGGAGCGGGCCCAAAAAGGAAAGGAGTTTGTTGCCAAATTAGATTTTCTCCCAGACTGGATAAAAGGAGTTGCGTCTACAAATTGGACTTCTTTTGTGGAAATTGGACGGATGATAGGTGATAAATCAGTTATTCTTGTATTTGATGATTTGGAACGCTGCAAAATAGATTGTGTGGATGTACTGGGATCTATTAACGATTACTGCGAGAATAAGAAGTTCCATACTATTATAGTTGCAAATCAAGATAAAATACAAATCTCATCGGAAACCTCTCAAATTGATGCAGAAATAGAGTTTATTGACAATCAAAAAAATAGAAGAGATACTCCAGATAATAAACAAGCTGTTATAAAAATAAAAGTACCTCCAAAGGCAGAATCTGGAACAATAACTTATCCAGAGATTAAAGAAAAAATCATTCAAAGAACTATAAAGTATATGCCGGATTATCCGGCAATTGTACATACAGTTATTGACGAAATGAAGTATGAAGAGACTGAATGTGGAAAATGTTATAAAATATTCGTTAAAAAATGTGAAAAAGGATTATTGGAACTATTTTCCCCAGAAAAAGGGTATCTCGAAAAACATACTGGAAATTCAAATAATGGAGTTAATCAAAGTACTAAGAATAATAATGCAATACTATGCCATGAACGTCCACATAATATTAGAAGTCTTAAATGTGCAATAAATGATTTTTACCGTGTTTACAAGATTTTAATAGAGAATGAATTTCCCAATATTGACAGATGGTTTTATAGTTTTACTTCATATATGATTGCCTACAAAGCAGGAATCGCTAAAGATGGGATTTATGGAACTATACTAACGGATCAGGAAGTACGTATGCTTTATCCTGTGTTTCAAAATCAGTATATGTTTACTGCAGTGAAAAAATGGATACTGCACGGAGTATGGGATCAGGATGCTCTAAAGTGCGAAATAGAAATAATTAAAATTTGATATGTTTAATGAAGAAATGGCTGTCGCAACAGCAGATGCATATGCCAGAAGTAATAATCAAGATAAATGTCAATTCCCAGGTTATTTTGAAGGTCTGTGGGGTAGCAATCTTACATTACCAGATATTAAAATAAAAGAAAGAGTTATGTCCGAATTTGCATCTATTTTACGTCAGTTGATTTTAAATCTGCTCGTTGCGCTTTCGTATCAAGAAAAAGATGCAGATGAATGGTTATGTAAAGAGATAATTGATAAAATAAAAGAAGACTGTGATAAATTGAATTAGTTAAATAAATCATTTTGCTGCTTTAACTAAAAGCTTTATCAAAAATATGTTGAGTTAGTTAAAATAATTTATAAATTATACATACCGATTTTAAGCAGTTCAGATGATTCTTATTATGATATGTTGAAAGAAAAAATCACGGCGATCACACGGGCCTGGGCAATACGGCCTTCGTAAATACGGTACATGCCTGCCGCATCCGTATCCAGATAAAAGGTCTGCCGTTTCCGGAGCATGGCTTCCTTCCGGCTGGCGACCACGCTGCGGCCCACGTTGATCATCATCTCTTTTAAGGGGATCACAATCCGGAAGCCTTTATAGTCTACAATGGTGATGGTCTTTCCATTGTCCGTCTGCTCGATCCCGCCAAGCTGCCCGGTAAGGATGCGCCGGGTACGGTAAGCATTGTGGATCTCATGCCAGATGGCATCGTCGCGGGATTCTTCCGTCTCCACTTCCCCACGTACCTCCAGTGTCAGTACCGGGGCATCTTCTTTTCTGCCTCTGGCAGCGGTACGGCGGGAGGGGGATGCCGCAGTTCCAGCTGTATCTCCAGCGGAGCAGTACAAGTATTGGGAGCATAGTCATGAAAGACTATAAAAGAGTTAAAGATCCTTCTTTGATTTGAATAATAAAGACCGCTAAGATTACTATATAATGTTCTTTTGGCGGTCTTTAATGGGTATTGCGCTCAAACC
>CAOKDX010000039.1 GCA_948467395.1 uncultured Clostridia bacterium | reverse complement strand
ATAAAGAGGCCTTCCTTCCTGGTTTCGGGAGTGTCTTCCACATCGAATTGTGTAATAAGGCGAAAAAGTATTGATTTTTACGAATTCTTGGAAAAATGTGATTGGAAAATATACGAATTTATACGAATGTGTTCTAAAAGGAACTAGTAAAACTATGTTTAATAGGTCTTGATTAACTCAAATCATCTCAAGTAAGTATTAAAATAATTTTGATTAAAAAGTAGTAAAAACAATGAATTTATGTTATCCTATTGATATTAAAACTTTTCTCTTTGAATAATTAAACTGGAGGTATGATATATTGAGAATTTATCTTGATATGTGTTGCTACAATAGACCATATGATGACCAAGCACAACTGAAAGTGTTTATGGAAACACAATCCAAGCTATATATACAAAAATTAATAAAACAAAAACAACTCGATTTGGTTGCATCATATATGTTAAGATATGAATGTAACAATAATCCATTTGAAATGCGTCGCAATACAATTTTAGATTTTATCCATAAGAATACATTTGCATATGTTGGGGTAGAACGTAAAGTAGAAATTGAGACAAAAGCATCTGAAATTATGCAGACAGGAATTAAGTTTAAGGATGCTTGTCATGTTGCATCAGCTATATATGCAGGATGTGAATACTTTATTTCAACAGATATACGGTTATTAAAATATAATACCAAGGAAATCAAAATGGTTTCACCGATTGAATTTGTTACAGAAATGGAGGGCGAATAATATGAATGTAACTACTTCAGAAATCATGCGCAAAGGAATGGAATGTTTAACTCAACAGATGGGAATTGTTGAAGCAGAACAATTTATTTCCGTTATCATACGAGAAAAATTTGATTATACAAAATGGCAAAGAGACTATTTTGATAAAAAATCACCAGAAGAAATAAGCAAAGAAGCTTCTGAATATGAAAAATCACACCCTTTTACAGGCAATGCGATAAGATTATAATTAAAAAGGGAGTCTATGTCAATTGAAAACTAGAAGAAGGCTCCCTAAATATCTAATGACATAACGCATCTAATGACTACTTGTTTCATTAAGTACCCAAGCTTTTTAAATTTGATCTTGGAAGTATCAGAGATATGGTTGAATCCAAAATTCTGTTACATCTTCATTTTTATTACTTACCAATTCAAACAAATTATCTTTGGTAGTAAAAAGATTTTTGGGATTGCGACCTATAATAAGATATTTATTATTTTCATCTAAAGAGATAAATTTTCTTGTTTCATCGTCTAATAAAATATCTGCATTGTCAATCACAATCATCTTATTTTTCATTTGTGTTAGCATTTCTTTAATATCTTTTTGATAATCCAAGTAATTCAGACATACAATTTGAGGATTTATAGCCATACATTCTCTGATAAATGAAAATGCAGCTGTCTTCCCGGCAGCTGAAAGTCCGGTAAGAATAGTAATATTATTAGAAAAGTAAGTAGGAAATAATCCGTACCTGTTCATAAATCTACGCATTTGGTAAAATATTCCTTAAAGATGAATAGAGATTCATCCGTACTTTGACAAAAAAATCCACCTAACAGTTTCTGCTAAGTGGATGTCCCCTCTGGTCGTTTGGTACGACAGTTTTCCGGTATTGTTTCTGACCAGGGCAATAGTGGAAGAATGTCTTCTTTTGTCGGAAATGGAGCCAAATCTTTCATCTTTTCCAATATGTAGGTCAGATAATTATAGGGCTTGAGTCCGTTCAGGATCGCCGTTTCTGTTATGCTGTATACGGTTGCGCTGGCCTCTGCTCCTTTGATACTCTTAGAAAACAGCCAGTTGCGGCGTCCTACCGCAAAGTTCTTAATGGCTCTCTCAGCGGCCGTATTGTCGATACTCAAATGTCCGTCATCCAAGTATCTTCTTAAGTATTGTTCCTGGTTTATCGTGTACAATACCGCTTCTCCTATTTTCGATGATCTGTCTACTGCATCCTCCAGGGAATGCAGCCACTCAAAGAAGGCATCTAAAAGCGGTTTTGACTGCTTCTGACGCTCGGTATATTTTTCCTCCGGCGATTTGCCTCGGAGCATTTCTTCTATCTTATAGAGCATGCCGATCCGCTCCATTGCCTGATATGCAGTTGTTTCTTTCAGCTGCTCTTTGGTGAAATCCTTTTTCAATGTTGTAAGGGCTTCATCAAAACGCCGCCTTGCATGGGCCATACACCCTGTCACGGTGATCTTCTCCGGGAGACTATGGTACGCCTGGTATCCATCACAGGTAAGATAACCCTCAAATGTATCTCCCAGAAACTCCACCGGGTGGTAGCCGCCCCGGGTTCTCTCATACTGGAAGAGTACCATTCTCGGAGATCCACTATTCTCATCCGTAAGATACACCCACATCCAGTTCTGTGTCGTACCTTTCTGCCCCGGTTCGTCTATGACCTGGATCCGTGTCTCGTCGCTATGGACATACCTACTGCAAAGGAATTCCTCCTTCATCAGGTCATAGACCGGCTGGAGATACCGCCCGGCACACAGGATGATCCAGTTTGCCATCGTTTTGGTTGACAGATTCAGATCATACCGCGCGAATTCCCGCTCCTGGCGTGCAAGCGGCATCCCATTTACATATTTGGCATTCATGATACCTGCAACCAGGGATGGTGTGGCGACACTCCCTTTCATAAGTGCCTGGGCCTTCTCTGGCCGCTGCATTTTTCCGCATTTTGGACAGCTGTAAATATATGTGACCTCTTCTACGACTTCGAAACGGGCCGGTATAAATTTCAGATATTTTACTTTCTCTGTCGTCACTACTTTGTATTTCGTCCCGCATTCCGGGCAGAACCGTTCTTGCCCTTCCAGCTTATGTTCGATCACCTCTGTCGTCTCAAAAGAAGAAAGATCTTCTTCCTTTTTTCCAGCAGGTTTTTTGCGTTTGTAAGATTTCGGATGGATCTCTTCCATTTCCGGTTCCGCTGCATTCGGATCCGCTTCCTGCTCTGCTTCATTGAACAGATCCATCTGCGTATATCCATCCGCGTACTTTTCACTGGAGGCACCAAACTGTTTCCGCTGGGCAAGCGCCAGCCTGTCAGAAAGCAGCGCATTCATGAACTCCAGCTCCTTCATTTTTTCCGTCAGGAGCTGGATCTTAGTTTCCTGCTTTTGCTGATGCGCCTGCATGGTTGTAAGCAGTGTGATCATATTTTCTTTACTCATTTCCTGTAATTGTTTCTTAGAAAAAAGTGGTTCCATAGTCCGGTGCTCCTGATTGTTTTAAGCTAAGAAAAGAATACCATAAAACCGTGCTGTTTTCGAGGGGAAATGCGTCAGAAAAACAGAGGAAAAATTGCTGAAAATCCTAAGATTTTCAGCTTTTTGCGAATTGACAGACTCCGTTTTTGGCTAGATGACAATCTTGGGATGGTGCTCCTTAAAAGCGCCCTTGGGATCCAGGGATAATCCGTCACACAGCCAGTGTATTTCTTTTAACGTAACTTTTTTCAACTCATCTGGTGTATCCGGCCAGTGAAAGGAATGATGGTCCAGCCGCTTCATTAAGATCCAAAATCCTGACCCGTCCCATTGGAGGATTTTGATTGATGTGCGTCTGCGATTACAGAAGGCAAACATACAACGGGAATACGGATCCAGATGGAATTTTAGTTTTATAATAGCCGCCAATCCCTGGTAGCTCTTTCGTAAGTCCGTGACACCACATGCAAGATACACAGTTGTTCCGCCGGCCAGATCAAGCATAAGCACTCAGTGTATGGATCAAAGAAGCCATAAGTCCGACAGGACACCCGGCACCAATTTCAATCCGGATGCTTCCGGGAAGATAGATCGTTACAGGCACACCGCCGACTGAAAGATCAGATGAGATTTCCTGTTGGGAAGGAAGTTTTGCAAAAACAGGTTCATCTGGCTGTTCTTTTGTTTGCTTCCGGATCCAATAGCCAAAAGTTGATTGTGGAATTTGATGCTCCTGACACCATTCTTTCTGGGATAAACCACTTTCATGAAAGTCCTGGATACGTTTTGTCCAGAGTTCTGTCTTTGTAAGTTCATTTTTATCCATAGGCAATACCTCCATAATTTGAAGTGATTGTATCAGAAATACACATGAATTGACAGATACGGATTATTTCCTACTTAC
>CAOKDX010000038.1 GCA_948467395.1 uncultured Clostridia bacterium | reverse complement strand
ATTCGTTCCGATCGGCCCCAAAAATAATTGTGCGGAAATCTCCGGCTCAAAATGTGCATTCAGCCACCGCATGATCGCTTCCTCTTTTCCCTTGGCGTGGGAGGTCATTACGAACTGTGTCCCGTTTACATTCCTGTTTGAGCCGCCATGCCTGAGCCATACTTTCGTGCCATCCGGGCCGGCAAGCGGCGGTAATATTACATAATCTGCCTGATACTTATCCGGCAAAACAAAAGTAGAGTCAAAAGCCATAAAGGAACCCACAATCTCGGGATCATTATTTCCCTTTGCATTCATCACCGATGTATCCTGGGTTGTAAATCCCTCTGAATCCCACAACCCTTCCTGAACAAATTTGTGAAAAAATGCAATAGCATTTTTGTATTCCTCTGTCTCGGCAACGTAGATAATAGCACTGTCCTCGTCCTCTATAAAGTGGGAACCCAGTTTTCCGGCAAAGTCCACATATCCGAAGGAGCCAAACAAGGTATGATAAGAATATGCCATATCAGGAACTGTAGCGCTATAATGAAAGACAAAGGGCAATTCATCTCCCGCATCGCCATTACCGTTCATATCATTTTCCCTGCGGGAGATAGCACAAAAATGCGGTTTCCAGAATTATAATTATTTTTTAACTGTGTTCAAAAACACAACCGGGGTGACTCCCATGCAGTACCGTACAGATCATAAATTTTGTCCAGGAGTGATTTGATTTATTTATCAAAAAACGACTTGTCTTTTTTGAACCTTCCCTATAGAATAGTAAACATCCGACTATTACCATAAAAGGAGGTTAAACGGTCATGAGCGTTAATAAACCTGAAACAGTTCGGCAGCCTTATACAAGAGTCTCTCTGATTCTGGATTTCCTGCGGGGGAGCATTAAGTATTTTGTAATCAGTATTCTTTCGGCGCTGTGCGTAACGGGGCTGGATATGCTCTCGCCTCAGTTGATACGAACCACGGTTGACGGTATTCTGGGTGATAACGAGCTGAAACTGCCGGAATTTCTGATGAACCGGATAGCTTCTGTTGGCGGCGTGGGCTATCTTCGTGACCGGCTCTGGCTGATCGGTGGCCTGCTGGTGATTATGGCGCTATTTTCTGTGGCTTTCCGCTATCTGTTCATGCTTTTTAACGCAAGGGGGGCGGAGAGCCTGGTGGAGACTATGCGTAATCGGCTGTTCTCCCATATCCAGCGGCTGCCCTTTTCCTGGCATATGCAGAATCAGACAGGGGATATTATTCAGCGCTGTACCTCTGATGTGGATATGGTCAAGAATTTCGTGTCAGAGCAGTTGACGTCGGTTTTCCGTATCGTTATATTGATTATATTGTCTTTGTTTTTTATGTTTTCCATGAATCCCAGGTTAACGCTGGTGGCGCTGGCTTCCATTCCAATTATTATCGCTTACTCCGCCTACTTCCATTCTAAAATCGGGCGCCAGTTCATGATATGCGATGAGAATGAGGGGATTTTATCTACCATTGCACAGGAGAATCTGACGGGCGTGAGGGTAGTGCGCGCCTTTGGACGGGAGAAGTACGAAAAGGACCGTTTCGAAAAGCAGAACAATATTTATACAAATTTATGGATCAAATTGTGTGGGTTTATGGCTCTGTTTTGGGGTGCGGGCGATTTGATTTCCGGTCTGCAGGTCATGCTGATTGTCATCCTCGGCGCTGTATTTTGTGTCAGGGGCAGTATGACGGCGGGAGAGTTTATTGCTTTTATTTCTTATAATGCCATGCTGACCTGGCCGGTTCGATCTCTGGGCCGTATGATCTCTGAAATGAGTAAGGCAGGAGTCTCCATTGAGCGTATCCGCTATATTATGAACTCTGATGCGGAACAGGATAAGCCGGAGGCGGAATTGGCGGAGGAAGGCACACCGGAAATGCGTGGGGATATTGAATTTCACAATGTCTCTTTTTCCTATGGGGATGCGCCGATTCTTTCGGACATCAGTTTTAAGATTCCACAGGGGACTACCTTCGGTATCTTAGGCGGCACGGGCTCCGGTAAATCTACGCTGATGCATTTGCTGAACCGGCTTTATGATCTTCCGAAAGAAAACGGACGTATTACCATTGGCGGGGTGGACATTGCGGATATGAAGGGGAGCTGGGTGCGCTCTCATATCGGAATGGTACTGCAGGAGTCGTTTTTGTTTTCCCGCACGATTGCGGAAAATATCGGTATTACCCGCCGGGGGATGAGTCTGTCCGATATTCGCTGGGCGGCCTCCATTGCCTGTGTGGACGAGGCCATCTCAGAATTCAGCAAGGGTTATGATACGGTGGTAGGAGAGCGGGGCGTTACCCTGTCCGGCGGGCAGAAACAGCGGACTGCGATTGCCCGTATGCTGACTCAGCGCACGCCGATCATGGTATTTGACGATTCTCTCTCCGCCGTGGACTCGGAGACGGACGCGAAGATCCGACAGGCACTGAAAAGGAATCTGGGCGATTCCACCGTAATCCTGATTTCCCATCGGGTTACTACGCTGATGCAGGCGGAATGTATTCTGGTGCTGGACAAGGGGCGGGTGGCCGAGTTGGGCTCCCATGAGGAACTGATAAAGAAAAAAGACGGTATTTACCGCCGCATTTATGATATGCAGATGACCTTGCCGGAGGAGGTGGCCGAATATGGCGCATAAAAAAGACGAACAAAAGGAATATGTATCCCTTCCTTATTTTGGCATTAATAAGTTGCTGCCTTATTTAAAGCCTTATCGAGGGATTATTATCTCTATGATCATTCTGGGGCTGACAGGCGGGCTGGTGGATATTATCCTGCCGCTTTTTCAGCGCTATGCGCTGAATCATTTTATTGCCCTGGGGACATTAGGCGGCCTGGGAAGCTTTATTGCAGCTTACATAGCCGTCCTGGCCTTTCAGGTAATCGCCAATACAATTTCGGCCTATCAGGCGTGCCAGGTGGAGCTGTATGTGGGCCGGGATATGAAGCGTGCCAGTTTTAATCATTTACAGACGCTGGCTTTTTCCTATTACAATCAGAATAGTGTAGGTTATATTCATGCCAGAGTCATGAGTGATACTAACCGAATCGGCAGTCTGGTCTCCTGGGGACTGATGGACGGTATCTGGAATATGTCTTATATCCTGGGAGCTGTGGTGGTCATGCTTGCCATTAACTTCCGGCTGGCACTGTGGGTACTTGCAATTGTGCCGCTGACCACACTGGCGGCCGCCTTTTTTCAGAAAAAGCTGGTGGTTTTAAACCGCCGGATCCGGGAAATCAACTCTCAGATCACCGGGAACTTCAACGAGGGCATTACCGGAGCAAAAACCACAAAAACACTGGTGATTGAAGATAAAATGGAGCAGGACTTTAATGAGACCACTTCTGAGATGAAGCATACCTCCGTGCATGCCATGCATTATCGGGCCATGTTTTCCTCCATGATTTCCTTCTCATCCTCCCTGGCTCTGGCATTGGTGCTGTGGCGGGGCGGCATTATTACGCTGCAGGGGGTGATCGAGATCGGCACTTTGTCTGTATTCATGTCCTATGCGCTGGGCATGATGGAGCCGGTGCAATGGATTGTCCGGGCGATTTCCGATCTGATCACGGTTCAGGTCAATGTGGAGCGTTTCACCAGACTGATGGAGACCCAGTCTGATGTGCGGGACACACCGGAAGTTATTGAGCAGTATGGCGATTCCTTCCAGCCTAAGAAGGAAAACTGGGAGGCGCTCTACGGGGACATTGCCTTTGAGGATGTATCTTTTAAGTATCCGGACGGCGATGAGTATGTGCTGGAGCATTTTAATCTCAATGTACCCCAGGGAACCAATGTGGCGATTGTGGGGGAGACCGGGGCGGGCAAATCCACTTTGGTGAATCTGGTGTGCCGCTTTTTTGAGCCCACCTCGGGACGTATCCTGATCGACGGGAAGGATGCCAGGGAGAGGTCCCAGCTATGGCTTCACAGCAATATTGGCTATGTGCTGCAGACACCTCACCTGTTTTCCGGCACCGTGCTGGAAAACCTGCGCTACGGGAACCCGGACGCTACGATGGAGCAGATTGAGGCGGCTGTCAAAAGCGTGTCGGCTGATTCGGTCATTGCGCGGATGGACAAGGGCTATGACAGCGACGTGGGAGAGGGAGGCGATCTTCTTTCCACCGGCGAGAAGCAGCTTCTCTCTTTTGCCAGGGCGATTTTAGCAGATCCCCGGATTTTCGTGCTGGACGAGGCTACCTCTTCCATCGATACGGTAACGGAGAAGCTGATTCAGGATGCTATCGAGCATCTGATGAAGGGGC
>CAOKDX010000037.1 GCA_948467395.1 uncultured Clostridia bacterium | reverse complement strand
ATGAGCTGCTTGGCAGCATGGACCAGGAACCGGCTGCCGCACCGGATCTGGCAGAAGGGGATCTCCCGGAACTTACAGAGGAAGAAATTTTTGGAGATGAACCGGAAAGTTTCGAGGGCACCGGCACCACGCATGGCGCTGACGGGGAAAACGATGCTTCCGGGGAAGCACAGCCGGAACAGGCAGCTTTATCAGAAACAGGCAGCGCCTCTGCAAAGACCAGACGCACCACCCGTAGAAAGAAAGAGGAACCCTCCGCAGAAATGGACGGGGATTCCCAAAAAGCAGAAACAGAAACGCCGGAGGGCATGGAAGCCGTAGCTGACAGCGTGCCCGATCCCCTGGCGGCCGCTGCTGATACCGATAAGAGCAGGCTGGCCGATGATGCCGCAGAGAAAGCGGAGGAAACCATTCCCCAGGAAGAAACAGAACCCACTGAATCCGGGCTGAAAGATACGCCTTTCCCCTCCGCTGAAGACACAGCCGGAACTGCGGTTCCCCCTGCAGCATCCCCCTCCCGCCGTACCGCCGCCAGAGGAAGGAAGGATGAGGCCCCGGTACTGACACTGGAGGTACGCGGGGAAGTGGAGACGGAAGAATCCCGCGGGGATGCCATCTGGCATGAGATCCACAATGCCTACCGTACCAGACGTATCCTTACCGGGCAGCTTGGCGGGATCGAGCAGACGGACAACGGCAAGACCATCACCATCGTAGACTATAAGGGCTTCCGGATCGTGATCCCCTTAAAGGAGATGATGATCAATGTAGGCCGCAGCCCTTCCGGACAGGAATATGCGGAGCTGATGCTGCGGCAGAACAAGATCCTCGGCAACATGCTGGGGGCGGAGATCGACTTTATCGTAAAAGGCATTGATTCCAAAACCCGCAGCGTGGTCGCCAGCCGGAAGGAAGCCATGCTCAGGAAACGGCAGACCTTCTATCTGGATACGGATGCGGCAGGCATGTACCGCATTTATGAGGGACGCATTGCCCAGGCCCGTGTGATTGCCGTGGCAGAGAAGGTCATCCGGGTGGAGGTATTCGGAGTGGAGTGCTCCATCATGGCCCGCGACCTGGCCTGGGAGTGGATCGGGGATGCCCATGAGCGTTTTTCCGTGGGCGACCAGGTGCTTGTGCGCATCCTGAACGTGCGCCGTGACAGTCTGGAGGATATGGGCATTAAGGCTGACATCAAGAGCGTGTCCCAGAACACCAACCATGACAACCTGAAAAAATGCCGCATCCAGAGCAAGTATGCCGGCAAGGTCACGGACGTACATAAAGGCGTGGTCTATATCCGGCTGTCCAACGGCGTGAACGCTGTGGCCCACTCCTGCTATGACTACCGGACTCCCGGCAAGAAGGACGATGTGAGCTTTGCCGTCACCCGGATTGATGAAGAACGGGGTGTGGCTGTGGGGATCATTACACGGATTATCCGGCAGAATCTGTGATATTTTATATAAGACAAGGTCATTGTAACATTATTGTTTTTTGATAACTTAATGTTGCAATGACCTTCTTATACTTTATGATTACACTCACGGAATTATTACGGCATCCGAACCATTTCTTTTCATATCAATTCCCCATATATATTTTCCGTTATCATAGTGATAAACAATAACATTAGGGTCATGTTGAGAACTGAACCCTGCACCTAAAAAAAATGTAAAAGCTACTGATGATGAGATTACCATATGAATACATTGAATATCATATTTCTTAACGATTTCTCTTATTTTTGATAAAATTTGCTTTCGAAGATTTTCCGCTTGTGCATAATTTCCAATTATATCAAATTCTAAAGTTTGAAGTTGAAATCTAATAATATGACATTTCGTATCTGTGATAGAGGCTATCTCTATGTTTTTAATTTCTAATGATGTAGATATTGCAACAATCAAATTATTTGATTTACAACTTTTATTTTCTTCTTGTATCTCTCTAAAACTTGTTTCCCATTTTGTATCTGCAGAAGTATCCCACTCTTCAAAGTTTGCACTATTATTATGCGCTCTGTGAAACAAATGTATTTCTTGCTGATCCCCATACATATATCCGGCTCTAAAAACTAGCGGAGTATGAGCTATTCCATAGTAACTATGTATCCCTTTTGTAGCAGTAAAATCTTTTATTGCTGAATCCTGTTCTGTAATAATCTGATGAAGATCATTAGGGTAAGAATACCCTACAATGTCTAAATTCTCTTCCTTTATATAATATTCTTTTTTTACATTAGGAGATAGCGGAGCCATTCCGTGTGCTAATGATACATGACACAGAACATTCATTCGTTTCTTCCATGCAAATAATATTATAGATATTACCAATAAGACTCCAATTGGAAAACTTATTCTTTGTAAAGCCATCAAATATTTCTCGGGTACAAAAGCCACTATAGTATTATAAATTGCTGATACCTCTCCAATTTCTATTTTCTTTAAATTTTCACCTGTTCCAAGCGAAATTAAAAATAAAATAAGAAGTAGTGTAAAAATCAAATAATAATACTTTTTGTATAGTTTACATAATTGTTCCATTATTATCCCACTCTCCTACTTTCTGTATCTTTCTGTCTTCAGTCATCCATATTCCAGAACACATAGTTCCAATTATTATAAAAAATTGTTGGTTGAAATTATGCTGTCTCTTAGAGATATTTTTCCAGTTATTACAATCTATGAGTGATGGTATTGGTCTGCGTTGATTATGGGTATGCCATTCTCCCAAATAACTTTTCTTATATCCAGATTGTTCCCATAGCCTATCCATTATTTCTTGATGACCCGTTTCTTTACGAATGAATCTATATCGACCACAAATATCATCTATTTGCGGCCATGTTATATTTGTTATCCTAAGAGCACTTTCTGAGGAATCATAATATCCTATTATGATTCCTCCAGACTCCAGTTTGAATTGCCTCTGTTTCTGATAGTTGCTAATTTCTAATAAAATATTTTCTTCTATATAAATAGCCATGCTGGGGGTCTTGATTCTTAATCCTGTTTTTCTGAGCATATAGGGCACCTTTCATTTATGGGTATATTTTTCCTTGTGATACTGCAATAACTTTGACCGCTAATATGCTCATAATATTCTGAAACTTCAAACCCATTATTTATCAAATTATCTTCCGAGCCAATCCATGATATAAGAGTACTTTCCTTGCACTGTCCAGTCAAAACTTCCAATGACAAACGAACTGTTAGAAGTGCTGTTTGCTGGCTATCCAAAGCACTATATTCCACAAATGATCCAGCACATCCTGATAGACTCTTTTTAAAATTCTGACCTGGTGCAACAAGACTAGCTCTGAAAGGAACAAGATCACTAGAGATCAAATCTGTATACATACATCTCAAGCAGCCACCAGAGGAATTGTTTATTGCAATAACATGTCCACCAATACCATAAGGTTCATTAAAGCAGACAACAAATGGAACATTTACATTTTTATCATATAAAATTCTGTTAAGCTCTAGATTAACTGTTGGTTCGCCCAATGCTGAAATGATTAAATCATAGTTTTTTAGACGCTGTATATCTCGTATAAAGCTTTCTACACTACGGTCTATAAAATTCAATGAATCTATTTCGACATATGGATATTGCTTTTCCAAAAATTCCTTTACTAAATCTGCCTTATTTTTTCTCTTTGTGGCAACATCAAAGCCCAAAAGATGTCGGTATACATTTTCAACACTCAAAATGTCTTTGTCTAAAATATCAAGCTTGCAAATTCCTGATTGACAAAGATTACTAGCAACATAACTGCCTACTGAGCCGCAGCCTAATAAAAGAACCGATTTCTCAGCCAGATTTATATTTTCGCCACACCGCTTTAAAAGAAAATTATAATCTATGGGTCTGGTTGTCACAGGCGTAACTGTGCAATTAATCATTTTTTCTATTTTTCTAAATTGACTATTCTTACAGAAAATATGAAATGATACAATAATGTCCTGGTTTTCTGAAGGAATTGATAATATTAAAAACTGGTTAAATATACGTCTCTTTCTAGTCAGAAAAAGATTAAATGCTTTTTTCTGGCTACTTGTAATATTTTTTGTTATAAAATTTCTTAACCACTTCCAAGTATACATCTTTTGTATTGGTGGAATACAAAATGAACGCAATCGTATTAGCAGGCAATCAATATTTGATTTTCTTTCCAGAGACACTCCAAAATTATTTTTTAACAAGCACTCAGAATCCACAATATTCTCTGAAACAAGCAATCTGTTTTCGGCTCGAACTACTGATAAATTTTGATATTCTTTTCCCATACATGAAGAAAGATTTGTGTATAATATCATCTTTGATACTTCTGCCCAATAAG
>CAOKDX010000036.1 GCA_948467395.1 uncultured Clostridia bacterium | reverse complement strand
TTCTTCATTAATACTGCAAAATATAGCTTTCAATCAATCCAATATTTATAGATTACACCGTTAAAAATTTTCCTAAATTTCAAAATCGGAAAAAGACTGTCCGATGCCGGAAGTTATACTTTATTAGAAGCACGGAACAACCGTGTTACAAGGTGGAAAGCCTCCCGCACTTGTGTAAATAACAAAATTCATGGAGAAGGTTGATGCAAATGGATGCATACGAAGTCTTTCGCCTGTTATTTTTAGTCGACTCGTTTTTTCTTGCATTGTGATATGCAACTTGTTGGGTTTGCCTACTATAGATAGGAACAACAAGCGAAAATAAATAAGCCTACCTTGTTACTTGGCGGTAGAAGGCAGACTTAAAAGCTATACTTCGGAGGCTAACCACTTTGTGGGCGGTTGCTTCCTTTTATGTCTACAGTTTACAATATACCGTATCCGGCAGGGAGATTGAAGCCAATATTCCTTTAAAATGCAACACAGAATGTTTCCGGCTCCCCACCAGCAGGTATCATGACACCCGCCGCAAATCCAGTATCCATCAAATAATTAGATCCATTTTAGGACCAACAGGCATAAAGCAACCCCGGAAATGCCCATTTTATCAGTATCTTCGGCATCTTGTCCGTTACTCGAACTCGGCGTGTTCTTTGCTAATCTTAACTGTATTTATTTAGTCCTTGTGCAAATACACCCCTGTTTTTACTTCAATTACATCATTTATTCTGGCTTACTGATTTTCTGTTGCCAAAATGTTGCCATCTTTTCAATATAATATTGTTGGTTTTACTTTGAATAAACAGCATCATTTCTTGATAGAAGATACACACAATACTGATTCATACTGATACCTTCTCTTTTGGAATGCTCTGCCAATAGGCGATGTAAGCTGCGAGGTAATCTCAATTTAAACTGCCCGGAATAATCTTCCAAGTTGTCTGGTTCATTAATCTTAATCCCCTCTTCAAGTGCAGCTTCAATCCATTCCCTCTTAGCATCTGTTGCATTTATCACCGCTTTTTCTACTGTTTCACCACAAGTAATACATCCCGGCAGATCGGGGTAAGAAACCACAAAACCACCTTCATCCTTATCCTCCACAATCTCCATCCGATAAGACATTGCCATATAATCATTCAGCGTTTTCATCGTTTCTTTCCTCACTTTCTACGATCTGTTTCACCATCTCAACATAAACTTTCTTAATTGGCTCATGTTTTGGTATCGTAATTGGCATACACCCTTTTTTTCTAAATGTATAATGACTGCTTCCACTTCTTGGGGCATTCATCTCATATCCATAGCTCTCTAACACCTTACGCAATTCATCAAACCGAATATCTTTTGATAAAGTGCAAATACGTGCTAATAGTTTATCCCACTTTGACATTCTGAATACCTCCTATCTATATTATATGTGGTGTCATATTTGGTGTCAATCATTTTGTATATAATTTTCTGGCAACAAAAAATTTCCTCCTGTGCGGTTGGATTTTTCAGCTAATAGCCCTTGTCTCTTTTGACAAGGGTATTATTATGCCCTTTGACAGGATGATTTGTAGTCAAGAAAATACTTGCACAATCCGTATAATTACTTTATAATTCATATTATGTAGTTAAGAAAGGAGGCTTTTAATGTGTTCATCCATGCAGTACCAGATAACCGTGGAAAGAAAGACGGATACTACTGCTCTTTAGTGGAATCCCGCCGTCTTAATGGCATTCCCAGGCACGAAACCGTGCTTTCCTTTGGCTTTATTGCCACAGAGCGGCTCCCTTATCTGAAGGCTGCATTTAACCGTGGTGACCCCGAAGCCATCCTTCAACGCGAAAAACGTAGTCAAGAAAAGAGGAAGGCGCCTGTATAACTATGGAAAAGCATCCAGATGATAAGAAACCTGTTGTTGAATATACTGCAAAGATCACGCTTCCTAACGGCGAAGTGATTGAAAAGACTGTTTCTACAGAGGGAGATTTCCCTTCCCTTGAGGAGTTTGACCTTTCTACCCGGGATGGCCTTCTCCGTGACTTTGACCTTTTAGAAAAAACTGTCCTCGAAACCAGCAGAAAGTTTAATGGGGAACTGTCCCGTGAATGTCTGGACGCCTCGTCTAAAAAAATCCGAAAACAAAAGTAGCATCCACTTCATTGGAATCAGAGTCCGGACGGATTTCCATTCGTGTATATGGCTCGCTTGCTGATTCTCTTCAGCCAAAAGAACGCGTCCTTTCTCTTTCCTTTCTGGAAGCCGCTTCATGTGTATGTACTAAAACAAGCTATTGGGATGCTGCCGATATCCTGAACCGATTTCCTGGAAGGACAAACATAAATTCAATTAAACTCCGCACATTATCAGACAGCATAGGCCGCATCGGTGCTGAGATTTCCGAAGAACTTTCCGATGTTACCGCACACATTCTGTCCATGTACGGTTTTGACGCTGAAAGCGCCCTTCCATTAGAGGGTGTGGTGCTCTCTGACAACATAACGACTGTCTCGGTCTCTCAAGATGCAGGACCAGATAAGCCTGGGATCAATGAGGCCATTGCTGCGGTGAATGATTCCCGCGAGGAGAAGATTCCGTTTTCAGCAGCAGAAATAAAAATCGAATCGTTTCCAGAGGAATGCGTCTCTGTTTCCATTGATGACATTGGCGTTAAGCACCAAAAGGATTCCCGCAAAGAAGGCTCCGTAAGGGACTATAAGTATGTCGAAAATACAGTCGCTCATATCCAGTATGGTGATGAGTCATACATACTGACAGGAACAGGCATGAGGAATGTCTTCAAATCTGTTCCTGCATTTTTGCTGGTGAACAATCTCCTCGGATACTTCCAGAAAAAAGGCGCCGCCATCACCTGTTATGCGTTAAGAGCGAAACTCGGACTCAGGAATTCCAGCAATCCTGTCGAAAAAGCAAACGATCTGGTCGTAGCCGGACGGCAAAAGCACAATGGAATGGCCTGGTCTCCAGAGGGAAGCGGCGCACTTGCCGCTTTGCAGATGATCTACCTGAACAACCAGCCTGATCTATGGTTTCACAGAAGTTTGCGTTCGCTTTTTCTATGATATTTTTCATCTTCAGGATCACCACTTTAAATCCATCTTTACTTCCGTCACGAATAATGTTATTTTTCATATCCCAATCGCACAGCTGGAAATTTTTACCAAACAAGTCTATGACACAATAAGAGCTTATCCCATTAAAATTTTTACAGCTTGCTTTACATTCTCAAGCGTCAAACCAACTGTCTGGTCAGGTTTTACTTGATGTTGTTCAATTTGAGTATTATGTAAATCAAGATCATCAAGAACCACCCATTCGGCAACATCATTATGCAAATTTATCCATAAAAGGATTTCATCAGCTTTTACCAAACTAAATTTCTTTGCTTGTCTAATTTCTTCTGTGGTCAAATTCGGTGTTATTCCTTTTATATGCAAATCCTCTTTTTCTAATAATTCAACCAATTTATTTGCTTCCTTACAAAGTGGTTTCAATTCAGAATCAAACCCAAAACGCCATCCCGAATGAAGAATTATTTTCGAATTTGTCTCTCTTACTAAATATGCCAACAGTTTAATTTTTTCTTCATCAATTAATGTACCATCACTAATTTCTATCTGGTGTTCATTATTCCCAAAATTAGAATTGAGTACACCATCTATATCTAAAAATATAACTCTTGACATTATTATTCCTCCAAATTCTCTGTTAATAATGTGATTGTACCACATTCATTTATCAATTCCGCAATTTCCTAATCATTTCATAGCACCTTTTTGTATATTCTATAAATGAAGGAATATTACTTAACATTTCTCGCTGCAATCTATGACTTGTTTCGACTGCAAGATTAAATTGTTCTTGCGTAATATCCTTCTTTGATAATGCTTCCTCTAATTCGTCCATATCATCAACTATAATTGTCCCATCCGGATAAACTACTAAATCTAAATATAAATCATCGAAATATGGCACTCCATCTACATCAATACCTTGTTTTGCTGTCATATCTATATACCACAGTAGAACCTTTCCATTTTCCACCATAAAATATGGGGCATAGCAGTCGCCACGCCCCACATTTCTTATCGTTCCAACAATTTTTCTATTTTGTATTTCTGTCCTTTCAAAGCCAGTACCACCAGCTCTGCTGGGGGGGGTGATTGTTTCAATCATTCGACAGCTTTGCTTCTTCATCAGATACCCGGAACGCTACCGTATGATTGCGCCATCTTCCTTTGTAATCCAGTGATTTTTCCATGCCTTTAGTCCTCCTTTGTCATTCTCTCCATTTCCAATCTCTCTGCCATTTCCGTCTGCACCGTAGGAAACAGGTGGGCGTAACGGTAAGTGATTTTTTCCGCTTCATGCCCCA
>CAOKDX010000035.1 GCA_948467395.1 uncultured Clostridia bacterium | reverse complement strand
CTTTATTTATATATCCGTGAAGTGGAAGTGTCAAGTATTATGATACAACATCAGGACCTGTTCAGTATGAACCTTCCGTACAAGTAGAGAAGGACAAAGATGGTTATGCCACGGCTATTCTGGTTCTGGGAATCCTGTCCATTGTATGCTGTGCGCCGTGCGGTATTGTGGCATTGGCCCTCCGGGCAGGCAGTAAGGATGAGATTTCGGAGGATAAACAGGGAATGGTGACGGCAGGCTTTATTACTTCCATTATCGGCATCTGCCTGTGGGGAATTGCTCTCTGCGGCCGTCTGTTAATGGCTGCTCTCCGCATCATGTAATTTGGCACCAGAGTTCTTTAGTGAAGGCGCTGCCACAGCTCGGCGCAGAAACGAAGGATGCCAAAAATCACGAAAATATAAGTTAATAGGTAGAGGTAAATGGGCCGGGCTTTCATTCCATGAATCCGGCCACATAAGCATAGAAGACTTCTTTCCCATTTATGGGAGGGAAGTTTTTTTGTGCCATGGCAATGCCCGGATAAAGTGTTTAGGAGCCGGATGATCCAGGCGAATAATAAAGTGGCTGTGTGGCTCAGGAGAAACAGAATATAAATGACCGCGCAGTAGAGGATTCCGGGATTAAGGCGAAGGCTCAGCAGAAGATCGCCCCGCAGAAGGGCGGCGACGGCCCTTGTGCACCCGCAGCCGGGACAGGAAAAGCCTGTCAGGGTGTGAAACATACAGGGAGGAAGCAGCCATGCAGGGATACCGGAGCCGCTGCGGTAGAGTAGGCCAAGGCCGGCAAAGACGGGCAGGAGAAACAGGCATCCAAGATAGATGCGTGTTTCCCTGCTGTGGATCTTTGCCTGCATAATGGCTGCCTCCTTTTTTTAAGCTGGTTTTATTATAAGCGAAAGCAAATAGCAGGTCAAGATAATGCCGGCTGCATTATAAATTGCCCCAAACCGCTTGCAAGAGATACCGTTAGATGGTATTCTTTATTCGGATGTCTGTTCTGCGATGTCCATTGAGCTATATGAAAGAGGATGTGAGGACAAGATAAAATGAAGAAAAATGAATTCTATGAGGGAGAAGTGGTCTCTTTAAAATTTCCAAATAAAGGCCAGGTGCGGGTAGAAGGGGAGGAGTTTCCCGTGCTTGTGAAAAATACCCTGCCGGGTCAGAAGGTAAGATTTCAGCTGAAGAAGGCAAGAAAGAACCGGCCTGAGGGCATACTGACGAAGGTGCTGGAACGTTCTGAAATGGAGAATCAGCTGCCGCCCTGCCCGCATTTTGCGGAGTGCGGAGGATGCTCCTATCAGACAATGGACTATGAAAACCAGAAGAAGATAAAGCTCTCCCAGGTGCAGAAGCTTTTGACCGAATTGTATCCGGACTTTCCGCTGCGGGACTGCCTTGCAAGTCCGAGACCATGGGAGTACCGCAATAAAATGGAGTTTTCCTTTGGGGATGAGGTGAAGGGCGGTCCGCTGACCCTGGGACTGCATAAACGGGGGAACTTTTATGATATACTGCCAGTGCCGGAATGCCGGATCATCGATGCCGATATTCGAAAAATTCTTGCTGTGACCCTGTCATTCTTCCGGGAGAAACAAATCCCGTTCTACCATAAGATGAGCCATAAGGGAGTGTTGCGCCATCTTTTGGTGAGAAAGGCGTGGAACACAGGGCAGATTCTGGTATGTCTGGTAACTACGTCCCAGTGGACGCCGGGGAATGTACTGTCAGAGTACAGAGAGGCTCTGCTGCAGATTGTTTTAGAGGGGGAATATGCGGGAATCCTGCATATGATCAACGACAGCCTGTCAGATGTGGTCAGATCGGAGAAGACAGAGATTTTGTCCGGCAGGGACTATTTTTGCGAGAAGGTGCTGGGACTGGAATTTAAAATCTCACCCTTTTCCTTCTTTCAGACGAATACTGCCGGCGCCGGGGTGCTGTATGAGAAAGTCCGCGAGTACATTGGAGATGTGGAGGGTAAGGTGGTCTACGACCTCTACAGCGGTACGGGAACCATCGCCCAGATCCTGGCTCCTGTGGCAAAGAAGGTGGCAGGGATTGAGATTGTGGAGGAGGCTGTGGAGGCGGCGCGGGAAAATGCAGAGAGAAACGGACTGGGAAATTGTAAATTTCTAGCAGGAGATGTGCTGAAGCTGCTGGACGAAATTGAGGAGAAACCGGATATTATCGTTCTGGACCCGCCGCGGGAGGGAATTCATCCCAGGGCGATTACGAAGATTCTTGATTATGGTGTAGAGAGGATCGTGTATGTATCCTGTAAGCCCACATCACTGGCCAGGGATCTGGAGGTATTTCTGCAGTACGGATATGTGCCGGTCAAAGCGGAGTGCGTGGACATGTTCCCCTGGACAAGGGGGATTGAGACAGTGGTAATGTTTTCTCATAAATAACCGATAGTGTAATCAACGTAAAATATGGATTCAAAGTACATGCTGCATATATCGCAGAGGTAAAGAGGGAGTTAGGATTGCCGATGTATGATGCTCTGAATGCGGTAGAGGAATTGAAACAGCCGAGGAAGCATCTTGATCAATACTGAACACATTATAAGGGATAAAATATGGATAAACGAATTTTTGAAGAATTGAAATATTATACTAAAATATTAGAAGAGCATTTTCACGATATGGTGGATATAGATTTTACGGTTGAAAACGGAAAAATGTATATTCTGTCTGCGCGTATTGGAAGACGATCAAAATTGGCAAATTTAAAGATTGTTATGAGTATGTTTTGCGAAGGTAAAATGACTGTGGAGGACGTCATAAAAAAGATATCATATAAGCAGATAGAGGATTTGCTATACGAAGAAAAATTAGTTAATGCTAATGAATTAGAATTGTTGGGAAACGGCTTGCCTGTGAGTGGAGGGGTTGGAGCAGCTACAATATGTTTTTCCGTGGATGAGGCAGAACATTTAATAAGAGAAAAAGAGCAATTTATTTTTTGCCAAATAGAACTTTCTCCTGAAATGATGGGGATTATCTGCTCGAAATATTGTAAAGGAGTTATTACTGCTCGAGGCGGACTGACTTCCCATGCGGCGGTTATATGTAGAGGTATAAATAAACTGTGTCTGACCGGATTTGGTGATTTTAGTAAAATGAAGGATGTTATTCATGCATGGGGTAATCAAGTAACAGTTGATGGAAATAATGGAAATATTTATGCGGGATTAGGAAATATTGAGAAGAGCAATTGTAGTGTGGAAGAAATTAGACTTTTATATGAATTGCTTAAAGTTATTATAAAAAATAATATTATCACCACAGAAACAGTTCCCCTGATTTGGCGATTGTGGGATGTCATTGCTTTGCATAAATGTTATAGAGGAAATGATAATACAAAGCGGCTTGTGGTAAAGAAAGAATATGAGTATATAAGTTTTAAACCACCATTAAAAGATGAAATAGAAAATATATTTTCAAAACTTCAATGTTTGAATAACGCTAATTTAATGGTTGAGGATTTTCTGGCATTTTTGTTTTCAGAGCTTTCAGCACAGGTACCAGTGGGAAGTCATTATTTATATATGCGTCCGTTGCTAAATCCTATGGATACAGTAAAGCATATCAAAGCTCATACAAAAACAAATTTTGGTGAATCTGCAGGTGTTCAATTAACAGGAGTTGAGTTTTTTCATATCAATAGATATGTTGATTTTTTGTTGGATATTTATAGTATAAAAATATATTTTTGCACAGAATTTTTTGATAATGGTGAAGAAAAATCAAATAGTAAAGTATATTATCCTCTGAATTATTTAGATTTCACAAATCCAGATGGAGAAGGGTTAATTATTAACACTTATAATGCAAAAAGCGTAGTAGTGTATATAAATGATGTATTGATTCCAGAAGATAAATTGATGTACATATATCATTTGATTCGAAAAAGAAAATATCATTGGTCATGGTATAAAGAAAATAATATATCGAAAAATGAGATTTTAGAGTATTTAAGAGGAAATTCTTTTCACAAAGAAAATAGTTCGAAACTTTATTTTCTTTGTGAAGAAATACAATTACTTTATAAAGGCGAGTTAACCTTAGCAGGTGAATCATTGATAGGGAGGGAAATTATGGGAAGTAATAGAACTATTGATTATATTTTGGATGAAGTACTTTTGCGAGGATATGATGATAAGTCAAGTGAATCTAATGATTTTATGCTTTTGATTCAAAAGAAGGAGTTCAAAGATTTAATTGCATTAGAAATATATGAATATTATTTTTGGAATGAGCGACATGAATTCGATTTACAATTATTGAATGAGATTGTGGATAGCGTATGTGGTTATTTCAACAATCCGGACGTGATTCAGCAGATTGAATCGGGTTTGCTTCAAAATTTGCCAAGTGCAATTATTATTTCTATTGTAACTAAAATTTGGACTAAAATGAAGAAGATTAGAAGTAACAAAAATACAGTACCAAACGAAGAAAACAGTTGGATGAGAATAGAAAGAAATATCAGAAAGATAGATAGGGAATTTTCTAATCATGATTATGTATTATCGGATGATTTGGAACAAATATTCGAGGCAAGTCGTGAGGAAATACAACCATTATTAAAACTGTGTGGGTGTAAATGTTTTATTGATAAAAAAAGAAGTATCTGGATTAAAGCAGGAACAAAAAAGAAACGTATAAGAGAAATATTGAAAAATAATAATTTTAAATATAAATAGGGAAAACCCTGAATTGTGAATTATTCCTGCTTCCCAAGATAAATTATAGATATTGCAGTTTGGCAAATTGAAGACGATGTAAAAATCGGAGAACATAGTTGTATTGTTAAAACTGGGTTGATATATGATTTTGTGGGAAAGGGGCTGCGCAAACGGTGTTAGTACTGTATATATATTGATCATATTGCCGTGGTTTTGGGGAAATGTTTTCATTTGGTATTCATGTGGAGACGGTATGTTTATTGTCCAAACTTCATTCAGACCAACATATCGAGG
>CAOKDX010000034.1 GCA_948467395.1 uncultured Clostridia bacterium | reverse complement strand
ATCTGAATATTCCAGGTGGCTGGCAGCACATGACGTGGTAATTGGAATACTGATTCTCCTGTTTGTTTTGGCGATAGGCTGTATGCTTATGTTTCCGGCAGCTTTGATCGTCATGTTTTTCATCGAGGGAATAAAAGTCATCAAACATGAAGGAGTGAAACCGTCAAATTTATTGTCGATGCTGTTCTCTATCTTGTTATATGTCTACCTGTCTGTCTGGCCGATGATTGGCAATTTAAGAAAAAATACATTAAGTACAATGCTCTATGTTATCATCAGTTTTTCGGCAGTATATGTATTATCATTGATGGCTATGTATTCACTTTCTGCAATTCTTAACCTTATTCATCTGAAAAAGAACAGAAATGCAGATTATATTGTTGTTCTGGGATCTGGAATCATTGGAAAGAAGGTCACACCGTTACTTGCGGCCCGGATTGAAAGAGGAATGGAATTGCTGTATTCCAATCCTAATGCTGTATTGATTATGTCCGGTGGGCAGGGACCTGGAGAGGATATTCCAGAGAGCGTGGCTATGGCTGCATATGCAGTAGGTAAAGGTGTAGATGCAGAGCGTATCATAATGGAACAAAAATCTGTATCAACAGAAGAAAATTTACTGTTTTCAAGGAAATTGATGGATAAAGAGGCTCCTAAAATTGTTATCGTCACAACGGCTTATCATGTGTTCAGAGCATTAATTCTGGCAAAACAGCAAGGGTTAAAGTGTGTTGGATTTGGGGCAAAAACGAAATGGTATTTTACGCTAAATGCTTTAATACGTGAGTTTGTTGGATATCTACGTTTGACATGGAAAAAACATGCGCTGGTAATTGGCATAGTAGCCAGTATTGTCGTGGCGACTAATATCGCTGGTTGGTTGAGATAATTAATAACTGTGAAATTACAGCGATCTAAGAGAGGAATAGTTATAAAGAACCGTTAAAGTATTAGCAAGAACTCTCTAAACTTGAGGTGAAATAAAGCGTATGAAAAGCCCTAGGCGGCATTTGAAGCTGTTCTGGGGCTTTATAATTATCCTTTGAATTTATCAGGCAAGTGAATTTCAGTTTTCAGACCATGAGGTGTAATGTTTGAAAATTGGATTTCTCCATAATGTACTTTTACAATCTGTCTTACGATTTTAAGCCCCAATCCGTGTTCTGCTTCGGCTGTTTCCGTCTGGGAACTGGGAATACTGGTATCGTTATTCAGTAATGCCAGGTATGATTCCTTGATTCCGCACCCAGAGTCTGCGACACAAAACGTACAGATTCTGTTGTCCATTTTTACAGAAACGGTTATCTGACATCCACCAGGATTGTGTGTGATGCTGTTTTGTATTAGATTGTGCAGCATCCGGTTAAGCAGGAAATTGTCGCCGTATAGGAAAGTTTTTATATCTGTGTCAGTTCCAGACAGTTCTAATTCATAGCCCTCCGGAAGTCCGTTATTTAGAAATTCGCTTATCACCTGCCGGATCAGTTCAAGAGGATCAAGCGGCTTTATGCGGAAGGGCTGCATAGAGTATTCCAATTTTGTTGTTAAATTTAGATCTGCAACCAATGTACGGAGCTTTTCACTTTGTTTTCGTATGATTTCAGCCTGTCTTCTGGTTGCTGCTGGTAAGTCAGGGTTATCTTCTATTTCACTGGAATAACCTAAAATCATAGAAAGTGGCGTACGGATATCATGAGATATTCCACGAATCCATTCAGCACGCGTATTATCCTTTTTTGCCAGATAGTCACTGGCATGGTTTAATCCTGTATTGATTTCAGCAAGTTTACCTTTTTCCTCTAAGTGAAATGTTTCCCCCTGTGACAGTTTTTGGATGCCAGCCAGGATTGGCCGCATTGCAGTTTCGATTTTTCTGGTATTACGTAAAAATAAGAAAATCATAACACCGATATTGATGACCAATGCAGCCAGACAGATGAAAAGAGCAGGCCAGAAATATCTGGTTTTGAACGAGATATAGTATTGGCTGATTGTGCCCGGCTGAAATCCCACAACTAAAAGTCCATTTGGATGATTCCAGATTTTAACGGGATAGTCCTTCAGATACCATCTGCTGAACATCGCAATTTCAGATGCAGAGTATTTAAGGGGAAGTCCTTCTGGCAGACCGCTTTCCCAAATGACAGCACCTTCATCGTCAATCAGCATAGCCCAAGCATCCGTCTGTGCTAAGATGTCATTTGCTTCCGGATCAACTGCGAATGCCCCGTTCTTTTGTTCAATAAGATTTGAAAACCGTTCCATTGGAAAAACGGAGTCCTTAACACCATTCAGATAGGAAGTAAGAAAAAGGATTCCTATTAATACAATGTTGATTACAAAAAACAGCAGCAGTATTCTGATGACTGATAATATATAGCGGCGAAAGAAGCGGTCAATTGGTTTCATTTTTCCGCCCCCTTAATGTGGAGCCGGTAACCTAATCCTTTTACGGTTAAAAGGGAAACAGGTTTTGACGGATTGGCCTCGATCTTTTCCCTTAAGTGGCGTATATGTGTCACAAGGGTATTTTCATATCCCTGCCAGAATTCCCCACAGACAGTTTCGCATAGTGAACCTGTGGTTACAATCCTTCCGGAGTTATCAAATAACTTTTCAAATAGCGTAAATTCTTTTGCAGTCAATGAAAACACTTCATCTCCACGATAAACTTCGGCCTTATCTAAATTAACGGTTGAAGCTTCCAGATATACAATACGTTCCTTTTCAGGATAGGCGCGGTTTAAGATTGCCTGAACACGCAGAAGTAACTCCTTGGGCAAAAAAGGTTTTATAAGATAATCATCAGCTCCGTTTTCAAATCCTAAAAACTTATCATCGGCTTCTCCGCGGGCTGTAAGCATGAGAACAGGAATCGTACTCGTTTTTCGTATTTCCTTTAATACAGTGAAACCGTCAATGCCCGGCATCATCACATCAAGAATTACCATATCGGGTTGATTTTCCCGAAATATCGCTAATGCCTCTTTCCCAGAAGAAGCAGTGGTGATTTTGGTGTACCCGGCACGTTCAAAAACCGATTGGAGCATTTTAAGCAGCTCTGATTCATCATCGACAGCAAGAATGCTTTTATCTTTCATACGGCACCTCCTTTTCTTTGTCCCTTATTATAGCTCAAAAGATGAAAATATCCTATTCATGTTTTGAAATCTCAAGGTAAATTCAAGGTTAACTCAAGATACCCTCAAGGATGCCATGTTACAATCAATGTGAATCAAAAAGGAGGTATAACATCTATGAGTGATTACATTATTGAAACCTGCAGCCTGACAAAAATGTATGGAGAACAGGCCAGCGTATCTGATTTAAGTATCCATGTAAAGAAGGGGCGTATTTATGGTCTGTTGGGACGAAATGGTGCAGGAAAAACCACGACTATGAAAATGTTGTTAGGTCTGACGGCTCCCACATCCGGCGAAGTGAAGATTTTCGGAAAGCCTATTTATGGAAACGAGAAGAAAATTCTTCCGCGTGTGGGCTGTTTGATCGAATCCCCCGGCTTCTATCCCAACTTGACCGCAACGGAAAATCTGAAAATTTTTGCGAAGCTGCGTGGGCTGAAAGGTTCCAACTACATTAGGAGCGCACTGGAACTTGTTAATCTGCCGTATCAGGATAAAAAGCTGTTTTCGCAATACTCTCTTGGAATGAAGCAGCGGCTTGCGATTGCGCTGGCTGTCATGCACGATCCGGCAGTACTGGTTCTCGACGAACCGATTAACGGGCTTGACCCTATCGGGATTGCAGAGGTTCGTTCTTTTATCCGAGAATTATGTGATGTCAGGGGAAAGACCATTTTGATTTCCAGCCATATTCTTTCGGAGATTGCTCTCCTAGCAGATGATATCGGCATTATTGATCATGGTAAGCTGCTGGAAGAAGAAAGTCTTGCTGAATTAGAACAGAAAAACCGTCATTATATCCATTTTACAGTATCCGACAGCAAACAAGCCGCCCGCATTTTTGAAACAATGTTTCAGACAAGATATTTTAAGATTACTGATCAGCATAATATCCATTTGCTGGATGTCAATCTGCCGACTGCAGCGATTACCCGTGCATTTGTAGAAAATGGCCTGGAGGTGTTTGAAGCGCACCTTTGTGAAGACACTTTGGAAGATTATTTTAAGAAAGTAACAGGGGGTGAGGGAATTGCTTAACCTGATAGCTGGTGAGTTTGCAAAATTGAAGCGTAAAAAAATTGTGCCCTTTATTATATTGCTATCTCTGCTGTTCCCTCTTATTGTGGTTTACACTTCTAAAATGGGAATGGGAAATGATACAAGTGTGGAATTTTTGAAAGGACGGTTCGATTTATCTTATACCATGATGCTTGGATATGGTCTGGTTTTTTTGGAACCGTGTCTGTTGGGTATTCTAGCCTCCATACTGTTCTTTATGGAGAGGGATAATGATACTTTCAAAAATCTATGTGTAATTCCGGTCACTACGTCACGGCTGATTGCGGCAAAATTATTCGTTGTATTGATTTATGGGCTTTTTTATACCCTTTGCAATACTGTATTTATGATTTTCTTTACATGGGTTTTAAAGGCGGGAATCATTTATGATGTTGGATTTAAGCTGGTATTCAGTCTTGTTTTTGGAATAGGAATTACGATTGCCACGTTGCCGGTTATCGTTTTCATTATCTATTTCAACAAATCCTATTTGATTTCCACGCTTCTTTCATTCTTCTATGCGATTTTGAACTGGAGTGTTTTATCGCTGGTTGAAGTGAATTTATCGCTGGTAAAGGTAATTAATCTATTTCCGACTTTATGTGTAATGAATTGGAGCAGCAAAAAAATGATGGGACGTTTGGCGGACAGATATCTTTCAGAAGCAGCTTATTTGTTATTTCCCTCCGATATTTGGGCATTTGCTGTACTGGGGATAACGCTGGTTTTTTCGATACTGCTCATGCTGCATTTTTATAAGAAATGGACGAGGTGATGAAATGGATAATCTTATAACTGAATTTTGGAAAATAAAACGCTATTCTGTAATCAAGGCCGGAGCCGCTATGATGTTTCTCTCCGTATTTATGAGTTATTTTTACTCGACGGCCAGTACCTCTGTCGGCTGGGATTTTAACTATTTTGTTCATCAGGTGGTTCAGCAAAATTGTACGTATTTTTTTCCTGTGGTAATTATGCTGACAGCCTCCTTTGTTATTTCGAGGGAGACAACGGACGACACTCTGAAATCAATTTTAACGGTTCCGGTTGACTTTAAAAAGCTGTTGCTTGGAAAATTTGAGCTTCTTTTTTTTCTCTCCATAGCTTTCAGCCTTATCAACGCCGCGTTCGCTGTTATTATGAATCTGCTCCTGCATTTCCCCGGAATGTCAGCATACAGCATTATGATCGCCACGGGGCGGATCATAGCCACAAATATTTTAATTTACCTTTCGGTACTTCCACTCATTATTATCAATACATTTCTTTTTGGAAGTAGCCTGATTGGTGTTGCTGTCGCATTCGTATATGGTTATTTTGGAACCTTTGAGGGCTCTTTGCTAAATTGGTTTCCGATCAAGGCTGCAATGATTTTGTTTGATCCGTATTGTGGTGCAGAATATGATACTGTTTCCTATCAGACCTTTCCGGCAATCATCATATTAATTCTCACGGTGTTGCTTTCTGTTGTACTGTTAAATGCTTTTACACATTCAGAAAAACTTCCCAATGTAAAAGCAAAAAGGAAGCCAAAAAAAGCAGAGCGAAAAAGAGGTTGGTAATCTAGAACAAAAGGGATGAAAATGCAAAAGCGATCGAAAGATGGGGTGGTATTCATGAAAAAAACATTAGTGTGTATTGGCATAGCAGTTATGCTGATTTGTTTTAAGTTGACTATGTGTAGTAAAAAAATGAAATAATTTAGGGAGGTTATAGGATGAACAAAAAGAATGTATTAATCGGAGTTGGGATAGTGGTTATGGTTGTCCTTTGTATTGGTATCGCCATTTTTGCAGGAACTGGCGGCACTGATTATTATACACAAATTGATAACACAAAGGTAAAGGAAATTGAACCGCACGGTGCGATGAATTATTCTTACACATTGACAGTCTATGATGAAAATAGTACGAAACGAGATATTACTTTTGAAACAAGTAAAATTCTGTTTCGGGATCGAGAGT
>CAOKDX010000033.1 GCA_948467395.1 uncultured Clostridia bacterium | reverse complement strand
TGTTGAAAAGTCTGAATTCTACAGTGCCTTTGGAGAAATAGCTGTGAAGATTTACTCCATGATAGCGGGTGTGGTTGTAATGCTCATGGCTGATACCGCCTGTATATCCGTCATTTGCGCTACTATACCAAATCTGTTCTGCCTTTTCTTTTGAAAGGTTTTTGTCCTTTTTCATTTCAGCCAGGAGAGCGGAATTTAATTTGTGACACCACTGGTTAGCACGATCCCCGATTTCGAGTGCTTCATAAATCAAATCCTGCCGGGAAGTCATAAAGTTTACCAGCCTTCGGAGAGAAATTGCATTATGATTTGCTCCATCTACATGGATATGGATTTCGCAGCTGCTATGAGATTTTGCACCATTCTCACGGAGCTTTCTTATAATGTTCTGTAAAAGCTCAATGTCTATGTAGTTGAGAGGCGGTGTAACAAATTCTACTCTGTATTCATCTATTGAGGCATTGCCGCCATCATTTCTGATTGGAACGATTGAGGAATCCCTCATAACTTTCCATTTGCGTGCTGCCTGATCAATAATGGTGCGTGTTTCGTAGCAACCGCAACTTGGTTGTGATGGTGTGGTGCCGAGCACTTCTGCGACAATGGCAGCTGCCTTTTCTCTTGTGATTCCTGTCATTTCTACTTCTACTCCGAATAACTGATTTTTCAACATATGTTTATCCTCCTTGTGTTTTAAGATAATAGAATTTTATTCTGTGTTCTTGTTATAAATATATTACCATATGCACACGATATGTCAATACTTTTTAGAAAAAAAATTCGAGAACTTAGAATTATTTATTGACTTATAAGTCTGATTTTGATAAGATAGAAGAGAGGTGATGATTATGATTACATATAAACCATTATGGAAAACGCTGATAGATAAGGATATGAAGAAAATGGATTTAGTTACCGACGGTACGTTAAGCAGAGGCACATTGGCAAAGATGGGGAAAAACGAAAAAGTGAGCCTTGATGTAATTGAACGTATATGCGGTAAATTGCATTGTAGAATTGAAGAGGTAATAGTGTATGATGAAAATATCGAATAATGTAAACGAGATTAGGATAGAGGATATATCTGCAAACATAGAGTTATCCTGCATCTTTAGGCTGGAGATAAAGTCGTGAGATTGTCGTGAGATTTATAACTATGTGGAATGTATGGAAATCACGGATATACTCAGAAAGGACACGATTTTCAAAGATTTTTTGGCATTGAACGTACATGAAAATGCCAATAGGAAATCGAGTTACCATAATAAGAAAGGTGCATGGATTGTGGTAAGGCAGGTTCCATGCACCAGTTTTATTAGTGGAACGGTTGTTTACATCAGTCTTCTGATTTTGCGGCTGGTTTTACATAGACATCCTTGTCGTCAATATCATCGTCTTCGAAATCGTCCTCAAATTCATCATAGTCAAAGTCGCCGTCAAAATCGGATGCTTTCGGATTCATGTAACGGTATACAGCAAAAGCAATGGCAGCGACTGCAGCAACAGCACCAATTATGGCAAGAATCCACAAGACACAGGTCTTATTTTCATCTTCTGCTTTCTTTTTATTTAACAACTCGGCAACCTTTACGTTACTGATCAGTTCATCGAATTTTCCACTCATACTAAATTCCACCTTTCCTCAATCATATTAGATATTATTATTGTATCACGTTTCGATGTTTTATACTACTACTTTTTGAAAAAAGTATTTGAAATTTGAAAGTGGCAGTGATAAAATCAGTTTTAAAACATGTGGGGTCAACACTCCCAATCTGAACCCGCTGTTGAGCTAAAGAAAAAGGAGATCAGAATATGGTTTATTCATTGAATCAGCTGTGCTGGATCTTTATTTTTTATTCGTTTCTGGGCTGGTGTGCCGGTGTTATTGTAAATGCAGTGCAGAAGAGAAGATTTGTGAATACCGGTTTTATGTCTCTGACCTTCTGTCCGGCGTATGGGCTGGGGGCGGTACTCTATTCCATATTTCTTATAGAGCTTCGGGGAAACTGGCTGTTTTTGTTGGTTGGCGGCGCCGTAATAGGGGCGGTGCAGTGTATTTTGACCGGGGTAGTTCTCCAGAGGATCTTTCACCGAAGATGGTGGGACTACAGCAAGAAACGGTTTCAGTTCGATGGCTATCTCCACATTGGCCATTTTATTGCCTTTGGCCTTTCTGCATTTTTTATCTTCTGGTTAGGAAATCCGTTGCTTTTTCGCATATTATCCTGGATTCCGGAACTGATCCGTTTTATTATACTGATGGGCATTTTTTTCTGTATAACCGTGGACGGCATCGTATCTGTCATTGCTGTTCTGAAGCTGAAGATCCGGCTGCGACGCATGGAACAAATAACAGAAAATATGCAGAAGGCGGCGGACGGCTTTGGCAATGCGCTGACAGGGCGCATCCAGAGACGGATGATGGGGGCTTACCCCAATCTGGCGGCAGACAAGATTAGAGATACGGAGCAGGCGAAGGAGAAATCTGCTGTCTTTGCCCAGGGCTGCTGTTTCTATAAACTGGTATGGCTCTTTCTGATAGGTGCCTTTCTGGGGGATATCGTGGAGACTATCTTCTGCCGTCTCAGTGCAGGTGTATGGATGAGCCGGAGCAGCGTAGTTTATGGTCCTTTTAGCTTCGTCTGGGGCATTGCCTGTGCACTTTTGACAGGGCTTCTTTACAAATATAAGGATAAAAATGACCGCTATCTTTTTGCGGCAGGTACTATTCTGGGCGGCACATATGAATATATATGCAGCATCTTTACAGAGATCGTATTTGGTACGGTGTTCTGGGATTACAGTGATATTCCCTTTAATCTGGGAGGAAGGATCAATTTGCTCTATTGTTTGTTTTGGGGGATTGCAGCGGTAATCTGGTTTAAGGGGATTTACCCGGGACTCTCCCTGCTTGTGGAAAAGATTCCTAAGAAGATGGGAGTGGTGCTGACCTGGATCTGCATTGGATTTATGATTATAAATGCATCGTTGTCGGGGCTGGCCCTGTCAAGATATAATGAGAGGCAGAAAGAAGGACAGACGGTACAGCAGGAGAGTGGGCAGGATTCCTGGATCAGATTCCTGGATCAGCATTTTCCGGATGAGAGGATGGAAAAGATATATCCAAATGCCAAGATGGTAAAATGAATTCAGAAATGCCCCGCCGCCTGCCGTCTGGCCGCCTGCGGGGCATACCGTATTATTTATTCACTTTTTGCAGCCTGGCAAAAGAGGTACGCAGCTTTCTCTGGCCAAATTTGTCAAATTCCACGACGACCTCATAATCCTGATCCAGTTTTTTCAGAGAGGTGACGGTTCCTGTACCAAATTTGAAATGAGACACCGTATCGCCTGTTTCGTATTCTGGTTTCTGCCCTGTAGTTCCGCTGCCACAGCCTTTTTGTATGTAGGGATTATCGGCAAAGGGATTCTTTCTGTCCCTGGAATATATGGATGCGCGGGTGGGGGAGTATCCGGTATTCTTTTTTTCATAGGTTGACCCAAAGGAAAGAGGTTCTCCGGAGGCCAATGGTTTTCTCTCTTCCTTTAACACGGCCCCGTAGGTCTGTTTGATAAGATAACGAGGGATTTCATTGATGAAACGGGAGGGAGGGTTGAAGCTGATCTCACCGTTCCGCATACGGCAGCCGGCACTGGTCAGAGTGAGCTTTTCCCTGGCCCGGGTGATCCCCACATAGCACAGCCGGCGCTCTTCCTCCATATCCGAGGGATCGTCTCCAAAGACGGCGATGGCTCCCGGGAAGATATTTTCCTCCATGCCGGCGATGTACACATAGGGGAACTCCAATCCCTTTGCACTGTGCAGCGTCATCAGAAGCACCTGCTCCGTGTCTTCCGATACCGTGTCGATATCTGCCACAAGGGCGATTTCCTCAAGAAGTCCGTTCAGTGTCGCTGGTTCTTCACAATCCTCTTCATATTGGATGATCTTACTGCACAGGGAGTCGATATTTTCAATGCGGGATTCGGCCTCTACTGTATCCTCTGCCTGAAGAAGCCGCACATATCCTGTTGTATCAATGATCTCATCGATCAGATCTTCCAGTGTATAGTCCTCCCCCCGCAGCTTACTGCGCAGAAGTTCGATGAAACTGACAAAGGAGGTGATCTTGCTGGCAGCCCGGCTGCAGTCCGGTATCCGGTCAATCTGCGTCAGGGCGTCATAGAAGGAAATCTCTTCTTCGATGGCATAGCTGGTAATCCTGGTAATGGTAGTCTGTCCGATACCGCGCTTTGGAATATTGATGATCCTCTTGATCGAAATGTCATCTGCGCTGTTGTTTACTGTCTTTAAATAGCAGAGGAGATCTTTGATCTCTTTTCTGGCATAGAAATTGATAGCGCCAATGATTCGGTACGGGATGCCTTCATAGACCAGTTTTTCTTCGAATACGCGGGACTGTGCATTGG
Source organism: uncultured Clostridia bacterium (assembly GCA_948467395.1). GTDB lineage: Bacteria > Bacillota > Clostridia > Lachnospirales > Lachnospiraceae > Eubacterium_F. The sequence goes on along the minus strand of CAOKDX010000033.1, from coordinate 1,994 downwards.
TCCGGTAGAGGACGGCAAAATCAGAATAATTTTTCCCGTCCTCCCGGATCCTCCTCTTAATGTCCGATGCGATTCCCTGTGCCTCCTCGTGTTCGTTGTCATATCGCCCATAGGAGATGGGTTCGCCCTCCGATGCCTTTGTCCAAAGCTTCTTCGCCTTTCTCATAGTATTGTTTTTGATCACCTCATTGGCTGCGGACAGTATATTTTTGGTAGACCGGTAATTCTGCTCCAGGCGTATCACTTTCGTGGCGGGAAATATTTTTTCAAAGTTCAATATATTCTGGATATTTGCGCCGCGGAATTTGTATATAGACTGGTCGTCATCCCCCACGACACACAGGTTCTGGTATCTGGCAGCCAGAAGGCTCAGCAGTACAAACTGCGCCGTATTGGTATCCTGATATTCGTCTACCATCAGGAACTGGAATCGTTCCTGATAGAAGGAGAGAACCTCTTTATTTTCCCGGAACAGCTGTACCGTCAGCATGATGAGATCATCAAAATCCAGTGCGTTATTTTGTCTCAGCCGTTTCTGGTATTCCTTATAAACTGTTCCAAATATACGTTCCTTGTGCTCCTTTGCGATCTGGTCTGCATATTCTGCCGGTGTTTTCAGTTCATCCTTGGCAGAGGAGATGGCATTGAGAAAGGTTCTCTCCCGAAATTTTTTTGTGTCGATATTCAGATATTTACAGATATCTTTCATCAAAACCTTCTGGTCGTCCGTATCATAGATGGTGAAGCTGCGGTCATAGCCAAGATGGTCAATATGGCGCCGCAGGATGCGGACACAGGTGGAGTGGAAGGTACTGACCCAGACATTCTGCGCGCCAAAGGTGACGATTCTGTCCACGCGCTCCCGCATTTCCTTTGCCGCTTTATTTGTAAAGGTCAGGGCCAGGATATTGTAGGGGTTAATCTGGTGTTCTTCGATCAGGTAGGCGATCCGGTGTGTCAGCACTCTTGTCTTGCCGGAACCGGCGCCGGCCAAAATAAGCAGCGGTCCCTCAAAATGAAGAGCCGCTTCCCGCTGTTTATCATTTAATCCTGAAAGTAATTCGTTCATTGTATCCTCCACACTATTTTTCTTTTTTTTCTTTGTCGATATCCGATAAGGTTTCGTCAATCATACGTTCCACCAGCTGTTTTTTCATATAGGCGTCGAAACTCAGCAGGCAGATAAATGCGAAACGGGAGAGGAAGTCCGATTCCTCCGGATCCTTTACCTGGGGGAACAGATTCTGGGAATGCTTAAAACGGCGGAGAATATCCTTGGTGAGATTATCCGTCTGGATCCGTTCCATCTTAAAGATGGTATGATATATTTCCTCAAGCGAGACGTCCCGGGATCTGTTATTGTAAAACATATCTGTCAGGGGACGGAATATTTTCTGTATGTCGGTGATGGAGAGCACATTTTTAAAATAATAGAGGAAAATAAGTAAAAACATATGCTCCTTGGAGTATTTTTTCTTCACAGGCGGCGGAAGGAAATTATTCTTTGTATAATTATTGATCATGGTCTTGGTAAGGATCTTGTCGTCGTCCATGCGTTTACATGCTTCCAGATGCTCGTCCATAAATGTGGTGACCTGATCCATGTAAAGATCGATATTGGGAATATCCTCCGGACTGATAAAATCAATTTCATTTAATTTGCGGATAATATCCATAATGCTCTCTTCGTTTGAATGTTCCATAGTGCCTCCATTCATTTCTGCGCTGCCCTGCGCATATGATATATAAGATTGATAGAAAACGTCTTTCTAAGTATAACGGATTTTGAAATGTAAGTCAAATTGGAGACTTGACAAATAATAGGGTAATCGATAGAATAAAGTAGAAATCTGGTGATCTGATACTAATCACTGGGTAAAAAACTGGGGTGGAGCAACATAAAAGGAGGAGAAGGAAATGGATGAAAACAATAATAACGGATGATATTGTCAATATCCCTTTACACTTTTTCTTCACGAAATCTTTAAGCTGCT
>CAOKDX010000032.1 GCA_948467395.1 uncultured Clostridia bacterium | reverse complement strand
CAACCTTTTATAATGAAAGGTCACATTTTAATCCCAATCTAAAAAGTGATTCTTGAAGGCATATAGTGATTCTGTTAGAATAAAACAAACAGATAGGAGGTATCTCTAAATGGCAAGAACAATATCCATTGGTGCACAGGATTTTGCGGAACTAATTAAAGCAGACTGTTTTTATATAGATAAAACTTTATTTATAAAAGAGTGGTGGGAAAATAAAGATAAAGCAACTCTCATTACCCGTCCCAGACGCTTTGGCAAAACTTTGAATATGAACATGTTGGACGGGAAATGAGTAATAGTGACTTTTCTCTGGCATTAAACCGTCTATGCAGTTATCTTTACCGTTATTATAATAAAAAAGTGATTATTCTACTGGACGAATATGATACCCCTATGCAGGAAGCTTATATACATGGTTATTGGAAAGAGTTCCTCTCCCTAACCCGAGCACTATTCAATAATACCTTCATAACAAACTCTTATTTAGAGCGCGCAGTTATGACCGGGATTACCCGGATTAGTAAAGAATCACTTTTTTCTGATCTAAACAATCTGAATGTAGTTACGATCTTATCTAATGAATACGCCTCCTGTTTTGGGTTTACAGAAAAAGAAGTTTTTGCTGCCATGGATGAATTTGGTACGACTAATCAAAACGAAGTAAAAAAATGGTATGATGGTTTTACAATTGGAACTCTGCAGGATATCTATAACCCATGGTCAATCATTTGTTTCCTGGATAAGGCACAATTAAAGACTTACTGGGTAAATACGAGTTCCAACAGCCTGATCAGCCGCCTTCTGTAGAAATCCAATAGGAACATTAAGATGCAGTTTGAAGAATTACTGCAGCAACACCCAATCAAAAGTAAAATTGACGAGGAACTCGTATTTAACCAATTGGATGGGAATGAGAATGCGATCTGGAGCCTCCTTCTTGCCAGCGGTTACCTGAAGGTTATGGGAATCCGGGATGACAAATATGAACTTGAAATAACCAACTATGAAGTCAGAAAAATGTTTGAAAATATGGTGGGAGGCTGGTTTGGTGAAAACCATTCTGACTACAATGACTTTATCAAGTCCCTTCTAAAAGGGGATCTGGAATCCATGAATGAATATATGTCAGGAGTAGCTGATTCTATGTTCAGCTCCTTTGACGGTGGGAAGAAACCTTCTACAAGAAACACACCGGAACGGTTCTACCATGGATTTGTTCTTGGTCTGTTAGTGGACCTTGCCGGCAGGTATGAAGTGTCTTCCAACAAAAAAAGCGGGTTCGGACGTTATGATGTGATGATGGTCCCACTGGATAAAGCGGATGATGGAATCATCCTGGAATTCAAAGTTTTTAATCCCAAAAAGGAGAAAGACCTGGACGAAACGGCAGATGCCGCCCTGCGGCAGATTGAAGAGAAGAAATATGACCAGTCATTACTTGACCAGGGCATAGAGAAAGGACATATATGCAAATATGGTTTTGCTTTTAGAGGGAAAGAGATATTGATAAAAAAAGGCATTGGTTAACGTAACCAAGATAAAGTAACTCTCATTACTCGTCCCAGACGCTTCAAAAATCTAAACATTTGAAAGAAAGACAGGTACAGAGAACTACAGGGCACATATGTAACAGAAGCATATACTATCACTTATCTCTTTGGGGAACCTCTATCAATTTTCTTAGTAAATTATCAAATATCGGTAAAGATGTGATTATGCATAAAAAGATACTCAGCAAAATGCTTGTAATAAATAAGTTTGTTTCAAGCATGACTGTCTTTATATGTCCAGAAGAAAGTGCAAACAGCAGTGGAATCAAAGGAGAATGCAAGGCATAAACAGGCAGTGTCCTTGATCCAATATAAGTGAGCACACCACATATCCTCCGGTTGGGAAATAGGATGATAAGCCCAAATACTAAAATAAACGAAATGACATAGGCTAATAATCTGTATAAACCACCATATATAAGATTTGCAGAGCCAAAAATCTCTTGATAGGAAAAGTATCCTCTAAGTATTTTTAACCAGACCGAATGATCTGTATAGCAAAAATATATAACGGCATAAAGAAAAACCAAAAGCGCGATAGAGAGTACTATCTTAATTTTCTTATGTACCTGTCTCCAATTCATGAGCTTATCTGTTTCAAGAATATAACCTAAATAGAAGAAAGGATAAAATGTTACTGTTCTCTGCCATACCATAAACGAGGTATCTGCGTCAGTGTATCCTGCAAGCATAGACATACAAACAGAAACAATGATAATATAAACCGGATGGACTCTCCTAATAGCAATCGTAATAACATAGCACCAAAAGAGCGACAATGCAAACCATTCCACTCCAACCGCATGAAAGAAGTCGATTTTAGTCTTATCACTACCAAGCCGAAAGACATCAACAAAATAGATGATGCTTTTCATGAAGATATATAAGAATATATATGGTATAATCTTGTCCCATCTCTGTGCATCAATGATCTTTTTAGAAAATAATCCAGCAAGAAAGATAAATGCTGGCATATGAAAAAAATAAATCCATAGCTGGGTACAATGCAACAAATAATTTTCTTTAGGAAACCAATAAGCAATATGTCCTAATACAACACAAAAGATTAAAAATGCCTTCATATGATCGAACGTATATATGCGCCCCTGTTTTTCCTTTGAAATAATTTTCTCTTTCCTCATATTGTATTGCCACCTTTTTGTTATTTGCGAAAAATTATATAACAAAGTTTCAACATAATCAAGATACAATATTATCATTAATCCACGCTTGAAAGCATATTTTTCTTCTGCTACAATGAAACAAAAGAGAGGTGGTCTGAATGGCGAGAACTGTTTCAATCGGAACCCAGGATTTTGAAGAGTTGATATCCGACAATTGTTTCTATATAGATAAAACATTATTTATAAAAGAATGGTGGGAAAACAAAGATAAGGTGACACTGATCACTCGTCCAAGACGGTTTGGCAAAACTTTGAACATGAATATGCTGGAACGCTTTTGGAGTGTAAAGTATCAGGGACAGGGAGAAATATTTAAAAACCTGAATATCTGGAAAGAAAAGAAGTACAGGGAACTACAGGGGACATATCCGGTAATCTCTCTGTCCTTTGCCGGCGTCAAAGAAAATACTTACAAGGGTGTGATAAAACAGTTCTATCAAATAATAATAAACCTGTATTCGGAATATGAATTTCTGAGAGACTGCGGAAAACTGGGAGAGATGGACAAGGCTTATTTTGACCGCATTGGAAGGGATATGGATACAGAGGAGGCTGGTATGGCCTTATATCAGTTGTGCAATTTTCTCCATCGATTTTATGACAGGAAAGTGATCATATTGCTGGATGAATACGATACGCCGATGCAGGAAGCATATGTAAATGGTTATTGGGAAGAAATCCTATCCTTTGCCGGGACTTTATTCAATAATACCTTTAAAACGAATCCCTATCTAGAGAGAGCCATTCTGACAGGAATCACACGAATCAGTAAGAAGTCCCTGTTTTCTGACCTGAATAATCTGAAAATGATTACCATGACTTCAAACAAATATGCCTCCTGTTTTGGTTTTACTGAAGAAGAGGTATTTGCCGCCATGGATGAATATGGCATGACAGAAAAGGAGAAAGCCAAACAATGGTATGACGGTTTTTCCATCGGAAACTATCAGGATATGTATAATCCATGGTCCGTCATCAATATGCTGGATGACGGCACTTTCAAAGCGTACTGGGCCAATACCAGCTCGAACCGCCTTGCCGGGGATTTGATCCGCCAGGGAAATGAAGATATAAAGGTACAATTTGAAGAACTCCTTTCCGGCAGGACGATACGCTGCCGGATTAATGAGGAGATTATATATAACCAGCTCGGCCAGTATGAGGATGCTGTCTGGAGCCTTCTTCTGGCGTCAGGTTATATGAAAATTGTGGAAATCCGCGGCAGGATTTATGAATTAGCGCTGACAAACTATGAAACGAAGTACATGTTTGAGAATCTGGTGCTTGACTGGTTTGCAGAGGATTCCTCCAGTTACAATGGTTTTGTCCGGTCTCTTATAAAAGGGGATCTGAAAGCGATGAATGCCTATATGACCCGCGTGTCAAAATCAATGTTCAGTTCCTTCGATGGAGGAAACAGACCCTCGGATGAGACACATCCCGAACGATTCTACCATGGCTTTGTGCTGGGGCTTCTGGTGGATCTGGCAGACCGTTATGTGGTGACGTCAAACCGGGAGAGCGGATTCGGACGATACGATGTCCTGATGGAACCTAAATCGAAAGAATACGACGGGATCATTTTGGAATTCAAGGTACATGACCCAGAGGATGAGAAAGATCTGCAGGAGACGGTGCAGTCAGCACTCCGGCAGATCGAAGAAAAACAATATAAACAGGTTTTACTTGACCACGGGATAGAACACGATCAGATCCGAAGCTATGGTTTTGCCTTTGAGGGTAAGAAAGTGCTTATTGGAGAGGGGGAGTGAGATACTCTCCCTTCTCCGTATGAAATATAACCAGGATTTTTGTCAAGCAAGACGTTCTATGATCCAGTCAGCTATTACTTTTGAATTTTCTATGTTGTTACATTTTTCATCAAGGTAATAAGACGCAATTCGTTTATTTTCTTCTTTCCTGTATTCGGGATTCCTTAGATAATTTGATACCTCCTGCATTGTATCCTGCCATGTGCGGGTTTTAGGACCAGGTGTCATGTTCATATAATCAATGCTGATACCCGCATCAAATGACAAGTACCATTCATAATCCGGGCAAAAAAAGACCGCAGGAATATTAAATGCTGTCCCATCAATGGCAACCGATGAATAATCTGTAATAATAACAGCATAATTTAATACAGATACATAAAAATCCTTTTCCAGGTCCAGAGAGATCCTGTCATATTTTTCGATTTTGGATGTTATCATATTACTGTAATTTCTCCATGTATGAGGATGCAGCCGCAATACAAATTCGCTATTCAACTCCGTCATTTTTTCCTGAATTAAATCGAGCGAATCAAGACAGCTCTGGATCAATTCCCGTTCTTTATCGTATGAAAAACGGTAAGTTGGCGCATAGAGAACCTGTTTCTTTTGCTCCACTTCATTCATACGAGAATACACTGCATAGTTTCTGGGATATCCCGCATCGCAAAAACTTTCTTCCCTCACATGCCATATTCTTCCGATCATATCTCTCTGCCAGTCTCCCGGACACAAAAACAGAAAGTATTCCTCAAACAATTCACGGACAGGGGCTTTAAAAATATATTTCATTTTTTTCATCAATTTTTTGAAAGAACCGTCTTCATCCTGTGATAATATGTCAGTGGAATACTTTACCCCAGGAACAGTAGTATTAAAGACCCTTTCCCCGTCCCCCATTGCTTTAAACCCGACGCCGTGCCACAACTGCACAACCTTTGTCCGGTGATTAAATCCGTAAATGGGAGAAAAGTCTGACATAACAAAATGATCTACAACAGCTATGGCGGCCCTGGCAGTGGCCCAAATTCCTTTCCACGATCTCATCTTATACACCCGATAACCGCATTCCTGTATCTGTTGGCATACCTCATCGGATTTAGATACCCAGACAGCCTCGATATCTGGATAATTATTGTTGACGTACTCGAAGAAATATTTGGAGTTATCCATATAGGTATTTTTTTTAAAACCGGAAAACACCCAAAGATTCTTCCTTTTCGGCACAGCGGAAAATGCCCAATAGCCAAGAAGCTTTACCATATAAACAAATGCGTCTTTTATTTTGTAACGCATCCTTCTGACACGCTTATTAACAAACGCACACATACGGACAAAGGGCCTGAAAAAGCGCATAGCATACTTATTTACCGTAAGCATTTGTTTGCCCTCCCAGGAATACATTCCAATCATTCTCCGGTTAATATAATAGTAACTTGCATATAAGGCGAAGATATCACGACATTCCTTCGGATATAATGAAATTAGATCACTTATCCGTTCCATATCATTTATTTTAATAGAGGCTTTTACATAATTTGTGATTTCCTTGCGTATTCTTTCAACCATTGCCTTTCTTGGGAAACGTTTCATACCGTTATTCTCATAAAAAGAAATCATTCCCTTCATGATCCGGACCCAGTCCAGACGGGATTTCAAAAAGTGCTCATCCATACTTTCGCTCATATAGACTCCCACGTCACTGCGCCGGTATACAGAGACAACATCCGGCAGCATGGCACAGGTTCCCTCTCCTAACTGCATCAATATAAGAGAATGATCTCCTACAATCCCATCGTAATACCAGTCCGGAATCTGGATATTATAATCATAGCGGTAGAACACGGTAGAAGTATGGGCAATATTCATATTGATAAAATTGCCATTTTTAAATTCCGATATGTCGTTTGCGTTTGTCCTGGGACACAGAGGATCGCATTCCGGGTAGATGATTTTCCCCTCACTATTTTCTTTAAAATAGCTTCTTAAAAACCAATCCTCAGGTGCACTGATCTCTGCTCTGGCAAAACAGAGCCTGATGTCAGGATTGCTCTCCATATATTCGTATTGTTTCTGCAGCTTGCATTCATCGGTCCAGTAATCATCCCCTTCACAAAGTGCAATATAGGGAGATTTTGCCCTTTGGCACATATCAATCAGATTATGCTGGGCTCCCATGTTCTCCTCACGCAAAAACGCCACGATTTTATCGGGATACTTTTCTGCATATTCTCTCACAATCTGCGCCGTATTGTCAGGTCCCTGATCCTCTCCTACGAAAATCTGGTACTCAAAGTCTGTCTTCTGCATCAGAAAACTATCCAGTGCCTCTCTAATAAACTCCTCATGTGCATATGTGATACAAACTATCGTCACAGCAATATTCTCACGAATCTCATTTATCTGCATTGTCGTTATTTCCTTCCTGTATTCCTAAACCCGCCAATCCAGCAGCGCTTCTACCTCACTGCAGTCGAACACCGGTATATTACATGTCTGCGAGATCTTTTCCCTCTCACGAAAAGAATCATCAATAAAAATAGAATTCTTATTATGGATATAATCCTTCTTTTCCTTTTCCCTGTCTATCCGGATCACCTCATCAAAAAGAGCTTCGGAGATACGGTTTTCTGACAATGTATCCGACACCTCTCTGGCATGCTTGGTGAGAAGTATTCTCCTCTTCCCCTGATTTACCGTTTGATAGAGATATTGGATAAGCACGGTATTTATTCTTCCATTGACAATAAGGGTATCATCCAGATCTACATATACCGTATCATAATCCAGATTGGTATGATATCTGCTGATCAGTGCCCTGTCAACCTCAATAAGGTAATCATTTTCAATAATATCAACCGGTAATTCCATCTGGCAGAATAATGTCAGCAATGGAAAATTCACACCCGTATTTCTACTCATCCCCATCGTCCCTGCAATCCGCGGAGCAATCTCCATCAGGCGGTATTCTCCCTTGTCATTTTTCTTTACCTGAAAAAACCAGGCCCCGCAGAACTTTAACCGGCAGTTGATTTCTTCCGCCATATGCATAATATCATCCGGGACGGCAAGACGCCGGGATGACACACTGATTCCATTCCGTATCCTTTTCCGGTCCCTCATGCGGCACACTCTGAGATTCCCCTTATTATCCGTCAGGCAATCTATCGTAAATTCATCCCCCGGCAGATATTCACAGATGATAAGATCCGGATTTTTTTCCAGCGCCAGTTCCAGTTCTTTTTTCGTGTCAATTATCATTGCCCCCTGGGAGCCCTGTCCCACATCCGGTTTCACAAAGACAGGAAATGATCTCACCTCATCAATGGAGGAAAAAAATTCCGGAATAAAATTATAAGCCTTAAAATATCGATAGGTCGCCTCTTTCGAACGGCAAATCCGCACTGTCTCAAGCTGGGAGGTGACGATCTGCGCATGAAATCTTTCCCTGTTTTCTGTCAGATAGAGCTGGATATCGTCATAGGCGGGATAAATAAAGTCAATTTGATTTTCCTCTATGATCCGATTCAATTCGTCACAAAAATTACTTTCCGTATAAAAAGGTATTCCTTCTATATAATTTGAGTACACATAGGCAGCATGACAGGGAACACTGGAAAGGCCGTACACTTCAAAATGAGTAGAATACTTTAATGCATTATTGATCTCCAAAGCTATTTCAGAGCCTGCCGGAAATACTAAAACTCTTTTCTTCATTTTAAAACCATCCTCTTTATAATTTTACAAATTTCATCCACTACATCCAATTCCAATTCCGCATATAGCGGAAGACATAGGACGGAAGAGGCGATCCTTTTGGCTACCGGCGTCTCCGCTGCGTTGTATATGGGACGGTAACAGTCAAACTCGTTGATCAGCGGATAAAAATACTTTCTGGTAAATATGTTCTCTTCCTTTAACCTCTGCCAGATAGCATCCCTGTCAACCGGAAGTAGTTCACTGTCAAAGACTACTGGAAAATAGGCATAATTTGATTTGACACCCTCTTTCTCCCTACACAGCTTAATTCCTGGAATCTCCTCCAGATGCTGTCTATATCTGTCCGCTGCCTGCTTTCTCTTATGAATTTCATCATGGATGTGACGAAGGTTACACAACCCCATCGCTGCCTGAAATTCGTTCATTTTGGCATTAGAACCTATCTCGTCAACGATTTCTTCATTCTGAATTCCAAAGTTCTTCAGCTGATATAATTTTTTGTGCAGCCAGTCCTCATTGGACGCCACCGCTCCCCCCTCTATCGTGTGGAACACCTTAGTGGCATGAAAGCTGAACATGGAGGCATCACCATATGTAGCTATATTGACACCATTCTGTTCGACACAGAATGCGTGTGCCGCATCGTAAATTACTTTAAGGTTATGCTTATGGGCTATTTCCATAATTGCGTCATTATCACATATGTTTCCGTAGACATGTACCGGTACAATGGCTGTCGTCTTAGGCGTGATCAGAGCTTCCAGCTTTTCAGCGTCAATGGTATAATCATCTTCCCGGATATCACAAAAAACCGGGGTGAGGTTATTCCTGACTATGGCATGTGTAGTTGATGCAAACGAAAATGGTGTTGTAATAACCTGTCCACTTAGTTCAAACGCCTGCAATGCCATTTCCAATGCCATGTGTCCGTTACAAAAAAGAGAGACTTCCGATACCTGCAGAAGTCCTGACAACTGTTTCTGTAATTTTCTATGCTTTGTTCCCATGTTAGTCAGCCATACGGAATCCCATATATCACGAATTTCATCTACATATTCACTAAATTCCGGCATTGATGACTGAGTCACCATAATTCTATCTCTCATCGCAGCCTCCAATATTTCATAAAATTAAATTCATCTTTTTAATTTGCGGATAATACCCCTGGGGAGAAAAAAAATATAACTCCATCTATTAACCCCGGGATAATGCAATATTTTTTTAATGTCCTGATAAATTAAAGAAGAGCGTTTTTTCAGGCACTGATAAACCGCACTGGTAAAAAACATCTTTTTAGTAATGTTAAAATCTATGTCTGCGCCCTCCCGGTGTCCCTTTGCGTACTCTTCCAGCCGGCAGGTTAAAATGAAACTATCGTAGGCACTGTGAATATTGCTGGCAAAACACCGGGAGGTTGCATTTTCCTCACCAATTTTGTTGATCTGCCTGTATGCACTCATGCAAACATTCAAACGGTAGAGAGACCCCTCCAGAGCCAGTACCATCTGCAAAGTCCTGTCCGAAATAAGCGGATGCGCCGTTTTAATAATTTCATAAGCCCCTGGTTTATCCTTAAAGATATTCCGGAACATCAGGGTTCCCGTCTGCCCTGCCAGATACAGTCCCCTGTGATCCCTGATTGCATATTCTCTTTTTTTACAGAGCCAATCCAGATTCTGTTCCGGCAGTTCATTTCCCCCCTCGTCTACAAGCAGACATTCATGGGTACATCCGATATAATCCGGATGAGCTTCAAGAAAGTCATATTGCTTTTGAAGCTTGTCGCAGGCTGTCCAGTAATCATCCCCCTCAAGGAGGGCAATATACTTTCCTTCAGCCTTCTCTAATAAGTCATATAAATTCGCACTTGCCCCCAGATTCTGTTCTCTTTGTATCAGGGTCACATTATGTGTCCGATTCAGTTCTTCCAGAATTTCACCAGTCCTGTCTGTGGAGGCATCATTTCCTACTAAAATTTCAATTACCTTATCTGTATTCTGGGATAAAATACTGTCCAAAGCCTGATGAATATACCTCTCCTGATTGTAGGTAATCACAATCACACTTATTAAAGCTTCCAAAGTTCTCCTCCATATTTAAGCCAGAATGAAACTCTCTATAATGAAAGGTTGTATT
>CAOKDX010000031.1 GCA_948467395.1 uncultured Clostridia bacterium | reverse complement strand
TCCGGAAATCCGGCAGTCTGCCTGGCTTTGCCATAGGCTTGTCCTCCATTTTCTTAAAATTTCAAAAATGAAGAACAAGCCGGGCGGAGATCGACACCTTGTTGCCTGTTTGCCATCCTTAAGCCATACTGCTAATAACTTTTCAATCCGTGAGGAATCACAATCGGCACACAAACAGATAAAAGTTCCTATCTGTGCGCCTGTAAACTGTTCATATAAATCCTGCTCTATTCGTTCACTATATAGCGCAAAAAATGCCTGTATATGACTGATGATTTTTTTAACCAGCCACCACAGGCATTGATACTAAAGTTTCTTAGCTGTCTGATGTAAAAAACAGCATTGCCGTATTTTATTTGCAAATATAAAATCCCCCTGGCTCTAAAACAGGGCCAGAAGGGAATAAAAATATGTCAACCGGCGTACTAATGTACCCGTCAAAGCACCGTTTTTTTCTTTGACGGGATATCCCGGTTTTATTAAATATTTGTTTTATATTTCTTTTATTTTATCAAATGAATTTCAATGTACGTTCAGCGCAAATTCATTTTTCTCTCGATTTTCTTAAAAATATATGAAAAAGCCAGAAACAACATTGTAAAAACTGCTTGTTTCTGGCTCTCCTCTATTTTTCTTTTTTTAATTGATATCCATATCCTCGAATGTTCTGAATAATATCATGCCCCAGTTTCTTTCTTATAGCATATACGCTGCTCTCTATCCCATGATAATCACTCATGATATCTTCTCCCGTAATTGCCTTATAAATCTGTCGGGTGGTCAGCACCTGGTCATGATAATAGGCGAGTGTATACAGGACATCGAATTCCCTTGCGGTCAATTCCACTTCTTTTCCTCTTAAAAAAACTTTCCGTTGTTTTGTCTGTATCTCCACATCACCAAAATTCATTTCTCTTCCATCTGCAATTTGGATACACTCAATTTCGTGATCTTCTGCCAGTACTGCTTTGATTTTTTCCACAATCTGCTCTTCTGGATCAGAAAAAGTTACGATTATCATTTTCCCAAGCTACCACCTTCTCTCTGGCAAAATTAAGGAATTATATCCCCATACCATGTATATCAACAACTGGCCAGACACCATTCTTTATGGCCTCTGGATTTTTCCACTGATAGAATTATTGAAATCGTAAGTCATACTACTCTCCAAAGTTTCTATCAAATTTCACCCAACAAACTACCTTATTCCAGCGAGAAAATCACCGTCACATCTCCACTTCCAAGTGCATCTTCCCAGCCGGTCAGATCATCAATATGCCCCAATCTCGTGTAACTCCAGGAATTAGAACCATAGAAAATAACAATCTGATTTCCATTGTATAAGACGATATCTCCGGCCTGTGTCGTGGTCTGGCTGTTGCTGGCCGGAAGGCTTGTTCCCAGGGAACCTACCTTTTCAAAGCCGGAATAGTCGCTCATTTGGATTACTACAGGACTCTCCCGCATCATTTCCACCAGCGCAGACACGGCTTCATTCTCTTCCAGTGTCGCTGAAAATACCACATCACCAACCTGTACATTCATGTTTGCCACTTTATTTTCCTCCGTATTATTCTGAATATCTGTTTCTGCCATATCCGTTTCATTCCTCTCGGTTTCCTTCACAGATTCACCTTCTCTTGCATCCTCCATCGATTCTGCCACGTTTTCAGATCCATCCACTATGGTATTCTCTGACATTGTTTCATCCGCAGTTTTCGTGGAATCCATAGCCACAGAGGATTCATCTGCATTCTCCGAGTTGCTCAAACTATCAGATTGTGAGGAACTCTCTATCGTGGAAGGCTCTGCCTGGCGGCTGGGTGTCTGGACCTGTGTATCGTTCTTTCCACAGGCCGCCATACAAGACAGGATGATAGCCAGATACAAAACTGTATATAATTTTCTCATCGTTTACCTGCTCCTTTTTCAACTTTTTCACATAATTCATATCGGGATTGCCCTTATAAAAACAAGGATTCCAAACAAGCTCAATACTACTCCGAAAATCCGGTTCATCTTCCGGAAGCTGTCCGCCCGTTTCTTCTTTCTGGCCAGGGCAACCGCAGCAGTAAGCCCTCCCCACCAGAGGTAGGTTCCAACAAACACCCCCAAAACTACCAGCCATCCACCCGCTTTTGTGTTGTCACCTGTAATGCCAAACCAGGAAAAGGCAAACAGAAAGGTCAGGATTGCCGCCGGATTCGTAATCCCTACCGCCAAAGAAGAGAGAAACATCCGTACTTTTCCTGACACTGCCGGGACTTCCGCCGCCTCTCCTTTTCGGAATAGCAGCCGGATTCCCATAAACAGGACAATAGCTCCTCCCACCAGATGAATAGCCCCCTGGTATTGCAGAAGAAAATCTGAAATTATGGTCAGGCCAAAAGCTCCAATTGCCGCATAGATGCAGTCCGCTATGGAAGACCCCATTCCTGTGAGAAGCCCTGCCTTTATTCCATGCTCCCATGTTCTCTGTACTGTCATTGCTCCCACAGCCCCTACTGGCACCCCGAAGATCAGCCCAATCAGAATACCCTTAAAAAACATATTCACCTCTTTTCATTCACTGCACATTACTGTCAATGCTCCTAAACTCTTCCCTGATTCTTTTTTCCAGAGAATCATTCCTACAGGAATCACCAGCGCTTCTGCCAGCACGAACGCCCACCAGATCAATGACAACTCACCAAACCAGGAAACAGCTGTAATCAAAAGCACCGGCATGACCACCTGCCTGCTTAAAGTAAGCAGCATACTCTGGACTCCCATTCCCAATCCCTGAAAAGCGGATGAAAAGGTAAGACATACATTGGAGAGAAGATAGCTTACCGCCATGATCCGCAGAGCCGTCACGCCTATCGCAAGCATTTCTTCCGAAGCATCAAACAACAAAAGTACCTGTTCCGGCACGATTTCCATAATGAGAAAGAATACACTGTAAAGCATAACGGAATACAACATCGCCCACCGGCAGCTCTGATATATCCTTTCCGGCTTTTTTGCTCCATAATTGTAGGCCACAATAGGGATCAGCCCGCTTCCCATACCATTCACCCCGACAGTCACAAGCCCTTGTATTTTTACGCAGGCTCCATAGACGGCAACCGCCGTGGGTGTAATGGCCATGAGGACTGAATTCACATAAATTGCCAGCACAGAAGTAATCACCTGCACAAATGTACTTGGTATCCCAACTTTTAAAATTGCCACCATACACCCAGTATCTGCCTTTATGGTAAAACGGATAGGAATTTCCCGGTTCCATCTGCGGTTGATGAAATATCCGGCAAAGCACCCAACCCACTGACCAATTACGGTGGCCAGGGCTGCCCCTGCCGTCCCCATAGCCGGAAACCCAAAATATCCGAAAATAAGGATTGGATCTAACACCAAATTAGTGATGGAAGCTGCAGAAAGTGTAAACAGGAATAACGATGATTTGCCGCTTGCCATCACAAAACGGTCAAATACCCATTGTCCCATCATCCCCAGAGAACCCAGCATACAGATCCGCAGGTATGGGATTCCATAACCCATAATGGTTTCGGCTCCGCCGGACTGCCATCTGAAATATGGTTTCATTACAGTTAATTCCAACATGACAACCAGTACCCATGCCAGAAATGCCAATACCAGTGCGGCTGATGCCGTTTTCTTTACTCTATCTCTATTCTTCTCTCCTAATGCTCTGGAGATTACCGCATTCAGCCCCACCGCAATGCCAAGCCCCATGGCAGACATGATGATCTGAACCGGTGCCGCCAGTGATAATGCGGTCAATGCCTCTTCCGATATCCTGGCAACAAACACGCTGTCCACAAAATTATAAAGAGAATTGATCAGCAGGGAAATCATCAGCGGTAATCCTGTTTTCAGCACTAAACCTGATATTTTCGCCGTTCCCATAGGATTCTCTGGCGTCAGCATCTCTTCCATGTATCATCCCTCCATTCAATAAGCCAAAGGAAGTATCAGGCGGTTTTTTCAGACGGGATGGCATATGTAGTTTCTACTTCTTTTAATCCGCCGATCATTACCTCTCCTTTTGCATGTTCATCATCCATGATCACTTCTCCCACCTCCGGCACACGGATCCGGCCGGACAGCGGATTTTTGATACTGTCAACCTTTGTTGTAATGACTGCATCCACTTCCGATTTCTCGAAAGCAAGATCAGTATCCACCATTTCACAATCGACCAATTTCAGGTTCTTGCAGTAACACAGAGGCTGGGTCCCGATAATCTTACAGCGGATCAGTGTCAGGCCGTCCGAGTACCATGCCAGATATTCCCCTTTGACCACGCTGTCTTTGACGGTTATGTTCTCCCCATGCCAGAACGCATCCTTTGTATCAAATACGCAGTTTTCAAAAGTGGCGTTTTTGATATACTGGAAGGAGTATTTCCCCTTAAACTCCACGCCGTGGAATACCAGACCTTCCGACCGCATCATAAAATACTCGCTGGCCGCCGTGGTATCTTCCATGCGAATTCCCCTGGTAGACCATCCGAACTCCGGAGAGATGATGTCGCAGTTTTTGATTACAACATCGCTACACTCTCTGAGCGCCTTAATTCCATGCAGCTTCGTATCCGTAATCTCTACATGGTCGGAATACCAGAGAGCTGCCCTGCAAAGTTCCGTCATTTCCGAATCCTTAATGGAAAGCCCATGGTCATGCCAGAAAGGATAGCGCAGATTGAAAAAACAATGCGCCGTTTCGATATTCCTTCCCTCTTTGAAGGCACTCTCTCCGTCTGCTGGCCCGTCAAAAGAACAGTTTTGTACCAATACATTCTCGCTTCCATAAAGAGCACGCTCCATGTCAAAAGTCTGACTTTCAATTACTTTCATCTTGATTTCCTCCACTTCGATTTCATATATTTTATAGGTTTTATTTCGTTATTGATATTTCTTCAAGCAATAGGTTTTACAGGATTGTCAAAGCGTTCTTATTTTACGGCTGTGATATCTGGATAATCTTATTTCCCCATCCCTCCAGCACAGGGTTTTCCTCAACAGCAGTCACAAACTCTTCTGTGGCATCAAATGTACCAATCTTGGTATATTCCGCTGAAATCTCAGCATCGTGGTAAAACAGGACGATACGGTTTGGATCAGAGTAAAACACATCACCTGCTTTTGCTTCTGTCACGGTCTCCGGATTGTCGGATGGAATATCATATCTGCTGGGAATGTCGTAATACTGCAGTACACTGTAATCCACATCGTCATCCCTCTCATAGATGGGGAGCCGCCAGTCAGAAGTACCCACATACCTGGCAATAGCTGCCGCTGTCTCATTATCCAGAAGGGTCATCATAAATGCTTCCCCGCTGTCCCCAAACCGGACTTCCAGTTGTGCGTTTCCGCTTTCTGCTGTTTGATCCCCGCCACTCTGGTTTTCCGTACCGGAAATCTCTTCTGCGTTGTCAGTGTTCTCTGCTGTTTTGGCGGTATCTTCCAGCCTTTGCGTTTCTGTCGCACCGGCTCCGCCTGTATCGGCAATGGTATCCTTACCATCTTCCGCAGCACTCTGGCCGCATCCTGCCAGAAGCACTGCAGAAAGTGCTGCAACCGCCATTATTTTCATTCCTTTTTTTACCTTGTTTGCTTTGTAATGGTTTTTTTTCATTTTCTTTTCGTCCTTTCAATATTTTATTACAGTGCCATATCACATGCTGTCTTTTTTCAGGCTCTATTCTGCCGTCAGCACATTCATATCCTCCTTTCTGATCCTGCCCGCCAAAAGCCAGGCAAAACCCAGAAACAGAAAGGTAACAGCCAGCCCCGGAAAAAGAATGCTTCCGGGTGTATTCCCTGATGCAAAATTGCTGATTCCTGCAAGCCGCATAACAGATGAAACAATCACATCGGTAAAGCAGACTGCCGCCAGCGTCCCAATCACTCCCCCAACTGCCGACACAAGCCCAAACCGTAACGCAAAGGATAAGCGGAGCATGTGCACAGAGCAGCCTATGGATTTATAAATCCCGATATCCTTCTGTTCTGTATCCAGAATCCTTGCCCCAGCCATTCCCGTGACAATACAGATAAATACCGCGCTTACCCCATACAGAAAGATTATCAATACATGCATGGCAGAAATAATACCGAAAAGCCCCGGCCAGGAGTTCTCATGGACATGCACATCCCCTCCGTAGGTCTGTTCGAGTTCCTCCGTGAGCGCCAGTTTCCTGGAAGGGTCGCTTAAAAAATAGTGGTAACACCATAAGCGGCTGTCATCCTCCCCGATGGAGAGATACCCCTCCCTGCTCATCCCTAAGTTTGCCCCCATATCGTTGGCACAGTGGTAAATGCCCGAAACCCTGAACTCCCTGCTGCCTTTGTTTCCCCGAATTGTCACCGTATCTCCCGTCCCAACTCCCAGATCTGCCGCAAGCACCTCTGTCAGCACTACCTCATCCGCTCCCATGCAGGTCTGGCCCGCACTGATATGGAACCTCTCCGGCTCTGTAATCACATTGGCCGTATAATTCGTCCCGTTTACTGACACGCTGGGCATGGCCAGCATATAGCTGTCTGTGATATCCGTGTAGGAAAGCACCATCTGCTCCATCTCCTGCGCCGGGAGCTTTCCCAGAACCTGCACGCCCAAGTCAAGGTCTGCCGGGTTAAAGGCATCCATCATCCCCTTCCCGTCTGTTCCAAGCCACCCGTTTATCCTGCCTGCCAGAGAAGCGAAGAACACCAGCATGGCCGCCACCAGGCAGGCGCTGACATAACGCCTTCTCCCCGTCAGGACTTGGCGCAGCGCCAGATGGAATGTAAGCCCCCTTGCCCGGATGGCCGGAATCCTGGGGTTGCATCCCATGTGCTTTCCCCGGTTGTCCTGCTCCCCGTTTTCCCTGCGGATGGCCGCCATAGGCGAAATCCTGCCAAGCCTCCCAAGACGCAGGAAACAAAATCCTGCAGATAGTAACAGGAGTACAGCCAGAACCCCCATACAGGACAGAATCGGAAAATGGATAGGAAGCAGTACCCCTGTGGTAGTGACCATCATCCAGCTGATCCGTCCTGTTACCGGAATCGCAAGGAGCATTCCCAGCACCACACCGCTTCCCACAGCTGTCATATACTGCATCATTACCTGCCCTGCCAGTTGTTTCCCGGTAAATCCAATGGTTTTCAGGATGCCGAAATTTTTCCATTCCTGCTCTACCAGCCCGGAAATGCTATGTCCCATTACCGCCAGGGCCGCTCCTAACAATACCACCGCGAAAGCCGCGAAAAGCGCACTGAAAGCGTTCTGGAGAATCATCATAAAGCCTGCGATTGTTTCCCCGCTGTGGATAAATTCCGTATACATGGAAAGCGGCGTATTCGTGGTCAATACCCTGTTCATCTCTGAAACAGTAATCCCTTCTGCCGTTTCCATGTGAATCATGCTTCCGTCCCTGGCCAAAGCATCCATACCGCTTTCTTCTATGACGGAGAGAATCTCTTCATAGGTTTTTTCCGAAATCAGGAATCCCTTCATCCCAATCATGGAGCTGCCTATAAAGGGATCTTCATAATATCCCGTCACGGTAAGGCTGATATTCTGCCCGCCCCTGGCTATGGGAAAGGTGATGGTATCCCCAGGTTCCAAATCCATCATGGATTTCATGGAAGGGGAGACAAATACTTCCTGCTCCCCGATTTCTTCCGGAGCTTTTGCATATCCGGAAAGGCTGTTTTCAAAGAAACGATATCTGCTCCGGGTGGAAATTCCGTTCTCCGAAGATACCCACGGAATCATCTGCCCCTCACTGTCGGATTCCACGCCGTTTGCCTCATATTCCGAAAAGATCAGCCTCTGAACCTCTGCGGCCTCTACCCCTTCCTGTCCCCGGATGCTTTCCAGCAGGAATTCCATATCCGGCACATCGGCTGTCCATGCGGTAAGGTCTCCGAACCCCGCCCTCTCCATCTCCTCCCGGATGTAGCTGTTTCCTACAAAAGCAATCATCAGCACCGCTGTCAAAGAAAGCGCCGTCAGAAACATAAGGATTGCGATTCCAAAAAGACTTCCTTTATGCCTTTTCATTCCTGCCCGGATTATCATCTGATTTTCCAACATTTTCGCCTCCTCTTACCAACGTAATCCGGAAAGCCACTGGCTTACATCTCTTTCCCGCTGCTTTTCTTCCATTTCGTTATAAGGCTCCAAAGCCAACTCATCACATATCTTTCCATCCTCCAGATAAAGAATCCTGTTTCCTCTGGCGGCTGCCCGCAGGTCATGGGTCACCATTAGGATGCTCTGGCCCTTCCGGTTCAAATCGGTCAGAAGGCCAAGAACTTCACGGGTATTTGCCTGATTCAACGCGCCTGTCGGCTCATCAGCAAACAGCAGGCCGGGCTTCCCAATCATGGCTCTGGCGATAGCTGCCCTTTGTGCCTCGCCCCCGGATACCTGAGAAGGCAGACGATTCTTCGCTTCCGCCACATCCATCTGCCGCAGGAGATTTTCCGCCCTCTCCCTTACCTTTTCGGCGCTGTCCTTTTTGCTTACATATCCTGCCACCAGCACGTTTTCCAAAAGTGTCAAGCTGCTCACCAGATGGGTCTGCTGGAATACAAACCCAAACTCCTCTGCCCTCAGCCTCCCCATCTTTTTTTCCGAAAAGCCGCTGATTTCCTTATCCCGGTAAAGCACACGGCCTCCGGTTATATGATCCATGCCGCCAAGCATATACAGAAGCGTAGATTTTCCGGCTCCCGAAGGCCCCATAATGACGGTAAAATCTTTCTCAAATATTTTGATGTCAACTCCGTCAAGGACTTTTGTCTCTGTTTTTCCCTGATAAAAAATCCTGGTGATTTTTTCTCCCTGTAATATCACATTTTCCACACTGCTCATGCCACCTTTCCTTTTAAGATTAAAGGCTTTTTCCCAGTTTTCTTATCTGGAAGGATCATATCCACAAAGTTTACATAAAACTGCACATATTCCAGCTTTTTCTCTTTCAGTATCTTCCGCATTTGACGCAGCATCTCCTGCCGGATATATTCTCTGGAAGCGCTGCGGTCTGTTTCGGCATACATTTCAAAGGTATCCTTTGTTGTCTGCCGGAACTGGTAATCTTTCAGTCCTTCAATACAGAACCCTTCAATGGCTAAGGGATGCAGAAATTCCCGTTCCCCTTTTCCATCCTCAAACCACAGGACATCTTCGTTTCTCCCCAACAGGCCCACCGCCCTGATAAACGGCAGTTCTCCTTCCTTCGCAGCCTCCAATGTCAGATGGTCTGAAAGTCGGTAGCGGATCAAGGGCTGTGCGTAATTATACAGGCAGGTCAGATACATCACTCCGTTTTCCACTTCAATCAGGTTCAGATCATCAAAAAGGAACATTCCTTTTCCCAGATTGGTCTCCACCCCCAGAGCCAAAGACTCACTGGCACCGTAGATATTTACAATCGGTGTCTGAAATACCTTCTCCAGATGCTTCCGCAAAGCCTCACCCAACGGCTCTCCACAGGAGATTACCCTCCTAGCCTCTATGGCAACATCCCCCTTTTCCATAAGCTGCGCCAGAATCTTAATGGCGGACGGATACCCGATCACAATATTGGGCCGGAACTCTCTAATCTGTCTGATCCATTCGGCAACCGGTGTCTTGATATCCAGATACATCTGCTCTGCTCCTACCCCATCGATTCCGTCCCCCACTGCCATAGCACCGCCGTACCTTCCGTCTGTGGCAGCGATATAGACAATTCTGGGGCGTTTCATCAGGAGTTTTAAAATCTGGGGCATGGACATATCCCACAGAGCTGCCCGGATGATACCCAGAAGCATCTGATTCCAGGCATCTTCATCATACACAAAATATCCGGGTTTTCCGGTGCTGCCGGAAGAATGAACCACATGGTACTTTCCCTGATAGGGCTTTCGGTCTGTGTCCTCTTCTGCGTCAAATTTCCGTAAGTCTTCCTGTTTTAAATCAGGCACTGTGACCAGTTCATCGAAATGCTCCAAAAGCACCTGCTTGTCGATGGCCGGAAAGCAGGAAAGAGGCAATGTATCCAACTGTTCTTTCGTAATTCCCGCATCCTCAAAAGCTGCCCTGTAATAAGCGGAATGTTCCCATGTGAATCTAAGAAGCCTCCGCAGTTTTTTGTCCTGCATGGAATGCATCTTTTTCGCACTTAACTTCACATTCTTTTTCAGTCTGTATAAGTCCATTAAAATCTTTATGTAATTCATTTCCTTCCTCCTGTCAAGATTGCTGCGTGGATTCATCTACTCTACCAAAATGACATATGCCGTTTCATAATTTTCCCTGTGGTAATAAATCAGCTCCTTTGTTTCCTGATTCATCACAATACTCCACTCGGT
The DNA here is from genome assembly GCA_948467395.1 of uncultured Clostridia bacterium. Lineage (GTDB taxonomy): Bacteria > Bacillota > Clostridia > Lachnospirales > Lachnospiraceae > Eubacterium_F. Next base: position 2,555 of record CAOKDX010000031.1, on the reverse strand, counting down.
TGATTCAAATTCACCAAAATTGTCCTTGCTCACACTGTCCAACGCGTCCCGCACTTCTGTTTCTGTCATCGCTCCTCGTTCTTCCAGTGTCCGGGTAAAGATTTCATACCGGGTATGGGACTGGGCGGTTCCGATTCCCTGCTTCTCTCCATCCGCCAAGTAAAAGTTGGTAACAACCGGTGTTTCGATAACAATCATCTCATTGTCTACATATTCCACGGCCACGCTCCTACCGTCCGCGTCCGCCAAGGCCAGATGCACCATCATTCCCATGGAACTGTGAAAATCATATTGCCGCAAAAGTTCCAGCGCTTCCTCCACATCAGCTGCCTTGTCAAGCAGCAGCCGGATTGCTGTAGTAGTTGTGAGGTCTGGCTTTCCTGTGTCCTGATTGATACTTACGGAATCCTGGATCATGTTCACGGAAACCGCCAGCCCTTTTTCATTCATTCCATCCAGTGGCGCATATAAGGAAACCAAAGCCTGCACGGAATCCGGCAACTGTGAAATGTCGAGCCCTCCGGCATGAATAAAGTCCATACTGACGGTTGATACGGAAACGTAGCCGTTTTCCGGCTTGGCACTGACAATCAATCCATTACAGGCATTCCAGTCAAAATTTCTTCCGAACAGGTATCCGCCATCCTGATTTTCCACCGAAAGGGTACTGCATCCGAAAGGAGCTCCTTCCATTTGAATTTCCTGTGCCAGCAGTGAAGTGATATACGTCGCAACGTCTCCGTCAGAGGCGGCTCCTCCCTGCTCTAAGAATGTGTCAAAGCCATACTCCCCTTCGTACCGGACCATTGACAATCCTGTTTCCAATTCCGTGATTTCAGAAGCCGGAGTAACCCGGACTGCGTTTTTATCCCTGCTTTCTTTTCCGTTTTCTTCTCTTACTGTACTTTCTTCCTCTACATGGCTTTCTTCACTGTAGTTCTTCGTTTCTGTCTGCTTACCGGAACCTTCTCCGCATCCTGACAGCAACCCCGCCACCCCCAGTATCAAAAGCAGACATATCAAAAAATCTCTTTTCACCTTTTTCACTTCCTTTTCTGCGGCTGTAACCATGTGTATCTTATGAGCTATACTTTAACTGCCCCAGATAACATCCACCTAACAGAAAGATAAACAATTTCTAAATGAATTCTTGCAGATTTCTCAATTACTTTTTGTTTTATGTTTCTGGATTTATCTTAACAAGATAGTATGTAAATAGCAAATACTTATATATTATGTATTTGACTAGAATTTTTCTATAAATATTCAGTTGCATTAACCAACTGACATCAATCACACAAAATTCGTATTCGTAAAAACGCTACTGATGTGACAAATTCATATGATCTCTTATCTGTCCATACAAAATACCGGTTTCACAAGGTCAACAGCTCTTTATCTGCGATCCATGCAAAACCGGTAGTCTTCAAGTCCTCAAACTACTATCTTAATTCCCAACATGATGTCTATGTTTCCACAAATTTCTGTATCTCCAGCGTGCCCGTCAATTCAGCAATCCACTCACTGCCGGACACTGCATTTCCCAGATGATAAAGACCATTGTACGGACCATAGTCGCTGTAATACATTACCACATTTCCCCAAGGAGAAAAATATGCCAGGCTGCCTGCCGGTCCGCCGCCTTCTACCGCATTTTCAGTATCCAGATTTTCTGGCGGATAAAATATTTTCTCATTGGTACTGTAATCCTGAACCTCAACCGTCAGCGGCAACTGGTCATACAATGAACGGGCGGCCGGACTGTCATTCAGTTCAAATATAATAGTATGATTACCATCCTGTACCTGAATTTGTAAAACGGCATCCTTTTTTTCTTCTAAATCCATCTCTTGAGACATCTCCTTCTGAGAAGGTATACTTGCAGCCGCCTTCTCTGTCTGCAAATCATATTCCTGCTTCTCAGGCGTTGCCTCTGTATCTGAATTAGCGGTATGTTCCTGATTCGCCCCGCAGGCAGAGAGCGAAATCAAAAACAAGATACAAATTACTGTTTTCAGACATTTTACCATAATTTTCTCTCCTGAACAAAATACTGTTTCTATTCTATCTGACTTATTTTCTTACCACTACATATTTGCCATAAATGAGTAATATTTCTCATAGTTTTCCCTGTGATAATAGCGCACCTCCCCGGTACTCTGGTTATAGACAATGCTCCATTCCGTAGAGGCAAACTCGGAATCAAAATTGTGCTTGCTCACACTGTCAAGGGCATCCCGTATCCTATCCATACTATATGAGGAATCGCTCTGCAGCAGGTCCTTCAGCATGGCATACCGGATTTTGGATTCTTCTGTTCCAATGCCGTACTTTTCGCCGGGAGACAGATAATAATTTGTGACAACCGGCGTTTCTGTTACCACCATCTCATTGTCAATATATTCTACAACCACAGAATGTCCTTCCGCATCGGCAAGGGCAAAATGCACCATCATTCCCGCCGATGCGTGCATGTCATACTGGGAAAGCAGTTCCACCGCCTCCTCCACATCAGCCGCCCTATCAAGTAGCAGACGCACCGCCGTTGTCGTGGT
>CAOKDX010000030.1 GCA_948467395.1 uncultured Clostridia bacterium | reverse complement strand
GCAAACTTTTTGGCGCAGTCGGCGTATGGAATGCTTTTTGGGTGGCTGAATTTATAACAGCAATTATTTCATTTTTTATTTATCACAGAACAATAAAATGCAATTAGAAAGACAACTGCATACTGGGAGGTGGTAACGTGGGAAAATTATTACTACTGACACTTAACGAACGGGCATATTCGATTCCCCGCTGCTGCATTCCATATTAAATGTAAACGGATCGCAGTGGGTACTATTTAGAAAATGAGAACAAACAATATCATGCATAGGTAGGAGATATATATTGGGCGTTATGTGATTCTTTCGGGAGATCCAAAACGCTGTAAATAAATTGCAGAATATTTTGACAATCCGCAATTTGTAGCCGACAGTAGAGAATATGTGCCATTTATTGCTTATTCAAGAAAAATGCGGAGAAGTGGACGTATGGATGATGTGGATACTTTTGCGGTCATAGGTGCTGCCATAGCAGAAAATTTTGAAGTGCAGATGCCAGCGGGAACGGTGGGGCATTCTATTCTGGAACAGTTGCTTTAGTACCAGAAACTCCGGAGTATGGTTGAAGAAATTGTTGTTCCATTACCGTATCAATCCTTAGAACTATGATTCGGGAAATGAAGAGTGAACAAAAGAAATATTCAAAGCAGATATTTTAGTATTTGAAACTGTATCGTTATTTCATACAATGATCGTTATATGGTTTGTAGATCAGAATGATATTTTATAAAGGCTGCGTGCGGGAAAAGACTGAAAACAGGGGATTATAATGATAGACAGCAAACTGAACGATATATTGAATTCTTATAACTGCAACGATTCTGCATATGTGATCAGCGACTACATAAAGAAAAATATGAAAGAGATTCCTGTCCGTTCCATCGGTGAGGTTGCGGAAGCCTGTTTTGTGTCAAAAGGGCAGATTTCTAAATTTGTAAAAAAGCTTGGTTATGAAAGTTATTTTGATTTTAAAGATGCCTGTATTGAGTATCTGGAGGCGCAGATACAAAAGAAGCAGATCTTTCGTCGTGAGCTTAATCTGGAAAAAAATGTGGCTGCGTTTACCGATCAATACAGGAAAATGCTGCAGTTCATAGAAAAAAAGCTGGATTACAAAAAGCTGAATCAACTGATCGGAAGCATTTTACAGCATAAAGAAATCTATCTTTTTGCACAGGGAGAAGCCCGCTCGCTCTGTCAGATTCTGCAGATTGAATTGGGGAATCTGACGATGCCGATCGGGATCAACAATACCGATTTTTCCAGGAATTTCTGCTATGATAAAGATATTATGATATTGCTTATCAGCATCAATGGGAGAAGCTTTTTGTTTAATAAAAATGTTATCAGAAAGATTCTTGGCATGTCTAATGAAACATGGGTAATTACATGTAATCAAGATATTGTTTTTCCCCAAAATAAGTTGATTGTACCAACAGGGGATGGAACGCTCAATGAATATGCAGTACGTTTCGTAATTGATATTATAATTGCTGAACTTAAGAAATGTCAGCCTGGAAAACAGTAGTTTCCAAAATGGAAACTATCTCATATGTATCATTTTAAAATGCTATGATAAATTTATCAAATCCAAAAAGGAGGTTTACAGATGAGTTTACCAGAGCATTTTTTTTGGGGCGGAGCAACGGCGGCGAATCAGTGCGAAGGAGGTTACAGGGAAGGCGGAAGAGGAATTGCAAATATTGATCTACTCCCTGTGGGAGAAGACCGTTTTGCCATTGCTTCCGGTAAAATGAAAAGGCTACAGTTTGACGATGGGCATTTTTATCCAGCGCAGGATGCAGTTGATTTTTATCATCATTATAAGGAGGATATCGCCCTGTTTGCAGAAATGGGATTTACGGTATTTCGTATGTCTGTCAGCTGGACGAGGATATTTCCCAATGGAGACGAAGAACAGCCGAATGAAGAGGGGCTTTCCTTTTACGAAAAAGTGTTTCGAGAATGTCGAAGATATGGGATAGAACCATTGGTTACGATCTCACATTTTGACTGTCCCATCGGACTGGTTCAGAAGTATGGAGGATGGAAGAACCGGAGAATGATTTCATTTTATGAAAAACTGGCGGTGACGCTCTTTACACGGTTCAGAGACTTGGTTACATACTGGATCACATTCAATGAAATCAATATGATTCATCATCTGCCATTTTGTGCTGCAGGTATCTACTTTGAAGAGGAAGAGAATGAAAAACAGGTGATTGCAGATGCGGCTCATTATGAGCTGGTTGCAAGCGCTCTGGCGACAAAAAGAGGGCATGAAATCAATCCGCAGAACAAAATCGGATGTATGCTGGCAGCGGGACCCTATTATCCAGAGTCTTGCAGACCGGAAGATTACTGGCAGGCGGTTTGCGATGACAGAGACGGCTATTCTCTGATTGATGTACAGGTCAGGGGCAATTATCCTTCTTATCTATTGAAAAAGTATGAGCGGGAGGGAATTCATATTCCATTTGCAGAAGGGGATAAAAAGCTGCTTAAGGAACATACAGTAGATTTTGTTAGTTTTTCCTATTATAACTCCCGTGTAAGTAGTGCAGACGGCAGTAAAAAGGACACAACAGAAGGAAATGTATTCCCTACTCTGCGAAATCCTTATCTGAAGGAAAGTGAATGGGGATGGCCCATTGACCCGCTGGGACTTCGAATTACATTGAATGTATTATATGATCGTTATCAGAAACCGCTTTTTATTGTAGAAAATGGTTTTGGCGCCAATGATATTCCGGACGAGAACGGATATATACAGGATGATTATAGAATTGATTATTTAAGAAACCATATCAGAGAAATGATAAAGGCGGTGGAGGAAGATGGTGTTGAACTGTGGGGATATACCAGTTGGGGATGTATTGATCTAATCTCTAACGGAACCGGGGAGATACAGAAAAGGTATGGGTTTATCTATGTGGACAGGGATAACAAAGGAGAGGGCAGCTTGAAGAGATCAAAAAAGAAATCATTTCACTGGTATCAGCGGGTGATTGCATCTAATGGAAAAGAGCTGGATTGAAGAAAGGAGACAAAAAATGGCTAAAGATTTCTCGAAAATGGCTTCGGAGATTATGAAATATATTGGAGGGCCAGATAATGTGATTGATGTGGCGCATTGTGCCACCAGATTGAGGTTTCGACTGAAAAATACAGATATGGTAGACTCTGTGCAACTGGAACGGACAGAAGGAGTGATTAAGACGCTGGAATCTGGCGGTCAGTTTCAGATTGTAATCGGGAATAAAGTGTCCCTTGTCTATGAAGAAATTTTAAAGAGCCATAAAAATCTGGCGACGGGACAGGAAAATACAGGAAGTGAAGAACATAAAAATATATTTGACGCATTTATTGCAACGGTAGCGGCAATCTTTACCCCTGTCCTGATGGTTATGTGTGGAAGTGGCGTGTTAAAAGGGATTTTGGCGATTGCAGTTTCTGTTGGAATGAGTACAGACAGCGGAACTTATCTTGTGCTGTATGCAGCGGCAGATGCATTCTTTGTATTTATGCCGTTTCTTCTGGCATTTTCCAGTGCGAAACGGTTTGGGGCGAATCAGTTTCTTGCAGTTACGCTGGCAGGTTCTCTGGTATACCCCAATTTGATTACAGCAATTGGAAGCGGTGCAGAACTGACGTTTCTAGGGATTCCGCTGGTTCTTTTAAACTATCATGGAACGGTGCTTCCTGTCATCATTTCCGTCTTTATTTTAAGTAAGGTAGAAAAATTATTGAAAAGAATCATTCCGGAGGCTGTATATTCTTTTATGATGCCCTGTGTTGCTCTGGTGATTATGACTCCGCTATCTCTGCTTGTTATTGGCCCGGTTCTGACAATTGCAGCGAATGGGCTTGCGGCGGCATATGAAATGATCGCAGATGTTCCGGTGGTAGCAGGCATTATCGTGGGAGCGTTTTGGGAAGTGCTTGTGATCTTTGGTGTACACTGGACATTTGTTCCCATCATGCTAAATAATGTGTCACTTTATGGGGCGGACAGCTTAAGTTCCCTTGTTGCCCCAGCTATTTTCAGTCAGGCAGGAGCGGCACTCGGCGTATTTTTAAAAACAAGAAAACAGGAAGTAAAATCAGTTGCAGGCCCTGCCGCTTTATCCGGAATATTTGGAATCACAGAACCGGCGATCTATGGTGTTACTTTGAAATATAAAAAGCCGTTTTATATGGCAATGTTCTCTGGTGCAGTTGGTGCTGTAATCGCAGCATTTTCCGGAGCAGCAGGGATTGGAGCACCGATTCCGGGACTTTTAACGCTTCCCTGCTGGGTTGGTAAAGGATTCGTCATGTTTCTTGTAGCTTGTCTGGTAGCATTTGTAGGGGCGGCGATTCTGACTTGGACGATCGGATATAAAGATGAAGACCCTGTAGAAGAGGCTTCGACTGGGCAAACTGTGGGAGAAAAGGATGTTTACTCTCCGCTAAAAGGAAAAATGATTCTGCTGGGTGAAGTAGAAGATGAGGTGTTTTCATCAGGAGCTCTTGGTCAGGGTGTCGCTGTAATTCCGGAAGCGCCTGAAGTATATGCACCGGTGGACGGAGAAGTCGTTATGGTAGCCGATACAAAACACGCAGTGGCTTTTACCAGTGATGACGGAGTGGAAGTGATGATCCATATGGGGCTTGACACTGTAAAATTGGAAGGAGAGCACTTTGATATTAAAGTGAAACCGGGAGATAAAGTGAAAAGAGGAGATCTGATCGCAGTCGTGGATTTTGAAAAGATCAAAGAAGCAGGATATCCGGTGGTAACACCTGTGTTGATTTTGAATTCTGACAGCTTTGCAGAAGTAAAAGCAGAGCTGCCGAAACTGGTAACCGAAAAAGACAGGCTGCTGGTCTGCAGGTCATAAAAGAAATGTCTCCATTTTGTATCACTGTTCTGATGCAGTAGAATGATACAGATTCAACACCGGTCCCAGCCGGAAGCGGTCTTCGGAATTACGGGGATCGTTTCCGGTTATTTCTTTGATTTTTTTCAGTTGAAATGTAAAAATGGATTTCCTAAGCGATCGGAAATGGAGTTTTAAGCTGCCTGAGAGATAGGAAAAACGTGATTTGTTTTTCGTACGGCTGTTCTCTATACTGAAATACAACAAGATCATTGTCGACGTGGGATTGCAAATTACAAAAAGGAGAAGAGTTATGAATTCAAAGTTTCAGGACACATTGATGAAGTATATGATGCCTGTTGCTAATCGGCTGGAACAGCAGAAACATCTCCAGGCGATCAAGGATGGTATGATTGCGGTGATTCCGATCATCATTGTCGGGTCCGTCAGTTTGCTGCCTCTGGCAATTGCCAACCTTTTGGGGAGCGGAGCAATCTATGAATTTTTGAACAGGTATATGGGAGTCTTTACTTACGCGGGGAAATTCACCAGTGATATAATATCCATTTATGCTGCGTTTTTTATCGCGGCTGCACTGGCAAAAAGCTATGGAATCTATACGAATCAGACAGGTGTTACGGCGATTATGGTGCATCTGATTTTAAGTGGACTGGTTATAGAAGGGGGACTGGATATTTCTTATCTGGGTGCATCCGGTCTTTTTACCAGTATGGTGTCCGCAATTCTGAGTGTGGAAGTGACACGGTTTATGATGGAGAAGAAGCTGACAATCCGGTTGCCGGACAGTGTTCCGGTTATGGTTGGAGAAAGCTTCGGAGCGCTGCTTCCGCTGGTTATGAACGCCGTGCTTGCGGTTATCATTGCGAATCTGTCGCTTGGAATCGGCGGTAAAGTATTCCCGGCATTTGTTATGGGACTTCTGGCTCCTGCAATCAGTACCATGGACACACTGCCAGCGCTTCTGATTGTAGTATTTTTGACACAGTTTTTGTGGTTTTTCGGACTGCACGGGCCGTCGATTACTTCTGCAGTATGGGCTTCTTTTGCAATTGCGTATGAGGCGGAAAATGTGGCGAATTTTGCGGCCGGACTGCCGGTAACCCATATTTTTACCTATGGATTTTACTACAGTATTATTCAGCTGACCGGTTCAGGCCTTACCCTTGGTCTGGTCATCCTGATGATGCGGTCCAGGGCAAAATCATTAAAGGCCATAGGAACGGCAGGAATTGTACCCTCTATCTTTGGGATCAATGAACCGATTATCTTTGGTATGCCGATTATACTGAACCCGTTTATGTTTATTCCTTTTGTGTTCGGACCAATGCTCATTACCCTGATTTCTTATTTTGCCATGACCAGCGGACTGGTAGGGAAACCAATTGCTGCGCCTCCCGGATTCCTTCCTCCCGGAGTTGCTGCGTTTATTATGACGCTGGACTGGAAATGTGTGGTGCTGGCACTTGCAGGTCTGGTAATCATGACCATTATTTACTATCCATTCTTTAAAATGATGGAGGCGAGTGAGATAAAGAAGGAGCAGGAAGCGGAAGCCTGAAAGAACAGAGGGTGATTTTGGATGTTTACGGAAAGACAGGTCAGGATACTGGAAATTTTATTAAATAATGTGTCCGGAGTGACAGGAAGAAAATTGTCAGAATCTCTGGGAGTGTCGGTCCGTACTATCCGAAACGAGATTGCAGAGATCAATCATGAATGGAAAAACGGCGGTCTGATTGAAGCGTCCCGGCAGAAGGGATACTTTATCAAGTCATCCCGTATGGATCATGTGAGAAAATATTTTTTCACGAAAGGCAGTGAACGGGCGGAGGAAACCGCCGGTGCAAGAGGGTTTCTGATACTGGGAATTGTGCTGGAGAAGGGGCATACGGATATCTTCGATCTGGGGGAAAAACTGGGATTGTCAGAATCCATGGTTTATAAAGAGGTTCTACGGTTTCAGAAAAAGCTTTTTTCTGAATATCAATGCGAAAATCTTCTTATGAACGGAAACCGGCTCCGAGTGGATGCAGATGAGAGGGCTCTTCGTCATATGTTGTTTCGCATTATAAAAAATGAGACGCAGAGTGAGATCGGACAGTATTATTCCCTGATGAAAATGCTTTTGTACCATGCGTTTGATCTGACGGAATATAAGTGGATGCTCAGGCTGGTCAAAGAATATTTTGACAGCAGATCGGTACAAATATCGGATGCCAATCTGTATATGATTGTGAGTGCGGTGTACATTTCTCTGATTCGGAATAATCAGGGATACAGGGTGCGGGAACTGCTAGGGGAGAGGAGAGCTGATCAGGAAACCTGGGATTTTTTTAAATATCTGCAGAAACAGAGCTTTGCATTGAGTGAAGGAGATTGTCAGATACTTGGAGAATTGCTTTATAATTTCAAATTGACGCCGAATCCTGCAAAGGGGACAGCGATCAACAGTCTGAGTACGCTGGTGCTGGAGGATTTCTGCCATGATGTGATGGAAAAATATCACTTTGATTTGTGGCAGTCCCGGCATTTTTACGATAATATTCTGATCCATATCGAGTATATGATGCGGAGGCTTGAGACGGGCTATGGCGTCCGGAATCCGATCTTAAATGATATCAAAATACAATATCCGTACGCTTATGAGATATCCATGCTGATGGTGCCGATCATATACCGGTATAAAAATTGCTATATTCAGGATGATGAGATATCCTATATTGCTATTTTTGTTGAGCATTTTCTGGAAAATGTGAATCAGAAGCTGAAAGTAGTTATTATCAGCTCCAGCAGATACAGTATCAGCTCGATTGTCAGCCGCTGGATAGAAACGAATTTTCAAAATCAGCTTCAGGTGGATGCCATGATTCCGCAGCATAATCTGGAAATCTATCTGAGCGCTCATTCGATAGATCTGATTATTTCGACAGGAGATGCTGTGGTTCATCCGACGATTGCTACTTACAAGATTGAGGGAATTCCGGATCATTATACGATGAGGGCGATGAATGCGCTGATTCACAGGATACGTATGAACTATCAGTTCCGCGAGGCTGTAAAGGCACATTTTAACAATAAGACAATCCGTATTTACCGCGAGGAAAAGGAATTTGATCAGGTGATCCGGGAATTATCCGAGGCTTTGCTGGCGGAAGGATATCTGTATGATCTGGAAGAATTTGTAGACGATGTGCTCTCGAGAGAAATCAATTATCCCACCTCCGTGGCAGACTGGTTTATGATTCCGCATCCGTTGGTTACATTTGCCAGAAAAAACGGGGTGGGAGCAGCAATTCTTAAGAAGCCTGTAAAAATGAAGGACAAGGAGATCCAGCTGATCTTCCTGCTGGCGATCGAAAAGACGCAGACAGAGCAGGACGGGATTCTGTTCCAGTTTTTCCGTCAGATTGCACTGGAACAGTCTGCCCGGAAACAGCTGACCGCAGTGGAGACAGAGGAAGAACTGCTGGACGCGCTTGTTCAGATATCAAATTGCGTGGAATTCTGGTAAAACAGCAAAAGAGGACAGAATGATTGACAAATAAAAGAAAAGAAAGGGAAAGAAAACTATGAAGACAAAATTTTCAATTGTGATTGCAGGAGGCGGAAGCACTTATACACCAGAGATCATTCTGATGCTTCTGGACAACCTGGACCGTCTGCCGCTGCGTTCCATTAAACTGTATGATAATGATGAAGAGCGTCAGGATAAGGTGGCGAAGGCATGTGAAATTCTTGTAAAGGAGAAAGATCCGTCTATTGAATATCTGGCAACGACAGATCCCAAAACGGCATATACGGATGTGGATTTCTGTCTGGCACATATCCGGGTGGGAAAACTGCAGATGCGAGAGCTGGACGAAAAAATCCCGCTGAAATATGGAGTTGTGGGTCAGGAAACCTGCGGGCCGGGAGGAATCGCATATGGGATGCGTTCAATTGCAGGAGTGCTGGAAAATATTGACTATATGGAAAAATATTCTCCGGATTGCTGGATGCTGAATTATTCCAATCCGGCAGCGATTGTGGCGGAAGCCACCCGAAGATTGCGTCCGAATTCACGGGTCATCAATATCTGTGATATGCCTATTGGCCTGGAACAGAACTTTGCCAAAATTCTGGGATTTAAGAACAGGAAAGAAATGGACGTGCGTTACTTTGGGCTGAATCATTTCGGATGGTGGAGTTCAATCAAAGATAAAGACGGAAGGGAATACCTGGGACGCCTGATAGATCATATCCTGGAACATGGAAACTGCCCGCTGGACTCCACGGATGAAGATTATACGGATGCAAGCTGGCGGGCAACGGCCCTGAAGATGAAGGATCTGGCTGCGGTAGACCCGACGCTGGTACCCAATTCCTATCTCCAGTATTATCTGTATCCGGATGATATGGTGGCGCATACGGATCCCAATTATACAAGGACCAATCAGGTGCTCGACGGGAGAGAAAAGCGGGTATTTGGGGAATGCGCGAAGATCGAAGCGTCAGGAACGGCAAAGGATACGAAACTGGAGATTGGCATTCATGCCCTGTTTATCGTAGATCTGGCTACAGCCCTTGCATTTAATACACATGAACGGATGCTCCTGATCGTAGAGAACAATGGGGCAATCGAAAATTTCCCGTCAGATGCTATGGTTGAGATTCCCTGTATTGTAGGAAAAGACGGATATGAGCCGCTCAGTGTAGGAAAGATTCCGACCTTCCAGAAAGGACTGATGGAAGAGCAGGTGGCTGTGGAAAAGCTGGTGGTGGATGCATGGATGGAAAAAAGCTACCACAAGCTGTGGCAGGCACTGACGCTTTCCAAAACTGTGCCGAGTGCAAAGGTGGCAAAGCTGATTCTGGATGACCTGATTGAGGCGAACAAAGCATACTGGCCGGAACTGAAGTAAGAATTTGAAACAGACAATTATCTGAAAGGAGCAGAATATGAAAATATTGATATGTTGTAATCTGGGAATGTCCAGTTCGATCCTTATGAAAAGAATCCGTGAGGCTGCACAAAGACGCGGAATAGATCTGACGATTGCGGCGGTTGCCAATGCGGATATCCGCGACGAAAAAGGAAAATGGGATGTGTGCCTGGTAGGGCCTCAGCTCGTTTATGCAGTTGCAAATATTAAAACGCAGCTCGGGATTCCGGTGGCAAGTGTAGAACCAAGAGTCTATGCCATGGCAGACGGAGATAAAGCGCTGGATTTTGCTGTCGGCCTTATGGAAGGATAGGGATGGTATTATGGTAGACATAGAGAAGATTTCTGAGACGGCCATGGAGATCATTTCCTATTCCGGTCTGGCAAAATCCTGCTATCTGGAAGCGCTTCATTTTGCCAAGACGGGGGATTTCTTACAGGCGGATGAGAAAATAAAAGAGGGTGACAAAAGCTTTGTGCAGGCGCACCACGGGCACGGAGGACTTTTGCAGGAAGAGATGGAAGTTCAGGAGCCCAGAATCAGCCTGTTGATGACTCATGCGGAAGATCAGCTGATGGGTGCGGAAATGTCTAAAACATTTATTATGGAACTTATGGAACTCTACAAAAACCAGAAAAAGGAAACATCCGGCGTGTAGGAAGACGGCCGCACAGTTGTCCCTGGCGGAACATATATCAGCAACAGCGTTTGGTTCCGCGGCGGCCCTGTGCGTCCTTAGCTGCCTTCTGGGGCTGCTGGTCCGTTACCTGACAAAGAATGAGCACCTGGCATATGGGACGGCCATTGTCCTGATCGCCGCTGTGGGGATTACATATTTCGTAAACAGTGCCGTATTTGAGGGCCTTCTGCCGGACATCATGAAAAAGCTGTCCCTTTTTGAACGGTTTTATACTTTTGTGTCCGGTGTGTTTGATTTGACTGCTATTGTATACTATGTATCTGTGATTGCCTTTTTCTTATTTCTGGCTGTGCAGTCGCTGGAAAGAAGAGGTACAACTGATAAAGAAAGAGACTTTAAAAAACCGTACCGCCCTACAGGGAGGGGCTTATTCACTGGTCATTACAGCCATTGTGCTTGCCATACTGGTGGCGGTAAACACTCTGGTGTCCGCGCTGCCTAAAAATGTGACGCAGCATGACATCAGCTCCACAAAGCTGTATTCTGTCACCAGCAATACAAAAGTGGTGGTAAATGCCCTGGATCAGGATGTGACCATCTACTGGATCGTGCAGTCGGATAAGGAAGATGACGTGATAGAGAATCTGCTGGGTAAATAAGAGAGCCTTTCAAAACATATCATTTTCCGGAGAAGAGCCGGAACGGATCATCTATGAGGAGGACAGCACCGATAGCTATCTGAAAGAGGATGTCTATTTCATGGAGCAGGGGGAAGAGCGTCTGCCTCTGGACACAGCCAGGGTCAAGAGTTACCTGGATACCATAAGAATCCTGGATCTGAACGATTATGTGAATTACAAGGTATCGGAAGATGACCTGGCATCTTATGGTCTGGATGCCCCGGAACTGTCCATTACGGTTGATTATACAGTAACAGAGGAAGGGACGGATGAAGAAAAAACGGAATCCTTGGTCCTGAACATCGCCAGGGACCCGAAAGAACGGGCGGAAGAAGAAAAGAAGGCAGAAAAGAGGGAAAACCAGGAGAAAACGGACGAGGAGTCCGAGGAAAAAGAGATCACAGCATATGCCAGGGCAGGGGAATCCCAGATTGTCTATCAGCTTTCCACAGAGGAATACGAAAGTCTTATGGACAGGAGTTATGATTCCCTGCGCCATCAGGAAATGTTCTGGGCTGATTTTAAAGATGTCAGTGAGCTGCAGATCCTTCTGGAAGGAAACACCTACACCATTACATCCGACAAGAAAGAGGACGAGAGGATTTACCGCTATCAGGATGAAGAACTGGATCTGGCAGACATTCGAAGTGCCATAAAGGGACTGAGGGCGAAAACCTTTACGGATGAAATTCCTGACGGGAAGGAGGAGATCAGCCTGACGATCCGCATGGATAATGACAACTATCCGGAAACCACCATACAATTATACCGATATAACGGAGATGAGTGTATCGCGGTGGTGGACAGGGAACCGGTGGCATTTGTGGCGAGAGCCAGTGTGGTGGACCTGGTGGAGGCAGTCAACGGAGTCGTCCTGAAATAGAGCAGTGATAAAAAGGCAGGTGGTGAGGTATAAAAAAGATAGAGATTGTCATACGGGAAATAGAGGAAACGGAGGATGTTTCGGAGATGGTCCTCGCGTCTTTCACAGACACGGAGATCCAGCAGAACGAAGCAGAACCGGAGGCTCTGTTCTTTCCTGGCTTGGAGATTCATCTGAAAGAGCAGACGGTATATAAGGATGGAATACAGATACCATTCAGTCACTATGAGTTTTTTACACTTTACTATCTGGCGAAACATCCCGGATGGGTGTTTACAAAAAAGCAGATTTACGAGGCGGTGTGGAAGCAACCGGCTGAAAACTGTGAGGCCGTTGTGACAAATACGATCAGTCATATACGGAAAAAGCTTGATCAGGAGAATCCGAAAGATGGGTATATAAAAACTGTGGTAAACAGCGGTTATAAATTTGAGGCATGAGATAAACAGGGGAGAACTGCAGGGATCAGCAGAGCTCCTCTGTTTTTTCATAAGTCCATAGCCGCGGAAAGTAAGGCAAAAATTTTATGTTATGTATAGACTGGAGAGATATAATCATTAGATCGGTCTGTTAATATAGAGATAGCGAAGGGAAGGAACCTGTCAAAGAAAAAAACGGTGCTTTGACGGGTACTTCAGTACGTCAATTTGCAGCTTTGTAATCCCTCTCGGCTCTGTTTTGGGGTCAGGGGGATTTTTGTTATATTTTATTTTTGAAGGTGGTATTTACCCAGGGAAACACATTGTCAGTAATACGGAGATTGGTGGCAGCCGGTTAAAAAAATCATCAGCCATGCCCAGGGGAATTGCGGATCCTATCATGAACAAATAGTTCTTGACTTATATGAACAAATAATGAGCGCACAGATGAGATCATGGATTCATCTGTGCGTCTGCTTTTTTAAGGGACGAAGAGAAAGGTGCCGGTCCCCGCCGGGCTTGTTTTTCATTTTTGAAATTTGAAGAAAATGGAGGACAAGCCTATGGCAAAGCCAGGCAGACTGCCGGACTTCCGGA
>CAOKDX010000029.1 GCA_948467395.1 uncultured Clostridia bacterium | reverse complement strand
TCTTTATTTATATATCCGTGAAGTGGAAGTGTCAAGTATTATGATACAACATCACAAGTCATGGACGCCGATCGGGACAGAGGAACATCCATTTAATGGAACTTTTGATGGAGATGGAAAGACCATAAAAGGTTTAGAGATCAGCGGGGATGAGCCGAAAGACAACCAGGGGCTTTTCGGGGTCAATGCAGGAACCATTGAAAACCTCACTGTAGAGGGAAGCAGGGAAAGATAACGTCGGCGGCATCGCCGGGACCAACACGGAGGCCGGAACGATCAGGGATTGCACTGCGGATGTCACGGTGGAAGGACAGGGTAGCGTTGGCGAAATTGCCGGAAAGAATGAAGGTACTGTCACAGGATGTACGAACAAAGGAAGTGTTACTGGAAAAGAAAACGTCGGAGGCATCACCGGAACCAATGGAATAGAGGGAAAGGTTAAAGATAATATAAACAGCGGGGATGTCAGCGGAGAGAACAAGCAGACTACCGGAGCTGTGATCGGAAAAAATGAAAACACAGATCCGGCAGGTATCACCGGAAACTATTACCAGAAAACCGATGAGATCAACAAAGACCTGACAGGCATCGGGGGTATGGAGACAGATCCCGCAGGGATCACATCGGGAACAGGCCCGATACCGGATAAATATTTTACACAGCAGTCCGGTACAGAAAACGACCCATACATAATCGCATCCAAAAAGGATTTAGAGGCTCTGAGAGACAGCGTCAATAAAGGAAACACTTACAAAGATAAGTATTTTAAGATAACCGGAGACATAAGCCTGGGAGGAGAGGACGACCCATGGACACCGATCGGAACCGGGAAGTATCCGTTTGAGGGAACCATCTCAGGAGAAGGCCATACCATAAGCGGCCTGTATATAGACGATCAGGCTGGGGATAACCAGGGCCTGTTCGGAGTCAATGCGGGAACCATAGAAAAGCTCATTGTAGAAGGAAGTGTCACTGGGAAAAGTAATGTTGGCGGCATCGCCGGAGCCAACACCAAGGATGGTATCATCAAAGACTGTACTGCAGATGTCACGGTGAAAGGACAGGATAACGTAGGCGGTATTGCCGGAAAGAATGAAGGCACAGTCACAGGATGCACGAACAAAGGAAGTGTTACTGGAAAAGAAAACGTCGGAGGCATCACCGGAACCAATGGAATAGAGGGAAAGGTTAAAGATAATATAAACAGCGGGGATGTCAGCGGAGAGAACAAGCAGACTACCGGAGCTGTGATCGGAAAAAATGAAAACACAGATCCGGCAGGTATCACCGGAAACTATTACCAGAAAACCGATGAGATCAACAAAGACCTGACAGGCATCGGGGGTATGGGAACAGATCCTGAGGGAATCACCAGCGGAAGCAGTCCGGCACCGGGAGGAGAAACGCCAGGAGGAAACAATCCGGGAGGAAACAACCCAGGAGGGAACAATCCAGGAGGAGACAATCCAGGAGGGAACAACCCAGGTGGTAATACCCCAGGAGGAAATAATCCGGGAGGGAACACTCCGGGCGGCACCAAGCCGGGAGATGTTCTGAGTGGTCTGACACCAGAACAGAAGGAAGAAGTGAACAAAATCGCAAAAGAGCTGAATGTCCCTGTGGAGACAGCCAAAAAGTTACAGCAGATGGCACAGGAGCTCGGCATTGACATGAATGTCCTCCTTCTGACCGACAAGGACATTATAAACCAGAACTCCGAGGGAGATGTCAAAGGATCCTCTTTCTCCAAACTTCAGGTGAAGGCGGCAAAGGCGAATAAGAACAGCATCACCGTCAAGTGGAACAGAGTAAAGGGGGCAAGCGGCTACCAGATCTATGCAGCCAAGTGCGGGAAGAACAACAAGTACAAGCTGGTGAAAACCATTACGAAAGCAGGAACGACCCGTTGCACATATAAAAAGCTGAAAAAAGGAACCGCATACAAGATCATAGTCAAAGCCTACAGGAACGTCGACGGAAAGAAATATACAGTTGCCGCGTCCAAGACTGTCCATGAGGTGACGCTGGGAGGGAAGAAGACCAACGCAAAGACCGTAAAAGTAAACAAGGGCAAGGTAAAGATCAAAAAAGGAAAAAAATTCAAAATCAAATCGAAGATTGTGAAAGTAAGCGCAAAGAAGAAGCTTCCGAACCACAGAAAGATTTCATATGAGAGCACCAGCAACAAGATTGCGACCGTCAGTAAGAAGGGCGTAATTAAGGGTAAGAAAAAAGGAACGTGCTACGTTTACGTCTATGCGGAGAACGGAATTTTTAAGAAGGTCAAAGTGACTGTAAAATAACAGAAACAGGATATCAAGTGGAAAAAGTCCCACTTCCCGGGCAGAATGTGCGGGAAATGGGACTTTTGACATTGGGAAAATCCGTATGGGTGAATGGGATGGGGAAGATTAGGATTTTTTTATAATCGTTCCCATCCGTTCCTTCATTCCCTGATAAGCATTTTCAAGTCTCGTGATAATGGCAGTCCGTCCCTCACCGGAGGATACAAAAGCCACGCCGGCGTCCATCTTGGGCAGGGTGGTAAGCGGGTCAAAATGTCCCTCGTCAATTAAGCGGATGGCATCTGCCGCACTGATATTTCCAATGGGCTGGCCGCCATCCTCTGTGATGATCTGATCCTTTGATGTGAGGATCAGAAGGTAGGTGGCATCCAGCATATCTGCCAGCTTGGCAGCAGTGTAATCTTTCTCTATTACGGCGCTGGCCCCTTTTAGGTTTGTGCCCTGCTCCATAACCGGGATACCGCCGCCGCCCGCTGCGATCACCAGCTGGCCGGCATCAAGGAGAGCGGAGATGGCGTCAATCTCGTAGATATCCACGGGCCGTGGAGAGGCGATGATACGGCGGTAGCCATCGCCGTCCGCTGTCACATAATTTCCCTTTTCTTCTTCCGACTCTGCTTCCTCTTTTGTCATAACACGGCCAATAACCTTTGTGGGGTGCTGGAATGCCCTGTCAAAAGGATCCACCCGGACCTGCGTGATTACCGTGGAGACAGGCTTAAAGATTCCCCTGTCCAGAAGCTCCGTGCGGATGGCATTCTGCAGATCAAAGCCGATATAACCCTGGCTCATGGCGCCGCACAGGGACATGGGTGCCACCGTATAACGGCTGTCCAGACGGGCAAATTCTGTCATGGCGGTCTGGATCATGCCAACCTGGGGGCCATTGCTGTGGGTTATGGCAATCTCAAACCTCTGTTCTGCCAGATCAGCAATGGCTTCGGCAGCTTTTTTGACATTTTTTTGTTGCTCCGGGAAGGTTTCCCCAAAGGCATTGCGGCCCAGGGCAACTACCACTCGTTTATTATTCATCGTATATGCGTCACTCCTTTATTTGCAGCCCGGCAGCATTTGTTTGAATTGCTTCGGGCTGAGCTGGATTATAGAAATATTCTATATTATAACAAATTCGGGGATATGGTTCAATGCGTTCTTGCCAAATTATGAGAAATCAAGTATAATGAAATCAGCAATGGCGGAAGGCCGCTTTGGGAAACGGTGCCGGGGAATAATATGGGGGAATGGTATTTTCTGGCACAGAAGATGAGGAGGGGTGCCTATGGTATTGGAGTTTATCGGGGCAGATCATGAGGTGACGGGAAGCTGCCATTTTATGTCAGTTGGCGGGAAACGTTTTTGTGTGGACATCGGTATGGAACAGGGACAGGATATATTTGAAAATCAGGAGATTCCGGTGAATCCATCAGAGCTTGATTTTATCCTTCTGACACATGCCCATATTGATCATACGGGGCTTTTGCCGATGCTGTATGCAAGAGGCTTCCGGGGACAGGTATATGCCACAAAGGCCACTGTTGATCTCAGTCAGATTATGCTGCGGGACAGTGCCCATATCCAGCAGTTTGAAGCGGAGTGGAGAAACCGCAAGGCCCAGCGCTCCGGCGGAGCGTCTTATGAGCCGCTGTATACGATGGAGGATGCCGTGGGAGCGATTCGCCTGCTGATACCTTGTGCCTATGACAGCCTGATACATATCTGTGACGAGGTGACGGTTCGTTTTACGGATGTGGGACATCTGCTGGGCTCGTCTTCCATCGAAGTATTTGCCAGGGAGGACGGCGAGGAGCGGACTATTGTATTTTCTGGGGATCTTGGAAATACAAACAAGCCGATTCTGAGGGATCCGGTTTATACGAAGGCGGCGGATTATGTTGTGATGGAGTCCACTTATGGCGACCGGATCCATGGAGAGGAGACGCCGGATTATACGGGAGAGCTTGCCGGTATTATTCAGGATACCTTTGAGCGGGGCGGGAATGTGGTGATTCCTTCCTTTGCCGTTGGGAGGACGCAGGAGCTTCTGTATTTTCTCAGGCAGATCAAGGAACAGGGGCTTGTGACAAAAAATCCGGATTTTGAAGTTTATGTTGACAGCCCTCTCGCCGTAGAGGCGACAAATATTTTTGGGAAGAATGTCAATGAGTGTTTTGACGACGAGGCGAAGGCATTGGTGGCGAAAGGGATCAATCCCATCGGTTTCCCCGGCCTGAAGCTTTCTATTACAAGTGACGACAGCAAAGCCATCAATTTCGATATGCAGCCAAAGGTGATACTCTCGGCGTCCGGCATGTGTGAGGCGGGGCGTATCCGACACCACCTCAAGCACAATCTATGGAGGGCAGACAGCACCATTGTGTTTGCCGGTTACCAGACCAGGGGTACATTGGGGCGTTCCATACTGGAAGGCGCGGATTCTGTCCGGCTTTTTGGTGAGACTGTGGAGATCCGGGCAAAGATTGTGAGACTGGCAGGCATCAGCGGTCATGCCGATAAGAATGGGCTGCTGAAATGGGTGAATAATTTTACAGAGAGACCGCCGAAACATGTATTTGTCGTGCATGGGGAAGACAAGGTGTGCTCAGAATTTACCAGGACTCTGGAGGATTCCGGTTATATTGCGTCTGCGCCCTACAGCGGAACTATATTTGATCTGCTGAGGGGTGAATTCGTGAAGATGGCGGAACCCGTAGTGCTGAAGAAGAAGTCGGCGGCATCGAAGCGTGCCGGTGATATGTTCCAGAGACTGCTGACTGCCGGGCAGAGACTGCTCTCGGTGATCCGGAGGAATGAGGGGCTCAGCAATAAGGACACAGCTAAGTTTACAGATCAGATCAATGCGCTATGTGACAAATGGGACAGATAGGAGAGAAACAGGGACAACTAAGGAGGTAACATTAGTGGAAGGAGAAGTAAAACGGATGACGGAGGCTGAAAAGAACAGGATAAAGGAAGAATTAAGGGATATTGTTCTCAGTCATTTTTATTCATTTTATGCTCGTCAGAATATGGAAGGTACATTGAAGCATGTCAGCAGGGATGTGAACTGGATTGGATCCAGAGAGCATTTCTTTGCGCATGACAAAGACGAATATGAGAGACTTCTCCGGAAAGAACTGGAGACAATTCCGGAAAATTGTGTACTTAAGACAAAAACATTTCAGTCCGTGATCATCAGCCCGGAGTGCTATGAGGTAAGCGGTGAGCTGGAACTCAAGCTTCCCTTTACGCATGAGATTGCTTATTCGAAGCTGCGTTTTTCCATGGTTATCGTATGGAGAGAGGGGGACTATGAGATCAATATGATCCATACCTCCGGCTGCAGTGAGAGCTGGATCTCAGATGGGAGGACAAAGAAGACGCCAGACAGGCTTCTTCCGGAGGATTCGGGGGAACGGATCCAGAGAGACTCCCTTACCGGGCTGTATCTGCTTGAATATTTCAAGGAGGAAGTGAAACGCATCCTGAATGAGTCTGAGCAGGAAGAGAGATTTGTGATGCTCTGTACGGATATCACACATTTTGAGAGGGTGAACAATCTTTATGGATTGAAGCAGGCGGATCAGATTCTTCTGGAGCTTGCCAATCTGTTCCGCAGGAAGGGAAAGAGGATGAAGTGTGCCTGCCGCAGCATCGCCGATCATATTCTTGTGCTTACAACCTTTCAAGATAAAAAAGAGCTCAGAGCAAGGCTTCAGAGTTTTTGCGATGCCTTCGGGGAGATTGTTAAGGACAATTATCAGGAGGCGTCACCGAGGCTTGGCATAGGCGTATATGAAATCAGTGATAAGAAGGAAGAAATAGAGGATATTGTCGAGCATGCCAATGTGGCCCGCAAGGGGCTCCGTCTGAGTGCCAGCAGCGCCATTGTGTTTTATGATGACCACCTCAATCAGGGGCTTGACCGGACGAGGGAGATTGAGAGCCGGATGGAAAACGCACTGGTAAATGGAGAGTTCAAGGTATATCTGCAGCCCAAATACAATTTGGAGAGCGGCAGGATTGCCGGGGCAGAGGCTCTCTGCCGTTGGATTCCCAATGACGGAACAGCCATCTATCCGGATGAATTTATCCCGGTTTTTGAAGAAAACGGATTTATCAGTAAGCTGGATTATTATATGCTCAACCAGGTCTGTGAGATGATACAGAAAAGACAGACCGCGGGAAAGGAAAATGTCCGTGTCTCGGTGAATCAGTCCCGGCTTCTCCTCAGCGACGAGCAGTATCAGGATAAAATTGCGGAGGTGCTGGAGAGATATGGGAGTCTGGGTGAGTATATTGAACTGGAATTGACCGAGAGGATTTTCCAGGACGATCTGTCGGAGTTTGCCCGCATCATGGATCAGGTCAGACAGCTGGGAATCCAGTGGTCTATTGATGATTTTGGCACCGGATACTCTTCTTTGAATCTGCTGAAGGAGCTGCCAGTGGATATTATAAAGATTGATAAATCCTTTCTGGATGAGGCGGAGACATCCGAAGCCAGTAAGATCATTATCAGAAAGACGGTGGAGCTGACACAGGAACTGGATAAATCTGTAGTGTGTGAGGGTGTGGAGACAGAATCCCAGGCTGATTATCTCAGGGAGATCAGCTGCGATATGGCGCAGGGGTATCTGTATGCAAGGCCTATGCCGATGGATCAGTTTGAAAATATGCTGGATAAGGAGATGACACTGTGAAACGGGCGCGTAAAACGATTATTATTACATTTATTATTATGGTTGCACTGACAGCAGGGATTATTTTCCTGATGACCAGGGCGAAACCGGTATCCGATGATCTGGCGGAACAGATTGCACTGGATCAGAGTGACCAGGTGGAGAAACGTGCTTATCTTACAGAAATGGAGCAGAATGCGAAACCGCTTCAGATGTCTGGGGACAGAAAAAATGTTCTGAATTTTGACAGCAAAAATGCCTATAATACCGCTGAATCCAAAGCGGCAAGAGATCGTCTCGACCGGGTGATCAAACGGATCACGCCAACCTTTGAGGAGCCGGTCATAGCGGCGAATCCTTTTGGAACAAATCTGAATTCGTTCTATTTTTATTTTACAACGGATTCTTCTTATATGACACGTTATACTATTACGGTGGCAGACCGGTCCATACAGGATCACATCCGTTATGTAAATAATGGACAGGAAAATAATCTTTCCAGGGTTCATGAATTTACCGTCAGCGGTCTTGTGCCCGGAATGACGAATTTTATCATAATAGAAATACTGGATCATGACGGAAATGTGAGAAAGAGCCAGGTGTACAGATATGACGCACAGGGTGTGCCGGTGAGTACAAGGCTGTCTGTACAGAAGGGAAATTCTAAAGACAGCGTGCGCAACGGATTGTATTTTGTTCTGCCGGCGGGAGATAAAGGGATCTATGCCTATGATAATTCGGGCATTCTCAGGAATGCAACACTGACTGAGACGGGGCACGGCAGCCGGATCTATCAGTCCGGGGAATGTATCCTCTATCAGGTATCGGATACCAAGGCAGTGAAGGTGTCCGCCACCGGTCAGGTGCTGGGAACGGCGGAGATAAGCGGATACGGCAGAATAAGAGATTTTGCTTATGACGGTTATGATAATATCTATTCCCTTGTCAGGAAGAAGAAGAGGGATTATCTTCTGGCTACTTCGTTCCAGACAGGGAAAACAAGAGTAGCCTATACCTTCCCGAAGAAAGTGCAGGCTGTCTCCATTGCCATGCAGGGAGGGGGTACGGCGTATATTTCCTGTGAGAAACCAAATTCTGTCCTGAAGCTGGAAGCGTTGACCAGCAAGGCTCCGAGGCTGGCCCTTATTCTTGGCAAAAAGGAAGACTGGAAGAAGATCCCGTCGAAGAAGAATTCCTGGCAGAAGAGGGTGACGGAGGACAAAGATCCGGCAAACTGGAACATGAAGACGGCGGTGCTGAATCTCGTACAGGACAGATCCAACGGCACAGTGGATATGATGACCACCTATCTGCCCAACAGGGGGAAGGGGACCGGAATTATATTTACTGTGGACGGGAAGAACAACAGCACGGTTGTCAATCATTCTTTTCCTACAGGACAGAGCGGGCGATGCGGCTGTGAGGTATATGAGGATCATTTTCTCATTTCTAATTTTGACCGGGGGGTTTTTGCCGAATACGACGACCGGGGAAAGGTGACGAGGGAATTTAACGCCGGCACGGCGGTGACAGCGGTGACAAAGCTCTCTCTGAACGGGATGTGTTTTTATAAGGGGTAACCTTGTTTTTTATTAAAAAATTCTAAAAAACAGTTGAGATTATGTGCTTAACAGTTGTATAATAAGCATATGATATAAAATTACTTTTAGGAGGGTAAAAGCAATGAGATTTTTTATTGACACTGCCAATGTGGAAGACATTAAAAAGGCAAATGATATGGGGGTTATCTGCGGTGTGACAACAAATCCGTCTCTGATCGCAAAGGAGGGGCGTGATTTCAATCAGGTAATCGCTGAGATTGCATCAATTGTAGATGGTCCGATCAGTGGAGAAGTAAAGGCTACTACGACAGATGCAGAGGGAATGATCGCAGAGGGACGTGAGATCGCCAAAATCCATGAGAACATGGTTGTGAAGATTCCGATGACAGCAGAGGGACTTAAGGCTACCAAGGCGCTCACAAGCGAGGGAATCCGTGTCAATGTGACACTGATCTTCAGTGCCAATCAGGCGCTTCTTGCAGCAAGGGCAGGCGCTACATATGTTTCCCCGTTCCTGGGCCGTCTGGATGATATCTCCCAGGCAGGTATTGACCTGATCCGCGATATCGCTGAAATCTTTGCCATCCATGATCTGGATACACAGATCATCGCTGCCAGTGTTCGTAATCCGATCCATGTTACAGACTGTGCTCTGGCTGGTGCAGACATCGCTACCGTACCATATGGTGTGATCGACCAGATGACAAAACATCCGTTGACGGATGCAGGTATTGACAAGTTCCAGAAAGATTACATCGCTGTTTTTGGCGAATAACAAAAGGAGATTGATTATGAATAAGTTAGAGCTTCAGAAGATGGCTGTTGAAGTTCGCAAGGGTGTAGTGACGGCTGTACACAGTGCGAAGTCGGGACATCCGGGTGGTTCTTTATCAGCTGCTGACATTTATACCTATCTTTTCTTTGAAGAATTAAATATCGATCCGAAGAATCCGGACAAGCCGGACCGCGACCGCTTTGTACTGAGTAAGGGACATACGGCTCCAGGATATTATTCTACTCTTGCCAACAGGGGATTTTTCCCGGTGGAGGATTTGACGACGCTTCGTCATGTTGGTTCTTATCTTCAGGGACATCCGGATAAGAAGCATATTCCGGGTGTGGATATGTCCAGCGGTTCCCTCGGACAGGGGATTTCTGCTGCGGTAGGAATGGCGTTATCCGCAAAACTCAGCGGTGACAGCTACCGGGTGTATACTCTGCTGGGTGACGGTGAGATTCAGGAGGGACAGGTTTGGGAGGCAGCTATGTTCGCTGCGCACAGAAAGCTGGATAACTTTGTTGCTATCGTAGACAACAATGGATTGCAGATTGACGGAAAGGTGGATGAGGTTTGTTCCCCTTATCCTATCGATGAGAAATTTGAGGCCTTTGGATTCCATGTGATCAATGTGGATGGACATGATTTTGATGCTCTGAAAGCTGCCTTTGACGAGGCAAAGGCGACGAAGGGACAGCCTACTGCTATTATAGCGAAGACCATTAAGGGCAAAGATATTTCCTTTATGGAAAATCAGGCGAGCTGGCATGGCACAGCGCCAAATGATGAGCAGTATGCACAGGCTATGGAAGATTTGAAGAAAGTAGGTGAGTCCTTATGTCAGAAGTAAAGAAGATTGCGACCCGCGAGAGCTATGGTAATGCGCTGGCTGAGCTTGGCGCAGAATTTGATAACCTTGTTGTACTGGATGCCGATCTTGCTGCTGCTACAAAGACCGGTACTTTCAAGAAAGCCTTCCCAGACAGGCATATTGACTGTGGTATTGCAGAATGTAACATGATGGGTATTGCAGCGGGAATTGCCACTACAGGCAAGGTTCCCTTTGCAAGTTCTTTCGCAATGTTTGCAGCGGGGCGTGCTTTTGAGCAGGTTCGTAACTCCATCGCATATCCGCAGCTGAATGTAAAGATTGGAGCGACCCACGCTGGTATCTCCGTCGGGGAGGATGGAGCAACCCACCAGTGTAATGAGGATGTGGCGCTGATGCGTACGATACCTGGTATGACAGTAGTTGTTCCTTCGGATGATGTAGAGGCAAAGGCTGCTGTCCGCGCCGCTTATCTGCATGAGGGACCGGTTTATCTCCGCTTTGGAAGACTGGCTGTACCAGTGATCAATGACAAACCGGATTACAAATTTGAACTTGGCAAGGGTGTTGTTCTCCGGGAGGGAAAGGATGTTACCATTGTGGCGTCAGGGCTTCCGGTGGCAAACTGTCTGGAGGCGGCAGAGAAGCTGGCGGCTGACGGTATTGATGCAAAGGTGATCAACATTCATACCATTAAACCGCTGGATGAGGACCTCATTGTGGCGTCGGCAAAAGAGACAGGAAGAATTGTCACTGTAGAGGAACACTCCGTGATTGGAGGTCTCGGAAGCGCAGTATGTGATGTGCTGGCGGAGAAATCACCGGCGCCGGTATGTAAGATCGGTGTCAACGACGTATTCGGCGAGTCTGGTCCGGCAGTAGAGCTTGTTAAGAAGTACGGACTGGATGCAGACAGTATTTATGCGAAGGTAAAAGAGTTTTGTAAATAACAGGAACCGGATTATAATGTAACAGTTCCTCATTGAACATCCACTGACCGGCAGAGGAAGGGCCGCTCAGTGGGTGTTTTGTATTCTTGATAAAAGCAGCGTCCTATGGTAAGATGAAAAGGCAGTTGTTACTAGGAGAGAGGTGTGTGTATGGAGCAATTTCACATGAAACCATTTACTGGCAGGCCGGATATCCATATCCGTGTGCCGGGGTCAAAAAGTATAACAAACCGGGCGCTGCTGATCGCTGCGCTGGCAGAGGGCACCAGTGTGCTCAGGGGAGTGCTTTTTAGTGACGATTCCCGGGTATTTATAGAGGCTCTTCAGACGGTGGGCTTTGAGATCTCGGTGGACGAAAAGCAGGCGGAGGCGGTGATTCATGGCGGCGGGAAGAAGATTCCCAGGGATCATGTTTCTGTCTATGTGGGGAGTGCGGGGACGGCGGCACGATTTCTCACGGCGATGCTGGCCTTGTCCGGCGGCTGTTATGAGATGCTGTCTTCGGATCAGATGAAGGCCCGTCCCATGCGTCCCCTGCTGGAGGCACTGGAACAGATGGGAGCACTGTTTGAATACAAGGAAGAACCTTATTCTTTCCCCTTCCGGATTCTGGGGAGGAATCAGAAGGGGGGCAGCATACATAAGAACAGCTGCCGATCCAGTGATATGAGGAAGGTATATCTGAATATAGATGAGAGCAGCCAGTTTCTGAGCGCGCTTCTCCTCTCCGGCGTGATATGCGAAGAGGGGCTTATGGTGGAACTCACAGGAAAACGGGACGCCCGGGCCTATGTGAAGATTTCCATGAATATGATGAAGGAATTTGGCTGCCGGATGGAGCAGTCTGCGGAAAATGAATACCGGATCCTGCCGGGACAGTCCTATCAGGGGCGGGAATACCAGATTGAGCCGGATGTATCGGCGGCCTGCTATTTCTATGCCATGGCGGCAGTGAACGGAGGTACGGCGTTGGTGGACCATGTTCATCCATCCTGTATGCAGGGGGATATTCGGTTTCTGTATACACTGGAGGAGATGGGATGCCGGCTGGAGGACACGGATGAGGGAATCTGTCTCACTGGGCCGGAACCAGGTGAACTGCGGGGGCTTGACGTGTGCATGAGTGATTTTTCCGATCAGTCCATGACGATGGCGGCGGTAGCCATATTTGCCGGATCACCTGTCCGGATCCAGGGAGTGGGACATATCCGCAGACAGGAATCGGATAGAATCCGTGGAATCGTGACAGAGCTTCGCCGGCTGGGCATCCGCTGTGAAGAGGAGGAGGATGGATTGCTGATCCATCCGGGGCAGATCGAATCTTCAAATAGGGCTCCCGTTGTGGTCAGAACCTATGAAGATCATCGTATGGCGATGGCGTTTTCTATCCTTGGTACACGCCAGGAGGGAATTGTGATCGACGATCCTCTTTGCTGCCGAAAAACCTATGAAGATTATTTTCAGGTATTGACAAATCTTGGTTTACGTTTACAATAGAAAAGAAACAGCCCTGCGAATGGAGGAGAATATGAAGAAGATTATTGATATATTGAAAGAGAAGGTGTCAGAGGGATTTGCAAAGGCAGGATATAATGAAAGGTATGGATTTATTACAAACAGCAATCGCCCTGACCTGTGCCAGTTCCAGTGCAACGGTGCCATGGCTGCAGCGAAGGAATATAAGAAGGCCCCTATTGCCATTGCCAGTGAAGTGGCGGCGGGACTGGAGAATGACAGTACTTTTCAAAAGATTGAAGCAGTGAATCCTGGTTTTATCAATATTACAGTAAGCGGAGAGCTGCTGGCAGCCCAGGCCGCAGAGATGGACAGGGACGAATATTTCGGTCTGGAAATGACAGAGAGTCCGAAAACCATTGTGATCGATTATGGCGGGCCCAATGTGGCAAAGCCCCTTCATGTAGGGCATCTGCGTTCTGCTGTGATCGGTGAGAGTGTGAAGAGAATCTGCCGCCATATGGGAAACAAAGTGCTGGGAGACGTTCATCTTGGGGACTGGGGCCTGCAGATTGGTCTTATTATTACAGAGGTGAAGAGGCGTCAGCCGGAGCTCCCCTATTTTGATAACAGTTATACCGGCGGATATCCCGCCGAAGCTCCTTTTACTATCAGCGATCTGGAGGAAATCTATCCCTATGCCAGCAGTTACTCGAAGGAGCACGAGGATTATCTGGCAGAGGCACAGGAGGCCACGGCAAAGCTGCAGGAGGGGCATCCGGGATACCGGGCGCTGTGGCAGCATATTCTGGATGTATCCATTGCAGACCTGAAGGCAAATTACGGCAGGCTGGATGTGGAATTTGATCTGTGGAAGAAGGAGAGCGATGCCCAGCCATATATACCTGATATGGTGCAGAGGCTGAAAGACGACGGACTTGCCTATATGAGCGAGGGAGCCCTTGTGGTAGATGTGACAGAGGAGAGTGACAAAAAAGAGCTGCCCCCCTGTCTTATTGTGAAATCCAACGGTGCAACTCTCTATGCCACCACCGATCTTGCTACTATTGTAGAAAGAGAAAAGCTCTATCAGCCGGATCAGATTATCTATCTGGCAGATAAGCGTCAGAGTATGCACTTTACCCAGGTATTCCGCGTGGCGAAGAAAGCGGGGCTCGCCTCACCGGATGTCCAGCTTGATTTTATCGGGTTCGGCACGATGAACGGCAAGGACGGAAAACCCTTTAAGACAAGGGACGGCGGCGTACTGCGGCTGCAGGAACTGTGCCGCATGATCAACGAAGAGGTATTTCAAAAAATTACAGAGAACCGGGATTATGAAGAGGAAGAGGCACGTGGCATTGCAGAAAAGGTTGGCCTTGCCGCTTTGAAATACGGAGATCTTTCCAATCAGGCATCAAAGGATTATATATTTGATATCGAGAGATTCGCCTCCTTTGAGGGAAATACCGGACCTTATATTCTATATACCATTGTCAGAATCAAATCCCTTTTGGGCAAATATAAAGAAAATGGCGGTGCACTGGAGGAGACAGTGGAGCTGCTGGAGCCGGTGAGCGGCAGCGAGACGGATCTGTATCTGACATTAAATAAATATGTGGATGCGGTGGAGAGCGCTTATACGGAACTGGCCCCCCACCGGATCTGCCAGTATATATACGAATTATCAGAGGCATTCAACCATTTTTATCATGAGACAAAGATTCTGGCAGAAGAAAACGGGGAACGGAAGGCATCCTACCTGAAACTCATCAGCCTGGTCCAGCGCGTATTGGAGCAATGCATCTATCTGCTGGGCTTTGAAGCCCCGGATAAAATGTGACGAAAACAATGAGCTGAATCCTGCCGGATGCCATGCTTGCATGAGCATCCGGCAGGATTCAGCGAATGTCCCTCATGAGGAATGAAGCGACGCGAAGCGGAGCGGGAATTCCGAA
>CAOKDX010000028.1 GCA_948467395.1 uncultured Clostridia bacterium | reverse complement strand
AAAACCCCTTGAAGTAAATCTGAAAAGAGGTCTTAGGAAAATGCAGGAAAACAAGTGGCTTTCGATGAAGGAAGTATGTGAGTATCTACATATCAGCAGGGATACAGTCAAAAATTGGATTAATAAAGAAGGAATGCCAGCACATCAAAAGGGACGTTTATGGCGTTTTGACATCAATGAGATTGATGAGTGGATGAAAAATAATGAGCCGAAAGATTGTGACTAGGAGATGGATACATTATGTTCAAAATCAAATGGGATTCCGAGAATAATGGAGTGGTATTATCAGAATATATAGAAGAATCTGAGGAAATCATCGCTCCGCGCCCGGTGTATGTAGAAGAAATGAGGATGCTCGGGCTGAATGAAGTATTTATATTGCCAGAAGAAAATGTTCCTGTCTGCTGGGAGATAGATAAAAAGTATTTTTATTGTGGTGAACTGATAGCAGAAGTTCAAAAAGGAAATATTTATGAAGACCCTAATGTTGTGGTTGTTAAAGAATATGAAGGGAAAAATTTGAAGCCGATTGATCTGGAACTGGTGCTGCTGAAGAATAAAAAATCCCTGGAAGTGGCAGAAGATGAGGCGATGGATTTTATTAAGCAGGAGTATGAGGAATACCAGAAAAAGAGGAAGATCGCGGGATTTGTGGTGGCTTTCAGTGGAGGAAAAGATTCACAGGTTGTATTGGATTTGGTCAGCAGAGTCATTCCTCATGAAAGATTCAAGGTTGTCTTTACGAATACCGGAATGGAACTTCCCTGTACCCTGGATTTGATGGAGACAACAGAAAAATATTATCAAAAGAAGTTTCCTGGGTTTAAGCTGGAACAGGCAAAAAGCGATCAATCGGCATTGGACATGTGGAAAAACTATGGGCCACCAAGCCGGTTTAACAGATGGTGCTGTTCTGTATTGAAAACAGCTTTATTTGGAAGAAAGATGAAAGAACTGCTTGAGGTAGAATCCCAGCCAAGGCTTGTGGTTTTTGAAGGTGTCCGGAATGATGAGAGTTCCAAACGTGCCGCATACAACCGGGTGGGGGAAGGAGTGAAGCACGTTAACCTGATCAATTGCAGACCTATCATAAAATGGAATGTGACGGAGACGTATCTGTATCTGTATAAAAACGGGGTACAGATAAACCCAGCTTATACTCTGGGGCTGACCAGGGTGGGGTGTGGTGTTTGCCCGTTTGCTTCGGATTGGTCGGAATACGTCATAAGAAAAAGGTATCCACAGATTGCAGCGGATTATATCAGCGTGATAGAGGATATGGCTAAAAATCTGGGGATTACTTCAAAGACAAAAATAGACGAATATATTGCAACAGGTAACTGGAAAAAAAATGCAGGGGGAAAGGGGCTTTTGCAGGATGCATCCAGGATGGATATTATCTCAAAAGACCCCGATTTTGAGTGTATTGTCCAGAATCCAAAGGTGGATTGGGAAGTCTGGTTTTCTACAATTGGAGAGTATTTCCTGGAAAAGATAGATACAAACCACGAGAAAGGCGAACTGAAATTTGATAATGATATTGTTAAGTTTGATGTCTTTTATGGAAACCATTCCCTTCGGTTTAAAGCAACAGGAACAACCGGCAGGATTATGCTTACCAGTTATTTGATGAAGGCGTTTGCCAAGACCGCTTACTGTGAATTATGCGGAGTATGTGAGATTGAATGTCCGACAGGAGCCCTGACCGTGCGCGATACATTAGAAGTTGACCGGTCAAAATGTATTCATTGCCACAACTGTTTTGGTATTAATACAAAAGGCTGTATCATTGCAACAAGAAGAATGGTATATGAAGGAGGAAAAGCGGTGGGAGGAACAACTACAAAGACATCCGGGATAGACAAATATTCTACATTTGGAATGAGAAATGAGTGGCTTGCATCATTTTTTGACCAGATGGATGACTGGTTTGACGGACATGCAAATCTGGGGCCAAAACAGATACCAGCCATGCTGAACTGGCTCAAAGAGGCAGAACTGGTGGAAAATAAAGAAAATAAGGTGACAGAATTAGCTAAATTATTGAAACCTGTCTATGACTCCAATCCTCTTTTTGTATGGCAGATTATCTGGATTAATCTTTCCTTTAATTCTGCGATTGCAAAATGGTATGTAAATGCAGTCAAAAATGAGGCGGTCTATTCCAAACAGGAGCTGGTGGAACTTCTCAAAGAAGAATACCCGACCCTGAAAGGAAGTACTCTGAAGAATCCGGTAGATGCTTTAGTGAACACATTCTGTAATTCGCCTCTTGGTTCAACAGAGAAGGAGGATGATAACTGTTTGCATATCGGCTTAATGGAGAAAAAAGGAATTCAGGTGAAAAGTGTGTGCAAATATGGCACATCCAGGATATCTTCCGTGGCAGTTGCCTATCTTCTTTACAAGAATGCAGAAGTAAACCATGAGTATGAACTTACAGTTTCTGATATTTATGAAGAACGATGTATGGGAGTATATAATATTTTTAATATGGATGTTGAGAACTTCTTAAATGCTTTGAGAGGGCTTACAAATAACGAGATCCTTTCCGCAGATTTGCTGGGCGGACTGGAAAATATACATCTGGCAGAGGAGTTTACTTCATTCAGAGTTTTAAGCAGGATGATTAAGAGGATATAAAAATATGAAGGCGTGCATAAATTGTGGGAAAGGTTTAAAAAAGGACGAAGTTGCACTAAGCAAAAAGATGCTGGGAAAAAGTACAAAGCAGCATCTTTGCCTTGACTGTCTAAGCGAATATTTACATACCGATAAGGAGATTCTTTTGGAAAAAATAGAACAGTTTAAAGAGGAAGGCTGTACACTGTTTTTGTAGGAGGGGATATGAAGTACTCAGAGATTATTCAAGTTGAAAAGCATTTTAAATCAGCCTTTGATATTACATCGGATCGTGGAGAGGCATGGAAAACATTTATATCCAATGAAAGGTTTGAAGGTAATCTGACCCAGATCATAGACTGTTTTACCTCCACGATTTTTAATAACCGTAAGTCCATTTGGATTCAGGGTACTTATGGGACAGGCAAAAGCCATTCTCTGTCAGTGATCAAACATTTGCTTTGTGATGATTATACAGAGATAGAAGATTACCTGCCCAAAATAAACAGAAGCCAGCTAAGAAGCAAAATAGCAGCCTTTAGAAAAGAAAAAAAGGTATTTCCTGTGGTGCTGAAGGGGATCTATGGCATTACAGATGTTGCAGACCTTAATTATGCGATTCAACAGCAGGTGGCGGCTGCCCTGGGGGATATAGAGATATCTACCAAGACAGATTTTGAGACCTTATTGGAGATTTTAAAGAAGGGGTTGCTGGATTCTTTTTTTGAAAAATTATTGGAAGATAATATCGAATTGTACAGCTATGCCTGCAATAAGCAGCAGCTGGTAAAACGGCTGGAAGAAAATGACACAAAAGTGCTTCGGATTCTTGCAGATGAAGTGAAAAAAGCGGGTCTTGGAGGATTCAGAACCCACAATATTATGGAATGGCTGACAGAAATTAAGATCGAATTAAAAGAGAGAGGAATTGCGGATTATTTATTGCTGATCTGGGATGAATTTACATCTTTACTGGACATCTCAGAGAGACGGAGTATTTTAAATGCAATACAGGATATTGCAGAACTGAGCTGTTCGGAAGTGATGAATCATACAGACACCCTGGGAGTCTATCTCCTTCTGGCAACGCACAAGAAATTGGAGGTAACGGAATCTTATAAAGAACTGAAAGAAGATGAGAGGAATATGGCCAAGGCCAGATTTATTGAACTGGATTATGGTATGCAGCCGACTACTACCTTCCACATTCTTTCCGGAGCCCTGGAACGCAGACAGCCAGACATCTTAGATGATCTCATCCAAAAGAACTTTCTCGATGTGCCGAGTGTCAGGATGATCGTTGACCAGGTGGTTGACAGTGATGCTGTAAATGCTAAGGAAATCAAAGAAAAGATTATCAGTTTGTATCCGTTCCATCCTTATACCTCGTATTTGGCAACGTTTGTCTCAAGAGTGGTGGGTGAGGCAGAGAGAAGCATTTTTGAATTTTTAAATGACGAAAAAAAGGGTTTTAAAAAATTTATTGAGACAGATATTGAAGATAAGAAGTTTCTGACAGCTGACTATGTTTGGGATTTCTTTTATAAGGATTTTGAACAGAATGCCGCCGGACATTTTGATGTTATTACTAATAAATTTAAGTTGTCAGGAGAGGCGGTTGCGGAGCGGGGAGAAAATTATTATGCAGTTTTTAAGACCATTCTGCTTTTGAATGTCTTGTACCGCGTAACAACGACCGATGCAGATGAATCTGAGAAAAACATGGTAAATCCCAGAACGGAAAATATTATTGCGGCATTCAGCGGGGTGATGAATGAAAGCGAAGTGACAGCGATTCTTGATTATATGGATGAGAATCAAATTCTTCATCGTAATCCGGATGGCATTTTTGAGATTGCATCTTCTTCGCTTCCTCCCAAAAAAGTGCTTGAGGAAAAGAAAAAGCTTTATCCTAACAAGGAAGATGTAAGTAAAATCATAGAAGAATATTCTATCAAATGCCTGGGAAAGCTTAGGAACCAGATTTCCAGAGAGATTCCCCGGGAATTGGATGCCCAAGTTTTCTGGGGAGGGGAAAAAGAACATCTTCTCAGGGGAAAGTTGTCAGCAAGGTTCAAGGCAGCTTATACGGTTCATGTAGCTTTGATGGTATACCGCGGCAGCACAAAAGAATTGGACACGATTCTTGGGCGGAGGGAGGCAGACCCGCTCACTTCAAAAGATATGCTTCTTAAGCTTTCCAAGGAAGAAGATTTGAAGAATATCATATTTATTGGGATAAATACGGAATTGGGAAACCGGAGATTTGAGGCATACATGGACAGTCTTGCACAGGCAGTGGTCGCCAGGTCTTTACAGTTGGATGAAGAACGGATTGAGGGTGAGAAAAGTGCAGAAAAATGGATTGACCAGTGGATAAACGAGATGATTGCCTCCGGAATGGCAGATATTATATTCCGGGGAGATGTGATTCATGTTCCTTTTAACCAGTGTAATAAACACTTAAAGGAAAAATATGTCAAAAGGATTTTCAGGCATGGGCTGGATGATCTTCCAGTACCCAACACGGCATGGAAGCATCAGACAAGCAAAAAAGCAGTCGAACTGGTGTTGTATTCCAACTCGAAAAGCGAACTGGAAAAGGAGGCAAGCAGTACAGACAGTGCGGTGCGTTCTTTGCTGATCAGCAAAAACCAGGTACTTTTCAATGAGAATCTGGAACTGATTTCTGATGACGAGGACATTCCTGTAGTGAAAATCTGCCAGGAAGTAAGGCGTGTATTTGAGAAAAGAAAGAATGAAACCTCAATTAACCTTGCAAATGAATTTCAATATATTGTCAGGCCGGAATATGGGTATTATCAGAACCGGTTATTTATGGGAGCCTTAGGGCTTGCCCTCCGTCCCTATGTGGACAGATTGTATACATCTGGAAATGGCCAAAAAATCGATAAGACGGTCATGAAAGATGTGGTGCTTGCCATGTTTAATTATTGGGAAGGCAATAAATATAATGACAAGTTTGTAGTGCGTATGAGTACTGAAGAAGAACGCGAACTCACCGATAAGCTGAGGATGATCTTTGGAATATCCAGTGAGGATGGCGATCAGAACGGATTACTTGGGACAAAATGGGCGATTCGTAAAAAGTTCCAGAAGCAAAGCGGGGCGCCTTTGTGGGCTTTGAAACATATCGGGGAGTGTTCTGATAAGTATAAAACATTGATGGATCAGATGTTCAAATTCTCCAAAAGCACGGATGACAATATCCAGCAAAATTTTATTATTGAGTTGCTGGAGGGAATCAAAAAATTCAGTGTGGAACTTTCATCTGCTATTGCCAGCGTGGAAAATGTCCGGTGCCTGGATGCCTATATTTTGAAGGAACTTAAGGATATCGAGGAAAATGAGGATTCTTTGCAGAATGTGTGGGAACATCTAAACGGTACAATGTCCGGGGAGATTGTTTTTTGGGAAGAAAAGGATGTCCAAGACCAAATTCTGCGTTGGAAAATTAATAAAAACCGGCAGGCAAAGCCAAACATAGATCCTGGTGCAGAGTCAGGAAATCTCGGCAACGAGGTAAGAGGAGTCAGGAATACAGAACCCAAAAAGTCAATAAATAAGCCAGAATCAGGAAATGATGCATGGGAATTAAGGGCAAAGGCCAAAAGAAAGCTGGAACAATATAAGGCAGACAGCGGGAAATTATATGATCTTCTGGTGGCATTGGCAGAAAAACATTCGATTATATTGGAAGATATTGATAATCTTCTGTAGGACAGGAGGCGGGTACATGGATATCACAGCTTTAGCAGAATGGATGGAAAGCGATTTGGGGCGAATGGGGGCTTACGACCGATATCCTGTGCGTTTCTTTAGCATAAAATATGAGGGCGGAATATCTGATACGCTTATTCAGATATCAAGATATCTGAATAATGTTGAAATTTATGATATTTCCAATAGTTTGCCCCATGAGGAAGGGTGGATCAGCACAGATAACCTCATTAAGAAAATAAAAAAGCTGGATGCATCAAAAAGCTTTGTCATAGTGGGATTTTCAGAGTATGCAAGATTTCTGGGAAAAGAGGAATTTCTTTCTTTTTTACTCAGTCTTTTAGAAATCGAAAATCCGGAGGAATATCCTAAGCGAAGGCTTTATTTTCCTTGTTTTGCACTTTATAGCCAAATTAAAAAAATTCTCCAATCCCATCATAAAAGGTTAAGAGAATATAACCCCCTGCTGAATGAAACCGATGTGGAAGATCTTCCGCGCATGTTTTTTGTGGATTCCGGACTGAATGCAGAAGATTATTCCAATGAAGTGCTAAATGCAAAAGAATGGTTTAATATGTGGAGAAATCCGGACATTGATACAACACAACCTATCATATGTTCCTCAAAAGTTTTGCTGAATAATTATAAAAAGGCAAGCCCGGATAATGTGTATAATATTCAACAAATAAGAACTTATCAAGAAATATTGAAATATATGTATCTGATTGATAATTTGCATGCTTATGGAAAGGATTCCGAAGAATTTTACCGAGATCTGATTAAGTTGGTTAGAAATGCCAATGGAAAAAGAATTGAGGATATTATATTATCAGAAGTGAATGTACAAAGCATAGATATAGGCAATATCTATAGCTTATGGAAAACCAGCAATTCCTTTCAGCGCTGGCTGATTCAAAATTATGTTCTCATGAAAGGGGCTAAAAATTCCTATCTTTATCAGGTGATGTCCTGTATGGAAGAACTATCGGAAGGAGAACTGCTGGAAAAAGTATATGAATGTATTTTTAATTTAAAGGATGCTTCTCTGTGCAAAGAGAGGAACCAGATTCTGAAATCAGCCAGGAAAATAGAGAAGGACATTATTTTTTCTAACCGGATGATTGCCTATTATCGTACCATATTGTCAAGTACGATTCAAAGAAAAACCACAGTTGTTTTAACCACAATCGATTTCACGGAGGAAAATCAGGCTTTAACAGAAAAAAAGGAGATCTTAAGTGAAGTCATAGGAGAGGAAATTGTTCCTTACCTGACCTGCTTTAGTGAATATGAGCGTCAGCTGATTATCTGGCTTTATCGAATGAAGTTTGTGAACAGAGACCGGATAAAGGGGATTTATCCGGGGTTTTGGCATTATTTGAATGGCAGGGGAAGCAATACAGAGCCGCAGGAATTTCTGGAAAAGATGGAACTATACTTTAAAAAATATAGAGATGCGCGGCTTGGACAGGAAAACGGGGAGACATACAAAGCAGCGCTTCTGGAGTGGAACCAGGATGAAAATGTATTTTACAACTGGTATTGGAAGAACCAGATTGAATATCCGGAGATGTATCTCAAAAAGAAGGGGTTTGGAGGAACCGTTTATGTTTTAGATGGTGTGGGTGCAGAATTTATGGGATATCTCCTGAAAATATTGGAGGAAAGGGGATACTTGGTAACTTCCTCCTGTTACAGCAAATGCCACTTGCCTTCGATTACTGATGTGGCTAAGAAATACTATCCTTCGGAATACAAGTGGATAGTAGATTATGATCAAGAGGTGGTTCACGGCAGTATTTATTATCCTGTGACAAATCTTGAGCATGCATTGTCCAAGATTGAGTCGCTCGTGGACAGAATCATAGCAGAGGAAGGCGAGAGGGATTTTGCAATAACAGCAGACCATGGGGCAACAGTGGGACATAAAATCAAAAAAGAGAACAAGAAATATAACTTTGATCAATCCGATCATGATGGAAGATGTTATGATAACAAAAGCAGGAAAGCAATCGATTTCAGCAATGATTATCTCCTTTATGATGGGGAGGATGGAAGTCAGTGGGTGATTGCCTTAAACCAGCGGTCATTATATAAAAACTCAAAATATGCGGTTCACGGAGGCGCAACGCCGGAGGAGGTTCTTGTTCCGGTGATTATGGTTCATAAAAGCAGGCAGACCGTAAGGCATTATCGAGTAAAACCCATCAATCTTAAGGTCGCAGGATACAAAAGGCAGATAGAAGTAAAAATTAATCCGATACCAGAGGATGAGATTGTTCAATTGAAGGCGAAAGATGGTACAAATGTTGAAATGACCTATCAGGAAGAAACAAAGACATGGACAGGTAAATTAAAAAGAGCAATTGAGCAGGATATACAAATTGTGATAGGCAAGCAGAACTTCCCGTTTAAGACTGTTCCGCCGACAAAGATGGGAGATGATTTATTCGATGACTGATATGGACAATAAAATCCGGGATATTTTTCCGGAAGAATCAATTTTTAAGACACCGGCACGGTACCATATGTTTGCCGGTGTCAATATTCCATCCTTCATCAAGGACTGGCTGATAAAACGATACTCCGACGAACAGGAAAACATAGATAAGGAGGCACTGTTTTCTTTCCTCGATAAGCATATTCCGGCAAAAGACAGCGATATAAAAAGCCGGCTCATTAAAGGGGAAACCATACAGATTCTGGTAAGAGTCCTTGTTGAATCTGACCTTAAAACCGGTATTTTTAAATTTTCCATCCCGGATATTGGAATAAAGAGCAATGAAGGCCGTGTAAGCGAATTTGTCATGAGATCGCAGAGAGACGGTATGAAAGATGGGGAGAATTGGGGAATCGTTACCTTAGAATATATCCGTCCAGAAAACGGTGATACAGGCTATGCAGAGTTAGTAAAATTTAAGCCGTTTAAGCCCTATACCCCAGATATGGATTATTATTGTGAGGCCAGAAAAGAGTTTTCCATTACCGAATGGATAGACTTTATCATTCGCTGCATGGAGTACAATCCCGATTCCTCACAGTTTGATTCCTATACACAGAAGCTTCTGTTTCTTTCCCGGCTTCTTGTGTTTTGCGAGCCGAATTTAAACCTCATAGAGTTGGCGCCAAAGGGAACGGGCAAGTCTTATATTTTTAACAATCTGTCAAAATATGGCTGGATGATCAGCGGGGGAAAAGTTACCAGGGCAAAACTGTTTTATGATATGGCGTCCAACCGGCCAGGAATCATTCCAAACTATGAGTTTGTATCCATGGACGAAATCAAGACGATTGTATTTGGAAATCAGGAGGAACTGCAGGGCGCATTAAAAGGGTACCTGGAAAATGGCTCATTTACAATGGGGCAGGCGAAGCAGACATCAACGGCAGGGCTGATTCTTCTGGGCAATATTGAATTGAATCATCACAGAATGCCTGTCAATAAGCGATATTTTCAGGAACTGCCGGAAGTATTCCATGATACGGCTCTGCTAGACCGGTTTCATGGCATGATTGAAGGATGGTATCTCCCAAGGATTACCGAAGATTTAAAGCTGGAAGGATATTCGTTAAACGTGGAATATTTTTCTGAATTGCTGTCCATGCAGAGAAAAATATCAAAATACGCCGCCATAGTAACCGACATGCTGGAGATTCCAAAGAATGCCGATACCAGGGATACGACAGCGGTTATTCGGCTGGCAACTGCTTATATGAAAATCCTTTTTCCCCATGTCAGGTCAATCCATGATATAACCAGAGAGGAATTTGAAACCTATTGTTTTAAGCCTGCATTTGAGAAGCGAAAAATTGTCCGCACACAGCTTTCAATTGCAGACATGGAATATAGTTCCAAGATGCCAAACATCAAAGTGAGGAAATTTTAGATGATTGATTTTGATTCGGAATTAAGCGAAATGGTTGCGGATAAGAACTTGATGAACAGTTATAAACTGTATTTCCTGAAAGTTCTGATAATAAATGCCTCAAAAGAGAAGAAAAAATTTGGTTTTTATGAGATGGCTTGCTGGATGTGCGCTTATTCCTTTACAGATGTCTGCATTTTGGGCAGACGGATTCGCTCCTTTGATAAATTGTACGATGCCGCTGTGCTGGCAATCGAAAAAGGGGATTTGATGCAGTCTTCAAAAATTTCAGAAGTATATGATGCTGTATCAGAAACCAGGGACAAAGAATTAAGGAAATTGATATCTTCTCTGTGCAATTATGTACCATACCGGTTGCTGGCCTATCAATGGCCGCAGGAATTAAGAGGAAAGACCGACAGGCAGAAAAATCAGATCATAGAGGAATTGTCACGCAGTGAAAACCGCTGCCTGTATTCGGTATATTCCCTGTCAGAAGAGGAAAAAAGTATTGAGGTGAATCCTGAATGGGCAAGCTATATTGCAGGGAACAGAAGAAGACTGATTCCCTGGATTAATCAGAAAATCGATATTTTTGTGAAGAAAGGGCAATAAAAATGATCTATGCTGATAATGCGGCAACCACTCCGCTGGATAGGGATGCTTTTGAGGTAATGTGTCCTTTTTTACTGGAATATTATGGAAATGCCTCACAGCCCTACTCTTTTTCCGTGGCCGGCAAAAAAGCATTAAAGCAGGCCAGAAAGACAATTGCACACAGGATAGGAGCCTTGCCGGAGGAAATCTATTTTACCTCTGGTGGAACAGAAAGTGACAACTGGGCGATCAAAGGGATTATGGCGGGAAGCCATGGCTCCATGATTACCTCCCAGATAGAACATCATGCAGTGCTGCATGCCTGTAATGCTATGGAGCGGTTGGGAGTACGAGTGGAGTATTTGCCAGCAGACAGAAACTGTGTGGTACAACCAGAGGCATTGAAAGAAAGGATAACACAAAATACAAGGCTGGTGTCCGTTATGATGGCCAATAATGAGGTGGGAAGTGTCCAGCCGATTGCAGAATTAAGCAGGATAGCCCATGAGAATGGCGCATTATTCCACACAGATGCCGTACAGGCTGTGGGACATATGGAAACAGATGTAAATTGCCTGGAGATTGATATGCTGTCCGCATCGGCACACAAGTTCAATGGGCCGAAAGGGATTGGTTTTTTGTATATCCGCAAAGGTACGGCCATACAGCCCTATGCGGATGGCGGGGCACAGGAGGCCGGATTGCGGGCAGGAACAGAAAATGTGGCCTCCATTGTAGCAATGGCGGTTGCCCTGGAAAAAAATTGTGAACATATGCAGGAAAACCAAATCAGGCTGCGCAAATTAGAGCAGATCATGGAGGACAGATTGCGGGCGGAAAATATTGATTTTATCCGTAATGGAAATCGGGGGATTCCTGGAAATATAAGCCTGTCTATCCGAGGCGCAGAGGGAGAAATGCTGCTGCATCGCCTTGATTTGAAAAAGATCTATGTTTCTACCGGCTCAGCCTGCGATTCAAAGAATACGGAAATTTCCCATGTCATAAAAGCAATGAAAGTGCCAGATGAATATGCAGAAGGAACAATACGGGTGTCTTTTGGGGCAGGGAATACAGAAGAAGATGCGGCTGATATTGCCAGGGCTTTGGCAGAAATTATGAATGGGATGAAATGACAATGGATATGGTATGAAGAATAGAAGGAAAGGATATCTTATGAAAAAGCAAAAGGCTGATATTGATATCATGAAAGAAATAAGCAAGAAAGCCCAGTATTTTAATAACGGAGGGGTAGAAGACAATTACGATGTAAAAGAGGACGAATTTCCAGAGGATGAAATTGATGAGAATATTATAGGAGATGTCTTGAGGACTTCCATTAACAGCAGCATGACAGGATTACAGCTGGAATCCATCATCAATTCCTTGAAATCGGGATACTTTCTTATTCCAGGCTTTCAGAGAAAATTCATATGGACAAAAAAACAGGTTGCGTCATTGGCTCTCTCCATTATAAAGGGAATACCCGTGCCACCTTTGTATGTCTATGTGGACAATAAGACGATGAAACAAGTCATATTAGATGGACAGCAAAGAGTCACGGCAATATTTTTATATTTCTATGGTCTTTTTTTTGTCAGTGAACATGGACATCAGAAGTTGAATTTTAAAGATGTTGCAGACATAAAAGAGAGAATAGACGATATTGATCGCTGTATAGGCAAATACAATACAGAACACGGGAACCAAAAGCCCAAAAATGTAAAAGATGAAATAAAAGAATTGCGGGAAGAACGAAAAAAACTACTTTCCGATCTGAGAGAAAAACATGGATTAGCTGAGACGAAATTTATGGTTCCTAACGGAAATAAAGAGAAAACAGATATATCATTCTGCCTGTTTGATGATAATGCCAAGGAATATTTAAAACGGAGAGATTTCCAGATTGCTGTTGTCAGATGTGATAAAAGTTATCCCCAAAAGGTTTTTGTCAATATTTTTAAGGTGCTGAACACAGGCGGAAAAATTTTAGGGACACAGGAAATAAGAAATGGAATATACTGGGAAACCCTATTATATAAAAGATTGTTTGAGGTAAACGAGGAAAACGAAAATTGGAGAAGGATATACGGAAACATAAGCCAGTTTTCTAAAGATATAGAGATTTTATTAAAAATGTTATCCTTAAACCATTACACAATTCAGAAGAATGAAAATATAATAACACAATACGATGGTACCTTTAATTGGACGAATATTATGGAAGGATATTCTGAAAAGTGCATGAATTTTTCCCCGGAGCAGATCGAGGAAGAGATTCGATTACTATTGAAATATCTGAGCATATTAGATTTTGATGATGATACAAGAAAGTGTAATAAAGCAGTTTTTGAAGCGGTTTTTGTTGCTTTTTGCAAATTAGGGCTGTCAGATGAAATGTATGGCCATATGCAGTTAAAGCTTTCATGGATTATTGGACTGGAAGAAAAGACAGATATTTTTGAACATGTTT
Organism: uncultured Clostridia bacterium; assembly: GCA_948467395.1. GTDB lineage: Bacteria > Bacillota > Clostridia > Lachnospirales > Lachnospiraceae > Eubacterium_F. Next base: position 1,840 of record CAOKDX010000028.1, on the reverse strand, counting down.
TATCAAATAAATCAAGTGTTGAGACACGTCTGACCCGTACTTTTCATGAGGTAAAAAAAGAATATGCAAAATATTTATGACAGTGCTGAAAAACTGTATCAGGATGTAACAAATGAAAGAAATTTTTACAGACATCAAAGTCTGATTATCACAGGAAGCAATGCTATCGGTAAGACACAATTAATTAAAGATGTATTAAAGAAATCTCTATCAGAATCCCCAACTACTTTCTATTACATTGACCCGAAAAATAGAATCATGAAAAGCAGGAATAACAATGCGCCTGCAAAGAAATTATCAGAAATGTCAACCATAGAGATTCTGGAACATCGTTTGCTGGATGGAGTATTTACTGTTTCAGATGAGTTTACACAGCAGAATCTGGGAGGAGCAGTAGCCTATGATGAATTATTGAACAACACAGAAAAATATAATAAGATGTATCAGAGATTTTTCGGTATTTCTGTAGAAAAAGATACGATTGCCAACGAGATTTTACCCTTGCAGATTATTTTGGTGAATGGAAAGACAAATCTGGAAAATATTTCAAGTAGTGAAGCGGCAAAGATGCGGATTTTAATGGAAATTGATTACGCAGTAAACTGTGGAGTTAAAGCTATCATTATTGATGAATTTGATGCTTATTTTTCCGAGGAATCGATTCTGAATTTCGTGGAAAAATTAAGTGAAAACTATTCTCATATCCGATTTATCTATGTTATTCATTCCTTGTCTGTGCTTGTCAGTATAGAGGACATAGATATTGCATTGATAAGTGATTTTGACCGTGAAAAAGTGAAAGAAAATCTGGTGAATTTTTATGATGCGAATAACATAGAAAAAATTGGTCAGATCGAAAAAATACGGAATATGATGGCAAACATACAACGTGAGGATGAAAAATGGTGGGAAGAATGTGTAGCCCTGATTGTTGATGAGAAGCAATTAAATAAAGATCAGATGCAAAAGATAAAGACAACTGACCGGTCAAAACTCAAGGCAAAAGAAAAAATCCTGTATGATTTTATTGTGAGGAACCTAAAGAAAAATGAAAGTTTGCTTACCTGAAAAATTTGATATTTTTTACCCCAAAGAGAATAAAGCATATTATACAAATGCCAATGCAAAAATTCTCCGGAAAATACTATCCTCGGCATCAGACTCTTATTGTATGTATTGCGGGGTTTCGCTAAGGATAGATGGAAAAGAGAATTTTCATTTAGAACACTCGGTTGACAAAGAAGGAAATTATAATCAGCCAAAGAAGAACACCATGTTGAAAAATTGTAAATATAATTTTGCAGCAGCATGTGTAAAATGCAATCTGATGTACAAAAAGCAGATTGAGAAGATTGATTTTAGTAAATATGAATGTGCCGATAGATGCCCGAAGCTGTGTGATGAAATATGTAGTACATACCAGGAAATGAGAGAAGACTACTGCAAAAATAATTCGATTCTGTTACAACCAATCGGGTATAAGAAAGAGGGAACGCAATATAAAATCCGTTACAACTTGTTAAGGCACATCTATGAGGCAGATGTAGAAGACCAGAATCTGGAGGCAAGGTTTTTTATTGAGCATCATATTATGCGCTTTCATTTAAATGGAGAAAATTTTTCTAACAGTATCATAAATATATGTGTTGAAATTAACGATTTATTTGAAAAAGGAATAGCGAATATAAAGGATTTGCTAGAATACGAAGAACAAAAACGCCAGGAAAATATAATTGGTAAATTGTTTGTACAGTTTTTACATGAAACGTTTATAGAAAAAGAGATTGGGGAATTGATTGAATTTTGCAAATTGTTAGTGGTTCTGGGAGCGGTTGTTTGA
>CAOKDX010000027.1 GCA_948467395.1 uncultured Clostridia bacterium | reverse complement strand
GCAGCTTAAAGATTTCGTGAAGAAAAAGTGTAAAGGGATATTGACAATATCACAGCACGCTCACAGATCCATACCCTGATGCATTACTTCAATTGGAGCTGCGCCTTGTGGGCGCTGTAAGTCTTTTTTTCCTTAATCCATCCCATCTTTTTCTCCAGCAGCAGCTGATGGGTACTGATCCCCAGGTGTTCACAGATCTTCATGGGATCCATTCCCTTATTCAATGCATTTTCCAGCCAGAGTCTGTCATCATAAGTAAGTTTTGCCCTCGGCATAAGCATCACCCCCTCTCCAATATCCTGCCCCCGGCATTCCCTACCATTCCATATCCATTACATCAAGCATTCCATACAGTTTCTTTAAGGTAGTGTTTTCCTTCTCTTCCGGGTATGCATCCATATATTTTTCAATCGTCTTAATCAACTCCTGTACTTCCCTGCGGTACTCAAACTCCACTCTTGCCATATCTCTTTTCATTCTTACACCCCACTTTTCTTTCCCGCCGCTTTGGCTGTTAGTTAAATGTCCTAATATCAAGTCCAAGTATTTGACAGACTTTTTCCGATATGGGATATAACAGATCAGGTCTGACTGTGTAAAAAATAAATGGTAAGAAAGTCAAAAAAAGTCCCCCATAGCGACAAATACAATACAGGCTATCTCTTTCCCCTGCAGCATATGGTGACAGATAAAGAAGATAGGTTCCAGCTGAGATACAGATAAAACCAATAATAAATATTATAATTTGAAACATGATCTTTTCCCCCTTTCCTTTTTTATCTATTCCGGAACAGGTAATAAGCTAAGCTCTTCCAAAAATTTACTGGCTTCATTTCTGCAGATTTTGAACACTCTTTAATTTCCGCTCTAAAGATACCATGTAATCCCCCCTCCTGATTTTTGTACACTTTTAATACTTGTTTTAAATTTAGGGACAAAAAAAATAGCGCGAACACGCTATTTGTTAGCTGTATTCGCACTATATTTTACCATTTACCTGTTTTTTTCCTTTTTTGTATTCTGGGCAGAGACAGATCCATTTTCTCCATCACAACAGATTCAAATTGACACCATGAAACTACAGCTTCAGATTTGGCACTGCATTCAGGTCTAGTCCGTGGCGTATTCCATTCCTAAATTCGTAATATCCCGCCGCCCCGATCATCGCCGCATTGTCCGTACACAGAACAGGGGCAGGCATATAAAAGGAATAGCCGTTTCTCTGACAGGCCCTCTCCATCCCGGCACGAAGTGCACTGTTGCAGGCCACCCCGCCAGCAATGGCAATCCGGTCAATGCCGTAATCCCTTGCCGCCAGCATCGTATGAGCAACCAGGACTTCCACTACCGCCTTCTGAAAGGAGGCCGCTACATCCGCTTTCGAATATGCCTCCCCTTTCATGCTGTAGCCATTGATATAATTGAGCACCGCCGATTTCACACCGCTAAAGCTAAAATCATACGGCGCACCGTCAATGACTGCCCTGGGAAAGTCAATGGCATCGGGATCACCATCCTGGGAGAGCCGATCGATCTTTGGTCCCCCCGGATATCCCAGTCCAATGGCTCTCGCCACCTTATCAAATGCCTCTCCCGCCGCATCATCCCGGGTCCTTCCCAGTATCTCATACTGACCGTAATCTCTCACCAGCACCAGATGACTGTGTCCGCCGGATGCCACAAGGCACAGGAAAGGCGGCTCAAGTTCCGGATTTGCAATATAATTGGCTGAGATATGCCCCACTATGTGATGAACACCTACCAATGGCTTTCCGGCTGCATAACTCAATGCCTTTGCCGCCCCGACCCCCACCAGTAAAGCTCCCACCAGCCCCGGACCATAAGTGACGCAGACAGCATCCATATCGTCTAGCTGCCGGTCCGCTTCCGTAAGGGCCTCCTGGATTACCTGATTGATCCTCTCAATATGCTTACGGGATGCGATCTCTGGAACCACACCCCCGTACAATTTGTGAATATCGATCTGGGATGAAATAATGTTTGAAAGCACTTTGCGGCCATTGACAACAACAGCTGCCGCCGTCTCGTCACAGGAACTTTCAATCGCCAGAACTGTGATATCTTTCTTTTCCAAAACCTACCTCTATTCTGTCACGACAGGAGATTCCTCCGGTCTGACGGGAAACTCCTATTTGCTTTTCGCCGCCTCTTCTTCGGAGGCCGGCTCCTGTTTTACCTCCTGGAATCCTATAACCTTCCACTTACCATCCTCTTTTGCCAGTATAAAATCCTGATACATTTTCATATAACCGCGTTTCTTCTGGGTGAGAATGCTGGAAAAACAGATATAGGCACATTCTCTGTTATTAACTGTCTTATATTGTACATTAGATCCGGCGTCAACCGAATAGTTTAATATTTTGATTTTATTTTCACGGAAATTATCCAGTTCTGTCTTTACCTTGTCAAGATGAGCTTTCTCCTGGTTTTGCTCCAGCAGTTCGCTGCTGTACATAACCCGGATCTGCTGCACCAGCTTTTCTACATCATCCCCCCCGGCATTGTTATACAGACACTGAGTGATCCTGCCCCACAATTTCATAACCTCAGTGGGAGAATCGGGATAGCCGTTTTCAATGTCCTTTGCAATCAATTTTTCCACTTCAGTAGAAGGCGTTTTTTCTGCCTGCTGGCTGTGCTGTCTCCGCATAAACTGGTAATACGCAATTAAAGCACCTGCTATAACCAGACACATAATAAAACAAAACATGATTATTTTATTTCTGCTGCTGCCGCTCTTCTTTTTCTTCATAATATCCCCTCCTCATCACATTTCCTTCTCCCTTTCAAATGTCAGGGTCCTGCTTTTGCGTTCCTTTCCCGCCTTCGCGCAGGGAAAAATCCCCCTCACTTCTTCCATATAAAGATTGGGACGGACAAGGGAGGGACTAAAATGCGTCAGCCAGAGTTCAGAAACCTCCGCCTTTCTGGCCAGCTCTGCCGCCTCCGAAAATGTCATATGACGGTTCTCCCTGGCCTTGGCTGACATCCCGGGCTCCCCATACATGCCCTCACAGATAAAAAGATCCGATTTATATGCCATATCCGCAATAATGGAAACCGGCCTGGTGTCCGTACAATATGTTACCTTAAGTCCCTTTCTCGGTTTTCCCAGAACCATATCCGGCGTATATTCCCTTCCCTCCACAACCACGGTTTCATTTTTCTGAAGACGGCTCCACGCCGCCATAGGCACCTGATTCTCCTGAGCCTTCTGGATATCAAACCGGCCCGCCCTGTTTATCACCTGACTGTATCCATAACAGGGAACCGTATGATTTACGCGGAAAGCCGTTAATTCATATCCATTCATGGCGATATGGTGAACCGGCTCATTCAATTCCTGGTATGTGATTTCAAAAGGAAGCCCCGGTGCAATCACCAAAAGAGCTTCAATTACCCGCTTCACCCCCTGGGGACCGATAATCCCAAGAGGCTCTGTTCTCTCTGCATTGCCCATGGACAGAAGAAGTCCCGGCAGGCCGCTGACATGATCGCCGTGTGTATGGGTAATACAGATTGTATCAATATCATGCATGCTCCAGCCCTTCTCCCGAATGCTCACCTGTGTACCCTCCCCACAGTCTATCAACAAACTGCTGCCGTTAAAACGGGTCATCAGGGCGGTGAGAGCCCTTCCTGGCAGCGGCATCATACCGCTGGTTCCCAAAAGGCAGACATCCAGCATGATCAATTCCTCCATTTATCCATATATGTATAGGTCATTTTATCATCTGCACTGTTCCAGGCAGGGAGAACACACTATTTATTTTCCTCTAATATCCGGATAATATCCTCATAGCTTTTCGCCATAACCGGCATAATATCCTGTATTCTCTGCTGTTCTTCACCAGACAGGCTCTCCTTGTTGCGGAGTATCTCCGTCAGCTCTGTCACCTGCTCCGTCAGAGGACTCAGGTTCAGATTGCCGCAAACTCCCTTCAGGCTGTGTGCATATTCGAACGCCTCTGGATATTTCTGATTCTCGATACTTTCCAGCAGTCCGTTAAAATTGGTATCATCCAGGAATTTCATCAAAAATTTCGTATAAAGATCCTTTTTACCAACAAAACGCGCTACCGCTGCCTCTACATCTACACCATAGTCTTTTAATTTTTCTAATAATTCCAAGTCTTTCCCTCCAGTCAGAATCTCCGCGGGAGCACTCAGACCATATGGAAAAGCATGTGAATCCACTCTCTGCACCCTTGCGGAAATAAAACTCTTCTTACTCAATAAAATACCACATATTGCGATGAAGTTCAATAAAAAAGTACCGGGAAATTCTCCCGGCACCATATCAGGCATCCATCACTTCATTTTTCTGCTTAATTCGAATGGGCACCGGCAGCTGTGCAACCCACTGGTCATAACATTCTTCACACAATACGAATTCATGGATCTCCAGATCCTTATGTGAAAAATATCCCCACTCTTTCTTAATGATCAGGGCATCCTCCTGCAATATCCCATTTTTTACAGCCAGTGTTTTTCCACAGCAATTGCATCTATATTCCCTGCCAGCCAATCGGGCTCCCCCTCTCAGATAAGATAGGCTCATTATAGCAGATGGAAACAGGGAAATCCACAAGAAATATTTCCCACATCCGGACAGTTCAGTTCGACGGCGGGGATTGTACCCCACCCCGTTCCATCCTCTCCCGCTCTGCCTGCGACATGCGCAGATAAATCGGAGCAAATTCTCCCGCAGAAACCGCCATCCCCCGTTCATGGTACATTTTGCCGAGAACGGCCACAGAAGAAGCTCTCTGATACCGCGTACCCGCCGGAGCAAACCGATATGGAACCGCAACTAACTGGATCAGCTGACTGCGGAACACCGGGACTCCGTCTCCGCAAAAGATAACTGGTTTGTCTAATTTATTTACCTGCTCCACCATTTCCTCCACCGGCGCCGCTGTCTGCTCCTGTACCACTGCCGGCATCTCACCATGCACATCATAGATCCCGTAATACGTCTGATTCCTTCTGGCATCCATGGTCGGACAGACAAGCGCCTCTGCACCTGCCATATTATAAGCCAGCGCCTCCAATGTCGGCACCGGTGCAATGGGGATATCCAATGCCTGTGCAAGCCCTTTGGCGGTGGAAGCACCGATGCGAAGCCCGGTAAAGGAGCCCGGACCCGCCGCCGCCGCAATGGCTTCCACCTCTTTGATATCCACCTCCGCCATCCTGAGCATATCATGGATCATGGGAAGCAGCGTCTGTGAATGTGTCTTTTTGTTATGGATCAAAGACTCACCAACCAGTATATCCCCGTCCAGCAGGGCTGTCGCTGCCACCAGCCCCGAACTGTCAATCGCCAGTATTTTCATTTTTCTTCCTCTCCTGATATCATGATCCTGCGGTAATCAAACCCCCGCTCCAGGTCCTTTTTAATTTCTATCCTCCGGCAGCCTGCCGGGAGTATTTGCCGGATACGGGACGCCCATTCCACAAGACAGACTCCCTCCCCAAAGAAGTATCCTTCGTATCCCAGTTCAAACATCTCCTCCACATCAGCGATCCGGTATACGTCGAAATGATAGAGGGGAATTCTTCCCTCTTCATACTCCTGAATCATTGTAAAAGTGGGACTGGTAACCGGCTCCGTGATCCCCAGCCCCTCTGCAAATCCTTTGGAAAATACTGTTTTTCCCACACCGAGATCCCCCTCCAGAAGAAAGATTTCTCCCTTCCGGGCCATTTCTCCCAGTTCCCTGCCAATGCGGAAGGTATCTTCTTCACAGAAGCTTTCCCGTATCATATTCTCTGCCATCCTGTGCGCACCTCCTGGACATGCCTGCCATCCCTGCTCAGACATGCTCTCTCATCAGACGAACCAGCTCGTCAAACTGACCGCCGCACTGCTCCTCTGGAACAACAAACGCACTTACCGCGGACATATATACATATATGGCGTCTTTGCGAAACACAACCTTGCGGATATCTTCCCAGGAAAAGGACTGCGTCTGATCCTTCTGACTGATGGTGACGCCGTTATCATCAAAGGAATAATGAAAAGGAATCTGAAATTCCTCCATGGCAAGCTGCCGTTTCCCCTTGCTTGCCAGCATCAGCGGCTGCAATACCGTGAAGAGAAGCGCCAGTACGGCCAGAAGCCCTCTCTGCATCGGCGTCCACATCCCCCATGCCGCGCAGAGGGCTGCCAGCGCCGCAACGCTCAGCACCAGGCCGATGATGCCAGATACCCGGACGTAATTATGGTAGATCAGAAAGCGGCTTAAGGATCTCTGATCAAGCTTCACATCTGTTTCTATCGTCATATCTGTTCCATTCCTTTCTCTATTTCAACTATTAAGTATATCTGTAATAGTATAACAAAAGCAGGCGGCATTGACAAGAGTGAGGATTTTTAATAAGATGATAACATCTTAAGAAAAGGGGGCATCCATATGTTTGGATCGATTGCTGGTAATATAGCCGGCATCAGTTATTTTCTGGCATTTCAGATATCCGGGATAATGCTCTCCCTGTCGGTGCTCCGAAGGGAACGAACAGGGTTTGCCCTTCTGATGGGCAGCGTCACAGGCAGCTTTGCCCTGCAGTGGTTTCCCGCCCTGTATGCCTTTATATCAGGATTTACTATGGGTGCCCATCTGCTGGCCCTCATCAGCATAATAGGACTTGCGGTGGCGGCTCGCCTCCTTTCCCGCAAAAAATCCGGACGAAGGCACATCCGGATACCATGCCTGCACTCTCTGGTGCAGAATGATCCGGTACTATTTCTTCTGCTGCCGCTTTTTCTTTATATGGTACTGACCCTGAACCATCACACAATCTCATATGTAGACGGCGCCATGCGCGGCGGCCAGGCAGTCTTTGGTGATATGAACATGCATCTGGGCTTTGTCACCAGCATTGCCAGGCAGCAGACATTTCCACCAGAATACTCCATCCTGCCCGGAACGCAGCTTGCCTATCCATTTTTATCCGACAGCATATCTGCCAGCCTTTATCTGCTGGGAGCCTCCCTTCGGACTGCCTATCTGCTCCCCATGTACTTTGCCCTTCTACAAGTATTTTTCGGCATGTATTGTATGGCAAAATATCTCCTACAGCAGATGGGCGGAAGATACCGTGGCAAATCATTCATGGCCTTCGCCCTGTTCTTCCTCAACGGCGGTTTCGGTTTCTATTATTTTATCACAAAGGGATTTCACAGCGAAAATTTCATGCGGATCTTCTCCGCCTTTTATGAGACCCCCACCAACTACACCGCCTGCAATATTCAGTGGCACAATGTCCTTTGTGATATGCTGATCCCCCAGCGCGCCACCCTGTTTGGGTGGGCAGTCCTCTTTCCTGTGCTGGCTCTTCTCGTCAGGGCCGGGCAGAAAAGGAAGCCAGGGTATTTTATCATCGCCGGAATCTTTTCTGGCGGCCTCGTACTGATCCACACCCACTCCTTTCTGGCACTGGGTGTACTGTGCGCAGGCTTTCTTGCCCGGGATCTCTATGACGGTTACCGCCAGTTGGAGAGGAAACGCTGGCCGCTGGCGGCACGGGCTGCCACTGTCGCAGCATTTTTACTTTCCATGTCCCTGATCCGGATGAAACAGCAGTCCGATACTCCCCTGCCTGCTGGTGCGATACTGGCAGCCGGCATAATGATAATCTGCTGTTTTGTCTATTTTCTTCTCTATCATATGATAAAAGGATGTTCCCGCAAAATCCTCCTGACATGGGGAACCTTTTTGGGAATCGTACTGATCCTCGCCCTGCCCCAGCTGATCGGGTTCACCTTCCGCCAGGCTCAGGGCAGCCAGTTCGTCCGCGGCTCGTTTAACTGGGCCAATGACTCGGACGGTTATCTCTGGTTCTATATCAAGAATCTTGGGATCACGTTTATCCTCGCCATACTCCTGCTGGTTCACGGAACACGAAGGCAGCTCCGGCTGGTACTGCCCGCCTGCCTGCTCTGGGTGATTTCAGAATTTATCCTGTTCCAGCCAAATCCCTATGACAACAACAAGCTCCTTCTTATCGCCTATCTGTTCTTCTGTATCGGCATTGCCGATTTTGTCTGGGATACCATACCCGCCCTGGTAAGGGAAAGTCCCCGCCAGATGCGCCTCATCGCAGTAACGGCAGTGACCGCCCTGTCCACCTTTGCCGCACTTCTCACAATGGGACGGGAATATGTATCGGATTATGAACTATACAGCTCTTCCTATGTATCCCTGGCAGAGTGGATTGAAGAAAATACGGAACCGTCCGATACCTTCCTTACCGCCACAAATCACAACAATGCCGTGGCCTCTCTCACCGGGCGGAACATAGTCTGTGGTTCTGGTACCTTTCTCTATTTTCATGGAACAGACTACCGGCAGAATGAGACAGATACTGCCGCGATGTATGAAGATCCCTCCCGCAGAGACCGGCTCTTGAAACAATACGGCGTGGATTATATCGTGATCGGCCCCAATGAACTGGGTTCTTATGCGATATCAGACTATGACAGCATGACCAGCTCCTATCCCATTGTCTACAGCGGAGACGGAATCGTCCTTCTGGCCGTTACATGATCTGCATATTGTTCATAAATCCGGTTAAATATATGATCTGCAGCATGGCAAATGCTGCCGCCAGAACAGGAACCACCCATTTCCTCTTCTCCCCGGCTCTCCCAAGAATCAAAAACAACGGGATACAGCAGGATAAATACCGGCCGGCACTGAGGAGCCATGTCGCTGAAAATGTCATCAGGACATAAGCCGCGGCATATCCCATATGAAATGCCCGGAGCTTCCTGATCCCGTATATGAGAATGGCCACCGAAACCAGAAATAGTACCGCCTGGGGAATCCAGAGTGAGATCCGGGTCTGCAGATCGTATTCATCAGAAAAAAAGGCATACCGAAACAGATAGGAAACTGTCCTTGTCGGCAGACAGGCCCCCTGGGACCAGTGGTTTTTCTGGTAATACAGGAAACGAAGAGGATCCCCCTCCACTTTCCAGTTGATCAGCATATAGAATGCCGTCCCCAGAAACATCAAAAGAAAAGAACAGCCCCTGCCCAGCAGGTATTTCAAATTGCTGAAATCCCTCTTCCGAACCATCTGCACCGGATCATACAGGATCAGCAGTTCCACGGCGGCGGGAACTGCCAGCAGCACTCCCTGCATCCGGGTCATGGTGGCCAGAATCCCAAAACCCACGGCAGTCCACCACTTGTGCCGGCGGATGTAATACAGCATGGCTGCCGAAATCAGCAGGAACAAACCCTCCGTCATAATGCCGCCATAGAAGAAGCTAAAGGGAAACAGCGACAATAAAATAATACTGTTCCAGGCAGTCCTTTCACTGTAATCCAGCCGGATAAGCCGGTACATATAGACACAGCCCCCGGCATAGGCCAGCACAGATATAAGCATTCCCACGAACCGGATATCAGAAAAGATCAGATGCAGAAAACTCATTAAATATGGATACAGCGGAAAAAACACAAGAAAGAGATGTTTCCCGTCCTCCACCGCCCCGGCATATCCATGTTCCGCAATATTGATATAATGATTGGCATCCCACTTACACCAGCAGGTAAGAAAATACTCCCATCCAAAGGCGGCTCCCTCCCCTGCCTGAAATGCCAGGATCAAAGCAGAAATCAGATACATAAAAAAACGAAACGCAACGGCTGCCAGAAAAACCTGCACACAGATATTAAGTCTCGAAAATTTTTTTAGTTCCATATGGACTACCTCCCACTCCTCACCGCTGCCAGCCTAAAGGATCATGGAGAGCTGGATTCTCTTTTTCTGAAGATCCACGTTCAGTACCTTTACCTCCACAACATCTCCCACACTGACTACATCCAGCGGATGCTTCACAAATTTCTTATCTGTCAGCTTGGATATATGTACCAGGCCGTCCTGATGCACCCCAATATCCACAAAGGCTCCAAAATCTATTACATTGCGGACCGTCCCTTTCAGGATCATGCCTTCCTTCAGATCTTTCATATCCAATACGTCAGTGCGAAGTATCGGTTTGGGCATCTCGTCCCGGGGATCCCGCCCCGGTTTCTCCAGTTCCTTGATAATGTCCTCCAGGGTAGCTTCACCAATGCCCAGCTGCTCCGTCAGTTCCCTGTGGTTCTTAGCCAGCCGGGACAGCCCCGTAAGGCCGTTCCGGATCTCCTCCAGTTCATAACCAAGCAGCTTCAGCAGCTCCTTCGCCGCATCATAAGATTCCGGATGCACGCTGGTGGCATCCAGGGGATTTTTTCCCTCCGGGATCCGCATAAATCCAGCACACTGCTCAAATGCCTTCGGCCCCAGCTTCGCCACCTTCAAAAGCTCCCTGCGGCTTTGAAAGCGTCCGTTTTCCTCCCGATATGCTACGATATTCCGGGCGATGGGTTTCGTGATCCCCGATACATACTCCAGCAGGGAGGCGGAAGCCGTGTTCAGATCCACTCCCACATTATTTACGCAGTCCTCCACTACATTTCCCAGCGCCCCGCTGAGCTTCTTCTGGTTCATATCATGCTGGTACTGCCCCACGCCGATGCTTTTGGGATCGATCTTCACCAGCTCTGCCAGCGGATCCTGAAGTCTCCTTGCAATGGATACCGCGCTCCTCTGTCCCACATCAAACTGCGGAAATTCCTCCGTGGCAAGCTTGCTTGCGGAATACACGGAGGCGCCGGCCTCATTGGTAATCATATACTGCACCGGCCGGTTGATCTCTTTCAGTATTTCCACGATCACCTGCTCCGACTCCCGGGAAGCCGTACCATTTCCCACAGAAATCAGGCTGATATTATATTTCTCGATCAGTCCCTTCACGATCCGTTTTGTCTCTGCCACCTTCTTCTGAGGTTCCGTCGGATAAACTACAATCGTGTCCAGAACTTTTCCTGTCTCATCTACCACAGCCAGCTTACAACCGGTTCGGAAGGCCGGATCCCAGCCCAATACGACCTTTCCCGCAATAGGCGGCTGCATCAGCAGCTGGACGAGATTCCTGCCAAATACATGGATCGCCCCATCCTCCGCCTTCTCTGTCAGATCGCTGCGGATCTCCCTCTCAATGGACGGCGCGATCAGGCGGGAATAGCTGTCCTCAATGGTGCGCATGAGACAATCCGCCATGGCACCCTGTTCCCGTACCATTATTTTTTTGGCAAGATAACGCAGGATTTCCTCCTCCGGCGCCTGGATCTTTACTGTCAGGATCTTTTCCTTCTCTCCTCTGTTTATGGCCAGCACCTGATAACCAGAAAGCTTGGAAATGCTGCTCTCAAATTCATAATAATTCTCATAGACCGATTTTTCCTCCGGATCCTTCGCCGTGGAAACCAGAGTCCCCTTATCGGCAGTCACTTTCCGTATCGCCATACGGTAATCTGCCTCGTCTGCGATAGCTTCCGCTATGACATCCATGGCCCCCTGCACAGCCTCCTCTGCACTGGCCACACCCTTCTCTGTATCAATATATGGCTCTGCTTCTTCTTCCGGAGTCCTGTCCGACTTCTGCAGAAGAATGAGATCTGCCAGACCCTCCAGTCCTTTTTCCTTTGCTATCATAGCCCTGGTCCGCCTTTTGGGCCGATATGGGCGGTAAAGATCCTCCAGTTCAACCTGTGTCTGGGCAGCAAGAATCTGTTTCCTTAGTTCATCCGTCAGTTTCCCCTGCTCCTCAATGCTGGCGAAAACGGTCTCCTTCCGGTCCTCCAGATTGCGCAGGTACGTCAGTCTCTCATCCAGGTTGCGCAGCTGCTCATCATTCAGTGTCCCGTGCTGTTCCTTCCGGTATCTGGCGATAAAGGGGATCGTATTCCCCTCATCAATAAGGCGGACCACCGCCTCCACCTGCCATTCCCTGATGGCGAGCTCCTCTGCTATTTTCTTACAAATATCCATTTCTCTTTCTATCCTCCATTCACAATGCCGTCTTCATCCCTCTGATCATTTCTTTTCCCTATGGGTATGCGCGGTTATGATCGTATAACTATGGGCGTTAATTGTAATCACATATCCCTCCACGTCTACATACCAGTTTTTCCCTCTTCTTGTGATAACAGCATGTGGCAGACTGATCTTGTCCCTGCACCATGCAACAACATTATCGGTATCCAAAGAAAGATTCCTTGTTATCCTTTCAACCCCTAATTCCGTTGTATGTAAACGATCTAAATAATTCAATAATTCCAGCGTTATCTCTTCCTTTAGCAGTCCCTATCCATGGCAGCCACAGTCTGTCAGTCTGGGATTTCTTTTCATTATACAGGAAAAAATAGAGATTTACAATTTCTCTTTTCAATATTATACGGAGGTAATAGACAATGGCAAAGAGCCAGACGCCGAGACGATGGGCTTGTGGAATAAAAATCACAGTTTATTGGCTCTGAGTCTTCGGGTCTCGCTCTGAAAAGGACATAACAGCCATTCGGTTTATCAATCATCCATGGTTCGTTCTTCCCGTAAGCATTATTTCCTTTCTATCAACATACTTTTTCAACGCAATTGCTAAAATGGCCGACAAAACCCTTGCAAATACCGTACTCCACCAAATCATGAGCTGACCGCCGAATAAGGGCGGCAAAATAAGCATAAGGACTAACATAAACAGCGGTTCAATAAACGTCAAAATATAAGAGAACGTACTTTTTTCCGTAGCATAAAAACTTGCTGTTGTAATACGGTTAACGGCAACAAAAGGTACGGATACTAAAAAGACTGGCATTATTCTTGCAATCTCTACATTTACTTCATTTGATGCGCCAAACAGCAATCCTAAACTCTCTCTGACGGCATACATTGCTATGCAGCCAATGCCGCCCCTGCTACACCCTGCCCAAACACCCATACAAATCGCCCATGCTGTTACCGACAAAAAAGCCGTCAACAATCGCATATACCCCAGATAATGCAAAGGATAACACAGAGGGGATGACATATTGAAAGAATATCTTTCTATCATTTGTCTTTTCCATTGCTGTCATTACCTCCTGCCTTGCTGAAAAGTTCCACAAATAACGCCATATTGTCATTTAGCAGTTTCATACGCTCTATCCCCATTTCCTCAATCACATACAGCTCTGCTTTCCGTAACTTGGAAATAATACCATCTGCATATTCATCTCCTGCTGGCGTAAACTGGATGAGTTTATTTCTCTTATCCTCCTGCATGGGGAGAAGTTCAACCAGCCCTTTCCGTTCAAACTCTTTCAAAATCATGTTGATGGTCTGTTTGGGTATCATCCACCTCTGGCTGATTTTTCTCTGCGTACAGTCGTTCCCGCCCTCGTGGATTGCGGACAGCACCAGCAGGCTGTTGACGGACTTCCGTACTAATTGTCAAGAATGAATTTTTTTCAAAAAAAGCAGCAGGGATTTTACACCCTGCCTCCAATTTATTACAGATGAAAAAATCACCCATTCTGGATTGCCAATACATATCTCCCATCCTTATGCTCAAATCCATTTTTCTTATAATACCCAATCAAGTTTTCATTTTCAGCAAGTAATAAAATATAAAGATAGGTCTTGTACTTTTCTTTAATTTTTTTTAGCAATTCTCCACCAATGCCAAATCCCTGATATTCCGGATTAACACACAAATAATGAACATAGGCGGTTAACTCTCCATCATCCAACACATTGATCAGTCCAACAAGTCTGCTGTCTGCCCAGGCAGTAATTACCGTCTCACTATTATCTAAAGCCTTCTTTAATCTTTCCGGATACTTACCAGAGAGCCATTCCACAGACAGGAACAGCTCCTCCACATCATCTGATGAGTAACTATGATCCCCTTTATATATAATTTCCATAATCACCCTAGTCCCTTCTCCAATTTCTGAATTATTACTTTTCCCATTTACTTTTTAACTTTAAGAAACACTCCACTGCCTTTTCCATAAAACTGCACCGCCTTAAATCCATATTTAAAATTTTCTCAGCAGAGTTCCATTGCCACATGCTACGTCAAGAACGACATTGCCCTCTCCCAAATCGATTATGGTTTTCTCGATTCTTCCACTTTTTTATTCATGTCTCTTTCCCCATCCCCGTTTTTCTTTATTGCCGGCACTTTTATTCCTCATCCTTCATATAATTACTCTTCCTATTCGGCTTCCGCCCCCAATTCATTCTCTAAAAACTGCTTGATGTATGGATTGTTTTCATCACTCAATGTAATTTGAAACGCCATGTAACGGCATTTCTCATATGGCTCACCATCCAAAACAAAACGATATCCCATTGTACATTTCGGGTTACAGTCGTCAGGATTGATAAGTCGTTTGCAGACGGATGCTTTCTTGATCTCCTTTTTTGCCTTTTGGGGGAGTGTGTCAAGAAAACTCTCGTATTCTTGTAATCGTTCAGGATATAGGCGGAGCTTCATCCCCGTCTTTCGGGATACAAATGTCGCCAACGTCCTTTTTCGGCTGCTTAACACATAGGACACGAGATAACCGCTTTTTTGCAGTTTTATGTCGCACTTACAGCCATTCCCTGTCAGATACTCATTAATTTGGTGTACAAAGTTACGGAAAGCCTCATCTACCGTTTCCATAAACATGCTAAATTTCTCGTCCATAAATCCCTCCATGATCCCTTTTTCTTACAATAAGCTGACTTGCGGAGCGTGGCAGCGTTTGTTTACTACGGGTATCCATACCTCATATTGTGCGTTCTGTGGATCCGGATTTAAGTAAACCTCAATATCGGGGGCGTTGGCATATTCATATCCAGAGGCCGGAAGCCACTCTGTTATAATCTGCTGCTCTAATTCCTGTATCGACTGGTTTGTACCCGTGCCGGAAAAGATTGCCCAGGTAGACGCAGGCACGATATATTCTTCAAACCCATCACTTGCTTTTGTACTGGATACAGCAATAAAATATTTCCATTGTTCCTCATCGTTGCAGGCACTCACGCCCAAAAGTCCCATCGGCGGCGTATCCATCATTCCTGCCAATTTCTGTATTGTTCCATTTACGGACGCCTCCTGCCACATCTTAGGCACAACCATAAAATTATTTTCGATTTCCTTATCAAGCGGTGCGGATACGCCTATGATCCGGAATGCTTCCTTTGTTTCGATTCTATAATTCATTTCCATCGCTCCTTTCACAGCAATTCTAAATACAATGGGGGAAAAAGATTTCACAGATACACCCTCATCTTTCACGGACGAGGGAGCTATCCCATGAAAGGCCTGAAACGCCCGGTTAAATGCAGTCGGAGAACGGTAGCCGTATTTCTCTGCAATATCAATAATCCGTTCATCCCCGCCCTGCAGATCTACCGCTGCTAAAGACATTTTTCTTCTTCGGATATAATCTGCCAGGGTGATACCAGCCATATAAGTAAACATCCTCTGATAGTGATAGGTGGAACAGCAGGCAATCCGCCCAAGCTGTTCATAGTCAATTTCGCCTGTCAAATGTTCCTCGATATAATTCATACTTTGATTTAATCTGTGGACCCATTCCATGAGATACCTCCTATCTGCACATATTGAGCTTTTTCTTTCTCATTATAAGGCTTTTTTAATAATTATTCCTCTCTATCCCTGCACAAAAAAGAGAGCCGGCTTTTCAATAGTTAATATTCGCCTTTCTGGCTTGGCTGCATAAATCACGAGTAGATAGGGTGTAGCTTTTTCCATCCATGATAAAATGTGTCCCACACTGCCGAAACTCAAAATGTACTTTGCGGGCGATACATTGCTCCCGTATGGAAAGCACCCACGCATAATCAAGCGGTCTGGCATTTCTATCTGATTCGCCGCCCACTACAACTAGTTCAACATTATCAAGATAGGCGGTAAGGTTTATTTCCTCAATCAATGGCTGACAGATAATATTTTTATGCCTGATAGGCAGCTCCATGAAAATGGAAAGCCTGTGATCAGCTCTGTCTTGATTTTCCACCGTACAGCCAACCGTAACATTCTCATAACCATCGTTCCAGTCCTCTGGGATGCAATCCATAAACCGTTCAATACGCTTTGTCAAAAACAGAAAGTGAAGATCGGCACGCTCCCGTATCATCCGCCAGCATTCAGAGCGCCATTCATCGGCATCCTCCACCAGAAAATCCGAGGAGAAACAGAGATATACCGTCTGTCCGGATTTAATTTTGTATGTTCCCCATTTATTCTGAGCCATGGGGGCATAAAAGTTATCCGTCTTTACAATCTTGTTCGTATCAATCTTACGCTTAAAATCTCCCTTATGGATGTAACAATATCTGCATCCCTCGCTGTATTTGTGACAGCCGCGCCACGGATTCCAAATTGCCATAAAAACACCTCACTAAATGCATTACATATCTTCCCTTATTGCAATTTATGAATTTGATTATACCACTTTTCCTCACCACTTACCACAAAAAACAGGGCATAGCCAGCGTCTCGCCCCACGAAAAAAATAAAAAACATTGACTTTAGACACGTTATTTTCTATAATTACAAACATCGTTGGATTTTCTTATAGATTGGAGAGTGTAGATGATAAAGCTTGCGGAAATGTCAGATTTGGAACGTGTATTACAGATTACACATGATACCATTTCAGAGATATATACTCTGTATTACGCAGAGGGGGTGGTTCATTTTTTTCTGGAACATCACAGCAGAGAAAATATTTTATCAGACATTATGAATGGAACTGTATGGCTGTTGGAAGAAAATAACCGCATGGCAGGGACTGTAACAATCAATGGAAATGCGGTCTATCGTCTCTTTGTCCTGCCAGAGTATCAATCTCGTGGGTATGGCAGTCGGCTCATGGACTTTGCGGAGGATAATATTGCCCAGCAGTTCACACATGTTCATATCGATTCCTCATTGGCGGCAAAAGAAATGTATTTAAAACGCGGGTACAAGGAAAAGAAAACCTGTCGGATTCTGGCGGACAACGGTGATATCCTTATCTACGATGAAATGGAGAAATGGGTGAATAACCGGCTGAATAGAATGAATTATAACGGTAAAATTTTTATCTCCCAAAATAATACGGAAAATGGAGAAGTAGATCAGGAAACAATATTTCATTATTTTCAGGAAAATGACCTGTTCTGGGCAGAGTATAGTGGTGGAGTTGTGTTAAAGGGACACATGATAGGCACTGTAAATGAGAAGGGAGAATTAGATTTTTATTATCAGCATTTGAATAAAAACAGGCAGATAAGAATTGGTAAGTGTTACAGTATTCCGCATATAATGAAGAATGGAAAAATCGCATTACGGGAGAAATGGCAGTGGCTGAATGGAGATTTGTCCTGTGGAGAATCAGTGGTGATAGAGAAATAAAGGGAGCCTTTGCTGCCCCTCTATAAAACTGAGTTTGAGTGTGTGAAGAAAAGTCTGTAAATACTAATCTTCTATGATAATGTTTGAGCTG
>CAOKDX010000026.1 GCA_948467395.1 uncultured Clostridia bacterium | reverse complement strand
ACCGATTTTATAAGGGATTTGGGGAATAAGCTTAAAACCTATGTATAACAATTTCAGGAAATTAGGTGTATTAGATGTGTTGGAAAAATTGGCTGAAAGATATGCAGAAAGGGAGGGGCTGTGGGGAATCGAAGTCCTAAACGAACCCGTTACGGAACTCATATGGACTTATGGAAAAATTCAGGAACGCTATCCGGCGGCAGATCCAGAGATGGCAAAAGGCAGTGCACCGAATTCACTTGAATTCCTTAAGGATTTCTACACGAGGGCTTACCGGAGAATCCGAAAGCATCTGCCTGAAGAAAAATGTATAGTGATTCATGATGCGTTTATGTTAAAGTCATGGAAAGATTTTATGAGAGAAAAGGAGTTTAGAAATGTAATTCTTGATACTCATATGTATTTGATGAATGCAGAAGGAATGGGTTGTGAGCAGAACTTGAAGGGTTATCTTAATTTTATAGAGGATAATTTCGCTAAAGATATAGCAGAAATGCAGGAATATTTCCCTGTCATCTGTGGGGAATGGAGTCTGTTTAATTCCTATTTATGCGGGTTTGATACAAAGGGTGGCCAGAGTGTTTTAAATGGGGTACAGGCAACCGAAAAGAATCATCTGGATGAAGAGGAAAAGAGATCAGTTTACAGAAAACTGGCAGATGCACATTTAAGAGCATGGGAGCAGGGAGAAGGATATTTTTACTGGAACTACAAATTGCTTCTGGATACCGTCAATGAAGAAGGTTGGGCAGGATGGGATAGCTGGGATTTAGGAAAATGTTATAGTTTGGAGTGGTTCCCGACAATAGGCGGTCAAAAAGAAAGATAAGAGAGGAAAAGATATAATGGGTGATCAAGCAGAAAAAAAGTTTCCGATGTATAAGAAAATTGTATGGAATATACCGGCATTGACTTCAAATGGATTTTGGGGAATTATGTCAGGGTATCTGACTTATTATTTGACGCAGAGTCTGTTATTATCATCAGCATCAGTAGGGATGGTTTTGATGGTGTCTAAGGTATTTGATGGATTTACAGATTTAATTGCAGGATATATTATCGAGCGTACTGATTCGAAATGGGGAAAAGGAAGACCATATACGCTGTTTGCGTCTGTTGCATGGATTTTTATCATACTTTTGTTTTCTGTGCCCTCTTATTTCAGCACAACGGGAAAACTGATATATGTATTTGTTTGCTACACGTTGATTAATTCTGTAGCCCTGACATTTTTCAATTGTTCTGATCAGGTATATATGATCCGTGCAATTCCAAATGAAAAAGACAAATCATCTACACTGGCAATTGGCGGGGCAATTGCCACATATGGCAGTACAATTTTAGCCATTGCCATGCCAGTTGTTATTACCACCCTGTGTGTAAAAAAGACAGGGTGGACAATATTAGCCTTGGTAATAGGTATTCCGGCTATCATTCTGGCAGCACTGAGATTTTTTGTTATTAAAGAATTGCCTTTAACAAATGCAGAAGGTAAGGCAGTCAAGGAAGAAAAAATTTCTATTATTAGCATGTTGAAGCAGTTAATCCATAACAAATATGTGTTCATTTGCCTTGGCTTAGTTTTTACGTTTTATTTTGGACAGAATTTGAGTACAATTGTCGGCAGCTATTACTTTACATATAATATTGGAGATTTGACGTTATTGTCATTAATTAGTATGACAACATTGGTAGCTCCAATTGTACTTTTGGTTATCCCTAAACTGTTTGAGAAGTTTGGAAAAGCTAAAGTACTACGCTTGGGGCTGTTCATCAATCTTGCTGCATGTATTATAAGAGCATTTGCACCAACTAATTTAGTCTTGTATGCGGTTACATCAATTGCCTGCAATATGGGCACACTTCCTATGATTTATTTTATTGGGCTGCTATTAATGGATTGCATGGATTACGGAGAGTGGAAGACAGGATACCGGGTTGAAAGTGGTTATTCGGCTATCAATAGCGCAGGCCAAAAAGTCGCAGCTGGTTTGGCTTCTGGTTTTGCGGGAATAGTCATGGGTGCAGTAGGATTTGTCAGTGGTGCAGAAAGCCAGACAGAGGTTGCGCTTGGTGGTATTAAAGTACTCAATATTTATGCACCTATAATCATAGGAATTTTATTGGTGATATTGATTTGCTGTTATAAACTGGATGATAAAATAGATGAAATACGTAAGGAGTTGTTAGAAAAAAGAAAGTAGGTACTTTTTAAGAATGTGTCAGTTTATTATCCAATATTTATTTAACATTTTTGTGTTAGAGCAGCTAAAACGAATTTGCTGGCACAGCCCAATGGGTATCTATGGAAGTGGAGAGCCGTCCGCACCCAGATTTTTGTGGCAAGAAATGGTGGCAGGACATGGATGTTATTCTGGATGAGGCCAGAAAACGGAATATGAAAGTGTGGATTTTAGATGACAGCCATTTCCCTACCGGTTATGCGAATGGTGCAGTAAAAGATGCACCTGTGGAACTGCACCGCCAGAGCTTGTGCGCCGCATCCCTTGCCTGTTCCGGTCCTGCGCAGACTGTGGAGTTGAATTTGGAGGGAATGATTCCACCAGAATTTCACGCTATGACAGTAGAACAATATTTCCTGCCGGAACTGTTAAAAAAGGCTCCCCATTTCTCAGATGATGAAGTTCTGTCGGTCACAGCCTTTTGTAAGGAAACTGGAGAGCAGATTGGTATTCCTCTTCCGATGAATGGGGAAAAATTCCGTTGGGAAAAACCGGAGGGGGACTGGGTTCTGTGGATTCTGGGTCTTAGCCGGAACTGTGGCCCCCACCGGGACTATATCAATATGATGGATCAGGATTCCTGCCGTCTGCTGATTGATGCAGTATATGAATCTCACTTTCAACACTATGCAGCGGATTTTGGAACGACTATCGCAGGCTTTTTCTCCGATGAGCCAGAGCTTGGTAACGGACATCTCTATTTTAATGAAAACATATTGGGAACAGACCAGGATTTACCTTTTTCTGCGGGAATGCCGGAAAAACTGGTGGAAACATTGGGGGAGGACTGGAAAAATAAGATGTTCCTTCTCTGGCAAAAAGATGCTGATGCCTCTGAAACAGCAAGAGTGCGGTATGCATACATGGATGCAGTGACAAAACTTGTAAGGGAGAACTTCAGCCGGCAGATCGGTGACTGGTGCCGGGAACACGGTGTGGAGTACATCGGCCACGTGATTGAGGACAACAACGCCCATGCCCGCACAGGCTCCAGCTTGGGACATTACTTCCGGGGACTTGATGGCCAGGATATGGCTGGTATTGACAATATTGGCGGTCAGGTGATGCCTCAAGGAGAGGATGAGCCGAAGGCAAATTATTATGGCGCAGTCCGTGATGGGGAATTTTACCACTTCCAGTTGGCTAATCTTGCAGCCAGTGCTGCTGCTATCCAACCAGAGAAGCAGGGACGGGCGATGTGCGAAATATTTGGTAATTACGGATGGGGGGAGGGTGTCCGGCTGGAGAAGTATTTGGCAGACCACTTCTTGGTTCGGGGAATCAACTATTTTGTTCCCCATGCGTTCAGCCCAGCGCCGTTTCCTGATCCAGACGCTCCACCCCACTTTTACGCTCACGGCAACAATCCACAGTACAGGCACTTTGGTATGTTGATGGCCTATATGAACCGTGCAGCCACGATACTGAGTGGTGGACACAGAAATGTGCCGGTAGCGATTCTATACCATGGCGAGGCGGAATGGACAGGAGAGGCTATGCTGTCCCAGAAACCTGCCCGCCTGCTGGCTCAGGCACAGATAGAGTATGACACCATTCCTGCAGATGTTTTTGCCGAACCAGATCACTATGGAACGGTCATCGGTAAGACTTTGCGGATTAACACCCAGGAATACAAAGTTCTGCTGATACCTAAGGCGCAATTTGTGACAGCAGATTTTGCCAAGGCAGCAGCTAAACTGTCAGCGGAGGGGATGCCGGTGTACTTCTTGGATGCCCCTCCGATTGGGATTGTAGATGGAGATGATACGCTCCTTAAGGAACTTGCAAATTGCAAAGTCCTTCCGTTGGATGAAGTCGTATCCGCTATGAAACAATTAGGCTTGCCGGAAGCTGAATTCTACCCCGGAAGCAGAGATATTCGGGCGATGCATTATGAGGGATCTTGTTCCTGCTGGCTTTTTGTCAATGAATCCGCAGAGGTTTACAGTGGAACGGTAACATTGCCGGATTCTGGTCCATATTACCGTTATGATGCATGGAATAATACGATTCATCCGGTGGAAGTGTGTGGTGATAAGATTTCTATCCGTGTGGAACCGTTGCATAGTTTCTGGCTGATTCCAGATATTCCAGACGAAAGCTTGATTACCGAGGAAATTCCAGAAGGCGGAAAGGCTCTAACGATTGCTCCTTGGCATCGGAGTATCTGTCGGAGCGCGGACTATCCTAACTTTGGAGATGACAAGGAGGTGTGTCTGCCGGATTGTCTTGAAGAAGAAGTGCCGGAATTCTCTGGATTTGTCCGCTATGAAAGTACCTTTCATCTGGAAAATTGCAGTAAGGTCTACTTGGTGATTAGTGAGGCATGGGAAGGCGTGGAGGTATTTGTCAATGGACATAGCGGAGGGATTCAGATTGCCGCACCATACCGTTATGATTTGACGCCACTTGTTAAGACGGGCGAGAATGAACTGATCATTGAAGTAGCAACGACTTTGGAGCGGTGGTGGTTTGGCATTAATAAGGACAATCCACAGATGCGTATGATGGGTTTGCAGGAGCCTGCTTGCGGCAGTGGTATTACAGGGAAAGTAATGATGTTTACGTGAACAAAACTCAATAAAGCACAGATGATAAAAGGGAACCGGCAGGGACAGGCTGGTTCCCTATAGAGGGACGTTTGCGTTATGTTCATTGAGATCATGTTTTTTTTGTCAGGGGATGTTGATCCTGTTTCTATAGATTCTCAACGTACATCGGGATGTTTCCGATACATATTCGGTGTAACCCCAAATTTCTTTTTAAACACGTTCTGAAAATATGCCTGGCTGGAAAAACAGAGATAACTGCTGATTTCGCTGATGGATTTATCCGTGTAAGTCAGCAGTGATTTTGCCTCTTCAAGCTTGCAGCGCATGATAAATCCATTCATTTCAAACCCAAGTTCCTTCTTAAAACAGTGTGAAAGATAAGAGCGGCTTTTGCCGACATAGGCAGCCACATCAGAGGTGGAGATTGCCTGATTAGTATGTTGTTTGATATACTGGATGCACTTGTAGATATCCGAAGTGGTGTCGCGGGGAATCTGTGCCTGCGCCACGCGGCGCGTAAAGTCCAGCATCATATTGTACTGCAGCTGATAAATTGCTTCCGCATTCTGGAGTTTTTCACTTTCTTGAATGTAGATGTCGCTGAGCTGGTAGGCGGATTCGATGTCAAGCCCCCCTTCAATTGCATAGCGGGTAACCAGTGTGACTGCCGTGATAAGGATATTTTTCGCCTGACGTATGGTATTGTCTGAGAGTTGGCCCGCCTGTATGGAGAATGCGTTGGAAAAAAATTTTTTTAACCCTTCGACGTTTCCGCAGCGGATATAATCTAAATACAGCTGTTCATAATGGTATGTGTTGTGGAAATGTTCCATCTCTTTGGAATCGTAGCTTTTCAATGAATGAAGGGAAGCGACAGAAGTGCTTTTCGTGTCAACGTATACATTCAGATATGTGTCAATATCAATCACATCATTTAACAATTCCTGATAAAACAAGGCTAAAAAATGGCAGAACTGATGAAAGGAATATACGGGCATGAATTGATACAGTTCTGTCAGCTGCTCTCTGTGTTCCAGCGGGATAGAATATTCCTTCATGATATTCCTGATGGTTTCAGGGGAAGGTAAAATACTGATGACGGGACCGATTAGAACCATCTGTTCCGTTTTTTCGTTTTGTACAAGGCCGATATAGTGAAGCTCTTTTGTGGCAAGATAGGAGATGGCCTGTTTTCTGGAAACCAGTTCGGATAAATGGGGAACGGCAAGATCAAAAGGAAAACCGGTGTTGGGCAGTACCAGTTGCAGCTGCTTGTTTTTATAATAATGTATTGGGAGATAGATACAGTTGTACAGCGTCTGGCAGAACGAATAGATTGCATCTTTAGAATTCATGATAACCTCCAGTGAAAAACAGTTTCAAAAAGCAGATAAAGTAACACTTGAAACAATTTTATAATATTTCATGCAAAATTACAATACAGGATGAAATGAAATATTTAAAATAACAGATAGATTGTGAAGTTCTATTTACAAACAGGAGGTTGGGATATTTATGGAACAGATTATAATTAGAGGGATGCATTTTCAGACGCCGGATGGAAGGCAGATATTACTGAATGGCATCAATGTAGTGTGCAAGGATAAAAAGTTGGGATATTTGTTTCCCAATCTGGAAAAATCATTCCGGTCTTTTCATGAGATGGGATTGAACCTCATACGGTTTGGCATTTTCTGGGATGGGGTGGAGCCGCAGCCGGGAGTATATGACATGGAGTATCTGAAAAAAGTAAAAGATACCATACAGCTTGCCCAAAGGTATGACTTGTATGTCATGGTGGATATGCACCAGGATCTTTTCGCGCAAAAGTACATGGACGGGGCGCCTGACTGGGCGGCTCTGGACGAGGGGGCTTATCATCCGGAAGGATGTACGATGTGGTATGATGCCTATCTGCGGAGCGAGGCAATCATCAGGGCGGCAGATAACTTTTGGGCGGATAAAAAGGCGGCGGACGGTATTGGGCTTTTGGAGCATTATGCAAAAATGTGGGAGCAGATCGTGCAGTATCTGAACGACTGCGAGAATATCATTGGCTGGGAGCCGATGAATGAGCCGTTTATGGGAAGTCTTGCACGCAATGCCTTTGGCGCTGCCACGATGAAAATAAAAGAACAGGCGCCGCAGTTTGACCTAAGCTGCCCCGCAGATATCACGCCGGAACAGCAGGCGCTGTTTATGGGCTATGTGACGGAGCGGATGCAGGAATTTGACCGTACTACGTTGATGGATTTTTATCGGCGTATATGGAAAGCTGTCAGCAGATATAGCAGAAAACCGCTTGTTACGGGAGGGAATATTTACAGCAGCAGTACGATCCGCACCGGAATCGGGAGGCTGCAAAATCCATCGGCAACAGGGAAAGGCATACAGATTTATGCTCCACACGGATACGATTCCGTGGTTGATTCAGACCGTTATGAGAATTTCAGCAAAGAGAATATCGAGCGGCTCTTTGCTGATAAACGCAGTTCCCAGGAGGAATTGGAGCTTCCTTTAATTGTAGGGGAGTGGGGTGCATTTCCATCCAAAGACTTTACGAATGACCTGATCCGCCATATGAACAGGATTCTCGAAAAGTATCTGTGGAGTTCCGCTTACTGGGACTATCATCCAGGAATGGAAGACGATGAGAACTATAGTTCCCTTTGCAGGGCTTACCCGATGGAGACGGCAGGTGAACTGTGTTCCTATCATTATGATGAAGAAAAAAAGATTCTGGAAATGACGCTTAAAACGGCAGGCAGGAGCAAGGTTTACTGTCCTTTTGATCCTGTGTGTGTGACCGGATTGGGAGAGGACGGAGAATATCCGGTCGATTATAGTGTGGAAAAAGTGGGTAAGACCTCAAATTATGTGTTTTTCAGTCTGAAACAGACCAATGAGATAATAATAAATATAACTGGATAGAACAAATTCACAATAAAAAGCACGCAATTACAATACTTGCATTAAACAAAAAAGTAAAATGTAAATATAGCAGAAAATAAAACAAAAATATAGTAAAAACAGGAGGTGCTTTTATGCAGATAACTGATTTGCGTACAGAGTATCAGAAAAATCCACTGGGACTGGATACAGTAAGGCCGCGGTTTTCGTGGAAAATCGAATCGGAACAGACAGATACCGTACAGGTTGCGTATCAAATTCAGGTCATGTCGGAAGGTCAGATGTTGTGGGACTGCGGCCGCAAGGAATCCGAACAGTCCGTGCTTGTAGAATATGCAGGTCCGGCACTGTTGGCGGAACAGATTTATGAGTACCGCGTAGTGATATGGGATAACCACGCAGAGACGGCGGAGGCAGTCGGAAGCTTTGAGACAGGATTGCTTTCCGGGACGAATTTCCAAGCAGGGTGGATCACACATCCCTTTGCAAAAGAAGAGACGGCCTGTCCGGTTTTTGTGAGGACAATATCGTTAAAGAAAGCGGTAAAGAGGGCGCGCATCTATGCCACGGCACTGGGTGTATACGAGATACGGCTTGACAGGGAAAAAGTCGGCGATGCATTCTTTGCTCCAGGATGGACGAACTACAAAAAACGTCTGCAGTATCAGACATATGATGTGACAGAGCTCATCAATAAGGAGGAGGGTTCCGCCCACACGCTGGAAATTATGGTGGGAAACGGCTGGTACAAGGGAATTTTCGGTTTTACCTGCACGCCGGACCACTATGGAAATCAGGTGGCGCTTCTGGCGGAACTGCATATCCTTTATGAAGATGGTTCTAAGGAAGTCGTTGCTACGGATCAGAATTGGAAGGTTAAGACAGGTTCCGTCAGGTACAGCGAAATCTATATGGGCGAGACAATCGATAGTACATTTACGGACAATGTGTTATCTGAGGCGATACCGTTTTCCTATCCCATGGAGAATATCACGGCACAGGAATGTGAACCGGTAAGAATCACAAAACGTACTCCCGCAAAAGAACTGATCCTGACGCCGAAGGGGGAGAAGGTTCTGGACTTCGGACAGAATATGGCAGGATTTGTGGAAGTTACAGTAGAAGGAAAACCTGGTCAGAAGATTGTTGTACGCCATGCAGAGACATTAGATAAGGATGGAAATTTTTATCCGGAAACACTGCGTCAGGCGAAATCGACGGATACGTATATCTGTGATGGCAGCAGGCAGACATTTCTTCCGCATTTTACCTTTCATGGATTCCGCTACATATGCGTGGAGGGGCTTGAAAAGGTGGATCCTGCCGATTTTACAGCGTGTACGCTGCACACAGATATGCGGCAGACAGGAAGTTTTTCTTGCTCTAATGCGATGGTTAACCAGCTGCAGCATAATATCCAGTGGGGGCAGCGCAGCAACTTCCTGGATGTTCCCACAGATTGTCCGCAGCGCGATGAACGTCTTGGATGGATGGGAGATGCGCAGGTATTCTGCAGAACCGCTTCCTACAACATGGAGACAGCGTTATTCTTTACCAAATGGCTGCATGATCTGAAGAGTGAGCAGACTGCCCAGTTTGGGCCACCCCATGTGGTTCCCAATATCCTTGCCGATCAGGAGGCGGCAGCGGCGTGGAGCGATGCCGCAACGGTGATACCATGGACAGTTTATCAGGTATTTGGGGATAAAAGAGTACTTGCAGACCAGTATGAGAGCATGAAGGGTTATGTAGATTACATTACGGCGCACTGTAGTGAAAATGGCCTTTGGCAGACAGGGTTTCAATATGGAGACTGGCTGGCGCTTGATAAAGAGGAGAGTGCAGACCGCACAGGTGCGACGGACAAGTATCTGGTGGCAAATGCCTATTATGCGTATTCTGCGGATATTGTGCGGAGGGCGGCTGAGGTACTCGGATACGAGGAAGATGCAAAGGAATATGCAGCGCTTCATCATAAGATTGAAAAACTGTTTGATGAGGAGTATATCACACGTACAGGAAGGATGGTGAGCGAGACACAGACGGGGTGTGTGCTGGCGCTGCATTTTAACCTGGCACAGGAAAAGTATCGGAAACGAATCGCAAAATCGCTGGAAACAAACATTGCAAACCACAAGAACCATCTCTCGACCGGATTTGTGGGAACCCCCTATTTATGCCATGTATTATCAGAGAATGGCATGCATGAACTTGCGGGAACAATTTTCCTGAAAGAAGATTATCCATCGTGGCTGTATGCAGTGAAAAAGGGTGCGACCACCATCTGGGAGCGTTGGAATTCTATCATGCCGGATGGCAGTTTTGACGAATCCGGTATGAACAGCCTGAATCATTATGCATACGGTTCAATCGGAGATTGGATGTACGAGAAACTGGCAGGGATTAATCCGGCAAAACCAGGATATAAGGAGATACGGATTCAGCCGCGACTGCTCAAGGGAATCACGAGTGTGGACGCATCATTTGATTCGGCATATGGTACGATTCGTAGTGCATGGAGCTGTCGGGACGGAAAAATTACGGTGGATGTGACGATCCCGGCAAATACGACGGCAAAGGTGTATCTGCCGGAGAAGGACGAATCATTGCAGCTTGGTTCCGGGTCATGGCATTATGAGTACGACACGGATACCAGATTGGAGCGGGACAGATTTACTATGGACACTACGCTCGGCGCACTGGTTCAAGAGCCGGCGGCGGTGGAACTCTTTAACCAGTATGTGCCCGGAATGCTGGACGGCCCTATGATTGAGTTTGCCTACGGCATGACCATCAGTGAACTCACGGCAGTGATGCCGCCGGAGGGCATCGGGGTATTTCAGATGGTTTTAGAAAAATTGAATGAGGAATAAAAAGAAGGAGTATGTTGCTATGAGAGAATATATTAATCAGAGAAATCCAATTCTTCCACTTAAGTATCATGTACCAGATGTGGAAGGTCATGTTATGCCGGATGGAAAATTATATATTTATGGCAGTTTTGATGCGTTGGAAGACAGATTTTGCAGTGAAAAATATCATGTGGTTTCCACCCCGGATATGAAATGCTGGACGGTTCATGATACTGCCCTGTCAGGCCGTCAGATTCCCTGGTTTAATGATCCGGATGCCCCCAAATATCAGGGAATCGACTGGCTTCATCCGACGCCTTTTATCCAGAAGATGGTTCAGGGGTATGCGGCGGAGTGGAAAGAGTCCTATGAGAAGGAGCAGGAGAGTGAAAAGCTGCCATTGCTCTGGGCTCCAGACTGTATTTATAAGAATGGAAAATATTACCTCTACTTTTGTATGCCGGATGACAGCGAAGGCGTAGCGGTATCAGAACATCCAGAAGGACCCTTTATCAATCCTGTCCAACTTCCCTGCGGCGGTATCGATCCAGCGATCTTTGTGGATGATGACGGGCAGGCATACTATTATTGGGGACAATTGTTTTCTCATGGGGTCAAGATGAACGATGATATGGTGTCTTTTAATGCGGAAAATATTGTAGATAATCTGGTGACAGAAGAGGAACATTTCTTTCATGAAGGTTCTTCTATGAGGAAAATCGGAGATACTTACTATTATATATATGCGGACATGGAACGAGGAAAACCGACCTCATTGGGGTATTCTACAAGCAAATCGCCATTGGGACCATTTACCTATCGGGGAATCATAATTGACAATGACGGATGTGATCCGGCGAGCTGGAACAACCATGGTTCTATCGAGAATGTAAATGGGCAGTGGTATGTGTTTTATCACCGTTGCAGCAGAGGATGTCAGCAGTACCGGAGATTGTGCATAGAGCCGATTACAATCAACCCTGACGGGAGTATTGATGAAGTGAAGATGACTTCGCAGGGTGCGGGGGAACCGTTTGCGCCCGGTGAAAAGATTTATGGCTATCAGGCATGCGGCGTCAGCGGATCGGTCTATATCGGTGCTGATGAATTATATGAAGAAAAATTGATGAACATCTCAGCGGGAGATACAGCAGTATTCCGTTATGTACAGAGTGAGACTGCATGGAATAAGATTTCCATTACCGCTTCCGGGAGCGGCAAGATATTGGTTATTATGAATGACCAATATGCCGGCAGCCTTAAGATTGAGGGACAGCCTGGTACAGTTCATACTGTGTCGGGTGGAATCCAGACGCCTGCCGGAAAATATGAACTAAAACTTACATTTGAAGAGTCTGATAAGTTGGAAATCATGGAAATCGTTTTAAAGTAGCTTATATGATGGATTAAGAAACAGGAGGGAATAAATATGGCGAAAAAACCATTGGGAAAAGACCAGTTTGGCATTCAGAAGGTAATGCGGGGGAGCGATTATTTTGCAGATTCCATGGGACAGTTTGCGCTGAATGCAGTCAGCGGCATGGTGGGACAGCTGACTTATTTTTATACGGACAAGGCGGGATTGGCGGCAGGGATGGTCGCGACCGTGTTTATGGTCACCAAAATTATTGACGCGTTCACGGATATTATTATGGGAAACATTATAGACCACACAAAGCCGGGCAAAGAGCGGTACAGACCGTGGATTCTGAAGATGACGATACCGGCAGCCCTTATGCTTTTGCTATTGTTTACTGTTCCGAAAGGCAGCACAGGATTGCAGGTTGTATATATGCTGATTACCAATCTGCTGATGACTTCGGTAATCTACACGGCAATTGCAATTCCTTATGCGTCGTTGCAGGTCGTGAGGACAAACAGTTCCGAGGAACGCGGCAAGATGGGGGTGTATCGTGCTCTGGCGGGCTATATTCCGGGAATGGCAATCGTGCTGTCGGTCATTCCGGTCACGAATGCGCTTGGAGGCACGCAGAGCGCATGGGTAAAATTTGCGGCGATTATTGCATTGATTGTTGCACTCTCTCTGTTGCTTTGTTATAAAAAGAGCAGGGAAACAGCAACCGCTGACGGTGTTGTAGAGGCACCGGCAGCGGAAAATGAATTGGATGAGGCGATTCCGCTGATTGATGCCATCGGTAAGCTTTTTAGAAATAAGTACTGGGTGCTGGCGCTGATTATGGGGCTGATGTCTAACGTCACCTATGGACTGGCCAATTCCTCCGGTACATATTACTGCAAATGGATATATGGTGACGATAACCTGGTGGCAATTCTCGGGGCAGTGGGAATGATTCCGACAATTCTTGGATTTGTCTTTGTCGGTCCGATGAATAAGAAGCTTGGTGTTGTAAAGACGCTGCGTGTGAGTTTTCTGCTGGGAATGGCTGCCAATATCCTGCGTATACTGAATCCCACTCATTTTTGGTACAATACGATTCTTGGCTGCATTAGTTCTTTTGCAAACATTCCGATGATGTGCCTGCTTGGTGTGACTACGGCCATGGCAATTGATTACAATGCATATAAGTACGGCAATAGGATGGTGGCGTGTTCACAGAGTGCAACAGGGTTCGGCGGTAAGATTGGAAACGGACTTGGCGCGGCAGTAGTTGGCTGGTGTCTTGCACTCGCGCATTATGACGCATCCATGACAGTGGCGACAGCGGCAACGAGACAGGCAATTTATGCATTTAACATCTACATTCCGTTCGTGCTGTTTCTCATTATGTTTATTTGTGCGGTGAAGTTTGACCTGGAGGCAAAACTGCCGGAGATCAAGGAAGAACTGGAAAAACGCAGATCGCAGAAGTAAAAATTTTCAAAATCAGGAGGAGAAAATGATGAATGAAATCAAGGAAGTCATTGCAAAAATGACATTGGAGGATAAGATAAAACTCTGTTCAGGTGCGAATTTCTGGGAATCAGAGAGCATGGAACAGTATGGGATTCCCTCCTTTTTCATGTCCGACGGGCCGCATGGCCTGCGGACACAAAAAGGGGAGTCGGATCATCTTGGAATCAACCAGAGTGAGCAATCAACCTGTTTCCCGACAGCGTCTGCCAGTGCAGCGTCCTGGAATCCGCAGCTGCTGCGCAGAATGGGTGAAGCAATTGGCGAGGAAGCGCTGCACTATGGTGTGGATGTAGTTCTGGGACCGGGCGTATGCATGAAGCGCAATCCGCTTTGCGGGCGTAATTTTGAATATTTCAGTGAAGATCCTTATCTGGCAGGTGTGATGGGAGCAAATTGGATCCGTGGCGTACAAAGTAAGGGTGTGGGAACCAGTTTAAAGCACTATGCGGCGAACAACCAGGAACAGGATCGTATGATGGGGGACAGCATGGTGGATGAGCGGGCGCTGCGAGAAATCTACCTGTCCGCTTTCGAGATGGCGGTGAAAGAGAGCCGGCCGGATACCGTGATGTGTTCTTACAATAAGATTAATGGGATTTTTTCCAGTGATAATAAGAAACTTTTGACCGATATTCTTCGGGAAGAGTGGGGATTTCAAGGGTTGGTTGTCACAGACTGGGGCGCAATGAATGACCGGATTAAGGCGTTCCAGGCAGGCTGTGACCTCGAAATGCCCAGCAGCAGCGGAATGTTTGATGAGGCAGTAAAACAGGCCGTGGAGGAAGGCAAACTTCAGGAGACTGACATTGACACCTGTGTGGAGCGGATCATCCGGTTGGCCTGGAAGGCGAGGGAAACCCGCAGCAGGCATCATGATGGATATCTGCTCGACGTGGAAACGCATCATGATCTTGCAAGAGAAATTGCGGAGGAGAGTGCCGTACTACTAAAAAATGAGAATGCGCTCCTTCCTTTGAAGAAAACAGCCAGAATTGCTCTGTGCGGCGCGATGGCCGAGACGGTCCGCTATCAGGGCGCAGGCTCTTCCCACATCAATCCGACCAGGCTTTCCAGCCTGCGGGCAGCCATGGAATCGGCGGGCGGAACGCTTTCGTACTATCCCGCGTATGAATCAGACGGAGAAAGGAACGCACATGAGCTGCAGCGGGCTGTTGACGGCGCAAAAGAGGCAGAGGTGGCGGTTCTTGTTGTGGGGCTTCCTGATTCTTATGAGTCGGAGGGCTACGACAGAAAACATATGGCAATGCCGGAGAGCCACTGTGAGCTGGTCAGAGAGATTGCAAAGGTGAATCCAAATGTTGTCGTTGTGCTGATGGGGGGAAGTCCCGTGGAAATGCCGTGGCTTGCGGACGCAAAGGCAGTTCTTAATCTGTATCTTGGCGGACAGGCGGTTGGCGAGGCCGCTGCCGGTTTATTGTATGGCGATGTAAACCCCAGTGGAAAATTGGCGGAAACTTACCCGGCTGCTTATAAGGATTGCTCATCATCAGAGACATTTGGTGTAAATCCGAGACAGGTGGAATATGCGGAGAGTATCTATATTGGTTACCGCTATTATGAAAAAGCGGGAATCCCGGTACAGTTCCCGTTTGGGTATGGACTGAGTTATACCCAGTTTGTGCTTTCGGATCTCACTGTAAAATCCGGTGAAAACACAGTGGGTACAGATTTTGTATGGGAATCACATCAGAAAGATGCGAGACTTATTGTTTCATGCAAGGTAAAAAATACAGGGGACAGGGCTGGTGCAGAAGTTGTACAGATTTACGTGTCAGACCGGACGCCGGATATTTTCAAGGCAGAGAAGGAATTGAAAGGTTTCTGCAAAGTATATCTGGAGGCCGGAGAGGAAAAAGAAGTTACAGTCACACTGGACGGGAGATCCTTTGCTCACTATGATGTGGACACCCGAAATTGGGAAGTGCTGACTGGCGCGTATCAGATTCTGGCCGGAACTTCCAGTGCGGATATCAGGCTGATGCAGGATATTCGGGTGCAGGGAACAGTCGATGCATTGAAATCAGAAGAGATACCCAGCTGGTATATCTGCCCCTCAGGTAAGCCAAAGGTCTCCGATTTTGAAAGGCTCTATGGACAGAAAATTACACCTTTTGAACTGGAAAAGCCGGGAGAGTACACCATGCTGAATACGTTGAATGACATGAAAGATAATCCGGTCGTACAGCAGATCATGGAAGGAATTAAGGGCGGAATCCTGCAAAGCTGTGGAGGTGATGAGAACAGTTCCGAGTTTCTCTTTACGACGAGCATCGTGTTCAACACACCACTGATCCGTCTGGTGCAGCAGGGGGGAGGCGCGACGCCGCTTGCGCTGATGCAGGCTGCGGTAGGAGCAGCAAACAATGATCCGGATGCGATTGCTCAGTTAGCGGAGATGATGAATCACATGCAGTAAAGATGTGAAACATGTGTACCAGATTGGAAATATCCAGTGTGAGCAATCGTATTTTTCACAAATAGATGATTAAGAAGGAGAAGAAGATGATGAAGAAACAAGCATTTAATCCATATTTACCACTGGATACTTACATTCCGGACGGAGAACCCCATGTCTTTGGGAACCGCGTCTATATTTATGGCAGTCATGATGCTGAGGGTGGAGAGAATTTTTGCTTGCTGGATTATGAGTGCTGGTCTGCACCTGTAGATGATTTAAGCGACTGGCGTTGTGAGGGAACGATTTATCGAGCGGAGCAATGCCATCATTATTCCATAGAACGTCAGGATATATATGCTCCTGATGTAGTACAGGGACAAGATGGGAGGTACTATCTTTATTATGATTTATCTGGTAGGGGAAATCATGGTTTTGATGGCCCAATTTCTGTAGCGGTCTGTGATACACCGGCAGGAAAATATGAGTATTACGGTGATGTAAAATATCCTGATGGTAACCCCCTTTTACGGTTTATTCCATTTGATCCTGCGGTTCTGAATGATAATGGCCACATCTACCTGACCTATGGATGGGGACTTGGAATTGATACTCATGCGCCACTTATGCGGCGGTTCATGCCAGCAGTAATGAGTGGGATATTCAATAAGTCCAAAGAAGAAATCAAGGCAGAAGAACCGATGAGTGTTTTGGGGGCAAACCTGGTGGAACTGGAAGATGACATGCTTACTGTAAAAGGCGAGCCTGTACGAATTTTACCGGCGCTTAACAATGCGCCAAAAGGAAGCTGTCTCAGACAGCACAGTTTTTATGAGGTAGCCTCCTTGCGGAAGTTTGGGGAACTATATTATTTTATATATTCTTCTCATGTAAACCACGAATTATGTTATGCAACCAGTCGTTATCCAGACCGTGGGTACGAGTATCGAGGTGTTATTATATCTAACGGAGATATTGGATATAACGGACGGAAGGAGAGTGACCGGCTTTGCGCCACGGGTACAAATCATGGAAGTATTGAGTATATTAACGGAAAATATTACATTTTCTACCATCGCTTAACACATAATACAGCGTTTTCCAGACAAGGTTGCGCTGAAGAAATTGAGATTGGTGAGGATGGAACCATTCAACAGGTTGAAATGACGAGTTGTGGCTTAAATGGAGCGCCACTGAAGACTGAGGGAACCTATCCTGCTGCAATTTGTTGTAATCTGACGCAAGGACATATGCCACATTTGTCGAATGCAAACAAGAATCGCTATGCTCCAAATATTAATCATGACAGTCAAAACCGGTTTGTGAAAGATATTGAGAATGGCACGAGGATTGGCTATAAATATTTTTCTTTCACAGGAATAACGCATCTTTCTGTAACGACCAGAGGAACTGGTGGAATACTGCGCATTGAAACAAAGGATTATCGGGAAGTCGCCAGAATTGTTGTAACGCAAGGTGATGAATGGACAGACAGTGAGGTGGTATCCTTTTTATTGGAAGGATATTTGCCATTATATTTTATCTATGAAGGACGCGGAAAGCTAGATTTTTTACAGTTTTGTTTCATAGAAAAAGAGTAATTGTGGGTAGAGTAGCTTTTCCTGTCACTGTATTATATCAGGAATCAGGTGGAGGAAATCTTCCGCATTGGAAAAAGGGAAGGAAAAATGCATCCGTTTGACATCCGTCATGATGATGACCTTTCAGCCAACGGAAATCCTGAAAATACTACAGAACTGATATGAGGAAAGTTTTCGGCATAATTGGGCATCATGGAAGGTAGATTTGCTTGCGGATTCAACCAACGATCGTCTGATGTCAGGATGTACAATGGAAGAATTTGGTACAAAACTGGCTGAGATGGGAGTTGATATGGCTCGAATCAATCCTTTACAATTTGCTCCACAGATAGAGACTAAATATGAGTGCCGTCTAAGTGGGGTGTATGAATCTACGTTAAAGTCAATCGTTCCTTACGCTGTTTGGTGTATATGGAGAAGAAATTAAGGCAAATATTAATACAGAAGTTATCGCATTTAACTTAAATGTTATAATCACTCGAAAAGAAATATTTATAACTATGTTTATGACATGAATTAATACTACATATGAACTAAGGTGCTTGAGAGTGTATATTTTTGGAAGATATGATAGAGGCAGGATGCGCTATAAAGCAAACCTGTCTCTTTTTGATTTTATAGAAAATTTCGACCTTTTAGAGCGCAAAGAAAAACATATGTTTACCGAACATACGTTAGATAGATATGTCTTTTAGGTATACAAAACAGACGGTCAGGGATTTAGAAGATATAAAAACCTTCCTCTCCAAAATCGTCGTCAAATGGGTCATCCTCATTGTAAGAAATAATCCATATCAAGAAGGTCATCCTCGCTCATGCGGCGAATGTCCCCGGAGGTCATGCCTTCGGGTGGATTATCCATATATTTTTTGCGTAGCTTCTCTGTGTTTGGGTTCATAAGTACAGCCTCCTTTGAAAGGAGTATACCACGGGGATGGGATTTAAGAAAGTCATGCAGACGACCGTGCGCCACGAAGGCGAGTCCAAGTAGCGTAGCTGCTTGAAGGCAGCTATGCTGTACAGATGATGGCGGAGGGCCCGCCGGAACCGCCATGCAGGTGGAGGTTTCAAACCACCCTAAGGTGCTGTAGCCAAAAGCTATGGCATTGAGCGTTAGGGAAAAGGCAGATATAACTGTCAGGTGAGTGTGAAGGAGATGAATGAACATATGAACCGCTTACGGAAATGTCGAAAGCGTAGAGATTCCATCAAAACCAGGGGGTAGTCGTTAACCTGGGATAAGCCTGGAGGAAACCTGTTTACTGTCCAGGCGGTGGGCGGCATAAAGGCGGCATGAACTTTACACAGGCGTCTGCACGGAACGTGGGAACCCACGGGCTGATGTTAAGGGAGCATATCAAGCGGAAGAACCGTAAGATAAGAGTGCCGATGCAGTCATGGGGGCGGATTGGGTTATAGTGGCGTGGAAGTTTCTGTAATGGGAATGGAGCAAAGAACCCGAATTATCCGGCTTTAAGGATAAGTCAACTTTAGAAAGAAGGAGGAACTTATGCAAGAAGCAAAGCCATACAGTATTTCAAAGAAAGCAGTGATAGCGGCTTATCAAAGAGTGAAAGCGAACAAGGGAACCCATGGCGTGGATGAACAGTCCATAGAAGATTTTGAGAGGAAACTCAATAACAACCTCTACAAAATATGGAACGGGATGTCATCCGGCGCTTATTTTCCCAAACCTGTAAAAGCGGCAGCGATACCAAAGAAGAACGGAGGAACCAGAATTCTGGGGATTCCGACAGTAGAGGGCAGAATTGCCCAGATGGTGGCGAAGCTGCACTTTGAACCCTTTGTGGAGCCAATCTTTTATGAAGATTCCTATGGATGCCGTCCGAACAAGTCAGCCATACAGGCGCTTGAAGCCACAAGGACAAGATGTTGGAGAAAAGACTGGGGGCTGGAGTTTGATGTCCGGGGGCTGTTTGATAACATCAGACATGATGGTCTCATGGAAATGGTAAAGAAACATACCAAAGAGAAATGGATAATCCTATATATCCAGAGATGGCTGACAGCGCCGTTCCAAATGGAAGACGGGACGATTGTGGAAAGGAAATCAGGAACCCCGCAAGGTGGGGTGATAAGCCCGGCATTGGCAAACCTGTTCCTGCACTATGTGTTCGATGATTTCATGGTAAAGGAATTTCCGACGATGCCGTGGGCAAGATACGCTGATGACGGGACAGCGCACTGCGTCTCTCAGAAACAGGCGAAATACCTGCGGAGAAGGTTGGAACAGAGGTTCCAGAGTTATGGTTTGGAACTGAACCAGGAGAAGACAAGGACAGTATACTGCAAAGACGATGACCGGAGAGGGAATCATGAGAATATTTCCTTTGATTTTCTGGGATATACATTCCGTCCAAGACATGCAAAGAACAGATATGGGAAGTTCTTTACAAACTTCCTTCCGGCAATCAGTGAGAAAGCAAAGAAAGCCATACGCAAAGAGGTAAGAGGATGGAAACTGCAATTAAAATCGGACAAAGACCTCTACGACATAGCAAATATGTTCAACAGACAGATACAGGGATGGATTAATTGCTACACGCATTTCTATAAATCAGAACTATATGATGTGCTGAGGTGCATCAATGGATGTCTGGTGAAATGGGTGCGGAGGAAGTATAAGAAGCGCAAGGCCAGACGAAAGGCGGAACACTGGCTCGGAGAGATAGCAAAGCGTGACAGGAACCTGTTTGCACACTGGAAATTTGGGATACTGCCAGCGGCAGGATGATGGGAGCCGTATGAGCTGAGAGGTTCACATACGGTTCTGAGAGAGACTTGAGGGGAAGTTCCTCAGGTCTACTTACTTTCTTTTACGAGAACGGGACATGGCTTTCTCGTACAATTTTTCCAGGGAAACACGCTTGTGGTTAAAATAGAGTTCTAAAAACAGCATGGCTGCGGCACATTCACATTTGAGTGGGTCATAGCCAAAAGCAGAGAGGATGGCAGTGCGCCACTGGTTAAAGCTTCTGAGAATGTGGTGCTTTTCACGGGAAATGGCTCTATGGAGCTTTTTATCAATCTCCCGGTGGCGGGCATAAATGCCGCCGTAGCGGATCATTTTGAAATGCTTTTCCGGGATATGGCGGATA
>CAOKDX010000025.1 GCA_948467395.1 uncultured Clostridia bacterium | reverse complement strand
ACCTTTCATTATAAAAGGTTGTATTTAAATCTTTTATAAATTTTGGCAGGTATTCTTAAAAAGGATATGGATCTATGGCTGAGAAGTTATTGTTCTCTATAAAAGAGAAAGTATTTACACTTCTGATCGGAAGGAATCCCCTGATCAAGAGAGAGTATCAGGATTTTATACAATATCGGGATTCGCAGAGCACTTTTGCCACGCTTAAGAGGATTGTAAAGTGGAATAAAAAATATGGGGTATTTTCATCGACACCACAGAAAAGAATCTCTAAACTGCCTTACCCGGAAACTTCTTATTTAGATGGTTGGAAAAAAGAATTTTTACATCTGCAGAAACAGGCTTGTAAGGCAGACATTATTGCAATAGATCTCTTCGGTGTGATGCTTCTGGCCCTTTTTTCTGGCCCGGACGGGCTTTTTTTTCTGCTGGGGGAAAAATGGGGTGTGCCGAATTTTAGGAATCTGAGGATTCGTGCAGAACATGAGGCTGCTGATCAAAAACAATTTCGGGAATCGGAGCTTTTAGCAGATATTTACTGTATTCTGGAGACATGGTGTGCTGTTCCGGCCCAAAAGGGAATCGAGACAGAGAAAAAATTAGTAAAGGAGTTCTGTCTTGTAAACCCCCAAATGAAAAGGATGTATGATGCGTTCCAGGCGGCAGGTAAAAAAATTGTTTTTGTGGCGGACACATATTTAACCCCTGCCTTTTTGTCTGAAATACTGTATCAGAACGGGATTGTCGGTTTTGAAAAAATCTTTTCATCCTGTGAGTGCGGTACTGCACCGAGGGCATGTATAGAGAAATACTTTGGAGAGGATCAGCATGTTTTCCATATAACCTGTTGTAAGGATAACCATCGTGGTTCAGTGGGGAATGTTGGTGGAAACATCTTCTATTATCCGTCAATAAATGACAGGGGGGCAAAATACCGTCCATATGGTATGAGTCCCGAATTTAAAAGCATCTATGACGGCCTATGTAACGCATGGTTACACTCCGGGCAAAACGGGCGCAGCATCTTTTATGAATATGGCTTTACGTGTGGCGGGATACTGGCTGTCAGCGTGTGTCAGTGGCTGGATCAGATGGTGAAA
The DNA here is from genome assembly GCA_948467395.1 of uncultured Clostridia bacterium. Classification (GTDB taxonomy): domain Bacteria; phylum Bacillota; class Clostridia; order Lachnospirales; family Lachnospiraceae; genus Eubacterium_F. The sequence goes on along the minus strand of CAOKDX010000025.1, from coordinate 20,558 downwards.
CAGTATGGATTTGATCAAATTTTGTTTGCAGCCAGAGATGGAGATATTATCTCGAAGGTTTACCAAAGATATTTTAACCATGTAAGCAATGACTACCTTTTATTATCCAGAATGTCTTTGGAGCAGTTGGTATTCCATGATTTTACGGAGGAATATATCAATCATGTTATACTGCCTGAACGAAAGGATGCAGGGGCATCAGATACAATCGGTTCGTTATTTGAGCATATTGGGTTAAAGGGCATAAGAAACAGCTGGGAGGGGGAAGGCTTATCCTGGGATGCTCCGGCAGGTTCTCTGAATGAAAGGGAGATTAGAAAATTTATATATCAATATAAATCTCAGATATGCAGTTTATTTGATAATGCGGTGAGGGGTGCAAGGAATTATTTTCTTAAGGTTATTGGGGAGAACAGGAAAATCTGTCTGTTTGATATCGGCTGGCGGGGTACATCTGTTGTGCAGTTAAAACATCTTTTTGAAAAGGAATACCAGCTGCCGGTTCAGGTGAGAGGTGCGTTACTGGGGGCAGGGCCGGAAGAATATGCAGCTTCGTTCTTTATGGACGATTCGATTCTGGCGTTTGCCTTTTCGCGGTATAAGAATTCCGGAATAATGGAAGAGGTGTGCCGGTCGCAGGAACGTATTCTAGCGATGGAACTTCTGTTTTCATCTGATACCCCCAGTCTGCTCACGTTTGGGATGGATCCCAAGGGTGAGACGGTTTTTCATTTTGAGAAGGAGAATCCCCAGGCTGATAGGATTCGGGAGGTGCACAGAGGGATTATGGATTTTGCAGATCATTATTTCAATACGTTAGGAACCTATGCGCGACGCCTGCGGATTCAGTCACAGGATGCGGCTGCCCCGGTGATGACTGTGCTGAGGAATAAAAAACTGTTAAAAAGGTTAATTGTGGATTCAAAAAAGCGCGCCAATGCACGGCATGGTTTTTAGTAAAATAAGGAGACAGGGATCATGAAAATAAAGGATAAAATATATTATTTTTTTGTCGATAGAAAGCCGGAGATAAAAAGGGAGTATGAGGGGTACATCAGTCGAAATTTAGGTGTGCATCATAAGCACAGACTGAGATCCTGGATCTACCTTTTTGGTCTTCACCTGGTATATTTCGGTAAAAAAGGAGGGGGGGCGCAGCCACGGTATGGGAATAATCTCAAATATCCTGAGATGGGGATAGAACCCCGTATGCCGGTGGAGGAGCTTGTGGCGGAACTGGAAACTTATGACGTGATTTCCTTTGATATCTTTGATACCCTTGTTTTGCGGGGAATTTCAGATCCACGGAATTTATTTGTTTTGATCGGCAACCGCCTTAAGGTGACAGGATTTAAAGTACTGCGGATAAATGCCGAGGCAGATGCCAGGAATAACCATCCGGAAATAAATGGAGAGATTACAATTGAAGATATCTATGAGCTTTTGGAAAAGCGCTGTGGGATCTCGAGAGAACGAGGAATACAGACAGAACTGGAGGCGGAACTGGATATCTGCTTTGCCAATCCGTACATGCTGGAGACTGCCAGAAGGCTGCAGGAAAAGGGAAAACGCATAATAGCCACTTCCAATATGTATTGGGACAGTGGAGCTATACGAAAGATTCTGGATGCATGTGGATTTACTTTTATCAATGAAATCTTTGTATCCTGTGAATTCAAGTGTTCCAAATATAAAGGTGCGCTGCAGGAAAAAGTATGGGATGTGATTGGCCGTGAAAACACAGTCATTCATGTGGGTGATAACTATACCGTGGATTTTGTTGGCTCCCGAATGGCTGGTTGGAAAGCTTTTTATTATAAAAATGTAAATGAGACGGGAAGACCATATCGTCCCGCTGGAATGTCCGATCTGGGCGGATCTGTTTACAGCGGACTGGTGAATGCAAAATTTCATCATGGACTGCTGGAGCAAAGACCCTATTTTGAACTGGGCTATGCCTATGGCGGGCCGCTGGTGGCGGGATTTTGTCATTGGATCAATGAATACGCGGAGAATCACCATATTGATAAACTGCTGTTCACGGGCAGGGATATGTACTGTGTACATCGGATATATAATAAATTTTATGCGAAGTATGACAATGATTATATTGCAATTTCTCGGTTTGCGGCGCAGCGGTTTGCGTATCGGGGGTTCTCGGAGTACTTTATTGACTCCCATATAAAGGCACGGGCGGGAATTGAAAAGTTATCCATCCGGGAGGCTTTGGAGGAACTGGACATCAACTGCCTTTATCCGTTCCTGGAAGATTATGGGCTTGAGGAATCCCAGCTGTTGGATCTGTCTGTATTTCCAGAACTGAAGCAGTGTATGGAAGACCATAAGGGAGAACTCCTCACCGAATTTGAGGGAGAAAAAAAGGCGGCCATCCAATATTACAGCCAGTTTGTAGAAAAAAACCAGCGGATTGCAGTAATTGATCTGGGATGGCAGGGGACAAATGCATTATGCCTGAAGTATTTATTGGAAAATGAAACAGATTATGGTGTGGAATTGTTTTCACTCCTTGTATGTCTGACGGGCAGAAGGACGTTTGCGGATCATTGTTATTCTGGAAAGGTAGTGGAGGCGTACTGCGCTTCGCCGCGGCACAACAGGCAGATGTTATATCATTTCTCCCAGCCATCTTCAATCGGGAGATTCATCTGTGAATTGATTTTTTCATCTCCAGAGGATTCTCTGAGGCAATTTACCTTTGATAGACAGGGAAAAGTCAAACTCTTATATAATAGTAATGAAAAGCGTAAAGAGGGTGTTTTTTCTGAAATATTTGCAGGCATCTATGAATTTATGACAGACTATATGAATCTGGGCTTTACCGGAGAAGAGATCGCATTTTCAGGTTTTGAAGCCCTGCTGCCATTAAATAAATTATTTTACAATTTACCATATTGTTTAGAAATATTAAGCGGGAACCCGGTGAATCCCTGGATCGGTATAACGAAAAGTGATGCCGCGCTTGATATAGAAAAGATTGTGAGGTAACATATGTCACATACATTTCGCATGTCGTATTATGAGTACGCACGAAAGCATTACCGCCTGAGAGAGGATGCTGTGTTTATTGACTCTCACGCATCATCAGATCTGGGCGGAAATATGTATTACATCGCCAGACAGATTCTTTCTGGAAGATATGGCAGATTCCAACTGTATATCTCAGTAAAAGACTTAGAAAATCTGCCGCAGAATTTACAATTATTGCAGAGGGAGCTTCCGTCCGCCAGAATCAAACTGGTTGTACAGGAGTCAGCAGCAAAATATTATGCATTGGCAGTGTCAAAATATCTTTTTACCGATGTCCAGCTCAGTATGTTTTATGTAAAACGTCCTGGGCAGGTTATCGTGCAGACATGGCATGGGACTCCGCTAAAAAAATTAGGTTATAGCTATGTGGAGGATGTTGCATTTACAGGTGGACAAAAGAAATCCTTTATCATGGCCGATTACAATCTGTTCCCGAATGAATATACGATGGAGCATATGATAGAATCATACCGGCTGTCGGATGATCTGACAGGAATGATTCTGTTGAATGGTTATCCCAGAAACGCTGTATTTTTTGATACAGCGGCAGCCGGGAGATTAAGGACACAGATGGAGCTGGTGAATAAAAGAGTTTATGCCTATATGCCTACCTGGAGAGGGGCGCTCTCCAGGTCATCCAATGCTGTCCGGGAACAGGCTGCCTTTCTGAAGGAGCTTGACCGGAAACTGGCAGAAGATCAGGTTTTTTATGTGAAATTACACAGGCTGGTATCGCAGGAAATTGATTTTTCAGAGTTCAAGCAGATACGGCAATTTCCACAGGACAGAGAGACGTATGAATTTTTAGCTGCGGCGGACTGTCTGATTACAGATTATTCCAGCGTTATGTTTGATTTTCTATGTACCCGGAAAAAGATTATTTTATACACATATGACAGAGAGCAGTATTTGAAAAGGCAGGGAACCTATATCGATATAGCGGAACTGCCATTTTCCCAGGTGGATGATCTGGATGGGTTAATAGAAGAAATGGCGGTGACAAAACAATATGATGATTCAGATGCTTATAACCGGTTTTGCCCCTATGACAATGAGGCGGCGGCACAGCAGCTCTGCGATAAGGTTATATGGGGGAGCGATGCGTGCAGGGAAGTAATTCCACAACAGAGTAAAGGACGGAATACTTTGTTATATGGCGGCAATCTGCATGCAAATATCAATACTCAGCGTTTTGTGCATTATCTGGATCAGATACAAGGGACGGAGGATAGTTATTGTGTCGCATATAAGAATACAGACTATTTTAAATATCCAATCCGGCTGCAGGCAGTGGTGGATGCGTTTGATCTGCAGTCTGTTGAATGTTTTCGGGGTATTATCGGGAATGAAACTTTATGGCGGCGAAGACGGCAGGAGAAGTTATTTAAAGCCGATGCTTTGAATGAGAGGGTGCTCAGAAGATTAAAAAAATATTATGCCTCCGTGTTTGAACAGCAGTTTTATGGTAATCAGTTTGATCGAATTATTTCGTTTCCGGGTACTCCGCTGGATTTAATGGAACTTTTTCTTTTTGCCGATGTCAGGGAGAAAATTTTTTATGTAGATACAAAAATGATGGAGGATCCCAGATGTGCTGCCCTGATGAAGTATGCAGAGGAACAAAATTATAGTGTCAGGGAGTGTGGAGATGATATCTTCTTCATGTGAATGAATTTCAAATACTGCGAAATGCACCATGGGATCAGTCATACATTCCGGCTTCTGTAATATACTGTCATTGATAACATAGCTCAAGGGCGTCAATGGAACCCCGCCCTTGGGCGATGAAAGAATGGAGAATATTATGGAGGAAAAAAACAAGCCCATTACATCTGGCTGCAGCTTTATGGGAATATCTCCCATTATGGTGGATCTGCCGTACCCGCCCCTTCAGGTGAAGGAGAAAAATCCTGTCTATGCCAGTCTGCTCAGTATCGACTACTGCGGTTCGGTGTCAGAGCTGAGCGCTACGACGCAGTACATCAACAATGAAAACCGCTTATCCCATGAGAGGTGTACGCTGGCGAAAACGATTCTTGGGATCGCCATGGCGGAAATGATCCATCTGCAGAAACTGGGAGAACTGATCTGTCTGCTGGGGGGCCGGGTTGATTTTACTGCGAGATACCAGAATGGAGGAAACCGGATGTGGACGCCGGAGTATCTTTCCATACCGGAGAGCGCCGGCAAGATGCTGACAGCGGATATCGAGGCGGAGAAGGACGCCATCCGGCAGTACCGGATGCATATGGAGATGATCCGGGATAAATATATCAATGCCGTGCTTGCCAGGATCATCAAGGATGAGGAATATCATATTATGCTTCTGAAATGGCTGCTGAAGGAATTGTAAAATACAAAACACACCTATATTTTGTTGCGTATAGGTGTGTTTTGTAGTATGATAGCAGAGAAAGGAAAAATTCGTAAACGAAAAGATAGATGGAGGGTACTATGCGAAACACAGTATTAGTTGTGGATGATGCGGAGATGAACCGGGAACTGCTCTGTGCCATACTGGAGGATGAATATGAGACAGAGCAGGCAGAAAACGGTATACAGGCATTGGAAATTATGCGGGAGAGGCAGGAAGAGATAGACGCTGTCCTTCTGGATCTGCAGATGCCGGAACTGGATGGCTTTGGCGTCATCAACGAGATGCGTGAAAAAGACTGGCTGAAGAGTATTCCGGTTCTGATTATCAGTGCCGAGAGAGCGGTAGATGTAGAGAATAAATGCTTTGAACTCGGGGTCGCGGATTTCATCCATAAGCCCTTTGAACCTTCTCTGGTTAAGAACAGGGTTAGGAATACGGTGGATCTTTTTGCATATAAAAACCACCTGGAACAGAAGGTGGAGGCGCAGACGGAGAAGCTCCGCCAGCAGAATAAAACGCTGGCGATGCAGGCAGAGCGTCTGCAGGAGACAAATGAGAGGATTATCGAGGTACTTGGTACGGTTGTGGAGTGCCGAAATCTGGAGAGTGGCGAGCATGTCAAGCGGGTGAAGGATTTTACAAGGGTGCTGGCTTACCAGATTATGGAGGATTATCCGGATTACGGACTGGATGAGTCGTCGGTAGAGATGATTGCGGCGGCCAGCGCCCTTCATGATGTGGGCAAGATCGCTATCCCGGATAAGGTACTGCTGAAGCCGGGCAGACTCACCGATGAGGAATTCGCACTGATGAAGACGCATACAACCCAGGGAAGTGATCTTCTGGAACAGATCGAGGGAATCTGGGATGACGATTACCAGAAGACGTCTTATGAGATCTGCCGGCATCATCATGAGAGATATGACGGCAGGGGGTATCCGGACGGCCTAAAGGGTGAGGATATTCCGATCTCGGCACAGATCGTCTCGGTGGCGGATGTGTATGACGCGCTGGTCTGTGAGCGCGTGTATAAGGCGGCATTTCCGAAGGACAAAGCATTTGAGATGATATTAAATGGTGAGTGCGGCACGTTTTCACCCAGATTGATGGAATCCTTTAAGAAGGTTAAGGATAAATTTGAAAAACTCGTAGGATAAAGAAAAGTAGTGACATAGATCCCGGCAGGCGCATATACTATTGTGAAAGCGATTTTGCCGGGGTATCTATATTATGAAAAGAACGGGCAGTTATCTGTATGATGTCAGTATGTCGTATGTGAATCCAGGCTGGCAGGACCGTTATTGCCAGCTGGTTAAGAAGATCGATGCCTACCTGAAGGGTCACTACGGGGAGTATTTTGCGGATCTGCAGCTGTACCAGACGGGTCCCATGAACTATGTCGTGGTAGCAGTGTATTCGGATGTACCGGGAGTGGATGAGATACTGCCGGAGATACTGAGCTATGTGAACGCAGAATACCGGAATACGGTAGGGGACAACGTGAGAAGAAAGCAGATCTTGAAATTTGACCGTGCCAGAAAGCTTCACGGTCAGAGGGTATGCACGAACGGAGGGGAATATGACAAACAGAGAACGGATCGGGAAACTGGAGGCGGAGAGGGATCTGACGGATTCCGGCTTTCTTCAGCTTCTGCAGAACCTGACTCCTGAGGACAGGGAGCTGCTGGCTGCCAGGGCAGGCGCTGTCAGAGAGAGGGTATATGGAAATGCGGTGTATGTGCGCGGTCTTATCGAATTTTCCAATATATGCAGAAACGACTGTTATTATTGCGGGATTAGAAAGAGCAATGCGAAAGTGGATCGATACCGGCTGACGGGTCAGGAGATAATGGATTGTGTCCGGGAGGGGTATGGATTGGGCTTTCGCACTTTTGTTCTGCAGGGCGGCGAGGACGTCTGGTTTACGAAAGAACGTATGGCCTCCGTGATACGGCGGATCAAAGAAGAATTTCCGGACTGTGCCGTTACACTTTCTCTGGGTGAGCGCACCCGGGAGGAATATGAGTGCTGGCGCCGGGCGGGGGCGGACCGGTATCTGCTCCGCCATGAGACGGCGGATGAGGAGCATTACCGCTCTCTTCATCCGCCCGGAATGAACCTTCCGAGGCGCCGGGAGTGTTTGTACGTCCTGCGGGAAACCGGATATCAGACGGGAGCGGGGTTTATGGTGGGTTCTCCCGGGCAGACATGGGACAACCTTATATCTGACCTGCGGTTTCTGCAGCAGCTGAGACCTCATATGATCGGCATCGGCCCGTTTCTTGCCCACAGGGATACTCCCTTTGCCGGGGAACCGGACGGCTCTTATGAATTAACACTGACGCTGCTCAGCATTCTCCGCCTGATGTTTCCGGGGGTTTTGCTCCCCGCCACTACGGCCCTGGGAACCATTGCGCCGGATGGAAGGGAACGAGGGCTGCTGGCTGGAGCCAATGTCCTGATGCCCAACCTTTCGCCGGTGCGGGTCCGGGATAAATATGAATTGTATGATAATAAGCTCAGCACGGGCGCCGAGTCGGCACAGTGCATGGAGGAGCTGCGCCGCCGGGTGGAAGCTGTGGGATTTCGGATCGTCACGGACCGGGGGGACAGCCGGACCGATTTGCCGGAGGGGCCGAAAGCATACAAAACTTGACGCTTTCCGCTATGTCGTGGTATTATAATAGGATACAAAGGGGTGACATCGTCAATGAAGGAAAAAAAGGAACAGAGGATGACGATCAGCAGGATCATGACACCGGTCGTTATGATTCTGTTTATCGCAGTATTGCTGTTTCTCATGAATTTTCAGCTGTTCTGTCATATGTTCAACCGGGACCGGTATGAGAGTGTGACTGCCACACTGGTTCAGAATACATCGGATCCCCTGACCATGATGGTGCCAATGGTGAGGATACAATACGAATATCAGGGGACAGTCTATGAGGAAAGAAAATATTATGCTCTGGCACCTCTGTTTGGCCTTACCAGACAGGAAGGAAGTGACCTTGAGATCTATGTAAATAAGACGGCGCCGGGTCACAGCCTGTTCCGGGAAAATTTCTTTCGGAATATTATAAACTGGATCCTGCTTATATTTGGCGGCGTATTTATTTCGCTTCTGATCCGCCGGATCAGGCAGGGCTTCCGGAATCATAAGAGACGCCGCCTACAGAAGAAGATAAAAGGAAACCGGGAAACAGGAGGGAATAACGGTGAATAAGATAAAGGAATTTATCCGGGATCACCAATGGGCGCAGTGGGTGGTCAGAGTGGTTGTATTTCCGTTCTGGCTGATCTATAAGATTATTACTTTTATCATGAACTTTTCCAAGATCATTATGAATGTCTGTCTGATCCTGCTCCTTGTGCTGGTGCTGGCAGGAGGGATCATCTATGCCCGGGTGATGCCGATGTATGAACAGGCATGCGAAGAGGCCTATGAGAAGCTGACCCATCTCGATGCCAGCAATTTCCATATCTTATCCAACACGAAGGTGTATGATAAGAACGGAAAGCACATTGGAGAGATCAACAGCGGAACCTACCAGTATGTAAAGATAAAGGATATATCCATGTATATCCAGAATGGGTACATCGCCACAGAGGACAAGCGTTTTAAGGAGCATGCCGGGATTGACCTGCAGTCAGTGACCCGGGCGGGGATTGCTCTGGTGGCAAACAATGGGGAGATCACCCAGGGAGGCAGCACCATTACCCAGCAGCTTATAAAGAATAACCTGCTGACCCAGAAGCAGACCTACGGCCGCAAGATGACAGAAATGCTTTTAGCTCCGGCATTAGAGAAGAAATTTAATAAAGCGGAGATTATGGAATTCTACTGCAACAGTAACTATTATGGCAATCAGTGCTACGGAGTCGAGACGGCGGCTCAGTTCTATTTCGGATGCTCGGCTAAAGAGATCTCCCTGGCGCAGGCAGCCATGCTGTGCGGCATTTCCAACAGTCCCAACAATTATAACCCCATCGCCAGTAAGAAGCTGGCGACCCAGAAACAGAAGCAGGTGCTGGGCAATATGCTGGAGGCGGGCTATATTACTAAGAAGGAATATGACGCCGCCCTGAAGGAAAAGATCAAGGTAGTGGGCATGGAGGATGAATCCAGCTCGGAAAATTATCTGGTGAGCTATGCGGTGGACTGTGCGGCCCAGCAGCTTATGAAGGATGAGGGCTTCGTGTTTAAGTATACCTTTGCGGATGCCGCGGAGCACAAAAAGTACAAAGAAAAGTTTGCAGAGGTCTATCGGGAGAAATCGGCGGAGATCCGTGCCGGAGGATATAAGATTTACACCTCCTTTGATACAAATATTCAAAAGAAACTTCAGAAATCCGTAACGGATACACTGTCTAACTTTACGGAGAAGGACAAGAAAACGAAGAAATATGCCCTGCAGAGTGGGGCGATGTGTATTGATAACGATACGCAGTATGTCGTTGCCGTGGTGGGCGGACGGACGAAGAATGATCAGTATAACCGTGCTTTTCTGGCAGTGCGCCAGCCGGGGTCAACCATTAAACCGATCCTGGACTATGCCCCTGCCATTGACAATGGCGTCATCAACGGTTCCACCGTGATTAACGACAGTAAGGTGTACTGGGACAGCAGCGACAAGAAGAGCTACAGTCCGAAGAATGACGGAGGCCGTTATCACGGTAAGGTGACGGCCCGGGAGGGATTGGCGCGAAGCCTGAATACAGTTGCCTTCCAGGTGTTTAAGAAGACGGGAATTGAGACGTCCATCAAATATCTTGATAAGCTGCAATTTTCATCCCTTTCCTATGCGGACAATTCTGCCCCGGCTATCTCGCTTGGCGGTTTTACATATGGGGCTACCATTAACGATATGTGCCGGGCGTATGCCACACTGGAAAATGAGGGACAGCTTAGTTCCCGCACCTGCCTGAAAAAAATCGACCACGAGACAGAGGGGACGCTGTATACGGCGCCGGAGAAGGCGGAGAGTGAGAGCGAAGTGTATTCGGCGGATACGGCTTATATTATGAAGGACATGATGCAGGGAACCTTTGCAGAGGGGTATGGAACCGGGCGTTCTGCCAATACGGACAAGCAGATTTATGCGGGAAAAACCGGGACTACCAGCAGTAATAAGGATGCCTGGTTCTGCGGCTTCAGTGCTTATTATACAACGGCGGTGTGGATCGGATACGATACGCCCAGGGAAATGTCGGGCATGTACGGCGGGACATATCCTCTTCGGATCTGGTCATCTTTCATGAACGATATTCATAAGAAGAAAGAGAAACGTGACTTTGACATCCCTGCCTCCCTGGAGCTTCGCAAGGTGTCAGGGGGAAAACTGACGGAGAGCAGGAAAGAGATTGATTATAAAACCACTTCCCGTTTTTACACCCAGCGGCCATCCGGGTATGAATACTACTCCACACTGAACCAGGAGCGTACCTCGGAATGGGAGGTAAACTATAAGCTGGAGGCGGCGAAGAAGGAGGCGGAAAATGTAGTAAGTGCCTTTGAGGCCTATAAAGTCACCAGCGTAAAAACAGCAGTGGCCTTTGAAAAGAAATATAACGAGGTACTGGCCGTCATTGAGGAGATTCCCGATGAGTACCAACAGATTTCATATAAGGAGAGGGCGGCGAAGAAATATGATTCGCTGAATCGGACGGTGATGGATAAATGGCAGGATGCCATCAGCGAATATCAGGTGGACAAGGTGGAGAAGGCCCAGAGACAGCAGAAGGCGGATGCGGAGGATTCCCTTCAGAAGGCAGCGGAGACACTGAAGAAAAACCGCATTAAGAAAATACAGTGGTATATTGACACACTGAATAAACGATCCTATTATACAGATGTCACAAAGCTTCTGATTAAGGACGGAAAGAAGGCGCTGAAACGGGTGAAGGGTTATCCCGAGTATGACGGTCTGAAGAAGAAGTGGGAGGATGCGGTGAAGAGGGCGGAGGAGCTTCCGGAACAGCCGGATTATTCGGCACCGCCGCATTCAGGCTATGACGATCAGGATGTGGATCCAGGCAAGTACCAGGATGATACGGGAATGCCGACACCAACGCCGGTGCCGGTTCCGACACCGGTCCCAACAGCGGGATGAGGAATAAGAGGCGCCGGTCTGAATCAGATCAGACCGGCGCCTCTAAATCCAAGTATAAGAAGCAGCAGTGAAAAAAATAGTACCATGATATTTCCCTCCTAATCTGATTTTGCAACGTCCTGTCCGTGCCCTGGAAAGAAAAAAAGCGGAACCTGGCTGCATTAAAGTGCAACAAAGTCTCGCTTTTTACTTACTAAAGTGTCAAACTGTTTTATTCCATCAGTGAAAATAATCAATCTTCATGGCGTGCTTTACTTCGTCCAGCGTACCGGCAGCCACTTCTTTTGCCCGTATGCTCCCCTGATGTAATATTTCCATAACGGCGGGAATATCCTTTGCCAGTTCCTTCCTTTTGGCCTGTATCGGTGAGAGCTCCTCCATTAGAACAGAATATAGGAATTTTTTCACCTTGACGTCCCCCAGACCGCCTCGGGTGTAGTGGTCTTTCAGCTCCTGCAGGCAGTTGTATTCCGGCAGGTATTCTGCGAAAAGCTCATCCCGGCAGAACGCATCCAGATAAGTAAATACCGTATTTCCTTCCAGTTTTCCGGGATCTTCGATGCGGATGTGGTCCGGATCGGTAAACATACTCATGATCTTTTTCTTTATATCCTTTGGATCATCCGAGAGATAGATGCAGTTGCCAAGGGATTTGCTCATCTTGGCTTTTCCATCCGTACCCGGAAGTCTCATGCATACTGTATTTTCCGGAAGCAGGGCATCCGGCTCGATGAGTACCTCGTCATAGGTGGAGTTAAAGCTCCGGACGATTTCCCTTGCCTGTTCAATCATAGGCAGCTGATCGTCTCCCACCGGAACCGTAGTGGCCTTAAATGCGGTGATATCCGCCGCCTGGCTGATGGGATAGGTAAAAAAGCCCACCGGGATACTGGTATGAAAGCCCCGGAGCTGGATCTCCGATTTAACGGTAGGGTTTCTCTTCAGGCGGGACACGGTAACCAGATTGCTGTAGTAAAAGGTCAGCTCTGTCAGTTCCGATACATAGGACTGTACGAAAAGAGTTGATTTTTGCGGATCCAGTCCGCAGGACATATAATCAAGGGCGACCTCCGAAATATTGCTGCGCACCTTTTCGGGGTTGTCCGCATTGTCGGTCAGAGCCTGGGCATCTGCGATCATAATGTAGATGGCGTCATATTCGCCGGATTCCTGAAGCTCCACCCGGCGTTTCAGAGAGCCCGCATAATGTCCCACATGCAGCCTGCCAGTAGGACGGTCGCCGGTCAGTATGATTTTTTTCATAGTAATCTATTTCCTCCAATCCAAAGTGAGTTCATCGTTGATCATCTCAATCCTTATCCCATTCTAATGTTATTTGGAGAAATTGTCAAGACAGGCATAAGATGGGACTGGCAGGCGTATAGTAATATAAGAGGGGGAATGGAACGATGGATTATATGCGTAAGGTAATATATTTGAAAAAAAGAGAGAATGATGCGCTGATGCAGGGGCAGGGCTTTGCCCGCCTGGAAAAGCGGGAGAATAACCTCATTCTGTATCTGTCCATGCACGACATCACACTTCCGGGAGAAAATCCGGTTTACATAGTCTGCAGGCGGGGGGAGGAAAACAGAGCGTATCCGGTGGGGACAACCGTACAGTCAGACACCTGGAGCTTTCGCAGCCTTCTGGAGGATCTGCCGGAGCAGATGAAATTAGAGGAGATATCCGGCGTACTGGTTGGGAAAAAAGAATGCTATCTGTCAGGAACGTGTCCGGAATATCCGGAGGCCCTGCTCTATGGCATGGTAGAATTTCCGGTGGAGGGGAAAGCGGAGCGGGAGCCGGAACAAGAACCGGAGACAGTTCAAGCAGCGGATATGCAGTCCGGACAGGAATCAGAGCGAAAGCCGGAGGAAATACCGGCGCCGGAGCCGGAATCCACACCGAAAGCGGAAACGGAAGCCGTGTCAGAAGCGGAGAGGGATTCTGACAGGCAGGCAGAATCAGAGCCAGAGCCGGCCTTTAAAAGGGATTCCTTTCTTAAGGGATTGTCAGAGATGTATCCCTTTGAGGACGATGAGATTGAGTGGTGTCTGCAGATGAGGCCGGAGGACTTCAATCAGTTTCCTATGGAATACTGGCATTATGCGAAAAATAGTTTTTTGCTTCAGGGATTTTACAATTATCGTCATTTGGTGTATGCTCATACTAAAGGCAAAAATTACGTGGGCGTACCGGGCCAGTATATCCGCAAGGAGCAGTATCTCGCTGCGAGATTTGGTTTTACACTGTTCAAGCAGACCCGGAAAAAGAAATTATCCATGGGGGACTACGGTTACTGGCTGAGAGAATTGTAGGAAAGGAATATGCGAAGGATGACGGCAGATGAAAAATATATGAAGGCAGCGGTCAATCAGGCCAGGAGGGCATATCAGCGGGATGAGACGCCCATCGGCTGTGTTATCGTGTTTGAGGACAAGATTATTGCCAGGGGGTATAATAAGAGGAACTGGAAGAAAAATACACTGGCTCATGCCGAGATCATTGCCATCAATAAAGCCAGCAGGGTTCTTGGGGACTGGCGGCTGGAGGGCTGTACTATGTACGTGACCCTGGAGCCGTGCCCCATGTGCGCCGGCGCCATTGTGCAGGCCCGGATTCCCCGGGTGGTCATGGGCAGCTGGAATCCAAAGGCGGGCTGCGCGGGATCGGTTATGAATATTTTGCAGACTCCCGGCTTCAATCATCAAGTGGAGCTTACGGCCGGCGTACTTGCGGAAGAGTGCAGCCAGCTGATGACTTCCTTTTTCCGATTACTTCGGGAGAGGAAGAAGAAAGGCTGAGAGGATGCTGTGTTCGATTACCGGGGCCAATTTGAGCTTGTTTCAAATTGGCCCCGGTGAGTTAGATAACCCTGACTTTTATTCGGGCCGTCACACCATTTAATGCAGTAATGTATATATAACTGACTCCCTTTTTCTTTGCTTTTATTTTTCCCTCTTTCGATACTGTTGCAATTTTTGTATTTGCCGAGCGGTAGCGAAGAGAAGCCCCATGTGATCTCGGCAGCAGTTTCTTTTTTTTCGACTGCTTTATGATCTTTGCCTTTATCCGGCCTGAGGTGCCTTTTTTCAAAATCACTTTTTTCTTAGAAACGGTAATCTTCTTGGCGTTGGTATAGGATTTATTTTTTGCTCCTGCCACATGGTAGACGGGACTGCTCTTTTGATATACTTTTCTGCCGCCTGTTATTTTATAAGCCTTTATTCTGATCTTGTAGCTTTTCCTGCCGGTCATTTTTTTGGCGGCAGCCTTTGCCAGGGAGGCGAAGGTCTTCTTTCCCTTTACAGTCTGGATAAGGGATTTGGCGCTTAACTTTTTACCGCAGGGGGCAGCGAAAATGTCATACCCTTCCTCCTGTTTTTTGTCTGGTTTCTGTATAGTGACAGGCGGGTCCGGCGATGGATCCGGTGATGGAACGGGTTCCGGTTTCGGCCCAGGAGCCGGTTCGGAAGGGGATCCCGGCGTGGGGGCGGGGTCTGGTTTTTGCTCTGCGGCTGTCAGGGTGAGTCTGGCATCTCCGGTGGGTACGCCGGATACGGTGATCTGACCGGAGCCGTCTCTTGTCACTGTGATGCCGTTCTGCCCGGTGACGCTGTAATGATCCGGGAAATAGTAGCCTTCCTCAGCTGTATATTGAATGGGAGTGATTGCCCTGCCATCTACCGTTTTCTGCTGTGATTCCCCATTGCCGGCTGCATCGGATAAGACGATATGGCTGCCGGCGGGATTTGTAACGACAACGGTATACCTGGCATAGACGGTTATCTCTGCGATGGCTCCCGCTTTCTTTGTTTCCGTCTCCTTGTACCGTATCTGCCAGATGCCCGGTTTTACGGCAATAGCATCTGCTGTGCAGTCCGTCCATTTCGTGCCGGAATCATCTTCTGCTGCCGGCTTTGCCCGGTATTCCATAGTTGAGTCAGTACCAGTAATCTCCCCCTCCGCTTCGTCAAGTCCTTCCGGCGCCGGCTGTCTGTCCTTCTCGGCTGCCGCCATGAGGGTGAGGCTGACGTCGCCGGTTGGTGCGCCGGATACAGTAATCTGCCGTGTGCTGTTTCTTGTCACCTGGATGCCGTTACTTTCTGCCATGTGATAATCTTCGGGGAAATAATACCCATTGTCTGCCGTATAGATCACCGGTGCATAGCTGCCCCCGTCTTTGGGAACCCCCTGTTTTTCTGTACCATTGTCTGCCGCTGTGGTATGTGAAATATGGCTGTCAGCCGGATTTGTAATGATAATGGTATAAGTGTCTCCCACTGTGATGGGAATGTCCGCCATGTTGCTGGCAAAGTCTGTCAGATTCCGGTGGGCAGAGGAGTTTACATCTTCTGCAAATACTTTAAGAATATAGTCTCCGTCCGGTGTTCCTGGCGGAATGGTCAGGCTGGCCTGCGACGCATCCGGACCAGCGATTCTGCCATAGGCTGCCACGGAATTATTTTTATCCACCAGCATGGCGGAAATCTGTGAATATTCTACCCCGCTGTCAGATGTGCCGATACGGGATATATCTATATTGATTTCGCCTCCCGGAGTTACGGCTCCTGACTCATTGCCCTTTCTTTCTGCCTGAAAGCCACTACCGCCTGCCATTGTCAGATTCCATTCCCTGCTGCTGCCGGCAGAGGTGGCGGCGAAGGAGGAGACTTTGTCTGTCCCGGCGGCAGACGTGAAGGTCACTCTGGACAGATCCATATTAAAAGCAGGGGCAACGCCGACCAGGGCAAGCTGACCATCCGAGTACCTGCCATCTACATTACCGGCCCACAGCCAGCCGGTGCAGTCTGCCAGGCCGGCGCTGAAGGAGCTGTCTGTAACCTGTGACCGCAGCCACCAGTCCTTCCAGTCAAGCGTGGCGGAACAGATTCCCTTATCCTTTGCGTAATCGGTTGCAGATAATAATCTGGTATTACTGGCTCCCCAGCCATTCATATAAAAAAAGCCATAATGATTGCTATTTGCCTCTTCGGCGCTGAGAACGAATATTCTGTCGGTCAGACCGTCCTGGGACAGCCCGCAGTTGTCCTTCACCAATGTTTTTATCTCGATTTCCAGATTCGGACTCTTTCGGCTGATGGCGATTCCCTTGCGCTCTGGCCCGGAAAAGGCATTGTTTAGAAATCCGCCTTCTGGATATGGTCCCTGAAAGGATTCTGAGTTTAACCATTTTCTCAGATTGGAGGTAGAATATATCCCCCCATCGTTCTTGCTTTCATTAAAGTTCACCTGTTCCAGTACCTTATCCGCCATAAGGAACATGGTATGGGAGGCTGTATCGTCTGGCGTACTGAAATTTTGGGTGTCCGCGTCCAGCACACGCCATTTGACCGGCTCGGTATGGTAGCCGCCGCCCCCGTCGGAGTTCTGGCAGTAGCTGCCATAATAAATAAAACTTCCACTTTTTATTACTTCGCCCTGTGCATTCTTTTCCTCGCCCCAATTATTAGTTCTGGAGACAGCTGGTTCTAACTGTGAATTAGCAGGCTGACCGGGGTCGCTGATGCCGGCTGTGGCATAGCTGCCATCCTCCTGTATCACATTCAGGTTAATATTTCTCAGCTCCGGTGATGGGGAGCCGGAACTCACTGGGGCTGCTTTTGCGGAGACGGTGTACGCAGGCGGCCCGGGAATGGCAGCCAGAAGGGAAAATCCGGTCAGGACTGCCAGCAGTTTGGTTACTTTTTTTGACATAGAATAGACTCCTTATTTGATATAATAATTCATAATTTTAGATTGATTAGACAGTGATTTCAATAAAAGTGGGATAAGCCGCAGTGAAGTGGGATGAGTCGGAAGTATTTTAATGAGGATTAGTATATAGTTATGTTATAATTTAGTTGAATTTGTTGTTGAAGGGGGAATTTGGGAATGAAGAGCTTCAATTTGACTATTGCCGTTGTCGATGATCTGCAGACGGAGCTTGATTCTCTCAGCATGATTCTGCATGACTATGGGGCATTGAATCAGCGGGAGCTGACCCTGCATTGCTTTCACAGTGCAGAGGAGCTGCTCGCCGGCTATCAGCCCTTTGCCTATGCAGTTATCTTTATGGATATCTATATGGAGGGGATGACGGGGATGCAAGCCGCGGAAAGAATCCGCGCCATTGACAGCGATACGCTGATTATATTTCTTACCACCAGTGGAGAGCATATGCCGGATGCTTTTCGGCACCATGCCTATGACTATATAAGAAAGCCGGCGGACAGGGAACGTCTCTTTGCCGTGATGGACGATATATTAAAGCTTCATACCTCGTTTTTGGATGCCCCGGCGCTTACCTTTTCCAGCAAGCGCCAGGATTACAGCATTCCGTATTCGGATATTGTATTTGTACGAACGGCGGCAAATTATCTGGAGATTATGGACAGGTCCGGCAAGACATACAAGACCCGCATGACATTTTCTGCCATAAAAGAAAGCCTTGGCGGGGACAACCATTTTCTGCAGCTGCTGCGGGGAATTCTCGTGAACATGGATTATATTGAGAAATTTAGCGATGGAATCTGTTACCTGGCAGGAGACAGGAGCCTCCCCATTAATGTCCGCAATGCGAAGAAAATTGAACAGATCTGGCAGAATTATGTATTTAGCAGAATTCGCAGGGAGCAGGAGGATTTATTAGAGAGAGGACGGCATTAAACCAGCTCCGACGTTGGGCTGAGGACAACATCTACAAAAAATTCCCTGTCGCTGTTGGAGATTTGTACGGAGCCATTGTATTTCTCTGCAATGGCGGCAATGGAGATAAGGCCAATTCCCTTTCCTTCGTGCTTGGTTGACCGGTAGGTATCCTTTTCTTTTCGGCACTTTCCGTTGAAGCTGTTAGTGGATACTACATATAGCTGGTTTCCGTTGGTGATTTCTATGGTCAGACAGAAATACCGGCTCTCCTCCGGCACCGTCAGGCATCCATCGATGGCATTCTCCATCAGGTTTCCTAATAGGGATGCCATGTCGCATTCCGCAGCGTGGAGCTGCTCAGGCAGTGTAATGTTCCAGATTGTTTTGATTCCTGCAGATACAGCCCTCTGGTGGTAATGGCCAAACAGGGCATTTAGTGTGGCGCTGCCACAGTAATCCGGGGTCTCGCTTTCGATAAGGCTGGTCTCGTACTCTGCCAGATGACTTCGAATGCTGTCGATATCTCCCTGGACGGCAAGGGAGGACAGCAGACGTATGGAATGCCGGAAGTCATGGCGCAGTCTTGACGTCTGGCGGATATGTTCCCTGATTGTCTGGTATTGGTGTGACTGCATCTCGAGGAGCTGGGAACGCTCCTTGAGAGCCGCGTGTTCCAGGAAGACAATGGCGCCCTGATAGAAGAGGACATAGATCATCACAAGAAGAAGCAGGGCGCAGCATTCCAGGATGGGAAAGAGGTAGGATAACCGTCCTGTGTGCAGGGTATGGTAGGATTGTGGGACGGCGAGTATATTGAAGAGGAGAAAGATAGAGGACAGAAAAACGGTGGAATACCATATCTTCGGGAAACTCAGGCGTTTTACCATAGGTGCGAACCAGTGGATGGCGGGGTAGGCGAAAGCGGCTGCGATAATACAGGAGAGCCCCAGCTGGAAAAAAACGGCTTCTATGGAGAAGTCGGCTGCGCCAGCTGCCGGATGAAGGAAGGCGTCAAAGGAATAGGCCAGTTGTGCAGGAAAGGTTTCAATGGCGCAGACCCCCACATAGATGGCCAGACATCTTGCCAGGTCAACCGAAACTGTCTGGCGGTATAGGAAGAAGAACGGCACAAGGGAGAGGAGGAGGATGGTATTTATATCAAGGCAGAATGACACAGCGATCCATGAGCCCAGAAAGGAATAGGGAATCAGCACAAAAAGACACAGTGCCGCCGTTTTCAGGGGCGGGTACTTCATCTGGTTATATACGGTAAAATAGCAGGATGCCGTGGCCGGGATCAGGATCAGGAACTGTGGCAGGCTGGTGAGAAATTCATGGGTCACCATATTTATGTCTCCTCTCTCATACTTCTTCGTCCATTTCTTTATATCACAAAAACAATCAATTTTCAAATAGTTACAAAATTGTCACATTAAAGTCATTCTCGAGTCATCTACCGGGGAACTGTATAACATAGCAGAGAGGAATTGACAGAAAGATTACTTTGATGTATAGTTAATGTTATACATAACATAAATTATAAATAACACAAACTATAAATGGAGGTACAAATATGCCAGCAATCGCGAAAGTTACAAAAGAAATGATTGTAGTTGCCGCTTTTGAAATTGCAAAAGAAATGGGAGCAGAAAACATAACTGCCCGGGCAGTTTCGCAAAAACTTGGCTGTTCAACGCAGCCCGTTTTATATCATTTTAAAACGATTGAAGATGTCCGAATTGCAGCACATAAAAAGGCAAGCGAATTTCATATTAACTATGTAACAAATTTAAGTGGCAAATACGAACGCCCTATGCTAGAAGTGGGTATGAGACACATTCAGTTTGCCGTAGAAGAAAAAAATCTTTTTTGCTTTTTATTTCATTCAAACTATTATACAGGCGTTTCCCTTTTTGATTGGTTTACAGGGAAAGATTTTGATACTTTATTTCCTATTTTGGAGAGACAAGCAAAGGTAGACAAGCAACAGGCATATAGCATATTTTCTCAAATTTTTTTAGTAACACATGGAATAGCCAGTCTGCTTACCAACAATGCACTGGTTTATGATGAAACATATTGTATAAACACATTGTCAAATGCCTATTTTGGAATAATGTATCTGATAAAAGAAGGAGGATTAATATGAAAAAACAACACAAATATTTTTTCAGTAAGGAAGCAAGAAATAAGAATAAGCAAAAATGAAGATTGGATATTGTGTCCTGTATGTGGAAACAAAACAAGATGACAGATACGGGCAGATACAGAGTTGATTAACAAAGCGACAAAATAGAAATTGGAGGCGAGCTAAAAATGACGACTCATTATAAAAATCCTCGTATATATATTATCGTAACATACATTGT
>CAOKDX010000024.1 GCA_948467395.1 uncultured Clostridia bacterium | reverse complement strand
TGAGCGTTTTGCAACAATGTCGGCAAACTACGAAGCAGAGCAGAAAGCCTTAAAAAACTCTCTTGTCCAGTTAAAAGCAGACATTGAAATGCAGAATGACAAAACCGCAAATGTGTCACAATTTGTGGAGAAAGTCAGGCGTTATACGGAAATCACGGAACTCACGCCTGCCATCGTCAATGAATTTATTGATTACATTATGGTATCTAAGAAACAGATGATAGACGGAAAAACCGTATATCCGATTGATATTTATTATAGTGGTATCGGTATTATTGATGCTCCATCTGCTGAAGAATATGAAGATATGTTTCAAGAACACTTAAAACAGAAGCATTCAGATAAAGAAAAAACGGCATAGTCACTAAAACTATACCGTAATTTGATACAGCGTTGCCCTCGTACCATTCACTTCTTTATGTGAAGGGTGCGAAACCGCCCCTCATTTTGTCACCGGATTCCTTTCTTTCTCATACAATAAAGAAAAGCAATCAGGATGAAGCTGCTATGTCCCGTTCGATCAAGTGTATTATTTCCCAAAAATTAAACTGCAGCCGTTTCTCAAAAACACTGAACAAGATTATATGCTCCCTCATCGAAGTGGAGAAATTACTTGGAATCAAATAATTTAATTCCCTTTTTGTGAAGCTTCTTCTCCACAAAAAGATTCAACAGATACATCACCACTGCCACGGTAGGCACGCCCAGGAACATGCCAACAAATCCAAAATAAGCGCCTCCCACTGTGATACCAAATATTACCCAAAGGGGTTTGATTCCTGTCAGATCGCCGAGGATCTTCGGGCCGAGATATAATCCGTCGAACTGCTGCAGGATCAGTATCATTATGGCAAATATCAGCGATAATTTCGGACTGATAAATAAATAGATAATAACTCCCGGAATAGCACCAATGATGGGACCAAAATACGGAATCATATTCGTGATGCATACGATCAGGCTCATAAATAGGGCGAAGGGAAGCTTTAGTATGGACATGGCAATCAGGCATATAATGCCAATGATCAGAGAATCAATAGCCTTTCCAAAGAGGAAACCGTTAAAAATATGATTACATTCCCTCATGGTCGCCCACACGCCTTCTGATTTGTCCTTGGGCACAATGGCAAATACTCCCCGTTTTAGATGATTGATCAAATTTCTTCCATCCAGAATCATATAGATGGAAATCACCAGACCCATTAAAATATTGTAAAATACTGATGCAATGGAGGAAGACATTTCATATACATAGGGAACAACGATTTCTCCCTGATCCAGCAGCCGGTTTCCCATATTATTCTTGATATACTCCATAAAATCACCCAAATTGATGAAGGGAACCATGGAATTCATCTCCTCCTTGTGAGTGGATACATAATTATATCCCCGGATCACCGAATGTCCAATTCCCTTTAGGCTGTCCCGGATCTGAGGTGCTATATAGATAATGATAATGGCGATCATCCCCACTATGATGATATAGGAAAGTATGACTGCCGCCGCTTTCTTTGCTTTCATATAGCTTCCTCTTTTTACTAGGTTGAATAAATTTTTGAAAAGAGCCACCAGCGGCTTAATCAGATATGCGAGAAAAAAACCTATAATGAATGGTGCAAGTATTTTGATCAATCTGCCGAGAGCTGTCATTGTCTTTCCCCAGTTAAGGATGATCACTACCACCGCCGTACAGATTGCTACCAGCATTACCATATACCATACATTAGATACAAGGCCTTTCAACATTTCCAAAACTCTGTTTTTCTTCTCCATTTTTTCCTCCATTATACTTTATCTTTTTTTTAGAAAATAACACTTGCTTTTTTAGAAAAACTGTTATATAATAGTTCTTGCGTAAAAAAGTTAAGCGCCATTAGCTCAGTTGGTAGAGCACCTGACTCTTAATCAGGGTGTCTGGGGTTCGAGCCCCCAATGGCGTACTCCCGAGTCCTTGTTTGGCAGACCTGCAACTGCTGGGTGAGGGCTTTTTTTATTGCAGTTTTCCAACTGAGGGGTGAAACACCCTTCTCATTCATCATTATTCTTTGCCTCCTCCAGTGCCTGCAGCTCTTCGTCCGAGAGTGTGACAAAGGCTTCTCCCTGTTTTACCTCTTTCACATAGGTATAGCATCCCTCGGTATTACTATGCATACAATTCAGAATGAATCCATCGTTGCTCTTAGTCAGAAGAACCAGCACAAAGCTCAGCGATCCTCCAATCTGCTTAAAGGCATCATACTTAACGATCCCAATCTTTTGATAGGTTTTAAGAAGATTGGCATCGATCCTGTCAATATGATCATCCATCTCCTTCAGCTTTTCCGTAATGAATTCCATATTTTCAAATCTCTTCTGAAAAGACTTTTCCAGACTCCGTCCGTCCGCGTCCGCCATAAAACCCTCATATCTTTTCTTTAATCCACTGTTCTTCACCAGCAGAACAATACTCATGATCAAAAGTACTACGATCAGTCCCATGGCAATCAATAACATTACATCTGTCTCTAACCCAAAATCCGAAAAATAAAACATGATATCCTCCTTATGAACAAATGTTCTTTTATTTAAAGTATGCTATAATTTTCTCAAGCTCTTCCTGTGAATAATATTCTATTTCCAGTTTTCCCTGATTATCTGTTTTTCGGTTGATACTCACCTTCGTACCAATCTTTCGTTTTAGCTGCTCCTCCAGATCCTTATAAACAAAATCATTTTCCAACGGCTTCTTTGCCGGCTTTTTCACCGCAGGTTGATTGATACTCTTTACAAGCTTTTCCGTATCCCGGACGCTCAAATTTTCCTCTGCCACCTTCTGTGCTGCTGCAAACTGCTGGTCAGGATCTAAAATACCAAGGAGAGCTCTGGCATGACCGCTGCTGATCATTTCCTCTTCCAGCATATCCAGAACCCGGTCATCTAACTTCAGAAGACGCAGTGAATTGGTAATAGCTGTCCTGCTCCTGGAAACCTTCTCTGCTACCTCTTCCTGTTTCAGGTCATATTCCCTGATCAGTCTCTGATACGCCCTGGCTTCTTCCACAGGATTTAAATCCTCCCTCTGGATATTCTCTATCAGAGCTACCTCCATAATTTCCTGAGGGGAATAATCTTTGATCACGACAGGTATTTCCTTCAATCCTGCCATCTTCGCAGCACGCCATCTTCGTTCTCCAGCAATGATTTCATAATAATCATTCTGTTTACTCACAACAAGCGGCTGAACAATGCCATGTAGTTTAATAGAATCACTCAGCTCCCTCAAAGCCTCTTCATTAAAATTCTTACGGGGCTGATTCTTATTCGGTTCTACCTCATTTATCTTTAAAATTGTTTCTCCCGATTTCGATATATTCTCTTCCTTAGAAAAATTATCAGAAATATGATTTCTCTTTGGTGGAATCATGGAATCCAGACCTTTACCAAGTCCCATCTTCTTCGCTGCCATTAGTGACTGCTCCTTTCGATAATTTCATCTGCCAAAGCAAGATAAGCCTTGGCGCCCGTAGATCTACTGTCATATTGGGTGATAGGCAGGCCATGGCTTGGCGCTTCTGCCAGACGAACCCCTCGCGGAATTATTGTATTATAGATTGTCTGATTCAGATTATTTCTCACATTTTCGATTACCTGCATCGACAGGTTAGTTCTCCCATCATACATGGTAAATACTACTCCATTAATAGTAAGCCTTGGATTCAGTCGATCCTTCACAAGATTAATCGTATAAATCAACTGGCTCAGACCCTCCAGAGCATAATATTCACACTGAATCGGCACTAAAACAGAATCTGCTGTCGTCATGGCATTAATGGTCAAGGAATTCAATGACGGAGGACAATCAATAATAATAAAATCATATTGATCTTTTATTTCATTGATAATATTACTGAGAATATAACTTCTGTCTTCCATATCCATTGTCTCAATCTCAATACCGGCAAGGTTCACATTAGCAGCGAGGACGTCAAGATTTTCAAACACATCCTTCTGTACGCACTCTTCAAATGTATTTTCCCCTATCATCAGCTGATATACTGTGGTGTCCATTTCATCTTTATCGATACCGAGCCCGCTGGAAGTATTACCCTGCGGATCCATATCAATAATAAGTACTCTTTTTCCTTTCTCTCCAAGTGCAGCAGCCAGGTTTATCGTAGTTGTAGTTTTACCGACTCCGCCCTTTTGATTGGCAATTGCCATTATCTCACACATACTAACCTCCATTCGTACACCATTTTGTGCTTTCTTATGTAGCCTGATGGCGTCATTGAAATTATTATACCACTATCCACATAAGAATGCCACTTATTTCTATAATTGTTTCACGTGAAACATTTTTTACAAGCAATTAGAATAACAGCAGGTTTCAATTTATTCCGTTCAATCATCTTATAATTGAAATATAGCAATGTTTCACGTGAAACATTGCTATATTCGAATAACTTATTATTCGCTGTACTAGTTACTATGTCATCTTTTTGTGTCTAATATTCAATAAAGTGGTTTCTTCTTTGCCTTGCCCGCTTTTCTAGGATATCTTTCATCTGTAAGACAATGATTTTCTATAAATATGAGAAATCGTTTTCCCTTTGCAAGTGAATGTTCTTCTATCTCTATGATCTCTGATTCTAATTCCTGTAAAGCCCTATGCGATAGTTCTACTTCCTCTTTGTATTTTTTACCCTTATACGAAATAAAATACCCTTTTTTCTTTACAAAAGGTATAGAATATTCCAAAAGGACTGGCAGCTCTGCCACGGCTCTGGATATAACAAAATCAAATTGATTACGAAATTTTTGCTGATGACCCAGATCCTCTGCTCTTCCATGATACAAAGAAACATGATGCAGTTCTAATTCTTCTTTTATAATATGAAGAAACTCGATTCTTTTCATCAGAGAATCTACCAAAGTAAATGTATACTTTGGACATAAAATAGCAAGTACTATACCCGGAAAGCCAGCCCCCGTCCCTATATCCAGAACAGAAGCAGAATATCTTCCCATAAACCGCTCGCTTTTCAGAATCAGTGCAGAATCCACAAAATGCTTTACAATCACATCTCTATATTCTGTAATGGCAGTAAGATTGATCTTCTTATTCCACTCCATAAGTAATTCATAATATACCTGCAGCATCCTTTCCTGTTCATCCGTTATCATAATGCTGTATTCATTGAATATTTCTTTTATCATTGTCCTATTACATTCTCCCCTTATTTTCTTCTTTCCGGTACTGCTCCAGATAGATCAGTAAAACCGAAATATCAGAAGGTGAAACTCCACTGATTCTTGCTGCCTGTCCCACAGATTCCGGCCGAATATCCGACAGCTTCTGAATTGCCTCCAGACGCAGGCTCCTAATATCCGAATAGTCAATCCTGCTGGGAATTTTCCTTCTCTCCAATTTATGAAATTGTTCCACCTGTTTCAACTGTCTTTTAATGTATCCCTCATATTTGAGATTGATGTTTACTTCCTCTCTCACTTCCTCCGATAATTCCGGGCGCTCCGGATCAATCTCATCCAGTATTTCATATGACAGCTCTGGACGTCTGATAAGCTCTGCCAGAGAAACACCGCTATTCAATACAGTACTATTATATTTTTGAAGAAGTGTCCTTACCTTATCATTGCTGCCGGCAAAGGTATGTTTCAGTCTGTGAATTTCCTTCTGAATCATATTTAGTTTTTCTTTCAGGCTTAGATACCTTTCCTCTGAAATCAATCCCACCTCATATCCCAGTTCAGTCAGACGTTCATCCGCATTATCCTGTCTCAATAGAAGACGGTATTCCGCCCGGGAAGTCATCATACGATAGGGTTCGTTCGTACCTTTTGTCACCAGATCGTCAATCAGCACTCCAATATATCCCTGGGACCGGTCAATAATGACAGGATTCTTTCCCTGTATCCTTCTGGCAGCATTAATTCCTGCAATCAATCCCTGTGCTGCCGCCTCTTCATACCCGGAACTTCCATTTGCCTGTCCCGCACTAAACAATCCCTTTACCTTCTTTAATTCCAGGGAGGGAAGAAGTTCCAGGGAATTGATACAATCATATTCAATAGCATAAGCGTTTCTGACAATTCTGGCATTTTCCAGCCCCGGCACACTGCGGTACATCTTTTCCTGAACATCTTCGGGAAGGGAGCTGGACATGCCGCCAACATACATCTCATTTGTATATAACCCTTCGGGTTCTATAAAAACCTGATGCCGGTTTTTATCAGCAAACCGTACCACCTTATCTTCAATGGAAGGACAATATCTCGGCCCCGTCCCTTTAATATAACCAGAATACAAGGGAGACCTGTCAAGATTATCCCGTATAATTTCATGAGTCTCCTCGTTGGTGTAAGTCAGCCAGCATCTCACCTGATCCCGCTGCAAATCCTCCGATGTATTGGTAAAGGAAAATGGTACAATATTTTCGTCCCCATATTGCGGTTCCATCTTATCAAAGTCAATGGTACTGCCATCGATTCTGGCTGGAGTTCCCGTCTTAAAACGCCGAAGCTCAATGCCAAGCCTCTCCAGACAGGACGACAGATAGTTAGCCGGCTGAAGTCCGTTTGGTCCGGTTTTCACTGATATATCTCCTGTTATGCACCTGGCATTCAGATAAGTACCAGTACAGAGAACACATACCTCACAGTGGTAAATGGTATCCGTAAATGTTCTGACCCCTGTGATCCTTCCTCCCTCTACAAGCAGCTCTGTCACCTCTGCCTGACGGATTGTAAGATGATCAGTCTCTTCCAGAACCTTTCGCATAGCCTGGGTATATGCCTGTTTATCTGCCTGGGCACGTAGTGAATGCACAGCGGGACCCTTGGACTGGTTCAACATTTTCGACTGTATAAATGTACGGTCAATATTCTTTCCCATCTCTCCTCCGAGGGCATCTACCTCCCTTACCAGATGTCCCTTCGACGTCCCGCCAATGTTGGGATTGCATGGCATCAGGGCAATACTATCTACACTCACGGTAAATAATATCGTATTCATTGAAAGTCTCGCCAGGGCGAGAGCGGCCTCACAGCCAGCATGTCCAGCTCCCACAACCACTGCATCAAAATTATGCTCCATCACTCTTATCCACCTTTCCCCTCAGACAATATTTCTATTTTCCCATACAGAAATCTTTAAAAATCTTGTCTGCAATATCATCCT
Organism: uncultured Clostridia bacterium; assembly: GCA_948467395.1. Lineage (GTDB taxonomy): Bacteria > Bacillota > Clostridia > Lachnospirales > Lachnospiraceae > Eubacterium_F. Next base: position 16,376 of record CAOKDX010000024.1, on the reverse strand, counting down.
CTATCGTCTCGCCAATGATTTTTCCCAGCGACTCATAGGCATTGACAAGATCGATCGTATACAGATCCTCCGGCATGCCCGCTTCTATCGTTTTCCATAATCTCTGTACACTTTCCCGTGCATCGGCCAGAGATTCCTTCTGCCTGGCATTCGTTATATATATCTCATCATTATAATGGATCCGGTTCTCGATAAAGAGTTCACTAATATACCTTTCCAATTCTTCCAGGCCTTCCCCAGTGGCAGCTGAAAAAGAAATAATTCTCTTATTGTCACTGACGGGAATCATTTCCTTTTCCGTCACCGAAGGAAGATCGACCTTATTATATAAAATAACACCAGGATATTCCTTCGCCTGCTCCAAAACATAAAGATCCTCCGGCTCCAGCTCACTGCCAGAATCTATCATACAGATCACAAAATCTGCCTGTTCCAGTTCCTCCTTCGCCTTCCTGATTCCCACATTTTCAATTATGTCTTCCGTTTTCCTGATACCGGCCGTATCAATAAATCGAAAAAGAGTAGAACCGATCCGAATCTCCTCCTCCAGTGTATCTCTCGTTGTGCCGGGAATATCTGTGACGATAGCCCTTTCACTGCCCAGAAGGCAGTTGAGAAAAGAAGACTTTCCCACATTCGGTTTGCCGATAATGACAATCCGGATTCCTTCCCGGATCAGCCGTCCATTCTGACTGTTCTGGAGCAGATGCTCCAGCTCCTCTTTTAAAAAAACGGAATGTTTCCTGATACGCGGTATGAAATCCTCCAGAGAAATGTGTTCCGGATCATCCAGAGCAGCCTCCAGATAAGCGATATCCTCCAGAATCATTGCCCGCAGTTCCACAATTTTATTTTTCACACTGCCCCGAAGCTGGCTGAGAGAATTCTTTAATGCAATATCGCTCCCCGCCTGGATGAGATCCATCACAGATTCTGCCTGTGTCAGATCAATTCTACCATTTAGAAAAGCGCGCTTTGTAAACTCTCCCGGTTCTGCTATGCGTACTCCTCTCTCTATCAAAAGCTCAATTATTTTCTGACATATCATATAACCGCCATGACACTGGATTTCTACAACATCCTCCGCCGTATAGCTTCTCGGAGCCCTCATAACCAGTACAAGAACCTCGTCCAGTATATTGTACCCATCGGGACCCAAAAAGCCATAATGTATCGTGTGGGAGCTGCAGCCTGATAAAGGACAGGGATGTCCCTGCCGGTCAAAAAATATCCCGTCAGTAATATTAACAGACCGATCTCCACTGATACGGATCACGCTAATACTCCCATCCTTAGAGGAAGTTGCGATAGCCGCTATCGTATCCTGATGATACATGCAATACCTCCTTATAAGGAAAGGCTGAACCATAAGATCCAGCCTTTCACATAAATGTTTACCTGTCGCTCTCTTCTCTTCTATAAGATCTCTTACGATCATGAGAATTATTATTATTTCTTCTGCGGTAATTGTTATTTCGCCTGGGAAGCTCCGATGAAAACTCACGGTTTAAGGAAATAACTACCTTTCTATGCGGCTCATCCCCCTCACTGTGGGTATCTACATATTTATCCCCCTGCAGGGCAGCATGGATAATACGTCTTTCATATGGATTCATCGGCTCAAGAAATGCTGTCCTGCCGGTCTTCTTCACCTTAGATGCCACATTTCTTGCCAGATTTTCAATAGTCTCCTTCCGTCTCTGACGATAATTCTCCGTATCTATCTTTACCTTTATATAATTATCCGTCTTCTTATTGGCAACAATCCCTGTAAGATACTGCAGGGAATCCAGCGTCTGTCCCCTCTTGCCGATAAGCATTCCCATCTCATTTCCACTCAGCTCAATATCGATATGTCTCTCAACCTCATCATAATCAATCTTCATTTCCACTGCGAGATTCATAGCATCAAAGGTCTTTGAAAGAAATCCGCGGACAATATCTGTTATATCTTCTTTCTTCCGAACACGGATACGCGCCGGCTTACTAAATAATCCAAGAATACCATTCTTCTCTTCCTCAATGACCTCATAATCAATCTGGTCACTTGTGGTTTCAAGCTGAATCAATGCATTTGTCAAAGCCTCATCCGCCGTTTTGGCAGAAAACTCCTTCCATTCTTCCATAGATCATTTACCCTCCTACTTATCTTTTCCTTTGCCGCCGGAAAGCATATGTGCATATCCTGCTATACTGCCTGGTTCAATATTCTTATTAATATCCACATTCTTCGGTGCCGGATCTTTATCCCTGGCGTCATTTACTGGTTTATTCTGGTAAGATGAAGCATTTCGTATCGTAGAGGTCTTTGTCTTGGCATACTGCTCCATCTGTCGATTTCTTTCCTGAATCTTCGCATTCTTCTTTGCTGCCTTTTCCTTATTTTTCTCAATCAGATCATCCAGGGATACCTTGTCCATTTTCTTATTTACAAAGATACACTGCACGATTCGGAACAGAGAACCTGTAATCCAGTAAAGGCCGATTCCCATATTCAGACTAAGGCAAAAGAATCCTGACATCACTGGCATCATATAATTCATCATCTTCATGGATTGTCCCATAGAGTCCTCAGATGCCGGCGCATTATTTGTGCCGGCCTGCATTACCTTCGTATTAATAAACTGAAGAACCATCGCAAGTAACGGAATAATAAATGCAATCCAGCCATAGGGATGATTCACCTTGTCGCCGAAAAATCCCATAGGACTCATATTCACATCCAGACCAAGGAAATTACCTGCAGCCGGCTCCTTCAGTGCCGGGATATAATTTCCAATATTATACATTACCTGATACAGACACCACAGGATCGGCATCGTAATAATAAGCGGAAGGCATCCCCCAAACATGCTGATACCATATTTGGCATAAACCTGCTGGGTTTCTTCATTCATCTTTAACTGGGACGCCTGATCTTTCTTATTTTTATATTTCTTCTGTATCTCTTTAATCTCCGGGTTGACCTTATTCATCAACCGGGTGGATTTCTGCTGCTTGGAGTTCAGCGGATACATGATCAGATAGATTACAATTGTCAGCAAAATAATACAAAGTCCCGTATTATGAATACCAATAGTATGGAATACTACCCAGTCAATCCCAAACAGAATCTTACCAAATATCCAATATAACCAACTCAAAATAACTTCCTCCTGTTAATCACGGCACAGGATCATAACCACCTTTATGAAAGGGATGGCACCTCAAAATTCTTTTTACAGCCAAAAAACCACCTTTGCACGCACCATATTTTCTGACTGCCTGTACGGCATATTCAGAACAGCATGGCGTATAAATGCAGGTAGGCGTTCTTTTCAGTGGTGATATATATTTTTGATATATGTGTAACACTGCCAAAAAAAATCTCTTCAAAATAATCACATCATTTCATTAATCCATGTAATCGAAACAAATGAATCACTGCGCCGTCAACATCTCTAAAATTTTTGTCCTTCACATTGTTTCTGGCAACGATGACAATACGGTTGCCTTCCTTTACCGATGCGTCATTCTTACGAACGGATTCTCTTAATAATCTGGTGATGCGATGACGCACGACACTGTTACCAACCTTCTTACTAACAGAAAATCCGTAACGATTGGGACCACTCTCCCCTGTCTTTACATACATAACCAGATACCTATTTGCTTTGGATCTACCTGTTTTGTAGACCTTCTGAAATTCATGGTTCTTCCCCAGTCTTACAAACACAATGGATTCCTCACTGTGAAGACATAAGGTCACAAGATTGCGACCTTATGCAGACAATTTCTTTCTTCCCTTGGCTCTTCTTCTGGCAAGTACCTTTCTTCCATTGGAAGTTCTCATTCTCTTGCGAAAACCGTGAACCTTGGATCTCTGTCTCTTCTTCGGCTGAAATGTCATTTTCATGCGGTATACACCTCCTTCATATAAATTGATTATCAAAATCCGTATCAAGCCTAATTATATTATCAATTATTACAATAGTCAAGCGTATCTTTCGTATTTATCACAAATTTTGCTAATTATTATGGAATAAAATTTGATTTTGCCTTTCATTTGTAGTACAATAAGAATGAATGTTTTTACCCATATTCAAGTTTTATTAAGATAGGCAGGATTTTTCATGGAAAACAAGATTAGAGACAAATGGAGCGAAATAATTGAATATCTAAAGGATGCTTATGAGGTCAATGGAGTGTTGTTTCGCACCTGGATTGAACCTCTTGAAGTTGTTTCATATAGTAATGGTACACTGATCATCAGTATTGATGAACAAAAGCAGGGAGATATCCTTAATTTAATAGATAAAAAATACAAAATGCCGCTGCAGGTAGCCATTGAAGTAATTACAGAAGAACAGGTAAAGATCCTCTTTCAGTACAAAAGCGAACTGACAAATGAAGGAGTTTCTTCCTATAATAAAGTGGAAATTATGGCAGAAAAATATCCATTTTTAAATAATGGCCATTCCTTTGATACCTTTGTGGTCAGCGGCAGCAACAATATCGCATATGCCGCCGCTCTCGCTGTGGCAGAGAATCCCAACGGACAGATCTATAACCCGCTCTTTCTCTACAGTGGTCCAGGTCTTGGTAAAACCCATCTGATCCACTCCATTGCCAGGTATATTATAGAGAACCACCCTGACTTCAGCGTTACCTACACAACAAGCGAAGACTTTATGAATGCTGTGGTAGAAGCCATCCGAACCAATAAAGAAAAAGGGAATACGGCGGCCACCGCAAATCTCCGCAAAAAATACCGGAACATAGATGTACTTCTCATTGACGATATCCAGTTTATTATAGGAAAAGACAGCACACAGATTGAATTCTTCAATACCTTCGAGGCATTATACCAATCCGGCAAACAGCTCGTCATTACCAGTGACCGGCCGCCCAGTCAGATGGAACAGCTGGACATGCGCTATCGTTCCCGGTTTAATTCTGGAATGACCATCGACATCCAGCCTCCGGATTTTGAGACAAGCATGGCAATCCTGCGGAACAAACAGGAACACGCCGACATCAAACTGGATGACAATATACTGGACTATATCGCCACAAATATAAAATCCAATATACGTGATCTGGAGGGCGCGTACAATAAAATATTGTTATATGCGAAGTTTAACAATCCAAACGGTAATATTACACTTCCCACAGCAGAAAACGCCCTGAAGGATTTTATTTCTCCCAACGAAAAACTAATTATTACAGCGGATTACATACTGGAGATTGTCGCCGATCATTTTAGTCTGGATAAGGATGCTCTTCTCTCTCAAAAGAAAACAAGGAATCTGACCCTTCCCAGGCAGATCTGTATGTATCTTTGCAGTGAACTGACAAATCTTACACAGACAGAAATCGCTGCAAAGCTCAAAAGAAACAATCATACGACAGTTATCCACGGTGTCAACAAAATAAAAGAAGAGATTATTGTGGATAAAGAACTGGAAAATACGATACTAATATTGAAAAAAAAATTAAATCCATAACAGTTTGTGGATAACCTGTATACATAGTGAAAATATACAGTGGATATTATTTCAACCCTAATTTTTCACTAACACTTGTCCACTTTTTGGGACAAGCTGCATACACAGATTACATTATGGTTAAAAGGCTGTTTCTCCATACTTGTAAGCATTACCAACAAATCCACAGCCCCTATATACTATTAACTACTAATTTATCCTTTATATTTATTATAAAGAAATTTCAACATTATATTAAAGTTTGAAAGGAGTTATTCACATTATGAAATTCACCTGTACGAAAAACAACTTTAACAATGGCATTAACATTGCCCTGAAAGCTGTGCCGGGAAAGACGACGATGCCGATTTTGGAATGCGTGGTAATTGAAGCTGGGGAAGAAAGTATCAAAATGACTACGAATGATATGCAGCTGGGAATAGAAACACGAATTCCTGCTGAGGTACAGGAGGAAGGGATCATTCTGGTAAATGCCAAAATGATTGCTGAAATTGTACGCCGCCTGCCGGATGAAGATGTGAATTTCGAAGTAGATGAAAATAATAATATACTTCTCTTCTGCGGTAAGTCAAAATTTAATATACCGGGAATCGATCATGAGGAATTTCCCATGCTTCCCCGGATTGATATTGAAAAGAAGATTTCTATCTCACAGTTTACACTGAAGGAAATGATAAGGCAGACTATATTTTCCATATCAGACAATGAGAGCAATAAGATCCTTACCGGAGAGCTTTTTGAAATAAACGGGGATGAATTTAAGATTGCCTCTCTGGATCTGGTCCGGGTTTCTATCCGTAAGATCCAGCTGAAGGAGAGTTATGAACACATTAAGGTGGTGATTCCCGGCAAGACACTGAACGAGATCAGTAAGATTCTTACCGGCGGCATGGAGGATGAGGTAACTATTTCCTTCTCAAGGAACCATGTATTGTTTGAATTTAACGAGACGCTTGTTATATCCCGTCTTATCGAGGGAAATTTTTATAATATTGAACAGATGCTGAAGAGCAGCTATGAGACAAAGGTGAAGGTAAATAAGCAGGAATTTTTCGGATGTATTGACCGGGCTACCCTTCTTACGAGAGAGTCGGAGAAAAAACCTGTGATACTGAATATTAGAGACAATGAAATCCAGATGGAGATGAATACTAAGATCGGATCCATGGATGAGGAGGTCAATGCGGCCAAAGAGGGTAAGGATCTACGGATCGCCTTCAATCCCAAATATATTATAGATGTACTGAAGGTGATAGACGATGAAGAGGTATATTTATATCTGTTTAATTCAAATGCACCATGCTTTATAAAAAATAATGAGGAATCCTATATCTATCTGATTCTTCCGGTAAATATGAATTAATGGTGAAAATGTTTGTGCCGCCTGCGGCGGCATGTTGGGAAAGGTGACAGGAATGCAGGAAATCGCTATCAAAGATGAGTATATTAAACTGGGACAGGCATTGAAGCTTGCCGGTCTGGTCAGCTCCGGTGTGGAGGCAAAAATACTGATTCAGGACGGGCTTGTAACAGTGAATGGCGAGGTGGATGACCGCAGGGGAAGAAAGCTTTATCCAGGTGATGTATTTTCACTGGAAGGAAATGAAGTGAAGGTTGCCGCTCTATGATCCTTCAGTCCATCGAGCTCAGTAACTTCCGAAATTATGAAAGGGAAGTGTTTCAATTTCATCCGGGCACCAATGTGCTCTATGGAGATAATGCCCAGGGAAAGACCAATGTACTGGAGGCCATCTTTGTGGGAGGGACAACCAAATCCCACAAGGGCAGCAGGGACAGGGAGATGATACGGACTGGGGAAAAGGAAGCACATCTACGGTATTTTGTGGAGAAGAGGGAAAAGGTATTCCGGGTTGAGGTCCATATGAGACGGGGCGGCTCCAAAGGAATCGCTATTGACGGAATTCCCATAAGAAACAGCAATGAGCTTTTGGGATTGTCGAATATTGTATTTTTTTCTCCGGAGGATCTGGGTATTATCCGTGACGGGCCGGAGGAGCGGCGGCGGTTTATTGATATGGAGCTGTGCCAGCTCAACAAGGCATATCTTTTTTATCTGACACAATATAAAAGGATTTTGAAACAGAGAAATGCCCTGCTCAAGCAGATTCAGGAAAAACAAGACCTGAGGGATACGCTTGAGATATGGAATGGGCAGCTGGCGGAGCATGGAAGAAAGATTATAGGGCTCAGAGAGGAATTTGTGACAGAGCTGAATGAGATTATGAAGAGAAAACATAACTGCCTTACCGGCGGCCGGGAGCAGGTTGAGATAGCCTATGGCCCAAACTGCCGGGAGAAAGATTTGGAATCGCGGCTCTTTCTGGAAGAGGAAAGGGATATTTTTCTGGGAACTACTACCGTGGGACCCCACAGGGATGACATTCTGTTCAGGACAGAGGGACAGGATCTTAGAAAATATGGATCCCAGGGGCAGAAAAGAACTGCCGCCCTATCCCTTAAAATGGCAGAGATTGAGATTGTAGAAAAATTGATAGGAGAAAAACCCATCCTTCTTCTGGATGATGTACTTTCGGAACTGGATCGAAACAGACAGAATTATCTTCTGGAAAATATTAAGGGAATACAGACCATCATTACATGTACCGGTCTGGAGGAATTTATTAAAAATGGAATCAACATTGATCGCACATTTGAGATCATAAAAGGAACTTCAAAACAACAAGAGACATGAAAAGTATGATGAGACGGAGGTTTCCAGATGGAAAAGGAAAATGAAGTAGTATATGGAGCAGATCAGATACAGATTCTTGAGGGACTGGCAGCAGTCCGCAAGAGACCGGGGATGTATATTGGAAGCACATCTGAGAGAGGGCTTCATCATCTGGTATATGAGATCGTCGATAATAGTATTGACGAGGCGCTTGCCGGATATTGTGATGAAATCGAGGTTTTTATCAATAAAGATAATTCCATCACTGTAATCGATAATGGGCGCGGCATTCCGGTAGGTCTCAATCACAAGGCAGGCAAGCCGGCGGTGGAGGTTGTTTTTACCGTTCTGCATGCCGGAGGAAAATTTGGCGGCGGCGGATATAAAGTATCCGGCGGTCTGCACGGAGTGGGCGCCTCTGTAGTAAATGCCCTTTCCAACTGGCTGGAGGTAGAGATCTGCCAGGATGGAAAGAAATATAAGCAGCGCTATGAAAAGGGAAAGACCATGTATCCTCTGAAGGAGACAGGCACGTCTGACAGGCGGGGGACGAAGGTTACCTTTCTTCCAGATGAGACGATTTTTACAGAGACAACCATTTATGATTTTAAGATATTGAAGAAACGTCTGCGGGAAATGGCGTTTCTGACCAAAGGTGTGAAGATTATATTGTCGGATCTCCGGGAAGAGGAGGTGCGCACAGAAACCTATCATTATGAGGGCGGCATTAAGGAATATGTGGAGTATCTGAATAAAAATAAGGATCCGCTCTATGAGGATATTATATATTGTGAGGGGCAGAAGGGCAATGTATTTGTGGAGGTGGCCTTCCAGCACAATTCGGAATTTAATGAGGGATGCTACAGCTTTGTCAATAATATCACCACGCCGGAGGGAGGCACCCATCTTGCCGGATTTAAAAATGCCCTGACAAAGACCTTTAATGATTATGCCAGAAATAATAAAATATTAAAGGAAAATGAACCGAACCTCTCTGGCGAGGATATCCGGGAGGGGCTGACAGCTATTATCAGCATTAAAATTCCGGAACCCCAGTTTGAAGGACAGACAAAGCAGAAGCTGGGGAACAGTGAGGCCAGGGGGGCTGTGGACAGCATTGTCAGTGAGCAGCTTACTTATTATCTGGAGCAAAATCCCTCTGTGGCGAAGCAGATTTGTGAAAAATCCCTTCTTGCCCAGAGAGCGAGGGAGGCGGCCAGGAAGGCAAGGGACCTGACCCGCCGGAAGAATGTATTGGAGGGGGGAGGTCTTCCCGGGAAACTCGCCGACTGCAGCGACAAAAATCCGGAAAACTGTGAGATTTATATTGTTGAGGGAGACTCCGCCGGAGGAAGTGCCAAGACGGCAAGGGACCGTGCTACACAGGCAATTCTTCCTCTTCGTGGAAAAATCCTCAATGTAGAGAAGGCGAGACTGGATAAGATTCTTGTAAATAATGAAATCAAGGCGATGATTACGGCATTTGGAACAGGAATTTCCGATGATTTTGATATTGGTAAGCTGAGATATCACAAGATCATAATTATGACTGACGCGGATGTGGACGGCGCTCATATTGCCACCCTTCTTCTGACATTTTTGTACCGGTTTATGCCGGAGCTGATCAAACAGGGATATGTGTATCTGGCACAGCCTCCGCTGTATAAGGTGGATAAGAATAAAAAATCTTATTATGCTTACAGCGACGAAGAGCTGAACCAGGTACTGGAAGACATCGGAAGAGACGGAAATAATAATATTCAGCGCTATAAGGGACTGGGAGAGATGGATGCCGAACAGCTCTGGGATACGACGATGGATCCGGAAAAAAGAATCCTTCTGAAGGTTACGATGGATGAAGATGATACATCAGAAATTGATCTTACCTTTAATACACTGATGGGGGATAAGGTAGAGCCGAGACGTGAATTTATAGAGGCGAATGCACGATATGTAAGAAATCTGGATATATAAATTGATGGAGGGAAGAGGGAAAAAATATGGATGAAAATATCTTTGACAAGGACGGATTTGACGCCATTCAGCCAGTGGATCTAAAGACCACCATGGAGAATTCATATATTGATTATGCCATGTCAGTCATTGCTTCCCGGGCGCTGCCGGATGTCAGGGACGGATTAAAACCAGTACAGAGAAGGATCCTGTATGCCATGATCGAGCTGAATAACGGTCCGGATAAGCCGCACCGTAAATGTGCCCGTATCGTCGGTGATACAATGGGTAAATATCATCCTCATGGTGACAGCTCCATCTATGGGGCGCTGGTGAATATGGCGCAGGAGTGGTCCACCCGTTATCCACTGGTGGACGGACATGGAAATTTTGGCTCCGTGGATGGAGACGGCGCCGCTGCCATGCGTTATACGGAGGCCAGGCTTAGTAAGATATCCATGGAGATGCTGTCGGATATCAATAAGGATACCGTTGATTTTATGCCGAACTTTGATGAGACTGAGAAGGAGCCCACGGTACTTCCAGCACGTTTTCCCAATCTTTTAGTGAATGGCACTTCCGGCATTGCTGTGGGTATGGCTACCAATATTCCTCCTCATAACCTGACTGAGGTGATCAATGGCGTGGTGAAAATTATAGACGATCAGGTAGACGAGGACCGGGACACTTCCCTGGATGAGATTATGGAGATCGTCAAAGGTCCCGACTTTCCCACTGGCGCCACCATCATGGGCCGCCGCGGCATTGAGCAGGCGTATCGGACCGGCCATGGAAAGATCCGTGTCCGTGCCGTGACAAATATAGAGACCATGGCAAATGGCAAGAACCGTATTGTCGTTACGGAGCTTCCTTTTATGGTAAATAAAGCGAGACTGATCGAAAAGATTGCAGAACTACATAAGGATAAAAGAGTGGATGGCATTACGGATCTCAGGGATGAATCCAACCGCGAGGGCATGAGGATCTGCATTGAGCTCCGCAAGGATGTCAATGCCAATGTGATATTGAACCAATTATATAAGCACACCCAGCTTCAGGATACCTTTGGCGTCAATATGCTGGCGCTGGTAAACAATGAGCCGGTTGTAATGAATCTTCTTCAGATGCTGCAGCATTACCTAAAGCACCAGGAAGAGGTGGTGACACGCCGCACAAAATATGATCTCAATAAGGCGGAGGAACGGGCTCATATATTGAAGGGACTGCTTATCGCCCTGGATAATATTGATGAAGTGATAAAGATTATCCGCGGATCAGACAGTGCCGCACTGGCGAAGGAACGACTGATAGAGAGATTCGGACTGGACGACGTGCAGGCACAGGCTATTATTGATATGCGACTGCGTGCTCTCACCGGACTGGAAAGGGAAAAGCTGGAAAATGAATATACTGAGCTTCAGAAAAAGATAGCAGAATACAAAGCGATTCTTGCCGACCGCAAGCTCTTACTGGGAGTAATCAAAAAGGAGATTACAGCCATCCGGGATCGGTATGGTGATGAGAGAAGGACCAGCATTGGCTTTGATGAATTTGATATCTCTATGGAAGATATGATACCGGTAGAGAATACAGTAATTGCCATGACCCATCTGGGATATATCAAACGGATGACCAGTGATAATTTCCGAAGCCAGAACCGGGGAGGCAAGGGAATTAAGGGAATGCAGACGATAGAGGAAGACTATATTGAGAATATATCCATGGCCACGACGCATCATTTCCTTATGTTCTTTACGAATAAGGGACGGGTTTACCGCATGAAGGCTTATGAAATTCCTGAAGCGGGCCGCACATCCCGCGGAACTGCCATCGTCAACCTTCTCCAGCTGATGCCGGAGGAAAAAATATCCGCTGTGATTTCCATTAAGGAATATTCAGAAGACAATTATCTTTTTATGGCCACCAAAACGGGAATTGTAAAGAAAACTCCCATTACGGATTATGAAAATATACGAAAGACGGGACTTCAGGCTATTACCCTGAAGGAAGACGATGAACTTATCGAAGTAAAGGTAACGGACGGTGACCAGGACATTATACTTGCAACGAGAGAGGGACAGTGCATTCGTTTTCATGAGAAGGATGTCCGCTCCATGGGACGTATCGCCATGGGTGTCCGGGGAATCAATCTGGGACAGAGCGATGAGGTGGTAGCCATGCAGATGAGTTCCCAGGGTGATAATATATTGCTGGTATCGGAAAATGGTATGGGCAAGCGCACGAATATCAATGAATTTTCTGCCCAGTTCCGTGGAGGAAAGGGCGTGAAATGCTATAAGATCACACCAAAGACAGGAGAAGTAGTGGCGGCGAAGATTGTGGAAGACGGATCGGATATTATGCTGATCACCAATGAAGGAATCATTATCCGAACCGGTGTCGATGGGATTTCGATTCTGGGCCGTGTCACCTCCGGAGTAAAGCTGATGAATCTGGATGAGGAAAAGGATATCAGGATTGCCAGCATCGCCCGGGTATGGGAGGACAATTCAGAAGATGGGACGGACGGATCAGAAGGGGATCCGGAGGGAGAGGAAAATTCTTCAGGAGATGTTGAAAATGAGAACGATTAGTACGAGTGAAATAACAAAACACATAAAAGAGATGTGCATGGAAGTGAATATCCGGCTCTCCGATGATGTAAAGGAAGCTCTTCTCCGCGCAAGAGAGAGGGAAGAATCCGTGATCGGCGGACAGATATTGGGCCAGCTGGAGGAGAACATGGATATCGCATATGAAAATAAGATTCCCATATGCCAGGATACCGGCATGACAGTCGTGTTTCTCCGGATCGGCCAGGATGTCCATATCCAGGGAGGTTTTATCGAAGAGGCTGTAAATGAAGGAATCCGTCAGGGATACCAGGAGGGATATCTACGCAAATCTGTCGTGGGGGATCCCCTGATCCGTGAGAATACAAAGGATAATACGCCTGGTGTGATACATTATGAAATCATACCCGGAGAGCAGCTGGAAATCACAGTGGCGCCGAAGGGATTTGGAAGTGAAAATATGAGCCGCGTCTTTATGCTGAAACCGGCGGATGGTATGGAAGGAGTTAAAAATGCCATTTTGGAGACAGTTGAGGCGGCTGGTCCAAACGCCTGTCCTCCCATGGTGATTGGCGTAGGGATTGGCGGAACATTTGAAAAATGTACCATCCTGGCAAAAAAGGCTCTGACAAGAGATATTGGCAGTCATTCTCATCTCTCCCACATAAAAGCTTTGGAAGAGGAAATGCTGGAGAAAATCAATTGTCTTGGCATCGGCCCCGGGGGGCTGGGAGGACGGGTGACAGCCATCGGACTGAATATCGAGACATATCCGACACATATAGCCGGGCTGCCGGTGGCAGTTAATATATGCTGTCATGTAAACCGTCATATAAGGAGAACACTGTAATGGATAAATATATTGAAACACCGCTTACGAAGGATAAAGTAAAGGATCTGAGGGCGGGAGATTATGTCTACATCACAGGGATCATATATACGGCAAGGGATGCCGCTCACAAGCGCATGATAGAAGAACTGGCAGCAGGCGGGGAGCTTCCCTTTGATGTTAAGGATCAGATTATCTATTATCTTGGTCCCACACCAAACCGGGAGGGACAGGTGATCGGATCTGCGGGACCCACTACCAGCAGCCGTATGGATAAGTATGCCCCCGTTCTTATGGAACATGGATTGACAGGCATGATCGGAAAGGGAAAACGAAATGGGGAAGTCATCTCTTCCATGGAAGAGAATACAGCAGTATATTTTGCCGCTGTGGGGGGTGCGGGCGCACTTTTATCCCAATGCATCAAAAAGAGTGAAGTGATAGCCTATGAAGATCTGGGAACAGAGGCAGTCCGCAGACTTTATGTGGAAAAACTTCCTGTGATTACGGTGATCGACAGTCAGAAAAATAATCTATATATGACGGCGCCGGAGGAATACCGCCTGTCATAAATGGGAGCAATATATCAATGAGTCAGACGGAGAAGATGTGTATGAAAAGGAAAATATTTATATTCTTTCTATTTCTTTCGTTTCTTTTTATCAGCAGGACGTCTTATGCAAAAGAAGTAACTGGTGTATGTGGTGACAATGCCAGTTATACTTTTGATGAACAGACGGGGACTATGACGATATCCGGATATGGCAGGATATATCAGAACTGGAGTGAGAAAACGACAGCTGACATCCGACGGCTTATTATAGAGGAAGGTATTACCAATACAGGAAAGAATTCCTTTCAGGATGCCGTCCATCTCACCGATGTCCATCTGCCTGACAGTCTGACAGAAATCAGCGATGATACCTTCTCTGGATGCATTTCCCTGAAGTCTATCCTTATTCCGAAAAATGTTACAAAAAAAACAATTTCCGCTTTTACCGGTTCTTATATAGAAGAAGCACAATTTGCAGAGGGAAGTCTGGCGGTGGCGTGCCAGCTCTTTGCAAACTGTAAGACGTTGAAAAAGGTTACACTGGCTGATTCCATCCGGACGATCCGGGCGTCTGCTTTTCGTGGATGCAGTAATCTATCCATTATCAATATACCAGATAAATTGGAAGAAATACATTATGATGCTTTTCGGGACTGTGAAGCGTTAAAGGAGATTATAATTCCGGGAACTATTAAAAGTGGTGGGACAAACTGTTTTGCTGGATCTGGTCTTGAGAAAATAACGCTGGAGAACGGCATAACGAATATTCCGTCAGAAATTTTCAGCGGCTGCAGGAGGATACGGCAGATCGAACTGCCAGATAGTGTGAAAAGTATTGGTTATGCAGCCTTTTCTGATTGTGATTCCCTGACCATCAGCAAATTGCCTCCCCATCTGACAGAGATTGGGAATAATGCTTTCTATCAATGCAAAAGTATCATTATGATTGAACTGCCTTCTACCCTCACAAGGATTGGGGATTATGCTTTCTTCGGAACAGGCCTTGATCAGATTACAATTTCCCCTCACATTGCTTCTATTGGGTATTATGCCTTTAACCGGAATACGGTAATTCACGGAGAGGATGAGACACAGGCGGAAGCATATGTAAAAAAGTTTGGAAATCCCTATATCCCTGTCAGACGATCCATGAAAAATGTCACAGTAGCAGATATACCCAATCAGGGGCATACAGGCAGGGCAGTCATGCCGCAGCTCACAGTGACAGATGGCAATAAGGTTCTGCGGCAAAATGTAAATTACAGGCTCACCTATCAAAGCAATATTGGCTTTGGCACTGCTAGGGTAACAGTTACAGGAATTGATTCTTATTATTTTGGATCAAAAACAGAAACATTTCTAATTATAGCCCCGCAAGGCGGTATTTATAAAAAAGGAAATCTCAAATATAAAGTGACCGACAGCCGGACCGGTGGAAAGGGTGCTGTGGAAGTGGCGGGGGTGGTAAAGCAGAAAAAATCCATCATCATCCCCAAAACAGTAAAGATTGGGAAATATAATTATAGGGTATCATCCATTGGCAGTAAGGCCTTTTATAAAAAGAAGAAGATTAAGAAAATTACCATTTCATCCACTGCCATAAAAAAAATAGGATCCAGGGCTGTCAGGGGAATCTATAAAAAAGCCAGAATCAAGGTGCCGAAAAGTAAAAAGAAAAGCTATAAGAAGATGTTGAAAAAGGCCGGACTTGGAAAGAAGAATAAAGTGGTCTGAATTGTATGAGTAAATCTGGAAAAAGTATTTGACAAGATTATAAAATTCTGTTAATATATTGATTGCACTTGAAGGGTGCACAAATTTGAATATTGTTTTTATATTCAGCTGGAGAAGTACTCAAGTGGCTGAAGAGGCGCCCCTGCTAAGGGTGTAGGTCGTTCGCGCGGCGCGAGGGTTCAAATCCCTCCTTCTCCGTTTAGCAAAAATGTGAGTAAATTTTTATTTATTAAAAATTTGCTCATTTTCTATTTTATAGGAAAGACCGTCTTGTGCGGAGCAAGAATCAACAAAGCTGATTCTTGGAGCGTCGCGGTTTTCAGTCGACGTTTTTTTATCTTATGGAAAAGCTTCCCTTGTGGACAACAGCCAAAAGAACATCAAGATATGGTGTCTAAAAAAATAGTCGTTATTTTTTTGAAAAATTTGAAAAAAAGTGTTGACATTGGAAGATCTTTCTGATAATATAGTCATTGCTGACGCGGTAATGAAACAGGAGCAGAGGCAGAGAAAACAGCCGTTTTACAGCAGACAGACGGCAGCAGGAACCTTGATA
>CAOKDX010000023.1 GCA_948467395.1 uncultured Clostridia bacterium | reverse complement strand
GATAACCCTGCACATCACCAAACCGGTCAACCATGGCTTCAAAAAATGTATCCTTGGTTCCCTGATCCATCTTTTGGGTTTGCCAGGATATCCCCGTACATTTTCCATTTTCATAATGAATTGAGAGCAAAACACATCCTAGGCCATCAATCTCGATATCCCGATAGGTATCAAAGACAAATCCATTTTCATGATCACTATGTGAAAATTCCTCTCCTAATATATCCTTAACCTTTTCCGGCGATCGGCATTCCATTAATTCAAGATAAGTCGGAAAGATGGGATCCGGCTGACAGAGTTTTAGTACGAGCAGTACAATGGCTACAAGGATCACCAACACGGATCCGGTTACCGCCATGATCTTTTTAACTGGTTTTTTCTTTTTCAATTGATATCCACAATGGATGCATTTTGAAGAGGTATCTGAAATCTCTTTATTACACTCCGGGCAGCTGATCAAAGACATAGAGCCACGCCTCCTTTTAGATAATATTAGGAACACTGCTATTAGGATAAGTGAGGCACACCTTAGCTCCCCAGTGCAGTTACAAATTATCAAAACATTTATATTTATCACCAGTTAACCATAACTTTAATATAATAAATCCCCTCCCTGTCTTCATCCGAATGGTTGATATCTACCCAAAAATCTTCTTCGCCTTTCCAATGAAACTGCTCCGATGTTATATCAGCATATTTTTCGGTCTGATAACCCTGCACATCACCAAACCGGTCAACCATGGCTTCAAAAAATGTATCCTTTGTTCCCTGATCTATCTCTTGGGTTTCATAGGATATCCCCGTACATTTTCCATTCTCATAATCAATAGAGAACAAAGGACAGCCTAAGCCATCAATCTCGATATCCCGATAGGTATCGAAAGCAGATCCACTTTCAAAATCATCATGAGAAAAATCCTCTCCCAATATAGCCTTAACCGTTTCCGGGGATCGGCATTCCATTAATTCTATAAAAGTTGGAAAGATGGGATCCGGCTGACAGAGTTTTAGTACAAGCAGTACAACGGCAGCAAGGATAACCATCACGGATCCGGTTACCGCCATGATTTTTTTAACTGGTTTTTTCTTTTTCAATTGATATCCACAATGGATGCATTTTGAAGAGGTATCTGAAATCTCTTTATTACATTCCGGACAGCTGATCAAAGACATAGGGCCACGCCTCCTTTTGGATAATATTAGGAACACAGTTATTGGAATAAGTAAGGCACGCCTTCGCTCCCCAGTGCAGTTAAAATTATTAAAACATTTAAATCTATCTCCAGTTTACCATAACTTTAATATAATAAATCCCCTCCCTGTCTTCATCCGAATGGTTGATATCTACCCAAAAATCTTCTTCGCCTTTCCAATGAAACTGCTCCGATGTTATATCAGCATATTTTTCGGTCTGATAACCCTGCACATCACCAAACCGGTCAACCATGGCTTCAAAAAATGTATCCTTGGTTCCCTGATCCATCTTTTGGGTTTGCCAGGATATTCCTATACATTTTCCATTCTCATAATGGATCTTGAACAACACACAGCCTAGGCCATCAATCTCGATATCCCGATAGGTATCAAAAGCAAAGCCACTTTCAAAATCATCATGAGAAAAATCCTCCCCTAAAATATCCTTAACCTTTTCCGGCGATCGACATTCCATTAATTCTATAAAAGACGGAAAGATGGAAGCCGGCTGACAGAGTTTAAGTACAAGCAGTACAACGGCAGCAAGGATCACCATCACGGATCCAATTACCGCCATGATTTTTTTAACTGGTTTTCTCTTTTTCAATTGATATCCACAATGGATGCATTTTGAAGAGGTATCTGAAATCTCTTTATTACATTCCGGGCAGCTGATCAAAGACATAGAGCCACGCCTCCTTAATGGTAGTGTCAGAAGCACTATTATTTAGGATAATTATATCAGAATCAAAAAGGCAGTGCAACTGAATTCTGACATAAGCACGGCTGGCTCTGCCCAGTGGGAGAAGAAATCTTCCGCACCTAAAGAGACGGGCTCACTCCTTACATCATTTGGATCAAAAATGGTGTCGGCCGGAATGGATCAGCTTGTTGGTATACTTACCAATTCCATCACAAGCATTATAGACAGCTATGTAAATCGCATACAGTATGCCCAGGAAGCATTAGACGATTTCCACAGCCTGACAATGGAATCACAAAACGAGTTAGAACTACAACGAAACTGGATCAGTGAAAACGGCTTCAACTATGCAAGACTGGCAGAAGGAGTGGATAACAATGGTTACAATGTATCTTTATCTACAGAGGAGTTCGCAGAATACCAGGCATTAACCAAAGAGATTGCCGATATGTTCCCTGCCATGATCTCCGGTTACAATGAACAAAATAATGCCATTGTAAAAATGAAAGGTAATATCGACGCCCTCACAGAATCTTACAAAAAGAATGCCAATGAATCTTACGCCGCAACTCTTACGAATGCGTCAGAAGGCTTTGACAACTACAAGACAGTTATTGAAGATAACGATGCAAAGCGTGCAGCATTAAATCACTTTATCAGTACGGATGATATTTTCGCCCATAGAAATCAAAGCAGATACCAATTTAATCTGGATGATATTAGCATTCCCCTTGTTTTGGATTCTTTAGACCGGGATACAAGGGACAAGCTACATGAGGAATTAAATGGATTTCTAGCACAGAATCCAGGAGGTACTAATGGTAAAGCTTTTAAATTTACTGATCTCAGTATGGATCTTCAGCAAAAGATCAGGGCGGCATTTGCACTCGCAAAATCAACCATCAACGCGGAAACACAAAAGATAAAGCCGATCTTATCCGCATATATCTTTAGCAACAATGGGGATGATTCCGGTTACAGTTCATTGGATGAATCTGGCCAGCAGATCATCCGGAATATTATAGAGAATCTGGATGATAACTTCTATAAGCAGTTCGACACCGACACAGAGATGGTGTCACATTTCTATACCTATTATATGGAGCCGCTGCAGGATGGCCTTGATAAGACAGATCTGGCAGTGAGAATCAATACCCTCTTTTCCTTAAATGAAAAGGACTATAAAAGCTACCAGGAATACATTGATGCGGTGAATAAAGTAATCGATCAGCTGAAGGGCTATAAAGATAAAGACGGGAATCCCCTATTTTCAGATGAGCAGCTGGACGGATTCAAAAATATAATGGGAACAGGTTCCACAGATGACGGTTCAAGAAAATCTGGTCAGGCATTGATAGATGCTGTTATCAGCAACTACAAATCCATTGAAGGTGCAGAGGACTTTATTAAGTCATTAAGTAAAGATGAAATATTGAGTATCGAAGATAAAACAGACAGCATTAAAACTCTGGACGATTTAAAAAGAACTGTCAGTAATTATAACACAGCACAAAGCAAGAAAGAAGAATCCTCTTCCCCACCTTCCTTCACCTCCTCCTGGAACAGCCTCGGCAGAACAGGCATTGCAGAGATAGACGGAATTAACGCTCAGGAAAAGAAGAAGCTTCTTGAACTGGCACGGTCAGGCAAACTCACCACAGAAGACTTCAACCAATCCTCTCTTTCTGCCAAGATCATGAAAGATACCGGTCTCTCTGCAGAATCCGCCACAATGAAAATAAACCGCCAGGTGGACGATACCGGACGGCTTGCTGCCATGCAGACCGGTATCCAGGCCATAACCTCCGCCTATCAGGAGAAAGGATCCACGGAAGATAATACGGTCTCTCCCTCCACACTAAATTCCATACACAATACCCTTGGGATCTCGGAGTGGGATGCCGATGACCAGCAGGTCTGGGAAGAATATAAGAAAACGGCCGGCGACAGTTCCAAAACAGTGAGCGAATTGAAAAAAGCACAAGATAATCTGACAAAATCCTATATAACTAGTAATAATTTCCTTGCCGGTCTAAACAAGTCAAATCAGAATTATTACAAGACACTTCTCAAAGAAATGGGAATCATGAATGCAGAATCCCTGGTAGCAGAACAGCTGGCAGAAAATCTCAGACAGGCAAAAGAGGCTAAATTAGAATCAGCCCTTGCCCCTATTGATATCTCCGATGCGAATGATAAAGAAATCGTTAATCTCAAAAAAGAGGCAGAACAGCTCGGATTCTCAAATGAAGAACTGACAGAATTCCTGATACAAAAACAACAAGCCTCAGAGACAGGGCTTAACGATTTAGAAAGCATCGATTCACTGATTAAGTTCTGTCACAGACTCGGTATCGCAAATAAGGAACTAGAGAAACTAATCCGTCTGAAAAGAAAAGCGGCTTCTCCAGAAACAAAGGACTCACAGGGGAACAGCCTAAATACTACTACTGGTTCTCAATGGACACAAACTATAACAAAAAAGAACACAACCGATGACATTGCCGACCCAAAAAAGAAGAAGAAAAAGAAAAAAGGGGAAAAGGAAATCGAAAAACCTAAAATCGGAGAAGGCAAAAAAGAAAATCCCTCTAATGACAAGCCTCCCACGGTCAAGACTCCCAAAACCAAACAGGAAATCGACTGGATCTCCCGCCGGCTGGCAGTTCTGCAGTCAAGGATAGACCTGACCAAAGCCAGATTTGAAAATCTTTTTTCCCTAAAAACGAAAAATAACAATCTGAACACACAAATATCCCAGACCACGAAGCTGCTCCGGGCACAGGAGAAATCCGCTGCAAAATACGAGAAAAAAGCCAATGGGATCAAGATTTCCAAAAATAAGAAAACAAATAAGTCCCTGAAAGAAAAAGTAAAGGAAGGCGCTGTCAACGGGAAAACTTCCCGTCTGATCCACAGCTATGATGACGGCACGGCAAAGAAGATCACCAGCTACCAGAATTATATTGACAAGGTAAAGGAGGCCCGGAAAGCAACCGAGGAGCTCCGCCGTTCACTAAAAGATCTGAATAAGCAGAAGCTGGATCTGGCATTAGAGCACAATGAGACAAAGCGTTCCTACAAAGAAGCGAAATATTCCAATGCCGTATCAGTCTCCACCAAAAATAAGCTTCTCGATGATGAAATATCCATCTACCAGTCGGATGACAAAGCCTACAACACCTACTATAAAAAAGCCAAAAGGTTCCAGACATCATCTGGTAACACAGCCTTATCCGCCCTCAAAAAAAGCGGCCTGAAAAAAGGGACGAAAAAGAAGATCAAAAATCTGATCAAAAAAGGAAAAGAGATTCCCGATACCCTGCTCAAAACAGTAAAAAAGAACAATTCCAGCCTGTACAACAAGCTTATCGATTATAACAACAATGTCGACTATGCCTCCGATGTCCTAAATGAAAAAAATATGGCAAAGGAAGAGGCAAAGACGTCCATCCGGGAAAAGCGGATGCAGAAAATAGAAAACATCCAGAAGCACTATGAAAACAGGATCGGAAAGCTCAATGATGAGGAGCAGGGCATCCAGAATCAGATCGCTCGAATGGAGGCACGGGGTCAGACCATATCGGCAGATTATTACCAGGACCAGAACAGATATGAGCAAAAAAAGCGGCAGGAAACTGTGAACGAAAAGAATGCCGTGCAAAGGTCGTTGGACGAAGCCATGGCAAAAGGAGATATCAAAATATATTCCGATGAATGGTATGAGATACAATCCACTCTCCAGACACTGGATAATACAATCAATGACTGCGATATCGCCATTGCCAATAACTCTTCCGCCATCCGGGAGCTCCATACAACCATGCTGGATAAAATGGCAGAAGATGCCGCACGCAGCAATACTGAAGCAGACTTTATGGCCACCCTTCTGTCCCATCAGGAACTGACGGATTCCAAAACGGGAGACCTGACGGACTCCGGGCTCGGCACCCTTGGCACATATGGCATCAACTATAACACATCAAAAGCCCAGCTGGATAACTTTAACCGGGAACGCGAAATACTGGACGGCATGAAGGAAACCGGAACACTCCGCCTGGGAGACGGCAGCCACGACTATGATTCCCTGGAGCAGCTGGAAAAAGCCTATAAAAATATTATCGACCGCCAGCAGGAATGGGCGAAAAGTGAATTTGACGCAGAACAGAAGATCATCGATCTGATGAAAGCAAAGTACCAGACTCAGCTGGATTATATGAATCATATCATAGACGCCAGGAAAAACGTGCTGAATATGGAAAAGGATCTCTATGATTACCAGCGCAATATCGCAGACAAAACAAAGAATATATCAGCCCTTGAAAAACAGCTGACAGCCCTGCAGGGGGATGATTCAGAAGAGGGCCGTGCCAGAAGGTCAAAATTGCAGACCAGCCTGGATGAAGCAAATATGGATCTGCAGGACACCGAATATGACAAATATATCAGCGACCAGCAGAACATGCTGGACAATATGAGCAGCCAGTACGAAGACCTGCTGAGCTGTCTGTTCCGGGATACGGATGCACTGCTGCAGGATGGTCTTACAGAAATCCAGACGAATGGCGGTTACATCCAGGGAATCCTCAATAAAAAGGCAGAAGATTATGGCTACAGCTATTCAGAAACCTTTGGTAAGATCGTGGAATGCCTGACTGGTATCGGAATACCCTCTGACAATCCCTCTTCTGACAATGCAGGAGCGGAACAGAATGACAATGCCAGACAAAATACCACTGCCTCCAGTCAGCCGGCAGACAGTCCCTTGTTCACATCCATGCAGCAGCAGATGGACAATGCCGAACAGTCCATACGGAATGCCGAGATCACACAGCTAAAATCCTTCCTCGCAGGCCATTCAGGAAAAGGGGATACTACCAAACCGCTGAGACCGGCAAAAAGCAATGAAACCTTCAGCAGCGAGCTAAATCAAAAATTGTCCAAATACGGCTATGTCGTAAAGTCCGGCTCCGGTTCCGGCGGTCTTAAGTATATCAATATGTTTGCGCAGGTTCTGGGAAACTTGTCTGGTGATGGCAGCTTTCATTCCAGTGGAACAGTATACAAATCACTGGCCCGGAAATATCCTCATGTCGGATTCCGCACAGGCGGTATCATCCGCGCATCCGGTGTCCCGTTGGACGGAGACAGGATTCCCATCCGGGTAAATCCAAATGAAACCATTCTCACGCAGGACTTCACAAAGCTGCTGCCGGATGCTGTCACCATGATGCAGCAGTTCACAAAACCATTGTCCATCCCGGGATATCCTGAAAATATAAAATCTCAGACGCCTGGCGGATCCACTTCCATCGGCAGCATCAATCTGTCACTGGATCTTCCTAATGTTGAGAATTCACAGGATTTTATATCCGAACTCCAGAACAACCGCAAGATTCGGCGGGCACTGGAAATCAGTATCAGCGACTGTATAAAAAACGGCCGCATCACAAGCAGCATCCAAAGCATTTTATAAATCAGAAGAAAGGAGGCAGATGCCGGTGTATTGTACAGAATTTACCTTTGACGGAATATCAGGCAGGGAATACAACCTTATCCTATGCTCATTTGACGGCGGGCAGTCCGGAGAGATCACTGCCGGAAACCACATTGAATTTACTAATTTTAAAGCACCAAACTCCAGCCAGTGGATGAAAACCGGTGCCTCATACAGCGAACCGCTGACATTTACCTTTCAGGTATGCAAATATAATCGTGCCATGGCAGGACAGGATGAGCCAATCTCGGAACGGGAGCTGGCCTTCCTTCTGCGGTGGCTTGTACGGAAAGACTATAAGTGGCTTCAGTTTATACAGGAGGGCTATGAAAATATCTTCTATCACTGCCAGATCAATGCCGAACGCTATATGATCGGCGGGCAGTGCTACGGTCTGAGCCTGACTGTAACCTGTGACGCCCCCTATGGCTGGTCAGAGATCCTGACTACCTCCATCTCCTCTTCCACCGCAAAGACTGTCCGTCTATATGACAGCTCTGACGAGGTCGGGGAAATATATCCAAACATTGAGATCTGTGCCGGACATTCTTCCGGCACACAGGACATCCAGATCAAGAACCGTCTTACTGGAAAATGTATGGGGATCCGAAATTGTCTGCCCGGAGAGAAAATTACGATAAAAAATATGCGTATCGATTCCTCCGAATGGTATTTTGAAGAAGACGAAAATGTCTATCGCGGAAATCACGATACACTCTATCACGATTTCAATTACGACTGGCTCACCATCGGGAACACCTTCGATAACAGGGAAAATCTCATCACAGTAACTGGAAACTGTACCGTCAGCATGGACTGGCGCGTACCGAGAAAGGCGGTGGTCTAGTTGTCCATCCCTTTCAAAAAATATGGATATGAATTAAATCCCATCACAAACGAATACAGACAGCCGCCGATCTTTCTGGTGAACAAACAGCTTCAGAAAATCGGAGAACTCTATCCTGTTGAAAATCTTAAGATCACGGTAAATGAGATCAACCAGGCGGACGAGATAAGTTTCTCGTATAATAGAGAGAAAGACGGTATCTCCAATCCCTTGTTTGACAAACTGGACGATCTGTCTGTGATCCTGGTAGATGGATATGGTTACTTTGAAACTGCCATAGAGAAAAACGAGAACTCCTCTGTCACCAAATCCGTCACCGGAATCTCCTTAGGTCATGCAGAACTCTCACAGATCCTGACAACCCTGGAGATAAACCCTGCGGATGACTCAGAACAGTATAACTATGGCCAGTCCTGCCCCACTGTATTTTACCGGGAACCGGATATCACCGACGATGAGGAAACCGCGAAGAAATACAGGGAATCCTCCCTGCTCCACCGGGTTCTCGCCGCCGCCCCCCATTACCGGATCGGCAGTGTAGCAAGAACCCTCCGCCAGATCCAGCGGACATTTTCCTGGAGCGATACCGATATCCTCAGCATACTTAGTGATATCTCGAAAGAGATCAACTGTGCCTTCGATATACAAATCTATCTGGAAAACGGAACCCCCCAGCGGGTCGTCCATGTACATGACCTGCAGTACTGCGGCCATTGCTATGATGAGCTGGATGACAGTCAGAAAATTTCCTCTAATACATACAAGTACCGCACCATCATCGATGGCGTATGCCAGAACTGCGGTTCCCCGGCACATGTCAGGGATATCGGTATGGACACCAATATCTTCATCACGACAGAGAACCTGTCGGATGAAATATCTATCCGGGGTGAGAAGGACAGCATCAAAAACTGTTTTAAGATTACCGGCGGGGATGATATGATCACGGCGGCGGTGCAGGGGCTGAATATGTCAGCCTCTGACCGGATTATGATGTTTTCCGACAAGCAAAAGCAGGAGATGAGCCAAAATCTGAGAGAACAGCTGAAACAATATGACACCGATTACAAGGGAAGTATCGGAGAATATGAAACGCTTCTGGAAACGGAATACAATATCTTCGATATAAAGCATTACCTGCGCAGCAGCAAAATGCCTCCCCTGGAAAAAGACATCCTCACGACGGAGGAAGCCCTTCATGAAGTGTTGTCAAAGATCAGCGAATACTATGAAAATAAATTTTATATCAGCTGCTATAAGAACTATGACTATACCTCCACAAGGACATCGATACAGAATTTATTCACGACCTTCATGCCGGAAGGATTCTCCTTTTTATCCGACTGCGACGCTATCACTCCAAAGACGGATCCCTATCAGCCTGACCGGTCATACCAATGGTATGGCACAATAAAAATATACCGTACCGGAAACAGGGATGACAGCTATACCCTCCATATCCAGTCGAACGAGACGTATGCAACCCTGGGGGACAGCAGTGAGAAATTCACCTTTGAAGACCCAGCCATACAGAATCTCGTAAATAAATTTACAATCCAGTTCTATTTTGCGGACATACAAGAAACCGAATACAAAACCTATCTTGACCAGCACACAAAATATCTTCTCAGCAAGGTTGATCTCTCCTATGAAAATGAAAAGAAACGCCCCTGGGACTTATATTCCTACAACCGACTGAATGGATTTTATAATGGATATCAGTCCTGCATCGAGGTCTTACAGGAAATGCTTCGGGAAACAGATAATAACAAGGTTACCAGCTTTATCAACGATATGATCAAAAAATATCTGGCCCTGCAGAAGGATATCCAGCGCCAGATGAAGGTATTGCTGGATCAGATTTTTGCTCTCTGCTCCTTCCATGGTGAATACGATTCCGATTTTCTTGATGCAGACGGAAAGGTATCCTATGTACTTCAGTACTATAACAATCTGACCAACATTTTCAGTACTATGATCCATCCATCCCATATGGGCGGATATGATAACGACCGATACACGGTAAATGAATTTATCGGGACTAAGCCATTCCAGTGTAAGAAATGCGGGAGCTCAAATGTTTCTGTGACTGCCGGAGGAAATGTGTGCCGGAATGCCGGCTGTGAAAGCTCCGGCAGCGACATCTACACCTACCTTGACATTATGCAGAATATAAATGACAGGTATCGTGACTTAACGGATGCTACGATCAAAAATAAAAGAGAGACCCTCCAGGAAAGATTTAAACTGACAAATTACCTGAATCCGGAGGAGTATGCAGAACTCCGCTCCTTTATCCGCGAAGATGTGTATAAAAATGATAATTATATCTCGGATGGCCTGAATAATACCCAGCTGATCGAGCACGCAAAGGAACTCCGGGCCAAGGCGGAACAGGAGCTGTCAAAAGCATGTCAGGTGGAATACACCATCGACGCTCCCCTCTCTTCCATTGTCGGGCAGAAATCCTTCCTGTATCAGGGCGTCCTGGTAAATGACGACTATTCCGGTTTCCGGATCAATAACTTCGTCCGGGTCCGCATCGACGGAGTGATCTACCGGATGCGCATCGCCTCCATAGGACTGTCTTTCCCTGTCACTGACAAAATAGACGTTACCTTTACCAATGTGACGAATCACAAAGGGGGCACCCTGTCTGATGTAAAGGATATCATTGATAAAGCCGCCAGCATGGCGTCCTCTTACAGTTATATCACATCCCAGGCCGAAAAGGGCGGCGCCGCAGGCACGCAATTGGATGACATCAAAAAAGAAGGCCTGGATGCCGCCCTGGTATCAGTAAAGGCCGGCCGCGACCAGGATATCGTTATGGATGAACACGGAATTCTTCTCAGAAGAAAGATCCAGGAGACAGGCACCTATTCTGACTGTCAGATGAAGCTCATCGACCGGAATATTGTTATGACATCTGATAACTGGAAAACGGCAAAACTTGCTATCGGGCTTGGTATGTATAATGGTAATCCTATCTACGGTATATGGGCAGATCTTCTCTATGGAGATCTCACAATTACTAAAGAACTGCATGTAAAAAATGATAAAGGTTCTGTTCTTATTGATGAGAATGGAATTGAGATCACTAATGGTAACATAAAAATGCAAAAAGACAATTGCAGCGTTATCATAGATCCTAATGATAACTATATATTTAATATAAGTAATGCCAACGGAAAAATAATGTATGTAGATGAAAATGGGAATGGACATTTTAACGGGACAATACATGCAAGCGATGGTAGTTTCGTTGGAACGGTTACTGCAAAAAATATATCAGCGGCTAAGGGTACGATCGGTGGATGGAATATAAAAGAATACTCTCTGTCCAGTGGGGAATACGATGATAACTTTATACAGTTTGATTCATTTGGCAAGTCAATTATATCTAAAAATGGAGATGATAAAGTTGTGATCACATCTGGACGTGTTCAATTTTATAAAAATAGTTCCCCTTATACTTCCATACATACTGCAAGATGGGGCAATACGTCAACATTTGGAGTCAGTATAAACTCCGAAGAAAATGCAAAATTTATTTCTTTCGGAAATAAGAACGTTTCTTCAGATGAATACTACACCTCAACTCTTTTATTAAACTATGGGTTAGACCCAAATGGATACACACAAGATATGATCATATATGGTACAACAAAATTCACGAGAGAACTATTCCTTGAATCAAATATAAAATTCAGCAATGGTTCATTTTTAGGATCATCAAGTGCAAGCGGCGCATATTTCTCACATAATATTTTTGCTGAGGGAGGCATTTATCCAGGAAATGTATATGATCCAGCTTACAAGTTATATGTAAATGGCAACAGCTATTTCGATGGCAATGTATCTCTTTCTGACAAATCCTTGACATCAAGTTATAATATCAATTTGGGTCTTAGTACTGCATCCCCGGAAGGAACCTCATGCAATGCCGCCTCCGTTTACTGGACGAAAGAAACCTTTGAGTCAAAATCATCCGATGAACGGGTAAAGGAAAATTTCTGTACACTGCCTGAAAATATCGACGATATATTCGATTCTTTTGATGTACAGCAATATGAATACAAAGCCGGACTTGGAAGAAACGGCAAATATTTTGGGGAAACCTCCCAGCATATTGAAAATGTATTGTGCGAAAATGGATTACATGCTAATGATTATGCCCTGGTGGGCTTAAGAAATGTCGATTGCGATTCCGGAGAAGATAGGTATATTGATACAAAAGATAAGTTTCATTACATCGACAATAGTAATATTATCTGGCTGTGCGTAGATCAGATACAAAAGCTAAAGAGCAGGATAAAAGAATTAGAACAAGAAATATCAACAAAAGACAGCCCAGGAAAGGACGGTGATCGATATCAAACCGATAACACATGAAATACAGCTGAGCTTCGGATCTTCGGATGTAAA
The DNA here is from genome assembly GCA_948467395.1 of uncultured Clostridia bacterium. Classification (GTDB taxonomy): domain Bacteria; phylum Bacillota; class Clostridia; order Lachnospirales; family Lachnospiraceae; genus Eubacterium_F. The sequence goes on along the minus strand of CAOKDX010000023.1, from coordinate 14,256 downwards.
GCGGACCGTGATCAAGCAAAATTCAAAGGACACACATATTCTGGCTCTCACTCTATATGACAACAATGACGCCGTAACAGTGGATTCCGACTGGAACATCACCCTCTCAGCAAGGAAACCTGACAATACTTTTATCGTAGAAGAATCCGAAAATAGTATTCTTGTTTCCGGTAATACCATAACGATACATGTCAGCCAGCAGCTGCTGGCTGCACCGGGCAGCGTAAGCTGCGAACTGGCGATCTATCAACCCAATGGCGCCTGTTATTTCTCAGACACATTTTTTATCTATGTAGAGCCAAATGTTAATTCCGGTTCGGAACTGGAAAGCACCAGCGAATACCATTCCCTTGTTGAAACACTGGGCCAGGCAAAAGAATACGAGCAGGAGGTACTTAAGTCAAAGGAAAACGTAGATAAAATAGAAGAAGCGATACAGGACACCTGCAACGAACTGAAAGAGGCAGTGGAAATCACAAGCGGGCTCATCGAAGAGAACCGAATCATCCGGCAAAACGAATCGGAGCGGATCCAAAAGGAATCGGAACGGCAGCAGCAGGAAGAAAGACGGCAGGCCGACACCGCCTCTGCCCTGGAGCGGGCCGATCATGCCGCCAAAAGAGCTGACGATGCCGCCATAAAATGCGAATCCCTGCTGGATGACATGATGGAACAATTCTCTGATACAGAACCCGAAGACCAGCCGGAGGGTTTCTTCTGGCTTCAGGAATATTGAAAGGAGACGACCAAAATGAGCATACTACCCGATTTTAAGAAAGTCCGGCGGCGGATCCGCCTGCCGGACGGCTACAAGCTATTGTCCTTCTGGACAAGCTCGCAGTCTGTAGAGATGGATGACGGCACAACCCTGGAATCAAATAAAACCAAGTGGGACGATGCCAGCATCAAAAAACATGAACACACCAACAAAACAACACTGGATCAGATCACCTCTGACAAAATATCACAATGGGACAGCCTTGCTGCCTCCCGTGTCACCGGCGTGAAAGGAAATGCCGAAACTTCTTACCGCAAAGGAAATGTCAATGTAACACCGGCCAATATCGGGGCCCTGCCAGCGTCCGGCGGCACTATAACCGGAAACATCACTGCCAATATGTATTCCTCTTCACAAATCCCTCTAAAAGTGTATGGCGGCGATGCCTATGGCCAGGGGCTGTCCATAGGTGCCGGCGCCTGTACTATCGTGGGCGGCGGCGAATCTGCGAAAGCACTGGAAAGTCTTGTTTCCGCAACAAACGAAGAGCTGCATCTCGCATCGGATAATAATATCTACTTTGAGGTGAATTGTAATACCATTGCGAACAAGCTTCAGGTCGTTCTGGACAGGTCAAGAAATTTCTACCCGAGTACAAACAGCACCGGATCAATTGGAACTTCTACTAACAAATGGGGAAATATATATACTTCAAAATTAAATAATACCACTATTAACACTGCTGGTACTGCATCTTCTACAGCATATGGCGTCACAAAACTCTACACATCCACAGGTAATAATACAGATGGGGCTATGACACAAAAAGCAATCAGTGACCTAATATCTCACTCAAGTTTATCCACATTCAATCCAATTTCGTTTGTAGCAGGTTATACGGGTGGAACTGTTGTGACTTCTGGAAAAATCATTTTTAATAATACTACACAATGGAAATTTCAATCAGGAGACTTTTTCTGTTTTAAATTAAATGCGACCTTAAGTCAAAATGAGACAAAAACTAACCGTATTTCGCCCATCTTTTGTAATCTTGGCGATAATATTGAATATTTTTGGGATGTTGATTTTAATAATGGGGCTACACTTAAATTCTATGCCAAGATAATAAACTCCATATTAGAGTTATCATGGGTACTATCTACACAAGGATCTGGATATACCTACTCATGTTCATTGACACCTTTTATTCCTAACCATTATTATTAGGAAACTTCCTACTACTGGACAAATTCGGTACTTTAGAACTTCAAAGCCAATAACAATGCTGAGTATAGGGATGCCTGCATATCAACACTATATTATTGATAAAAATATGGGAGGTCAACGTAATGAATATTTTATCAGGATTTAAGAAAGTCCGGCGGCGGATCCGCCTGCCGGACGGCTACAAGCTAAGTAAGTAAAACCGGTGACACGATAACAGGCACTCTGGCCAGTTCCAAAATAACAAGTACATTTCTTGCCGGCAATCAGGGACAGACAATTATAAACTCCACTGCTGGCGCTGGTACATATACCATGTTAGATAAATTAAATAGTAGTAATGGATATTTCACAGATGGTGTATATCAAAATGCAAGAATGTTCTACTATACATCAAAATCGTTAGTTAATTCAGGGACAAATAATTTTACTAAATCATTAACGCTTTTAGACGAAAACGGTAATTCCAAATTTCCAGGGACTGTTGCTGCTGCTTCTTTCTCAGGTAATGCTACCAGTGCTACTAAGGCTATCCAGGATGGCAGCGGAAACACAATTACTACCAAATACTGGAATAAGGACAGAGATATTATCATAACAAGGAGTTCTATCCTTAATCAAATGACTTTACAGGGAAATTACGACGGCTATACGGAAGGAACAATTGAAGTTATCAATAATTATAAGGCAATAACCGTTATTCCCAAACAAGCAAATACAAGAGATGTCTGTTGGGTTGATTGTATCTTGTATGAAAATAATAAAATTGGAGCCATACTTAAAAATACAGTAGTAGGTACAAAAACATTTTCACCTATTGTAACCGTAATCTATTTAAGAACAAGCTAACTATAAGTAAGGAGATATCTTATGAAACTCACCTATTTAACATTATCCAATGCATCTGCTGCACTAAATGAAATTGCTTCCCAGCAGATGAACTACCGTACCAGCCTGAAAATTTCTAAAAATATCAAGGCAGTGCAGGCAGCACTGACAGATTACCAGGAAGAGATGAACAAACTGATGGACAAGTATGTAGAAAAAGATGAGAACGGCAATTTTGTGCACACCGAGGACAATCCCGGCTTTTACAAGCTGATCCCGGAAACGGCAGCCGATTTCAGCAGAGACCGGGATGAATTAAATCATTTTGAAGTAGAAACAGAGATTTACAAGATCAGTCCGGCGGAAATGGATCAGATAAAAATATCACCCTCCGCCATCGTTTCCATGGAATTTATGATCGGGACTTCCGAAGAAGAGAGAAACTGATCTGCCGCAGCTTACAAAGGAGTGAATGAAAATGTCCAAATATTACGCAGATACGGCGATCCGTATCGCAAAAGCAGAAAAGGGATACATAGAAAAAGCATCCAATAAAGATCTAAACAGCAAGAAGGCGAATCCCGGCAGCAATAATTTTACGAAATACGGCGTTATCACCGGAACAAACGGCGATTACTGGTGCGCCTCCTACATCTGCTGGATTATGTACAAGCTCTGCGGGAGCTCCAAAACCACCGCCCGCAAGCTGTTGTGCGGCGCCTTTTCAGCATCATGCGAGACATTGCGTACCGCATTTGTGCAGAAAAAGCGATATTACAAGAAACCGGCGGCCGGAGACCTTGTATTCTTCTCTGGTACACGGCACAGTGGCGCCAATCACATCGGAATCGTGACGAAGGTATCCGGCAGCAAAATTTATACGATGGAGGGCAATACGAGCAGCGGCTCTTCTGTAGTGGATAACGGAGGCGCAGTTTGTGAGAAATCCTATGCCACAAGCAACAGCAGAATATTGGGATACGGCAGGCCGCTGTATGACCCGAAGCCGGACTACAAAACAAACATTAAAACCAAATGCCGTCTGTACAAATCAGCCAATACGGTAAAGGGTTATTTCGGCACTCTGCCGGTGGGAAAACAGGTTGAATTTGTAAAAGACCAGGGCAGCGGCTGGAGCCAGGCCCGGGCAGTGGTGGCAAATGTCGTCCGGACCGGATATGTCAAAAATACCTGTCTGAAGAAATCAGGACTTTCCAAATACCGCAAAGGTATTGTCAAAACCCCTACCGCGGATATCCACCAGAAGAACAAAAAATCCTCCAAGGTGCAGATCACCGTTCCCAAGGGAAACAAGGTCACCGTCGTCTCCATAGGAAAACAGTGGTCAAACATAAAATACAAGCGAGGCTCCATAACCTATGACGGTTTTATCCGGAACAAAGAATTAACGGTTCGGTGATCCATCATCCCCTGCCCGTTTATGCCATCAAACTGCCGTGCCCCCCGGATCCAGGACGGGGCACGGCAGAAAATAAAAAAACATATTGACAACAACCATTTTATTGTAGTATGATTAGTTCGTTGTAATTCATGTCAATAACAGACATTCTGCTTCGATAGCTCAGTTGGTAGAGCACTTCACTCGTAATGAAGGGGTCGAGGGTTCAAGTCCCTTTCGAAGCTTTTCCATACAGGCAGGCAATAATTTTAACGGGGTTTATCAGGGGGAGGAATTTTGCTTTGTCCAAAGAAGACCTTGAAGAAACGGAGATGGATTCAGAAAATAGAAAGGAACAGGGCATACGCATTTATAATGGGTACATCTGGGAAGTGGGCCCATCCTCTCCTGAATTCAGCCGCGAACTAAAGAAGTTGCGAAGAAAACGGAAAATTCAGATCATGCTGGGATATATTTGGAAATATGCATCCTATGGTTTTCTCATTTTTTTATCCAGTTCTTTTCTCGTGCTATACTTTAAGGGTGATGTCCGTGCCACATGTCTTCAGTGGATCCGGGCGCTGATGGACGACGGCATGACAGACTATCAGACCACCTCTCTTGACAAAGATGTCGAACCCGCCGCCGGATTTACATTAGGGTATGTGCCTGATGGATATGTATTAAAAAGCGCTGATATGGGGGAACTGACCGGGAGTGTAACGTATTGTAAGGGCAAACAAAGTCTCAAATTTCACTATACCAACGCCCAGAATACCGATACATTAGTTGACAATGAATATAGTGATTTATCTCATCTAGAGTTAACTGATGGTACAATTTGTGATTTTTACAAAAGCAGTTCTAATACTATCTCTGACAAAATAATTTGGCAAAAGGAAAATTATATCTGCACTTTATATGTATCAGATATAGAAAGAAACGAGTTAATTAAACTTGTTGAAGGAGTAAAAATAACTCATTCATAAAAAATCTACATAGGAGGGATAAACTCAAATGAAATTCTTAAGAAAAATCGCAGTAATTACTTTAGCAATGGCTTTGCTTGTACAACCCTTATCAAATACAAAAAGCCAAGCCGCAAACGATGGCATATCTACTCAAGCAGACAATGTGGCCGGAATGTCCATAACACTAGATATAGACACTGACGGGGCAACACGTTGTATTGCATATATAATTGGAGAACCTGGTACTAGTCGCATTGCAGGAACGATGAAATTAAAAAAAGTAACTTCTTCAGGTACAACAACCGTAAAATCCTGGGATATATCACGTACTGGAGACGAGTTGAAAGTGTCAAAAACCTGCTATATTCTTTCTAAGGGAACCTATCGACTGGAAATAAAGGTTAAAGTCACACGTAATGGATATACTGAAACTGTTTCAGGAAGCCGAACATCCACATATTAAACATATCTATAAAGCCCCCGGATCATAAAGCCCCCGGATCATAAAGATCCGGGGGCTTTATACGCTTCTCCACCAGTCCATTTACTGTCAGCATAAACTGCATCCTTTTCAGCAAGAACATAGGAATGAAAATATATTAATCCAGATATCTGTGAATGGCATATGTAATGCCTAAAAAGTATCTCTGCAATTGTTACATTCAAAAGATTTACTCATTTTCCTACTAAATATTCCTAATGTTAGCAAGGAAATTCCTCGTTCCATACCTATAATCGGCACAACATCTGTAGAATGACAAAAAGGACATCGTACTTTATTTGTTGTTTTAATTGAATTTGTTTCTTGGCTTTTTAAATAGGCAGCATTCTTTTTATATTTTTCTTATTGATACCAGAGCTCCCGCAATAAATAGAAATCCGAACAATACAACAACTATTTTAAAACTAGGCTTTGTTGGATTGCTCTTTCTCTTTCTCCTCTTCTTTTTTCAGTAATACATAATGCGCCTTAATACCATACCCGCAATTGGGACTTGCTATTGCCTGTTGAGATACATTTTCTTTTCCGGATTCAGGACAGATTATGAATGCCATGATCTTCTATGCCCTTCTCTTCTATAATATACCAGAAACAATTTATTTAAAAATATTGTAACACATCCTTATTGTCAATACAATGAGATAAAAAAAGTGGATTGAATGCCTAAAATCCTTTGGTCAGCGTTCGGTTCTACAGTTATTATAATCATAATTTAAATGGATATTGTTGATATCACCTTTGCAATAGACAACTAAGCAATTCGTATAATATATGTACAGGAACGGTTAGATGAAAGCCTCTGCATCAAAATACGACTTAGAAGTGAAAATATGTTCGGCAATCGTATTGTAAAGCACAAATAGCGGTGTTATAATAATTATAAAAAATTTTAGAAGGGTGAAAATCCCCCAACCAAAAAGGAGGGTAAGTAGTATGGGAAGAAAAATTATTTGTCCGGAATGCAATACGATTTTTGACGAGGATGTGTTAAAACAAAAAAATAGTGAAGACACATGTTTGGTCTGTGGGGGGGCTCTTAGTGGAGAAAAGGAATCTGGCTATGAGGAATCACCTGTTGAAGATAATGAATCACCTGTTGAAAAGAAAACTTACTATTACTATAAAGAAGGTGGTGGGACTTTAGATGATATGTTGTTCGATGGCTGGAAACCGATTTATACCTTTCAAGCAACAGATATAGAGGACGCAAAACGACAGTTAAAAGAAGTATGTCCAAACAGCCCATTTTTTAAAACTACCCCATCAAAGCAAATCCGTTGCCCCAGGTGTTTTTCAACTGATTTTCAGCTAGTTCCCAAGAAATTCAGTCTCTTGACAGGATTCGCTACGAATCGTGTTGACAGAGTATGTGTCAAATGTATGAAAAGATTTTAAGCACAATTAGAAACCAAGTTCTTTTCGGTGACTGTTTGAATCTTATTAATTTAGAAGGGGGAAAATCCCCCAACCAGAAAGGAGGGTAAGTATTATGGCAAGAAAAATTATTTGTCCGGAATGCAATACGATTTTTGACGAGGATGTGTTAAAACAAAAAAATAGTCAAGACACATGTTTGGTCTGTGGGGGGGCTCTTAGTGGAGAGAAGGAATCTGACCATAAGGAATCACCTGATGAAGATAATGGTGAGGCGGCAGAGAAGAAGACGTTCTATTATTATGATGATGCGACTTTAGATGATATGTTGTTCGATGGCTGTAAACCGATTTATACCTTTCAAGCGACAGATATAGAGGACGCAGAACGACAATTAAAAGAAGTATGTCCAAACAGTCCATTATTTAAAACTGCCCCACCAAAGCAAATCCGTTGCCCCAGGTGTTTTTCCACTGATTTTCAGCTAGTTCCCAAGAAATTCAGTCTCTTGACAGGATTCGCTACGAATCGTGTTGACAGAGTATGTGTCAAATGTATGAAAAGATTTTAAGCACAATTAGAAACCAAGTTCTTTTCGGTGACTGTTTGAATCTTATTAATTTAGAAGGGGGAAAATCCCCCAACCAGAAAGGAGGGTAAGTATTATGGCAAGAAAAATTATTTGTCCGGAATGCAATACGATTTTTGACGAGGATGTGTTAAAGCAAAAAAATAGTGAAAACACATGTTTGGTCTGTGGGGGTTCTCTTAGTGGTGAAAAGGAATCTGACCATAAGGAATCACCTGATGAAGATAATGGTGAGGCGGCAGAGAAGAAGACGTTCTATTATTATGATGATGCGACTTTAGATGATATGTTGTTCGATGGCTGTAAACCGATTTATACCTTTCAAGCGACAGATATAGAGGACGCAGAACGACAATTAAAAGAAGTATGTCCAAACAGTCCATTATTTAAAACTGCCCCACCAAAGCAAATCCGTTGCCCCAGGTGTTTTTCCACTGATTTTCAGCTAGTTCCCAAGAAATTCAGTCTCTTGACAGGATTCGCTACGAATCGTGTTGACAGAGTATGTGTCAAATGTATGAAAAGATTTTAAGCACAATTAGAAACCAAGTTCTTTTCGGTGACTGTTTGAATCTTATTAATTTAGAAGGGGGAAAATCCCCCAACCAGAAAGGAGGGTAAGTATTATGGCAAGAAAAATTATTTGTCCGGAATGCAATACGATTTTTGACGAGGATGTGTTAAAGCAAAAAAATAGTCAAGATATATGTTTGGTCTGTGGGGGGGCTCTTAGTGGAGAAAAGGAATCTGACCATGAGGAATCACCTGATGAAGATAATGGTGAGGCGGCAGAGAAAAAGACGTTCTATTATTATGATAGTGGAACTTTGGCTCCAGTGTTATTTAGCCATCGCAAACCGATTTATACCTTTCAGGCGACTGATATAGAGGACGCAGAACGACAGTTAAAAGAAGTATGTCCAAACAGCCCATTATTTAAAACTGCCCCATCAAAGCAAATCCGTTGCCCCAGGTGTTTTTCAACTGATTTTCAGCTAGTTCCCAAGAAATTCAGTCTCTTGACAGGATTCGCTACGAATCGTGTTGACAGAGTATGTGTCAAATGTATGAAAAGATTTTAAGTACAATTAGAAACTTCGTAACTTTAGAGAGATTGTTTGACAGTCTCTCTTTTATTATGCAAAAATATATAAATTCAGGAGGTACTTAGTTTGGAAAATTCTATTATTAAGTTACAGGCCATGTTAGATACGGCTAATTCAAAAAAACATATCAATTCAGAGATCAGGGAATTGCAGAAGTCTATTAACAGGTTACGGCTTACGGCAACCCTGATGAAAGGGGACAGCAAAAAGAGCATCAATCAGGCAATCAATCAGATGGAAAACCAACTGAATCAGGTAAAATTAAAAGCGAAGATTGACCAGAAAAATTTGAAAGCGGATGTACAAAAAGCTCTTAGCAGTATTTCATTTAAAGATATCGACATGAATTTTGACAGCGGCAAGGCGATATTAAAAGCAAAAAAGGTTGTTGCCGACGCTCAGAAAATAATTGAAAATAGTCCGATATCAGTAAATATCGGATTGAAAAAAGAAAAACTGGACCATCAGCTTACTGCGTATCTTTCCAAAAATTCAAAAATAAATGAATCACAGGGTTTATTAAAGGAAGCGGATAAACTTCGCCAAAAAATATCCCAAATCAATGATAAGGACTCATTACGAAACGCTTCCGACAGCTTTCAGCTATTTAAGAACCAGGTTCAGGCTACCGGTTACCAGACGAAATCAGCCAGCGACCGTATCAAAGGCTTAGTCGGAAACGTCTCTAAAATCGGTTCGGCTTTTGGTGTGGCATCCCTCGTCTTATCAAATTTTCAAAAATCGTTAAAAACGATAAAGCTAAATGATGATTTAATTACCGAGATCAGTAAGTCCTCAAATTCCACCAAAAAGGAACTTGATGAATTGGTAAACTCCGCATTCCAAACAGCTTCAAAATATGGCCAGCCCTCCAGCGATTATTTAACGGCCATTCAGGAAATGAACCGTTCCGGATTTTATGGTGAGGCAGGAAAGGCACTGGGGGAGTTGTCACTAAAAGCACAGGCAGCCGGAAATCTTAGTGCTGATACGGCGCAGAAATACCTTCTGGCAGCTTCTGCCGCCTATGATTATAAAGGAAGTATCCAGCAGTTATCCACTGTATTAGATGGACAAAACGCGATAACGAATGCCCACAGTGTTGATCTCGAGACAATGGCTTCCGCTACTACCAGAGCAGGCAGTGTAGCTGCGAATGCAGGTCTAAAGATAGAAGAACTCTCCGCAATGATCGCTACTATCTCTGCCAGGACGAAAGAAACCGGAGAAGAAACCGGAACTGGTATAATGTCATTACTTGAGAATCTGCAGAATGTATCGTCGAATACAATTGTCGATACCTTGAACAAAGCCAATGCATCAATGACAGAAACAGTGAATGGAATCGAAAGACTCCGTAATCCTATAGAAATTCTGAAAGACCTGGCGAAGACTTATAATTCACTTAATGATAGCGATCCGTTAAAAAGTGAAATTACAACGAATATCGGTGAGGAATACCACGCAAACCAGCTTTCCGCCCTTCTGAGTGGTTGGGATATGTATGAAAAAATGTTAAAGACATACGCAGAGGGAACGGGGTCGGCTGATATAAAAGTACAGAAGACAGCAGGTTCTCTTTCGGGACGCCTGAATACCCTGCAGAACAGCTGGGATTCTCTGGTTAATACCATTACAAACAAAGACGCACTAAGAGATGGCATCAGTCTATTTGAAGGTTTAATAAATACAGCCGAAAAACTTATTGACGTTTTCAACGTAATCCCTGTGGCATTTGCTGGTATAACAGCTTTTAAGACAGCGAAAGATAAAGACTATGGGATTACAAAGATATTTGACCGTGATTCTGGGAAACTGGATATAGAGGGAAATTTCATGGGTATAGATTTTACCCAAATCAAGCATTTTCGTGACGCATCTAAAGCTATCTCTGATTATAATGACATACTATCCAGTGGAATAACAGATATAGAAATTTTTAAAAACAAGACAGTGCAGAACAATGCCCAATTGAAAGATTATCTCAAAACATGTAGTGTTGATGCCCGTGCATCTCTCGAAGGATACAAGCAGCATTTGCAGGCAGCAGGGATAGAAACTAAATCTTTGAGAGCAGGTACAATGCTATTGAATACAGCCCTCTCGTTTGGTATAGGCATGGCTGTACAGGGTGTGATTACTGGTATCGCCACTGTAATAGACAACTATGCCAATCGTGTAATATATGCACAGGAACGGTTAAATGAATTTTATAATGCTGTAACAGAATCCAAAAACAATCTAAAAACACAAGAACAATGGATTGAAGAACATGGAAAAAGATACGAGGAGCTCTCCCATGGCGTGGATAATTATGGACATGCTATATCTTTAACAGCCGATGAAATCAGCGAATACAACTCCCTCACCAAAGATATTGAGCGGATGTTCCCCAACATGATTTCTGGTTATAACGATCAAAATCAGGCTATCGTTAAAACAAAAGGAAGTATTGATGCTCTTACCGAATCATATAAACAGAATGTTGAAGCAGCATATGCGGCTACATTAACAAAATCAGGTGATAGTTTTGACGATTATAAGACCGCTATTGAAGATGAGGAGGAAGTAAAAGAAATCGCAGAGCAGATTATTTCTGCCAATAAAATTACTCGTATAGTCGATTCTCGCGGCATAGAGAGTTTTAAAATTAACGATAAGAACGTTGATATTAAAGAAATACTATCAGACGATGAATATAAAAAACTCATCGACGAAACTCTTCAGTTCGATATGAAAACGGCTGGGAATAACATTTTGACAGAATTTAATTTCAACGATTTAAGCAAAGGATTACAGCAAAAAATAAGAGCAGCCCTCATAACCGCAAATGCAGCAATAAAAACAGAAACAGCTAAAGTAAAACCACTTCTTGAAGCATTTGTATATGGAAACAGTGGGAAAGATTCTGGTTATGCTGAACTTGGTGAAGAAGGGAAACAGGTAATTCGTAATGTAATATCGAGTCTTGACGATGCTTTTTATGAGCAGTTTGATTCTGACTCTGATATGGCATCATTTTTCTACACTAATTTTATCGACCCATTGAAAGACGGACTTGATAACACGGATCTTGCCGTAAAAATCAATACTCTCTTTTCTTTAAACCAAAATAACTATAAAAGTTATCAGGATTATGTAAACGCAGTAAATGATATAATCAACCAGATCAAAGGATACAAAGATAATGATGGAAATCCATTATATTCTGACGAACAAATAACGGGACTACAAAATGTACTTGGTGTTGGAAAGATTAATACAAGCGGTCAATTATCTGGTCAAAGTCTTATCGACACAGTAAAAGGGAAATATTCTTCTATAACGGATGCTGATAAATTTATTAGCACACTGAGCGAAAAAGAACTAAGAGTTTTGTATGATCTCATGCCAAATGAAAGCAAAAGCCTGGATGATTTAAAGAATGCAATAGATAAAGCAAAGGCTGAAACAAAGACTGAGACAAAAACTCAAACCGACTCCTCTCCCATCACCTTCTCCAAAGCATGGTCAGGACTAAATGAATCCGACCAGAACGCACTAAAGAAGGAAACACTGGAAGGTGTGCTGGATCAGGACAGTATCCGTGAATTTCAGGATCTTTCTGACAACTTTTCACTGCAGCAGATCCGGGACGAGATCCTCTCCCTGATCCCTCTGGATGATAAACTGGCACAGTTTATTGATGATACCGGGAAATTATCTGCCGCTTATTCTGAGATGGAGAAAAACAATGCCGTATCAACCAAAACGCTTCTGGAAATGCCGGAGGGGATACAAAGATTAAAGGGCTACACAGTTTTCAGGAATACCGTATCCGATGCCAGCGTATCCAGAGAAACAAAGAAGGATGCCTTTGAGGATATCATCACCGAGTATCTGAAAGCAAACCAGACGATCATGGATTCATCCGGGGAAACAAAAAATTTTGTTGTGGATGCCCTGAAAGATGCTGGTATCATAAATGCAGAAGTCCTGGTCGACGGCGTGATAAACTGTAAAAATACCATGACAGAAGTGATGTCCGAGATCGACGCGGCAAATGACACGGATGTGAAAAATTTCGCCAAAGCATGCAATGCGAAAAACCTCAATAACACAAACCTCTACAACTCCATTGGCGAAAACACTGCCTATATGCTGAACCAGCTGAAAGATAACTATGCCGCTGACGTCAGAAATTTCGGAAAGGCACTGCAGAATAAGCTAAAAGCAGAAAAGGAATACGCAGCTGCTGTTCTGGAAATGGAAGGTGTGGCAAATGGCGGTACAAGCAATGCCGCCATGGCTTCTTTCTTTGGTATGAGCGGCGGTGCCATGTCCCCATCCACGGACCCTGAAACATACAAGAAATATAAAAGCGCAAAAAAGAAGCTTGACAAATCGAATAAAGCCTATAAGAAAATGCTTGCCAAACTGAGAAAAAACCTGGAGAAGGTCAATATCGCAAAGATTGACTATGATTCCACAGCAAAAGATGGTTCCGGCAAGAAAAAGGATACAGCAAAGAAAACCAAAACAGAGATTGACTGGATCAGCCGTCTTATCGAACGCACTACAACGAAGCTTGACATTTTCAAGGCAGAACTGCAGAACCTGTTTACTGTCAAGGCAAAGAACAGCAATCTAAATAAGCAGCTGAAGCAGACAACGAAACTCATTAACGCCTATGGCACAGCAGCAAAAAATTATACAAAGAAAGCAGGCAGCGTTAAATTTTCTTCCGGATTGAAGGGATTGAAGAAACAAATCCGTGAAGGAAAGATAAAAGGAAAGCCAAAGGATCTTATCAGGAAATATGGCGAAAAGACCGCCAATAAGATACAGGCTTACCAGAACTGGTATGACAAAGCACAGGACGCAAAGAAAAACAAAGCGGCACAGATCGCGGCAAAACGTGAGCTGGAACAACAGAAACTGCAGAATCATGTGGATAAATACAACGCCGGTGCCGGTCTTGCTGAACTCCAGGCAGAAAATGCCATCGGCTATGAGAAAAAGAATGGGTTTATCCGCACACAGCTCTCCTATCTCCATAAATCCTATGCAAAGCAGATAGAAATAGCAAAGCTGGCAAATGATAAAACGGAACAGGATCGTTTACAGGCGGAATACGAAGCAAAGAAGATTGACCTGCAGAAACAGCAGATCGACAACCTGAAGACCGATTACGAGAACAGGATCGGGCTTATAAACAATGATAAACAGGATATAAGCAACTCCCTCTCCGAAACAGAAGCCCGTGGCGATATTGTCCAGGCATCCTTCTATTCTTCCCTTAACAGCTATGAAAAACAGGTGCTTGCTAATCTCAATGAAGAACGGGAAAAACTCCTGGCACAGCAGAACACCTTTGCCCTGTATTCGCCCAAATGGTATGACCTGCAGTCGGATATCCAGAGTGTGGAAAATGAGATCAGCAGTACAAATACATCCATTATCGAGAACAGCAAGAAGATCGGTGAACTGAAAAAGACGATGTATAATGACATGATATTGTCAATATCCCTTTACACTTTTTCTTCACGAAATCTTTAAGCTGCTT
>CAOKDX010000022.1 GCA_948467395.1 uncultured Clostridia bacterium | reverse complement strand
TTGGAGTCGGTATCTGTCAAAGAAAGGATGGTTTATACACAGCACGATTTGTAAGCAAGAGAACTGGTAAATCAGTTCAAAAATATTTCCCAAAGCTACAGGAATGCCGTAAGTGGTATGCAGATGCAAAGTTTGAGGATGAACATGGTGGCATAAATGCATCTGGGGATATGACGGTGATGGCATGGTTTGACTACTGGATCGAAAACATCAAAGGTGACAGCATAAGACCAAATACAATAAGAAATTATAAGGAACGGTTTGAGCATAATATAAAGAAGTGTATCGGCAATATGATACTGTCAGAGGTAAAACCGATGCACTGTCAGTATGTTCTAAACCAGATGAAGGATGATTATAAGTCATCTACAATATATCAGACAAGGATTACTTTATATTGTATGTTCTCTGATGCAGTTGAAAATGATGTAATCTACAAAAATCCAGTAACAAAAGGAATAAAACATAATATTGGGAAAGAGTCTAAGAAAGTTAAAGCATTGACGATTGATGAGCAAAGGAAGTTTCTTGAAGTCGCCAAAAAGAGCAGTAATTACAATCAGTTTGCTTTCATCTTGCAGACAGGATTACGGACAGGCGAGATGATAGGCTTAAAATGGTCAGACATTGATTGGGGAAAACGTGTCATACACATACAGAGAAGTATGGAGTACCGATACAGCGTTGGTGAATGGCGTATTGGAGAGCCGAAAAGTAAATCCGGCTATCGTGATGTACCTTTAACAGAAGAAGCGGTTGCAATCCTGAAAAGGCAGAAAGAGAAACTTAGAGAAATAAAAGTGATCAATATGCAGTTCAGGGAGCAGGTATTTCTTTGTAGGAAAGGCGAACCAACAAAAAATTCGGCTTATGACACTTCATTATTAAAGCTGTGTGACAAAGCTGGTATAAGACATTTTTCAATGCATGTATTAAGGCATACGATGGCAACAAGATGTATTGAAGGCGGTATGCGCCCTAAGACTTTACAGGTGATTCTAGGTCATGCCAATGTAGGTATTACAATGAATTTGTATGTTGATGTGACCGAGGAAGAGAAGTTCAAAGAGGTAGAAAAAATAGAAAGTGCCTTAAAAATTGTGTAGTGATTTGTGTAGTAAAAATATAGAGAAAGGCGGAAACCATCGAAATAAAGGGTTTCTGGACAGGTAAAACAAGAAATGAAACTAGGCATTGTTGGCCTGCCTAATGTAGGTAAAAGTACATTATTTAACTCGTTGACGAAAGCGGGTGCAGAATCTGCGAATTACCCTTTCTGCACCATTGATCCCAATGTTGGGGTTGTTCCGGTGCCGGACGAGAGACTGGATGTCTTGACGAACATGCACGAGTCAAAGAAGACGGTTCCTGCCGTCATTGAATTTGTGGATATTGCCGGACTGGTGAAGGGGGCTTCCAAGGGAGAGGGACTGGGAAATCAGTTTCTCGCCAATATTCGTGAGGTGGATGCCATCGTTCATGTTGTGCGATGCTTTGAGGATACCAATATTGTCCATGTGGACGGCAGCATTGATCCGCTGCGGGATATTGAGACCATCAATCTGGAGTTGATCTTCTCAGATATTGAGATTCTGGACAGAAGGATAGCCAAGGGATCCCGCGGCGCTAATAACGATAAAAAGCTGGCCAGAGAGGTGGAGATGATGAAACGGCTGAAAGCGTTTCTGGAGGATGGCAGCCTGGCGAAGAATTTTGAACTGGCGGATGAGGATGAGGAGGCCTGGTTTCATGAATATAACCTGCTTACGGCGAAGCCGGTGATCTATGCGGCCAATGTGGCAGAGGAGGAGCTGGCAGAGGATGCGGCTGGCAATGAACAGGTAAATAAAGTACTGGAATTTGCCAGGGAAGAAAAATCAGAGGTCTTTGTGATCTGTGCCCAGATCGAGCAGGAGATTGCAGAACTGGATGAAGATGAGAAGAAAATGTTTCTGGAAGATCTGGGTCTGACGGAATCGGGACTGGAAAAACTGATCCGGGCGAGTTATCATATCCTGGGTCTGATCAGTTTTCTTACGACAGGACCGGATGAGACCAGGGCATGGACCATCACAGAGGGAACAAAGGCGCCGCAGGCGGCAGGCAAGATCCATACTGATTTTGAACGGGGGTTTATCCGGGCAGAGGTGGTATCTTATGATCATCTTGTGGAACATGGCGGTTACAACGGGGCCAAGGAAAAAGGACTGGTCCGTTCTGAGGGAAAAGAGTATGTAGTTCAGGATGGCGATGTGATATTGTTCCGTTTTAATGTATAAGGT
This sequence comes from uncultured Clostridia bacterium, assembly GCA_948467395.1. Classification (GTDB taxonomy): domain Bacteria; phylum Bacillota; class Clostridia; order Lachnospirales; family Lachnospiraceae; genus Eubacterium_F. The sequence continues at coordinate 29,226 of CAOKDX010000022.1, read as the reverse complement.
AAGAAAGGAATCAGATAGTTATGAATGGTGCAGATATTGCATTCCCCCATTTGGGGATTTATATTCCGTCTCTTCCCAAGGGGATTACAATTGGCGGATTTACGATTGCCTATTATGGGATCATTATAGCCAGTGCCATGATAGCAGGCCTGATGCTGGCGAGATGGCAGGCAAAGAGATCAGGGCAGAATCCGGAAGTTTATATGGATTTTATTATTTACGGCATAATCTTTTCCATAATCGGCGCCCGGTTATACTACGTGGCGTTTCAATGGGAGGATTACAAGGATAATCTGTTGCAGATCTTCAATATCCGGGGCGGCGGCATGGCAATTTACGGCTCTGTCATAGGGGCGGTCCTGACTGCCATTGTCTACTGCCGCAGGAAAAAATACAAATTTTCTCTTTTTGCGGATACGGCTGTATTGGGACTGATTTTGGGTCAGATCATTGGCCGGTTCGGCAATTTTATGAACCGGGAGGCGTTTGGGGAATATACGGATTCACTTTTTGCCATGCGCCTGAAGACAAGCCAGGTTTCACTTTCAAATGTGACGGATCAAATGTGGGAGCATGTAGTGACTCAGGACGAAGTGAATTATATACAGGTACATCCTACCTTTCTATATGAGGCGGTATGGAATCTGGTGGTGCTTTTTCTTATGATCTGGCGGTCAAAGCATAAGAAGTTTGATGGTGAGATATTCCTTATGTATCTGGTTGGGTACGGGATCGGGCGGACGTGGATCGAAGGGCTCCGGACAGATCAGCTGCAAATCGGTTCCACGGGTATTGCGGTATCCCAGGTGCTTTCTGCCCTGCTGGCAGTGGGCGGCATCGGGTACTGGATCTACCGTCTTATCAAAGAGAAGAAACAAAATAGAAACACACCTGCCATATCTGGATTTATTTTGTTTTTGGTTCTCCTGGCCGCCCCACTGTATCTGGGAGAAGGTACAGAAGCAAGGGCAGCCAGCCCGAAACAGGAGATCGAAAGCAGCATTGCCAGGGAAATTCCCGTGAAACATAGGGTAAGAAAAACTTTTTATGCTGACTATGACCGGAACGGGAGGCCGGAGGCTTTTGTGCTGACAGGACCGAAGAAAAAGAAAAATGAGCAGGCGGAGGCGGAGACAGAGTTTACACTCTGGTTTGCCTATATGGAAAATGGAAATGTGATATGCCAGAAACTGCGGCGGGATGTCCTTGGAACCTCCGGGTTTCTGAAATTGAAAAGTGTGACCCTGTTCCGTGCCCAGACCTATTGTACCACCAGCGCCCCGGAGGATCTGTATTGCGTAACAGGTAATAAAGTAACTAAAATTTTTCATGGAGACCAGACGGCACCTTGGGCAGGAGATTCCTTTATATCTGTCCACAGTACCTATGACAGTGAATATGATAAAGATGTGGGAGTTACTCTTGGCCATACCTGGAAACCCTATTATTTTTATTTTAAAGACGGGAAAATATTTGAACACAACGGGAAGAAGATTACTTCTTCCCGTTTCAGCAGATATGTAAATGCACAAAATATATTGAAAAAATATAGGAAAATGGGTAAGGTAAAATCCATCCTTTACCGATCGAACAGGCTTATTCATATCAATTATGTAAAGAAAAGTAACGATGGTGATAAAAGCTACAGTAACGTAACCTTCCGTGTGTCGGGTAAAAAATTGAAAAAGCCAGTAGTGCAGGAAGGCATTTATAAAAAGAAACTTAAGTAACGAAATGGTGCCAGGAGGATAGGGCATAAATATTTGTTAAATCATGCCGCGCATGGGAAAGAATTATTTTCTCATGCGTTATTTTTTTGTCGTGGCGCAGTTGATCTAAAAATGTCGACAAACCACTAAAATTCGACATTGTTGATGGGTTGTGGATACAATGTGGAGCAACTTTTTCTTGCTAATTTCCCTATTGTGGTGTATAGTTGTATTAAAAGTGGTGGAAAGTGGTGGAAAGTGCCACGGAGTGGCAGGAAAGTGGCGGAAGATGTCAGACCGCCGCAAAGAAGCTGGTTTTTTCCACGATACGGAAGTTGGTGAAGCAATATGTTTATGGGCACGTACGAACACGGGCTGGATGCCAAGGGGCGGGTTATTGTTCCGGCGAAGCTGCGTGAAGGTCTGGGAGAATCCTTTGTAGTCACATTAGGACTTGACGGCTGCCTGTTTGCATACCCGATGGAAGAATGGGAGGGCTTCATTGACAAGCTGAAGGGACTTCCTGGAAATAAGGAAGGAAGAAAGTTACAGCGTCATTTCATGGCGAATGCGGCTTTGTGTGAAGTGGATAAACAGGGCAGGACCCTGATTCCGGCAAAGCTGCGTGAAGCGGCGGGACTGACGAAGGATATTATCTTTGTAGGCGTGTTATCCAAGATTGAGATCTGGAGCAAAGAGATTTATGAGGCAAATGATGATTTTGATGAGATAGACGATATAGCAGATCATATGTCAGAATTTGGACTGAGTTTCTAGAAAGGAGAAGGGAGATGGAATTTCAGCATGTATCCGTTCTTCTGGAGGAAACGGTGGAGGCACTGCAGATTAAACCAGATGGAATCTATGTGGACGGAACTCTCGGCGGAGCTGGACATGCCCGTCAGATTTGTCAGCGTCTGGGAGATCGGGGCCGGTTTGTCGGAATCGATCAGGATGAAGAGGCGATAGCTGTCTCTACAGAGCGTTTAAGAGAGTTTGGGGAGAAAGTAAGTATTATAAAAAGTAACTATGCACAGATGAAACAGGTATTGCAGGACCTGGGAATTGATAAGGCAGACGGTATTTTACTGGACTTGGGGGTATCCTCTTACCAGCTGGATAATGCAGAGAGGGGGTTTTCCTATATGGCGGATGCCCCGCTGGATATGAGGATGGACAGGGAACAGACTGTCAGTGCAAGGGATATCGTAAATACTTATCCGGAGACAGAGCTGTTTCGGATTATCCGGGAGTATGGGGAAGAGAGGTACGCCAGAAGCATTGCCAGAAATATTGTGCGGGCAAGGGAAAACAAAAGCATAGAGACGACGTTCCAGCTGGTGGACATTATCCGGGGATCCATGCCGGCGAAGGCAAGGAACGGAAAGGGACATCCGGCAAAGAGGACATTTCAGGCGCTCCGGATTGAGTGCAATCATGAACTGGAGGTGCTCCGGGGAGTATTGGATGAAATGGTGGAACTGCTGAAGGATCACGGACGCCTTTGCATCATTACCTTTCATTCATTGGAGGACCGGATCGTCAAGGTCAGTTATCGGAGAAATGAGAACCCCTGTACCTGTCCGCCGGATTTTCCCGTCTGCGTATGTGGAAAGAAATCCAGGGGGAGAGTGGTCACGAAGAAACCGGTGGTGCCATCGGAGAGGGAACAGAAGGAGAATTCAAGATCCCAGAGTGCGAAAATGAGGGTTTTTGAAAGGAGCGGTACATAGGAAGTCAATTCGTGCATTTTGATCAGGAGGAAAAAACATGGCGAGACAGACAACACCGTATGTATATGGAAATACGGTGCGAAAAGCTGATCCGCGTCCGTATTACAATAATCAGGAGGAAATACGGAGAAGACAGCAGGAGAGAAAACAGCACAAGAGAAGAAGACAACCGAAACCGCGCGTAGACAAGCTCTCGGTATTTTTTACCTGCATTGCTTTTGCCGCCGTTATGGCCGCCAGTATTTTTTATCTTCATCTGCAATTTCAGTCTACCTATCTGAATAAAAGTGTGATAAGATTAGAAAGTGAGATTGTAGAACTGGAGAAAACAAATAAGGCGGCACAGACAGAGCTGGAAAGTTTTATGGACCTGGATGCCATTTACAGGAAGGCTACAAAACAATTAGGAATGAAGAAGGCCGCGAAAGACCAGATCTACACATATGAGAGCCGGAAAAGCACACAGATACGCCAGCACGGCAGCATACCGGCAAATTAGCGATGATGGAGGAAGGATATGGCGGCACAGGGCAGGCGACCGGCAGGGAGACGGAGATACAGGAGAAAAAAGAAAGCGAAGAAGATATTTACGAGGGGGATGCGGGTAACCCTCTTTGCTTTTTATATTATTTTTCTTCTGGTGTTTCTTGCGCTGATGTTTAAGATATATCTCATCGACCGCAACGAGGGAGACCGGTATAAGAAGGCGGCATTATCCCAGCAGGCTTATACAAATAAAGTGCTGGGATATCAGAGAGGTTCCATCAAAGACAGAAACAATACTACCATGGCCATCAGCCTGCGGAAATATAATCTGGTACTGGAGCCGCGGACGCTGAATGCCGATAAAGAACTGACGGAACCCACGATCAAAGCCATTGCGGAACATTTTTCCGTAGACCAGCAGATGCTGAGGGATGCGGTAAAAAATAAACCCGATTCCATGTATGAGCGTTTTGATGAATTAAAAGAGCTGGATGTGAACGCTGTGGAAAGCTTTCAGAAAAAAATGAAAGAGTCTAAACTCAAAGGAGTCTGGTTTGAAGAGACCTATGTGAGAAACTATCCGTTGGGAAGTGTGGGATGTAATCTGATCGGTTTTATGTCGTCGGAGAACGAGGGGAACTATGGCGTGGAAGAGAGCTATAACGACGTACTGTGCGGTACGACGGGAAGGGAGTACGGTTATTTTGGCGCGGACATGAAGCTGGAGCGCACAGTAAAGCCGGCGAAAAACGGTAATTCCGTTGTCCTTACCATCGATGCCAACGCCCAGCGGATCGTGGAACAGGAAATTGCGAAGTTTCAGAAGGAGGGAGTGGGGGCAAAGCGTGTGGCGGTAATGCTTACCAACATTAAAAATGGTGAGATTCTTGCCATGGCATCCGACTCTACCTTTGACCTGAATGATCCGAGGAATCTTGGCGGTATGTATACGGAAGCACAGATTGCTGCAATGTCAGATGAGGAACAGACGGAAAACCGGTTGAATATGTGGGCAAATTTCTGCATTGGATCGGCCTATGAGCCGGGATCGACCTTTAAGCCTTTTACGATTGCGGCAGCCCTGGACGAGAATCTGTATAATGAAAGTTCGACTTTTTCTTGTAGTGGAATGGTCAAGGTGGCCGACAGGGACATTCATTGCAGCAATACCTCCGGCCATGGGACTCTGGATCTGCGGCACAGTCTGATGGAATCGTGCAATTCCGCACTGATGGCCATCAGCAAGAAGCTGGGAAGGGAGAAATTTTATAAATACAACCAGCTCTATGGCTTTGGGCAGAAGACAGGAATCGATCTCCCAGGAGAATCGGCAGGGCTGATTCACCCCCAGGAACAGCTGAACCCGGTGGAACTTGCCACCAGTGGTTTCGGACAGACTCAGGCGGTAACAATGGTGCAGATGACGGGAGGGTTTGCTGCCCTGGTAAACGGAGGGGATTATTACCAGCCTCACGTGGTGAAGGAGATCCAGAACAGTGAGGGTGAGGTGATCGAGACCATAAAACCAACGGTAATTAAAAAAATCGTATCCGAGGATACAAGCAGGAAGATCCGCAGCTTTCTGAAATCCACTGTGGAGGAGGGCACGGCCGCACCAGCGAAGGTAAAGGGATATTCCATCGGAGGGAAGACGGGTACAGCGGAGAAAAAGGGACGAAATAAAAAGGAATATCTGGTATCCTTTATCGGGTGCACGCCGGCGGATGACCCGGAGATCGGCATTTATGTCATCGTGGATGAACCGAATGTGGCGGATCAGGCTCACAGCACCTTCGCTACCGAGTTTTCAGCCAAGATCATGAAAAAAGTTTTGCCATTTCTTGGCCAGTATAAATCAAAAGAATCATAACTTTCAGAAAAAGCTAATAGATTATAGAGATGATTTTTCTGAGGTGGAATATGTGGAGCAGACACAAGACATACCAAAGACAAAATATGTTTTTGGTATTTTTTGTTTTTGGTCTGGTACTTGTCTTTATTTTTGCCAGGCTCGGATATCTGATGATGTACCGCGCAGATTATTATGGCGTCAAAGCAAAGGAGCTGCATGAGAGAGAACGAAAGATCAAGGCTGAGAGAGGTAAGATCCTGGACCGAAACGGAAACCTTCTTGCGGGAAACCGTTCTGTTTCCACCATTTCTGTAATCCACAGTCAGATTAAGGAACCGGAAAAAGTAATTTCTTTATTATCAAAAGAACTGGGAATGTCAGAGGAAGTGATCCGAAAAAAAGTGGAGAAAGTATCCTCCCGTGAGAAAGTCAAATCCAATGTTGATAAAGAAACATCCGATAGAATACGCAACTGTAAATTGGCGGGAGTGACCGTTGATGAAGACTATAAAAGGGAGTACAAATACGATTCTCTTGCTTCTAAGGTGCTCGGCTTCACCGGAGGCGACAATCAGGGAATCATCGGCCTTGAAGTAACATATGAGGATTACCTGAAGGGACAGGATGGCTCTATTCTTACCATGACGACAGCCTATGGAACAGAGATCGAGAACGGAGCGGAGGAGCGGGTAGAGCCGATACCGGGCTGGACATTGAATACCAGTCTGGATCTTACGATTATGGAATATGCCGACCAGGTGGCGGAGACACTGCGCAGGAAGAAAAATGCAAAAAGTGTGGAGATCATCGTGATGAACCCAAACAATGGGGAAATCTATGCGATGACCAGCGTACCGGAATTTAATCTCAATGATCCATATACGCTGCCGGAAGACACCACGGGGCTGACAGATAAACAGAAGAATGAGAAACTAAATGCTATGTGGAGAAATGGCTGTGTGTCAGATACCTATGAGCCCGGCTCTACCTTTAAGATTCTGACAACAGCCGCCGCTTTGGAGAGAGGGGTAGTGAAGATGACAGACCGTTTTCACTGTCCGGGCTATAAGATGGTGGAGGACAGAAGGATCCGTTGTCACAAGACGACAGGTCATGGCAGTGAAAGCTTTCTGGACGGCATTAAGAATTCCTGTAATCCAGTTTTTATAGAAGTGGGGGCACGAGTGGGAGTGAAGCCTTTTTTTGAAGAGTTAAGTACCTTTGGAGCCCTGAAGAAGACAGGGATTGATGTGCCTGGGGAAGCGGTAACTATCATGCACAAGGAAAAGAATGTCGGGGCGGTGGAGTTGGCTACCATTTCCTTCGGTCAGTCATTTCAGCTCTCACCGATACGCCTTCTGACCTGCGCTGCCTCGATCATCAATGGAGGCAAAAGCATTACGCCTCATTTTGGCGTGGGGGTGAAGAGCGCAGACGGCAAAATAATGAAACGGTTCTCGTATCCCCAGGGGGACTCGGTGGTGACGAAGGAAACCTCCGATCTGGTCCGGGAAGCGCTGGGCAAGGTTGTGTCAGAGGGGACTGGGAAAAATGCGGGAGTGAAAGGCTATACAGTAGGTGCAAAGACGGGCACCAGCCAGAAGCTGCCCCGGGGCAACGGAAAATACATTGCATCCACCATCGGCTTTGCACCCGTTGAAAATCCGCAGGTCATCGCGCTGGTCCGGATCGACGAGCCGGAGGGGCTCTATTATGGGGGCACTGTGGCGGCTCCCGGGATCTCTACGCTGTATACCAACGTCCTTCCGTATTTGCTGGATAAAGAATAAATGCTTGCGGCAGAGCCCGGAATGGTATAAAATAGACACGTGCGTGAACGTACTCAATAAGATAAGAAGAGGTGCAAAATTATGAAATTAAATTTGAATCTGGATCTGAGCGTGCTGATGCCAGTGATCATATCCTTCCTGGTCAGTGTTGTGCTGTGCCCCATCATTATCCCTTTTCTGCGCAGGCTGAAATTTGGTCAGACCGTAAGGGATGAGGGACCGGAATCCCATTTAAAGAAAAACGGGACACCAACCATGGGCGGACTAGTGATTCTCGCCAGTATACTTATTACATCCCTGATCTATGTGGCGAAGTATCCCGATATTATCCCGGTGCTCTTTATGACGCTGGGATTTGGGCTGATCGGCTTTTTGGACGATTATATCAAGGTTGTCATGAAACGGTCGCTGGGACTTACCGCATTACAGAAGATGGCACTTCAGTTTATCGTGACAGTCGTGTTCATATTATATTATTTCAAAGTGGCCGGACTGCAGGCATCCGTTCTGATTCCTTTTATGAGCGGCGCCAGTTTTACGATGCCAACATGGCTCTTTGTCCTATTTGTCTTTATTGTCGTTCTGGGAACAGTGAACGGAGTTAATTTTACCGACGGACTGGACGGTCTTGCCTCAGGCGTCACAGCCATAGTGGCCACGTTTTTTACCATTGCCGCTCTTATTATGAATCCGGCCATGACTCCCATTACCGGTGCCGTCGTAGGTGCCCTGTTAGGATTTCTTCTCTTTAATACCTACCCGGCGAGGGTGTTTATGGGAGATACCGGTTCCCTTGCCCTGGGGGGATTTGTGGCGTCCATTGCGCTGATGCTGCATATGCCCTTATTTATCGTGATCGTCGGACTGATCTATCTGGTGGAGGTAATCTCTGTGATCCTGCAGGTGGGATATTTTAAGCTGACACATGGCAGACGGATTTTTAAGATGGCGCCGATCCACCATCATTTTGAATTGTGCGGCTATTCTGAAACCCAGGTAGTGGCGGCCTTTAGTGTGGTTACAGCGTTGCTCTGTCTCGTTGGTGTGATGGCATTTTAGGAGAAAGGAATGGAGGTATCAAGACAATGGATCAGAAGGGAAAAAGGACAGTCGTTGTAGGGCTTGGCAAAAGCGGTATGGCTGCCTGGGAATTGCTAAAGAAGATGGGGGCAGAGGTGTGTCTCTATGATGGCAGGGAGGATCTGGATACCTCCAGCTTTGATGTGCCGGTCTATCTGGGAACCATTCCGGAGGAGGTGCTTCAAGGGCTTGACTGCGCCGTCTTCAGTCCCGGAGTACCGCTGACCATACCTGTGGCGGAGGCTGTGAGAAGGCATGGTATTCCTATTATAGGTGAAATTGAGCTGGCCTATCTCTGTGAAAAGGGCAGGGTGATAGGCATTACCGGCACTAACGGGAAAACTACCACCACCACACTGGTGGGGGAGATTATGCGCGCCCATAATGAACAGACCTTTGTTGTGGGTAATATTGGAAATCCCTATACAAAGGAGGTGTGCCGCAGTTCCAAACAGTCCGTGACAGTTGCTGAGATCAGCAGCTTTCAGCTGGAGACAGTGGATACGTTCCGGCCACAAGTCAGTGCCATACTTAATATTACACCAGACCACCTGAACCGGCATGGAACGATGGAAAAATATAGTAACGCCAAGTTTGACATTACGAAAAATCAGACCGGGGAGGATCTCTGTGTGCTGAATTATGAAGACGAAGTGCTCCGCCGGCGGGCGGAGGAGCTGCCCTGCCGGGTGGCGTTTTTCAGCAGCAGGAGACCCCTGGATGAAGGGCTGTATCAGGATACCGCCGGGAACATTGTAGATGGGGCATCCGGAGAGATTCTTATGAATATGAAGGAGAGTAACATTCCGGGGGATCATAACTGTGAGAACATTATGGCGGCCATACTGATGACCAGGGAGATGGGAGTACCGCTGGATACGATTCTTCGTACAGTGAGAAGCTTTCATGCCGTGGAACACCGGGTAGAGTTTGTTCAGAACGTAAAGGGTGTGGATTATTATAATGATTCCAAGGGCACCAATCCGGATGCTGCCATCAAGGGAATCCAGTCAATGAGCAGACCGACCGTCCTGATCGGCGGCGGTTATGACAAGGGCGGCGGATTTGAGGAATGGATCCGGGCCTTTGATGGAAGGGTTAAAAAACTGCTTCTTATGGGAGAGACGGCAGAGAAGATTGCGGAGACGGCAGAGAAACTTGGTTTTCATGATTATGAACATGTAGAGACACTGGATCAGGCAGTGGCAAGGGCGGCGGAGCTGGCGGAGAACGGGGATGCCGTGCTTCTGTCCCCGGCCTGTGCCAGCTGGGATATGTTCGATTCCTATGAACAGAGAGGGCGCCTGTTTAAGGAATATGTCAGGAGTCTGTAATTAGTAACAGAAACAGGTTTTATCAGGAGGGGAAGCTGTGGCGGGAAGAAACCAAAAAGTAAAAAATACAGCGCAGAGTACCTTTGACTATAGTCTGCTGCTGATCACATTGTGTCTGGTGGGATTTGGCCTGCTTATGATCTATAGCTCCAGTTCTTATACCTCCCAGGTAAAATACGGCGATTCCGCCTATTTCCTGAAAAAGCAGGCGGTGGGTGTGGCGGCCGGCATTGTGGCAATGCTCATCGTCAGCCGTTTTCACTACAGATTATATCTTAAACAGCTTCCGCTGATACGGATCCGTTTGATTACCTTTCTGTATTTAGTGGCGGCGGCACTGCAGATTCTGGTACTTTTTATCGGAAAGGACCTAAATGGGGCTAAGCGGTGGATCTATATCGGTCCACTGTCCATCCAGCCCTCCGAGCTAACCAAAATCGTTGTCATACTGGTTACCGCATATTTCATACAGAAGCGCCCGAAGGAAATGAGTTCTGTATCCGGCGTTATCCGGGTATTTGTTCCCATTGGACTGATGGCAGTGCTGGTGGCGATGGAAAATCTGAGCACGGCCATCGTAGTATTTGTTATCACATTTGGCATGTGCTTTATATCGGCAAAGAAAAAGAGTCTGTATATTCTTGTGGGGCTCATCGGAGTGGCCGGTATTGCCCTTTATGTAATCTTTGGCGACTCGTTCCGGTCAGGACGGTTTGATATCTGGCTGAATGTCGAGACACATGAAAAGGGATATCAGATCCTGCAGGGTCTGTATGCCATTGCCTCCGGCGGCATATTTGGCACGGGCCTGGGTGAGAGTATGCAGAAGCTGGCCTATATCCCGGAGGCGCAGAATGATATGATCTTTGCCATCATCTGTGAGGAGCTGGGGCTGGTGGGAGCCGGCATCGTGATCATCATGTTTATCATTCTCCTCTGGCGGGTGCTGAATACGGCGATGACATCGCCGGATCTCTTCTCCTCCCTGATCTGCAGCGGTGTAATGATACATATAGCGGCTCAGGTTATTATCAATGTGGCCGTTGTCACCAATTCCATGCCGGCCACAGGTATCCCTCTTCCGTTTATCAGCTATGGCGGAACCTCTGTGATGATACTGATGGCGGAGATGGGGCTGGTGCTGGGCATTTCTTCAAAGTGTAAAAGCACATGATGTATTTCCTGTCATACAATATACATGAGAATGTAGTTGTATGGTGAGTAAATGGCGATTGAAGTCTGCGGCGGCAGCCGTGTGCAGGGCACTTTGCGGGTACAGGGGTCGAAAAATGCAGTTCTTCCCATTATGGCGGCGTCAGTATTGTGCCAGGGGGAGACAGTGATCACAAACTGCCCGGATATTACAGATGTACATGCGATGTCAGAGGTAATCCGCAGAATTGGCGGTCAGGTAACGTATGAAAAAAATTGTCTGGTCATTGACAGCAATGCTGTCGGCACCGGGGTAATTGAGGAAGAAAAGGTAAAAGAGATCCGTGCCTCTGTCCTGTTTCTGGGAAGTCTTCTGGCACGGTTTTCCAAGGTTAAGATACATTATCCCGGCGGGTGTTCTATTGGCAGCCGGCCCATTGATTATCATTTGCAGGGATTTGCCCGGATGGGGGTTGTTACTTCGGAATGCGGGGAATATATATGCTGTGAGGCGGCAGACGGGCTCTGCGGTGCGGAGATTGCCTTTCCCTTTCCCAGTGTAGGGGCGACGGAAAATATTATTCTGGCGGCTGTTCTGGCAGACGGCATAACCAGGATCAAAAATGCGGCCAGGGAGCCGGAAATCATCGAACTCTGTGGATTTCTGCGCCGGATGGGAGCCCGGATCCAGGGTGACGGCACATCCCAGATTGAAATCCAGGGTGTGCGGTGTCTAAGTCCTGTTCAGTGGCAGCTTGGTACTGACCGTATCGCACTGCTGACATGGTGTATGATGGCGGCGGGCTGCGGCGGCGATATTTTCCTGGAATCTACGCAGGGACTGTCAAAATCGGAAATGGGGATACTTTCTGCCCTGGGCTGTGAAGTCTGGCACAATCCGGTGGGAATCCGTATTTCCCAGCAGAGTGTACCACAGCCGGTCTCCTATCTGTGTACGAAGCCGTATCCTGGATTCCCCACGGATGGGCAGTCACTTCTGATGGCGGCACTGTGTAAGGGCAGCGGGGTCAGTATATTGGAAGAGGGGATTTTTGAGAACCGGTTCCGTATGATCCGGCAGCTTCGGAAGATGGGGGCCAATATTGACGCGGTGAGTAACCGGGCCTGTATCACAGGGGTGACCCGGCTTCACGGAGCCGATGTGGAGGCAGATGATCTCCGGAGCGGAGCAGGTCTGCTGATTGCCGCTGCCATGGCGGAGGGAGTCAGCAGGGTGTCAGGCGAACAGTATATCTACCGCGGCTATGAAGCGGTGGAGGAACAGATGCAGAAGCTGGGGATCCGGGCAGGAAGGAAACAAGTATTAGAACCGGCAGGATAGAAAGGAAAGAACAGAATGGAAGAAAGAGAAACAAAGAAATACGGGAAATGGATGATTCCACTGGCTGTAATTGGTATAATCGTGTTCTGTATTTTCTTTTTCCGGGTGAAAAAGGTTTCGGTAGAGGGCAATACCTATTACAGCCAGCAGGAGATGGCAGAGATGTTCCAGTCAAATTTCATGGAGAAAAATCTGTTAAGTTTCTGGCTTCTGGACAAGTTCTCCCTGACACCCCAGTTCGATTTTGTAAGGGAATATGAGGTGTCCTATCCGTCTCCCAACGAGGTGCATATCAAATTATTTGAAAAAACCATCGTGGCCGGTATCGCCTACTCCAACCAGTACATATATTTTGACAAGGACGGCACGGTGATGCAGAGCGCCAATGAGCCGGTGGGAAAGATTCCCCTATTTGAGACAAAGAGCATGACGACCTTTACCCTTTATAAGAAAATTAAAATGGAGGATGCCAGCCAGCTGAGCCAGATCATCAATCTGGCAAATCTGTTCCAGCACTACAATATTACATGGGACAGGGTTCAATTCGGGGAGAACAGCGAAGCATATTTGTACAGCGGCGATATCCAGGTGGATCTGGGGAAGAAAGACAATTATGACGAACAGATTTCTGCTCTGGCAAGCATACTTTCCCAGATGCAGAAGGAGGGGAGGAAGGGAACGATTGATATGTCCAATTATGAGGTAAAGGGGACTGTTATTTTCAAACAGACCCCCACGCCAGCGCCCTCCGCCACGCCTTCAGCAGTACCCACGGCAGCGCCTGCGGCCACACCGGGAAGGACACCGGGCTGACTAGCTCAATGGCGCCATTGAGCTAGTTTTGATCTGGATATAAAGATGGCTGCCGCAAATGTTCACAGAAATGAAAATTAGTACTTGATTATTTATGGAAAAAAAAGTATTATATAATATATGTGACTATGTATAAGGATTTCTATTTATAATAGAAGGAGGAACTATTGTGTTAGAAATTATGACCAGTGAGGCCGAAAACGCCGCTGCCAATCTATTAGTGATCGGTGTTGGCGGCGCCGGCAATAATGCGGTTAACCGAATGATAGATGAGGGAATAAAAGGTGTGGAATTCGTCTGCATCAATACAGATAAACAGATACTGCAGCGCTGCAAGGCTCCGGTCTGTATTCAGATAGGGGAGAAGCTGACGAAAGGACTTGGTGCAGGGGCCAAGCCGGAGATTGGAGAGAAGGCGGCAGAGGAAAGTCAGGAAGAGCTTGCCGAGATCGTGAAGGACGCAGATATGGTATTCGTCACCTGCGGCATGGGCGGCGGAACCGGAACTGGTGCGGCTCCGGTTGTAGCCAGGATTGCCAAGGATATGGGGAAGCTCACGGTGGGAATTGTGACAAAGCCCTTTAGCTTTGAGGGTAAGAGCCGCATGAACAATGCTACCGGCGGTATTGAGAAGCTCAAGGATTGTGTGGACACGCTGATTGTGATTCCCAATGATAAGCTGCTTGCCATCTGCGACAGAAGAACAACGATGCCGGAAGCACTGAAGAAGGCAGATGAAGTACTTCAGCAGGGGGTTCAGGGAATTACAGACCTGATCAATACGCCGGCCCTGATCAATCTCGATTTTGCCGATGTAACCACGGTAATGAAAGATAAGGGAATCGCCCATATCGGCATCGGCAGCGGTCAGGGAGACGATAAGTGTGTCGAGGCTGTAAAGCAGGCTATCACAAGCCCGCTTCTGGAGACTACAATTGACGGGGCGACCCATGTTATTATCAATATATCCGGTGAAGTCAGCCTCATCGAGGCAAATGAAGCGGCGTCCTATGTACAGGAGCTTGCCGGGGAAGAGGCCACTATAATTTTCGGTTCTATGTACGATGAGTCCCGGGCTGATTCTGTGACGATCACGATCATCGCCACCGGTCTGGACAGTGCTCCGCAGTCTTCGGATCCGCTCAGCAGTTTTAATGCGAAATATGGAACCGGGACGCCGAGTTTTCTGAATAATTCGGCAGCGACCGCCCAGAGAGGCAGCGGACTGAGCTTTCTGGACAGCTTCCAGGGAAATAAACAGGCAAGAAGTCCGGTGTCTGGCGTACAGTCAATGAATTCAGGACGGAATACCCGTTCGCTGGAGGAGGATATGCCGGTGCTTGGCAGTCGCAATCCGGCGAAAAGACCGGTGTCAAATGAAAAACAGGGAATGGAAGGAATAAAAATTCCTACATTTATCCAGAATAAGAAACAGGAGGGTTAAGAAACATGACTTCAACACTGAAAACAATTGTTACCATCGCTTATATTATCATCTGTGTTGCACTTGTTATTGTAGTACTGATGCAGGAGGGAAAGACAAATGGTCTGGGTGCCATGACCGGCGCGGCAGATACATACTGGACTAAGAATAAAGGTCGTTCAGCAGAAGGTATTCTGGTGAAGATAACCAGAGTTCTGTCGGTATTGTTTGTTGCTTTGTCGTTAGTTCTCTGCACAAACTGGCTGGATTGATTTATCCATTGATTTTGTACAATAACAGGCACTCCTTCACAGTGTGAGGGGGTGTTTTTGGGTATATGGCTCCATAAGTTTGTCTGTGAGTCAGGATACGGCTGGATGAGAGTAAGAATGGAGATGAAAATGGAAGAAAAATTAAGAGCTGAGAGAGAGGAAATGATCCTGTCATTTATTCAGGACAAAGATTACCGTCCCATACGGACGAAAGAAATGGCTAATCTCTTTGGCGTTCCCAAAAGAGAACGCAGTGAATTTCATGATATGCTGGAGGAGCTGATCCGGAAGGGGAAGATTGAGATCGACCGCAGGGGAATGATCCGGCTGCCGGAGAACCGAATCTTTACGGGAACCTTTATGGCCACGAGAAAAGGTTTTGGATTTGTCCGGATCGAGGGAGAAGAACGGGATGTCTTTATACCGGAGCCGCTCTGTTCCAATGCGTTTCATGGGGATCTGGTGCAGATCCGCCTTACGCGGCAGGGAGGAGAGGGGAGCACCAGGCGCAGTGAGGGTGAGATCATCCGGATCGTTGAGAGGAAGAACCAGACCATCGTCGGCACCTTCACAAGAAATAAGAATGTCTGTTTTGTTATACCCGATAATGAAAAGATTACGCAGGACATCTATATTGCAAAGGGAAATACTCTGGATGCCGCAGACGGTCATAAGGTCGTGGTGGAGCTTTCAGATTTTGGTGACAGGAACAAAAGCCCCGAAGGCCACGTGACTCAGATTCTGGGACATATCAATGATCCTGGCGTGGATATTTTGTCTATCATAAAGAGCTTTGGCCTGCCGGAGGAGTTCCCGGACAGTGTGATGCGTCAGACGGCGGGAATACCGGATTATGTGGACAGTCCGGAATTTGCCGGCAGGGTAGATATCCGGGGGATGGATACCGTTACTATAGACGGCGAGGACGCCAAGGATCTGGACGACGCTATTACCATCTCCAGAAATGAGGAGGGAGGGTATGAGCTGGGAGTCCATATTGCAGATGTGTCCCACTATGTAACAGAACATTCTCCACTGGACCGGGAGGCGCTGAGGCGGGGGACCAGTGTGTATCTGGTGGACCGGGTGATCCCCATGCTTCCGCATAAGCTGTCCAATGGAATCTGTTCTCTGAATGCCGGGGAGGACCGGCTGGCATTAAGCTGCTTTATGACCTTTGATAAGAAGGGGAGAATCCAGAACCACCGCATTGCTGAAACACTGCTTAATGTCACGGAGAGGATGAACTACAGCGATGTCAATGATATTCTGACATATCACAGGGCTGAGACCTGCCGGCGGTACGAGAGACTGATTCCGATGTTTGAGACGATGGAGGAGCTGGCCGCGCTTCTCAGAAAAAACCGGAAAAAGCATGGTTCCATTGATTTTAATTTCGCTGAGTGCAAGATCCAGCTGGACCGTCAGGGCCATCCGGTGGATATCGTGCCTTATGACCGCAATGTGGCCACAAGGATTATTGAAGAATTTATGCTGGCGGCCAATGAGACGGTGGCAGAGGAATATTTCTGGCTGGAGATTCCCTTTGTATACCGCACGCACGAATATCCGGATCTGGAAAAGGTACAGACACTGGCCCGGATGACAGCGGCCTTTGGGTATCATATGAAGGTGGGAAATGAAGAGGTTCATCCCAGAGAGATACAGAAGCTGATCGAGCAGATTGACGGGACGGAGGAGGAGGCATTCCTGAGCCGGCTCACCCTGCGCTCCATGAAGCGTGCCAGATACTCCACTGTCAATGAGGGACATTTCGGCCTGGCGACACAATATTACTGTCATTTCACATCACCCATCCGCCGCTACCCGGATCTACAGATCCACCGGATCATTAAGGAGAATATCCGCCATGGCATAAGGGATAACCGGTATGACCACTATCAGAGCATTCTTCCCGGAGTGGCCAGAGAGACAAGCGAGCTGGAGCGTCGTGCGGATGATGCCGAGCGCGAGGTGGAGAAGCTGAAGAAGGCAGAGTATATGCAGTCCCATATTGGGGAGAGTTTCGATGGCGTCGTCAGTGGAGTAACGGCATGGGGCATCTATGTGGAGCTGGAAAATACGGTGGAAGGCATGGTGCGGCTTGCCGACATGACCGATGACCGCTACGATTTTGAGGAAGAAAAATATCGTGTCACCGGTCATCATACAGGCAGGGAGTACCGCATGGGCCAGACTGTCAGGATTAGGGTGGAAAGGGTAGACAGGCTGACAAGGACGATAGACTTTAGTATGGTAACAGAGGGGGACCAGACCAGATGGGAAAACAGACAACCAAGCTGATCGCCAACAATAAAAAGGCGTATCATGATTATTTCATTGAAGAAAAATATGAGGCGGGAATTGAACTGGTGGGGACAGAAGTAAAATCCATCCGCCAGGGCCACTGCAGCATCAAGGAGGCATTCATACGCATCGACAGGAATAATGAAGTGCAGCTGTACGGTATGCATGTCAGTCCCTATGAAAAGGGGAATATCTTTAATAAAGACCCGCTGCGGGTCAGAAAGCTGCTTCTCCATAAGTATGAGATCCGCAAGCTGATTGGGAAGATGAAACAGAAGGGGTATACCCTGGTGCCTTTGAGCGTATACTTTAAGGGAAGTAAGATCAAGGCGGAGATCGCTCTTGCCAAGGGCAAAAAATTGTATGACAAGAGGCAGGATATCGCAAAAAAGGATCAGAGAAGGGCGGCAGAACGGGAATTTAAGGTGAGGAATCTGTAGCCAACGGCGGGGGTTCAAATTGGCGCCGTTGGATGTGCCATTTGTAAAATTTTCCACACCTTGACAGAACTTTCTGTATATGATATTATAGCACTAACAGTACGGGCTTGTACTGGTTTCGACAGGCCGGCTGAAGACGGTGAAGCTATCCGTGGACTGTGACCACGTAAAAACGCAGATTTTAAATTAAACGCTGATAATAAAGAATTAGCTTACGCTGCCTAATTAAAGGCGGCTGCTGGTCTTAAGTGTCCTGCAGCTTAGGGTCAGTATCATCCTTTGCAGGGAACCCTGTCTGTTAAGCTTTGCGCAGGCAGGAGATTTTATGAAGCTACCGAGTCCTTGTGGATGTCAGTTTCCACTGGATAAGGGAAGTATTTTCCATTTGGGAAATAGAACAACTGACTATGATAGTAGAAGAACGTGGGATTCCGGTTTGGACGCGGGTTCGACTCCCGCCAGGTCCACTTCTATAAAAATTCATCCACTATTGGTTCTAAAATCAAGAGCGGATGGATTTTTTACTTCCAAAACATCTGCAGCAGCTATTTTGTTTTGCGAAGTCAGAAAGACACAGATTGGTAAGGATTTGGTATGCCGGAACCTTCGTTTTGCAATTCTGATAAGGGTGATAAAGCTCTCTATTTTCAGATTTTTAATGGCAAAGAAAATGTTAGCATTTGCATATAAGGCAGGTGCTTTTTTCAAATATAAATGTTGATATAGAAAAGATAGGGAAGGTCGTTTGGTCTATGCTGCTGACAGATTCTGTGAGAAAGATTAAAGGAGTGGGGGAGAAGGCGGAGCAGTGCCTGAATAAAATGAATATTTACAGCGTTGCGGATCTTCTGGAGCACTATCCAAGGGATTACGATGAGTTTAAGCCATTGCAGCCCATATCCTCTGTGGCAGAGGGGGAGATGGCTGCAGTGGAAGGCAGTCTGAGTGCCAGACCGCAGATGAAGGTTCGGGGCCGCTTGAAGATCCTTACGGTGATGCTGCAGGACGAATCCGGCACCATTCCGGTGACCTGGTTTAATATGCCGTTTCTGCGGAACCGGCTCAGGATGGGGACCCATTATATTCTGAGGGGAAAGGCGGTAAAGAAAAATGGCAGACTGGTACTGGATCAGCCGAAGATTTATACGAGACAGGAATTTTACCGGCAGGTGGGCAGGATGCGGCCGGTCTATCCGCTGACTTTCGGGATCACGAACAATGCTGTGACAAAAGCGCTGGAGACGGCGTTGGGAGAGACAGAGGATTTGACGGAATATCTGCCGGCAGAGGTCAGGAAAAGACAGAATCTCGTCGGTTATAAAAAGGCGCTGAATCAGATTCATTTTCCTGCGAACCAGGCGGAGATGAGAGAGGCACGCCGCCGGCTTGTATTCGATGAATTATTTCTCTATCAGCTGGCGCTTTCCTACATTAAGAAGAACGGAAGAAGCCAGAGCATCCACATAATCGAACCAAAGCCGGAAGCTGCTGCATTTCTGGAAGAACTGCCATTTTCCCTGACGAAGGCACAGCGGAAGGTATACGAGGAGATTCTACATGATATGGGGGACGGATATGTGATGAACCGTCTTGTGCAGGGAGATGTGGGATCCGGAAAGACCATCGTGGCGGTTCTTTCCCTCTACCAGGCGGTGCTGAACGGAGGACAGGGGGCGTTTATGGTGCCGACGGAGGTTCTGGCCAGTCAGCATTATAAGAGCCTTTGTGGGTTTCTCTCAGTGCGGGGGGTGCGGATCGGTATCCTTACGGGATCCCTGACGGCGAAACAGAAACGGGAGGGAAGAGAGAGGATTGCTGCCGGAGACTGGGATATTGTGGTGGGGACCCACGCCATTATTCAGGAAAATGTGGAATTTGCAGATCTTGCCCTGGTTATTACAGATGAGCAGCATCGGTTTGGCGTCCGGCAGAGGGAAATTCTTTTTCAAAAAGGACAGGAGCCACATGTGCTGGCCATGAGTGCGACGCCGATACCACGGACACTGGCGCTGATCCTCTATGGGGACATGGATCTGTCGGTGATCGATGAGCGCCCGGCGGACAGGCTTTCGATTAAAAATTGTGTTGTCAATACCGACTATCGTCCCCAGGCATATCGCTTTATGATGAAACAGATCCGGGAGGGGCATCAAATTTACATTATATGCCCTATGGTGGAAGAGAGTGAAGAGAATGATCTGGAAAATGTCACGATATATACAGAAGAATTGAAGGATATTTTTCCGGATAATGTGAGGATAGAGGGCCTGCACGGCAAGATGAAACCGGCTCAGAAGGATGAGATTATGGAACATTTTGCCCGGGGGGAGACAGATATTCTTGTATCCACCACGGTGATTGAGGTGGGGATTGATGTGCCGAATGCCACGGTGATCATGATTGAGAATGCGGAACGGTTCGGACTTGCCCAGCTTCACCAGCTCCGTGGGCGCGTGGGCCGGGGAAGTGAACAGTCCTATTGTATCCTTATGACGGGACAAGAATCGAAAGAGGCGGGAGAGCGTCTGGCAGTTCTTGCCGGGTCCAACGATGGCTTTTATATAGCGGAAGAGGATCTAAAGCTCCGGGGACAGGGAGACCTATTTGGAATCCGGCAGAGTGGTGACCAGCTCTTTGCACTGGCAGATATTTTTGAAGATGCCGCCGTTCTGCGGCAGGCAGGGGAAGAGGCGAAGGCATTTACGGAGGATGAGATTATCCTTCTCTACAGGAAAAATTACCGGCTGAAGGATAAGGTGGAAACCTATCTTGGAAAGGTTACGCTTTGAGTCGTTCCCTGCTGTCACTCGGACACGCTCTGACCAGATTGCCCAATGGAAAAATCTGTCCTTGAAAAAATCGTTTCTATCATATACAATAAGAATAGTTATGGAGGTCACTATGAGAGTAATAGCAGGGACGGCGAGAAGGATTCCTCTTGTAACACCAGAGGGACAGCATACAAGACCTACGACAGACCGGATTAAGGAGACGCTCTTTAGCATAATACAGACAGAGGTGCCAGGCTGTATGTTTCTGGATCTGTTTAGCGGGAGCGGCGGAATTGGCATTGAGGCGCTGAGCCGGGGAGCCGAAGAGGCATATTTTGTTGAATTTGGAAAAGAGCCGCTGCGCTGCATCAAAGCGAATTTGACGAAAACGAAGCTGAATGACCAGGCGGTGGTGCTCCCGGTGGAAGTGACATATGGCATTTCCAGGCTGGAGCGCATGGGGCAGATCTTTGATATTGTCTATGCCGATCCGCCCTACAGAAAGGATTTTGAACCAAAGATACTGGAGCTTCTGGCAGATTCCCGGATTGTCAGGCAGGGAACGATGGTTATTCTTGAATCGGCACTGGAGACAACACCCGATTATATAGACAAAGAGCGTTATGAGATAATGAAAGTGAAGGAATATAAGACAAATCAGCATATATTTCTAAAGGTCAGATAAGCGTGCGCCGGGGGCGTGTGCGAATGGAGGAAAAGGATGAACCCATCAAGGATTGAACAGGCAATTGATGAAATTTATAATTATGTGGAAGAATGTAAACCTTCCAAGCTATATCCCAACAAGGTTGTTGTAGAGAGAGGGGAGCTCTATGACCTTTTGGATGAGCTTCGTCTGTGTGCGCCGGAGGAGATCAAACGGTATCAGAAAATCATTAATAACCGTGACGGGATCCTGAATGAGGCACAGAAGCGGGCAGAGGACATGGTAGTACAGGCACAGCAGCAGACGGCGCAGCTTCTGGATCAGAATGAGATCGTGCAGACCGCATACCAGCGGGCAGAGGATATTATGAAACAGGCGGCGGAAGAGGCGCAGAAGCTTCTGGAGGAGGCGCAGTTGGAGAGTGAACAGATGCGGCGCGCCTCCCTTGCTTATACGAACGATCTTCTCGCTGAGGCCCAGCGGCATGTGGAAGAGTCGCTGAGGGAGACGGAAAATAAGCACCTTATGCTGGCAAGCGCACTGAAAAACAGCATTCAGGTGATGAAAGTAAACAGAGAGGAACTTCTGTCTCAGCTGGAGCCGGACAAATATCTTAGAAAACAGCAGACCGCGGAGTCTGAGGCGGCAGCAGCGGGCAGCCAGGGACAGGTGGACACCGGGGCGACCCAGGCAGAGGGAACCAGCGATGATTTTTATGTTCCGGAAAATGCATTCTTAAAAGAAAATAATTAGAAGCCATGCGAGGATACTATTCCCGGCTTTGACCATCAGATAAGGAAGGATAGAGAGTTCTGATCTGGCAAGGACACTACCAGTCTGAGCGGCGGCAGACAGACCGCCGAAGGACAGGATTGCCAGCATCAGGGCTTTTTTTGCGTGAAGGGATATTGCCGCCGTCTGCAGATAGGAGACGCCGCTTGTTATTTCCAACAGGCCGGAACACAGAATTCCGGCGGATGGAGAACTTCCTGGAAAATGGCTTATAAATTGTCCGAAAATGGAGAAGATAATCACATAGCCGCCAATCTTTACAAGAAGGATAAAGCTGTCCAGGATGATTTTGTCCAGACGTCCGCTGAGGGTGTCAGCGTCTGCTGCGGCGTCCTCTGGGCAGACGGCGGGCTGTGTCTGCTTTCGGAAGGAAAAGTATGTGTGTCCGGGCAGATGTGGGATTGAAGCAAGGAGCAGGAAGAGCAGACTGCCGGCCAGAGAGGCGAGGATCAGCAGGAAAAAAAGGATGGCAGCCTGACGGGAATCAACTCCCAGTACTGTTGTCCCACAGAATACAAGGACGAACATGGGGCTGGGGTTATTTACGAAGCCAAGATAGAAATAGGCCTGTTTCCGGGAAAGAAGTCCTTTGTCATACTGATTTGAAACAAGAGTGGCACCGGCAGGATAACCGCATAGAATACCGGTAAGCAGGAAAATACGGCTCTGTGTGACTCGGGGCAGGCAGGAGTCAAACAGACGGATGGCGATGAAAAATGGAAGCAGTGTGGGAAGAAGCTGTGTGACCCATAGTGCGGCGCCGTATTTGCTGCCGGCAAGGGCGGTCTCCGGGCAGAGAAGCAGGAGACAGAGAAAGAGGATGGAGATCACTATCATAGTTCGCTTTCACCTTCAGGGCAGTTCGGCGGGGCGGTTGGAATCTGCCGTTGATCGTATGGTTTTTAATAATTTTATGCTGATCCGATAGACAAATAGAAGTTTTCTTGGTAAAATTTTTGAGTATGGAGAAAAACGAATGGGCAAACAATGGAATTTTGAGATAATGACGGATTCTGCCGCAAATCTTTCCGAAGCTGTGATCAGAAAGTATGGACTGACTGTTCTATCACAGACTTATACGGTGGATGGGGTGGAATACAGGGGATATGAAAAGGGGAGGGATATATCTGCCGGCCCGGTGTACGAGATGATGAGGGAGAAGAAAGAAATCCAGACGTCCCTTGTAAATGGACAGGAGGCGGAACGGGAGGCAGAACAGCTTTTAAAGGCAGGAAAGGATATCCTTTATATTGGTCTTTCCTCTGCTTTATCCGGCACTTTTCAGGTAGTGCGTTTTGTATTTGAGGAGCTGCAGGAAAAATATCCTGACCGTCGGCTGGCGGCGGTGGACAGTCTGTCTCTTTCCCTGGGAGAGGGAGTCCTGGTGATGAGGGCCGCCCGGATGCGGGAAGAGGGATATTCCCTTCGTCAGACCGAACAATGGCTGGAGTCAAACCGTCTCTGTCTCCGGCAGGAGCTTACGGTGGAGGATCTCTTTTATCTTAAGCGGGGTGGACGGATTGGAACGGCTGCAGCAGTACTGGGAGCTGCATTGAAGGTAAAGCCTCTGCTGCGTGTGGATGATGATGGCAGCTTCGCGGTGCTGGGAAAGACAAGGGGACGAAAAAAGTCCCTCGACATTATGGCGGAGCAGCTGCAGGAAAATATTATTGATTCCAGGGAGCAGATAATCTATATCGTACACGGGGATTGTCTGCCGGATGCGGAGTATCTGGCAGAACGGATTCGTCAAAGGGTGAAGATAAAGGAAACCCGTATACAGATTCTGGAACCGGTTCTCGGCTCGCATTCCGGGCCGGGCACAGTGGGGCAGATTTATTGGGGGAAGCATCGATAATTTCTTGAAAGGAGAGTATTGAATATCATGGGGGAGAGATCGGAAAAGATCATAGAGGGCATTTTGGACAGCTACCGGGAGCATGAAATGACCGTCCGGATTGACGAGGAAAATATTATTAATAAGGAAATTGTCATTGAAATCATTGAGGAGCTGCGAAAGGTTTTGTTTCCAGGGTACTTTGACCAAAACAGGGTGAGGAGCGAATATGTCAGATATCTGGTTGGACAGCGCATTGAGTTTATCCAGTACCATCTGAAGAAACAGGTGGCAAGGGCGCTGGGGACGGCGGATGACTGTGATTTCTGTCCACGGTCCGGCCACGCGTCCCAGGCAGATGAGATTGTCCAGAAATTTTTGGAGAGCATACCGAAGATACGGGAATATCTGGTGACAGATGTACAGGCTGCCTTCGACGGCGATCCCGCGGCATACAGTACCGATGAGATCATATTTTCCTATCCGGGGATCCATGCCATCACCGTCTATCGTATCGCCCATGAGCTTGTAGTGCTGGGGGTGCCGCAGATTCCACGGATCATGACGGAGCATGTACACAGTTTGACGGGAATCGATATCAACCCAGGAGCAGTGATTGGTAAGTACTTCTGCATTGACCATGGAACGGGGATCGTGATTGGTGAGACGACGGAGATTGGGGAGCATGTCAAGATTTATCAGGGAGTTACACTGGGGGCGCTCTCTACCAAGAGGGGACAGCTGTTGAAGGGGGAGAAGCGGCATCCTACGATAGGCAGCCATGTTACAATTTATTCTGGAACCTCCGTTCTGGGAGGGGAGACGGTTATTGGCAACGGGGTGACCATTGGCGGCAATGCTTTTATTGTAGATTCCATACCGGCAGGCATGAAGGTAAATGTAAAAAGTCCGGAACTCCAGTACATCAGAGATTCAAAGAGTACATTTATATAGGCATAATCAACAGGCATAATCCATTAAATTCCTGCTTGCAATCTGGGGAGCGCAGGCGTATAATTAAATGCGGTAAATTCCATTTTTTTCAAAAAATTTGAAATAAAATATGTGCCATACGGGTACGAGGAGGAGACGAGGATATGAAAGTATTAGTAATTAACTGTGGCAGTTCATCACTGAAATATCAGTTGATCGATTCAGAGACTGAGCAGGTTCTTGCGGTGGGACTTTGTGAACGGATCGGCATTGACGGAAGGCTCAATCATACGCCTGCCGGCGGCGAGAAGGTAGTCATCAATAAGGATATGCCGGATCATGAGGTAGCGATCCGTATGGTGCTGGATGCCCTGGTAAATGCCGACTATGGCGTGATCCGGGATCTGAAGGAGATTGACGCTGTTGGTCACCGTCTCGTGCACGGTGGTGAGAAATTCACCTCTTCTGTTGTAATAAATGAGGAAGTGATCGCGGGTGTGGAGGAGTGTAATCCTCTGGCACCACTGCACAATCCGGCAAACCTGATTGGTGTCCGGGCCTGCCAGGCAATTATGCCAGGGGTGCCGAATGTAGGTGTGTTTGATACGGCATTTCATCAGACAATGGATCCAAAAGCATTTATGTATGGTCTTCCCTATGAATATTATGAGAAATATAAAGTACGCCGTTATGGTTTCCATGGTACCAGCCATAGCTTTGTATCCAAGCGCGCTGTGGACATGCTGAAGCTGGATCCTGAAAATTCGAAAGTGATTGTCTGCCATCTGGGAAATGGCGCGAGCATATCCGCAGTAAAGAACGGCAAAGTTATGGATACCAGTATGGGAATGACCCCTATGGAAGGACTTGTGATGGGAACCCGCTGCGGCGATGTGGATCCTACAGTGGTAGAATATCTGGCACACAGTCTCAATAAATCCTTGGAGGATGTTATGGTGATCCTGAACAAAGAGTCAGGTGTGTATGGTATATCAGGCGGATTGTCCAGTGATTTCCGTGATCTGGAGGCTGCTGCGGACGAGGGAAATAAGAAAGCAGAATTAGCGATTGATGTATTTAGTTACCGCACGGCAAAATATATCGGATCTTATATCGCAGCCATGAACGGCGTGGACGCTGTTGTATTCACAGCGGGGATTGGCGAAAATACGTCGATCGTCCGCAGAAAAGTGCTGGAGCATTTTGGATATATGGGTATTACTCTTGATCTGGAAGCAAATAAGGTGCGCGGGGAAGAAAAAATTATTTCTACACCAGATTCCAAGGTAACGGTTGCTGTGATCCCGACAAATGAGGAACTGGCCATCGCCAGGGAGACTGTGGCATTATTGTAAAAAAGTAGTTGACATTTGAATTTATAGCCTATATAATGATAAAAGTGTTGAAAATTTCAGAGGAGGTGTAATCGGCATGAGTATTTGTCCTAAGAATAAATCTTCTAAGGCAAGAAGAGACAAACGCAGAGCAAACTGGAAAATGACTGCTCCTACATTGGTGAAATGTAGCAAGTGTGGCGCCCTTATGGTTCCTCACAGAGTATGCAAAAGCTGCGGAAGCTACAACAAGAAAGAGATTCTTGCGAAAGCTGAATAGGTGTTAAGTTTCGTTAAACCGAAGAATTTCAGTTATAGGAACATATTGATGGAAGTATGGCATTAGAGGTCAATATATCTATGGAAATAGATGTATTGGCTTTTTTGCGTTGTTAATTAAAAGTATAGTCTGGAACACCTCTCATTGTTTTAAAGCGAAATTATATTTTATGCATATAATTTATTGTAATCAGGTTAATGAAATGATGATATACACGGGAGGTGGCAATAAGTCAATAACATGAATATGAACTGGAAGAATTACCAATTGAATCGATTCGGTATAAGGAAAAATACTGTTTTACCAATAGAATCAGAGGAAGTGCCCGGCCTAATGGGACCGAGAGGAGAGCCTGGGCCGCCCGGCTGTCAGGGAGAACGCGGGGAGACCGGACCGCAGGGAGTTACTGGACCTCAAGGCCCTCAGGGTGCTACTGGACCAATGGGACCAAGAGGCGAACCTGGTGCGCAGGGGCCGGTGGGACCACCAGGTTATCCTCAAAATAGTATATTCGCAACTTTTCTCGGGCGAGAGCTGAGCCTGCCGGAGAGTGCCAGGCTTCCACTTAAAATGGAGATACCGGATATCACTCAAAATATTTCCCTCTGCAATCGCTGTTCCGTTGTTCTGACGCCAGGGTACTATGCGATCAGTTATTATATATCCACAGTGATGCGAAAGCATGGCTTTATAAAGCTTACGCCCATATTTAATGACTGCACTCAGACTGTATATTCTGCATATACAGAGGCAGTAAAACGGAAGGAAATGCTAGTGATATCAAGATATTTTATCATTGGGGTACCAGCCGGTTCCACACTTCATTTTGTATGGCAATCATCCGAAGGCGTTTCCAGAATCAACATGAATATGAGTATTGAAAAGCTCTGCAGACAATAGATCAGAATGGGGAGAGGTGAAATATTATGCCGACAATCAGTCTTTGTATGATCGTCAAAGATGAGGAAATGCATATTGCACGCTGTCTCGACAGTGTGGCAGAACTCGTAGATGAAATTATAATTGTAGATACCGGCTCCACGGATCATACGGTGGAAATAGTGTCTGGTTATACTTCAAGAGTCTATTCATATCCATGGAAGGATGACTTCTCTGATGCCAGAAATTATTCTTTTGCGAAAGCGTCTATGGACTATTGTATGTGGATGGATGCGGATGATATCTTAGAGGAGACGGAAAAAGACAAATTTCTGCAGTTAAAGGACTCGCTGTCGCCAGATATAGATATTGTAATGATGAAGTATAATACCTCTTTTGATGAGGCTGGCAGGCCGTCCTTTTCCTATTTCAGGGAAAGGTGGATCAGAAACTGTGAGGAGTACCAATGGATTGGGGCGGTCCACGAAGTGATTCCTCCGAATGGCAGGATAATGTATTCCGATATTGCGGTCTGTCACAAAAAAATAGGGGGTGGAGATCCTGACCGGAATCTCAATATATACCAGAAGATGATTGCAGAAGGAAAAACTTTGGAGCCAAGGCAGCAATACTATTATGGCCGGGAGTTATACTATCATAGACAATACAATGAGGCTGTTTCTGTACTAGAAAAATTTCTGCTCTCTGCGGAAGGATGGATAGAAAATAAAATAGAGGCATGTTTGATTTGTGCTAATTGTTATTACCAGATGGGGCAGCAAGAATCGGCGTTGCTCTCTCTTTTGCGCAGCATGAGTTTTGATCTGCCCAGAGCTGAATTGTGTTGTGAGATTGGAAAATATTTTCTTGAACGTGGGAATTATCACAATGCCATCTATTGGTATGAAACGGCTTTGAACACACCTAAAAATGAACATTCCGGCGGATTTATGCTGCCTGACTGCTATGACTATGTCCCTCTTTTACAGTTATGTGTATGTTATGACAAATTAGGAGATCCTCAAAAGGCGGAAGAGTACAATGAAAGAGCAGGAGCCTGTAAGCCATATTCCCAGGCATATCTTTATAACAAGCGGTATTTTGACAGCTTGTAATTTCCGGCAGCATCTTTAAATAGAACGCGAAATCTGTTTTTCAACACCGAGTAGCAATAATCATAGAGCTGCATAAAATACTGGAAGAGAAAGATACATTACGATTATTTTTCTTAAAATACGAAGAAGGATGTGATCTACATGAATCAAAGTGCTTTTGGAAACTGCTGTCAAAATCCGTGTCCTCCTCCCTGCTGTGAACGCGGCCCTGCGGGGCCTAAAGGGGATCAGGGGCCTGCGGGACCACAGGGGATCAAAGGAGATACCGGTTGTCCTGGTCCTAAGGGTGACAGAGGAGACCAGGGTCCTATGGGACCGCAGGGGATACCTGGTACGCCCGGCGCAAGAGGACCCAGAGGAAATACAGGTCCAGTAGGACCTACTGGAAACACTGGCCCAAGAGGTTATGCAGGTCCGAGAGGTTACGCAGGACCACAGGGTATTCAGGGAATTCAGGGGGTACGTGGAGATATTGGCCCAAAAGGTGATCCAGGTTGTGAAGGTCCTAAGGGAGATATTGGCCCTCAGGGACCAGCGGGTCCAATCGGACCGACCGGCTCGACGGGACCACAGGGAGACATCGGCCCTCAGGGTCCTAGAGGTATTCCAGGTCCAACGGGTCCAACAGGAACTACTGGTTCTATAGGCCCTCAGGGGGTAACTGGTCCGCAGGGTGTTCAGGGTGTGACTGGACCGATCGGCCCTCAAGGACCGAAAGGCTGTCCAGGAGATGAAGGTCCCACCGGGCCAACAGGCCCAACAGGTCCAACGGGAGCAGATGGAGCCACGGGTGCCACAGGCCCGACGGGAGCAGACGGAGCCACGGGTGCTACAGGCCCGACAGGAGCGGATGGAGCCACAGGCCCGACGGGAGCAGACGGAGCC
>CAOKDX010000021.1 GCA_948467395.1 uncultured Clostridia bacterium | reverse complement strand
ACTCGGTCAATTATGTGATCGCTTATTTTTCCGCCGCCTACATGGACAGGGTGATCGTACCGATAGAAGCAAACAGCAAAAGGAACCAGATTCTCAGTACCATTGCCGCATTGTCCAGACCTATGGGCAGACAGAAGCCAATCCCCGTGTCACATGTCTGCTGCCGGAAGATGCCAGGAGGAAACTGGGATCCGTCGGAAAAGCGATTCCGGGTGTCAGCGTGAAGGTGTTTGATGAATATGATCAGGAGATGCCGTCCGGTACTGACGGCGAGATCGTTGTACGAGGAAAAAGCAGGAACATAAGTTTTTGGGAGAGATACCCGCCGCACGTATTGTGCCTTACATGGAAGAGAATCTGGATGTCAAAGATCTATATGAGTATTGCAAGGCAAATCTTGAGATACAGAAAATTCCAAGTGTGATCGAAGTGGCAGATCACATTGAAAAGACTTATACGGTAAGATCAGGAGGATTGAAAATGAATGAGACAGCGAGAAGATTGAGGGAAATTATTTTAAAGACTGCAAGGATGGATCTTACAGAGGAGGCAGAAAATCTGTTTTCGAATCCGGAATGTGACCTGATGGCCGATTTCGGTCTTGATTCGCTGCTGATGTGGAACTGGTCGTGGAAATTGAGACGGTATTTGATATTGAATTTGACCTGGAGGATCTGGATATCGAGGTGCTGCAGAAATATAATGAACTGTTAAAATACATTAAGGACAAGAAGGACTGATCACATATGGAATTAAATCTGCACGAAAAGGTGGTATTGATCACTGGCTCATCACGAGGACTGGGCCGTGCCATGGCTGTGCGGTGCGCAAATGAGGGGGGCAGCCGTTGTTGTTAACAGGACTTGATATAAAACATGCAGGTGAGGCTAATGATTTTGCAAAAGCGCATAAGTCAGAGGATCTTGAAATAATTAGGCTTGAGCCGGTTTTTAAGGATGCTGTATGGGGAGGAAAGGCTCTTCATGAATTTGGCTATGAAAAAGCTGGCGATAAGACAGGTGAATGTTGGGGAATCAGTGCTCATCAAGATGGAGATTGTAAAATAGTAGGTGGGCCATTTGAGGGGCATACTTTATCATGGCTTTACAAGAACCACAGAGAATTATTTGGGAATATCAAAAAAGAAGTATTTCCGCTTCTTGTAAAGCTAATTGGTGCAGCAGATGACTTAAGTTTTCAGGTTCATCCAAATGATAAGTATGCAGCAGAGCATGAAAATGGTTCATTAGGAAAGACAGAATGCTGGTATATCTTAGATTGTGACGAGGATGCAACAATAGTGGTAGGGCACAATGCAAAGGCTAAGGACGACTTGGCAGTAATGATTAGGGAAAGAAGATGGGATGATTGGATCAGAGTTAAATCAATCAAGCCGGGTGATTTTTTCCAGATTGAGCCAGGATGCCTTCATGCAATCAAGGGTGGAACACTATTGATTGAGACACAGCAATCAAGCACTGTGACATATAGAGTATATGATTATGACCGTTTGAGCAATGGACAGCTTAGACCGCTTCACATCGAAGACAGTATTGCTTGTATCAGTGCACCACACGAGGATTTTCCAGTAAAGCCAACTACTGAGGTGATTGGTTCTACAGAAATAACAACCTTTGTGGAGTGCAAGCATTATATAATGAAGAAATACATAATCAAAGACACGTTTACATTTGAAAATGACAAGCCATTTCTCAATGTATCAATCATAAAAGGATCTGGTACAATCAACGGTCAGAAGATAAATAAAGGTGACCATTTAATCCTTACAAGCCAAGCAAAGGAAAGTTCTATGTCAGGAAATATGTCGGTATTAGTTTCATTCGTCTAATAGAAGCGGGGTTGAAGTTATTCCTTTAGGGTGTCTGTTGTACTGAACTGTTGACGCTATAAAGGGAGCGGTGTTTACAATATCAATGTATTCGTTGAAAACAACAATGTGTAATCATATTGATATTGAAAATACAATGAGAAAACAATGCTATTTTACGTTGTTTTATCTCAATGAAATATATCCTAATGAAATATATATTGAAATGCTGAGGATCTAATTAACACAAAACATTAATAAAAATGGTAATAAGGAGGAACAATGGATATTTATGCAAAGCCTTGTATAGTTGCTGAAATAGCATGCAATCATATGGGAAATATGGATATAGCAAAAGAAATGATTAGGGTTGCAAGTTCAGAATGTCATATTACTGTAGTGAAATTTCAAAAGCGTTGTATTCGCGAATTGTTGACTGAAGAGCAATATAATGCTCCTCATCCATGTCCAGCGAATTCATTTGGAAAATCTTATGGTGAACATAGAGAGGTGTTAGAGTTTTCTGTTGACCAGCACATAGAGTTGATGGAGTGTTGTAAACAACATAATGTTTTATATTCTGCCTCTGTTTGGGATTTGACATCAGCGGTTGAAATAGCATCACTGAATCCCCAATATATAAAAATACCTTCGGCGTCAAATACAAATTATCAGATGCTCGAATGGCTTTGTAGGAACTATAAAGGTGAAATACATGTTTCAGTAGGAATGACAACAATACAAGAAGAGAAAGAAATAATAAAATTGTTTACAAAATTAAAAAGAAACAAGGACTTGGTTTTATATGCATGCACGTCTGGTTACCCAGTACCATATGAGGAAATGTGTATGTTGGAAATAAAAAGATTAAAAGAGTCTTATCATGGAATAATAAAAATGATCGGCTATTCAGGTCACCATATTGGATGCAATTTGGATGTCGCGGCGATTGCTCTTGGTGCAGGAATTATTGAAAGGCATTTTACTTTAGATAAGGAATGGAAAGGAACAGACCATAAGGCATCATTACTGCCAAATGAAATTAAGCAATTGGTTGATGATGTTGATATGTTGCACAGAGCATTGACTTATAAAAATAAGCGAATATTACCAATTGAGGAAACTCAAAGGCGAAAACTGAAATATATAAGAAATGGTTGATTAGATGATGTATAGTGATTTTGGTTAACTCAGCATTGAGTTGGAATATGATAAAGAGGGATGATTGTAAAAATGGATGTAACTCCTTTTGAGAGAATAGTAGATGCTTTCTTATTGCAAGAAATAGGGGAGGAAGGATTTAATAGGTATGATATTATTGTTCGCATTCTTGCTATTGAGGAACACTACAATAAAAACTCTGTTGGATTCGATTTATATAACAAAATGCAGAAATTACGATTCGAGCAAAAACCAACTATTAAGGAAGCAAAGAATAAGGATAGTTTGCAAAAATTTATGGAATTAATACATTCTGTGGAAAAAAATGGATACTTAAGTTCAAAATATCCTATAGAGCTTAATTATAATGGGCGATTACAGAATGGTTCTCATCGATTGGCACTTGCTTTGTATAACAATGTGCAATATGTAATTTGCGATGATATCGTTGACAGTTATGATTTTTATCAGCAGGTACAGTATGGATTATCATGGTTTGTTGAAAGGTTTACCATAAAAGAATGTAATTTTATTGTACAAAGAATGAGAAAACTTTTTTATGAAAGAGGAAAAATTGCATATGCAATTATTTGGCCACCTGCTTGTAAATATATTTGTGATATTGAGAATATTATGTTAGAATTCTTTACCATAGATCAATGTCGAAAGTTAGAATTTTTTGATAGGAACGATGTACATGCATTTATTGAAGAGGTGTACGCTATTGACTCTTATAGAGCTGTACGTGCAGAGGAAAAACTATCTGGGGACGATGAAACAAAAAAAATATATGAGGTATACTTATATCAAATTCGTTATTATTATGATGATCCTGTGGTTGAACGGAGTATATCTGAGTTAATGGATGTTCGTTATCAAACAATAGAGTATATTAGAATTTCAAAAAACTTAATAAGACATCGGATTCAGGCAATTATGAAAAATTATAGATTTGATAATGCTTTTCATTGTGGACAGTCATTTTATGAAAACATATTCCTTCAGCAACTGTATGAAAGATATTGTATATAAAATAAAAGACTTCAGTTGATGGGAGAATGTGATTGTGAGTAAAAATAGAAAGATAGATAACAAAATAAAAAATTGTGATATAATGCTTACATGTGGAAAAGCTCTTTGCAAGGTGGATGACTTCTTGTATAGTGCTAAAAAAGGTTGCTTTGATTATAGAATCCATCTAGGGAAAAAGGATCGCAATAATTTGGAGATTATAGAAAATATATTAATTGCACAAGAAATGAACAACAGAAGACTGAACATTTATGTTGATATACCAACAACAAGGTTACGAGTTGGTATTTGTGCAAATGCAAATATTAACGAAAAGATTTCACTAAAAAAAATGAAGTAATGAATGTGGTTTTTTATGAAAATAATTTATATCAGACTTTTCTTTCGACTAAGCATTATTCAATATATATCGAAAATCTGTTTCAACATAGTAATAAGATTGATATTGGAGATAGAATGCTTTTCAAGGATGGAAGTTATTGTGGTGTGATAGTTGCAAAACATTATTACGGATTTGAAGTAAAATGTACCAGTGAAAGTATGATTTTGTATAATTCGGAATCAGTATTGATACCAAATGTAGAATTAAGTTATGAGATTATTGATGAGAATGTACGTGCCTTTCTTAAATTACTCGTAGATAGAGGAGTATTTATTGACAGATTTATTATTTCATTTTGTCACGATAAACAAAGCATTGTAAATACCAGAAAGTATTTGGAAAATGTAATGAATGGCCCTGTAAATATTATGGCAAAGATTGAGGATTTAGAGGGAGTAAAGAATTATTCAGAGATACTTGCAGAGGCTGATGCAGTGATGATTGGAAGGGGAGATTTAGGCGCAGCAATGGGATATGCAGACTTGCCAAGAGTTCAACAAGAGTTAATAGCAAGAGCAATAAATTGCAATGTTCCGATATGTATAGCCACACAGTTTTTGGAGGAATTAGCGCAAAATGGACGAATTTGTTCACCAGAACTTAATGATGTATCTCTAGCCATGTATCAAAGAGCAGATATGCTGATGTTTGCTGGAGAAGTGGGCGGAAGTCCAAATTCGAAGAAATGTATTGATTTTATTTCACGAATGTTACAACAAAAAAAAATAGAAATGGAGAGTAAAAAGAAGATGGGAAATACAAAAATATTAGCTACTATGGGACCAACATTGCAGACAGTACAACAAGCGGAAGAAATGATAAAAAGAGGCGTAAAACAATTTAGAATTCATATGGGATTGAGAACTCGTGATTTTGTAGGATACTATCGAAATGCACTTGCTGGTGCTGAAAGAATGAATGAAAAAATAGATGTTTTGCTAGATTTGCCATCTTCAAGACCAAGAATAGATGGGATGGATGAGTATACATATAAAGTCAATGAGTATGCAAACATATATGATAGAGATGAGCAAGTTGAGAATATCAATAATTATGTCAATATTCCATTGCCTGGATTTAAGAATATGATATCTAGTATAAAAGTAGGGGATAGAGTCACTTTTAGAGATGGTCATGTGGTATTTATAGTAGAGTCAATTTGTGAAAATAGTATTTTAGTGAAATGTGCAAAATCAGATAAATGGGTAAAGACTGGCTCATCAAGTTGCTTTCCAGATAGTGATATTGTATTTAGTTCTATAGATGAAATTGATATGGAATATTTGCGTAAGATGAAGGACGAAGGAATGTGTCCAGATAAAGTGGCAATTTCATTTGCATCAAACGAAGAACAGATAGAGATAGTACGTAAAGAACTTTTTAATATCTGGAAAAATAATAGAATTAAGATTATTTGTAAGATTGAAAGTAGACTTGGATTGAAAAATATTGATGAATTGCTTGATAATTCAGATGGAATAATGATTGCAAGAGGAGATCTTCTTTTGTGTATAGATCCTTACAAATTACCTCAGATACAGATGGAATTGGCAAACATATGTAAATCCAAGAAAAAAATTCTTATTATTGCAACTGAGTTTTTTGAAAGATATGCAGAATCAGGAATTGTTAATCGAGCAGAACTGTCAGATGTTGCTTTAGCTGTACGACAAAATGCGGATTCAATTATGTTAGCAAGAGAAACAGGAAATAGCTGTTATGCGTATGAATGCGTTGAGATAATTAATCAGATAATAGAAAATGAAAATAAATAACATATAGAGACATGAAGGTCGAGATATGGATAAATGCTTTAACGTGTTATTGGTTGCCCCAAACTTTATTGAAAAATGGAATGTAGTTTCTGTTCTATTCATCGTGCGTATGAC
Organism: uncultured Clostridia bacterium; assembly: GCA_948467395.1. Classification (GTDB taxonomy): domain Bacteria; phylum Bacillota; class Clostridia; order Lachnospirales; family Lachnospiraceae; genus Eubacterium_F. The sequence continues at coordinate 50,934 of CAOKDX010000021.1, read as the reverse complement.
TACAGGAAAAGGATTTGTAGAAGTGCAAAGTTAGTTGTTGATGAAATTGAAATGCTTATTAACAAGTATGGTGTGGAGTATATCCAGTTTCATGATGATATCTTTTACGATTATTCTTTAAATAGCCCAAAATGGCTTCGAGATTTTATAGACGAAGTGAAAATGCGTAAGTTAGTACTCAAGTTTAGAATATATCTACGCGCAAATAATGTGAAAGACAAAAGATTGTTAGAGTTAAAAAGATTGGATACTATTTTTGTAGGAGTAGAGTCAGGAGTGCAACAAATTTTGGATGAGATGCAAAAAGGAGTTTCAGTACAAGATGGAGAAGAGGCTATATATGCGATTAGAAAACGGGGCATCAGGGTTGAGGTTGGCTTTATAACAATAGTACCAACAATGACTTTCGATGAACTAAAAGAAAATTACGAATTTCTTTATCGTGTGAGGATAGATAATGATACCAGTTTTCATAATAGATTGAATATTTATAATAGATATAGTTATGAAGAGATTCTTCGGGAAAAAGGTTTACTTCGTGAAAAGAAAACTTTTGGGATATTCATACATATAGATTTGCTGATATAAGAGTTAAACGATATCATGACTATTTACAGTTAGTAAAAGAATATGCTAAGAACTTCAAAAACAAGGCTAATCAGATTATTGCTAATAGAGTACAAGAATATGCAAATGAAGTAAATATAGTAGTATGTGCTACATGGGCAAAAGTAACTAAGAACCTTTTGACATATGTTGAAATAGAAAATATTAATATTCCAATGGAGCTATCTAATATTAGAAAAATTGTACATCTTTTTGATTTGAATACAGATAGACTTGATTTGATATAAAGCAATTTGGTAATATGTCAAGAGGAAAATGAAAAAGATTTTCTTGGAAAAGGGTAACCTTAATAGACCTACGGCCTGGCAAGAACGTAAGTTCGATATACAGTGTGGATTACCTGCTCTTTTCCGGAGAGTAGAGTTGGCCCTTGTCCAGCAGACCGAAGAGCAGACGTATAAATTTACGGGAAGTCAACGCGAGTGCCCGTTTATGCTGATGGTTTCTTGTTTCAGCATATTTCTTGTCATAAAAGGCTTTATATTCGGGACAGTGCCTTATCACACTTCCGGCAGCTTCTATGATGTAGCAGCGCAGGTATCTGTTGCCAGCTTTGCTCATGTGTCTGTCTTCGGCTGTGAAGTCGCCAGAGTCATTATCGTTCCAAACGATACCACAGTATTTTGCAAGAGCATTGGCATTAGGAAACGCCTTAATGGAACCAATTTCGGCTAAGATACCGGCTGAATAAACTTTACCGATCCCGGGAATGGAATCCAGTACAGTGTGGTCGTCAGGGTTTAGTCCCTGAACTGTCTGAAGGATTGCCTTATCAATCGCCTTGAGTTCTCTATCAAAGGAACTGATACAGTTACGGAGTAATGCGTATTCACTGAACTTGAGATAAATGTTGTTGAGCTTGTAAGTCTTTTCCCTTGCGATACATTCAGTGATGTGCATACGGTGTCTGGTAAGACGCTGCAGGGCAAGGTATTGGGAGCCGCGCCACGGTTTGATTGCAATACGTCCTACACGGGCAAAATCAGCAATCACATAGGAATCTATGCCATCATTCTTCCCGATGTCGTTAAAGGACTTCTTGTAGTTCTTAACTTCTTTTGGATTGAGACAGTAAACCCTGACAGAGAATGGTGCAAGCAGGTCACTGGCAGAAAGATAATTAGCAAGATGGACACCATAGAAACCAGTGGCTTCCATACCGATAACAACGTATTTGAACAGATGGTTATGCTCTAGCACATCAGAAATCATCTGTTCCATAAGGGCAGCACCTTCCCGAGTGTTTTCTACGGGTTTCATCTTGATGTAGAACTTCTCATTGAAATCAAGTGCAGAAATAACATGGATACGGGATGCAATGTCAATCCCAACAAACAGTGTTGAGAGGTAATCAATATGTTCTTTCACGGATTCATCACCACCTTTCAATAAAAATGAAGAAGTGTAATCATGGCTTATCCCAGATCACTGCGCCGGCCTAAACCTCGCGTTATGAGCAATACCTGGCAGAAATACCCTGCTGGTGGCTAGATACCAGGATGCAGCATTTGTGTAATAAGTCTTAGGGCAGCATTAGGGTTGCATGCTTTCTTAGCAATAGCAAATGCTTTGCAGGAGTGATGAAGCAATGACCATAGCTACAGTTCTTATAGAACTTATTGTAACATCTGGGACCATGAATATAAAGTAACTTAATAACCAATAGACAGAGAATGGATGAACCAGCATGATTGAAGAAGAATCTTCGGAAAGGATGTTTAGAATTATCCTTCTGTCTAATCAAAAAAGAATAAGTCTGTAAGCTGTTTTTCTTGCTTACAAACTTATTATACGAGGATATTTAATGATGAAAAAAATTAATGAGACTTTAGAAATATTTTTGGAGTTTGAATCAAAAGAGTGTTTAAATTTTGAGATAGAGGGAGTTCATGTTTGGAAGTATGTTAGAGAATATGTGTATGATAGTTTTTTGCGGACGTACTACAAAACAGAAAATAGAGTACACACCACGAATGGAATGAAGTATAAGTTGTTTAAAATTTTACAGGTTTGGAAAGCTTTTGCTCCAAATAAAAAATTAGATAATAAGGACCTGATTTTTTTAAGTCATTCCAGAAAGGAATTAATTGACGGAAATTATCAATGTACACAAATCGATGAATTATCAGAATATTATGAAAATAATTGTTATATATTGGAAAATCCTTATTGGTTGGATGATATGTCTTACTTAAAAAGCCATTTTACTAATAAGAAGGTTAATTCGATTTATACCGATTCATTGGAGATATGGCATAGATTGAAGATGCCGATAAATAAATTGTTATTTAAAAGAAATTTCCTAAAACATTATGGAGATTGTATAGATAACTGGTGTCAACGAATCAATAAAGTATTAAAAACTAATATTAAAACAGAAGAAGTTAATGAGATTGTGTTTGATTCGATTTTTTTTGAACGAGATGCATTGAAGTTCTATAAACGAATTGTTGCACAAGTAAAACCAAAAGCAATAATTGAAATCTATACTCCAAAGAATCAAATATCTGCTCTTAATATGGTAGCACATCAAAATAAGATTCCTGTTATAGAATTACAACATGGTGCAACCGGAGAATATGAGCCAATAATGTACACCTATAAGGAAAAACATTTTCACGATTATTTACCAGACTATGTATTCACCTTTGGAGCTTTTTGGAATGGAAAAAAAAATAGACATATACCTCAAACTAATGTTGTGGCAACTGGAAACATACATTTGGAAAAAATATTGGCAGATTATTCTAAAAAAAAATATATTAACAAGTCGATATTAATTGTATCACAATCTCGATTTAGTAAGCTGTTTTACAATATTGCAGACAGATTATCTGAGATACCTGAGTTTAAGGATATTGAAGTTGTGTTGAAACTTCATCCGTTTGAATATGCTTCGTATAGCAGTGGATTGTATAAAAATCTTGAGGATAAAGGTGTTAACGTTGTAGCTGGATTGAAGAAAAGTATATATTCTTTTTTTGCTGATGCAATGTATGTGATAGGCGTTAATTCGACCTGTATGTATGAAGCATTGGCTTTCAAAAAAGATATTTTTGTTTTAGGAAATAAATATGGAACAGAAGATATAATTGAGTTAAGCAAGAAAATATCACTAATCCATGTTTATTCAGAAATTGATGGACTAATAGATGGATTAAAAAAATATAAAAGAGGCGAAATAAGTGATGATCAAAAGGAGTATTTGTTTGTACAGAATTCATTACAAAAAACATTTGATGCGATTAAAGAAGTGAGTGGGGTAACTTGTGATAAAATAAGGAACTATGATTATGTGATTGAATAAGATAGAACATATAGCAAGGTATGAATAGACATATGGAAAGGAGAAAGTGATGTTATACTAGATAATATCATACAGATAAAAGATGAATGAAATAGAACTGATTAAATATATTGATTATCATTTGGAACCAGAGGTAAGGGCATATTATGGCTATGACATTGTTAAGAGTTTTTATGATATTTTAAGAAATTATTCTTTTGACAAAGTGTTTTTTGTTTCTGAGGACAACATATTTCATGCACACGGAGAGACATTTGTTAATGAACTTATATTACACCAAGTAGATTGTGAGGTATTACTAATAAATGGATCTGAAAAGCATAAAACATTAAAAAATGTTGATAAAATATGTTGTGAAATGATTAGAAGAGACATATCAAAAGACAGTATTGTTATAGGATTTGGAGGTGGATGTGTAGGGAATATAAGTGGTCTTGTGGCTGGGTTGATATATAGGGGAATATCGTACATAGAAATTCCGACTACCTTTATGGGGATGACAGATAGTTCGTTGAGTAATAAACAAGGTGTCAATGGATATTATGGGAAGAATCAGATTGGTCGATATTATGCACCACTATTTGTTTGGACAGATTTAAAGTATAGTGAAACGGAATCAATTCGAAATATAAGAGCAGCAATTACTGAAGGTGTGAAAAATGTAATGATTCAGGATATAGATATAGTGGATAAACTGTTTTCTTTTATAAAAGGCAAAAAACACTTTTCTAGTTTAGAACTATTTGATTTATTCGAAATGATTACACAGTCGAAAAACAGAATACTGTTTAGGGATCCATCAGAAAAAGATTATTGTGTTATTCTTGAATATGGTCATACTTTTGGACATGCAATTGAGTTTATGACTGACGGGAGAATAATACATGGTGAAGCAGTAGCAATTGGTATGTGTATAGCTGCTGAAATTAGCTATGAATTGGACAAAATTAGTTTGGAAGATGTTGAGATACATTATAGTGTCCTCGGAGATTTAATTTTTTGTAATAATGAAAATATTAAGATACTTAGCAAGTTATCAGTGTCAGAAATTTGTGACATAATAAAGAATGATAACAAGAGAACAGGAGAAGGAACGAAGTATGTTGTTCTAGAAAAAATTGGAGAATGTTCTGAAATGGATGGTATGTGGCAAATTAGAGTTGATGAAGATGTTGTAGTAAAGGCAATTGAGAAAGGAATCAGACGGATTATTGCTATTAGTCTTTTGGCGGAGGAAATATAAGATGAATGTTGCGTTTATTCCTGTAAGAGGAGGGAGTAAATCAATTCCATTAAAAAATGTAAAAATGATTTGTGGAAAACCATTGGTATACTGGTCTTTGAAAGCGGCATGTGAATGCCAAAGCATTGATAGAGTATATGTTGCTACCGACAGTGAGATAATTAGAAGTAGAATAGAGTTATGCAAAAAAGAGGAAAAAGATGGAGGATTAGATAAGGTAATAGTAATTGAACGTTCACAGGAGAATGCAACCGATTACGCATCTACTGAAAAGGTTATGTTAGAGTTTGCTTCAAAATATAATTTTAATAATATTGTGTTAATTCAGGCAACATCACCTCTTCTTACTGGCAAGGATCTTGATAGGGGATTTAAAGTGTTTTGTGAAGATGATACTGATAGCGTAGTTTCGGTTGTCAGGCAAAAAAGGTTTTTGTGGAAACAGGATAATGATGGATTGGGGCGCTCAATGAATTATGATATATTTCATCGACCTAGGAGACAAAATTTTGAAGGTTATTTGGTGGAAAATGGGGCATTTTATATTACTTCTAGATATGAGTTGCTAAAAAGCCAAAATCGTGTATCAGGAAATATTAAACTTATTGAGATGGATGAATCTTCATATTATGAACTAGATGAACCAAATGATTGGACAATAGTAGAGTCACTATTGAAAAGAAGAAACTATTTAAATACAAATAGATTCCCAGAAATAAAAATGCTTTTAACAGATTGTGATGGATGTTTAACAGATGGCGGGATGATTTACTCTGAGAAAGGTGATGAGTTAAAACGGTTTAATACGCGAGACGGAGTTGGATTTGAGATTCTGAAAAGACATGGAATAATAACTGGAATCATTACTGGGGAAAATGTGAAACTAATACAGCGTCGCTCTAAGAAAATGCAAGTGGATATATATGAAGGAAGATGCAATAATAAGGTTGAAGCTGTTAAAAGATACTGTGAATTATATGGTATTGAGTTGTGCAATGTATGTTATATTGGCGATGATATAAATGATAAAGAAGTTATGGAAATTGTAGGGTTAGGTTGTTGTCCTTCAGATGCTTCCGAGTGTATTAAGAGAATCTCGAAGTATGTTGCAAACGTCAGTGGTGGAAATGGAATAGTAAGAGAAGTGGCGGAGATTATTGTGAATGTCATTGACTATTAAAATATTTTGAATAATTTATTGATTAGGGAGGATATATGTTTAAATTTGCTTATAATTCAAATGGTTTACGTTCGTTAGATGTATTAACTGCTATACGTGAGGTGGCAAGGTATAATTACGATGGGATTGAGTTATCTTTGGATAAGGATTCTTTTAATCCTTTTTCAGTAACAGATAGTTCATTGGAAAAAATAAAGAATGTACTTGCAGAAGAAAAAATAAAAGTGTCTAATATTGCCACGGGTGCGTCTGATTTGTTGAGTGCAGAAAAATATGAGCCTTCACTTCTTACAAAGGAAAAATCAAAGAGAAATTTACGTATTTCGTGCATACAGAAAGCTTTTAGAATAGCAAAATACCTAGGAACAAACATAGTAGTTATATCAAGTGGTTTTCTTAAAGACAATAGTGACTATGAGAGTACAATGAAAAATTTGTCACACCATATTAAAAGTCTTTTAGAATATGGTGAGAACATTATTATAGCAATTGAACCAGAGCCGGGAATGTTTATTGGTACAACAGATGATGCAATTAGGCTAATAAAAATGGTTGGATCAGGTAGATTTAGGCTAAATTTGGATGTTGGACATGTAGTTTGTTGCGAAGATAATTATATAGAAAAAATAAGGAAGGCTGTGAAATATGCCGTACATGTTCATATTGAAGATATTAGAGACAGAGTACATTTTCACTTAATTCCTGGTGAAGGTGAAGCAGAACTCAATAAGGTATTAAAAGTATTAAAAGAAGAAAACTATAATGGATATGTAAGTGTGGAGTTGTATCATCATTCGGAAGTATACGAAAAAGCTTTGAAAGAGAGTTTGGAATATTTAAAAGGATGTATATAAAATATGTTCAAGAGGGTCTAAATTAAAAATAATAGAGTTTATGCACAGTCAATAAAATGGAGAGAAAAATGAAAAGTTTAAAATTGGTTAGTCCACATCAGATTAATGTGGAAGACGTAATGGAAGATAGTGAAAAATTGAAACGAGGATACATAAGAATTCGAATTAATAGAATTAGTCTTTGTGGATCAGATTATAAATTATATGAAGGCTTGTATGGAGGACCACATATCTTTCCAATTATATTTGGACATGAATGGTCAGGTGAAGTGGCTGAGGTTGCTTTGGGAGAGAACGACTTTAAGGTCGGAGACTATGTTACAGGAGATTGTTCTTGTTGGTGTGGAAAATGTGAAAACTGTAAGCGTGATAAAAATATTTGTAAGTCAATCGAGAAATTTGGTATTACTTTAGATGGATTTTCAAGGCAATCTGTAGTAGTTAATAAAAAGTATATTTATCGATCAGAAAAAAAGTTGTCATTCAAGGCGCTAGCATTGGTTGAACCTTTTGCGGTGTCATTGCATGCTTTAAAAAGTGTTAATTTAACTAATCTTTCAAGAGATTCTGATATTCTTGTTCAGGGATGTGGGGTTATTGGAATTGCAGCATATCTGTTTTTGACAGATAAATATGGATTTAGAAATGTGTATATTTCAGATATAAATCAGAAGAGGTTCGATGCTGCAAAAAAAGTAATCGGTAAAAGAAGAATCAATTGTATTAATCTAAAAGCTGAAAGAAAACAACATAACACGTATTCTAAGAGGTATTTAAATCAAGGATTTGACTATATTTTTGAGGCATCGGGTACGGTGGCTGGATTGGACTCGGCGCTGGAAGAAACAAATCCATTTGGGATTATTTCATATGTTGGTTTATCCGATGGTGAATTAACAAATTCTAAGATGATTACGATGAAAAAATTGACAATTCAGGGTAGCATAGGTGGTACAGGTGAGTTTGATGAAGTGATCAGGTATATGGAAGAAAATAGTGATTTGGTAGAAAAATTAGTAACTTATGAAGTGGCGTATGATAATGCATCAATTCTTTTTCATAAAATGGGAAAACTACCGGATGCAATAAAGTGTCAATTGTTGTTTTAATTATTAGTAATAGAATAAACTATAAGAAGCATAAATTGCCCTGAAAAATATTGATAGTAACAGTAGCTAATTGACAAAGTGTTTTGTCAAAACTTATCAGCTTCTGGGGGAGGCCAAGGATCCTTTGCCGATGGTGACCGGAAAACCGATTCGGAATATGTCCGTAATGGCACTGCCAGCATCTTTGCCTTTGTGGAACCACTCGGAGGGGTTCACCATGTGAGCGTACGGGAACACCGCACCGCCATTGACTGGGCAGAGGGAGTCAGGTATCTGGTGGACACCATTTACCCTGATGCTGAGAAGATTATTCTTGTGATGGATAATCTGAATATGTAATATTAATGAACAAAAGGTATTGGTATTTGGCACTTTTATGACTAGACTGATTTAGCTTTATGGGATATTATATTTTGTAAATTAACTATTATATGAGGTAAAAAAATGGAAAATAGAATGTCACTATTAGAAAAGATATCTAAGTTCGATAGCCTGGAGCAGATAGTTTTATTGCTTTCTAGAGAAGATTTTAATGAGAAAATGGGTGAGCATATCAATGAACTTATTTCAAAAGAAAATGTAGACTGGGATAGATTTTTTTGCCTTGTTTTAAACCATCGAGTAAATGGTGTAATATGTAAGAAATTTAAAGATATTCTGGGAGTTCCATATGTTTTGAGACGGGCGCTGGATTATATGCTTTTATCAGAGAGAGAGCGAAACCATTGCCATAAGAATGAGATACATAAACTTTTTCTTGCAATGGAGGAAAAGGAGATCAACTATGCATACATTATTCTTCACTGAGAAGTTCTATCCGGAAACGGTCGACGATAAAATATTGGACATGTTTGAGCCGGATGATGTCCGTTATCTTGACCAGTATAGGGGACGGGACAATTCCGATGAGGTATACGACTGGAAAATGGATTTTTATGCGCGTATGTTCCATCCACGGGCAAGGATGGCAGAGGCAAAGAAGAATATTGGCCGGGAGTCAGAGCGGTATAACAGCATAAGAGAGGAATTGCAAAAAGTTGAGGATGAAAGACATCTTGCATAGAAAAAGGAACAGCACCCAAACGGCTGTGATCTATAAAGACCATGAGTATTCCTATAACGATATCCACAGACAGGTGGTTTTCCATTCCGAAAATCTGATGGACACAGGCAGTCATAATGTTGGTATCTTCCTATCAAACTCGGTCAATTATGTGATCGCTTATTTTTCCGCCGCCTACATGGACAGGGTGATTGTACCGATAGAAGTAAACAGCAAAAGGAACCAGATTCTCAGTACCATTGCTTACTGCGAATTGAATTTGATTTTAACTGACAATCAGCATTTGGCATATCTCTGCGAAGTAGCGTCAAAGGAGCTGGACCAGGGTATCTTATTATATAATGTGGATTCTTATGAACAAAGTTATTTTGGCAAAAAAGGAAGGGAATCAGAGAAAAAACGGCAGGCTTCAGAGGGAGAAGATGATGTAGCTGTCATGCTTCATACATCAGGGACAACCAGTGACCCGAAGAAAGTCATGCTGACGCATGAAAACCTGATTTCAAATATTGAATCCAACATCTCTTCTCTGGCTTTGAATAGTGACGATAGAAGTCTGATCGTACTGCCAATGTGTTTCGGGTATTGTAATACATCACAGTTCCTGACGCATTTCTATCTGGGCGGGAGTATTGTTATTTATGATGGGGCATTTGTCCCGAAGCGGTTTCTGCATTACATAGAGAAATATCAATGTACGAATTCCACATGTATTCCCACTATGCTGTATCTTCTGGTGAAAAGCAATCAAAAAGCGGATCATTTATCCTCCTTTCGGTACCTGTGCTTCGGGGGCGGCCGTATTTCAGAAGAAATACTTGCCAGAACCATTGAGATGCTGCCAGAGACAGGCATTGTCCAGACCTATGGGCAGACAGAAGCCAGCCCCCGTGTCACATGCCTGCTGCCGGAAGATGCCAGGAGGAAACTGGGATCCGTCGGAAAAGCGATTCCGGGTGTCAGTGTAAAGGTGTTTGATGAATATGATCAGGAGGTGCCGTCCGGTACTGACGGCGAGATTGTTGTACAAGGAAAAAATGTGATGAAGGGTTATTATAAACATCCTGATGAAACAGAAAGGACAATCGTAAACGGATGGCTTCACACAGGGGATATGGGACGGTTTGATGATGAGGGGTACCTGTATATCGTTGGAAGGAAGAAAAATGTCATTATCTCAGGGGGGCTGAATATCTATCCAGAGGAGATAGAGGAACTTCTGCGCACCCATCCGGCAGTATCGGAGGCTTATGTGTATCCCCAGGAACATGAGCTTCTGGGAGAGGTGCCCGCCGTGCGTATTGTGCCTTATGCAGGAGGGAAGTTGGATATCAAAGAACTTTATGAGTATTGTAAGGCAAATCTTGAAATACAGAAAATTCCAAGTGCGATCGAAGTGGCAGATCACATTGAAAAGACTTATAATGGTAAGATCAGGAGGGTTGGAAATGAATGAGACAGAGACAAAATTGAGAGAAATTATTTTAAAGACTGCAAGAATGGATCTTACAGAGGAGGCAGAAAATCTGTTTTTGGATCCGGAATGTGACCTGATGGCCGATTTCGGTCTTGATTCGCTGTTGATGGTGGAACTGGTCGTGGAGATTGAGTCGGCATTTGATATAGAATTTGGTCTGGAGGATCTGGATATCGAGGTGCTGAAGAAATATAATGAACTGTTAAATTATATTAATGACAATAAGGGCTGATCATATATGGAGATAAATCTACAAGATAAAGTGATTTTGGTTACTGGTTCATCACGTGGGATAGGCCGTGCCATGGCTGTGCGGTGTGCATATGAGGGGGCAGCCGTTGTTGTCAATTATCATGAGAACAGGCAGGCGGCGGAGGAAGTGTGTGGATTATTAGAGTCTCATAATAGCAAATATCTTCTGGTAAAAGCGGATGTGACAAAGGAGTCAGATGTTGTGAGGCTTCACAAAGAAACCCTTCAGAAGTTTGGCAGGATTGATATTCTGATCAATAATGCCGGAAAATGTGATGATGACTACATACAGTTTATGAGCCTGAGCCGATGGCAGGAGATTATAAATGTAAATCTGACAAGCGCTTATCTTTGTTCCCGAGTGATTTCCCGGTCCATGATAGCCGAACGAAAAGGGAAAATTATAAGCATTGCATCGTTAAAGGGACAGTTAGGAAGTGAAGGGCAGTGCAACTATGCCGCATCAAAAGCCGGGATTATTGGGCTTACAAAATCACTGGCGAAAGAGATGGGGAATTTTGGTGTGGCTGTCAATGCAGTCTGCCCCGGATATATTACAACTGACCTGAACAGGGGAAATACAAATAAGGTGCAGATTGCAGAGAGGATGAGTACTCTCAGTTATAAAGGGGCATTGGATGATTTTCTTTCTTTTATTGTATTGTTGTGCTCGGATGCGATATGCGGGATCAGCGGGCAGGCATTCAATCTGGATTCGAGGATATTTTGATTATCGCAAAAGAGGTATTTATGGAGATGGGAAAAACAAGTTTGATGATGGATATTGAAAAACTATTTGATAAAGAATACGAGGGCTTCTGTTATCAAAATTGTATCCGGGAGATTTTGAATTATTATCAGTGTAGGGAATATGATTTTTATATCAACATGAGCCTCAGTACAAGGATGATTATAGAAGAACAAAGATATTTTATTTGTTATGATGAAAAAGCAAATGGCATAATTAAAAGTGAGCTGGATAAAGTCCAGCGAAAAGATGATGAAAGGGATGGAGAGATTGTTCTTGCGGAAAATTTAAGAAGAGTGGCGGAAGGGTATCCAATTATTACATGTGTTGATGGATATTACCTGCAATATTTTTCTTATTACAAAGAGAAACATTGCAGGCATAATTTGATTTTAACAGGCAAAGGGGCCCTTGACAATATTACTGTATTAGACTGGTATGCGCCTCATTTTTACTGTGGGGAGATTCCAACGGATGAATATCTTATGGCACGGGAGTCTTCTAACCCAGAGGATGGGAGTATATATAGCGGTTCTCCTATTAGGAATAACTGGGCTATTATAGAACGGGATGGCTGGAATCAGCATAGGGAAGAACTGATTTATGAAAATCTATCTCTTTCGTTAGTCCAATATTTTCCGTCAGATCCGAAAGAAAAAAATATTTTGTATGGAGTCAGGGTATATCAAAAAATTAGAGAAGAATTGAAAGGAATGGTGTATTTAGAACCCAAAATACGATGTGGGGAATTAAGATATGCACATAGCGAATTGTATCAAACAGTAAAGAGGAAGTATCTATTTTCTTTTTTTTTAAGATTGATCAGGGAGAAAGTAAACAGCAATTTGGTTGAGAAAGCGATTGAATATTTACAGGATCTTATTGCAGACTGGGAAAAGCTTATGACTGTTCTGCTAAAATGTTCCTTTCGAGGAAAAGTAACGGATATTCAGAAACTGGAGGACATGCTTGCTATACTTATAGGTAAGGAGGAGGGGCTATATGACCATGTCTTCTATATCAGAAACAACTTATGAGGAGGCGATTATAAATGGAACATATGGAGAAACGAGAAAAAACCTGGCGAATATTGTTTGTAGTTCACCCGATCGGTTTTGTGGTCTTTCTTATGTTGGGAGCGGCGGCATTTTTTGGTGTTACATCTCAAATACAGGTTCCTGTCTACACTTCTGTTAAGACGAGTATAGAAAAAGTAGAAAATGGGATAAGGATGGATCGAAAAGAGGCAGTGGTATGGCAAAACTCGCCTATATATATGTATCAATCAAGGGAGGACTCAATGGAGGAGGTCTCTTCTTATGAAATTGATGGAAGATACATTTTACTGAAGAATCATGAACTAGGCAAACATATCAGAGAAGGAGAAATTTTTTTGGATATCCAGACAGGACAACAGACGTTATTAAACCTGATTTTTACAAGTGGAGGAGAAAATGGGAGATCAAGCTAAAACGAAAATGACTTTTTGGGGAGCAGTAAAATTTATCAATAGATTTCTGGACAAGCTTCATTTTAAATTAGCGTTGTTCTATTTTGGGTGGCTGTTTGACACTGTGGCAGAAGTGGTGACGCCGGTGCTATTTGGCGTTATGGTAAACCAAATTGTATATTACCGGAATTTGTCCTTATTCATTGTTATTGGTATTGTCTTTTTTGCCCTATCTGTGTTTACCAGTGTACTGTATTTTCTGCTCTATGAAATGTATGGTGTTTTTTGGAACGAACTCATTTACCGGATGCGCTGCCGGATGTTTTCTGTCGTGCTGAAAATGGATGCAAAGGCAATGCTTGACTCCAATTATGGAGATATAGCGCAGATGATCCAGTGGAGGGTTATGGAATGTGTACATTTTATTGTAAGAAATATAATCCATAATATCAATAACTATATCAGGATAGTTGCCTGTCTGGTGATTTCCTTCCTTATCGATCCGTGGATCGCACTGATTATGGTTTTTATGGTTCCGGTATCTGTGTTTGTATCATGGAAATTTGGTAAAAAAATCCGTAAGGAAAGAGACCGGAATCAAGCTGTATATGGCAGATATCTCAGCTGGCTGTATGAGGTCTTTCATGCCTTAAAAGATATCCGCCTGCTGGGAGCGGAAAACAGGGTAAGAAAAATTTTTTATAAGCATCAGGAAACAATGATTGAGACAGATATCAATGCCAGTGTTGAAACACTTAAGGCGGAGAATATAATTGCAAATGTAAATACGTGGATACAGATGGTTTTATATGCTGTACTGGCAGTGCTTGCCGTTTATCAAGGGGTATTAATCGGTTCTGTCATTGTCATCCTTACCTATTTCGATTCTTTGACAGATGCCTTGGAAAATGTCAGCAGCAGATATATGGATGCACAGGAGCGCATTTCGGTTATTGAGAGGATAAAGGATTTTATGGAACGCCCGGTTGTGGAAGAGTCTCACCGCCGCGCAGAATTATCGGTGAAGGATGGGGAAATTGAGTTTCAGGATATTTCTTTTGCCTATCCGGGAAAAGAATCTGTATTACACCGATTCAGCCTGAAAATAAAGAAGAGTGAAAAAATTGCCCTGGCAGGGGAATCCGGTTGTGGCAAGACAACATTAAGCTATCTGCTTCTTGGCTTTTATCATGTAGATAGTGGAAGGATTCTGATCGACCATATGGATACGGCTGCATGTACACTGGAATCAATCCGTAGCAATATAGGGGTCGTCCAGCAGGATGTTCTGATCTTTGATGGGACGATCCGTTATAATATCATGCTTGGAAATGAAAAAGCTACAGAGGAAGCGTTTATGCAGGCTTGTAAAGCCGCCGGAGTGTATGATTTCGCCATGGAGATGGAGAATAAATTTGATACCCTTCTGGGACGGGAGGGGAGACAGTTATCAGGGGGACAGAAGCAGAGAATTGCGATTGCAAGGATTTATCTGAAAGATCCGTCGATCATTGTATTTGATGAAGCAACTGCTTCTCTGGATACGGAGACAGAAGAACAGATCCATAGGGCATGGAAGGAAGTTCTAAAGAACAGGACATCCATCATTATTGCCCACAGGCAGAGCTCCGTTATGCTTTGTGACCGTGTGGTAATCCTCCGCGGGGGTCAGGTAGTGGAGACAGGGACGCCGAGAGAGCTGGAGCAAACAAGTGAGGAGTTTCGTACATTATTTGCTATAAGTGAGGAGATAGGCTCATGATTAATAAGATAAAGTATAGAATTCGAGTTATTCGCAGGCTGCGGTCATATGCAGCGGGTGTGCAGAAGTTATATATCGTAAATTTTTGCGCTGCAGTTATAGTTTTGTTTTTGGGATTAGCTGTTCCACTGTTTTACAGCATGTTTATAGAGAAGGTAATTCTGGGCCAGAAGCTGGTTTTCCTGTTTCCGGTTATAATAGGATATGCCAGTATTCAGCTTATGAATACCGGAATTACATTTTTGCGGAATTATTGTCAATACCGGGTAAATAACCAGGTGACAGTGAAGATGAAGCTTAAAATATTAGAAAATCTATTGAAACAGCCCTTTACAGAATATGAAAAAATAAATGTGGGCGAGAAGAAAATGGTTATTGACGACGCGGTTTTGAGAGTACGCGATTTTACCAATATACAGACGACGGAGTATTTCATTAATTTCTTAAAAATGATTCTATTGTTTGCCCTATTATTTGTTCTGGAATGGCATCTGGCCCTTATTCTTATCATAGCAATTCCGATTACCTTCTGGATCAATCATGTGATCGGGAAAAAGGCCAGAAGGAACGATGAAAAGATCTGGCACAATGACGAAGCAATGGGGGGCTACATAGATTCTGCGTTAAATGGCTGGCGGGAAATCCGTGCATTGAACTTGGAGGATACCTGCCAGGGTAGGTTTATGTCTTATGCAGAAAAATATTCCCGGTTGTTTTTAGTCTTTATTGAATACTGGGTGGCAAGGGTAATGATCATTCCCAAGATAAAGGATGAGTTCCTGATGCAGTTTTTGCTGTATTTTCTTGGCGGGCTGCTGATTTTCCATGGAAATATAACGATAGGTGCATTGCTTGTGTTTGCCCAGTATTATTCGCAGCTGGTAGATACCGTCCAGGCAGTAGTCACTGCGGACACAGATTTACAGGAGGGGACTGTTTATTATGACAGGGCACTTTCTGCTTTGGAAGAAAATCCTGTGGAGGAAGAAAAACTGGTTTCGGATCTTCCCAGTTGTGAACTGGTCTTTGACCATGTAACATTTTCTTATGAAGATGGTGGCTTGGAAGTACTGAATGATTTTTCCATGAAGATCCATCAGGGAGAAAGGGTAGGTATCGTGGGAGAGAGCGGACGCGGGAAGACTACACTATTAAAAATGATAGTAGGTATGCTGGAACCAACATCTGGCAATATTTTATTTGGAAATTACAATATCAAGCAGATTTCATTGCAGGCAGTCCATAGAAAAGTTGGTTTTGTTCTGCAGGAGAATCTATTGTTTCATACAACAATTCGTGAAAATTTATTATATGGGGATGAAAGTGCGACAGAAGCGGATATGCAAAAAGCCTGCAAACGGGCATTTATAGATAAATTTATCGATGGATTGCCTGACGGATATGAGACGGTGATTGGCGAGAAGGGCATTAAGCTGTCCGGCGGACAAAAGCAGCGGCTTGTTTTGGCACGGCTGTTTTTGAGGGATGTTGATATGTTTATCTTTGATGAGGCAACAAGTGCGTTGGATCAACATGCAGAAAATGAGGTGCAGCAGGCGATAAAGGAGATTGGCCGGGATAAAACAATTATCGTGGTATCACATCGGGCATCGTCATTGAACCTGTGTGACAGGCTGATCTATCTGTAAAATAGAGGGATGGTGGTTTTTTGGATTTTGTAATCCATGGGAATATTGTATATAACAATGTTTTGTGGGAAACAGAAGAACTCTGTCGATTGAAAAAGAAATTTGATGTTTTCCTGCAAAGAGAAAACATACATACAACATCGACAATTGCCTTGGCAATGGAACGAACGCCAAGGCTCTTGACGGCGGTTATGTCATTACTGGATCAGGGAGTTGTCTTTCTGCCCATAGACAGAGAACTTCCGGCAGAACGACTGCAATATATGCTCGATACGGCAGAGATTGATTATATCATAACCGATGGTGAATGGATACAGGAAAGGAAAGTAGATTGTCCGGTTCTATTTTTTGATCAAACGGATCTTGAGATTCCGCCGGAACCAGTCACAGGCATACCTGCGGGAAGACAGGAGCTGGCTTATTTACTCTTTACATCAGGAACGACGGGCAGGCCAAAGGCTGTGGAAGTACGTAGGGAGGGGCTTCTCAATTTCATTTCGGCTATGCTGGAGAGAATTGATTTCCCGGCGGAAAGCCGGATTGCATGCTGCACCAGTGAAATGTTCGACATATTTTTCCTGGAATCCGTTCTTGCCCTGTGTACTGGCATGACTGTTGTACTGGCAGATCAGGATGAACGGAAAAATCCTAGGATGGTATGTAAACTTTTGCAGGATGAAGATGTGAATGTGATTCAAATGACTCCCTCCTATCTGCAGATGATACAGTCAGTAGACCCAGAATATCATTGTCTGGAAAAGATGGCGGTAATCATGGTGGGAGGCGAGAGTTTCCCACTATTACTTTTGGAGAAACTGAGGGCAGTAACTAAAGCAAGAATATATAACATGTATGGTCCGACAGAGACTACCATCTGGTCTCTTGTTGCAGATCTGACAAACTCCAGGGAAGTAGTGATTGGCCAGCCTGTCAGTGGGACAGAAGTGTTTATTTTGTCTGAAAATGAGCAAATAGCAGAAGAAGGGCAGATGGGAGAGATCTGTATTTCCGGCAGGGGAGTAGCCAGGGGATATAGAAATAATGAAGAGCAGACTCAGAAATCTTTTAAAACTTTACAGTTTGGCAGGCAGACCGCCAGAATTTATAAGACTGGGGATCTGGGCTGCAAAAAAGGTGATGGTAATTATCTATGTTTTGGCCGAAAAGACAATCAGATAAAAATACTTGGTCATAGAATTGAATTGGAGGAGATTGATGAATGTATGAAACAGATATCATATATCACGAATGCCGTATCCTGCCTGAAGGAGGATACTCATGGAAAGAAGATTATCTGTTTTTATACTGCCAGGGAAGAGAGGGCAGGGGATGATCTCCGCAAAGCGTTAGGAGATAAATTACCTTCCTATATGCTGCCTGCCCGCTTTGTAAAAGTAGATGACTTTCTATATACCATCAGTGCTAAGATAGACCGGAGTGCAATGGTCCACAGGTATTGTAAAGAATATGATGAAGAGTCAGAAAACCGACAGGATAAGAAATGTGGGAGCAGGCAATGGGTGATTCAGTGCTTTGGTGGCCTATTAGAAACAGAAAAAGGAAATATTCAGGATCATACGCCAATAGAAACATTAGGAATAGATTCTCTGACATATATAAATTTTATTGTACAAGCGGAAGAAGAATTGGGTATAGAAATAGATGATGAATACCTGGCATCTGGTTCGTTTTCTACCATAGGCGATATCATTCAATACTTTGACCATCTGAGAGAAACGGAGAGATCAAAATGAAACAAATCAATTTGAAAGTAAGAAATCTTAAGAGGGTTAAATTTTTTATTCCAGAATGTATGGAATATGCTGCTGTTGCTTATGGTGAGACAGTGGGAATTGACTTGACAAAGGCTTTTTCGGGTGGATGGTATTTTGGCCTGAAGGAAGGGCGCCTATCGAAGGGAAGAAAGATGGGAGATTGTATAGAGGAGAAAAGGACCTTCCGCAGGGAGTATCTGGAATTTAATGGAGTTCGATTTGAATTTACAGATGTACGTGATGTAGATGAGCTGTTGAAAGTAATTGACGGCAATCTTGCGGATGATCTGCCGACGATCATACATATGGATACTTATTATTCCTATTGGGGTTTCTTATATCAAAGGGAACATTCCGCACATTTGGCTGTAGCTGTAGCAATTGAGCCAGATCATAAAAAAGTATGGATCGTCGATCCGGAATTTTCTGAGGAAGCATTTTCTGTAGATTTGGAATTATTAGAGAAAGCATCTAAGTTTTATGTTGAAGTAAAAATAGAAAACGAAAATAAGTACTCCAATCATGAATTACTGAAAATGGTATGTTTGAAAGAAGTAAATTTTATCGAACAATTTGATCAGATGGAGCAATTTACAAATGCTTTTAAAGAATATTTCGTCCCCTCCGTAGAATTTGAGAATGAGATGGATGTAGATTGTGTTCTGGATTCTGAATTGATTACGAGGATCCGGCAATTGATAAAGGGAAGGAATTTATTTATTGTTTTTCTGGAGCAATTTCAGGAGCTGGAAGAAAAAGTATCCCAGGTAATTGATTATCTTTATATTTCTATTGGCAAATGGAATACTGTTATGAACATGATGTTCAAAGCAGCAAGGACAAGGTGGAGGCCGGACTTTAATGAAAAGGTTTATAATATCCTGATGTCTGCAGTTCAGATTGAACGGGAGGCATATGAAATCCTGCAATCTTATATAAAAGGGAGTACAACCCCGGAAGTTCAACCATTATCCGAGCCAGTGAAGATGGAGTGCATACCTGTCGATATAAGGGACAAATGCAATAACAGGGGTTTTATCTATCAGGAACAAGACAAGAGGGATTGTGACCTGACAGGTGACGGTGAATATATTTTATTAAATGCTGCCTATGAAAGAATTACATATAATGGGATAACATTTAAGACAAATTTCAGATCTAAGAATGATAATATTGTGTGTAAGGGTCAGATTATTTCTATAAATAAAAGTGCTCCTGTCTACTCTCTGGCATTTTTGCTTTGTGCAGAGTGGGGGGGATGTGAGGATTCGATCAAAGTCATATTTGAAAATGGAAACAAGGCAATAATGAAAATTACTGCCAATGATATTTCAGATTGCAGCTCAGGGAATATCATTGAGGTGGGATGTTCAAAAAAAGCCACAGGGGAGATTGTTAATTCCAAGGTATTTATCACATATAATAAAATAGTTTTGGGAGATAGGGCACAGAGAATTAAAACTGTGAGGCTGCCAGTCAATCCACATCTGCATGTGGTGGCTGTGAGTTATGTGGTAGAGGAACGGCAGGTGTAATTGTGTGTTTACCAGGAACAATAGTACTTGTTCTTAGGACATATTGTCAGTTTCGTATTTCAAAAAAAACCTATATATTTAAATGTGAAATATTACTATATAAATTTTAGACAAATGAAATAGCTTTATGGCTGCTCGATCTACCAGGAGATGATTAAAATGACCAATGAAATTTCTGTAGGCGCAAGGATTATGTTATTAAGAACGGAACGAGGGTTTTCAAGAGAGACTATGGCTGAATTAACCGGAATCTCCGCAAAATTTTTGTATGAAATTGAAAATGACAAAAAGGGCTTTTCATCCCATACCCTTCAGAGGATGGCAGAGGTGCTGGAAGTCAGTCTGGATTACATCATGACGGGACAGGGAGCCAGAAGGTATGATGATGAGATCTTCAAGACGATTTACCGGTTCAAACTGGGAACCCTGGAGACAGTGGACGCCTTGCTGAAAACCGCATACAGACTGACCATGGAGCACTAATAAGACAGAAAATCAATGAGAATATAATTTATCCATACATAATATGAAAAATAGTTGATATGATAGGAGTAAAAGAAGGTGTCAACGAATGGGTAAAAGACCAAATTACAAAGGAAAGAATCCATCCAATGTACTGGCAGGCAGGAATCTGAGATATTTCATCGAAACCATTGGTGTGTCCAGGGATCAGCTGGCAGAAATACTTGGCATTGAGAGGGATGCTGTCAATAAAATCTTAAATGGGACCAATGCCATCTCCGGCCCGTACAATGAGATACTGCTTAACGAGCTGAACTGCGATTTGAATTTTATCTATGGCGGCGTTGCCAGAAGTGAGATGCTGATGAATGAGATCGGCATGATCGAATCCGGGGAATCCAAAAGAGTTCTAAAGGAGTCTGTATTTCGCATGATGAGGTATCTGATGGATGTTTTAGAATCCGTCGAATAAGTACGCAGGAGGGACGGCATAATGCTTATCCGGATCAGTGGATTCTTTGATCTCTTGTTTCTATTTCTTGGGATCAATTACATATCCGGGCAGAAGTACCGGTTTCATATCTGTGATATTCTGATGTTTCTGGCCGATCTGGCCATTCTGGATCTGATCAATTCCGGTTATGTGGATGAGAAGTTTATATTTGCAGGATATGCGGTGATGGCGGCCTATATGGTAATCAAATTTCATCCGGGTGTGGCGGGCCTGATTGTAAATGCGGCGGCTCTGTTCGTCTATGCCGTAGTTGTTCAGCTGTTCTTTGCCATCCCGGCCTATTTTGCCGAAAATCCGTTTTTTGTTGATATTCTTGTATTGTTGGCCAATATTTGTTCCTGCCTTGTGACAGCATATGTGGGGAGGAAACGATTTCTTTGGAAAATAATGAAATTGATACGGAATCACGACTGGCTGGTCAGGGGAATTATTTTCTGCTGTGGGCTGGGCGCCGCCTATCTTATTATTACACTGAAATTTGACGATTCCCTGAGGATTACAGATTATATCATATTTGGATTGTGGACGGTGCTTATCTGTATTCTTGCCGTTATGTGGCAGAAGGGGAGGGCAGAAATCAGTATTAAGAACAGGGAAATGGAGCTTCAGAAAGCCTATGAGGGATCTTACCAGGATCTGGTACAGTCGGTGAGGATGCGGCAGCACGAATTTGACAATCATCTTGTGGCATTGTGCGGGGTATATAAAACGGCAGATACGGTGGAGGAGCTGATCCGGCGGCAGAGCCTGTACCGGGGTGAACTGGAAAAGCATAACCAGTACAATCGGCTGCTATCCCTCCAATCCCCGGTTCTTGCGGGATTTCTTTACTCGAAATTTGACAGGGCACAGGAAATGGGCTGCCGGATCAGTTATTCTGTAAAGACTGCGGGTGAAGACACGCTCCGAATTCCGGAATATCATGTCATTGAGCTGCTGGGGATCCTGATTGATAATGCGGTGGAGGCATTGGAGCATCAGGAGGACGGACAGATATATGTAGAGCTGGCGGAGACTGGGAGAGCGATACGGATTATTGTAAGGAATACATCCGAGTATGTCCCTCAGGGAGATATCGTGAAGTTTACGAAGAGCGGTTACAGCTCTAAGGGTACAGGGAGAGGACTGGGGCTGGCATCCCTGGCTCTCATTGTAAATCAGTATGACGGTGAACTGAAGGTTTGCAACGAGGAGTGGGAGCAGGTGAACTGGCTGGTGTTTCAGATTGAGATTGGACCGCCTTAATATAAAAGTTTTGCTTTTATTTTGAAATAACTGGTAAAGAGACTTATGAAAAGTGCCGATATACAATATGGTAATGGATGACCAAAATTGAATAGTTCAAAGGAGTGGTTGTTATGAGTAATTTTTTTGACGGTGTAAATTCTTATTCGGATTCCTACAGTTTTTTTGATAGTTATATGGGAACAGGTTCAGCTGGCGGTAGTTCATCTTCTATGTTATCCTCATCTATCATGGATCTTCAGATGATCAAGAGCGGTTCGTATAAAAAGGCGCTGAAGGCGTATTATGCAAAGAATCCTGTAAAGAAGTCAGAAGACAGCAAAGAGTCCATCAAAGAATCCGGCAAGGCGGACAGTGCGGCAAATCTTTCTACGATGAAGAGCGCGTCCCAGAAGCTGAATGAGTCTGTAGCGAAGCTTCAGAAGACTGATTACAGTAAGGTGGAATCACCGGAAGACATGCTGGAGGATGTAAAGAGCCTGGTATCCAGCTACAACAGTACCGTAAATGCGGCGAAGAATCTCAACTCCTATTCGATTCTTCAGACCACGTTATGGATGACCGGAAATGTAAGTAAATCTTCCGGTATACTGGGCAAGATGGGGATTTCCATCAATGAGGACAATACCCTTTCCCTGGATGAGGACAAATTCAAGAAGGCACAGATGAGCACGATTAAGTCGGCATTTTCCGGCGGTGTATCTTTTGCTTCACGTCTTTCACAGAAGGCCACCAGCCTGAGCAATCAGTGCGCAAATCAGATTGCGGTAAATACAGGCAAGAAGACGTATACATCAAGTGGTACCATCAAATACTAATTTCGGAACAGGTAACGTATCAGATCAGAATAGAAATAGCAATACGGCGGCACAGATGGAACATCCATTTGTGCCGTTTGTGCGGAATAAACGGAGGGAATCATGCATCGCTTTTTTGTGCCGGAGGAAAATGTCGGAAATGGGAAAATCAGTGTTACCGGGGACGATATCAATCATATGAAAAATGTGCTCCGGATGTCTGTGGGAGAAAAAGTTGTCGTTTCCTGTGGACAGGGGACGGATTATTATTGTATAATAGAGGACATTCAGGATACCGGTGTATTCCTTCGAATCCAGGAAGAACGACCTGCCGTGACAGAGCTTCCGGCGAGGATTGTCCTGTTTCAGGCACTTCCCAAGCTGGACAAGATGGAGCTGGTGATCCAGAAGGCAGTTGAGCTGGGGGCTTCTGATGTGGTTCCGGTGAGGTCACGAAGGTGTGTGGTGAAGCTGGATGCCCACAGGGAGGCGAAGAAGCTTGCGCGGTGGCGGGCGATCGCGGAGTCGGCAGCGAAACAGAGTGGACGGGGGATTCTGCCGGAAATCCATGAAAGTATGGATTTTGGAGAAGCGCTGGAATATGCACAGGAGCTGGCTGCGGTTCTGATTCCCTATGAACTCTGCGACACTGTGGATGAATCCCGGCACATTATGCAGAGGGCTGCCAGACAGAAGAGTATTGGGATCTTTATCGGTCCGGAGGGCGGATTCGAGCGCAGTGAGGTGGAAGAGGCGGCCCGGAGCGGGGCGCTGCCGGTCTCTCTGGGAAAAAGAATATTGAGGACGGAGACGGCAGGACTGGCAGTATTGTCTGTGCTGATGTTTCTGATCGAATGGAGGAAATGACGTGGAATGTTATCTGGATAATGCATCCACTACCCGGGTTCTGCCGGAAGTCTGCGAGCTGGTAAGGCAGATAATGTATGAGGATTATGGAAATCCCTCTTCCCTTCATATGAAGGGAGTGGAGGCGGAACGCTATATCCGGCAGGCGGAGGAACGGATCTGCCGGACATTGAAGTGTGAGCCGAAGAATATTATTTTTACCTCCGGAGGCACGGAGAGCAACAATCTGGCGCTGATGGGATCGGTCATGGCCAACAGGCGCCGGGGAAGGCATATTATTACTACCTGCTTTGAACATCCCTCTGTTCATCAGCCCCTGCTTTATCTGGAGAATTATGGTTTTGAGGTGAGTTATCTGCCGGTGGATCCCCAGGGCCATATCTCCTGCGGGACATTGAAGGAGGCACTGCGGGAGGATACTATACTCGTGTCTGTTATGCTGGTTAATAATGAGGTTGGTGCGGTCCTGGACGTATCGGCGCTGGCGGAGACAGTCAAGGAATATAATGAACAGATTCTGTTCCACGCAGATGCCATTCAGGCATACGGGAAAGTAAGGCTGCAGCCCCGGCGTATGGGAGTGGATCTTATGAGCGTCAGCGGGCATAAGATCCACGGGCCGAAGGGAACCGGTTTTCTCTATGCGGGGGATCGGGTAAAGCTGCATGCCTGCATGCATGGCGGCGGGCAGCAGAGAGGCAGGCGTTCCGGGACGGAAAACGTGCCGGGTATTGCCGGTCTTGGTCTTGCCGCGGAGAAAATGTGTGGGGAACTGGATGTACACCGGGATCATTTCTTTTGTTTAAAAAAACATTTTCTGGAACGGATTCCGGAAGTGGAGGGGGCAGTGGTGAATGCCTGTCAAATGGATTTGCTGGAGGGCACGGCGCCGCACATTATCAGCGTGGGCTTTGCCGGTGTGAAGAGTGAGGTGCTGCTTCATGCGCTGGAGGAGGAAAAGATCTATGTCTCTTCGGGTTCCGCATGTTCATCTAATCATCCGGGGATCAGCGGTACGCTGAAAGCCATTGGCGTACCGGATGCTTTGCTGGATTCCACCCTCCGTTTCAGTTTTTCTATCTTTACGGAGCAGGAAGAGATTGATTTTACCATTGACTGTCTGAAGCGGCTGGTTCCGATGCTGGCCCGCTATCAGAGAGGATAGAGAGAGGAGCAGCCGCTATGGTACGGGCATTCTTAATAAAATATGCAGAAATAGGGATAAAGGGAAAAAACAGGTATGTATTTGAAGATGCGCTGGTCCGCCGGGTGAAGGAGAGACTGGGCCGGTGCGAGGGGACATTTCTCGTCCAGAAGGAGCAGGGGAGGATTTATGTGGAAGCGGAGTCCGACTTTGATCCGGAGGAAGTGATCACAGGGCTGACCCATGTATTCGGTATCGCCCATATCTGTCCGGTGGTTCTGGTGGAGGACAAGTCCTTTGATCATGTCTGTCAGGAGCTGGTGGCCCATATGAGGGAGGAGCTGGGAGACAGACCCTTTACCTTTAAGGTGTTTGCCAAGCGGAGTGATAAGGATTATCCGATGCAGAGTCCGGAGATCTGCTCCGAAGCCGGACATTATATATTGGAGAATATGGAAAATGCCAGCGTGGATGTGCACCAGCCGGAGATAAAAGTGTATGTGGAGATCCGGGGGCGGGCCTATGTGTATGTCACTAGCATAAAGGGGCCGGGTGGGATGCCGGTGGGAACGGCCGACCGTTCCATGCTGCTGTTATCCGGCGGGATTGACAGTCCGGTTGCCGGATATATGATGGCGAAGCGGGGCGTCCGGATTGAGGCGGTTTATTTTCATGCGCCGCCGTACACCAGTGAGAGGGCGAAACAGAAGGTGGTCGATCTGGCACGGCTTATCTCGGAATATACGGGACCGGTTAAGCTTCACATCGTGAACTTTACGGATATCCAGCTCTACATCTATGACAAATGCCCCCACGATGAGCTGACTATTATTATGCGCCGTTATATGATGCGCATCGCACAGATCATTGCAGAGGAGAGGCATTGTCTGTCACTGATCACGGGTGAGAGTGTGGGCCAGGTGGCAAGCCAGACCATGCAGAGCCTGGCGGCAACGGATGCGGTCTGCCATATGCCGGTATTCCGGCCAGTCATTGCATTCGACAAAAATGATATCATCGAGCTGGCAGAGAAGATCAATACATTTGAAACCTCCATCCAGCCCTTTGAGGATTGCTGCACGATTTTCGTGGCAAAGCATCCGGTGACGAAGCCGAGTATTGAAAAAATGGAGGCATCGGAAAAAAAGCTTGCGGATAAGATTGACGGTATGGTGTCGAGGGCCGTGGCTGAGAGGGAGATCATCGATGTTTCCCTATAGATATGAAAAAGAATAGAAATGAAAATAGAAAAGAAGCGGCATGTTTCGCCGCCCCACTGTAAGTAACAAACCCAATATAGTTATGTCTGCGGAATCGGTCATCCTGCAGGATGGACTATTCCACAATAAAGGATGCCAGTTTCTCCAGGATCTCATCCACATCGTTTTCGCTGTGGATATTCAGGTCAATGGGCTTGGATAAGTCCAGGCTGAAGATTCCCATAATGGATTTTGCATCGATCACATATCTTCCGGATACCAGATCAAATTCGGCATCGTACTTTGTTACTTCGTTGACGAAAGCTTTTACTTTGTCAATGGAATTCAAAGAAATCTTAACGGTTTTCATACTATTACCTCCTAATGTTTTTGAAGGCTTTAGACCTTCACTAATATACTATTATGAAAGAGGGATTATGTCAATATCAAATATTTACGATGGGGTGAATTTTTTTATATGTTTTTTGTGCAAAATGCTTAGACACTATTAGGGATTCATCAGGAATGGAGGGACATATATGAAGGCAGCATTTCTCACACTTGGCTGCAAAGTCAACTTCTATGAGACAGAGGAGATGATAGAGCAGTTCCGTCAGAGAGGCTTTGAGATTGTGGATTTCAAGGAAAAGGCGGATGTGTACATTATTAATACATGTACGGTAACAAATATGGCGGACCGCAAATCAAGGCAGATGATTCACCGGGCCAAAAAGAAGAATCCCCAGAGCTTCGTGGCGGCAGTGGGATGCTATGTGGAGAGCGGCGGCGGTGCCCTGGCGGAGGATCCGGCCATTGATGCGGCCTTTTCCAACAGGGATAAGAGGACTGTGGCGGAACAGGTACTGCAGAGACTGGGACTTGCAGAGGGGTCTACTGGTGTCGAATCGCAGCGGGGTGCTTTGTCCCAGGACAGGACCCGCTCTTTTCTAAAGATCCAGGATGGGTGCAATCAGTTCTGCAGCTATTGTATCATTCCCTATGTCAGGGGCGGCGGCAAGCTGGTGAGCACTCCTCTGGGAGAGATCGTCTCCCAGGTGCGGAATCTGGCTGCGGCGGGATATAAGGAGGTAGTCCTGACGGGGATTCATCTCTCTTCTTATGGAGTAGAAACATCGGATGCAAGAGAATTTGTCCGGGCCAAAGGAGAACCTCTTCTGGCCGCAGTCCGGGAGGCGGCCCGGGTGGAGGGAATCCGGCGGATCCGGCTGGGTTCTCTGGAGCCGCGCATTATTTCGGAGGAATTTCTGCAGGGTCTGGCACAGATAGACAAGGCTTGTCCCCACTTCCATCTCTCCCTGCAGAGCGGCTGTGATACAGTTCTCCAGCGGATGAACAGACATTACACTGCTGTAGAATACAAAGAAAAGGTGGATATGCTGCGGCGTTATTTCCATGAGCCGGCAGTTACGACAGATGTGATTGTGGGCTTCCCTGGAGAGACGGACAGCGAATTTCAGCAGACCAGAGCATTTCTTCAGGATATCCGGCTGGCGGATATCCATGTATTTAAGTACTCGCCCCGGTCAGGCACTCCGGCTGCCGTTATGGAGGAACAGATTTCCCCGGAATGGAAAAACATTCGCAGCGAACTGCTGATCTCAGATGCAGAGATATACCGCAGGGAGTATGGGGAGCGGTTTATCGGGCAGACAGAACAGGTTCTTTTTGAGGAGACAATAGTAGAAAACGGAGAAACATATCTTTACGGCCATACCGGCCGCTATGTAAAGGTGGGTGTCCCTCTATCGGAGGCACAGGAACAGGGCTTTCGGGCGAATGAGATCTACGATGTACGAATCGGGAAGGTACTTTCGAAATAGCGTCCTAACCTGCTTCTTTTTAAAAAAATGGTTGCGAAATTATGACAGTTATATTACAATAAGACTAATTGGGTTATGATTATTATAAAGGACGTGAGAGAATGCAGGAAATGAATAATACGCAGTATTTTAAGGTTGATATGGACCGCGATTATGATGTCAGTGATGTTATTGCGTCTGTTTATACTGCGTTGACAGAGAAGGGATACAATCCGGTCAATCAGATTGTGGGGTATCTGATGTCTGGTGATCCGACTTATATCACAAGCCATAAGGGCGCCAGAAGTCTCATTATGCGCGTGGAGCGTGATGAGATCATAGAGATGTTTCTGGAGGATTATATTAATAATAACCTGAAGGGGAACTAGGAAATTTTGAGAATCATGGGACTTGATTACGGGTCTGTGACAGTCGGCGTGGCCATAAGTGATTCCATGCTGCTGACGGCACAGCCTGTTGAAGTAATAAAAAGAAAAGGCGAAAACAAGCTGCGTCAGACTCTTGCCCGCATCGAAGCGCTGGCACAGGAGCATGAGGTAGGGCGTATTGTACTCGGCTATCCGAAGAATATGAACAATTCGGAGGGAGAACGGGTACAGCATACGAAAGAATTTATGGATAAGCTGATAGCCAGAACCGGACTTGAGGTCGTGCTGTGGGACGAGCGGCTGAGTACGGCGGCAGCTATGGACGTGCTGAAGGAGGGCGGTGTCCGCCCGGAGAACCGCAAATCATATGTTGATAAGATTGCAGCATCCCTGATTCTGCAGGGCTATCTTGATTCCATTCGGTAACACTTTATAACAGGAGGACATTATGTCGGAAAATGGTAAGATCATGCTTACTGCTGACGATGGTAGCGAGGAAGCTTTTTTTGTTGTGGAAAAAGCAGATATAGCAGGAGGCTCCTATCTTCTTGTGGCAGATTCCCTGGAAGAGGATGCGGATGCGATGCTTCTTAAGGAGACGGAGGAAGAAGGCACAGTAGTATATCAGACGGTAGAAGACGAAGAAGAGCTGAGGATTATTTCCAAATATTTTGAAGAACTGTTAGAAGAAGAGATTGAACTGAGATTTGAGTAGAGAGCATCCATTAGGATGCGGAAAAGAGGTATATTTTGAAGAAAAAAGGAAAGACAGGGGATGAGTCTGTAAAGATCATTCCTTTAGGTGGTTTAGAGCAGATTGGTATGAATATCACTGCCTTTGAGACAGAGACAAGTATTATTGTGGTAGACTGTGGACTGGCATTTCCGGAGGATGATATGCTGGGGGTAGACCTGGTGATTCCGGATATCAGCTATCTTGAGGATCACAGGGAGAAGGTGAAAGGATTTGTGATCACCCATGGTCATGAAGACCATATCGGTTCCCTTCCCTATGTGCTGCAGAAACTGAATGTTCCCATCTACGCCACTAAGCTGACTATGGCTATCATCGAGAATAAACTGAAGGAGCACAACCTGATCAATAGTGTGAAGAGAAAGGTGGTTACCTACGGACAGTATATCAATCTGGGCGACCTGCGCATTGAATTTATACGAACTAACCACAGTATCGCGGATTCTGCCGCCCTGGCGATCTATACGCCGGCCGGTGTCATCGTGCATACTGGCGACTTTAAGGTGGATTATACACCGGTCTTCGGTGATACAATTGATCTGGCACGTTTTGGCGAGCTGGGAAAGAAGGGCGTGCTGGCGCTGATGTGCGACAGTACTAATGTACTGAAACCGGGCTTTACCATGTCAGAGCGGACCGTGGGCAAAACATTTGATACGATATTTGAAGAGAATGCGGGGAGCCGTATTATCGTCGCCACCTTTGCCTCCAATGTGGACCGGGTGCAGCAGGTGATCAATTCGGCGAAGAAGCAGAACCGCAAGGTAGTGATAGAAGGCCGCAGTATGGTAAATATTGTAAATACGGCAATGGAGCTTGGCTACATCCAGGTTCCGGATAATATGATCATTACCCTGGAGGAAATGGGGAATTATACGGACGACCAGCTGGTGCTGATTACGACGGGAAGCCAGGGAGAGGCCATGGCTGCGCTGTCGCGCATAGCCGCCAGCATCCATCGGAAGATTACTATCAAACCAGGGGATGTGGTTATTTTTAGTTCCCGGCCGATTCCGGGAAATGAGAAATCTGTCTCCAAGGTAATCAATGAGCTGTCCTTTAAGGGAGCGAAGGTTATCATTCAGGACACTCATGTTTCGGGACATGCCTGTGAGGAGGAGGTCAAGCTGATCTATTCCCTTGTGAAACCGAAATATGCCATTCCGGTGCATGGCGAATACCAGCATCTGCTGGGACAGAGCAATGTCGCCCAGAAAATGGGGATACCGAAGGAAAATGTAGTGATCCTGCAGTCCGGCGATGTGCTGGAGCTGAAGGAGAATAGTGCGAAGAAGGTCAGCAAAGTCCAGGCCCAGGGTATTATGGTGGATGGCCTTGGCGTGGGAGATGTGGGGAATATTGTGCTCCGGGACCGTCAGCATCTGTCTGAGAATGGACTTCTTGTGGTTGTTCTGACACTGGAAAAGGGTTCCAATATGATTTTGTCGGGACCGGATATTGTGTCCAGGGGCTTTGTCTATGTCAGGGAGTCTGAAAATCTCATGGATGAGTGCCGTGAGGTCGTGAATATTGCCCTTGACCGTCTCTATGACCGGGGGATTACCGATTGGGGAAGGATGAAGACGGAGATCAAGGATTCCCTGAATGATTATTTGTGGAAAAAGATGAAACGCAATCCGATGATACTGCCGATTATTATGGAGGTATAAAAGGTGTTACGCACAGTGCGCACGATACTGATCGTACTTCTGAATTTTATCTTTTATGGTCTTGTCCTGTTCGGCTGTATACAGATCGTACATGCGGGCTATTCGTTTGCCTATGATATACTGGGGGAGACGATGGCGGAGCTGCCGCCGGGGGAAGACCGCACCTTTATAATAGAGAATGGCAGGACGGAATATGAGGTGGCGGCTGATCTTGCCAGGCAGAATCTGATCAAGGATAGATATACCTTTTATCTCCGCATGAAACTGGAGGAGAGCAGGGACAGTTCGCTTTGTCCCGGGATTTATACACTCAATACCAGTATGACCTATGAAGAAATCCTGAATGAGATCTTTCATGGGAGATAGTGGCGTGGTACATTATGGAGGCAATCATGGAGGAAGAACGTATGGAGGTTTTTCTGGAGCTGTTCCGGGAAGAACCTCCTGTTTATATACAGGAGCTGGAAAAGGAAGCGAGACAGCAGGGAGTACCCATTATACGCCGGGGCACAGGGGATGTGCTTCGCTATCTGCTCCGCACCCAAAAGCCGCAAAGGATTCTTGAGGTGGGGACAGCAGTGGGATACTCGGCTCTGCTGATGGCAGAATATATGCCGGAAAATGCGAGGATTACAACTGTAGAAAAGGTGGCGTCCAGACTGGCGGCGGCACGCCGCAATTTTGAAAGGTATGACAGCGGCGGAAGAATCTGTCTGGTGGAGGGGGATGCGGCAGAGGTTCTTCCTGACCTCGTGGGACAGGGCTTTCAATATGATTTTATTTTTATGGATGCCGCTAAGGGGCAGTATCTGAATTTTCTCCCTGGGGTTATGGAGCTGCTTGTGAGAGGCGGAACGCTGGTCTCAGATAATATTATGCATGAGGGCGACATCCTGCAGTCCCGCTATGCGGTGACCCGGAGGGACCGGACGATCCACGGAAGGATGAGGGAATATCTGGAGGTTCTGACGCACCACCGGGAGCTGGAGACAATCTGCCTGCCCATCGGGGATGGCATAACCATCAGTACAAAGAGAAAGGAGGCGGCACATGAAGAAACCTGAGATTTTGGCGCCGGCCAGCAGCCTGGAAGTGCTGAGGACGGCATTTGATTACGGCGCGGACGCCGTTTATATCGGAGGCGAAATGTATGGACTCCGGGCGAAGGCTACAAATTTTACCCTGGAGGATATGAGAGAGGGAATCCGGTATGCCCATGACCGGGGCGGGAAGGTGTATGTGACGGCGAATATCACGGCGCATGACAGGGATCTTGCCGGTGTGGAGCAGTATTTTGGAGAATTAAAGGAGATAGGGCCGGATGCACTGATCATTTCGGATCCAGGCGTCTTTACCATTGCCAGAAAGGTCTGCCCGGAGATTGATGTGCATATCAGTACCCAGGCAAATAATGTGAATTATATGACTTTCAATTTCTGGCGGGAACAGGGGGCTGTCCGGGTTGTGACGGCAAGAGAGCTGTCGCTGGAGGAAATCGCACAGATCCGGGAGAATATCCCACAGGATCTGGAGATTGAGACATTTGTCCACGGGGCGATGTGTATTTCCTATTCGGGAAGATGCCTTCTCAGCCATTATTTTACAGGGCGGGATGCGAATCTGGGAGCATGTACCCATCCGTGCCGCTGGCGTTATCATATTGTGGAGGAGACCCGTCCGGGGGAATATATGCCCATTGAGGAAAACGAGAGGGGAACGTATATATTTAACTCAAAGGATCTGTGCATGATCGAGCATATCCCGGAGCTGGCAGCGGCCGGAATCGACAGCTTCAAGATTGAGGGGCGCATGAAAACGGCGCTGTATGTGGCGGTGGTCGCCCGGACATACCGCCAGGCGGTGGATGATTATTTTGAGGATCCCGGAAAATACAGTGAGAAACTTCCCTATTACCGGGAAGAGATTGCCAAGTGTACCTACCGGCAGTTTACAACCGGATTTTTCTTTGGCCCCACGGATCATGAAACACAGATTTATGATAATAATACCTATGTCAGAGGGTATACTTATCTTGGCAGGGTGGATGAGGTTACGGGGGACGGACTGGCGGTCTTCCGCCAGAAAAATAAGTTCTGTGCCGGGGATGAGATCGAGCTGATGATGCCGGAGGGAGAGAATATTACGGCGACGGTGGAACGCATGTACAACGAATATGGAGAGGTTGATAGCTGTCCGCACCCGGGAGAGAGAATCTGGATTCGGCTCAGCAGGCCGGTTCACGCCGGGGTGATTCTGCGGCAGCAGGCCGGAGGTGGGGACGAGTGAGTGTAAAGACGGAGGTTTTAAAGCTGCTAGAGACAAACCGGGACAGGAATCTGTCAGGACAGGATATTGCAGACAGGCTGGGTGTGACCCGGGCGGCAGTGTGGAAAGCGGTAAAGGCACTGAAACAGCAGGGATACCGGGTGGATGCCGCTAACAACAGGGGATACCGGCTCACCGGCGATAACGATGTGTTGTCGGCAGAGGGAATCATTCCCGCCCTGAAGGAGGGCTACCAGGGCCGGGAGATCTGTGTCTGTCAGTGTGTGGACTCCACCAATCAGGAGGTGAAGCGGCGTGCCCTGGAAGGTGCCCGCCATGGGCTTGTGGTCCTGGCGGAATCACAGACTGCCGGAAAGGGAAGGAAGGGCAGGGGCTTTTTCTCCCCGATAGGAACGGGAATTTATATGAGCATCCTATTTCGTCCGGATGCCGGCCAGTCAAGGGATATTATCCTGGTGACCACAGCTGCATCGGTGGCTGTCTGCCGGGCCATCCGCCGTGTTCTAAAGGAAGAACCGGAGATTAAGTGGGTGAATGATGTATATCTGCATGGAAAGAAGATTTGCGGAATACTTACGGAGGCAGTTTCCGATTTTGAGACCGGAAGGATCGATACGGTCGTTGTTGGGATCGGCATCAATTACCGCACTCCGGAGGAAGGGTATCCGGATGAGCTCAGCGACATTGTGGGAGCCGTCTGTACACAGGGACAGAAGGTGCCCCGGAATACACTGGCGGCGGCTGTGCTGAATGAATTATATGAGCTGTATGACGGACTATCCCAGCGCACCTTTCTGGATGATTACCGGCGCTGGTCCAGCGTGATCGGTAAGGAGGTTCGATTCTCTACAGGTGTAGATTTTAATAACCCCGAGGAGTGGGAATACGGAACGGCTCTGGATATTGATGAGAACGGCGGTTTGATGGTGCAGCTGAGGGACGGAGATATAAAAGTACTGCGGACCGGTGAGATTACGCTGCGGCCCGTTGACTGAAGACTGGGAGGTTGATTCATGGAAAGAACGTTTGAGACAGCAGAGGAGAGGGAACGGATCATACTGGTGGCAGTGGATTCCGGAGCGGCACCAAACCGTTGGGAATTTCAGGCATCTACAAGTGTAGAAAAATCACTGGATGAATTGCAGGAGCTGGCAGATACCGCCGGAGCCAGGACTGTGGGACGCCTGGTCCAGAACCGGGAAGCGGTCCATCCGGGCACGTATATCGGAAGAGGGAAGATAGAGGAATTGCGGGAAATGGCAGACTCTCTTTGTGCCGATGCCATTGTCTGTGATGATGAGCTGTCCCCGGCTCAGATCTCCAATCTGCAGGAGGAGCTCTCCTGCAAGGTGATCGACAGAACGGTTTTGATACTGGATATATTCGCTGCTCATGCCAGCACAAGTGAGGGTAAGCTTCAGGTGGAGCTGGCCCAGCTTCGATACCGTTCATCGCGCCTCACCGGACTGGGGAAATCCCTGTCGCGTCTCGGCGGCGGCATCGGCACCCGCGGACCAGGTGAGAAAAAGCTGGAGATGGACCGAAGGCTGATCCGGGAACGGATTTCCGTGTTGAACCGGCAGCTAAAGGAACTGGTGCAGAACCGGGATACAATGCGCCGGCAGCGCAGCAGGAACCAGATGCCCACGGTGGCCATTGTGGGATATACAAATGCCGGAAAGTCTACCCTGCTGAATACATTAACGGAGGCAAAGGTGCTGGAGGAGGATATGTTATTTGCAACGCTGGATCCCACCACCAGAGAGCGGCAGCTGGAGAACGGCCAGAAGATTCTTTTTACCGATACGGTGGGATTCATCAGCAAACTGCCCCATCCGCTGGTGCAGGCCTTTCGTTCTACACTTGAAGAAGCGAAGTATGCGGACCTGATCCTGCACGTAGTAGACGCCTCCAATCCGGAACATGATTTCCAGATGGCGGTTGTTTATGAGACATTAAAGGAGCTTGCCGTCGAAGATAAACCAGTTATCACCGCATTTAATAAGATCGACCGGCTCAGCGGGGATGGCCGCGATTCCCTGAAAGACCTGCGGAGTGACGCATGTCTGTCCATTTCTGCCAGAGAGGGTACCGGGCTGGACACGCTGCTGGAAAAGATAGAGACATTATTAAATGAGGGCTTTGTTCGGATCGAAAAGCTGATTCCCTATGCGGATGCCGGGCAGATCCAGAAGATCCGCCAGTATGGCAGGCTGGAAAAGGAAGATTACCGGGAGGATGGAATCTATGTGGAGGCGGAAGTGCCGCCGTTCCTTAGCTGAGGAAGTGCGGCAGCGCCGGTAAGGAGGTTATGGGTAAATGGAAAAGGTGATGCGGGAGCTTTTTGACTTTTTGGATCAAGGTGTGAGTCCGTTCCACGCCGTCCGGAGCTGTGAACAAATGCTTGGACAGGAAGGATTTCAGGGACTGGAGGAAAGCGGGCGCTGGGACCTGAAGCCCGGCGGCCGCTATTATGTCACGAGGAACCAGTCCAGTGTTATCGCCTTTCGGATTCCGGAAGGCGAGACGGCCTGCTGTCATATGACAGCCAGTCACAGTGATTCCCCCGCATTCCGGATCAAGAAGAGCAGATCGGAGGGGAAATATTATGCCAGGGCTGAGGTGGAGGGCTATGGAGGGATGATTCTTTCCAGCTGGCTGGACCGTCCCCTGTCCTTCGCCGGCCGCGTTATCGCGAGGACGCCGGATGGCGTGGAGACAAGGCTGGTGCAGGCGGACCGGGATATTTTCGTGATACCAAATCTTGCCATTCATTTCAACCGGGAAATCAATAAAGGATATGTTTATAATCCTCAAATTGACCTCCAGCCGGTCTATGGCGGAGGGACGGCGGAGCTCTTGGATTATATTGCTGGAAGGGCGGGGCTTTCTTCCGCGGCGGAGCTGCTGGACATGGATCTTCTGCTGACAGCAGGTCAGAAGGCAGTTACAGTGGGGGTAGACAAGGAATATTATATGTCCCCCCGGATTGACGATCTCGCCTGTGCCTGGACTTCCCTGCAGGGCTTTCTGCAGGCGGACCTGTCTGGGAAAGGTCAGTCAGATATATTGGATATCTGGTGCATGTTTGACAACGAAGAGGTGGGGAGCGGTACGCGGCAGGGAGCCATGGGCTCATTTCTCCCAGAGGTTCTGACCCGGATTGAAGAGAAGCTGGGCATGTCTGCCGAGCAGAGCGCGCGGGTCAGAAGCCGCAGCCTTTTGGTCAGTGCGGATAATGCCCACGCCATCCATCCGAACCTTCCGGCCAAAAGCGACCAGGAATTTCCGGTACTCCTTAATGGAGGGATCGTGATCAAGTACAGCGCCAGCCAGAAGTATACAACCACAGGACTGACGGCGGCAGCATTTGAAGAGATGTGCCGGCGGCAGAAGATTCCGGTACAGCATTTTGCCAACCGGGCCGATGTGCCAGGGGGGAGTACTCTGGGAAATCTATTGAGCCGCCAGCTCAGTATCCCGATGCTGGATATCGGCCTTCCCCAGCTGGCGATGCACAGTGCGGTAGAGACGGCGGGATGCCGGGATGTGGTAGAAATGATAAAAGCGGTCCGGGCCTTTTATGAGAGCGGGATCCGCCAGTTAAAGGACGGGTTGTGGAGGATATAGCGCAGCGGTGGTTATCAATTGGCGCCGCTGCGCCAGCGTAAGACCAGTCTTTTATTCACGCCCTCTTCCTTTCACTTTTGATGACACTCTGGAATTCCTTCATGTCCTTTGCCACCACACCGCTCAGTGCCAGCAGGCAGATCAGATTGGGCACGGCCATCAGCGCATTGGCGA
Source organism: uncultured Clostridia bacterium (assembly GCA_948467395.1). GTDB lineage: Bacteria > Bacillota > Clostridia > Lachnospirales > Lachnospiraceae > Eubacterium_F. The sequence goes on along the minus strand of CAOKDX010000021.1, from coordinate 13,952 downwards.
TGTCAGAGAAATCCCATACGATCTGCAGTGTCGTCGTCGCCCCGATATAGGCGATCAGGGAGAAGAAGATCCGGTAGATCATATTATATTTGTGCGTCTTAAGAAGATATTCAAAGGCTTTCTCGCCGTGATATTCCCAGCCGAGGATGGTGGAGAAGGCGAACAGGGCGATGCCGATGCAGACAAGCCAGCCTCCGGGAGAGCCAAGGGCGTTCTCAAAGACGGCGATGGTCAGGGCAGATCCGGTGAGAAGGGCATGGTATTCATAGGTGCCGTCCGGCAGGAAGGTATATTCATTGAGACCGCTGTCCTGATATGTACCGTTTAAGTCTGTTGCGGAGGCATTTTCTGTGGCTGTCAGGGTTATAGGCTGGGAATCAGAGGCTGCCTGCGCCGGGACCAGCAAAAGGACCGACTCGCCTTTTTCATTCTGATCTGTCTTCATTTTATATTCCATATTCTTACTATTTTGTTCCATCAAAATAATCCGGGAAGCTTCTACAGTATAGCTTCCGGTTATATCAGGTGAAGCTTCTACCGTACCAAGTACACCGGAACTGGCGATGCAAAGACCGGTGATGGTGCAGACTACAATGGTATCCCAGAAGGTTCCTGTCATATTGATATAGCCCTGGCGTACCGGACTGTCTGTGGTGGCTGCTGCCGCAGTGATGGCGGCAGAGCCCATGCCCGCTTCATTGGAGAATACGCCGCGGGCGACGCCATACCGCATGGCGTTCATCATGGCCGCCGTAATGCTGCCGCATAAGCCGCCTCCGACGGCCTGGGGGCTGAAGGCCATTTTCACGATCATAGTGATGCCAGCCGGTACATTTTCAATATTGATTATGATCACGACAAGACCGGCGAGTATATAAAATACGGCCATCAGCGGCACAACGACCTGGGATACCCGGGAGATGGACTTGATGCCTCCCACGATAATGACCAGTGCTAGGGCGGTGATAATGATGCCCAGTACCCAGAGAGGGACGCCGAAGGTGGAATGAACGGCTGAGGCGATGGAATTTGCCTGTGTCAGGTTGCCGATACCGAAAGAGGCGAAGACGGCGAACAGGGCGAAGAACCATCCCAGGACCGCGCCGGCCTTTTTGTTTTTGAAAGCATGCTTCATTGTGTACATCGGGCCGCCGGACATTTCTCCGGCTTCATTGACTTCACGGTATTTAATGGCCAGCATACACTCGCTGAATTTGGATGTGAGACCAAAGAAAGCCGAGAGCCACATCCAGATCAGGGCGCCGGGACCGCCGGATACCATGGCGGTGGCAACACCGACGATGTTTCCGGTTCCGATGGTGGCGGCGAGAGCGGTAGTCAGTGCGGAGAAGGGAGAGATATCTCCCTCTCCTCTTTTCGTAGTACGGGCGTCCCGTCCAAGACCACTGCGCAATGCATAGGGCAGATTGCGCCAGCCAAGAAAACCGGTGCGGATGGTGAGAAAGATCCCTGTGCCCACAAGCAGCACCAGCATGACGGGTCCCCAGACGAAGCTGTCCACAGCAGATAAAATATTTGCGATTATTTCCATATTAGAAAATACCTCCTCACAGATTCAATATAAAAAAGGATATCAAAAATTGCGTCAGGTGTCAAATTCTGGATGAGGTGGCTGATATTAACAGTTCCTGCCTTGACCGTTTTTGGAAAAGCCGATATAATACTGGTAAAGGCTGGCAGGGGGTGTGCTTATGAGTGAGATTCAGATTGGGAAGAGAAGGATCGGTTCCGAATATCCCGCATACATAATTGCAGAGGCAAGTGACAATCATATGGGTGATGTGGATGCGGCAATGGAAATGTGCCGCCTGGCCCGACTGGCGGGAGCCGATTGCATTAAATTCCAGCATCACCTTCCGGATGAGGAGATGCTTCCGAATGTGCCGGCGGCCGAACGGTTTGATATGCCGCTGTATGATTTTCTAAAGCAGCATGCGCTGTCTTTAAAACAGCATAAAGAGCTGATGGACTATTGTAAGAAAATTGGCATTCAGTATCTCTGCACGCCCTTTTCTCTGAAGGCTGCCTATGAGCTGGATGCGCTGGGGGTTGACGCCTTTAAGATTGGTTCCGGCGAGATGACGGATATCCCTACGCTTGTCCGGATCGCACGGCTTCGGAAACCGATGATTATTTCAACTGGTATGTGTACGCCAGAGGAAATCCGGCGGACATATGACATCCTGTCCCAGGCGGATGTGCAGCTGGCCTTTACCAACTGCATTTCTGAATATCCCCCCAATTATGAGGATATTAACCTGAATTTTATCAGTGAGATGCAGAAATTCTTTCCGGATACGGTGATCGGGCATTCTGACCATACGCCGGATCTGTACACTTCCTTTGGCGCCGTCACACTGGGGGCCAATATTATAGAAAAGCATGTGATTCTGGACAAAAAGCTACAGGCGCCGGATCAGCCGGTTTCCATTGATTTTCATGATCTCTATCATCTGGTGGACGGCATCCGTAAGATTGAGAGCGCGCTGGGGAATCAGAAAAAGGTACATCCGGAGGAGGAGCAGACGCGCAGGTGGGCGTTCCGCAGCCTTGTGACAAAATGCCCCATCAAGAAGGGGCAGAGAATCGAAGAGGATATGATCTGGTCCAAGCGTCCAGGGACGGGAATTCCCGCTTATCGGATGAAGGAAGTGATCGGAAGGTATGCGGCGCAGGATATTGATGAAAATGTATTATTAAAGGAAGAGGATTTTCACTGAAATATTGTACAAACGTCCCGGAGCCCTTGCAACCGGTTTCGATGTGTTGTATAATCGGTACATGAAATACAGGAGGAGAGCCATGTTAGACATTAAATTTTTACGGGAGAATCCCGATATCGTAAAGGAGAACATTAAAAATAAATTTCAGGACCGCAAGCTGTCGATGGTGGACGAGGTCATAGAGTTTGACAGGGAGCGCCGTGAGACCCAGCAAAGAGCGGATGACCTCCGTGCCCTGAGAAAAAAGAATTCCAAACAGATCGGGGCTCTGATGGGCCAGGGAAAGAAGGAAGAGGCAGAGGCATTGAAAGCAGAGATTGCCGGTTACGCTCAGGAGCTGGCTGTTTTGGAGAAGAAAGAAGCCGAGCTGGCTGAGAAGATCAATGAGCTTATGATGGTGATTCCCAATATCATTGATCCAAGTGTTCCCATTGGAAAGGATGACAGTGATAATGTGGAGCTAGAGCGATTCGGTGAACCCGTGGTGCCAGACTTTGAAATTCCCTATCATACGGATATTATGGAACGGTTTGACGGCATAGACCTGGATGCGGCAAGGGATGTTGCGGGAAATGGATTCTATTATTTTATGGGTGATATCGCACGGCTCCACTCCGCCGTGATCACTTATGCCAGGGACTTTATGATTGACCGCGGCTTTACCTACTGCGTACCGCCTTTTATGATTCGGTCCAATGTTGTGACAGGTGTGATGTCCTTTGATGAGATGGATGCCATGATGTACAAGATTGAGGGAGAGGATTTATACCTGATCGGAACAAGCGAGCATTCCATGATCGGTAAATTTATTGATAAGATCATACCGGATACGGAGCTGCCTAAGACGCTGACCAGCTATTCCCCGTGTTTCCGCAAGGAGAAGGGGGCGCATGGGATCGAGGAGCGAGGCGTCTACCGGATCCATCAGTTCGAGAAACAGGAGATGATCGTTGTCTGCAGGCCGGAGGAGAGTAAATTGTGGTTTGATAAGCTGTGGCAGAATACGGTGGATCTCTTCCGCACTCTGGATATACCGGTGCGCACCCTGGAATGCTGTTCCGGGGATCTGGCAGATCTGAAAGTGAAGTCGGTGGATGTAGAGGCGTGGTCTCCGCGCCAGAAGAAATATTTTGAAGTGGGGAGCTGTTCCAATCTGGGAGACGCCCAGGCAAGACGCCTAAAGATCCGGGTTGTGGGAGAGAGCGGAAAATATTTTGCCCACACCCTGAACAATACCGTCGTGGCGCCGCCGCGCATGCTGATCGCTTTTCTGGAAAATAATCTGAATGAAGATGGTTCTGTTAATATACCTGAAGCGCTGCGGCCATATATGGGTGGAAAGGCGTGTTTAGAAGTAGTCCGATAGGACGGAAAATGAATAGAAGAAAAGGGAAACTCCAAACAATCCGGATTCGGATCTGTCTGGAGTTTTTTCTATTGACATAACGCGGCAGATTGTGTTAGACTGGAAACCAAACACTATATATTGTTGTTTTTTGGTGAAACATACTATATATGTAGAAGAAGGGGGAGCGTATATGGGGATACGAACGGGGAGATTGAGGGGAATACTATTGTTGGCTGCCTTATTGTCGGCAGCGTGCTGTTTTTTCCAAAGTGTGCCAGCAGAGGCAGAGACTGTGCCTTTTTGTTATGAGACCGAAAGAGGAAAACAGGGTGAGACAGACAGCTTTATCGAAGCAGTGGACATGTGCAAAAAATACGGCGGTACTCTGACGGTAAAGGGTGATCAGAATGTCATAGGACGGGATTATGGCGGTTTTATCTATCTCCCGCACAATGTGACGGTGATAGTACCAGCCGGGGTTTGTTTTACATTGAAGGGTGTTGAGCTGTGGATGGAGGGAACGGCGAGGGTCATGGGGATTCTGGATGCATCTGACCCGGAATCAAGGGTGTCCGGCAGTGGGGCACTGGTTACTGAATATGGCGGCAGGTTCCGCCGTCATATTCCATACATAGAGAAAACGGGGGAACTGTGTCTTCGGGGAGAGGATATCGAGAGCGGGCAGCCATTGTCCCGGTCGGCAGTCGTACCGGAACGGGTTTACTGGAAATCGTCGGTGGAGGGTGTGTGGTCATTTGCACAGCAGGAACTGATACCGGAGCCCGGTACGGGGACATACGACGTCACATTTACGCCGGCAGACCTGCGGTTGAATGAGCCCGTGACACTGCCGCAGTGTGGACAGGTAACAGTGAGGGAGAAAAAAGTACCGCCGGATACCGGGAATACTCCGGATATACCCGATTCCGGTATCGGAATTACGAAGCCTGCCCAAGAACCCGGGGGAGAAAAAGAGGATAAAAGGGAACCGGTTGTTATAACCAGAATGGTATCAAAACCCTCTTTGATCTATCGGCGGGTAAAGGTTTTTTCAAAGAGAAGAATAAGGCTTCAGAAGCTGAAGAGAAAGAGGAAGGCACACAGGGCGTATGTGAAATGGGCGCCGGCAGCCGGCGCAAGGGCGTATGAGATTCAGTATGCGAAGACCAGATCTATGAAAAGAGCGAAGAAAAAGAGAACCGGAAAGAACAATATTACCATCAAAGGGTTATCAGGGAATACTTATTATTTCAGGGTGCGGGCATATCAGCAGAAAAACAGACGGAGAACCTTTACTAAATGGTCCTCCATCTGGAAAGGATAGAGCGATTGGATTCCCGTCTTTCATCCAGGCTTTATTTTACGCTGTAATCAATATTGTTCAGGATATCGCAAAAATCAAAGGTGGCGAAATAGTCCTGCGGAGTTTCACCTCTGCGGATCATTTTTACACTTCCGTCCTCCTGCAGGAGGAGCTCCGGGGATTTCAGCTTGCCGTTATAGTTGTATCCCATGGCGTATCCATGTGCCCCGGTATCGTGTATCACAAGATAATCCCCGATATCAATTTTGGGGAGCATGCGGTCTACGGCAAATTTATCGTTGTTTTCACAGAGGGATCCCGTCACATCATATTTGTGATCACAGGGGGCGTCTTCTTTTCCCAGGACCGTAATATGGTGGTAGGAGCCATACATGGCCGGGCGCATCAGGTCACAGGCACATGTATTCAGGCCGGCATATTCTTTGTAAATGTGCTTCTGATGGATGCACTTTGTCACGAGCTGGCCGTAGGGTCCCAGCATATATCGTCCCAGCTCGGTAAAGATGGCGGCGTCCCCAAGGCCGGCGGGAACAAGGATCTCCTCATATTTCTGGCGGACGCCCTCCCCGATAACCTTAATGTCGTTTGGCTCTTTATCTGGTGTATAGGGGATTCCCACTCCGCCAGACAGGTTGATAAAGGAGATGTCAGCGCCGGTTTTTTCCTTTAATTCTACAGCCAGTTCGAAAAGAATCCCGGCGAGAGCAGGGTAATATTCGTTGGAAACGGTGTTGCTGGCCAGGAAAGAATGAATCCCGAACTTCTTTGCTCCCAGTTCCATCAGTCGCCGGAAGCCTGCGATCATCTGGTCTTTTGTAAAACCGTATTTGGATTCTCCCGGATTATCCATGATATCTGTACCGAGTTCAAATACACCGCCGGGATTATACCGGCAGCAGATGGTCTCCGGAATACCGGGGCCTCCTGCCAGGTATTCAATATGGGTGTAATCATCCAGATTGATATAGGCGCCCAGTGCGCTGGCTTTTTTGTATTCTTCCATGGGAGTGACATTGGATGAAAACATAATATCCGATCCCGAGAATCCAAGCGCCTCCGAAAGGATCAGCTCAGTAAATGAGGAGCAATCGACGCCGCAGCCCTCCTCCTGAAGGATCTTCAGGATAAATGGGTTTGGGGTCGCTTTTACAGCGAAGTATTCCCGGTAATTTTTGTTCCATGAGAAGGCTTCCTTTAGTTCCCGGACATTTTTGCGGATTGCTTTCTCATCATAGATATGAAATGGTGTTGGACAGGTTTTTTCGATTTCCTTTACCTGTTCCAGATTTAGTATTGTAGTCTTTTTCATTGTACTGCCTCCAATTTTTCCCGCGTACGCAATGAGCCGTCAGATTTGGTGATTTGCGGCCCGTATCTGTATGGTACAACGTATATTGCTGTATCTGTAAGTATAGAAAATTTTTCTTTCTGTGTCAATGGAAAGGTACTTGACTTTTATTTTTAATTGTCATACAGTAGAAACAGCTTTGCTGAAAAGAGGTGCATATTAAATTGGAACAAATAAAGAAACTATTTCAGGCTACGGACATGACTGTGGGCAGACCATGGAAACAGATTGTCCGTTTTACTGTTCCCATGCTGATTGGAAATATTGCCCAGCAGCTCTACAATACAGTGGACAGCATTGTGGTGGGACAGTATGTGGGGGACAATGCACTGGCGGCAGTGGGAAGCGCCGCACCGATCCTAAACCTCCTGCTGGTACTGTTTATCGGGATCAGTATGGGCGGAAGTATTATGGTGGCGCAGTATTTCGGTGCGAAGCAGAGAGAGGAACTGTCCTATACTGTGGGAAACTGTATCCTGCTGACGGCCATCGCCACAGGGATCATTATGCTGCTCTCTGTTGTGCTGGTTCGTCCGCTGCTGGTTATGCTGAATACCCCGGCCAGCATTATTGACTGGTGTTATTCTTATCTTATGATCATGTTTTTAGGTTTTGTGGGCTGTGCTTATTACAATATACTGAGCGGTGTCCTCCGGGGGCTGGGAGACGCCTTTTCGGCTCTTGTGTATCTGCTCGTGTCTACCGTGCTGAACATTATACTGGATCTGCTCTTTGTGGCAAAGCTCGGTATGGGGGTAAGTGGTGTTGCCTGGGCTACCATTATCGCACAGGCAGTCTCTGCTGTTCTCTGCTTTATCCGTATGGCGAAGCTGACGGATATTTTTGACCTGAAGCTTCATTATATGAAGTACAATAAAAAATTCTCCGGCAAGATTATCAAGCTGGGCCTGCCTTCCGGACTGACCCAGGCGATCTTCTCCATGGCGATGATCGTAGTGCAGTCGCTGACTAACAGCTTTGGGGAGATGTTTATCTCGGCAAATGTTATCGTGATGCGTGTGGACGGCTTTGCCATGCTTCCTAATTTTTCCTTTGGCTCAGCCATGACTACATACGCCGGTCAGAATGTGGGGGCCAGAAAGCATGACCGTGTGATCCAGGGAGCCAAACAGGGGACGCTGGTTGCCGTTCTGACCACGGCGGCCCTCACGGCCCTGATCCTGATCTTTGGCAAACCACTCATGGGCATCTTTACCAATACAACGGAACTGGTTGATCTGAGCAGGGATATGATGGGAATCATTGCGGCGGGGTATGTGGCCATGGCGGTCACCCAGAGCTTATCCGGTGTTATGCGGGGGGCCGGTGATACAATGACACCGATGTGGATTTCACTGTTTACAACGGTGATTGTCCGTGTGCCGGTGGCATACGGTATCGCCTGGCTGACCAGAAGTGCGGAGCTGCCTAACGGCAGGCAGGAGTGCATCTTTATCTCGCTTTTATGCTCCTGGCTCATTGGCGCCCTGGTCACGACAGTTTTTTATATGAGGGGCAGATGGAAGAAAAAGGCGCAGGCATTTCAGTGATCCCTTTCCGTGTCCGTGCGGCAGGATCATTGACTTTCTGATATAAAATGAGTATACTGATGAAAGAGTGTTAGATGGTATACAGGAAAAAGGAGAATGAAAGATGCTGAAACAGATTAAATGGAATCTTGTCACACTGGCAGTTCTTTTTATCGTTCTTGGTGTGATCATTATTATGTGGCCGGATGAGGTTATGCGTACCAGTTGTTATATGCTGGCAGCCATGCTGATGATAATCGGTGTGATCTCACTGATCAGTTATCTCAGGAAGGATATTACCGGTATGCTTTACCGGTATGATCTGGTGGTGGGACTCAGCGCGGTTCTGGGTGGCATTCTGGTGATTATCAAGGTTGACCAGCTGATTGCCCTGATTCCGGTGGTTTTAGGTTTCCTTGTCACAATCAGTGGGATACTGAAGATGCAGAACTCAGTGGACATGCTGCGTCTGGGACACGGGACCTGGTATGTGGCGTTCTGTATGGCAATCTTTAACATTATATTCGGAATCGTACTCCTGGTTGATCCCTTTGGGAAGGAACTGCTTGTCTATCTTTTGGGGGCGGCGCTGGTATTTAGTGGAATCACGGATCTGTATGTGACGGTATCCATTTCCCGGCGGCTTGCGGGCATGGAGAAGGAGACGGAACTGGAAGTGCGGGAGAAATAATTCTGCAGTAGTTACCGGAAAGGCAGAAATGGAGGGAAATTGTGGCGGAGTATCATTCTCTTTCGAATCAGCTTCTGGAAAGGATAGAATCTCACCGGGCTGCGCACTGGCAGAATCCTTATGCCTTCCGGGATGAGGATATTGTGCGGCGAAGCATGGAACATGACAGGGCAAATTTGTGGCGTCCGGCATTTGTGCGTGATACAGAGAAGATTATGCATATTCCGTATTATAATCGGTACGCAGATAAAACCCAGGTATTTTCTTTTTATCAGAACGACGACATATCCCGTCGGTCCCTTCATGTGCAGCTGGTTTCCCGGATCGCCAGAAATATCGGTGCGATACTTGGTCTGAATGAAAGTCTGATTGAGGCGGTCGCTCTGGGGCATGATATCGGCCATACCCCGTTTGGACATGCGGGAGAACGCATTTTAAATGAATTGTACCATGAGCACACCGGCAGATATTTCTGCCACAATGTGCAGAGTGTTCGTGTGCTCGATCAGATCATCCACCGGAATATCAGCCTTCAGACACTGGATGGGATCCTGTGTCACAATGGGGAACTGGAATTGCGCGAGTATCGTCCCCGCCTGCTAACTGGCTTTGAGGAATTTGATCAAAAGGTGGAACAGTGCTGCCTGGATCAGACCTGTATTGCTGAACTGATCCCTTGCACATTGGAGGGCTGTGTTGTGCGGATCTGCGACATCATTGCCTATCTCGGCAAGGACAGGCAGGACGCCATGCGACTTGGCGCCCTGCAGGAGGAAGCCTTTACTGGAGGCGTAATTGGAACTTCCAATGCCGAGATCATTAACAATTTCAGTGTAAACATTATTGAGAACAGTTACGGGATGCCGTATCTCAAGATGGATGAGGAATACTTTGAGGCTCTGCGCAGTGCCAAAAGTGAGAATTACGCGATGATATATAATAACAGCGAATTAAATGCCTTATATCAAAATGAGATTCGCCCCATGTTTTATCAGCTCTACGAAGAATTTCTGCATCAGGCAGAGAGCGGTGACAGGAACAGCATTCTATACCAGCATCATATTTCATATGTGAACAAGAATAACTTTTATATCAGCACAGAATATGAACCATATGAAGATCAGGAGCCGAACCAGCTTGTCACAGATTTTCTCGCAAGTGTCACCGACGACTATTTCATTGAATTGTACCGGCATCTTTTTCCGAAAGGCAGACATGAGGTAAAATTTAAAGGGTATTTTGACTAAATTGAGTCGATACATAAACAATCATCAGTATGAATGGAGGAAACCATGAAAAAGGAACTAGTGATCGTACTTGACTTTGGAGGCCAGTATAACCAGCTGATCGCCAGACGTGTCCGGGAGTGCAGTGTATATTGTGAAGTCCATCCCTATACTCTGAGCCTGGATGAAATCCGGGAAATGGATCCCAGGGGGATCATTTTTACAGGTGGACCAAACAGTGTCTATAAAGACGATTCGCCGCGCTGCGGGAAGGAGATATTTGATCTGGGAATTCCCATTCTGGGCATCTGCTACGGCTCACAGCTTATGGCATATATGCTGGATGGCACAGTAGAGAATGCCCCTGTCAGTGAATATGGGAAAACAGAGGTGGAAGTAGATCACAGCTCCCTGCTCTTTGGTGATGTAGAGACAAAGACCATCTGCTGGATGAGCCATACGGATTATATTGCTTCCGCTCCGGAAGGCTTTACTATAACAGCAACAACGCCGGTGTGTCCGGTTGCGTCCATGGAAGATCCGGGAAGAAAATTATATGCGACGCAATTTCACCCGGAAGTGATGCACACAGCTGAGGGAATGAAAATGCTTCATAATTTTGTATATAAGGTGTGCGGCTGCCATGGTGACTGGCAGATGTCCTCTTTCGTAGATGATACCATTACTTCTATCCGTCAGAAGGTGGGCGGTGGGAAAGTTCTGTGCGCTCTTTCAGGTGGGGTAGATTCTTCTGTGGCGGCAGTTCTTCTCTCAAAAGCGATTGGAAAGCAGCTCACTTGTGTGTTTGTAGATCATGGTCTGCTCCGTAAAAATGAGGGTGACGAGGTGGAAGCCGTATTCGGCCCAGATGGTCCGTATGACCTGAATTTCATTCGTGTTAATGCCCAGGAGCGCTTTTACAGCAGGCTTGCCGGCGTCACGGAGCCGGAGCAGAAACGTAAGATTATTGGAGAAGAGTTTATCCGTGTCTTTGAGGAGCAGGCAAAAAAGATTGGTGCTGTGGATTTCCTTGTACAGGGAACGATCTATCCGGACGTGATCGAATCCGGTCTGGGCAAATCAGCGGTGATCAAGTCCCATCACAATGTAGGTGGACTTCCTGACTGTGTGGATTTCAAGGAGATCATCGAGCCGCTCCGCCTTCTCTTTAAGGATGAGGTGCGGAAAGCTGGAAGAGAGCTTGGGATACCAGAATATCTCGTAAGCCGTCAGCCTTTCCCAGGCCCAGGTCTTGGTATCCGGATCATCGGAGAAGTAACTGCTGAGAAGGTGCGCATCGTCCAGGATGCCGATGCGATCTACCGGGAGGAAATCGCAAAGGCAGGCATTGAAGGACTTGGACAGTATTTTGCAGCCCTTACCAACATGCGCTCCGTGGGAGTGATGGGGGATGAGAGAACCTATGATTATGCGGTGGCGCTCCGTGCCGTGAATACTACGGATTTTATGACGGCAGAGTGCTCGGAGATTCCTTTTGATGTGCTGCAGAAGGTGATGAACCGGATCATCAATGAGGTGAAGGGGGTTAACCGGGTAATGTATGATCTGACGAGTAAACCGCCTGGGACGATAGAGTTCGAGTAATTTTCAAAAGCTCGCAAAAGCCTATAAAATGGGCGCTTGCGAGCTTTCTTTATGTCCGTTGGTACTATTTTGGTACTAAAATGAGCAGTGCAGGAATAGTATCGGTTGGACAGGGAATGCTTACATTCTTCTGGACAAGCGACGCTGTTCCTATAGGGCGAATGCCCTCCACCCGGATGAAACGAAGCGAAATCGAGGTGGTGCACAGCGGACAAGGCAGTATGTTTTAGGCATGAGGCCATGTTATTTTCCATTCAAAGTATTCTGCCGGAGTTATTTCTCCATTGGCAAGTTCTTGTTTTTTCTTATTCCATTCTAAAAGAAAATCATTTACCAATCCATAATTAATTGTGATTGCGACAGGGACAAACATGGATGTATTAGAATCTTCATTGTAAGTGCATTTTACATCTTTGTCGTTGCTTACAGGCTGCATTTCACACAATGTAATCAGATTGCCGGGTGCTTCATATTCGGGAAAATGTTTATTAGATGTATTTATGGAAGCACTTTCTTCTAACCAGAAAAGTGTTTCTATAATGTCCTCAGCGGAGCCAAGACCATAATCATCTAACGCTTTGTAATTACACCTGAGAACCTCTGCGATTTTCATAAGCATATCACGCTTGGGATAACGGGCACCGGTTTCGTACTGAGATGCACGAACAGAACGGTTTTTACCTTCAAGACCAAGAGCTTCTCCAAATTCATCCATTGTCATTTTTCTGAATGTGCGTATTTTCTTTAATCTATCTCCAAAATTCATGATGGGCTCCTCCTAAAAATCTATACATAACTGGATTAAATAAGTATATCACATTCAAAATGAAAAAGAAAGAATTTTTAATACAAAAATATATAGAAAAATGCTTGACTTTTACTACAGATGTGTATAGAATAATCTCAAAGAGATATTTACTACAAATTTGTATAGAATATCAAAATGCAACGATTGCACCTTGAAAACTTTAGGAGCTGTACCGGATGCCAACAGACTTTGCGAGAAGGCTTGAGAAATCAGGAAGAGCAAAGGAAGACACTTTCGTCAAGAGTGGGAAAGGAACTCGAGCAGGAGTAGCCCACAGGTGAGCCGTAAGGCTGGCACTAAAGGTCGGTTGTGAGACTGACAGCATCTGATACGAACGGAAGCCACAAAAATATTCCTGACCGGATACATAACACGACGAAAGGAGGAGCTCAGATGGAGGAATGTATGTTTATTAAGGCTGATGAAATCAGACGATTACTCGGTATTTCCAGATCAAAGGCATATCAGATTATCAGAGAGCTGAATGCTGAACTGAAAAGTCAGGGATATATGGTTTTGAATGGAAAAGTAAATAGAAATTACTTTATGAAGAAATTCATGATACCGAGTGAAGTGCGATAATTAGCACTGGCAGGGCTGATGGGGGATTATTTAATACCTTATTTGCCCTGCTGCAAATATCAATTTTGAAAGGAGACGATTGGATGCCGGCATATAAGGACAAGGCAACAGATACCTGGTTTGTTAAGTTTTATAGTAAGGATTGGAAAGGCGAAAACAGACAGGTTAAAAGACGTGGATTTAAAACAAAAAAAGAGGCTCTTGATTTTGAGAGAAATTTCAAAATGCGGGAGGAATGTAATCTGGATATGGCATTTGGAGAATTTTTCAATCTGTATTCAGAGGATGTGCAGAACAGGTTAAAGCGTAATACGTGGTTAACAAAGGAGCATATTGTGAGAACAAAAATACTTCCTTATTTTGCAGATAAGAAGATGAATGAAATTACAGCTTCGGATGTTATGAAATGGCAGAATGAATTGATGGCGCAGAAGGATGAAAATGGAAAGGGTTTGTCACCTACTTACCGAAAAACCATTCATAATCAGCTTAGCTGCATTTTCAATCATGCCTGCAGGTACTATCAGTTAAAAAGCAATCCTGCAAGACAGGCGGGGTGCATGGGAAAGGAGGAAACTAAAGAAATGTTATTCTGGACAAAGGAAGAGTATAAACGCTTTTCTGAGGCAGTTATGGATAAGCCCCAGTCCTTTTATGCATTTGAAATGCTGTATTGGACAGGTGCAAGGCTGGGAGATGCTTACGGTAAAATAAGACTAAAGTTAGAACAAATCCAGTAAATACAAG
>CAOKDX010000020.1 GCA_948467395.1 uncultured Clostridia bacterium | reverse complement strand
GCCTTTGTCGTGCCTGTCTAGCCATTTGCTGATGAGGTGGCAAACCACACCTGCTTAAAAGACTTTTCAATTCGGATTACTATATCTCAAATCCGCTCTCTCTCAGCATCATCCTGTCCTGCCTCATATTATTTCCGGAGGTGGTCAGCATATCTCCTGTGATGGCGGCATTGGCTCCGGCAAAGAAAGCCGCCCTTCCGCTGTCCCGCATCAGGGTACGTCCTGCTGCCAGACGGACATAGGCGGTGGGATTGAGAAAGCGGAACAGGGCAGCCGTGCGCAGTATCTCATCCTCTGTCAGAACCGGCAGCTCCCCAAACGGGGTTCCCGGTATAGGGATCAGCGCATTCAGGGGGATGGAATCTACCTGATATTCGGCCAGGGTCAGCGCCATATCCAGCCGGTCCTCCCAGGTCTCCCCCATTCCGATGATGCCGCCGGAGCAGACCTGCAGTCCCGCCCTCTTCGCCCGCCGGATACAGGTGAGCTTGTCCTGGAAAGTATGGGTCGTACAAATACGAGGAAAATTGCGCCGGGATGTCTCAATATTGGCGTGGTACATCGTCACGCCGCTCTCCCGCAGCCCTTCAAACTGTTCTTCCTCCAGCAGTCCGTGGGAGGCACAGAGACTGATATTCTTACACTCCTCCCGCATTCTCTGGTATGCCTGGATCGTCTGGTGAAAATCCTCTCCTGACAGGGCACGGCCCGCCGTAACAACCGAAAAGCGGCGGGCTCCGGCCTTCTCACTGCGCCGGCATGCCTCCACCAGATCGTCCTCCTCCAGGATGGTATGCTCCTGCGCCCCCGTAGGATGGTGTGCCGACTGTGCGCAGAACCGGCAGTCCTCACTGCACCGCCCGGCACGTCCATTCACGATGGTACAGAGCTCCACCCGGTTTCCGCAGAGGGCTTTCCGGATGCGGTGAGCCTCTCCCTTTAACTCCTCCAGATCCCCCTCTATGAGGAAAGAAAGATTATCCTCCCGAGTCAGACGTCTCCCCGCTATTATCTCATCCGCTAACTGTTTATACATATAAATCCTCCTGTGATAAATTGGTTCTTCCGGTATTCACTACCGTCATTTTACCACAGGAGGCCAGATTGTCAACCACTATTCTATTTTAAGTTTCCATTTTTGATCTATCAGTGATGGAATAGGCGCAGACCGGTGAAGCTCATGGCTATTCCGTGCTTGTTGCAGGCATCAATGACATCCTGGTCACGGATCGACCCCCCGGGCTGGGCAATATATTTTACGCCGCTGCGGAATGCCCGTTCCACATTATCACTGAAGGGAAAGAAGGCATCGGAGCCACATGTCACATCCTTTGCGTACTCCTTTAGCCATGCCGCCTTTTCTTCCTTTGTAAACACTGGTGGTTTCTCGGTAAATACCCGTTCCCACTCGCCATCCGCCAGCACATCCATATAATCCTCTCCAATATACAGATCAATGGCATTGTCGCGGTCTGCCCGTTTCATGTCCTCCTTAAAGGGAAGATTCAGTACCTGGGGCGACTGGCGGAGGAACCAGTTATCCGCCTTATTTCCTGCCAGCCTGGTACAGTGGATGCGGGACTGCTGCCCTGCGCCGATGCCGATGGCCTGTCCGCCCTTCACGAAACAGACGGAATTGGACTGGGTATATTTCAGGGTAATCATGGAAATTGCCATATCAATCTTAGCCAGCTCCGGAATTTCCTTATTCTCTGTCACCACATTGGCAAAAAAATCATCATCAATATTCAGCTCGTTTCGCCCCTGTTCAAAGGTAATACCAAACACTTCCTTGCGTTCCAGCTGCTTTGGCACATAGTCCGCATCCATTTCAATCACGGCATAGGCGCCCTTTTTCTTTTCCTTCAGTATCTCCAATGCCTCCGGCTCATATCCCGGAGCAATGATGCCGTCCGAGAATTCCCTCTTAATCATCTTCGCTGTGCATACATCACACACATCGGAGAGGGCAATGAAGTCGCCATAGGAGGACATGCGGTCCGCCCCCCTGGCTCTGGCATAGGCAGCGGCCAGCGGAGTCAGCTCTCCCAGATCATCCACCCAGTAAATCTTCGCCTCCGTCTCACTGAGGGGAAGTCCCACCGCCGCCCCGGCAGGGGAAACGTGTTTAAAAGATGTGGCAGCCGGATGCCCCGTCGCTTTCTTCAGTTCCTTAACCAGCTGCCAGCCATTGAAGGCATCCAGAAAATTGATATAGCCGGGCTTTCCATTCAGCACCCGGATGGGCAGATCCCCGTCCTCCATAAAAATACGGGAAGGTTTCTGGTTTGGATTGCAGCCATATTTTAACTCTAACTCTTTCATCGTCACAGTCCTTTCTCTATTTAATCCATGTCTTAGTGATTCTTATTTACAATCTTCGATGTATATTTTCCTGTCTCAATCTCAATATAACGGACAAAAAGAGACACCTTATTGTCTTCATTGAGGCTCTGCCAGAGCCTATCGGTAAAGGCATCCATATCATCCTCCATTTCCACCAGCTTCGGCTCCCCCTCAAAGCTGGGCAGCGGATCGCCATCGCACATATAGGTATGGATAAAATGCCCCTCTCCCGCCAATGGATCGCTGTAGGCGAATGTATAGCGCTGACAGGAGTCCGGATTGCCATGGCTGCTCTTAAGAATGGACATGGCATAATGATAGGATCCATTCCCTATATGCATAATGCCGGAAATTCTCGGTGTGTAATTGGGGGCATCCGGTTCAAATTCCCTTGTGCGCAGCGCCTGTTCAAAGGTCTGCTGGCTGTCCATCCGCTCATAGATCGTATCGGTCTGGTCGCCGTTGGTGACAATGGTCTTATTTCCCAGGACACGCACCGGCGCATAGATGATCAGGCTGGGATCGCTGAGCTTCGAGGGATCAAATGCCTGGGTGCGGATTCCCTCACCGTCCTCCACAAAGACACGGTTGCGGCTGTTCTCGCTCCGCCCCATAATAAAATATGCCGTCACCGCATATTTTCCATTAGGGGTCTTTCCCATCACGATGCCCCTGCCGGGGTACGCATTGCTTTTCAATTCGTTTTCCAGTGAGATTTTCTTCATTCCCTTTCCTCCATTTCCAAAAATATTGAGCCGATCACCCGAACGGCCAAAATTACAGTTGGTCGCCCAGGCGGTCGGCTCTCTTTCATCTCCATACTTCCCGTGGGTGCTCCCACGAACCTTTGCCGGTTTCCCGCAAACGTCTCTCCGCCAGTTATATGGAATCTACTAATAGAATAACCTATCCCGGCAGAAATTTCAATCCCTGTTTACCTATTTTTTCCCTTTTCTTTAGGAGGAATACTCGTCAGCCCTCAATGGTAATATATTTCTTTTCTTCCACAGCAGGTCTGGCCTCCCTCTTTGGGATGGTGATCATCAGTATACCATCCCTCAGCTCTCCCCGGATATCTGTATCCGTTATCTCTTCCCCCACATAGAATTTTCTCTGGCAGGCGCCGGAAAAACGTTCACGGCAGATATATTTCCCATCTCCCCCGGTTTCTTCTTCCTTCCCCGCATCGACAGTCAGATAACCGTCCTCCAGGGAAACCTTTATTTCTTCCTTCCGGAAACCCGGCAGCTCCATCATCAGCTCATATCCGTCCCTGCCTTCCCTTACATCGGTTTTCATCAGACTGCTGCGCCGGGAAGGATATGGCTTTCTTCCCATTCTCCTGCGGTCTCTCCCATGATACAGCGGAAGATCAAAAAATAAGCGGTCAAACGGATCGTTTCTATAAAAATCAGACATCATCATATGCCCTTCCTCCTTTTTCTCATAACGCCGGCACCACACTGGTGCCGGCTCTGCTGTCATCCCTCAATGGCAATATATTTCTTCTTTTCCACCGCCGGCTGCGGCTCCTTCTTTGGAATGATCATCTTCAGGGTTCCGTCCTCAAATCTTGCTTTGATATCCTCTTCTGTAACGGCTTCTCCGACATAAAAGCTTCTGCTGCAGGAACCAGTGTGACGTTCTCTCCGGATATATCTTCCATCCTCATCCTTCTCCTCACTGCTGGTCTCAGAATTGGCATGGATCGTCAGATACCCCTGCTTCAACTCTGCTTTTACATCATCCTTCTTTACTCCGGGCAGATTCATCGTGATCTCATAGCTGTCTTCATTGTCCTTGACATCTGTCTTCATCAGATCCATGGAATCTGCTGCAAAGCTGCCAGACGGAAAATTGAAAAAATCATCAAATAGGTTCTCTCCAAATACACTTGGCATCAACATAAGGCATCTCTCCTTTTCATTGTTTTTGTTTGAATCTGACTCTACTATACCACCATTGTTAGCACTCGTCAAGAGTGAGTGCTAACAAAAATTGTGAAACTTCTGTGTCCTGCTCCGGCGGCGCCTATTTGACCCTGAATATATTTTATGCTACCATATCAAAATAGAACATATAGCACAAGGAAAGGAAGTGGAAAAAGATGAAATCCCGCATCACCGCATTTCTTCTTATCATCGGTATACTGTATACTCAAAGCCTGGTCCCGGTATGCGCCTATGGGGAATTCCCTATTCAGACAGAGCTTTCCACGGCAGTTACAACCACCGCCCTGCCGGAGTATCAGGACTGGCTTTCCCAATGGCAGGAACAGGCTGCTGCCGCCACCGGAAATATACTCCTGATTCCCGGGGCAGACGAGACAGGCATGAATTTTTCATGGTATTCCCAGCAGGGCGGCACTCCCGCCGTACAGCTGGACAGCCGCCCTGATTTTGCCAGGAGCAGTATCTTCACCGGAAAGTCCGCTCCCATCTGCCGAAGTAACGGAACTACTGTATATTTCGCCGCCAATCACGTCGCAGTGAAAGATTTTCTAAAGCCGGGCCTTACCTATTATTACCGTTATACCGAAAATTATGACCCGGCCGGCTGCGGCTGGTCTCATACCTTTACCTTCAAAACACAGGATACCGGCTCTTTCTCCGCCATTCTGACAGGCGACTCCCAGATCGGCGCCTCCGGCAGTATTCCGGCGGATGCATTTAATTGGGAAGAAACACTGAAATGCGCTGTGGAAAAAGCGCCGGACGCCTCCCTCCTTCTGTCCGCAGGCGATCAGATCAACTATAAATCGGATCAGGATGAGACGGGGGTCCGCGAGAGGGAATATGCCGGATTTCTCTATCCGGCATATCTCCGCAGCCTCCCGACTGCGGCTGCCATCGGCAACCATGAATCAAAGGGAACCGACTACCAGTTTCATTTTTATAATCCCCATTCAGAGGATGGCTATGGTGCCACCCCCTCCGGCTCCGACTACTATTTCAGCCGCGGCAATGCGCTGTTTATCGTTCTGAACAGCAACAGCCGGAATATCCCAGCCCACCGGAAGCTGATGAAAAAGGCTGTCTCCTCCCATCCCGATGCCCACTGGCGCATCGTCATGATGCATCATGACATTTATGGTTCCGGCGTTATGCACTCCAACCGCACCTCCGCCAACCTTCGAACGATCTTCGCTCCCCTGATGGACGAATACGAAATTGATGTTGTTTTTTCCGGACACGATCATTCCTATGCCCGGTCACATTTTATGCTGGACGGAACGGCCATCCAGTATCCCGGCAGCACCGTTACAGATCCGGCCGGAACCGCCTATATCTCCCTGGGAACCTCCTCTGGGAGCAAGATGTACGGTCTCGCTTCTCCCAGGCAGTTTTATGTGGCGGAGAGAACCAATGCCCCGCTGCCGTCTTTCTCCATCCTTTCTGTGGACAGCAGCTCCCTGTCCCTGAAAACCTATGACACAGTGGGAAAGCCATACGCGGACACTTTCACCATAGTGAAAACAAAAGCAAGAAGCAATCCCCTTTCCTCCATAAAAAAAGCCCAGAAATGGAAAAAAACCGGCTATACCAAGTCCAGTTTCCAAAAGCTCAAAACCGCCCTCTCCGGCTTTCACCGCAAGTTCCGCCCCACCGGTGCAGACGCGGGCGCCGATAAGATATCCCGGTACTTCCGCACCGCCAAAGATCCTCTCAGCTATTACGGATATGCCGCCGGGACGACAGAGGCCCTCCCGGACGGCTTCTCCACACTGTTAGATAAAACCCGTATGCAGCGTGTATCCATTACGGCATCCGACTTTCTTACATCCTGCACCGCTGTCACAGGCGCAGTAAAAAAGCTGAAAAAGACCTCGCTAAAAATAAAACAGGGCAAGAAAACCCTGAAAGACGGAGCTGTCCTCACCTTGAAGAAGGGAAAAAAACTCCGTCTGAAGATCAAGGCCTCCCCTTCCCGTTATAAAGTTACCTGCCGCTCCGGAGCAAAGAAATATGTCTCCATCAGCAGGAAGGGAGTGATCCGGGCAAAGAAACGGACGGGAAAGAAAAACACGGTCCGGGTCACCATACGTTTCCAGAACCGTGTTATAAGATTAAAGATCCGGGTAAGATAGCTCTGCGGTGTCAGTCCGTCTCTGCATTCTTCTTGATAAATCCAAGCATCACTGCTGTCACTGCCGAGCCGATAAGCCATGCCACAACGTACATAAAAGGATTTCCCACTGTGGCAAAGACAAAGATGCCTCCGTGCGGCGCCATCAGCGTACAGCCAAACAGGGCGGACAGAAAACCTGCCACTCCGGCTCCCACCATGGTACATGGGATCACATGTGCCGGATCTGCCGCGGCAAACGGGATCGCTCCCTCTGTGATAAAGGAACATCCCATCACGATATTTGACACTGCAGAACCTCTCTCCGCCTTTGTAAATTTCTTCGGGAAGAGCCAGCAGGCAGCCGCGATGCCGATGGGCGGGACCATACCCCCTGCCATAATGGCCGCCATAGAGATAAAACATGCCTGGACAGCCGGATCGGAAGCCTGGGCCCCCTCCGCCATCATCTGTGCCGCCGTGGCCAGCATACCACTTCCAAATACATAAGCAGCCTTATTGATAGGGCCTCCCATATCAATCGCCATCATGGCACCGAGGATCAGGCCAAGAACCGTGATCATCCCGGCGGCGGCAATACCGCTGAGCATATTGCTCAGGCCCGTATTGATCAGACCGATAAGCGGATTGAATATAAAGCACATCAGGACGCCGACAGCAAAGATACCAGCCAGTGGATAGATCAGCGTCGGCTTTATGCCATCGAGGGCATCGGGAAGCTTTTCACAGATCTTCTTTAGTCCCAACACGATAAATCCGGCCAAAAATCCGGCTACAATGCCCCCCAGAAACCCGGATACCGTATTGCCGCTGTTTTCCCCCACAAAAGCAAAATCCGCGATAAATTTATGAATCCCCCTCAGCAAATCTGTCTGCTCTCCAAAGGGAGTGCCCATCAGTACCGCATTGCCATTTGCCGCCAGAAGACCGCCGGCGAATCCCACTGCCAAGCCGGGACGGTCCGCAATGGAGTAGGCAATATATCCCGCCAATACTGGCACCATCATGTTCATGGATAACCCACCGATATATTTGAAAAATGCCGATAACGGCGTACAGCTTCCGAAGCTTGCCCCGCCGCTTGTTCCATAGCCGGCAAGGGTGTCGATAAGGAAAGCCAGTGCGGTCAGTATACCGCCGCCGATGACAAAGGGCAGCATATGGGAAACACCATTCATCAGATGCGTATAAATCTGATGGCCGACGCTGCCCTTTCCTCCCTCTTCCTCCTCTTCACCGCCGCCGGCAGCACCTGCCTCATAGACCGGTGCTGTGCCGCTCAGTGACTCTTCCATCAGTTCGCCAGGCCGGTTGATCCCGTTTGCCACCTTCGTCACCACCACCCGTCTGCCGGCAAAACGATCCATGGGAACTTTCGTATCTGCCGCCACGATAATGCCGTCCGCACCGGCAATATCCTCCGCCGTCAGTACATTTTTGGCACCGCCGGAGCCTCTCGTCTCTACCTTGATATCATATCCCAGCTCTTTTGCCTTTTTCTCCAGCGCCTCCGCCGCCATATAAGTATGGGCGATTCCCGTAGGGCAGCCCGTCACCGCCACCAGTTTCCTGCCCCTCTTAGTTTCCTGTGCCGTTTCTTCTTCCTTCTCATCCCTGCCGCTCTCGGCCTCGTCAATCGCCCGTAGAAATTCCTCCACATTTTTGGCCTGGCGGAGCTGCTCTGTAAAGTCCTCATCCATCAGCAGGACAGAAAGCTTACTCAACACATCCAGATGTACATTATCCTCTGTATTCGGTGCGGCGATAAGGAAAAACAACGTCGCCGGTTCGCCGTCCAGAGAATCGAAATCAACTCCATCCGGCAGTGTCATGGCAGCCAGTCCCGGTCTCACCACCGCATCTGACTTACAGTGAGGAATGGCAATTCCCTCACCAATTCCCGTCGTGCTTTCTTCCTCTCTGGCATAGACTCCCCGGCGGTATTTCTCCACATCCCGCAATCTTCCGCTCTTCGCCATCAGATCTACAATCTGATCCAGCGCATCCTTTTTACTGTCGGCCCTGCCGTTCAGGCAAATACTCTCCGGGCTCAAAAGATCCGTAATCCTCATATCTCTACCTCCTTCTTCTAATGCAGCAGTCCTCCTGCCGTTCCTGCCAGTCTGATCTTGCCTCCTGTCTCATAATTGTGAAATTCATCTCCAAGGATTTCCCTGGTGAATTCCGTTGTAATAATGACAGCGTTTGCAATTTCACCAAATTTTACGCAGGAATATTGCGAAAATTTACTGGAATCGCACAGGACAAAGCATTCTGCACAATGCTCCATGGCGGTTTTCTTCAGCATCGCCTCCTTCACATCCGGCGTGGAAAAACCGCCTTCCGGACTGACACCGTTGGTTCCCCAGAAACCCTTTGTGAAATTATACTTACGAAGGCTTTCCACCGCCTCTTCTCCCACTACCGCCTCAGTGGCCGCCTTAAATTCACCTCCGGGAATAAAAGTGGTATATCCCATCTGTGTTAATTTCCTTGCATGTGCCAGGGCATTGGTCACAAAGACGACATTCTGTTCGCTCAGATAATCAATGATCAGCTCCGTTGTAGTTCCGGCATCCAGAAAGATAAAATCATGGGGCCGGATAAGGGATGCGGCATATCTGGCAATGGCCTTTTTCTCTTCCAGGTTGCGGTCCCGGCGGCTGGAAACCGGATCGTCCTGCGCACTGTAGCGGCTGCTGCACGCCATGGCGCCTCCCCGCACCTTGCTGATCCTTCCCTGCTGATGCAGAAGCGTCAGATCCCGGCGGACTGTGGACTCTGATATATCCAGCTCGTCAACCAGTTCCTGGATCGAGGCGCTCTTTCTCCGCTCTACCATGTTCTGAATCGTCTGCAGCCGTTCCTCTGTAAGCATTTTTTCACCTCCGTTTCTTTCTATTATTCATTATACTTCCAATTTTTATCATTGTCAATCAAATTCATTCATTTTCAATCAAATTTTATCATTTGCTTCACCGCAGCAGGGCAAAGACAAAAAATGTCCCGGAAATTTCCATTCCGGGAGCATCGGTCCATATTCCTGTTTTCAATTTTCCATATCAAATCTGCTGCCATCGTTACCGCACAATGGCATACGCCGTATAGGCAATATACATCAGCACCATCACCGCACCCTCCACACGGTTGATCCGCCGGCCGCTGCAGACAAAGGCATAGGCAATCATACTGACCCCCAGCAGCATGCCAAGATCTACAAAGGATGCCATGGTGATGCCGATGGGATGCAGGGATCCGGATACTCCCAGGATCAGAAGGAGGTTAAAAATATTGGATCCCACCACATTGCCAATGGCCATGCCGTTCTGCCCCTTGGAGGACGCCACAATGGAAGTGACCAGCTCCGGCAGGCTTGTCCCAACAGCCACAATGGTAAGGCCGATGAGCGTCTCACTCATTCCCCATATCGCCGCCAGTGTCTTTGCGCTGTTCACCACAAGCTGGCCGCCAATGATAATCCCAGCCAGCCCCATCAGGATAAAGAGAATGCTGCGGCCTATGGGGATCTGTTCTCCCTCCTCCTCTTCCGTACGGTTCTTTCTGGCAATGTATATGGTATAAGCCAGATACAGCACGAAGGCTGCCACCAGGATAAGGCCGTTCCAGCGGAACAGGGTTCCCGCCGCTGCATCCACATTATGAATATCCGTACACTTTCCGGTAAAAATCAGGTTTCCACCCAGGAGGAGCAGCAGCAGCGTCGCCGCCAGCGATATAGGAAAATCCCGTTTTTTAATACCAGGATCCACTGGCAGCGGTTTCATTATGGCGCAGATCCCCAACACCATCAGCAGATTGAAAATATTTGACCCCACCACGTTGCTCACAGCGATCTCATTGGAACCGGACAATCCCGCTGAAACACTGACAGCAAGCTCCGGCGCACTGGTTCCCATAGCCACGATGGTGAGACCGATAATGACTCCCGGCACTTTAAAATATCGGGCCACAGAGGCACTCCCCTCCACAAAAAAGTCCGCTCCCTTGATCAGCAGGACGAAGCCGGCCCCCAGCAGTAATATATTTATAATCAGTTCCATGACAATTCCTCCTTCCCGTCAGTTGAACAGCTCTGGTACAAATTTCTTCAGTGCGTGGGGGATACCGTCCTCCGTATTGGCCAGTGTGACGTAATCAGCCGCCGCTTTTGCCTCTTCCTCCGCATTTCCCATAGCCACGCCAATCCCCGCGGCCCGCAGCATATCTATATCATTCCCGCTGTCGCCGAATGCAATCATTTCTTCTGGTTTTATTTTTAGATAGGCTCCCAGCCACAACAGCGCACTGGCCTTGGATACCCCCTCTGCCGTCACCTCAATATTCTGCATCCCGCCGGATACCGGATGAAATTCAGGAAAATCGGCCAAAATATCCCATGCCGCATCATAGTCAACTCTTCTTCCCTGCCCATCCAGAACAAAATTGATGGTGAGCTTCTCCACATCATCTCCCCGCTCCCGAAGGGCGGCTGCCTGATCCTCCACCACCGTCCTGGATGTGCGGAGATATTCCTTAATCTCTTCGGGGCCATTGATCCTGTCGATCAGCGGCACCTTTCTTCTGGTCATATAGGAATCCCCATGGACAAAGGCATCCGCCATGACCTCCAGCTCCTCCATCCGCATAAACAACGGCAGGAGTTTTTCCAGTTTCATACAGTCCTGATAGATGCATGTCCCTGTCTCCCTCTCATAGATCCCGCCGCCGTTGGTGGTCAGTACATAATGAACCCCTCTCAGCCCCTCTGCCTCAGAACACAGCCCACGGTAAGGCCTTCCCGTGGCTGGAACCACCTCAATTCCCCGTTCCACAGCCCTCTCCAGTACCTGCCTTGTAGCTGGACGGATCTTCTTGTGGTCATCCAGCAGTGTCCCGTCCAGGTCCAGGGCAATCAATCTGATCATACCACATCCGCTCTCTTCTCATAATTCTGCTTCAAAAAGCGCACCACAAGGAAGTACGCCGGTATAAGAAACGCATCCGCCAGAATCCAGGCAACCGGACTGGCCATACACGCAGCGATAAATCCCAGCTTCGGAACAAAGAAAAATCCCACTACGCTGCGGGCGGCCATCTCACACACACCTGCCAGAATCGCCAGCTTGCCAAATCCCAGCCCCTGTATCGTAAATCTCACAATATTTACCAGTGCCAATGGAAAATAAAATGCACTGGTCCAACGAAGATAACGGACGATCAGCCCGATCAGCTCTGTCTCGCCGCCGTCCACAAAGAGAAGCGCCATATATTTCCCAACAAGAAATACTACTCCGCAGGCCAGCAGGGAATACACCAGTGCCAGCCGGCTGCAGGAAAAAATCCCCCGGTCCACCCGGTCCAGTTTTCCTGCTCCCAGGTTCTGTCCGGCGTAAGTAGCCATCGTAGAACCCATGGCATCAAAGGGACAACACATAAACATACTGAGCTTGCCGCCGCTGGCAATGGCCGCCACAACGGAGGAACCCAGACGGTTCACCGACTTCTGGAGAATAACGCTGCCAATGGCTGTAATGGAATACTGCAGTCCCATTGGAATACCCATGCCGCACAGGCGGGCCACACAGTGGCCGTTCAGGCGCCATTCTCCCCTTCTGATGTGCAGGATCGGAAATTTTTTTATCATAAAAAGAAGGCAGAGAACACCGGAGATCAACTGTGCCAGCACTGTGGCATAGGCCGCTCCCGCCACTCCAAGGTGAAAGACAAGGATGGCGGCCAGGTCAAATACAATATTCAACAAGGAAGATATGATCAGAAACACCAGCGGCGTCCGGCTGTCCCCCAGCGCCCTCATAAAACCGGAGAGCAGATTGTAAAGGTAGGTTACGGGAATACCAAGAAAGATAACAAATATATAAGAATATGCCCCCTCCATAATATCCGTCGGCGTATCCATCCACATCAGGATATCCCGGCAGAAAAGGGATACCGTCACCGTCATCACCACCGCAAACAGAATGGCCAGCCATACGCTGTTTGCCACAAAGCGCCTCAGTCCCTTGTCATCCTTCGCCCCAAACTTCTGTGCCACCGGGATGGCAAAGCCATTACAGACTCCCATACAGAAACCGATCACCAGAAAATTCACAGATCCTGTCGCCCCCACTGCCGCAAGCGCGTCCGGGCCCAGAAACCTTCCTACGATAGCGGTATCCACCAGATTATAAAACTGCTGGAACAGCATACCGAAAAGCAGGGGAAAGAAAAATTTCAATATATGCGATGCCGGATTTCCCACTGTCATATCCTGCATTGTGTTCTTCTCTGCCATAACTGCATCCTCATCTTCCCTCAAATGATATATAACTCAATCGTGCCTATGAGTCTACTCATTGTACCATGGTCAATATAAGAAAGCAATCAAAAAACATCATAAACTACATATTTCTCCGCCGCCGGTTCTCCTGCCGCCCACACAGTCTCCCCCTGCTTTCTGCCGCCCAGTCTGGCGATGACTCTTCTGGACGCCTCATTATCCGCCAGGCAGACCATATACCATGGTATGATCCCCTGCATCATGGATAGAGGAGCCGCTTCCCTGAGCATGCGCACGGCGTATCCCTTCCCCTGTTCACTGGGGCGGATGCTGAATCCGATATTGCCGATCCGGGCCAGGCTCTCCCCTGTCTGCCCCCGGCGCAGATTCAGCATGCCCAGCAGCCGCTTTTCCTCCTCCCGCACATAGAGATAGGTGCTGGAACTGCAGCCAGCCAGGGAATCCTTCTGCAGCTTCCAGTACAGCGTCTCCTTCCCTATCGGATAATATGGCCGCAGCCCCTCCCAGTCCATGCCTGCCTTCCTGAATTCTTCTTTGTACTGCTGTACGGCATCTTCCCATGCCGGCTCCCAGGCAATCAGACTCTCTTTCTTTTTACTCATAATTTTTCAGCCCTCTCTCCTTATTGTATTGATTTGCATACGATATCGTGGTATACTACAGGAACA
The DNA here is from genome assembly GCA_948467395.1 of uncultured Clostridia bacterium. Lineage (GTDB taxonomy): Bacteria > Bacillota > Clostridia > Lachnospirales > Lachnospiraceae > Eubacterium_F. Next base: position 44,252 of record CAOKDX010000020.1, on the reverse strand, counting down.
GGTTATATAAGAACCAAAATTAAGATAAGGAGGTTCTCGGCATATGGGAATCATTATTCGCATTCGGTAATACCGGCAATAAAAAAGATGCACCATGCTGAACGGGTGTGTTTTTGTCGTGCAATATGCGAATTATTTTCAACATGCCTGGACCCCCATCCCGGCGGCTTTTTATCCATGCCGCTGTATTTCTCATATTAGGGATGCCGGTTCTGTCAGACCTGCATTTTTTTATTGCCTTTTATTATAGAAAAAACGATAAATGGAGGGCAATATGTCAAAAAAAATTAAACAATCTGATTATCTGCAAAAGCTGTCCGCATCACAGAACTTTATCACCAGCGGAAAACTTCTTCACCGCATCGTAAACCTCAGCAGCATAACCCGGCAGGATACCGTCGTCGAAATCGGTACAGGGAAAGGGCACCTGACCCGTGCACTCTGCCAGAAATGCGGATTTCTGTATTCCATCGAAATCGACCGGAAATTATATCAGCACGCAAAAGAAAGACTAGCCGACTGCCAAAATCTGAAACTTATCCAGGGTGATTTTCTGGATTACCAGCTGCCAGCAGTAACGAACTACAAAGTATTTGCCAACATTCCCTATTTCATCACAACCCAGATCATCCGCAAATTGACGGCTGCTGCCTGTCCGCCAGCTGAGCTATGGCTGATTGTAGAAAAGGGTGCCGCCAAAAGATTCACCGGCCGTCCCAGAGAGACGACGCAGTCCCTGCTTCTGAAAACCGGCTGGGATATGAAGATCCTATACCACTTCCAAAGAAATGATTTTCATCCCATGCCGTCTGTCAATTCGGTTCTGCTGCATCTTTCGAGAAAACAAAAACCAGATCTTGACAGAAAAGACTTATCAGAATTCCGTCAGTTCATTACCCATTCCATGAAATACGGATTATATGGCAGAAGAAGCCTCCTAACGAAAAAGCAGGTGGGAACAGCACTCAGGCTGGCCAATCTTCCTCCCCTGAAGCCGGGCGGTGAGACGCTCTACATCCAATGGCTCTGCTTATTTCATTGTTATCGAAAAATGAAATAGCATTCCAATACAAAGCTCCCCCGCATAACCGGACCGGCCCTGCGGGGGAGTTGATTCTTTCTGTAAATGATCGATAGGACTGCTGCCACAGCGCCGCTCTGTTTTTAAACAGACATAAGGTTCTGGATCTCTCCGGCAATGGCTTCCACCTGCTGCCCTGTCTTCTCTCCGGCATCCCGGTTGACAACACTGATCTCTTCCACACTTCTGGCACTGGCCGCCATCTCTTCCGATACGGCTGACATCTCCGTAATGGCGTCCACGATAACCTGATTGGATTTCCTCAGCTCCCTCATCTCATCGCGGATACCAGAGGCCTCCCTGTCCAGCTCATTCAATTCCCTCTGCATAACATCGAACTCGGAATAGGTTTTTTCTATATTTACATTCTGCTCATCAATGTCTTCCAGCATACCATTTACGCTGTGGCGGACCTTGTCAGATATCTGATGGAAATTCTGCAGCAGAGTGGTTATCTCCACCGCCGAATTTTGCGTATCCTCCGCCAGCTTATGAATCTCCCCTGCCACTACGGCAAATCCCTTGCCGGCCTCGCCCGCCCTGGCAGCCTCGATGGATGCATTCAGGGAGAGCAGATTGGTATTTTCCGTAATATTCTGGATCACAGTAATAATCTCCTGCATATCATCTGCTTCCTTCCTGAGGAGGGAAAGATTGTCCGCAATATCCTTGGACGTGCTCTGGATCATATCCGATTTATGTTTCGTATTCGACACCATCTGGCTGCCTGTATCCACCAGTTCCATCGCCCTGGCAGATGTCCTTGCCATATGATCCGCAGCATCGCTGATCATCCCCACGGATTTCTGGATCTGGCGGGTCACGTCACTCTGATTCTCCAGCTTTACCGCAACCTGATTCACAGCCGAGGACATCTCCCCCATGGCCTCCGACATCTGGGCCGCGCTCTCCACCTGTGAATTCATACTCTGCTCGATTTCAAGTATATTTCCCTTTACATTTTCCCCTGCGGAAAGAATCCGGTCCGCTACCTTTTTCGACTCCTCCATGCTCTCCGCCAGCATTTCCTGACGCATTGTATTTACCCTCTGAATCTGGCGTACCGCCAGTGTCAGAAAAATGCCGCTGAGCAGAACCCCGAAAAACTGTACCTCATACTGGGTAATGTCCACCGGACTGGTGTTGCCCTGCATGGCGCACCAGGCAATGCGGATTATGACAATCAGCACCGAGGTGCTGCAGACGATGCCGCAGAAAAGCGCCCGTCCATATGCTGCTATCACAGCAAAGATTGGGATAATGTAGATCACGGTGACAGCATACGGGCTCTGGAGCATGTTTACCAGATAGAAAATCTGATAAGAAATTGCCATCACAAAACGCAGTGCCCGGGCGTCCGGCTTCAGACGGTACATTATGATACCGGCGATCACTGGCGCGATGCCGATGGCAAGAACGATACATACATAGGGCAGCGTACGATTTCCCTTTACCACCTCTATTATGTAAGCGATGCATAAGATAAATATTGTGACTGACCAAGATGACAGAGCTAAAAAATTTTTGCTTCTCTCAATCTTTTTTTCCATAACGCCCTCCAATCAAAATATTTTTTCAGAGATATGTCTATTGTATCAAATAAGAAAATAATTTACAATATTTTTGTAACAAAATGGCTTTGAAAGGGTTTAATAATCAGATTGCCAGAGAAGGGAGAATGCCAATGACTATAGACCAGTTCTATCGGGATAATTATTCCATCGTATACGGCTATCTCCTTTCCCTCTGCGGCAATCCGTCACTGGCCGAAGAGCTTGCCTCGGAGACCTTTTTTAAAGCGATTCAGAAGATAAACCACTATGATGGCAGCTGCAAGCCCTCCACCTGGCTCTGTACCATCGCCAGGCATCTCTATTTCGACGAACGAAAAAGGGCCCGCCGCCAGGTCTGCCTGGAGGAAGCCGACCTGACCAGTGCAGCTTCTCTTGAAGATCAGGTAATCGTCAGCGAACAGCTCCGCACTGTTTTGAAACTTGCCGGCAGGCTGCCCGGGGAATCCCGCCAGGTCTTTTTTATGAGGATCAGCGGCCTTGCATTCCGTGACATCGGAGAGGCACTGGGCCGGAGCGAGGCCTGGGCGAGGGTTACATTTTTCCGCACGAAACAAAAACTGATGAAACAGATGAAAGAATGGGAGGACTAGTTATGGAACAATGTGAAATCGTACAGGATCTGCTCCCCCTATATGCCGATGAGCTGACTGGCAGGGCATCAACCGAAATGATCCGGCGCCATATAGAACACTGCGAAGCCTGCAGACGTCAGCTGGAATATATGAAGCATCCCGTTGACAGAGTGGATATTATGGAAAACCAGACTCTGAAACGGGACCTGCAAAGGCAAAAAAAGAAACGCAGGCTCCGGCTCCTTTCGACTGCCGCAGCCACTTTAGTGCTGGGCATCCTGTTCACATATGCCTCTCTGTGGTATCGGGGGCATTTTAATATAATATCCCGCAAAGCGGCCCCGGACCAAAGTGCGGTCTGCACTGTATATGACTGTGACATTTATAACCGCAGCGCAGGGCAAAAAGGCATCCTTGCCGAATTCAGATCCCGGTCCGGCAAAGACGGTAATCTGAAAATTTTCTCTGAAGACTGTTCCTTTGGCAGTCTGGAGTGGTCGCCCGACAGCCGCCTCTGCCTGTTTTCCGTCACAGATACCATGGGCAGGACAAAGCTCCTCCTTGTGAACCGGACAGGAGCCTCCCACACCGCTCTGGACATTTCACTGGATGCTGCGGTGGCACAGAGTCCGGATTTTGATTTTCTGCGCAACGGCAAAGCCAAGGCTCCCAATATGGCGGATGTCAATATGCACTATCAGTTCCTGGACTGGGCCGATGAGAACAATCTCATCCTATCCTATCAATATGGCGGGCACAGGGGGTTTATCCTGTTCGACACAAAATCAAACAGCATCCTTGGCACATGGCATATTAAATCAGAGCGCCTGCACAACAACTAACCCTAATGCCGGCGCCCTTTCTATGCAATAGGCGGTCCGGTCACATCAGATGTACGGTTTTGTTTTTTATTCCGGACCGGCGCACTGCATCACTATAAAGAACACCGGACACGGACATTTCCCTACAAAAAATTTTGAAAATTTTTATCTTCCATTGCCCTGACAACGAATTTATAGTATAATAATTTAATAATGCTTTTAGAGAATCGTAAGAATGGAGGTTAGATAAGAAATGAGATTAGTTACACGGTCTGATTTTGATGGACTGGCATGCGCTGCCCTGTTGAAAGAAGCAGGCATCATCGACCACTGGAAATTTGCCCATCCAAAAGATCTGCAGGATGGTCTGGTTGAGATCACAGAGGATGACTGTCTTGCCAATGTACCATTTGTACCGGGATGCGGACTCTGGTTCGACCATCATTCCAGTGAACATGAACGGCAGCAGCTGGAGGGAAAATATAAAGGCGAGAGCCGTATTACCCCATCCTGCGCCCGTATTATCTATGAATATTATGGCGGCAGGGATAAATTTCCGCAGTTTGACGATATGATGGAGGCGGTGGATAAGGTAGACTCGGCCAATCTCACCATTGACGAGATCCTTCATCCCACTGGATGGATTCTGGTTGGTTATATTATGGATCCCCGTACCGGACTGGGTCGCTGGCGCAATTTCCGCATTTCCAATTATCAGCTGATGGAAGAACTTATTGACGCCTGCCGTACAATGACTACGGATGAGATTCTTTCTCTTCCCGATGTGGTGGAACGGATCGAGATCTACCACGAACAGGCGGAAAAATTCCAGGAAATGGTAAAGTCACATACCCGGATTGAAAAGGATGTTATCATCACCGATCTAAGAGGGGTTGATCCGATCTATTCCGGCAACCGCTTTATGATCTACAGTCTATACCCGGAGCAGAACATATCCTGCTGGATCGTAAACGGAAAGGGCGGCAAAGGCTGCTCTGCCGCTGTCGGTTACAGCATACTAAATAAAACCTCAAATGTAAATGTGGGCCGTCTCATGTTGAAATATGGCGGCGGCGGACATAAGGCGGTGGGCACCTGTCAGTTCAGCGATGACAATATGGATACCGATCTCCCCAAAATGCTCGATGAACTGGTAAATTATTCCGAGTAAGTGATCCGTTCCCTAATATAAGGGGCTGTATCCACAACATCCTGTGGATACAGCCCTGTTCATTTATCACCATTCACTCTTTTCACAATCCGGACCGCTGTCTGAAACGATCCGTCTCATCTGCGATCACCTTTACTATTCCGAGAAGCAGTTCCCGTTTTTTCTCATCCAGAGTCCCAAAGTAATACAAAAACTCCTGCAGCTGAACATCTGGAACCTCTTTGGGGCAGGAAATACCAAGTTCTATCTCCACCTGCACATCACTGATTCCCAGAAGATAATCTGCCGTGACGCCAAAAATCTTGACACAACGCTCAATCATCGGCTCACTCAGCGGAATGAGATGGCGCTCCAGCTTACTGATACGCTGCTGGGATGTATGCAATTGAAACGCCAGTTCTTCCTGCGTTATATTTCTCTCAATGCGCAACTGCTTTAATCGGTTCATGAAAAAATACTTCCCCTTCTTTTTTCACTATTATATAGAGGAACCGTTGTATTGCTCCATACCCGCAAAGCGTATATACATCCCAGAAAAGTAATTGATCAAATATTTTTCATCAGGTTTACCATTTCAATGGCGGAACATGCGGCATCATATCCTTTGTTCCCTGCTTTCGTACCGGCGCGTTCGATGGCCTGCTCAATATTATCGGTGGTGAGTACTCCAAACATCACGGGCAGCCCCGTATTCAGCCCCACTGCCGCAATGCCCTTGCTTACCTCGGCGCACACATAATCATAATGGGAGGTGGAACCTTTGATCACGGCTCCCAGGCAGATCACCGCATCATATTTACCCGAAGACGCCATCTTCTGTGCCACCACCGGAATCTCAAAAGCCCCCGGCACCCATGCCAGATCCACATCATCGGTATCCACACCATGACGTACCAGCGCATCTTCGGCGCCGCCGATCAGCCTGCTCACGATAAATTCATTGAACCTTGCCGCCACAATCCCCACTTTAATACCATTTCCAATTACATTTCCTTCCAAAGTTCTCATACTCATTTCCTCCATTATTTCACATTATAGTGTGTCATATGCTGCATTTTTTCCTGTTTCGTCACCAGATATTTATAGTCCTCCGGCTGCGGCTCCATCTCGATGGGCACACGCTCCTCTATACTGATCCCATAACCGGCCAGACCAGCGATCTTCGTCGGATTGTTGGTGAGCAGGCGCAGCCTTCTCGCTCCCAGATCATACAGGATCTGGGCACCGATGCCATATTCTCTCAGATCCGGTGCAAATCCCAGCTTTACATTTGCTTCTACCGTATCGTAGCCCTGCTCCTGGAGTTCATATGCCTTCAGCTTATTGATCAGGCCGATGCCACGTCCTTCCTGCCGCATGTAGAGAAGCACGCCCCGCCCCTCCCTTGCAATCATTCTCATGGCATTTTCCAGCTGTTCCCCGCAGTCGCATCGTTTGGAGCCAAACACATCTCCAGTCAGGCACTCCGAATGAACCCGGCACAGAACCGGCTGTCCATCCGCAATATCCCCCATAGTAAGCGCCACATGGTGTTCCCCGTTTAGGATATTTTCATATCCGTGAATGGTAAAATCTCCAAACCTGGTGGGAAGCTTCGCCTCTGCCTCACGCCGCACAAGGCTTTCCCTCTCCAGTCTCTTACGGATCAGCTGTTCAATGGTGATCACACGAAGTCCATGTTCCTTCGCGAACTCCAAAAGCTCAGTAGTCCTCATCATCGTGCCGTCTTCCCGCATAATCTCACAGCAGAGACCACACTCCTTCAAGCCTGCCAGCTTCATAATATCCACTGTAGCCTCTGTATGCCCGGCGCGTTTCAGCACACCGCCTTCCCGTGCCTCCAGCGGAAACATATGCCCAGGACGCCGGAAGTCTTCTGGTTTCGCATCCTCACTGACACATTTCATCGCCGTAAGGGATCTCTCCACTGCCGAGATACCAGTAGTAGTTTCCACATGATCGATGGAAACAGTAAAAGCCGTAGAATGATTATCCGTATTCACCGCCACCATCTGATCCAGGCCAAGTTTTTCTGTGAGACTGCTGCTCATGGGCATACAGATCAGTCCCTTTGCATGGGTCGCCATCATATTTACATTCTCTGTCGTTGCAAACTCAGCCGCACAGATCAGATCCCCTTCATTTTCCCTGTCCGGATCGTCGATGACAAGGATGATCTTACCCTGCCGGATATCCTCCAGTGCTTCCTCTATCGTTGCCAGTTCTGCCATTGCTGTCTTCCTCCTTTTCTATTCTCTCTGAACTTTCCGGCCGCCTCCGGCGGCATCCATTTCCATCGCATATATCTATAAAAAGCCATGCTCTGCCAGATATTCCATGGTCAGACAGCTCTTCTTCCGGGGCGTCTCCTGGGGCAGCAAAAGCTTTTCTACATATTTTCCTATGATATCTGTCTCCACATTCACAATGTCCCCTGCCCTTCTGTCTGAAAGCACAGTGTTTGCCTGTGTGTGGGGGATAACGGACACACTGAAATCCTCTTCCGTCACCTTCGCTACCGTCAGGCTGATCCCATCTATCGTGACGGATCCCTTCTCTACAATATACCGCAGTACCTTCGGCTCCGCCGAGATACGATACCAGACAGCGGTTTCATCCCGGTCCACGCTCTGTACTGTCCCTGTCCCGTCGATGTGCCCCGCCACAATATGACCGCCGAACCGTCCGTCTGCGGGCATCGCCCGTTCCAGATTTACCCGGCTGCCTGGTCCCAATGTCCCCAGGGAACTGCGGTTAAGAGTCTCTGCCATAACATCTGCCGTATAACCGCCTTCTCCCATGGAGGTCACTGTTAAGCATACCCCGTTTACCGCAATGCTGTCTCCTGTCCGGGTTCCCTCCAGCACCTCCTTACAGCGTATATGGAGTACGGCGGACCGGCTGCCCCGCTCAATGCGGATGATCTCACCGATCTCCTCTACGATTCCGGTAAACATGGCGCCTCCTCCTTCCGTACACGCCCGGTGATGCAGATATCCCCGCCAAGCTTTATAATCTCCGAATCTGTAATCTCCAATGCCTCCCGCATATAGGAAAATCCATCCCCCTCAACCGGTGACTTCGCTTCCTTTCCCCCGATAAGTTTGGGCGCTATATAGCAGAAGATCCGGTTTACCATACCGCTCTTAAGCACCGTTCCATGAAAGGTCCCGCCCCCCTCAATAAGAACGCTGTCAATCTTTCTCCGCCCAAGCTCCGAAAGAAGCTTTGCAAAATCAACCCTTCCATTTTCATTGATCTGGATCAGATCCACACCCGCCCTCTTTAGCTCCTTTTCCTTCCCGGGATCCCCGGACGCATATGCCACTATGGTAGCAATCTCCTTAGCAGTCTGCACAATCTGGCTGTCCAACGGAATACGCAGGCTGGAATCACAGATGATACGCACCGGATCCACGCCTTCTTCTATGCGGCAGTTCAGCATCGGATCATCCACCAGAACAGTACCAATCCCCACCATAATGGCGCTGTAGCGTTTCCGCAGCTCGTGTACATGCCGGCGTGCCGCTTCCCCCGTCACCCATTTGGAATCCCCTGTATAGGTAGCAATCTTGCCATCCATGGTCATGGCATATTTCATTGCCACATAGGGAATTCCGGTAGCGATATACTGCATAAACACTTCGTTCAGCTCCAGGCATTCCTTCTCCAGAATCCCTGTCTCCACTTCCACGCCATGCTCCCGCAGAATCTGCGCCCCCTTACCTGACACCCTGGGGTTGGGATCCATGGCCCCGATAAACACCCTGCCGATACCCCGTTCCAGAATAATATCCGTACAGGGCGGTGTCTGTCCCTGATGGCAGCATGGCTCCAGAGTCACATACAGATCTGCTCCCGTAAGATCTTCCTCACACCGCAGCAAAGCATTGCGCTCGGCATGATATCCCCCATACTGCTCATGAAATCCATCTGTCATTATCTTCCCGTCCCGAACTACAACACATCCCACCATAGGGTTGGGCGCGGTGTGTCCCATGCCTTTCCATGCCAGCTCAATCGCCAGCTGCATATATTCATACTTTGTCACTTCTCATTTCCTCCATCGCTCTTCCCGTCACCGCCCATACAAAAAGCCCCGGGCAGACAATACTCAGGGCATGATTAATCCTTATGTGAATAAAATCGAACAATGCTTTCACATCTTCTTCCATCCAGACTATACTGTCGGCTCCGGAATCTCACCAGATCAGCGGGACGCTGTAATCAGATACCGCTCGCGGGCTTTACCGCCGGTGGGGAATTTCACCCCGCCCTGAAAATGTTTTTTTCTCTTCGTAGGCTATTATAACCTATTATAAGCTGTTATTCAATGGTATTTTTGATAATTTTTGTGCAGGCCAAAAGCCAGTTTTTCCTGTAATAAAAAAGAATCCCCTTCCAAACCGAATAAGGATTCTTTTATCTGTCTATGCTCTCTCTACTTTTCCAGAACGAAGGCATGAAGTACATACATACTGTTTCTTTGTACCGCCGTTTACCTTTACTCTTACAGATTTGAGATTTGACTTCCAGATCTTGTTACTCCTTCTATGAGAGTGGCTGACAGCGTTACCAAAATGTACGCCTTTTCCACATACTGCACACTTAGCCATGAAAAGCACCTCCTTCTGAATACCTTTTTCTTCGCATGTCTCTCTCTATCGCAAAAATTTATCTCACACACGACAACACGACTATTTTAGCAAAAAAAGATTGTTATTGCAAGTAAAATTTTCATTTTTTGTAAGTTTTTTAATAATTTCTATGCCCCCTGCCTGTCCACAGGCGGCAGATCGGCCCCCTGCTTACTCCTTTTTTCCCTGTTCCTTTTCCTGGTCACCATTCTCCTTATCGCCCTTCTTGGAGAACTTCTCTACAAATCCCGGAACCATATCCAGAATCTTCGTGATACCGTCCTGATTCTTTACATTCACCAGCTTGGAATTCCCATCCTTGATAACAAGAACCGCGCTGGGCTGAATCTTTGCTCCCATACCGCCGCCGCCATTATTCTTTGTCTCACTGCCATTTTCATTGGCAAATGCCCCGGCAGCCACGCCAAAGCTGACATCCACAAGAGGAAGAACGATGGTTCCATCGTCAAAGCGAACCGCATCCCCCACTACTGTCTTTGTTGTAATAAAGGAATCCATACCGTTAAACAGTGATTCCACCGTATTGCTAAAATTATTTTCTGCCATTATGCAGCCTCCTTTTTCAACTTCTGAATCTTATTCCATAATTTTCTCAGTTCTTTGTCCCGGTAAAGCCGGATGCAGAGCCGGATAAAATAGAATACCCGTATCTGTCCCTTTATCATTCCGTCTGCTGCAAAAACCCTGTCATCAAAATCCGGCGTGATCTCAATCCCCTCCTGATAGGCAAATGGCAGAAGACTGATTCCCCCGATCAGAAGACCGGTAGACGACGGATCCCCTGTGCCGATCACAAAACAGCCCCGTACCTTCCGGGGTGCCAGATAGCGCAGCAGCAACCGGAGTTCGTTCCGCATCTTTCGAAAAATGCGCTTATTTTCTGTATCTCTGACAAAATTTATTATACCCGATAGTATGTCAAAAGAAAAGGCTTTTTTTCTTTTCTTATGTTTCTTTCCAGATGTACCCTTCTTCCCTGGGACAGATTTCTTCTTCCCGGTCTGCGCCTGCCCCGTACCGTAGTTCTTTCCTGGCTTCCCGCTCTGCTGCCGGGAGTCCGGTTCTTTTGATCCTGCTCTCTCTTCCACTGGTTCCCTGTCTGTCCCCTGTGTGCCGGCAGATGTCTCCCCTGCCGTCCCCGGGGAGTCTCCGGCAAGCCGTACCACAGGTATCCCCAGCAGCCGGAGCCATATCTCTTTCGAATCCGCCTTCTTCACAATGGAAACCAGGCGGCAGAGCCAGGATACCCGAAACTGATAGCGCAGCACATCCTGGTTATTTCCTGACAGGCGGTAGCGGACGGGCACAAATACAACGAGAACGCCAAGCAGGAGTGCCATTCCAAGCACTCCACCCAGCACGATACCAATCCACTTTAATATAGCCAAAACAATTGCCATCCTGTCACTTCCCCGTAAAATCACTCTTGTCGAATCTGCTCTGGGGCGCAAACTCTTCTCCCTGTCCCGCCGACTCCAGCAGGATTTGCTGCAGAAGCTCCAGAGCGGAATCATAATTCTCCGCAAGACCTACTATATACAGGTCCAGATGCGCATATCTTCTGAAAAAAAGCTGTCTTGTCTCTATTATATCAAATAGATTTTCTTCATTTGAGGGCAGTGTTATCGCATAATAGCTTCTCCAGAATTTCGATAAACTCCTTCTCAGGCTCCCGGCACACCGCTCAATATGACGCCTGCAGCGGCGCGGATTTTCCCTGACCTTCTGATCCATATACAGATCCTGATACCAGTGAATCATCTCTGCCTCCCATCTGTCCATGTCCCGCAGCAGCACAGACCGGACATCCGTCTTATAACTCTTCCTGCATCAGATCCCAGAGAATCATCATTACCACACATTTCTCTGCCTTATCCTGACATCCCATAAGATTCACCTGTATGTATTCCTGAACCTCATCGGTATTTTCAAATACCAGCGGAAGCTTCTCAAGCACCTGTCCCATAAGCGCCCTCCTGACAGGACGTGAAACTTCATTTAGTTTCTTCAGCAGTTCTTCCAGCAGTTCCTCCGTTCTCCTCTTGACATACGCCGCATCTGCCTTTTCCTCCTTCACCGCCCGGTCCAGATCCACGAAGAGGCTGTCGGACAAAAGGTTCGACACAGCAGCAAGATCTTCATAGAAGGACGCGACACCGGCAGAACGGATCTCTGCCCTGTAGGACGCCTGAATCTCCATCAGAACCGACTCAAGGGCGCTTATTTTTTCCAGAAGTTCTTCAATCCTGCCCTCCAGCGGTTCCAGCATCTCATCCCGATACTGCCGCTGTGCCAGACATACCCAGATAGAGCGGCAAGCTCTTACCAGCCTGCTCTCGCTGTCCGGATGCAGATGCCGCTGCAGCAGGCATATGGCAAAAACGCCATTTACCACCTTCTGCAGGCCGTAATAAAAATCTGTGATGTCGCGGATCGCACTGGCTCCCTCTTCCAGACCAGCAGCCAGGCTATGATAGGCCGTCTCGTCAAGACCGGTGTAATCTGCATCTGCCAGCTGCTGTAATAAAGCCCTGAACTCCGGATATTCTTCCGCATACGTTACCGGCTCATAGACCATAGCTGCCGTCCGGATCATATAGATAAAATTCTCCAGGGCGCCGGCGTCTCCGTCTTTATACAGCGTCATGGCCTCGCTGACCCTCTGTGAAAATTTATTCCTGGTCATATGGACTGGAATCTGGCCTATCACCAGACGAAGCTTCTCATGAAGGATGGTCTGATCCCGGTCAGAAAAAAGCCAGGCCAAAAGCTTCTTCATATAAGCCGGCTCTTGAAAAGCCGCCAGTTTCTGATCCAGCTCTTTCTCAGACAGGTATTTGAATTCCATCCGGTTCAGCACATATTCATAGACAAGAAGACGGTCGGTATAGCAGGTCAATACATCCATCCTTTCCGTAATCTCCTGTCGCAATTCCCTTATCTGCGGTATCACAGTCTCCACATCCATGTCTCTTCTGCCAAGGTCCCCCAGCAGCTCAAGGATGCTCTGAGCCATTCTCCTCTCCCGCTCCGCCGGCTCCGGCCTCTCTTCCATGATCTCCTGGACCATGGTATAAGCGGAGAATGTCAGCTCCAGCGCCGCATATTCCATATAGGAAGAAACCGATATCGCTTTGTATTTTTCCAGATTACTCTTTACATTCTTCCCTTTCATAAGCTCATGAATCAGCTGTTTCACAATTTTCCTCTCTTTCTCTCTCTTAGGGCGTATCTGCTGTCCTAAGACACCAGCTGCCATTGCGGCAGCCAGCGCAGCCCGTCCCTGACATAGGATTCTGTCACAGGCTCTCCTGACAGCACAGGATAGAACAGCAAAAACAGCAGGAAGGCAGCAATAATATAGACAAGGATCCATTTAAACCACTTTTTATCCTGATCTGCCAGGCGCACCATCACATACACAAGCATCATAGCCAGAAAAGGTACACTGGGGAAGTAATGGTAAGCAAAGGTACATCTTGGGACAGTCATCCATGGCACATACTGTACCAGATAGGCAAATACAAGAAACAGCGCCGTCCGGTCCCTCTTCCGTATGATACGGTACAGCATATAGATGAATGCCGGAATTCCTGCCCACCAGACAAGAGGATTGCCGAATGCGCTGATTCCCTCCTTCAGACCATTTGCCAGGGTCTGGCAGTAATAATACATGGGGCGGTAGATCACCGGCCACTGATACCATGTGGACGCATAAGGATGTCCCCCCTCCAGTCCCGCATGGTAGCCAAACATATCGCCCTGATTTTTCACCATGCGCTGCCATAATCCCATATCCTCTCCATTAGAAAAAGGAATATAGGATAACAGATAGATCAGCCCGGCAATGATCACAAAGAACACAACACAGAACAGAAGAGTCCACCTGAGCCTGCCGGAAAATGTTTCCAGAATGTCCACATGGCGGATACCGGCAGTAGTTCCTTCGGGATCTTCCATGGCATACCGATACTCCCTGTACCTTTGGTACATAATGGCGAAGAAGAAGATCCCCAGTCCCGCCGCCGCATAGACTGCCGTCCATTTGGAAGCGCAGCCCAGCCCCATGGCGATGGCGCTCAGTCCAAGAGGAACAAATGTCTTTCTCAGCGGCGTATCATAAAAACTCAATTGACTGTACCAATACATAAAGAAGAACATCACAATAATGAAAAATGTCCCATACACATCAATAGTGGAAATCCTTGTCTGTGTGAAGTGCATGAAGTCAAAAGCGAACAGGAATGTCAGGGCACCCGCCGCCCATGTCTTCGCCCCAAAGAGCCTTCTTCCAAAGAGATACATAAAGGGAAGCATAAAGATTCCAAACAGCGTACCCACGATCCGCCAGCCAAAGGGATTCATGCCAAAGACACGGATACCAAGACTGATAAAAAACTTGCCAAGGGGCGGATGGGTCCACTCGTAATTCCGCAGTCCCTCGGTCATCTCATAGGCAGTACGGGCATGATAGATTTCATCGAAATAGGTACCCTCGCGGAATGTAATGATATCCCCATATTCCTCCTGCTCGTCAAAGAGTTCCGGATAATCCGAGGCATTGACAGGCATCAGTATATTCCCATCCTTATCCTTTACGATCAGCTCCCGCAGCGCCGACTCCGTATCCAGCGACGTCAGTCGGACATACCGGTAATCATAGAGGAGATTGTACGTGCTGTTGTCAAACTCCTCCCCCTCCTGTTTCTCAATCCGCATCTCATTCCATGTAAATACATTTGCCGCCTTTACAGTACCAAGGTCTGCATAGGTCTGTCCGTCCTGGGAAAAGGACAGGGTAAAAAACCGGTTCTCATAGGTGCCGAGAAAGGTATGGATCATATCCACATGTTTGTCTTCGCCAAAATCCAAAATGATCTCCGATCCCTGCTGCTGCGACTTCCACTCCGTCTCCGGCGCATGGGCCTTTCCCAGATCATACAGGGCAAAGGCAGAATACACAAGCATTATGCCCCCCAGCACTGCCCAGTCCCATTTCGTAAAACGAGGCATGCTGCGGCTGGCAAAGACACGGGGCGGTTTCTGCTCCTTCTCCCGGCTGCCATCAGAGCGGCGGTTGAGGATATAATACACCTCCCTGCCCTTCCGGAGTTTCCCGGAGGGCCGCTCCGCCAGCGGCTGAATTTCTGTCTTCGCAAATGAGGCGGCAAACATATAGCCATAGACAGCAAGGGTGAGCAGCGCCGTAAAGCCTATGATGCCGCCCTTGGGATCCGTGGAATTGAAATCCATGTAGTAATAATATACATGAAATATATTGATAAATTGTACAATTGAAAAACCGGCATAAGTAAAAAACAGTTCCCTTGCCGGTCTCACAAGAAATGCACACAGCGTCAGTGCCAGAACCGGGAAGAGATATCTCTCATGCATACGGACAGAGAACAGGAACATCGTGCTCACGATGACACTCATGCTGATAAAATACTTTGACCGGTCCTCCCTCAGCCGGAAAAAAATCCATCCGCTGAGTGCCACCGATGCCAGAATTGCCAGCGTCCCCCATTGGCGGTACTCCAAAAAGAGAAATTTACCAGTCTGGTCTGCCCAGTTGAGCCCAAAAAGCCCCCATATATTATAGGCATTGATAGTACAGTGTTCATAAGAACCCAGTGTGTCCACATATTGACTGAACACTTTGCCGAGACCAAAGGGAAGCGCTGTCAGCAGCATGGCGGCAATGGCGGAAAGGCCACCGGCCAGTTCGCGAAGTATTCCCTTCCTGTCTGTCCTTCGGCGGAATACCTGCTCGATTACCGTCC
The DNA here is from genome assembly GCA_948467395.1 of uncultured Clostridia bacterium. Taxonomy (GTDB): domain Bacteria; phylum Bacillota; class Clostridia; order Lachnospirales; family Lachnospiraceae; genus Eubacterium_F. Next base: position 28,592 of record CAOKDX010000020.1, on the reverse strand, counting down.
AGATCAAAATCGGCGTAAAAATCAGTGTCTGCGGCTTGATCAGCACACCGGCGGCAAATATGAAATATGCCGGTATCCTCTTCTCCTCCATACAGAAATAACAGGTCAGGAGCACCAGCAGGGTAAAAACGCCGTCCGTCTGCCCCCATACGGATGAATCCAGTATCACAACAGGATTCATCACATAGGCAAAAGAAAGCAGAAGAGAGGAGGGCTCTGATAATTTCCTCTTTGCCAGAATATAGACAAGAAAGCCAACCGCCAGATCGCAGAGCACCGGCACCAGTTTGATCAGAATGCGTCCCATATCCGTTGTTGTCCCAATGGAAAAGAGCTTTCTCACCGCCGCCACAACCCACAGGATCAGCATATAACCCGGCGGATAGTCAGTAAAGGTATCCAGATGATAGAACTTGCCAACCCCATGTTTGAATATCAAATCCGACCAGGCATAGAAACAATTCATATCCGTACCATGACCCTTGTAAGCGGCGGCAAATATCAATTTAACCAGAAGGGCAGCTGCCAGCAGCAGAATAATATTCCCCCACTGCATTTTTTTATCCTTATAATACGTGCGTGTCCCTGACACTTCGTAATGAAGCCTGAAACAGTACAGCAGAACAAAGGCTGCCAATGTAACCAGTGCGATCAAAGTTAAAAGCTGTATACTCTCCTGCATTCTTTGTAAAATCCCTTTCTGTTATCTCGTAAACAAATATCAAATCAGTGATGAACATGCTCGTGTGTAAAGAGATGCTCCGAACAGTACTCATAATTGCCGTCGCATTTTGAACAGTAGCGGAATTCCAGCTCCGGCGCATCCTTCTCTGTCCTGCCGCAGATGGCACATTTGTGCATTGTACCGTCCGGCGCCGCTTCACGGACCTTCTTTTTATACTGAACCCTGCGCTTCTTCTGACGGCAGGCGCCCTGTATACCGGGCTTTCCCCGTCCGAAGATAAGAAACAGCGCCACATTGAGAAGTGCCCCCACAATCATCACTACGCCAAAATAATTTCCGGACCGTATTCCCTGGAACACCGTGTAACCATCCAGCAGAAGCCATACCACGGCGAGCCATTTGGCCTTTACCGGTACTACAAAATACACCAGAAACTGGGCATTGGGAAAGATCAGGGCATAGGCCAGGAACAGAGAGGAATTGAGATGATCCAGCGTCGCACTCATAGACAGAAAACTGCCCATAAGCTGCGGCGGCATCCCTCCCACGGCAGCCATGATGAAATAAGTCACAAACGTCAGCAGGATTACAAACACAATCCCTCCGAAATAGAAGAGATTGAACCGGAACGTTCCCCAGATCCGTTCCAGTGACATGCCAATGCTGTAGTAGACATACATCCAGATGGCAAACAAAAGCAGCTCCGCAAAAATAGAGCCGCCGCCGATACCGGACGGATACAGGACAAAGGTAACTACCCGCCAGATCTGCCCATGTAATATGGCGTATATATCAAGACTGAGATATTCGAAATAGAAAATCGGTGATACAACACTAATAAGAAATCCTGCAATATTCACTGCGATGACATACCGCATAAGATCAGGGATCCCAAATCGTGGGAACCGTCTTTCCAGTCGGTCAATAAAGTTCATATGTCCTCCTATCTTTGAGAGAAAAATTGAAAGAGCAGGGGTGTCCTCCCCATGCTCCCTGCGTACCCTCCATCAGAACAAATCCTTCTTCCGGAAAAAGAACGCCACAACCAGCGATACAACAAGTGTCAGTATAATAATGGTATAGAAACCATACGGAGCATGTCCCAGCGGAATATTATCAAAATTCATTCCAAAGAAGCTGGCGATCATTGTAGGGATGGAAAGCACGATGGTCACGGTTGCCAGAAACTTCATGACAATATTCAGGTTGTTGGAGATAACCGAAGCGAAGGCATCCATCGTACCGCTCAGTATCCCGCTGTAAATATTGGCCATCTCAATGGCCTGCTTATTCTCTATAATGACATCCTCCAGAAGGTCTTCATCCTCCGGATATTTCCTCACCTTTTCTGTCCGGAGCAGCTTTTCCAGTACAACCTCATTGGAGCGCAGCGAAGTTGTGAAATAGACCAGGCTCTTTTCCAGCTCCAGAAGTTCAATGAGCTCACTGTTCTTCTGTGAGATATGAAGCTTCTCTTCAATCTGCTCACTCTTGCGGTCAATGATCCGCAGATACCGCAGATAGGACGTGGCATTCCGGTACAGAATCTGGAATACAAATCTTGTCTTCTTAAAGGTATAAAATTCTCTCACCCGTTTGTTCTCAAAGGCTTTCAATACCGGGGATTCTTCCAGACAGACCGTAACAATCTGCTCCCTGGTCATAAAGATGCCGAGAGGGATCGTGACATAACGATCCTTCTCATCCAGGGAAGGGATGTCCACCAAAATCATATTATAATGGTCTTCAATCTCCACACGGGAACGCTCTTCATCATCCAGGGGGGCGCGCAGATCATCAATGTCAATCCCGGTCTCTTCCTGCAGCCTCGCCAATTCTTCACTTGTGGGTCTTGTAACCGATACCCAGCATCCCTCTTCGATCTTGTCCATGGATATCAGCTCATCTTCTATCGTTTTGTATACCGAAATCATAGATACCCTCCTTCCCGTATCCGGAGACCTTCCGCATGGCGGCACACCGCAGGGTACCGCCATGTCAGCTCAATCCCCTTTATTATAATTGTTTGTATAGTCTTTGTCAAACCTTCTTTGGCAGCTCATAGATCACATCCGCAGCAATAATAACCTGTTCCGGATCATTCTTGCGGAAGAACTCTTCCATCGTGATTCCGTTTTCCCTCAGAATCGCTCCGAAACTCTTCGTCCCATCGGATACACATTCCACGGAATCCCTCTTCTCTTCGGTTTCCTCCAATATTTCCTGGGCCGCCCGTCTCTCCTGTGTCTCTCTTCTCTCCTCTGCCCTGTCGCGCTCCGCCTCTTCTCTCCGTTCCCGTTCCTCTTCCATACGCTGGCGCTCTTCGTCCAGACGTTCCCGTTCTTCCTCCAGTCTCTCCCGCTCATCCTCCATTCTGTCTTCCCTGTCCTCGAAGCTCTCCCTGGGCTGCACCATCCCATTTTGAGGAGGAGCCTCCGGCGGCCTCACTGGTCTTCCCATAGGCGGGCGCATCATGCCTCCAAAAGGTCTTGCCACAGGAATGCAGATCTCCTGCCCTACCTGCAGATTGTATACATCAACATATGGATTCGCACGAAGGATAAGGGCAAGCGGAACTCTGTATGCCCTGCTCAGCTGATAAAGATTTTCTCCTTCCTTTATCACATGTACCATGCCATTGCAAAATCTTCGATTCATAGATACCTTCTTCTATTTTTGCATCTTTTCCCTACCATCCTATTCAGTAGATTTCAAAAGGTTCACTGCTTTGGTAATGAATCCCTGACCGATTTTGTTGCAAAAGTATTTTTTTTGTCGTATAATGTCATGAGACTTATCTTAAACTTCTACAAATTTGAAAACATAATATTTATATTAAGTAGATACAGGACCACAGAATAGGAATGGAGGGAAAGCATGAACAGAGCAGGTATTGATATCGGTTCCACCACTGTAAAAATCGCGATTCTGGATGAAAAAAATAATATCATATTTTCGGCATATGAACGGCATTTTGCTAATATTCAGGAGACATTGAAAAATATAATTGAACGTGCCTTCCAGGAACTGGGTGACTGCGGAATCGCACCGATGATTACGGGCTCCGGCGGACTTGCCATCTCAAAGTATCTGGATATCCCTTTCGTTCAGGAGGTTGTCAGTGTAGCTGCCTCACTGAAAAGCTTTGCTCCACACACAGATGTCGCCATCGAACTGGGAGGCGAGGATGCGAAGATCATATATTTCACTGACGGAATTGAACAGCGTATGAACGGAATCTGCGCTGGCGGCACCGGTTCCTTTATCGACCAGATGGCAACCCTGCTTAAGACAGATGCCGCCGGCCTGAATGAATATGCCCGGGACTATCAGGCCATTTACCCCATTGCAGCGCGCTGCGGCGTCTTTGCCAAAACCGATATCCAGCCTCTGATCAATGAGGGCGCCTCCAAACCGGATCTTGCCGCCTCCATCTTCCAGGCAGTGGTAAACCAGACCATCAGCGGCCTTGCCTGTGGCAAACCGATCCGGGGAAATGTAGCATTTCTGGGAGGCCCTCTCCATTTTCTGACGGAATTGAAGGCTGCCTTTATTCGTACTCTGAAGCTGGAAGGCGACGCCATAATCGCACCGGACAATTCCCATCTCTTTGCCGCCAGCGGCGCCGCCATGAATTCTGCCTGGGATCCCTCCCTTCCAGATGAGGAAAACGGCTCCGTGGAGGGAACCACTACACTAAAGGCACTTCTGGACAGATTATCCAGTGAGATCAAAATGGAATTTGAGGTAACAAGAATGGAGCCTCTCTTTCAAGATCAGGCGGAATACAATTCCTTCCTTGATATCCACAACAAGCATACGGTGAAGAAAGGAGATCTTGCCTCCTATGAGGGAAATGTTTTTCTGGGCATCGACGCCGGCTCCACCACAACTAAGGTGGCACTGGTAGGAGAGGACGGCTCCCTGCTCTATTCCTTTTATGACAACAATAACGGAAGCCCGCTGAAGACAACCATAAAGGCAGTAAAGGAAATCTACGGGCTCCTGCCGGACAGCGCTTCCATTGTGCGCTCCTGCTCTACCGGATACGGCGAAGCCCTGATCCAGTCCGCCCTGATGCTGGATGAGGGGGAGGTAGAGACGGTATCCCATTATTATGCCGCTTCCTTCTTTGAACCAGAGGTAGACTGTATTCTGGATATCGGCGGACAGGATATGAAATGTATCAAGATCAGGAATGGATCTGTAGACAGCGTACAGCTTAACGAGGCATGCTCCTCCGGCTGTGGATCCTTTATTGAAACCTTTGCCCGTTCACTGAATTATGAAGTAAAGGATTTTGCCAGACTGGCGCTATTTGCGGAAAATCCCATTGACCTCGGCTCCCGCTGTACCGTATTTATGAACTCAAAGGTAAAGCAGGCACAGAAGGAGGGAGCTACCGTCGCCGATATTTCAGCCGGACTGGCGATCTCCGTTATTAAGAATGCCCTGCTGAAGGTAATTAAACTGACCGATCCAAAGGACCTCGGTACAAATGTAGTCGTTCAGGGAGGAACCTTTTATAACGATGCCGTTCTCCGAAGCTTCGAACGGGTATCCGGCTGTCAGGCAGTGCGCCCCGATATTGCCGGAATTATGGGGGCCTTTGGCGCCGCCCTGATTGCCAGGGAACACTACGAGGAGGGAATGGAATCTTCCATGCTTTCCCTGGAAGAGATTATCAGTCTCAAGTTTGAAAGCTCCATGGCACGCTGCAAAGGCTGTACCAACCACTGTCTCCTGACCATCAACCGCTTCACTGGCGGCCGCCAGTTTATCTCCGGCAACCGCTGCGAACGGGGCCTGGGCAAAGAAAAGACCAACACAGAAATACCAAATCTCTATGAATATAAAAACCACAGACTTTTTGAACACTACCAGCCGCTGGCGCCGGATCAGGCATTCCGCGGCAGGGTAGGCATTCCAAGAGTTCTGAATATGTATGAAAACTATCCCTACTGGTTTACGTTCTTTACCGAGCTGGGCTATGAAGTGGTGCTCTCACCTACCTCTTCCCATAACATATATTCCCTCGGTATTGAATCCATTCCCAGTGAGTCGGAATGTTATCCGGCAAAGCTGGCCCACGGACATATTATGTGGCTCTTAAAACATGACGTAAGCTATATTTTCTATCCCTGTGTCCCCTATGAGAGAAAGGAATTCCAGGGCGCCGGCAACCATTATAACTGCCCCATTGTCACCTCTTATGGGGAAAATATTAAGAATAACGTAGAAGAACTCTCCGACAGCTCCATCACATACCAGAATCCATTTGTCTCCTTTGAGAGCGACCGGATTCTGGCAGATGAGCTTGTAAAATATATCGGCAGGGAGAACGGAATCCCCGCCGCCGAGATCCGCAATGCCGCCCACAAAGCCTGGGCAGAGCTGGAGAGAACCCGGGAAGATGTCCGCCGCAGAGGCGAAGAGGTCCTGCAGTGGATGAAGGAAAATGATAAGCGTGGAATCGTTCTTGCCGGACGGCCCTATCATATCGATCCGGAGATCAACCACGGAATACCAGAGCTTATTACATCCTATGATATTGCTGTCCTGTCAGAAGACAGTATCTCGCACCTGACCCCGGTGGACCGCCCCACCATAGCGATGGATCAGTGGATGTACCATTCCCGGCTCTATGCGGCTGCCAGCTATGTGCGCACGCAGGAAAATCTGGAAATGATCCAGCTGAATTCCTTCGGCTGCGGTCTGGATGCCGTGACCACCGATCAGGTAAACGATATTCTGACAGATTCCGGGAAAATATGTACCGTACTAAAAATAGATGAGGTAAACAATCTGGGGGCAGCCCGTATCCGCATCCGGTCCCTGATCTCAGCAGTCAAAGACCGCGCCCGAAAGGGAATCCGGCCGCACACAGCAGATTCCGCCCACCACCGGGTGGTGTTTACGGAAGAAATGCGGAAAAATTATACGATTCTTACCCCTCAGATGTCACCGATTCATTTTGACATGCTGATCCCCGCCCTGGCCGCCTGCGGTTACAACATGGTCCAGCTGCCCAGCGGTGTGGGAGAATTGGAATACGGACTGAAATATGTCAACAATGACGCCTGTTATCCGTCTCTCCTTGTGGTAGGCCAGTTTATGAAGGCCCTGCTGTCTGGAGAATACGATCTTGACCGCACCGCCGTGATCATCACACAGACCGGCGGCGGCTGCCGTGCCACCAATTACATCGGCTTTATCCGAAGGGCACTGAGAAAGGCAGGTATGGAACATGTTCCTGTTATCTCCCTGAGTGCCGGTATTGAATCCAACCCCGGATTCAAAGTGAATTACCGCCTGCTGAAAGGTGCTGTCCATGCACTGATCTACGGAGATCTCTTTATGCGGGTAGTTTACCGTACCCGCCCATATGAGAAGGTGCCCGGCTCCGTCAATGCCCTTCACGAGAAATGGAAAAAGATATGCATTGAGGCGGTTAAGAATCCAAAACAATCGGAATTCAGAAAAATCATTAACGGTATAGTAAAGGATTTCGATACCATCAAACTGGATGAGACAGTGCGCAAGCCCCGGGTGGGTATTGTCGGAGAAATTCTGGTCAAGTTCCTGCCCGCGGCCAATAACTATGTAGTGGAGCTTCTGGAATCGGAGGGAGCCGAAGCGGTTTGCCCGGATATGCTGGACTTCTTTATGTACAGCGCCTTCGACAGCGTATTTAAGGCGGATCACCTGGGATTTGGCAAAACCGGAAAGACATTGAGCAAATCCGCTATCTGGCTGCTGGAAAATTTCCGGAAGCCTATGTGCCGGGCGCTGAAAGCCAGCAAACGGTTTGACGCCCCTCCTACAATCTACGAACTGGCACAATATGCAGAACCCTTTGTATCCACTGGCAACCAGACCGGAGAGGGCTGGTTCCTGACCGGTGAAATGATCGAACTGATCCATAACAATGTACCGAACATCGTCTGTACACAGCCATTTGGCTGTCTTCCCAACCATGTAGTCGGGAAGGGAGTGATCAAACAGATCAGAAAAGCATATCCGGGTGCCAATATCGTTGCTGTTGATTATGATCCCGGCGCCAGTGAAGTGAACCAGCTGAACCGCATTAAACTCATGCTGGCAACCGCCAATGAAAAAATGAAGGAATAAAGATTAACTGGTCTAAAAAAATCACCGATGGCAGGAACATCCGCCATCGGTGATTTTTTTCATTCAACTTCTATTCCACTGCTTTCTCAATCATTCCGCTTTTTTCTATAAATAAGAACTAATACAAGAGCCAGTGCTGATGAAACCATTATAATAAGAGGAGCCAGAAGATTTGTATCATCTCCTGTCTTTGGCGCTCCAGGCGCCAGCGGCACTTCGCCATCGTCAATCGTCGTAATCTTAGATTTTGACGGCACTGCCTTCCCTCTCGGCACATCCGGATCCTCCAGGGAGGTGGTTGGTGTGTCATTGTCTTCTATCTTTGTCGTATTTCCCGGATCAGCCGAGGATGGATCATCCGGAGTCTTCCCTTCCCCGTTACCCGGGTCTCCCGGTGTCGGTGTCGGAACATATCCGTCTCCTGGATCCCCCGGCGTTTCCTCTGGAAATTCTCCCGGTGTTGTCTCCGGCGCCTCTATCGATCCTGCCGGCGGTGTCTCCCCCGGCAGAGCTTCCGGAGTCCCCGTTGGTTCCGTACCGGGCGTTTCTGCCGGCATCAACGGATCTGCCGTCTCTTCCGGCTTTGGCGTCCCCGTCACGGCTGGCGCCGGTGTTGCCGTTGATCCCGGCTTCGGCGTCACATCCGGCTTCACCGTAGAAGTCGGCTTTGGAGTTCCTGTCGGTTTCGCCGTCGGCCGGCTGGTCTCTTCTGGTTTTGGAGTCGCTGTCGGTTTTGTCGTCTGGGCCGGCGTCTGTGTTGGTGCTGTTGTTGGTTTCGGCGTCACGGCTGGTTCCGGTGTTTCCTTTGGTGTCGGGGCCGGCTTCACCGGATCCTCTGTTTCACTCGGCGTCGGCGTCTCTGTCTTCTCCGGTTTTGGCGTCTCTGTCGGTACTGCCGTCTCTTCCGGCTCAGGCGTTTCCTTTGGTGTCGGGGCCGGCTTCACTGGATCATCCGTTTCATGCGGCGTCGGCGTCTCCGTCTTTTCCGGCTTTGGCGTCGCTGTCGGCTCTGCCGTCTTCTCCGGTCTCGGTGTCCGCATCGGATCCGGCGTCTTGGTCGGAAGTGGTTTTACTGAAGGCTTCGGCGTCTTCTCTGGCGGCTCCGGGGTCGGCTTTACATCCGGCACCTTCTGATAGATCATATGCCACTCGCTGGGATTCGAGACAACCGTATCACACACAAGCCAGCCTTCCCCTGTCGTATTAATATTCACAAATGCCCGGGGGGCAATCACTGTGGCTGCCATATTATCCGATTCAATGGCCAGATTGTTCAGATTCGGCATATTCCAGATTACATTCTGTGCTATCTTATCCTTCGTCTTCTTTCCATCCGTAACCGTCAGCGTATATCTTGGTATGCTGAACTTTTTATTATCCTCACGGATATTCAGTACAATGGTCTGATCTTCCCTCAGCCTGATTTTCAGGCCGCCGGGCTGGATCCTGCCAGCAGTCAGATCCTCCACCATCTGATCTGCATTTACATATACTGTCTTATCATCCTTCTTTGAAATATCAATGATGTAATTATTCATGTCCGTAACTTTGGGAGAGTCAAAATTACTCTTATCCAGCAGGGACTTGGAATATTTATATACCTTTTCCAGAAAATCTGCTGCTTCCTTTTTAACGCTCTCGTCCACATAAACACTGCCGCCGGCACTGTGAACCTTCACATCCCCGGCGTCTCCTTTTTCCCCATTGGCACAAATCACCTCTCCGATGCGGATCTCTCCCGGCGCGTTGGCTTTGTTATCGGATACCGTATTTCCCGTATACTGTCCGTTTCCTGTATACTTCCCGGCCACAAAGTTTGTTTCCATGTCGGCCGTCTGATTCAGATAGTTACATATAATGCCATATTCAATATAATTCCCAAGAAATGGCTCGTTCCCCTCACCCGATGCAAATGAAATACCGCCTATAATCGCAAATACAATTACTACTGCCGCCACACAGACAGCTGCCTTTGCAACAAAGCCCTTCCGCAACCTTCTCATAAATTGCCTCCTATTCAAAAAAGAACACCGGTAACTATAATTTTAAGTATAACATATTGCTTTGTTTTTGTATAGTGCCAGATTTCGTATATTTCAGCGAATTATATCATATTCTATCTTCTCTTTTCAATCTGGTGCAAAATATGTTATACTATCCGTATCCATTTCAGTTATTGTTTCGAACATCAGATCGGAGGTACAGATAATGCAGCAATTAGAGCTTGGCTTCATCGGCTTTGGCCTTATCGGAGGTTCCATTGCCCGCGCAGTGAAAAAGAAATACCCGGATATATATATAAAAGTATACACCAGGCGCAAAAATCCACATCTCGATCAGGGCACGGCAGAGGGTGTGATCGATGAGCTTCTCTACTCCATCGACGAACGCTTTTCCTCCTGCGACATTATTTTCCTCTGCGCCCCCGTTCTAAAAAACATTGAATTCCTCTCCCTGCTAAAACCACTGGTGAGTCCCGCCTGCATCATCACCGATGTGGGGAGCGTCAAGGGGAATATATGCCGGGCCGCCTCAGCGCTCGGTCTCGGCCGGCAGTTTATCGGCGGCCACCCCATGGCAGGTTCGGAGAAAACCGGCTATGAGAACTCAACCGACATCCTTCTGGAAAACGCCTACTATCTCCTCACTCCGGATGACGAAAACCGCCCGGAGGACATTCGGCTCCTGCAGGGGCTCGTAACAGCGGCCGGGGCAAACTGCGTTGTGCTGCCACCAGAAGAACACGACAGAATCACGGCGGCCATCAGCCACGTGCCCCATATCATCGCTGTGGCTCTGGTCAATATGGTACGCTGCAATGACAATGAGGAACAGAACATGAAGGCTTTTGCCGCCGGTGGTTTTAAGGACATCACCCGGATCGCCTCATCTTCGCCTGAGATGTGGCAGGATATCTGTGTCGCCAACGGTGAGAGCATTGACCAGTTTCTCCGGTATTTTGGAGAGCAGCTGAATCAGCTCCGCCGGATGATAAAGGACGGGAACCGGACGGAAATCGGCAGCGAATTCCGAAAGGCCGGGGATTACCGGGATTCCATCCCCGTGAAGAGAAGCAGCGTCATCGCCCGCTCCTATGATCTTTTTGTCAATATTGACGACCGGGCGGGAGCCATTGCCACCATCGCCACCATTCTCTCTGTAAACGGAATCAGCATTAAAAATATCGGCATCATCCACAACCGGGAATACGCCGACGGTATTCTGAAGCTGGATTTATATAACGAAAAAGACGCCCTGGCTGCAAGGCGCCTTCTGGAACAGAACCGGTATGTGATTGCAGACAGAAACTGACGCCTCCGCCTTTCGTTTTCAGAAGGTTCAAACCGGTGCCGCAGAACGGTTATGAATAACCATAAAAATACGTGATTGCCTGCTTATGGTTGGTGATCACGGTTTTTTTATGCATTCCGCCATTCTCACCATCTAATGTATAAGCAATCTCCTCCTCCGCCGTAATCACTACCTGGCTGCCATGTATCATATGGACCTGTGAATTTTCTGCCCCGGTCAGCAGAAAACTCATTACCTGATTCAATTCCATGGGATTTTCCGGTTTTCTTACAAAGATTCCATCAAAATATCCGTCATCCAGATAGATTTTCTTCTTGCGGTAGAGGTTAAAGCCTCCTACCGATCTGGCATTGGTTACCATTCCCAGTACGCAGTCCTCCTCCCAGCAGTCCTCCCCTGTCTCCACCCTGACATGAACGGCCTTGATCGTGCTCAGCTTCGTCACTCCCTCCAGCAGATAAGCGGTCTTCCCCAGTAAATTCTTCGTGGCCTGGGGCGTCTCATAGGAAACGGATGTAAAGGCGCCAAAGGCAGCGACATAGGTAAAGTAATTTCCATTCATCTCCCCCACATCATAGGCATGGCTGTTACTGCCCGCTACGATCCGGGCGGCCTTTAAAATCCTCTTGGGCAGCTTGATCCCGGTGGCAAAATCGTTCACCGTCCCGGTGGGAATGTACCCGCATTTGGGGCGTTGTTCCGGCGGGAGCTCCATCAATCCATAAGTAACCTCATGAAGGGTCCCATCTCCCCCTGAGCAGATTACCCGGTCATAATCCATTCCCTTCTCTCTCACGATCCGGGTGGCCTCCAGCTGCTCCATCGTGGCATAGACCGTCACCTCAAAGCCCGCCCTCATAAAAATCTCCATCACATCAGAGAGCTTATTCCTCATCGCCCCTTTGCCCGCATGGGGATTGTAGATAAATAGTACCTTTTCCATAGCTACCCTTTCCTTACTACCGCACATATTACCACAGCTCAACGACGGGTTGGCACTGGTGCCGTTGAACTGAGTCAGTCGTCCAGAATCAGCATGGCGTCCCCGAAGGAAAAGAAACGATATTTCTCCCGCACGGCCTCTTTATACGCCCTCATCACCTGGTCTTTCCCGGCCAGAGCAGACACCAGCATAAGGAGGGTAGATTCCGGCAGATGAAAATTTGTGATGAGCTCATCCATCACCTTAAACCGATAGCCCGGATAGATAAAGATCTCCGTATCCGCCTCTCCCGGTCTCAGTATTCCCTCATTATCCGCCGCCGATTCAAGGGTACGGCAGCTGGTGGTGCCGACGCATATAATTCTGCCTCCTGCAGCTCTCGTCTCGTTGATCTTCGCTGCCTCCTGCGGCTCGATGCGGTAATATTCCGAGTGCATATGATGGCTCGCCACATCCTCCACCTTCACGGGACGGAAAGTGCCAAGACCAACATGAAGCGTCACATTTGCCACCTTCACTCCCTGCTCCTGCAATCTGTCAAAAAGCTCCTCCGTAAAATGCAGGCCCGCTGTGGGTGCCGCCGCCGACCCCTCATACCTGGCATACACCGTCTGATAGCGGTTTTTATCCTCCAGCTTATGGGTAATATAGGGCGGCAGAGGCATCTGTCCCAGCTGATCCAGTATTTCTTCAAAAATTCCGTCATAACAGAACCGGATCAGGCGGTTGCCATCTTCCAGCACATCCAAAATCTCACCGTGAAGAAGTCCCTCCCCAAAGACAAGCCTCGCCCCGGTCCTGGCCTTCTTCCCCGGTTTCACCAGTGTCTCCCAACTATCCTTTTCCCTGCGCTTCAGCAGCAGAAGCTCGACGGCCGCCCCGGTATCCTCCCTCATTCCAAAGAGACGGGCCGGAATCACCTTCGTATTATTCCGCACCAGGCAGTCGCCCGCTCTCAGATATTCTGCTATATCAGTAAATACTCTATGTTCAATCCTGCCGCTGCGCCAGTGCAAAACCATCAGCCGGGATGAACTCCGGTCCTCCAGCGGATCCTGTGCGATCAGTTCCTTTGGCAGGTCATAATTAAAATCACTTGTCTTCAATAAGTACCTCCCAATCACTCCACTGCCAAAAATCCCGCACTCTCTCCCGGCATATACAGCATCCCGTCTTTTATCCCTGTCTCTTTTCCGAGAGTATAAAGTACCTCTCTCTGCTCAAAAGGACACGGGCAGGACACCTTTTCACCGGACGGATTCAGGGCAACCAGAATCTTGCTGTCCCCCATGGATCTCAGATAGACCAGCGGATACTTCCCCGGCTCACAATAGACAAATTCAATCTCCCCGGACGCACACAGGGCAGGATGTTCCCGGCGGATCCCTGTCAGCTTCTGGATCTCATGCCAGAGTGAATCCGGCTCCGCCATCTGCCGCGACACAACAGGAGCATCCTCCGACAGATCCTGAACGGTATAAAGCTTCTCTGCCGGAGCATTGGAGAATCCAAAATTCTTCCCATCGTCCCACTGCATCGGGGTCCTTGCGCCAGTGCGGTCATAACCGCCCTCCACAGAGTACAATGCCAGATGGCGCATACCGATCTCATCGCCATAATATACAAATGGGACGCCCGGCATGGACATCAGGAAAGCATATACCAGCTTCAATTCATCGCAGTCAAGATATTTCCGAATGCGCTCCATATCATGATTGCCGGAGGGTATGCAGATCAATCCCCTTTTATTTGTAAGGCGGTAATTCCTCATATAGGTCTCCACAAAGGCAGAGGCATCCCCCTTTCCCTCCCGGCTGAAGTAGGGATGCCCGCACCGGAACAGATCCATGTAATGGGAGGGTCCGAAATGGAGAAGGAAATCCATATGAAAGCCGCCCATCAGGGATTTATCCGGTTCCCCCCACTCGGAGATCAGCACCGCATCCGGATATGACTCATCCAGAAAATCCCGCACATCCTGCCACAGCCGGATGGTCTCCACACTGTCCGGGTCATTCTTTACAAGAGAGCCTGCCATATCCACACGGAATCCGTCACAGCCTCTGGAGAGCCAGAACGCCATGGCGTCCTTCATGGCCTGCCGGGTCTCCAGCGCCTCCTCCGAATCCACTGCACTCTGCCAAGGCTCCGTCACATTGGCAAAGCCATAATTCAGCGCCGGCTGATTGGAAAAAAAGTTCACAGCGACGTTTCCATTGCGGGGATAAAGCCCTCTCAGGGATCCGGCAATTCCCGCGTGCCCTGTCACATCCACCCATATATTATCACTCCATATATACCTGCCCCAGTACCGGTTCGGCTCCGCCTTACAGGATTCCTTGAACCACGGATGCTCCGTGGACGTATGGCCGGGTACGAGATCCAGTATTACATGCATGCCGCGGCTGTGCGCCTCCTGGAAAAGCTGTATCAGATCCTCATTCGTCCCATAACGCGGCGCCGCCTGACAATAATCCTGTACATCATAGCCCGCATCCCCAAAAGGAGACAGATAACAGGGATTCAGCCACAGCGCATTGCAGCCCAGTTCCTTAATATAGTCAAGCTTTCCAATGATGCCCTGAAAATCCCCAATCCCATCCCCATTGCTGTCGCAAAAGCTCTGTGGATAGATCTCATAAAATATACTTTCTTCTAACCAGTGTTTCATACCATTCACTCCTCCTTATAGGAAAATATTATACACATTACCCGCAAAATGGTCAACATGTATACACCCACATTAGATACAAAAAGGAAAAAGCAAATGCGACTGGTTTTTTTCACATTTTCATAGTAATATATATAGTAACAGGAAAAGTATGCGTTAAGAACAGATTCAGATTGGGGGGATATCAATGGCATTATCCACATTTGCCGCCATCGACATTGGCACAAGCCAGTTGTCCATGAAGATATATGAGGTTTCCAGACAACAGGGCATAAAGGAGCTCTCTCATGTAAGGCACAAGCTCTTTCTCGGCGCCGAGACCTACAGCAGGGGATTTATCTCCTATCAGACAGTCAGTGAAATCTGCACGGTGCTCAATGATTTTCAGAGGATCATGGCCGATTTTAACACCAAAAACTGGCAGGTATACGCCACCAGCGGACTGCGCGAGGCCAAAAACTGTCTCGTTGTAGTGGATCAGATCAAAATCCAGACCGGATTTGACGTAAGAGTACTGGGAAACAGCGAAGCCTGCTTTCTGTACTACAAGGCACTGGCATTGAAGGAAGACCGGTTTGAAGCCTATATTGATGAGGGCACTCTGGTGGTCAATATCGGCGCCGGCAGCGTCCAGCTTTCCATTTTTAACCAGGGAAAGCTGTGCGCCACCCAGAATCTGCTTCTGGGTTCCTCCCGGATTCAGGAGCTCCTTCATGTCATGCAGGACGAGGCATATGATTTCAATGCGCTGATCAGTGAATATATGGAAAGAGATCTGAATCTCTTCCAGAAATACTATCTGGATTCCGTCGGCATCCAGCATATTATCACCATTGGGGGCATGATTCCTGAAATCTGCCAGTATCTCCAGCACAGTGACCCGGAATTCGACGGACAGATTTCAAGAAAACTACTGATGAAAAAAAAGCTGCCCCGGGAATTGTCCGGGGATATGGCAAAGCTCATTGTCCCCACCATTCTTCTCTGCCGTAAGATCGCCGATCTTACGGACTGCAGCCAGTTTTACCTGTCCGCCATTGATTTTTGCGACAGCATTGTGGCAGATTACGCCCAGAAGAAATTAAAGCTTTCCTCTCATCATGACTTTACCCTGGATATCCTGTCTGCCGCTGAAAATATTGCCAGAAAATATAAGGTGGATATGAATCATGTGGAGAATGTCCAGACACTGGCACTGGAAATCTTCGACCGCATCCGCAAGCTTCATGGACTGGGCAGGCGGGAACGCCTGCTGC
The DNA here is from genome assembly GCA_948467395.1 of uncultured Clostridia bacterium. Classification (GTDB taxonomy): domain Bacteria; phylum Bacillota; class Clostridia; order Lachnospirales; family Lachnospiraceae; genus Eubacterium_F. The sequence continues at coordinate 12,594 of CAOKDX010000020.1, read as the reverse complement.
TGCAGATCGGCGTCATTCTGCACAGCTGTGGATCTTATATAAATGAAGTCCAGACAAGAGAATGCTCCTACCGCATCATTATGTCCACAGATATCATCGGCATCTCCAACAGGGAGCGCGCCATGGTGGCAAATATGGTGCGCTATAATACTACCAGTATACCGACCTACGAAGAACTGGATGAAGATTTTAATGAAAATGAATATATTACGATCGTAAAGCTCAATGCGATTTTAAAAACGGCAAATGTGCTGGATAAAAGCAACCGGCAGAAAATAAGGAATGTCGGCGTCACACTGAAAGACGGTGTTCTGACCATTACAGCTGATACCATGGCAGACATCACATTGGAAAAGGGGTTATTCCATCACGGTGCGGATGTGTTCCAGGAGGTATTTGGCATCCGTCCTGCACTTCGGCAGAAACGCAGCGGACACTGATCCCACGGCGCACATAGCTCAAAAGCACCAATGAGCCATAAACTTGCAGAAAAACAAAAAGGAGGTTTTTGTATGAATAGATCAGAGAAATTTACTAACCGCGAGCTCAGCTGGCTCGATTTCAATTACCGCTGTCTCTCCGAAGCAAGAGACAAAAATATTCCCCTGATGGAACGTTTCAAATTCCTCAGCATCACCGCCTCTAATCTGGATGAATTTTTCATGATCCGTGTAGCTTCCCTGAAGGATCAGGTGAATGCGGGCTACACAAAAAAGGATATCGCAGGCATGACATCACAGGAACAGATTGACGAAATACTGAAAGTGACCCACACCTTTATGGCAACCCAGTACTCCACCTATAACCGTTCCCTGCTGCCCGCCCTGAGCAGGGAGGGGCTGAAGATCGTTACGGAATATGAAAAGCTGACGCCAGAACAGTCGGATTATGTAGATACATATTTCCAACAGGAGGTATTCCCCGTACTGACGCCCATGGCTGTGGATTCATCCCGGCCTTTTCCACTGATCCGGAATAAATCACTGAATATCGGCGCTCTCCTTATGGATAAGAAAAAGAAGGATACCATTGATTTCGCCACCGTGCAGGTGCCCTCCGTACTGCCGCGCATCGTGACGATCCCGGCCGATGAAGACAATTGCACTGCCATCATTCTGCTGGAACAGATCATTGAGAAAAATATCCAGAAGCTCTTTATGAATTATAAGGTGCTCTGCGCCACCCCCTTCCGGGTCATGCGGAACGCCGATCTGACCATTGACGAGGATGAAGCTGCAGACCTTCTGATAGAAATCGAGAAGCAGCTAAAGAAACGCCAGTGGGGGGAGGCCATCCGCCTGGAGGTGGAGGAATCCATTGACAAACGGCTGCTAAAAACCCTGCGGCGCGAATTAAAGATAGGAGAAGAAGCCATATACCGGATAAACGGTCCCCTGGATCTTACATTTCTTATGAAGGTATACGGCATGGAGGGCTTCGACCACCTGAAAGACCGGCCCTACACGCCGCAGCAGCCTGGTATGCTGGATCCGGAACGGGATCTCTTTGAACAGATCCGTGAAAAAGATATCCTGCTCTTTCATCCCTATGAAAGCTTCAACCCGGTTGTAGATTTCGTTCGGAAGGCGGCGAGAGATCCGGAAGTCCTGGCCATCAAACAGACGCTGTACCGGGTCAGCAGCAATTCCCCCATTATTGCCTCACTGGCAGAGGCGGCGGAAAATGGAAAACAGGTCTCCGTCCTGGTTGAACTCAAAGCGCGGTTTGATGAAGAACACAATATCGTCTGGGCACGCAAGCTGGAGAAAGCCGGATGTCACGTGATCTATGGGCTTGTAGGATTGAAAACCCACAGTAAGATTACCCTGGTGGTGCGCCGGGAGGAGGACGGTATCCGGCGCTATGTCCATCTCGGCACTGGCAATTACAATGATTCCACTGCCAGATTGTACACCGATCTCGGTATGTTCACCTGCAAACAGCAGTATGGCGAGGATGCCACTGCCGTCTTCAATATGCTGTCGGGATATTCTGAACCCCTCGCCTGGAATAAGCTCTCGCTGGCACCTCTGTGGCTCCGGGATAAATTTCTCGCCCTGATACGCCGGGAAACCGATAATGCCGGGAAGGGACGTCCTGCAAGGATCATTGCCAAGATGAATTCCCTGTGCGATCCGGGCATTATCGAAGCGCTTTACGAGGCCTCAGCCGCCGGAGTGGAAATCCAGCTTATTGTCCGCGGTATCTGCTGCCTGAAGGCAGGCGTGCCGGGCTTAAGCGAAACGATACATGTGCGTTCCATCGTTGGCACCTTTCTGGAGCACGCCCGCATTTTCTTTTTCGAAAATAACGGTGAGCCGGAGTACTATATGGGAAGTGCGGACTGGATGCCGCGGAATCTCGACAAACGGGTGGAGATTCTCTTCCCCGTGGAGGCCCCGGAACTAAGGGAAAGGATTGATAAGATCCTGACCATCCAGCTGGCGGATACCAAAAAGGCCCACCTCCTTATGCCGGACGGCACTTATGAAAAGGTAGACCAGAGAGGAAAAGCTCCTCTGAATTCACAGATGTATTTTTATGAGCAGGCAGCCCGTGCCAGTTCATCCGCCCGGTCATTCCATACATCGCCAGAATGACCCTTGACCTTCTGAAATGAGATTTCAATCTGCCCCTGCAGGGAATCGTAGTACTGTTTATATGCTATGGTTCCCTCTTTATTTGTCTTCCATTCCCCGAGACACCAGGACGCAATTCCCTGATAATCGTGAAAGATCGTGAGTTTTCCAACTCCCCGCCGAAGGGCCTCCCGCATCGCCAGCTCCGCCCCCAGGATTTCCCCCGCCACATTGCGCATCGAAGCCAGCTCTTCATCCTCCCCCTTCTGACTGATCTCAGTCCTCTCTCCCTCATAGAAGAAAACGACCCCGCATCCATACTCTCCCGACTTCACGTTATAGCTGCCATCCACATAAGCCACAGCGTCTCCCTTTCCAGCAGCCATAACACCCCTGTGTCCCTGGGGCGCTCCCTGCTGCGGGAAAGCTCTCCCTGCCGGGGTCTCTCCCCCGCCGGACTGCTGCAGAAACGCCCCTGCCTCTTCCAGCGACTCAAAACCTTTATATTCTGCACCGCTGAATCCGCTGATCTGGCTTCTGCAGTCCTCCCAGGTAAGATAAATGCCCGGTGTCTTTCCCTTCCTCACCGCATAAAAATTCTTTTTCGCCATATTCCCTCCATTCCATCAATCCATATTATCAGTATGCTGCTGCAGACGGCCAATCTCCTCCTCCGTCAGCCGCCGGTATTCTCCCGGCTGCAGCGTTTCGTCCAGTGCGATGCCGCCGAAGGCAACACGCCGGAGCTCCGTCACATGTCCCCCCAGCTTTGCCGCCATGCGCTTCACCTGATGATATTTCCCCTCCGAGATGGACAGTCTCGCAAAGTGCGGCCGGGATGCCGGCAGTTCCAGCAGTGCCGGCTCCGTCAGATGCTTTTCTCCAATGTCCATGCCCTGTGCCGCCAGACGGACGGCATCCGGCACAAGCTCCCCCTCATAATTAAATTCATACACCTTTTCCACATGATATCTCGGCGAGAGGAGGCGGTGGGCCAAAGCTCCATTGTCTGTCAGAATGAGCAGCCCCGTCGTATCCTTGTCCAGCCTGCCCACAGGAAAAAGATCACGCCCTGCTGTATCCACAAGATCCAGCACCGTCCTCTCTGTCCGGTCTGATGTAGCTGACACCACTCCCGGCGGCTTATTCAGCATATAATACACATATTCCTCTGCGCGGAGGGCGCTGCCGTCAAGAAATACCGTCATTCCTTCTGACACCCTGCAGTCTTCCCTAAAAACCCTTTCACCGTCCAGTGCTGCTCTTCCCTGCCTGACAGCCGCCCTGGCCTCCTTCCGGCTCATCCGGGCATAATGGGCCAGATATCTATCCAGACGCATTGTTTTCACGAATCTCCCCTGCCTTTCATACAATAATAAGAGAAAAATATTTTTCGGAGGATTGATACCACACATGGCAATACGAATCTTTATCGATCAGGGACACAACCCCTATGGTTTTAACGCCGGAGCCGAGGGCTTCGGGCTCCGCGAGCAGGACATCACATATCTTGTGGGCGCCTACCTCGCCAACATACTAAACGCCGATCCCCGCTTCGAAGCAGTTACTTCCCGAAAGACGCCGGAAGAAATCCTCGGTTATGACAACAGCTCCAGCCTGCGGGAGCGGGTTGACATGGCAGCTGTCTGGGGCGCCGATTACTTCCTCAGCATCCATGTCAACTCCAATGTAAATCCCGCCGTCAACGGCACAGAAGCATATGTGTACCGCTCTGATTCCGAAGCCTACTATATGGGAGAGGATATCGTGGCAGAGATCGTCCGCCGTCTGGGTACTAAAAATAACGGTGTATTCGTCCGCCCTTCCCTATATGTATTACGGCGGACATCCATGCCCGCCGTATTGATTGAACTCGCCTATATATCTAATTACGAGGACGCACTGCTGCTCTCCACCGAACAGTATCAGTTTGCCTACGCCATCTATGTAGGTCTGCTGAACTATTTCGGATTTCCCCAGTTCGCCTCACTGGACTGATGTCAGATCACAGCTGCACCGCTGATCATAAAATACAAAAGAACCACCGCCCCCAGAGCAATCCGGTAATAACCAAAAGCCTTAAAATCATGTTTCCGGATATATCCCATGAGAAAACGGATAACAAAAAGCGAGACAATAAACGCCACTACCATGCCAACGATCAGTGTCACATAACCCATCGTATCAAAGTGAAAACTGCTCTTCACAATCTTCAGAAGGCTGGCACCAAACATAACCGGGATGGCCAGATAAAAGGTATACTCTGCCGCTACGCCGCGGGCGACACCGATCAAAAGCGCCCCCAGTATCGTCGCGCCGGAACGGGATGTGCCGGGGACGATAGCCGCCAGAAGCTGAAAAATACCAATGATAATAGCAGTATTGTAGCCAATCTCGGCAATGGATGTTACGGCAGGCCTTCTTCCCTTATTCCAGTTCTCGATAATAATAAAAAGCACGCCGTATATAATAAGGGCCCCGGCTACAACTACAGCATTATAAAACATGGAATCGATTATATCGTCAAAGAGGATCCCCACAATCGCTGCCGGAAGGCAGGACACAAGAATCTTAAACCACAGCTGCATAATATCCATCTTTACAAATGGCTCTTTATTCCTCCTGCATTTGAAATTAAAGGGCCAGATCTTATTCCAGAACAGCAGAACCACGGCAAGGATTGCCCCAAACTGGACGACGACAAGAAACATTTCCTGAAATTCCTCATTAGAAAATTCTAAAAACTGATTGACCAGTATCATGTGCCCGGTACTGCTGATCGGAAGCCATTCGGTAATTCCCTCCACGATTCCAAGAATTACGGACACCAGAACATCAAACATTCCCATTGTTTTATCCTCCGCTCATACTATTTTCCAGCTAATCTTACCATAAAAAGCAGCCTAAAACAATCATAAGTTGCAAAATCCTGAAAAATATTGTAAAATAGCGACATATGTTTTAGTTAATGAATATGATTTAGAGGATGATGTTATGTACAACTGGCTGAAAAAATATATCGATCCGGTTATCCCGCTGTATTCCATTGTGCCACTGGTGTCCTGTTTCGCACTGAACATGCTAGTGTACAGCGGAACCATGTTCCTGTGCGCCGACTGGCATCACCATGACCTGACGACATGGCTGGATGACCAGGTTCCCCTTGTATCGCAGTGGATGTATATTTATTTTGGCTGTTATCTGTTCTGGATCGTAAACTACATACTGGTAGCGCGGATCCACCGGGATGACCGGGAACTCTTTTACCGCTTTGTCATGACCGATATGATGTCGCGCCTTGTATGTGCCGTGTTCTACATTGGATTTCCCACTTCGAATATCCGGCCGGACTTTACGATCGACAGCTTCAGCGACTGGATGCTGGCATTTTTATACCGGATAGACCAGCCCACCAACCTGTTTCCGTCTATCCACTGCCTCGTGAGCTGGCTGTGTTATGCCGGCATACGGAAGAGCGATAAGGTATCCCCTTCCTACAAGGCATTTTCATGTATTTTTGCCCTGCTGGTGGCGGCGTCCACACAATTTACCAAACAGCACTATATCGCCGATGCCATCGCAGGAATTGCCCTGGCGGAATTCCTGTTCTGGCTAAATAAGAGAATCAGTGCCTACCGGATCGTACACCGTCTGTTCGACAGAGTGAATGATAAATTACTTGTTATAATAGGTAAAGGAGAGCATTGTGAGCAGTAAAGTGAGAAAAAATGTATTGAATGGAATATTTCTTGCCGCCCTGATAGCGCTTACCATTTGGGCCGTATTCAAGGATCAGGATCTGGGGATCATTCTCGACAGCATAGCCGGGATCTCGCCGATATTCCTTGTGATCGGTTTTGTACTGGTAGTAATCTATGTGTGCAGTGAATCCGTTATTATCAAATACCTGCTGCACACCGTACAAATCCGGGCACCCTTGTTCAACTGCATCCGGTATTCCTTCGTAGGTTTTTTCTACAGCTGTATCACTCCATCTGCCACTGGCGGACAGCCTATGCAGATCTATTACATGAAGAGACAGAACATCGATATTCCAACCGCCACCATTATCCTTATGCTGGTGACGATAGAATATAAATTTGTACTTGTCTTTATCGGCCTGGCCGTGGCGGTATTCGGTCAGGGGCTTGTCCAGACGCTGACCGGAGAGGTTCAGTTCTTTCTCTATCTGGGGATTGGGCTCAATGTCTTCTGTGTCACGCTGATGTGCTTTCTTGTATTTATCCCGGACACAGCAAAATTCCTTATTATGAAGGGCTTCGTCCTGTTAAAAAAACTTCATCTGATGAAGGAAAAGAACAACCGGACGGAACGACTGGACAGATCCATGGAGGTATACAAGGAGACGGCGGTATTTCTGAAAAATAATAAGATCGCGATTTTAAACACAACACTGATTTCCTTTCTCCAGCGATTCTTTTTATTTTTCATCACCTATGTTGTCTATCGCAGCTTTGGGCTCAGTGCTGAAAATTTTTTCACGATTACCATCCTTCAGTCCATCATCTCCATCGCTGTGGATATGCTCCCGCTGCCAGGTGGAATGGGAATCAGTGAGCGCCTTTACCTGCTGATTTTCAGTCCCATATTCGGCGGTGTTACCGCAGCCACCGCTTCCATGCTGGTGAGCCGTGGGTTCAGCTACTATGTTTTAGTTATCGTCAGTGGGATTATTTCCTGTATTACCCATCTGACAGTTAAGGGACCGCAGGAGTCGGATGAAAAAAACTAATTGCACAGAAAATCTGTGCAGAAATGAGGTAAACTATGATTGGATTTTATAATTATACGGTAATTGTCACATATCTCGGGGTAGCGCTGTCGATCATCGGCATGGCTCTCGCTGCCAACGGCCGCTATGAGTACGCCGTTCTGTGTCTGGCTCTGGCCGGGGCATGCGATACCTTTGACGGCAAGATTGCACGTTCCATGAAAAACCGGACGAAGGAGATGGAAATATTCGGGGTACAGCTGGATTCCCTCTGTGATATGGTTTGTTTCGGCGTGGCACCGGTAGTCATTGCCTATCACATGGGACTGCGGAGCGCATGGGGCATCGCCATTGAGATCGTTTTCGTACTATGCGGCGTGATTCGTCTCGCCTATTTCAATATGCTGGAGGAGCTGAAGCACACGGATTCCCAGACAGAAGAACAGAAGGGCTACCGCGGGCTTCCCATTACGTCCATCACCATTATCTTTCCGGTGATCTATCTGTTCCATCCGCTGGTGCCTCCGGCAGTCTTTACGAATATACTGGCTCTTATGCTGCTTATCGTAGCAATCCTCTATGTGCTGGATTTCCGGCTGAAAAAACCGGGCAATGCCGCTATCACCGCATTTATTATATTTGTCGCCATTGTAATGCTTCGTGTTCTGAATATTTTTTAAGAGAGGGTTATGCTATATGAATTACATTGATCTGGATGGTACACTGGTGCAAACAACAACCGGGCAGGACAAGGTGCTCGCCTTTCTATATACAAATCTCATGGGACGCATTCTCCTAAAACTTCTTGTAGACCGGCGGGTATCTGTTCTCTCCGGCAGGCTGCTGGATTCTCCCGCCTCTGCCCTGCTGATCCGGCCCTTTATTAAGAGAAACGGAATCTGCATGAAGGATTATGAAAACAAACATTACAAATCCTTTAACGACTTCTTCACCAGAAAAATTCAGCCGGAAAAACGGCCCATCTGCGATGATCCCTCTGTTCTCATCAGTCCCTGCGACTGTAAGGCATGTGTATATCCCATCAGCAGAAAAACTACCTTTTCGGTGAAAAATACAGAATATACCCTGCGTTCCCTGCTGCGGAGCCCCCGTCTGGCAAAACGTTTTGAAAACGGATATGCCTACATTCTCCGGCTGGCAGTAGACGATTACCACCGCTATATCTACGCCGCTTCTGGAAGAAAGTCAAAAACCTACCACATCGACGGCACCTTCCACACGGTAAATCCCATTGCCAATGACTGTCTCCCCATCTACAAGGAGAACACAAGGGAATATACGGTGATTCACTCACCTGTGTTTGGCGATGTTGTGCAGATGGAAGTGGGCGCACTTATGGTAGGGAAGATCAGCAATACCGACTCCGCACCCGAGGCGGTCCGGGGCAGGGAAAAGGGTTATTTTGAATACGGCGGTTCCACCATTATCCTGCTGACGGAAAGCGGCACCGCTCCCCGGGTGGATCTGCTTCAGAATACACTGAACGGCTATGAGACACGGATTCTCCAGGGACAGGAACTAGGGCAGGCCGCTCCTCAGACATGAAATTATTCAGGAAACAGATATTCAGTAAAAAAACAGGCTGTCTGCAACTCCCGATACAAAACAGCCTGTTTTTTCTATATAAATCTCCCACCTATTTTACGCTTTGACGGCATTGCCTATAAAGTAATCAGGGTAGCATTTGCGCATTCTGCCATCCATCTCAGAGCGGATGTATTCGGCCCTACAATAACTGCAAGCCGGTTACAGTCATACACGGCACTTCCATAACCACTATACAGCTTTCTGGAGTTAATAACGATGGATTTCAAATTTTTCGCCTCCGAAATCGCATGATAGCCAAAGGCAGTCAGTCTATTTCCAAACTCCAGCTTCGTCAGATTAGAGGCATATTGGAAGGCTCTGGCCCTTACCCTCTTTACACTATTGGGTACAGTAAATTGTTTATTCGCTTTCTTCGGCGGATATTTGATCAGCGCACTCTTGTCTGAATTATATAAAATTCCATCCTGCACTTTAAACCTCGCCCCTCTTCCGCCCTCGAACTGCGAAATGTTCTTGCATCCCTCAAAGACATTATTTCCAAGACTCTTCAGTGAGGAGGGAATATGAAGCCTGCTGAATTTACATTCCGCAAAAGCGGAATATCCGATGGCCGTCACCGAATCCGGCAGAATCATCCGGGTCAGCTTCCGGCATCCCATAAATGAACCTCCCCCAATCTTCTGGGTCCCTGAAAGGATTGTCACACTCTTGAGTGAACTCATACTGCTGAACGCATATTCCCCAATCGTCTTCGACCGGATCACAATATTTTCCAGATAAGCATTCCCGCTAAAGGCATTGCTTCTTATGGAATCCAGTGACGCCGGCGTCCGAAAATTCCTATTTGTCTTGTGAAGCGGATACTGGATCAGCTTCGTCTTATTTTTGTTGTACAATACTCCGTCCTGACTGGAATAATTCTGATTGCCTGACGCCACCTGAATCGACCGCAGACTGGTGCAATTGTTAAATGCCCCCGGGTTAATTCCCCTGACGCTCTCCGGAATAGAAATTGTCCGCAGCTTCTCACAGTCGGCAAAAACTTTGTTTCCGATAAATGTAACCTTAGATTTCAGAGTGATACTCCTTAGATTCGTTCCCCGGAACGCCCCATTTCCTATAAACTGCATATTGGGACTGAGCGAAACCCTGGCGAGCCCGGTATAGGCAAAGGTTCCATCTCCAATAGCGTAAGTATTGGCCCTCATCTTTACAGATTTCAAACTGCTGCAGTAGGAAAATGCATTCTTTTTCAGAATCGTTGCAGATTTCGGAATGGAAATTGTTTTCAGGGCCCTGCAGCCATAAAAAGATTTTTCAGGAACACTTTTAATCTTCTTCGGAAGGACTGCTTTCTTCAGTGAAACGCAGTTCATAAAAACTCCTTCCTCCAGTTTGGTACCGCCCCCTGCAAATGAAACCCTGCTCAAGTCCTCACATTTACGAAAAGCTTCCCTTTCCACTACCTTAACACTCGATGGAATACGAACCGACTTAAGTGCATAATTTTTATAAAATGCTTTCTCTCCAACCCTTGCTATTTTTTTTCCCCATTTTATACTGCTCAATTTGTAACAACGCTCAAACGCTCTCTCTTTAAGCTCGACAAGTGAATCGGGCAATGTAACATGCTTTAATGCAATACACTCGGAAAAGGCCCCATACTGAATTTCCCTGAGATTTTTATTGAACTGGATATCAGTAAGTGCCAAACACCCGGAAAAAGCGTTATTCTCTATGTATTTCAGATTTGCCGGCAGCCGAATGGATCTTAGCTTTGTATTATCCGCAAAAGCATACGATTCAATTTTCTTAATGCTGTCCGGAAGCGTCACTTTCTCCCAGCGCCCCCATTTAAACGCTTCATAACCAATGCTTGTAACCTTAAATCCCCCTAAAGTAGAAGGAATAACCAGATCTCCCTCCCCTGTTACCCCTTTGACTCTGGCTTCTTTATGCTTCACCTCATACGAAATGCCGTTTTCCGTATAGACCTTTGCCGAAGCCTTTTCTGTATTAATTCCCATAAAGAGAAAAAATAACAGAGTAATGATTACATATTTCTTCATGAAATACCTCCTTTTTATGCATATTTTACATCACTCTGCCTATTAAACGATTGAGAATGGCAAAATGTTGCAAAAAAAATATTTTTTTTTATTTTTTTCGTTTCTTTTAAAAGGACACCTTTCGATACCGGAAAAAGATCCTTCCTGTCACATGGCAGCAGCTATATTAATCATAAACCAGCAGGCTCAACGGCGGATTCAAATTCGCACCAGTCAATAAGGGCAAATCGCTATTTTGTAATATTGTGATATGAAATTGTCATTCTTCCATTAATGGTTGAAACTCCAATTATGTTATGGGAATAGGAAACCGCTGGGGGAACAAAAATAATATTTATTATTTCATAATTTCCGTAAGAAACCGGTATGTCAATTACTGTCAAATTACTGATACCCAAATCTTTTGTGTATTTTCCGAAGTAGCCCAAAACTTTTGCCGTTTTTTTGGCCAAGCGTTCACCACAAGAATCATATGTATTCAACAATACGGCGTCTATCAATGTCATAGGCAGCTTAGCAAGAAATTGCAAGACAAATACCTTATACCGCTTTAATTTCCTTGTTATTTTTTTATGAACCCGTACTGCATTTTGAGCAAAAGTTTTTTCTACAGCATACTTATGTTTAATGCTAATACCAGAAGTGAGATTGGACATCGCTTCGTTTTTAAACGGCCGTATGCTGACAGGTATTCCTACTCTACTCAGATTGGGATGTTTTTGTAAAAACATCGTCACTATATAACTATTGACGGAACAGCCAATTTTCTTTGCACCGTCTTTTATTCTTTGTGTCTCCCTGGCAGATAAAGTTTCGCATCGTATATCAGATGAAACTATCTTCCAATATTTGTCGTGCAAATTATAATAATCCTGCCATGTAAAAAAACGGTTATTCCATTTATTTTTACAATAGCGGACATATAATTTTGCTACTAATGACAACCCTTTTCGCGGCAAATTTCTTTCAAGCAGGGTAAGCGGTTTGTAGGTAAGCGGAATATCTGATAAAGCATTCATGATATCCTTGACAAAATAGATTATGGATTTACCATCGCCCACTAAATGATGGGCCATAATGATTATCTTCGTTTTATCCTCAGATGGTATGATAAAAACCCTTACTAATTCGCCTTTATCAATTGCAAAGGGAATTTTTTCATTTTGATTTACAAGCTCTATCCAGTTCTGATTTTCATTCTGAATCTCTATTTTACAGTGTGATGCAGACATTTTTTCATAATAAGCAAAGCCATGCTCTAACACAATTTTTGACATAGTAGCCTCGTTTGCTTCAAATGCCTGTTTTACAGCGGCAGACAGCTCTAATGGACATACTTTTCCTGCTATTTCAGTGCATAACGTGATATAGACATTAGGCTCAAAGAGATTCGGGCGTTCTGTTACAATTTCATTCATTTTCCACCCCTCCTGAATACTTTCTGGTACTATAACAGCCAAATTACTGCTTTCGGTTCACAATCACTGTCTGAATCGCTTCGGTTTACAGATAAGTGGCTGCCAGTTTTATCAAAAAATGTCCTTTACTTGGAAAAGAAAAAACCTGCAAACACCGATGTTTACAGGTTTTTTAACTCCCCGAGTAGGGCTCGAACCTACAACAACTCGGTTAACAGCCGAGTGCT
>CAOKDX010000019.1 GCA_948467395.1 uncultured Clostridia bacterium | reverse complement strand
AAGATAACGGACATCATCCGGCTCAAACATGTCCAATATTTTATCGTCGACCGTTCCCGGATATAACTTTTCGGTGTAAAACAATACATAGTAAATATCTTCTACCTTATCAAGCTGAAATACTTCTTCCTGCATTTTTTTCCATGATATGTTTTGCCTGTTAGCCTCAATATAGTGATGAATATCCATAAATTTATATAGTATTAAATCTGCACCTTGTGCTATTTTATAAACCATCACGGCCTCTCTGTATAAATGAATGCAAAGATAGATCAGAAAGTTTTCAACTGTCATAGTACGCAGAGAAAATTCATCATCACCTGATAGAACAGTATTTTGAATCAGATGATTAGATAAACCGCTCTTATCGTCATTTCCCAATCGGAAATTAACATCAAATTCATGAAACGGCAAATAAGAATTACCCGTTTTCTTTATCAACGGAACCGTTTCATATGTATTTAACTGTGCAAATAATATTTTCTTCTTGGTTGCCCTGATTATTTCTCCATTTTCAACCTCTCCCTGTATATACCCCAATGATGTACATAATTGAATGACTTCTTTCAAATCCCTGACATCCAAAAGAATATCTGTATCATTGGAGATTCTCTCACCATCTCCATAATATATTGTATTTAGCACGGCACCTTTTAAAAAGGCATAGTTAAATCCCTTTTGTTCCAAAGCCAGAGACAGCTTCTTTATTTCATTCCTGTGACAACGGTTCCGTTCCTTCTGCGATATATGCATATAATGCAATGCCCGTCTTACTGTCTTGGGCATTCCCTCAATACCTCTAAGTTGCTTATAAATAACACCATTTACCCTGTGGTTAATAGCGAGGCCAAGAAATATATCCCATTCTATATTGCCCTTGGAAATGAGTCCATTGATATAATCTCTCATATCCTCGTTAAAATCTGTTCTGGATAATAATAAAACCATCTGCTCTGTGCTGTCAAACTTTGATGATTTTTTTAATATTGACACTGTATTTTCCATTTTTACTTTTTATGGTGCATAAAAACAAACACACCATCTTCCTTTCATTCGGCTTTTCTCATATTTTATAGAAAAATAGTACCATCTAAACTCAAGTAAAGCCAGAAACAAAAATTCTAAACAGTGATACCTTTCGTTCTATTTCTAAACATGCGTGTGAAATCTATGCACAAAATGTATGAAATGATATAACAAGCGATTAGTGAAAGTATAAGAATAAATTATGAATTTGCAAAAAAATGTGAGAACCTATACTGATTATTATAATTTGCCAGGCGGTTCAATAGAAGAAGCGGAAATATGAGACGATACCTCGGCCCCTATCCCCTACTTCTTCCCCGCCAGCTCATATGCGATCTCCAGCAGTCTCTTTACTGTTTCCAGTGTATCCGGTTCAAATCGTTCGATGGTATGGAAGAGCTTCTCATCGTACCGGGGATTTCCCTTTCCCATAAGTATGTAATCTGTCGACACTTCCAGTTCCTGGGCAATCCGCAGCAGCGTCCTGGCAGAAAACCCGCTGCCCCGGATTTCTATATTATAGAGAAATTTGGTTGATATCCCGGCTCTCTCAGATAAATACTCCCGTGAAAATCCCTTTTCACTCCGCAGAAGCATGATCCGTGCCCCGGCACTCAGTTCTTTAGAATCCATAACTACTGCTCACCCCTTGTCTTAGCTTTTGTACAATTATACCATTTTTGACAAAAGTCGACATACTATTTGCTGAACAGTGTGATTTTGAAACCGGGCTTACCGGTCTTTAAAACGTTCCATAAATTTCTTTTTCAGAACAGGGCCGATTTCAATTGCATTTTCGATCCCTCTCAGATAAAGATATCGGCCGGGAGAATCGATCCTCTTAATAAAAGCCATATTTACCACGGTGCCCCTGTTGCACATCTCAAAATTTTCAGAGTCAATTTCCTCCATAATCCTTTTGCATGACCGGTAGGGCAGTACAATGTTGTCCTTTGTGGTATGTATATACAATTTGTGGCCCCTGCTCTCAATGTATATTATGTCGTCTACCGGGACGGCTCCCACCAGTCCCTCGGTATGAAAGATAAATGTTTTTTCACGCCGCTCTGTCGTATGATAGTGCATGGCGGTAGCGATCATTTTCTTTGTCTTCTCCAGGTCAAATGGTTTCTCAATAAATCCATAACACTGCACGGTGCTGAACATACTCATTTTTGTATCATACAGGGTTGTGATAAAAATGACAGGTGTAAAAAGATATCTTTCAATACTCCTTATATTGCTGGCGAAAACTGCGCCGGACTGATCACCCGGCTTCTCCGGATGCAGTATGATATCCACCAGAAATACATCGATGTTCTTCTTTATGGCTATGACATACGCCTCTTCTTCATTGTCCAGCGCATACACGTCAGCACCCGCGTCAATTTCCTTCACGATTCTCACCAGCAGTTCCCGGGACTGCCGCTTGTCTTCCAGGATCAGTACCTTCGTCATATCGATTTCCTCTTTTTCTGATATTCCAGCCGGGCAGCGGGTAGAGACCGGCTGCCCCGGCTTTGTTCAATGCCATTCTGACACAGTCCGGCAAAGATATCCGGAAGGGTGTCTCTATGCTGTTACAATTCATGTCGAAAGGGGATTCTGTCATGAGCGCAAACATACAAACCTATTTGAAAAGCACATACGGATACACCGACTTCCAGATTGCCCAGATCCGGTATGCCCTTCTGAGCATCCTGTCGGAAATGAGCAAGCTGATCATCATCGGCATCTTCTTCTACTGTACGGGTAATGTTACTGCCTATCTGCTGGCCGCAGCCGTTCTCTGTACCTTGCGGACTGCTACCGGCGGACTGCACTACAAACATTACTGGTCGTGCCTGATCATGTCGTTCTTATTCTTTTATGCCGGCATCTGTGTACTGCCTGTGCTGACTATTCCAAATTATGTACAGCTTCTTCTGCTGTGCCTGTGTATCCTGCTGAATTATAAGTATGCTCCGGTGGTATCCTCCTTCCGGCCAGTTCCGGACGGCATTCTGATCAGAAAGGCAAAGCTGCAGTCCTTTCTCATTATTTCTATCTATGCCTGTCTGGTATTTCTCATCCCAAATAACCGGCATATGCCGGTTGGGACATGGATCATATTGTTACAATCACTGCAGCTCACAGCTGCAAATCTTTTACAAAAAAGGAGGAAGAATCATGAAACACCTGAGTAGATCATGCCTGTTTACGGCATGCAATCTGTGTATTGCTTTTGCAAGTTTTCTTCATTGGGGACATGTAAGCTATGTACTATTTGGTGAATTACCCTATCCAACGGAGGACTGATTCTCAGAAGGGCAGTGTCTGGATATCATGAGGACGCTGCCTCTTTTGTTATTAATATGGAAAATACGAGCCAGTTCTCTGAGTCCTTCTCTTCATTATAGACAGCAAGATTACCACCATACTGATTGACAAGAGATGTCAGAAATGACAGGCCGAGACCTCTTCCCTCTCCCTTTGTGCTAAACCCTTTCTTTACAAAGTTCAATATCTGTGTCTGGGAAATATAGACCGATACATTGCAGACTGTAATCTTCATCCGGCCGGCTGTTTCCAGAATCTCCACGTAAAGGCTTCTGTGTTCTGCGGACTCCAGGGCTTCCACTGCATTGTCCATCAGTATTCCCAGCATTTCAATTGTATGGTATTCCGGAATGATATGTCTATCACCATCCGTTGTATTTACCAGATATTCCACCACGCATCCTCTTTCCTCTGCCATAATAATCTTGGAATAGAGAAAACCGGCAAGAATAGGCGAGCCGGCAGACAACAGATGGTTGTAATGATTCTCCTCTGCAACGCCCTGACAGTACAGGCTCTGCAAACGGATCAGCTCCTCTACCGAGCCGGCAGTCTTATAAATTCCGCCCAGCGCCATAAGATGATTCTCAAACTGATGCTGTCTCATCCGCACTGTCTGTACCAGACTCCGGTAAGACTTCCCATAGTTCCTCATCATTGCTATCTCTTTGTCCTTCTCTCTGATCTCCCTCCGGCTCCTAAGCCACATCACAGCCAGAAAGCAGGTAAGTATAATCCAAAATCCAAACAGAATCATAAGAATATTAAAGAGTCCGTTTATCCGCAAAAGCATTACTTCATCCCTCCTGCGTATCCACTACAGCGTCTCCAGAATATCCATGCAAAAAAATCCGGCTAAAACTACTTTCATTTTAGTCAGATTTCATAGTATGTCAAGAATCATCTGTTGTATCCTGAGGGGTTCCCTTGCCTCATTTTACCCATTTTAGCATAAAGCTGTAATATAATAGAATCCAGGGCAAAAGGTTGCAAAAAAAACAAGAAATGTCGATATACTTATTACAGTTATGTTAGAAAGGGGCATTGCCATGGCAATCATCAGCAATTCAATTCAAAACAATTCCCAGGGAACATCCTCCGGCATCTCTTCCTCCCGCTCACAGGCGTACCGTTCCGGTAGTTCCACCCTGCATCTCCAGGAGGGGCAGACGCTGAAAGGGGTTGTCAGCGATGTACATGGCAGTGAGATCACCCTTTCCATGGAAGACGGTTCTTCCTTCACAGGAAAGCTTCCCGATGCCAGTCAGTATTCTATCGGCCAGAAAGCCGCTTTCCAGATTACCTCTCTGGATCAGAACACAATCTATATGAAGGCTGTCAGTGGTGCCTATCTATTGGATATAGAAGATACCATCGAACAGGCACTGGAAGAGGCTGCCCTGCCCAAATCGGACCGCAACATCGAGGTGGTGCGCTCCCTTTTGCAGAACCAGCAGTCCATCAGCCGGGAGAATATCATGGCATCCATCCAGCTTTGCGCCCGTTTTCCAAAAGTAGATGTCAATGCCATTATCACAATGAAACGGCTGAATCTGCCCATGACCCAGGAATCTGTAAAACAATTTGAAAACTACCAGAATCAGAACCACCAGTTATTAAATAAGATGGATTCCCTTACCAATGATATTGGAAATATGCTGAATTCCATCGGCAGCCAGGTTCCCCGGCTGGCCGCAGAGATCGGCTCCCGTATACTGGCTATGGTCCTGGAGGGAAACCCCACCCCGGAGGAACAGGCACTGTTGGAAAAGACAGCTTCTGCCGACAATGTTCTATTGGAAAATCCCGAGGGAGAGGACGCCGTTCCAGCCGATCCCAAACAGACGGCGGAGACCGGCACGGCAAAGGCCGGCTCCCCCGAGGGCGCAGACGGAAATGCCGCGAGACCGGCTGAAACAGAAATAATATCCCCCGGCGACCCGGCCAAAGCAGAACAGGCACAGGGACCCTTCGCCCGCATGAAACAGCTGTTCACTACTCTGACTGACGGCAATGCCGCCGCCAGAACAGCCCTGACGGAATCCGGACTGAGTGAGGATTTCCGCACGCCCTTTATCCATGAACAGACCGGCTTTATTCTGTCACCGGAAGAACGCCAGTCCTTCTCCGCCTTTCTGTCTGATTATCCGCTGTCAGATGAAGGGAAACAGGCTCTGGCTGACGGCACCGCCACAGCAAGACAGCTGCTCTCAGAAATTAAAAATATGTTACCGGAGCTCACTGAGGAGCAGGCAGGGAAGCTCCTTACATCCAGGTCTTTCCAGAATCTGGTCAAGGCCCAGTTTATCTCGGGCTGGACCGTATCGCCGGAACAGCTGAAGAAGGAACAGGCCCTGGATATAATCTATGATAAGATGTCACGTCAGTTTGAGAGCCTGTCCCATTTCAGTGAACAGGTGCTGGGAAAGGATGTATTCTCCCAGCTGACCCAGCACGCTTCTGATATGAGTAACAATCTGGATTTTATGAAAATGATGAACCAGACCTTCCAGTATATACAGCTGCCCCTTAAACTGCAGAATCAGACGGCCCACGGAGATCTGTATGTCATGACGCGAAAAGAAGCTCTCCGCAGAAATCCGGGTAAGCTAAGCGTTCTTCTGCACCTGGATATGGATCATCTGGGAACCCTGGATATCCAGATCCTCAAGGAAAATACCGCTGTCTCCGCCAATTTCTTTGTTTCCACAAAAGAAACAAAGGATCTGCTGGAACGGAATATCGAATTACTCAATGACGCCATAAATGAACAGGGCTACGCCTTTACCTCACAGCTCTCCATGAAAGAAAAGGACATGGATGTAGTAAAGGATTTTATTGGCGCCGATGCCCCCGTGGGAGACCTGAAACGGTATAATTTTGATCTGCGGGCATAGCAGGCTGTCAGAAAAATACAAATATGGCAGATTCAAATATTATGGGAAAGAAAATTTATGGATATTATTATAAAGAAAAATGAAGCTGAAATTAATGAAAATGCCGCGAAGGGGCTTTGGGGTATCTGGGGAATTGTCTTATTGACTGATCTGCTCTGCTGGATCGGCGTATTTGACATCTCCTTTGATATGACGGTGGTTCTGCTGCTGACAGCGCTGGTCACTCTGGTTGTACCTGCTGTGATGATATTAAACTTTCATTTTTATAACGACAGGATGAAATATCTTATTGTAACGGCAACAGCAGTTATGGCAGGGACGTCATATGTCCTGTTTACCTTTCAAGCCGTAATCATCTTTATCGTACCTTCTGTAATAGCCGGATTTTATATGAATAAACGGCTGCTGTATTATTCCGGAATACTATCTGTTGCCGCTATTCTAACGGCCCATACTATTTCAGGAATGTATTTGCTCCAGCCCTGGATAGAGCCGTTTACTGATATGGCAGCAATTCTCAGATATGGTGCAGCACCCCGATGCCTGCAGTATTTAGGCTGTTTTTTTCTTATATTCCTTATGGTGGACCGCTATATGGAGCTCATTCTGCATATTGCTCCTGCTAAAGAAAATTCTACAAACGATGATACGGATCAGGAAATGGAAGAAAAAAAAGAATTTGAAACGATACTGCAGGATTTGACGCAGCGTGAACGGTCTGTCTTTGTACTGCTCGTAAGCGGGTACACCAACATGCAGATTGCAGACAGATTATGCTTATCAAATGGAACAGTAAAAAATTATATCTCCACGATCTACGAAAAGCTTGGCACCAGGGAACGAAACGCTCTCATTATAAAATTCAACCGGTTTGCAAAAGAAATGACCGAAGTCATATAAAGGAATGACCACAGTAACTTCCCTTTTCTATACAGATTTTATACATTATTCGAAAAGGGGGTCTGTATATGACTACAAAAACAAAAAAGCATATCCTGATTCTTTTTATAGGGATCGGTTTCCTGCTGTCTGGCATCGCGGTCAATTTTATTCCAACATGGAATTTGGAGACCAAGGATATGCGTAAATTAAACGGCGATTGGGTCAATGTATATTATGAAACAGAAAAATCTGCTGCCCAGGATATATTTACCTACGCCAATGCACAAACGGCTTCCATAGCGACAAAATTAGGAATCACCAAAAAACAGAAGGTTAATGTCTATATTTATGATCATCAAAGTACAATGCAGACGAAGAAGTATGGTTATGCCACATCGTTGTTAGGGCTTGACTGGTATATTGGCGATAATATCGGAACAGACGTTATCTTGACATCTCCGGCAAATCCAGGAGAAGTACATGACTATGATGATAATAAGCTCGCCGTACTGCATGAAATCGTACACGCCTATATCAGTGTCATAAATGAAGATGTGGATTTGTGGCTTACTGAAGGGGCAGCATTGTATTTAAGTAATGGAGAACCATTTTATCAGGCGTACCTGGAATCTTTTCCCTTACCATCATACAGTGATACAGCTTCAAACAATCCGCTTACCTTTTCAAATTGCGGTGGTTATACCTTTGCCCATACATATATTGAATATTTAGAACAAACATATGGATGGGATATGGTGCGAAAGCTTATAGAAACAGAAAATTATGAAGAATGTTTTCACAAATCGAAAAAACAGATTTATGAAGAATGGATCCATTTTCTTGAAAACTATTATCAATAAGCATATTTGCCCAACAGCCACCCACAAAGAACACAGAGTCCGCAGACCAGCAGTCCGTATCGTATATGAAGCAGCTTTATCTGCAGCTCCCACTCCTCTTCTGAAACTGTCTCCTGGTTTTCTATTTCATATCCCAGTTTCTTTAAATTCTCCACATGGATCCCATCCAGATCATGATTTTTGAATTGAACCCGGAGACCGGCTGCCTCCCGCTGCAGCCGTCTGTCCGTCTCCGCTGTATAAATAAAACTTTCTGGTTCCTCCCCGCCTGCTTTATAAACGACCAGCTTGGCCCAATAATAATTCGGAAGAGCTTCCGTCTGACCGGTGACCTCTCCAGCCTCCGGATCCTCCCCGGTGGAATAACGGATATCCATTTCCCTTCCCTTCTCTGCCAATCCCTGTCCGCTCTCCTGCGGAATGGTTCCCTCTCCTTCTGATACCATTTCCTGAAGGTCGGCATATGCCGCCTCATTCATATAGATCCGGCTGGAGCCCGATGCAGATTCCATGCCGGTTATCTCCTGCATATATTCCTGAGACAGCACACTGCAGTCGACAACAGCCTCCCTTCCTTTGAATAAAACAGATACCGGTAACTTCATCTGCCGGCTCACCCTGGCCACCTCTTTATTCTGCAGCAGCTCATCTACCCTTTTGCCGGACATGGCCCCTTCTGCTGTCACAATATATTCGGCGGGAGCCGCCGCATATTGATAAATTCCCCATATCTGCTGCACTGTGCGGATCAGAAATGCCATGGCGGCCAGGGAAAGAATGCAGATGATCTTCACTGTGTCGTTCTGTTTCCTGAGCCGCAGAAGGTTTCGTATCCTGCCACTGGCTTTATTTTTCATCCGCCACACCCTCCTCCTTCTGTGCCTGCCGTTTCTTCCTCACAAGAAACACGGCCGCTGCCGCTGCAAGAGCCGCTGTCAGGATGGCCATAATGACCCACCACTGACCTGTGTTATCCACCGGCGTATCATTCTGCTCCTCTCTGAGGGGCGAGAAGATAGACGTCTCAAATGTCTGCTCTTCCGTTATCTCATTACCCATCTCATCTTCATAGTAAAAAACCACCTTTCCTCTGGTACTCCCATAAATGGAATCCCCGGTCAGCCCCTCCGCTGTCACTTCCAATGTTCCGGCCAGGGCAGTACCCGCCTCTGCATCCCCCATATAGGCAGAGCCCGATGACGTCAGACCCTCCGCCTCCAGTGCCGCCCGGACATTGTAAAGTCTGCCCCTGCCGAGATTCATCGCCTGCATCTTCAAGACTACTGTATCCCCCAGCTGGATCTCCTTGGGAACCTGAACCGGATCTATGCCAATCCTCACCTTCTGTTCCGCCGACACCTTCACCGCTCCCTGAACATCATAGGAAGTTCCTTTGCTGTCAGCATATTCCAGCTTTGCCTCTATATTGTATTGTCCCCGGGGCGCATCGGCACTTACCCGGAAGTCAAACGATACCTCACAATTCCTGCCGGCTGCCAGCTGTTCCACATAGACGCTGTCCGCCTTTCCCAAAAGCTCCACATTCTCCCCTGGCGACACGGTAACCATCATATTCCTTACGGCCTCCGTCCTGCTGGTGTTCCGCAGGGTGAGCTTCGCCTTGAATTTTTCCCCGCACAATATTTTTTCCTTGGAGAAATTCCATGACGCTATCTGAACCTTGGGAGCCGGCTGCGGCTGATTTTCTTCTCTCCTGGAATCCCCCTGGATACCCCTGCCGTCTGTGATCGTGACGTATACCGTAAACTCCTGACTGATCTCCGTGCCGTTCTGTTCTTCCGCACTGACCGTCACCGTAACGGGATAACTTCCGTTATACCGCTTCTTTTTCAGTTTTAGGTTATATGAAATCAGGTAACAGCTGGAATTTTTCCTCTTTTTCACTGTCTTTTCATAGTTCTTCTGCACAAAGGGCTGATTCTCTGATTCCCCAAGCTTCAGGGCAGCCGTAAGCTTACTTCCCGCCAGACTTCTCTTCGCCAGCAGCGGCAGCACCAGAACCGCCCTGTCCCCATAGGTCTTTGGAACATACCCATGGGCATATGATTTTCCCATCCCCCTGTACACATGTTTATTGTCAATGGAAAAAACGGCAGAACCTCCCGACTCTGAGGCACCAGATTTATCCTGTGCACCCATTTCCTTTCCATCCGATATCGTCACGTATATGGTAAATTCCTGACTGATCTCGTTCCCCTCCATATCCTCTGCGGAGACTGACAGCATCACCGGATAATTCCCATTATACCTCTCCCTTTTCAGCTCCAGTGAGAAGGAAACAAGATAACAGCCGGAGCTGCCTGCCGGATTTACTGTCCTATGTTGGCCAAATGAAACCGCCTTTTCATAATTTTTCTGAACAAAGGGGAGAGAATCCGCCTCTCCAAAACGCAGGGTAACAGTAATCCGGTCTCCTGACATTCTGCGCTTTGCCACCAGGGGAAGTACAACGACTGCCTTTTTTCCGTCTGTTTGGGGAGTATATCCTCCGGAATAGGAATTTGCCATGCCGTCATAAACATTCTGGTTGTCGATGACAAATCCCCCCGTTCCTCCCGTTTCGGTTTTTCCCTGCTCCTCTGTGCTGTCAAGCCCCTTTTCCTCCGACAGAGCCTTCTGTGCGGCACAGATATGTTGATTTTCTGTTACAATGCCTGCCAGGATGCAGGTGAAAAGACAGGACATTGCGATTATTTTCTTCCAATTCATTCCAATTCCTCCCAATCGTTCCGGACATCCTCCCCGGAATCTTTTGACTGCTGCATCAGATCCAGCACATGATCGCAAAGCTCTTCTATATCCTGTGCATTGTGGCTGGCAAGCAGAATTGACTTGCCAGCCGCCTTCAATTCCTTCAGAAGAGTGCGTATCTCCACCACGCCGTACCGGTCCAGGCCGTTAAACGGCTCATCCAGTACGAGGACTTCGGGATCCTCCATGATGGCCTGGGCAATACCCAGCCTCTGCCGCATCCCGAGAGAGTATTTTGCCACTGGTTTCTTCATATCCGGATTCAATCCCACCCTTCTCATGGTTTCCCGGATTTCCTGTTTTCCGATCCATCCCTTCAGAGAGGCAAGGATTTTCAGATTTTTATAGCCGGACAGGTTGGGAATAAACCCCGGAGTCTCTATAATGACCCCCAGCCGGTCAGGAAAATCCACCTCTCTTCCCACCTGTCTGCCATTCACCAGAATCTTTCCCCTGTCACATTTCATAAATCCACAGATGCATTTCATCAGGACGGTCTTGCCACTCCCGTTATTTCCCACTACGCCATAAATGCTTCCCGGCGGAATGGAAAAAGTTATCCCCCGCAATACCTGTTCCTTCCCAAAAGATTTACAGACATCCATTACCTCGATCCCTTTGCCTTCCTTCATTCTAAAACCTCCCCGCCGCAGTAGATTTCACGCGGCTCCTCTTATCATGTACCTGTAAACTGAAACGGATAGTTCCTGATCTTCGCCAGCGACGCCGCAAAAAGTACCACCCCTGCCGCCAGGAAGAACAGATAGGACTGCCAGAGCTGGGGCAGATTATCATATCCAAAGCTGTGCATATAATAGGTGGCATGGTTCAGGGGTGAGATCCAGCCGCAGATAATATTGGCAAACCGAATCCGCTCAATGGGTATCCCAAACCACTCCGCCACGATATCGGGATTCAGAAGGATTCCAAATCCGCTGAAAACTACTCCTCCTATCATACCGCCATTGCTTTTGCAGAGATTGAGAAACAGGATAAGCCCCGCCATCGTAACAGAATACCCTGTCATGAGAAAGAAAATATGCAGGGTACAGTGGTAAGGGTCGGTGAGCTCCAGCACCTTTACAAATGACGGCACGGCAATCTCTTCCCCAATTCCGGAATAGCCAAGGATGGCCGCTGTATCACTCCACAAGTTTGCCGCATAAGCCCGCCCGGCAGATAACAGCGCAGTAGAGGCAAGGATAAAAAGAATAAAGAAAAAAGTGGCCGTAATGAGATATAGGATCTGCCCGCACATCCATATCCTCCTGTCCGTTCTCACCATAAAATAGGGAACCTCATTGGAGAGCCCCGGCATACCGGAGAACAGAAGAAGAAGCAGGATAGAAATGGCCAGCACGGACTGGGCGTCCCCAAAGGTCCAGATAAATGCCTCCAGTCCCTGTAGATACGTGTCGTGCTCCAATGCAAACTGCATGACCTTATCCGACAGGAGGAAACAGAAGACAAAGGCAAGGAGGAAGCACAGGATAATCTGGGGATTTCTGTGCCACTTCCGAAAGCATTCCCGGGCGGTCAGAATAATCTGTTTGATCTTACGCATATTCGATACACCTCGCTAATATTGAATAGTAAACGATCCCCTGAATCAGAATCAGACCGGAGAGCATCAGCACTATACCAGTATCCCCCAGCACCCATATGTGTTCCGGAGCATACCACTCCACTGGATACAGGCAGTACAGCGTTTTAAAATAGCGCTCATAGAGTATCACAAGCATATAAAAAAGAACAAAGGATCCACCATACGCCACATATCTGCTGTTTGCCGCCGCAGCAAGAACGGCTGCGGTCACTGCCCAGAACATTCCGGAAAGAAAAATAAGCAGGTATTTCTCTGGCATTGCGTCCCCCTCTCCCATCTGACTGTACAATAAACAGGCCGTGAGGGGCAGGGCACCGCCGCTGATTCCGCAGGCAGAGAATTTCCCCAGTATATAGGAGCTCTGCCCGCATCGCGGCAGGTATTCTTTGATAAATCCACTCTGATATTCACTGAGCCACGCCGTGGAATAGGGTACCGAAGTCAGGACCGGTATACTGATGCGGAACAGATCGGAGCCAAAACCGGCGCGCCAGAGAATGAAACATTCAATCAGAAGTCCCGCTATGAAATTTACACTGCAGAACGCCCGTTTCAAATCCGTTTCAAAGCTATTCATCTTCCCTCTCCCTTCTATCCCATTTCCCCGGAAACGGGACGGCTCAATATCCCAGTGTCTGGTTGATAACAGAGCCGTCAATGGCATTGACCGACAGAACGGTGCCTGTCTTCTTTTCACCATAAGAATCCGTCACTGTCCCGTTAAAATTCCACACAGGAACGATAAGACCTGTATCAAAGCTGTCTTTTTCACTAATCCTTGTGTATACGAGGGATACGTCTGTCACCTTGACGGCTACGCTGCCTTCTGATTCGCTGTCTTTATCGGCATTCTCGATCACCACCATCTGCTCAAAAGTGCCCCTGATCTCCTCAAAGGACTTAATCCTGCTCTTCTCCACCAGAGTCTTATCAATCGTCAGGGGAGAGAGATAATAGAAATCTGTGATGCCGCTGTCGTTTACTGTGACCACGATCGTCTCACTCTCCCACATCTTCTTCACATGTTCATTTCCCTGCCACCCTTCGTTGAACTTAAATCCTGACAGATTGTTGACGAATACCTGATCCAGTTTCCTTAGGAAGGTAAATCGGTAGACATTCCGGTATTTCTGTCCTTCTTTCCCTTCCCCCAGCGCATCTCCCACCATCTGGGCGCACAGCCCCTTCTCATAACACTGGTAGTCATTCAGGCCAAGCTGCTTCAGAAATGTATTCACTTTTTTCTCCGCATCCTCCTGTGACAGAGTCAGGGGTTCATTGTCCACCGGTTTCGCAGTGACCCCGTCTCCCTTTCCTTTTCCGTTCCCATTCTCTATCCCCGACTCCATGAAATCCGGTTCCTGACCATCCTTTTTCGGAACGATAAAGGGAACCTCGCTTCCCACATTCGCATTGTATATATGAGTGGCACAGCCATTTCTTCCACTGGTATACCGCAGGCAGTTTCCGTAATTGGGGGAATTCTGGACAAACAATTCACGGATATTTCCATCCTTTGCGTCACTCACCCCGTAATACACATCTCCGGTGCCATGGAGAGAATGCAGCCAGCTGTAAAAAGTATCTTTGGGGCTGTCGTCATACAATTTCTTTATACTCTGGATCTTATTGTCTGATGGAAAATCGGTAAGATTAACCTGATCCGGCACCTCCTCGTATTCCCTCTTGAGCTCTGCCACATTCTGGGCATACTCCTCTGCCATCTGGTTGTCGCCGGACTTCCTTGCATCCGCCAGCCACTGTTCTACCTCCCTGAGCTCCTGTGCCACTACGGATTTGGTTCGAGCCTCCTTTTTATTCCCGTCATAATAAACCACATCCGGCGTCAGTGCCTTCCTCACCTGATCTAAGAATCTCTGGCTGATCTTTGCCTGGCTGACACGGTAGACGGAAAGCTTCTCCACCTCCGGCACCTCCACCCTGGCATCCACGTCTACGGTAACCTTAAGCTTTTTATTATCAAGCTTTGTTTTATAACTATCGTACTTCTTCAGCTCTTCCTTCACCTGTTCATATGAGCCAGCCTCATCTTTGCCCTGTGCCTGTTCCAGCATCTTTTCCATATCCTTTTCCCGGACAACCGATTTCTCCGGACTGCTGGCGCAGCCTGCCAGTGTAATCGCCAGAGCGCACGCCGCCATGCATGCCATAAATTGTTTCATTGTACTTACCTCCCTTATTTCTGTTAGTGCAACAACGCCATTACTCACTAGAATAAAAAACAGACGTCTATGTTGAACCCATTGTAACATAGACATCTGCATCAGGTATTCATCATTTTTTAAACAAATTGTAAAAAGCCCTGGCCATAAAAAACGCCGGTCAAATGGGAAACAGGCATCGTATCCTGGTTCCCTCTCCCACTGTGCTTTCAATCTCCATCCGGCAGTTATGCCGTTTCAATATCATGGCAGTAATGGCAAGACCCAGTCCTGCACCCCCGCTCCTTCTGCTGCGGGACTTATCAATCATATAAAATGGTTCCAGTATCTTATCCCTCTCATCCTCCGGGATTCCGCTGCCAAAATCCCTGACCTCAATTACATTGCCCGCCGCAGACAGGATGATCCGGTCTCCCTGCCGGCTTGCCTTTCTGGCGTTATCAACCAGATTGATGAGAACTTCGGTAAAGAGATCCTCATCTACAAGAAAAGCTTCTCCCTCTTCCCTGCATTCCAACCGGATTCCGTCCTCTGCCAGACTGCGCCGGCAGGCCTCCTCCGTACTGGAAAATAATTTTCGTGCCGGCACTTCCACCAGCCTGATCACGTCCTCTTCCTCCAGCAGAAGAAGGTTCATCATTTTTTTGGAGAGACGTTCCAGACGGCAGCTCTCCTCGTAAATATAAGTGAGCGCCTCCTCCCTGTCCTCCTCCGAAAGCTTCACCGTAAGCAGTGTTCTGGCATATCCGGATACTGCCGTCATGGGAGTCTTCAGCTCGTGAGTCAGGTTCCCCATGAAAAGGGTCCGCCTCCGCTGGGCCTCCTCCAGGCTTTCTATATGGTACTGCACCGCTTCTGCCATCTGATTGAAGTCTTCACTTAGTTCGCCGATTTCATCCTGGCGTTCCACGACGATCCTTCTATCATATCTGCCCTGGGCAATCTGCCGGGCGCCGGCACTCAGCTGATGCAGAGGCCGAAATACTTTATTTAATATGAAGAAAAGCAGAAGGCAGACAACGATCGTCACAATGCCCGCCAGAACAGCCATGCCTGTCCCCAGAAGCCTCACTCGTTCCCCTACATAGGAAATGTCCTCCAGTTTATAGAAATCCGCATCATAATACTCTCTCCGATAGACAAAAAAATGTTTTCCCTCCCACTCCAGCTCTGCCTTCTCAACCAGCATCGTCTCCTCTGTCTGGTACTTCAGCGCCTCCAGTTCCTCTCTTTTTAATACTGTTGAATTGTAGATCTCCTGTTCCTCGTTTTTTCGGTGGGAAAAGCACAATAAGAACTCATCTCCCTGTTTCTTCATTATATATTCCAGCACATTCCTGTCTACTGTCTCATTCGCCCCAATCTTCAGCGCTGTCATATCATGCTCCAGATCAGAAAAAGCAGCGAAGGCATCCTTAAAGCTCTGGCCCTCTGCTGCATCCAGGGAAAAATTTTTTACTATAAAATAGACTGCCGCACTGCAGGCGGAAGAGGAAAAAAGAACACTGATACAACAGATAAGAATTATTTTTGTTTTCAGACGCATGGTTCTACTCCTCAAACCGGTAACCCAGCTTGGAAATGGTTTTAATGTGACCAGACAGGGAGAGCTTTTTCCTAAGCTGTCCAATATGAACATCCACCGTCCGCGTCTCCCCCATATAATCCACTCCCCACACCCGGCGCAGCAGCTCTTCTCTGGAAATGGCAATATTCTTATTCCGGGCCAGCACACACAGCAATTCAAATTCCATTGGCTTCAATACAATCTCTTCTCCGCCTTTTCTCACAGTATGCTCCAGCAGATTGATATCAATGTCCAGTATGTGGATCACGTCACCAGATTTCCTCGTCCTGTCCAGTACCTTCTCCATCCGCACCATAAGCTCCAGCATCTCAAAGGGCTTTACTATATAGTCCTCTGCGCCGCCCTGCAGTCCCTGCACCTTGGATCCGATATCATCCCGGGCAGTCAGAAAGATCACCGGGATCCCATACTGCCGGATCACTTCCAGCAGAGTAAAGCCATCCATGCCGGGCAGCATCACATCAAGAAGGGCTATATCATAATCGTGCTCCTCCCTGACTGATTCGGCGGCCTGGGCGCCATCGTGGAACATTGTCACGCAATATCCCGCCACCTTAAGATTCATCGCTATCATCTTCGCTATGGAAATCTCATCTTCGATAATCAATACTCTTCCCTGTGACACTTCATTCCCCCCTAGGTTTTCACAACACACATGACGCTCTTTCCTATAAGAAAAAAACAGGTTAGACCTCACCTGGAAATCTAACCCCGCATCTCTGTCCTATTAGCAAATAAAAAATGCAGGAAAAGGGACTTGAACCCTCATGGTATTGCTACCACACGGACCTGAACCGTGCGCGTCTGCCAATTCCGCCATTCCTGCATGCAAGAGTTATGTTACCACGGTTCTCAAAAAATGTCAAGAAAAAAAACAAAATTTTTTTGGATTTGACAAATTAGAATATTTCTTAGTATACTAAAATCATACTATAATGCGGATGTATAAAAGGAATGGAAAATGAAAGAAAAAACAGCGGATTTAGAGATTTTTTTACAGAAGAAGGGCTTTTCTGCCGACCAGATCCATGAAATCAGGACAGGGATGGAGGCCGGTCTCCATGTAGCCAGTTATGCCAGCAGGGATTATATGGCCATTCAGATGTATCAGATCCGGCTTGGCCTCCAGGAACAGCTTCCTGTAGAATTCTACGCCAGACCGTGCTACGACTGGTTCCAGATGGAAGAGATCCGAAAGGGACTGGAAAATGGCATTGATGTCAGCATATATGCCAAACCGGACATCCCATATACCAAGATGCGGGAGCTTCGCAAAGGATTGGAACAGGATATGAATTTAACTCCCTTTCTACATCTAAAGGTAGGTATCCTGCAGCAGCTTCGCAAATCTATTTTATCAGGCATATCCATTATCCCCTATATCAAAGAGGGCTATGATGAAGAACAGCTCAAAGCGATCCGGCACGCCGTGGAAAAGAGAATTCCCATTGAACCGTGGCTGAAGCCATACTATAAAGGCGATTCTATCCGTGAAATAAGCTCCGGACTCTCCCATGGCCTGGATGTGTCCCTGTATGCGGATCCTGGATATTCATGGCGTCAGATGCGGGAGATCCGGCTGGGACTGGAGCGACGGCTGGATATCTCACAATATGCAGATCCCCTCTACTCCTACTCACAGATGGAAGAGATTCGAAAAGGACTGGAGCGGCGGCTGGATGTAAGCAGATACAGCAGTCTGATGTATACGACAAAGGAGATGCGGCGGCGGCGCCTTCTACTGGAAAAAGGTGAATCTACAAATATAGAACAATTTCGTCAGGAAACCGTTCCCGGAGAGGCCTTCTATATCTCTGTCAGCGAAGACAATATGACGGCCCATATTCATGTGGCAGACTCCCGCCCTCCGCTGACGAGAGAGGCAATACTGGCAACTCTATTGGCACAGGGCGTGCGGCACGGAATTGATGAGATTGCCATCGACGGTCTGATTTCTGGAAAATATAAAGGCAACGGCACTGTTATCGCCCGGGGAACTCCCGCAGAAGAGGGCAGCGACGGCTGGTACGAATTCTTTTTCCGCACAGATCTCAACCGAAAACCCAAAGAACTGCCGGATGGATCGGTGGACTATCACAGTGTGGAATGGTTTGAACTGGTGGAAGAGGATCAGAAGATCGCCTTCTATCATGAGCCGCAGGAAGGAACCCCGGGAAAATCAGTAACCGGACAGTTTCTGCCATCCAAATCCGGAAAAGAACAGCCCCGCCTGACCGGCATCGGCTTTAAGGTTCTGCCGGATCAAAAAACCTATGTCGCCACCAATACCGGAAGGATTGAACTGAACGGAGAAAGAATGGATATCACAAGCCTTCTTGTCCTGGAGGATGTCACTGCTGCAGGCGGGGACATTGATTTCGACGGCAGTATTCAGGTTAATGGAAATATTGGCACCGGAGCGGTGCTCCACGCCACCGGAGATATCGTTGTAAACGGTTATGTAGAAGCCGCTGAGCTCTCCTGTGACGGAAATATCCTGATCAGACAGGGTATCAATGCCAGCGGCTCCGGAACGGTACGCGCCGCCCAAAACATTGTCGGCCATTATTTTGAATCCGCCAACCTATACGCGGAGGGGGAGATCCAGGCCGCCTACTGTCTCAACAGCAGGCTCTTTGCCCGCGGGGTCATATCTGCCCTGGACGGAAAGGGAATGATAGCCGGTGGAACCGCTTATTCCGAATCCGGCTTCCAGATTATGAATGCAGGAAATGCCGCCGGGGTTCCCACCAGTCTCACCACCGGAATCACGGAAGATCTGGAAAAAGAAAATGCAAGGCTCGCACACCAGTTAAAGGAGATTCAGGATGAACTGAGTATACTGGGACATGCCTATGAGGATTATCACCGCCGGTTCAAACCGGAGGTCCGAAACACGATGAAACCCTATCTGGAACTGGAAGAGGCCATAGACGCCAAACAAAAGCAGCTTTCCGAGCTGGAAAATGAGACAGAAAGGATGAGGGAACGGTTGGAGAAGACAGACTCTGCCTGCGTGATTATCCGCAATGTTCTGTATGACAACGTAGTAATCGAGATCAGCGGAACTATCTGGCGCGGCGATAAGCTCCGGCAGGTAACGTTTCGGAAAAATACCGACGGGGCCATCAATCTTGAAACATAACCCTATATATGGAGGTAATACATGCAAAATAGAATTATACTGATCGATCCTCAGGAGCAAAATTATCCATTATTAAAAAGAATACTGAATGAGGATTATGTCCTGGCAGAAATCACGGATATCCGGCAGTTAAATGACTTTATTACCCATGATACCGAGTCCATTGCTGCGATCCTCGCAGATTATCCCACAATGAAATCAGAAGAATTTGCCCTGGTAAAGACAATCCGGCAGAACAGCACATGTGACAGGATACCTCTTCTGGCTGTCTGTTCTGAAATCCCATCCAGCCTGGGAGACGAGCTCTGCAGATATGAGATTGCCGAGTTTATCTGTGCGCCCTTCGATGCCAGTCTGGTCAAACACAGAATCCGAAACTGCATCCGGCTGTTCCAATACCAGAATACAATGCAGAAACAGCACAAGCTGCTGAAACTGCAGTCAGATCGTCTGACGAAAAGCAATGAGACTATTATTGACGCACTGGGCGATATCGTAGAATACCGGAATGTGGAGAGCGGTGAACATATACACCGGGTAAAGGAATATACCCGGATCCTTGCCACAGAGGCGATGAAATGTTTTCCTGAATTCAACCTCACGCCGGAAAAGGTCTCTGTCATCGTTACCGCAAGCCCCCTGCACGATATCGGTAAGATTGCCCTGCCGGATAAGATACTGATGAAACCGGGGCGTCTTACCGACCAGGAATTTGAGTACATCAAATCCCATACCATCAGCGGCTGCGAAATACTGGATAATATGAGAGGCATATGGAGTGACGAGTACTCAAAGGTCTGTAAGGAAATCTGCCACTCCCATCACGAGCGGTATGACGGAAGCGGTTACCCGGATGGCCTGCGGGGTTCGGAAATCCCTCTGTCCGCCCAGATCGTTTCCATTGCGGATGTATACGATGCCCTGACAAATGAACGGGTATATAAGGATGCCATCCCAAAGGATCATGCCTTCCGTATGATCATCAATGGCGAATGCGGTGTATTTTCACCGAAACTTATGGAATGTCTGAGAAAAGTCAGAACAGAATTTGAAAATGTATGACAGGAGGGCTTTCCTCTTCCTGATTTGTATGCTATAATGAGGAAAGAATTTTTTATCTAAGAGGTGATATCGTGACCATGAATCCAGCTATGCTGCTATTTGGCCTGATCGATTCAGGAGTGGCATTTTTCCTTGTATATTATATCGTGAAAGCACGGTTTGGCGGAAACCGGAAAGCCATCGCCCGTATTCTGGCGGCCATTCTGGGAATCCTTGTTTTCACCATATACTTTGGCGTCATCGTCTGGTTTAACACGGGAAG
Organism: uncultured Clostridia bacterium; assembly: GCA_948467395.1. Classification (GTDB taxonomy): domain Bacteria; phylum Bacillota; class Clostridia; order Lachnospirales; family Lachnospiraceae; genus Eubacterium_F. The sequence continues at coordinate 37,402 of CAOKDX010000019.1, read as the reverse complement.
ACATTCCATATCACAGGAGGTTAAGCTTGTGGTCTATCTGGCACCATTTGTATTGTCGGCCCTGATGATCGCACTGGTACTCCTCTCCCAGCCTCCGAAAGAGAAAAAAACAGAGGAAGCCGGAGAAGAAACGGATGACGAATCCGAAGAAAATGCAGAAGAAGCCATATAAACAATCCTGCTGTCAAACTAAGATCAAATAATCCAGGGTATCTATATGCCCTGGATTATTTCTGCGTATTACGTCCCCACGGAACATTTCGGGATCTCATATCCTCATTTAGTGAACAGCCAATTTCGAAATATTTTTCCTTCTCTCCCTCTCTCTCACTGCTTATATTTTCTTCAACACAAAAATCAGTATAGCCTCTATAATAGCCTTTCAAAAATAACGCCTTCCAATCAAAGGCGATTGGAATATGAATAGCAGCTCCCACCCCGCCTGTCTGACTTCTCTCATAAAAGACAGTATATGCATTGTCCTCACCACATTTTCCCTGTCTGAGTTCAAAAAACGAGGGATCCTCCACTGTCTTGATAGTCCAGCTGGTATTCAAATTCACCCAAAATGACTCTCCGCCAGAAAATAATGCCGGCGGCCTTAACCAGGAAAAGAAGAGGTAAATTCGATTCACATCCACGTTTTCTTTCATAAAACTAGTGGTAAATATATGAACTCCATAACCTCTTCCAGCCATTTGATTCTCATAGTCCAGATAAATTCCCGGATTATGAAATTCAAATTTTTCATCATTTCCGATTTTATTGCAAATATACTCTTTAAACTCGTAACTCATGCTCTGAACAATTTCTTTCGGCGTACCAATATCATTCAATACTGCATCATAGTTTTCGGAATATTGTCCCTCCTCTTTATAAACATTACTCTCCCGGGAAATGATTACGCCGGCTGTGAAACAAATGATAAAGATAGCAGCAATACAAATATGTACTACATTTTTGTGATTCAATGTATACCCTCCAGGAAACAATACTAATTTAGCTTCTATTTAATAATAATGACAAAAGTTAAGAGACAGCGTACATATTTTCACATACACTGTCTCCTTATGCCAGCTCAACCGCTCCCGATCAAAGATATCCCCGGAGAGCACTCTTCTTGATCCGGCCAATATTACAAGCCAGAATAATCGCAACTACCTTGTTCTTTTTATTCAGATAAAACCGGATGCGGTATTTGCCATATACGGCATCCCCATATGTTTTCACCTTATTTTTCTTAAGTCCCTTCATTTTCGTAAAGGGATCCTTTGAGGTACATTTCTTCCAGCTCATCTCACCATAGGCATTCTGAACCTTCGTCTTAGAAGCGCCAATCTTGATCTTGCGGTATGTAGATTTCTTCTTTCCGCCGCCCTTCCACTGGCCCGACCATGCATAACCCTTGCTAAAGCCCTTTCTCTTGCAATAGCTGACAAAATTCTCTCCATTGAATTTGCCAAAATCCTTTTTCCCCATCTTATCCACGATGGTGATATTGCACTGACGGATAACACCGTCCACACTGGCCTGAATCGCTGCCTTTCCTTTCTTCAAGCCTTTTACTACACCTGTCTCACTGACGGTGGCAATTTCCGGATTCTGGCTTGTCCACGTCACAGGACTCAGTGTACCGCTGATACTCAGCGTCACCTTCTTTCCAGCCATAAAAATACCCTTAGTCCGGTTCAGCTTAATCTTCGCTGGGTCTACAGGTGTAACAGGCACCTGGGACGGATCCTGTGTCACTGCCGATCCGGATGTTGTCATACTCGGAAGTCCTCCCTGCGTCTCTGCCTTAGCCTGTCCTGGTGTCACTGCTGGACAGATTCCAATTGCCAGCGCCAGTACCAGACTGATCACTTTTCTATTTGATGGTAAAATCCTTGGTATGCGGAAGCTGCGGTTCTCAGCCAGCCCTTTTTTACTGCCAGTTCTGAACATATTGCTCACTCTCCTTCCTATTGTATAGAATCTACTACAATGATTCTATACCATAAGAACAAATTTGTCCAGTGGAACTTGCTAAGCAAGCTCCACCGCTCCCGTGTACAGCTGGTAGTATCTTCCTTTCTGTCCCAGTAGTTCCTCATGGGTGCCACGCTCCATAATCTCCCCCTGCTCCAGAACCATGATGCAGTCCGCATTGCGCACAGTGGACAGACGATGGGCGATTACAAAGGTCGTACGGTTCTTCATCAGACGTTCCATGCCGTGGTCAATATGCATCTCCGTCCGGGTGTCAACCGAGCTTGTGGCCTCATCCAGAACCAGGATAGGCGCCACTGAAATAGCGGCTCTGGCAATATTTAACAGCTGCCTCTGCCCCTGGCTCAGATTCGTACCGTCTCCCTCCAGCATCGTATCGTAACCATCCTCCAGTCTCATAATAAAGGAATGGGCGCTGGCTGTCTTCGCCGCCTGTTCCACCTCCTCATCTGTGGCGTCTGGACGTCCATACCGGATATTTTCCCGGACTGTGCCGCTGAACAGATGGGTATCCTGCAGAACCATGGCAATATGACTGCGCAGGCTCTCTCTTTTGTATTGCTTCAGATCTATGCCGTCAATGGTTATCGTTCCCTCCTCGATATCATAAAAGCGGTTGAGAAGATTTGTAATTGTAGTCTTTCCCGCTCCGGTGGAACCGACAAACGCCACCTTCTGTCCAGCATGGGCATACAGGCTGATATCTTTCAGTATCACCTTATCCGGATGATAGCCAAAGGTTACGTGATCCAGTATGACCTCGCCCTTCACCTCCTTCATCTCCACCGCGTCCGCCGGATCGGCCTGTTCCGGTTCCATGTCCATAACCGTAAAGACCCTCTCTGCTCCGGCAAGTGCTGAGAAAATCGTATTCACCTGCATAGACAGCTCATTGATGGGCCGGCTGAATTGCCTGGAATATCCCACAAAGATAGTCAGCCCCCCCACAGACAGGGATCCTTTCAACAGGAAAAGCGCTCCCACCGCAGCCGTGAGCCCATAACAGATCTGCCCGATATTTCCCATAACCGGCCCCATGATTCCACCAAAGAACTGAGCCCTGATCTGTTTCTCCCTCAGCGTATCATTCAGTGATGTAAAATCCTCCACCGCCTTCTCCTCGTGGCAGAATACCTTTACTACCTTCTGGCCCGTCACTGTCTCCTCAATATAACCATTCAGGGATCCCAGCGCATTCTGTTGTTCCCTGTAATAAGAAGAACTCTTCTTCGCAATGGTTCCTCCCGCCTTGACCATCACCGGCACCATTACAATAGTAATCAGCGTCAGCCATACATTATTGGCCAGCATTATGACAAGTGTACCGACAATACTTATTATCCCTGACACAAGCTGTGTCACCGTATTATTCAGAAGTTCGCCGATGGCGTCAACATCATTGGTAAACCGGCTCATAATATCTCCCACACTATTAGTATCAAAATAACGCACCGGCATATCCTGCAGATGATCAAAGAGATCCTTCCTGATCCGGATCAACGCCCTCTGGGACACACCGATCATGATGCGCTGCTGCAGATAACTGGACAGAATCCCGGCACCGTAAACTGCCAGCATAGTAAGAACGCTATACAGCAATGTCCCTGTGGCCGATGCAATGAGTGCTGCCCGCTCCCCTGCCTGTGCCTCCAGAATGGCCCTGGCTGAATTAGTGAGATGATCAATAATGGGTTTGAGCATATAAGAACCGGCCAGCATAGTTGCACTGCTGATCACCACACAGAGCATCGCCGCTGCCACCCAGCCTCTGTCTCTCTTCATATAAGAGAACAATCTTCCGATGGCAGCTCCCGCATTCTTCGGTTTTCCTCCTCTCATAGCTCCCGGTCCATGTCCGGGGCCGTGACCGCCTGGTCCTCTACTCATCCTGCCGCCTCCTCTCTGTCCTTCTGCGAATAATAGATTTCCTGATAAGGTTCACAGTTCTCCATAAGCTCCCTGTGTGTCCCCTGACCAACAATGCGTCCCTCCTCCATAACAAGAATCCGGTCCGCCGGCTCCACAGAGGATATACGCTGCGCAATGATCAGCTTGGTCGTGTCCTTCAGCGTTGTCTCAAAGCTCTGCCGGATCCTGGCCTCCGTGGCTGTATCCACTGCACTGGTACTGTCGTCCAGAATCAGGATCTTCGGTTTCTTCAGTAAAGCTCTGGCAATGCACAATCTCTGCTTCTGCCCGCCGGACACATTGACACCGCCCTGACCCAGCTCCGTCTCATATCCGTCAGTAAAATCTCTTACAAACAAATCTGCCTGCGCGGCGTCTGCCATGGCAAATACCTCCTGGTCTGTGGCATTTTCGTCTCCCCATCGAAGATTATCCATAATGGTGCCAGAGAACAGCGTATTCTTCTGAAGTACCATAGCCACGCCATTTCTTAGATTTTCCAGGGTATAATCCTTTACATTGATGCCGTCCACCAGCACCTCGCCCTCGTCGCAGTCATACAGACGCGGGATCAGCTGTACAAGTGAACTCTTCCCGGCTCCCGTTGAACCAATAATGCCAATCACTTCTCCCGGCTCCGCACAGAAGCTGATGTCCTGCAGTACATTTCGCTTATGCTTCTTGTAATAACGGAATCCCACACCCCGGAATTCAATTCTTCCGCTTGTAACCTTCCTGTCCCTGTCTTTCACTTCGTCATCATTCAGATCGATCTCCGTATCCAGCACAGCAGTGATACGACGGGAAGAGGCAACCGCACGGGAACCCTGGATAAAGATCATGGAAACCATCATCAGGGACATAAGTATCTGGACTACATATGTAGTAAATGCAGTCAGATCCCCCACCGGCATATCCCCCACCAGAATCTGTTTGCCTCCAAACCATACGACAGCAATCGTCGTAACATTCATTGCCAGTGTCATTACCGGTATGGTGGCAATCACTACCTTCATGGCCCGAAGTGTCTTATCTTTCAGCTCGTTGCTGGCCTGATCAAAGGTTTCTTTCTCAAAATCATCCCGGACAAAGGACTTGACCACGCGCTGGTTCGTAATATTTTCCTGAATCCGTGAATTCAGTGCGTCAATTTTCTTCTGCATCACATCAAATCGCGGAAAAGCTGTCTTCATAATAATGGCAAGCACCACGATCAAAAGAGGTATTACAACGCAAAATACCATTGCCAGCTTGGCATTGATGAGAAATGCCATGATCATTCCGCCGATCAGCATCCCCGGCGCCCGCAGCATCATTCTCAGGGCCATGGCCACCACATTCTGGATATTGGTAATGTCATTGGTAAGCCGGGTCACCAGAGATCCCGTTGAAAATTTCTCAATATTGGCAAAGGAAAATTTCTGCACCTTGGCAAACACATCATGTCTCAGATCTGCGGCAAAATTCACGGATGCTTTGATGGCGAAATAGGCTCCCAGAACCCCTCCCAGCATCATTAAAAACGCTGTCAGAATCATTGCCGCCCCCATCATAATAATAAATCCGGTTCCTCTGGCTTCTACGCCGTGCTCTGCCCCGCAGCCGATATTGATGATCACCGCCATAAGCTTTGGGAGTATTATCTCCCCCAAAACCTCAACGATCATAAAGACCGGACCGAGGATAAAAGCAGATAAATAGGGTTTTATATATTTTTTGTATTGTCCCATCCTGCACCTCCTGTTTTCTGTTTCTCCGCCATTCCCTGCATATTTTCATACATGCGCTCCAGGAAATGGCTGAACTGTTTTCTTTCATCCCTGGTAAAGCCCCGATACATCTGTCTGTCCAGCATGTCAAAAAAATCCCTGCTATCCTCCACGACGCGGCGCCCTCTCTCTGTCAGTTCCACAAAGTTTACCCGGTTGTCCTCCTGACGCATCCGTTTCCTGATCAGCCCCGCCTTCTCCAGTGTTTTTAGCGAAACGGCTATAGTGGCAGGAGATATTTCGAGTTTTCGCGCCAGCTCCACCTGGGACGGAAACGGATCGCAGGCCAGCGCCATCAGAAGACGGTGCTGAGCCCGGTGGATCCCGCTTCCCTCCAGATTATTTTCCAGCATTCTCCTGTGCAGCTGGCTGGCCAGAATCATGCGCCGGGTAACCTCTCTTGGCTCATATTCATCTGCCGGCTCTCTTTCTCTCACTCACAAACCTCCCCTCCAGATAATTAGCTTATAAACAATTAGCAAGTTAATTATATCCCTCCGAGACAAAATGTCAAGCAAAATTCACCGTTTTCACAGATTGTTCATATAATAAAGTGAATCTATCCATTTCATGGAGGTTAGCATGGAATATGGAAAATTAAATGTCAATGTTATATCTGATAATACCAGCCGTCCTGTGGAGGGCGCCACCATACGGATCACAACGGAAAATGCCCCCGGACAGACCATCGAAGAAGCCCGCACGGATGCACAGGGGCAGCTGAATAATGTTGAACTGGAGGCTCCGCCTCTGGAATACTCCATGGACCCCACAGCTGACAAACCATATTCGGAATATACTATATACATCAGCGCACCGGGATTTGAAACAGTGGAGGTGAACGGTGCCGAAATCTTCTCTGGAGAAACTGCCATCCAGGATGTAAGTCTGATTCCTGCAGACACGGCAGAGCCTGACAGCGCCGAGCTCTTCGTGATCCCGGACCACACATTGTGGGGCGACTACCCGCCGAAGATCGCAGAAAGCGAGATCAAAACAGTAGATGAGACGGGTGAGATCGTCCTGTCCCGTGTAGTCATACCAGAATTCGTCGTTGTTCACGACGGTCCGCCGTCTGATCCGGGAGCAAAGAACTATTATGTAAGATACCGTGATTATATTAAAAATGTGGCAAGCAGTGAGATCTACTCCACCTGGCCGGAGTCCACAATCCAGGCAAATGTACTGGCCATCCAGTCCTTTACGCTGAACAGAGTATATACGGAATGGTATCGCAACAAGGGCTATGAGTTTACCATAACCACCTCCACGGCTTACGACCACAAATGGATCCCGAACCGAAATATCTTCGAGAGCATATCCACAGTGGTGGATGAGATATTCAGCAACTTCCTCTCGCGGCCCAATGTGCAGCAGCCAATCCTGACCCAGTACTGCGACGGCAAAAATGTATCCTGCCCGAACTGGATGAGCCAGTGGGGATCCAAATCACTGGGGGACCAGGGTTACACGGCCATTGAAATACTGCGAAACTATTATGGCGATTCCATTTATATCAATGAGACAGAAGAAATCTCCGGCGTACCCTCCTCCTACCCGGGAACTCCCCTGCGGCAGGGTTCTACGGGCGACAAGGTGAGACAGATGCAGCGCCAGCTCAACGTGATTGCGGGAGCCTATCCGCTGATACCAAAGATAGCTGAGGACGGAATCTTCGGTCCAAGGACGGAGGAAGCCGTTAAGACATTCCAGAAAATCTTTAACCTCACCCAGGATGGCATCGTGGGATTCCGGACCTGGTATAAAATCTCGCAGATCTACGTCGGCGTCAGCCGCATCGCCGAGCTTATATAAAAATATGGATCCCCATATAGAAAAGAGCTGCTGCAAAAAGAGTGATTCCTCTTTGCAGCAGCTCTTTTGCCATATACTAGAAATCATGCATGCTGGATAATATATTCCTTATTTAACCTGTATACTCAAAATGCTGGTAATCTTTTAAGGAATACCATTCCCCGCCCCATTTAAACCCATATTTTTTGAAGATCTTATACACCCTGTCTCCTTTATGGATCATATACTTCCTGTACTTTCCCCTGCATTTCCCGACATTACGGTTTTTATATATCTTCCCGCCGGGAGGGTCCACCACGCCATTCCGGATACAGGGGTTGATACGGGGATTGAGGTCAATAGCCAGACCCTTACTGTGCATGGAGAGCTTTGTGCTTCCCTGAACCCTTCGGTAATTAAAGGCAGATGTATTATTTGCCTCCATGGACCGCGTATCGTCTGCCTCATACATATCGATAGGCCGGATTCTCTGCACTGGATATCTGATCTGGTAGAGTTCATAAAAAATTTTAGCCGTCTTCAAGGCAATCTTCTTATTTACAACCAGGGAGCCGGTTCTTACCTTGCCTTTAAAATCATAGTATCTGACCCGGACCTCCCGGAGATCGGAAAAAGATATTTTAGCCCCTGATTTGGGAAACGATCTTCCTGTCATTTGGGATTTCATTTCAGAAGATATTTTCTGATAGGCAAACCCTTTTTTATATGTCTTTGCCTGTACTGCTGCCGGCGGTGCCGCAGCAAATATTCCCAAAAGGGCTGTCACTGCCGCCGCTGCTGCCACTGTCCTCTTCATCGTCTATACTCCTTTATCCCCGCCCAATTCTGATCCCTCTCGTTCATCTTTAATGGGAAACCATCCGTCAGAGTATATCCGCTGCAGGCACCGTTTCCGGGATATTCTCCGCGGATCTCCGGCCATTCTATGCCAATGTCCGGATCATTCCAGACAAGCCCTCCCTCATCGCCAGGATGATAGAAGTCGGTACATTTATAGCAGAACTCTGCCCAGTCACTGAGTACCAGATATCCATGAGCAAACCCTTTTGGGATCAGGATCTGTTTCTTATTTTCCTCTGTCAACTCAATGCCAAACCACTTACCGAAGGTGTCGGAATCCTCCCTAAGATCCACTACCACATCAAACACCCTGCCGCGAATTACCCGGACCAGCTTTCCCTGAGGGTGTTCTTTCTGAAAATGAAGCCCCCTCAATACTCCTTTGGGCGAGCTTGACTGATTATCCTGTACAAATACATAATTCAGCCCTGCCTCCGCCATATCGTTTTGATTATATGTCTCCATAAAATAGCCCCTGCTGTCCCCATGAACAGCAGGTTCGATCACGTTCACACCCTCGATGCCTCCTGCATTCCTTTCAACCTTAATCTGTCCCATACTTTCCTCCATTTTATTCTATAATCCAACGATCTTCAAATACCTGTGTAATGCATCCTGCCATACCGGCAGCAGTTCAAACCCATTTGCTTTGAGCTTACTTTTATCAAGTCTTGAATTAAACGGACGTCTCGCCTTAGAAGCACCATACTCCTCCGTAGTAACTGACCTGACCTGCAGATGGTCTTTATCATACTCTTCATGCCCCAGCTCTGCAGCCTGCCGGAATATCTCCACAGCAAAATCATACCAGCTGATATAGCCGCCCTCATTGGTAGCATGATAATACCCATATTTCTCTGTCTCAATCATATCCACAATAAGCCTTGCCAGATCATATGTGTAAGTTGGCGTCCCTATCTGGTCATTTACAACGGACAGCTGTTCATGATCCTTTCCCAGTCGCAGCATTGTCCTGATAAAGTTATTGCCGTTCACTCCGAACACCCATGCAATTCGGACAATAAAATATCTGGAAAGCTGTTCTGCCACAACAAATTCGCCTTCTAATTTTGTCCTTCCATACACATTCAGTGGAGCATAGGCCTTACAGTCCGGATCCCACGGCGTGTCACCCCGTCCGTCAAAGACATAATCGGTGGAAAGGTACATCAGCCTGCACCCCGCCTTCCGGCAGGCCCGAACGATATTCTCTGTCCCATCCACATTGATTCTGGCTGCCTTTTCCCTGTTGCCATTTTCCTCGGCAGAATCCACAGCAGTCCATGCTGCACAGTGCACGACAGCATCTGGACGGACTTTGGAAAATACATTCTCTACCGCAGTAGAATCAGTAATATCCATACAATAATATGGCATCCTGGTCACGGCTGTTCCATCCGGTATACCACTGTAGACTGCTGCGAGGCCAGAACCACTCCCCTCGTGTCCCCGCTTTGCCAGTTCATTCATCACATCATGCCCCAATTGACCGCCTACCCCTGTCACCAGCACCTTCATAGCCATTCTCCTTTTTCAACAGCACATTACCGATTTCCATACATCTTTTCATAATAATTCTGATACTCACCAGAAATTATAGTTTCCCACCATTCCTTATGATCCAGATACCACTGAATCGTCTTTTGTATTCCATCCTCAAACTTAGTCTCGGGAAGCCAGCCCAGCTCATTATGGATCTTTGTGGGATCTATGGCATATCTCATATCATGTCCCTTTCGGTCTGTCACATAGGTAATCAGGCTCTCCGGTTTATCCAGTGCCTTGCAGATCATCTTCACGATATCAATATTTTTCATCTCATTATGGCCGCCCACATTATAAACCTCACCCACACGCCCCTTATGGATAATAAGGTCGATGGCCTTACAGTGATCCTCCACATAGAGCCAGTCCCGGACATTCTCACCCTTGCCGTATACAGGGAGCGGCTTGTCATTTAAGGCATTGGCAATCATCAGTGGAATGAGCTTTTCCGGGAAATGATACGGTCCATAGTTGTTGGAACAGCGGCTGATGGTTACGGGAAGGCCATAGGTTCTGTGGTAGGCAAGAACAAGGAGATCGGCAGCCGCCTTGCTGGACGAATACGGACTTGAGGTATGGATCGGCGTGTCCTCGGTAAAGAAAAGATCTGGACGATCCAAGGGGAGATCACCGTAGACCTCATCCGTAGAAACCTGATGGTATCGCTCGATACCATACTTGCGGCAGGCATCCATCAACACCGAAGTCCCTATAATATTGGTATCCAGAAATACCTGAGGATTCTCTATGGAACGGTCCACGTGGCTCTCCGCCGCAAAATTTACAACCACATCCGGTTTTTCCTCTTCAAAAAGCTGATATACCGCTTCCCTGTCTGTTATGCTCTCCTTCACAAAACGGAAATTCGGATGCTCCATCACTGGCTGAAGCGTCGACAGATTTCCCGCATATGTCAGGCAGTCCAGGCAGATGATCCGATAATCGGAATATCTGTCAAGCATATAAAATACAAAATTACTTCCAATAAATCCGGCACCGCCGGTAACGATAATTGTCTTACCCATATTTTACCTCTCTTCCTCTATTCTAATACAACGCATCCATATATTTGCCTTCCAGCACATCCATTAAATACTGGCCATACTGATTTTTCTTCACTTCCTCGTAGATGGCAAGCACATCTTCCCTGGTGATCCATCCATTCAGGTATGCAATTTCCTCCAGACAGGCAATTTTGCGGTGCTGGTGTGTTTCGATGGTCTTGACAAAATTTGTGGCATCTACGAGACTCTCATGTGTTCCGGTATCCAGCCAGGTAAATCCCTGGCCGAGAAGTTCCACATTCAGCATATTTTCCTCCAGATAGATCCGGTTCAGATCTGTGATCTCAAGCTCTCCCCGGGCCGACGGCCTTAGATGAACGGCATAATCCACCACCTTATTATCATAAAAGTACAGCCCGGTCACACAATAATTGCTTTTCGGATTCTCCGGTTTTTCTTCAATGGATATGGCTCTGCCGTCGCTGTCAAATTCTACTATCCCAAAACGTTCCGGATCGTCCACATAATATCCAAATATCGTGGCCCCCTTACCTGTTTCCGCATTTTCTACTGCTGCCTTCAGTCTCTTATTCAGACCGTGTCCGGCAAAAATATTATCTCCCAGCACCATCGCTACGGAATCCTCTCCAATAAAGTCCCTGCCGATCACAAATGCCTGTGCCAGTCCATCCGGACTTGGCTGAACGGCATAGGACAGATTCAGGCCAAACTGTGCTCCGTCTCCCAGCAGTTCCCGAAACCGCGGGGTATCCATTGGCGTTGATATGATCAGGATATCACGGATGCCTGCATTCATCAGTACCGACATGGGATAATAAATCATGGGCTTGTCATAGATCGGCAGGAGCTGTTTACTGGTTACTTTAGTCAGGGGATACAGCCGGGTTCCCGATCCACCTGCTAATATAATACCTTTCATACAATCAATCCTCTCTTTCTAAAGTAATAGGCGGTCGCTATATCAAGCCCGCCATAGCTGGCATATTCTGTGCTGTCTGACTTATTTATTGCTATTATAAAAGGTGACGCAACGTCACCTTCAAGTACTTTTTTTGCATTTTACCATTTTTTTGATAAAAAAGCCCCGGCGTCCTTCGTTATCGTCAGTTTTTTATAAGACATTTTCTTAGCTACAAACGCCCGGAATTTTGTATATCGGTCAACAATATACTGGTTTTGGTTGCCATGACAGGAGAGAATATACTCAATCAGCGGCTCCGGCACATCGATCTCCAGTGAATCCTCATATGGCAGCCATACCACCTCATGAAAAGATTGTTCCAGAATGCCTTTCCCATTTTCCCTTCCAAACCGCTCATAGAGACGGTCTGCCGACAGCATGATACGATGGTCAAATTCCTGAACGAGCTCATTAATCTCTTTCATATGCCGGGAACCATAGGTGCTGCAGATAAACCCGCCGCCCTTTTTCAGCACTCTTTCCACCTCATCCAGCACGGCGGGAATATTCTCACAATAGAAAAGCATGTGATTGGCGATCACAAGATCAAAGGTTTCTTCCTTATATGGTAAATGATGACAGTCCTCCACCTCAAAGGTAAAACACTGCCCGTCCAGTCTTTCATCACGGCGGATCTCACGAATCATCCCCTCCGAAATATCTGACAGGACAACAGACAGCTCTTTGGGAAGCCTGTTTCTGTTCTCTGTCCAGAGCTGGGCATTCCCACATCCTATCTCCAGTATCTTCATGCCATCCTGAATCCTGCACTGCTCATACAGCCAGGGAAACCATCCCTGTGGATTGACGGAATACTTGCTGTGAAGCCGGATCCTGGCCATGATGTTGCTGGAATTCCGGTACTGGCTCTTAAGGCTGTTCTCCATATTGGTCAGATGAATCAGATCCAGCATATGAACCCAGTTCACATTTTCACTGCGGCGGATCTCCTCGGATGTATCGGCGATTGCCTTCTCTACCATCTGCAGCTGCTCGATCTTGTCCTGAATCAGCTTTCTCTGCAATTCCAGGGAATTCCTGAGAAAATGAGAATCCATGTCCTCGATCAGCAGCTCCCGGATATCCTCCAGGGAAAATCCCAGGTATTTCAGAAGCATAATCTGCTGAAGGCGCACGAAATCACGGTCCGAATAGAATCTCGCCCCCGATTCATTCACATAAGAAGGTTTCAAAATATTCTGTTTGTCATAGTATCTCACGGTCCGCACTGAAATATGTGCCATTCTGGCAAACTGGCCGGATGAGTAATACCCTGATTTCCGCATAATTAGCTTTTCCCCTCTTCATATCTTTCAAGAAATTCCTGAATATTGTCATCCCATGTGAACTTAATGCAGCGCTGCAGCTGTTCCAGATCTTTCTTGCAATGATAAGATCCTGTTCCCTGTTGTCTGTACGGTTTAACTTTTCCATTACGGATCTGGCTCCAATGATCCATAAACAATTCCTGAACCGCATCGTTTAATTTTTTATAGGTAGTAGCAAATGTCTCCTTTTCACAAGAAAATGATAGTTCCTTTTGAAAAAGTATATCTCCCGTATCCAGTGAAGCGTCTACTTTATGAATCGTAACCCCTTTTGGCGTGTCGTCAATAAAGCTCCAGATATTAGGACTAAACCCCCGATTCCAGGGAAGTAATGATATGTGCATATTGATCACCCTTCCCTCCATATATTCGATGATATCCTGGGTAATCATATAATTGTAGTTATAACTAACAAGAAAGGACGGCATAATGTTTTCCACATCTTCCCGACACAGTCTCTCGTTCCATACATATACCTGATTTCCATCCTCTTGTAAAAATCTAATAACAGCGGAGCTATTCTCATTATTTGTTAAGACAAGCAGTCGATCCACGGCTGGTTCCCCCTTCCCTGTCTGGTATTTGTACCTCACTTAATGATTCTCACCGTCATAAATGCCTCGGCATAGGGTCTGCTTATGACACTGCCATATTTTCGGGCAGCCACACGCATTCCTTCCAGAGAGCGCGGATGTGGAAACTCACACAGCTCACTCCCATAGCAGCTCATGGCGTTCAGTTTTTTCTCCATAAAACATTCCACCTCCTCAAAGACATTGGGGCAGAAGGCATTCTGGTATGAAAATTCCCACTCTGTAGATGACAGGGTTTCAAAGGTATAAATCTCTTTCACCGAATAATCCCCAACCGGTCTGGCCGCCGTTAATACCGCCTTATATGTGATCTGATGGTCGATATTCAAATCCCCTGCATGATGGGTGTATATGACTTCTGGTGAAAACTCCTGTATCACCTTTTCCACATATTTGACTACATCAAGTAAATCCACATGATCAAAACGGTTATCAGGAAAATCAGCGAAGTAAACCTTCTCGTACCCGATGATTTGTGCCGCCCGTATCGTATCTGTATGCAGTTTTTCCAATATTTCCTTCGGCGCCTCTTCCCGCCTTTCCCAGCGTGAGGTCTGGCCTTCCCCCAAAATAACGGCTCTTACCCGATCTCCCTGCGCCGCCCGTTTGGCAGCAGTTGCGCCCACGCCTAAAATTTCATCATCCGGATGCGCAGCAACAATCAATACATTACCCATATTATTCTCCCCCTTCCCCATTCAAAAATGAAACGATCTGGGCAGCGGCACAAAGAGCGCCATCACTGTGAATGGTTTTCTGTGCCCTCTCACTCATTCTCCTTCTCCTCTCATAATCAGAGATATTGTGAAAGATGGCAGAAAGCCTTTCGGAATCAAATTCTTCAAATCTTCCGCCTGACACACTGCAGTTCTCTTTCCACATCCTCTCTGCAATCCTGATCTGATTATCTGCAAGAATATAACTTATGGACGGAGTTCCTGTTACCGCCAGTTCATATAGGGTACTCCCTGCACCGGATATAAAAAGATCCGCATCCTGCATACATTGTAACATATTTGCATTTGTATGAACAGTCACACCGATATCTTTCAAATTCTGGACATAATCCCGCTCAAACCCCGCCCCAGCAATCACATGGATCCGAATATCATGAAACTTTTCCCACAGGGCTTTTGCGATACATTCACTAAACCGTAACGGGTCGGAGCCCCCTGAGGTAATATATACATCCTCTATCCCTTCTCTTAACGTCCTGGCGGAAAGACCAGCAAACTCCCTTCTTAGTAATGTATATTTCCCTCCCAGCAGCTGCACGGGCACGGAGCCATAGTCCGCTTCGGTTCCATATATATTTCCGTTAATCATGATATCTGCCGGAATATGCCGTCTCACACTATCATCAATACAAACGAGGCACGGAACAGCCCTCCTGATGCATTGAAAATAATTATCATCCGCACCATAATGATCCACAATCAGACAGTCAATCCGATATTCCAATAATACCTCCGCAAGTTCCTCTATCTCATCATGGATTGAGGGAACAGCATACCCGCCTTCGGCCATAGGATAGGGGATATCCAGATACACCACTTGATATGGTTCCTCTATGGATATCCTGTTTCTACAGATAAAAAGTACGGAGACATCCTCCTCTCTCTGCAGCCCTTCTGCCAGTGCCATACACCGCATCAGGTGTCCGATGCCAATTGATTTTCCGGCATCCAGACGTATCGCTATTCTCTTCATAAATCTAATGCACCTCTTCCTTTTTCTCCACAAACTCCACGGCTGCAGTTAATTTGCCATCCTGGTAGGAAGCCCCGGAAAACTCCAGTTGATATTTCCCAAAGCTTATATAGGCGGGAGGATAACCTTCTGCGTCCAACATCCGGATATAATCGTATATTTGATACAGTGGCATATCCTGTGTGATTTCTCCCTCCTCCGGTTTCCTCCGTCTAAATGTCACCACCTGTCCCTGCTGCTCCAGCGGCTCCGGATTTTCTTCCAGAATAAATGGAATCATTTTCGTAAAGATAATATCTGCTGCCCTTTTAAAAATCTCCTCTGCCGGTCCATCCAGCTTCAGATCTTCTTTCATAAAAACAGGGCCGGCATCTAATTGATCCACGACCCGGATAGCAGATATTTTTGTTTGATAAATCCCTCTGGCAATAAGGTTTTGGAGCGGACTGCCGCCGCGTCCGAAAGGAAGATCCGTCATATGAAATACCACGCACTTGTATTTCGCATGGATCTGGGAGGGGATCATATAGGACCAATGAGGGAAAAAAATATAATCTGGATTTATGTTAGCAGTCTCAGGCAATAAAAGACCGGGGTCTGAAATAATAAAAACCTCATGGGTTTTCCCATAATATTCTTTTAGCTTTTGGGCCTGTACCAGATTCCATGACTTAATCGTGCAAATTAATATTTTCATATTTCTGTCCCTCTATCCTCCGTTCTGATCATTTCGCCAGCCAAAGGGGTTCCCCTGCCTATATACCGGGCTGCGATCTTCCCTAACACATCATCATAATATTTCGGTTTCATTCCATATCCCGGACGTATCACCCGGATATTATCTTTCGTAAACTTCTCTCCGGCTCTAATATCCTCCACGGCGAACAATGATCTTCGGAAAACGATGCTGTCACTTTCCTGCTCCGTCGGACCATATTGAACCTTCCCCCTGGCCTTTTCCACTGTGCGGATCTCTTGTACCATATCTGAAAATTCCCCAGGTTCCATCGAAAAAGAAGAATCCGGATTTTCAATCTCCCTGCTGAGACAATAGTGTTTCTCCACCACACTGGCGCCCATGGCAACCGCCGCTGCCGCACCGAGCCCTCCCATAGAATGATCCGATATACCCACAGGACATCCAAAACGCTCTTTCATATCCAGCATAGTAACAAGGTTCATCTCCTCCGATATGGCAGGATACGCACTGGAACATTTCAACAGAGTGATATGATCATGATATTTGCGGATGGCGTTTACCGCATCATCGATCTCTTCTATCGTCCCCATTCCGGTGGATAAAATAATGGGTTTTTTCATGGAGGCGACATACTCGATCAGGGGAATGTCCACAAGCTCAAAGGAGGCGATTTTATATTGTCCAACATTCAGGTCCTCCAAAAAATCCACAGATTTTCGATCAAAGGGAGTAGAAAGAAAATCAATTCCTATTCTTTCCGCCTCTTCCTTCAGCGCCTTCTGCCACTCCCATGGAGTATATGCCTTCCCATAGAGCTGATATAGATTCTCACCCTTCCAGGTACCCTGATTGATTCGGAAATATTCATTGTCACAATCAATCGTCATCGTGTCCGGCGTATAGGTTTGTATCTTTATGCAATCTGCTCCGGATGCTCTGGCACTATGTATGATCTCTTTCGCCCTCTCGAAGCTTCCTGCATGATTCGCTGACATTTCCGCAATAATATATGCATTGCGGCCCTCCGTATTCATCATGATATCTACCTCCACAGCTCTCTCCTGTATCAGGAAAGGCCATCCTTTTCTACTAACAGCCTGTATTTCAATTCCGCCAGTTTCCAATCGGACTCATTGTCAATATCCTGCATTTCCAATTGCGAAATGATAATGGGCACGATTCTCCCACACATAATATTTTGATTTACCTTGAATTTTGGTACAGAGAAGAAATAGTACTGGCCGCAGTCATGATAGATGGGTTCCAGATCCTGGGAACGCGAATTTCGATATTCCGGATGAACCATTTTCACACTGCCATCCCGTCCCTGTACCATTCCACGCTGGGGCGGATAGGAAAACTCCGCCATGGGAATGACGATATCCGCTTCTTTATCAGCCAGTATCTCACTGGCCTCCACCAAATGGCTGGCTTTCATAAAAGGGGCCGTAGGGTAGATACAGCAGGCCGTATCGAAATATTCTCCCTCTGTTTCATACCTGTCAAGAACCTCCTGAATGACCTCACTCGTTGTGGCTGTATCGTTGGATGTCTCCGGACTTCTCAGGAACGGCACCCTCGCCCCATACTGTGTAGCTATCTGTGCAATCTCATCACTATCTGTCGAAACCATAACCTCATCAAATAACTTGCTCTCCAGAGCCGCCTGTATAGAATAGCTGATAATCGGTCTACCACAGAAATCCTTAATATTTTTTTTGGGGATACGCTTACTTCCGCCCCTGGCCGTAATAATAGCAATGCTTCTCATATTTTCCTTCCCTCATTCATCTCCATATACGATCCGCAGAAAGTTCAGTTTAACGACGGTGCACTTCTTAATTTCTCCCGTAATTCTTCCACGCCAAGCCACTCCGTATTATTGCCGGAATTATACTCAAATCCGTTATCTACTAAGGTTCCGCCTGGGAGGATCTCCTTATTCCACCATTTATAATGAGGATATATGATATAGTGCTTATCGTACTCATAGGTAGTCATAGAATCTTCCCGGGTGATCATAACTTCATGAAGCTTTTCTCCCTCCCGGATACCAACCTCCGTTTTTTCACAGCCCGGCAGCATGGCTTCTGCCAGATCGGTTATCTGAAAGGAGGGAATCTTAGATATAAAAGTCTCACCGCCTTTTGCATCGCGAAGCGCCTTGACTACAAGCTCTACCCCCTCTTCCAGATCGATCCAGAACCTGGTCATATGATAATCCGTAA
The DNA here is from genome assembly GCA_948467395.1 of uncultured Clostridia bacterium. Lineage (GTDB taxonomy): Bacteria > Bacillota > Clostridia > Lachnospirales > Lachnospiraceae > Eubacterium_F. Next base: position 18,991 of record CAOKDX010000019.1, on the reverse strand, counting down.
TGGGCAGCTCTTTCTCGCCATTCTCGATGAGATTGCGAAAGAAAGGGATGACGGATCCTCTGCTGCCCGCCACATTTCCATATCGCACTACCGAGAAATTTAGATCCCTGGCACCGGCATAGGCATTCGCCGCGATAAAAAGCTTGTCTGAAACCAGCTTCGTACCACCATACAGATTGATTGGATTGACAGATTTATCCGTGGAAAGTGCCACAACCTTCTTCACCGTATCAGAATCCAGCACAGCATCTACAACGTTCATCGCTCCATCTATATTTGTTTTGACAGCCTCAATGGGATTGTATTCACAAGTAGGAACCTGTTTCATGGCCGCCGCATGAATTACAAAATCCACACCGTTCAAAGCCCTCTTCAGACGGTCTTTGTCTCTGACATCCCCGATAAAAAACCGCAATACGTCCTTATGCTCCTGGAATTTATTTGCCATGATAAACTGCTTGTATTCATCCCTGGAATAAATAATAATTTTCTTCGGTTTATAATGTTTTAAGATGTACTCAACAAAATGATTGCCAAAGGAGCCCGTACCCCCTGTCACTAAAATAGATCTGCCATTCAACATTTCACTTCCTCCATCCTTTGCTCTATAATTGTCCCAGACGCCTGCGCTGTCTTTCCACAAGATACACACTGGGAACATTTTCCGCTACAATCTGTATTATCTCTTCCACGCCCTCTGCCTCTAACAATTCCCTAAAACTTTTAAATTTCCAATCCGCTTCGTTGGAATTCACAATTGTAAAATCTGTCGTTAAAATTCTGTTCATAGTGAAATAGAAATACTTCAATGCCTCCTCATATGCTTCGTTTCTATTTCCCGGCAGAAATTCATTATTTAAAACACACCGCCCCAGATATTCAAAATATTCCTCCTTGGTATGAGGACAGGTGGCAAAGGCGGCATTTTTATAGTAAACATCTGTATGTACCAAAACATTTTTTCCCATGAGTCCCGCCTCCACACCAACTGTGGATGTCCAGGGGATAAGAACCTTACACTCCTCAATATACTGATAGAGGTTCAGTTCCTCCTGTGAACTGACATAACGAAGCCGTTCGTCCCCGGCATATCGCTCCAGTATTTCCGGATATACCGTATATATCTCTGAATTTGCCATATCCTGGGGCATAATCTTTCCCACGGGATGCTCCCGTATCAATACTGTGCCATTCCCTTTATTGATGACGAAATCGAGTGTCTGTTCCAGCCATTGTCGCATATCGTCAAAGAGTGTCGCAACCCCTAATGCAGCACCATCGTTCTGCAGATTTAAAGGAATGATTACATCATATGTCTGTACAAGTTCTTCCTGCGAGGCCTGAAAACTAATTTTATCATAGCCCAGCTCCTTTTTATTTTTCTCATACTCACCATAGGATACTTCACTTAATTTGACGGATGCTCCCCTTCTCCTGTTCCACATCTTCACCGCTCTGTCTAAGAACTCCTCCTGATCGGAGATCTCCCCCCACATTCCGTTTAGAAACCGCGGGATATCATCTCCGTAAGAAGATGGCCCATTGGCACAGATCAGTGTATATCCATCAATCCCATCCTGGGATGAAACCCGTATATTCCTCTTTCTGCCAGCATAATCATATACTCCTGCCATTTTGTGAAGAGCTGTTATGGCGTTGATCGTATCAAAGTGATTTTTCTCAAAAAAAGCGTCTATATATGCCAGATTTTTCTTAAATATCTTTGAAAAGTCTTTCTGTACTGCCTCTTTTGACCGAAAACGGGAATTCCAGCAATTATACCATTTACTCCAGCCCGCACTGTACCCCGCGATGCGCTCGCACTCCCTCTCATCCTCCTCCGAGAGTGCCTGAGTGTCATCCTCATCCAGGTATAAGATATCTTCTGCGGGAACAAGCTTCTCTAATTTGCCCATCACCAGATCTCTTACATGATCGCAGACCGCACAATGTCCCTCGTACAATTCCATATCGCCCTCCCAGTGGAGCCGGTCAACGATCAGCTTTACATGATAGCCTTTCCATTTCAGGATCAGAAACAGGGAAACCAGATATGGGAGATAAGTGGTTCCAAAATTCAGTCCCTCGGCAGTCAGTACAATCCCAATCCTTTCACTCTCTTTTGCGGAGCTAATATTGCCAATTTCCGGCGGTACGGTATCCAGAAACCTCATATATTTATTTATCACATCAAAGGATACTTCTTTATAAACATGGATATACTGATAGATATTAAAATAATCTTTATCCTTTATAAGCCCTGCCTTGTCAAGTACTGCGCTGACTTCTTCAAATGCCCCGGTAAGAACCAAAACGGCATATTCGCCTTCAGGAACGTTGGCAATCTCGATGGGTGACTTAATCTCCTTACCATAATAGAGTTCCCCCCATTTGCTCTTATCCCTGTCAACAAAAAATTCTACCAGATCATTGATCGCAAGAATCCGGACAAGATTCGGCCATATAGCAGATGCTCCATAGCAGATTAATTTCCTATTTCCTATTTTCTCAAGAAAGGAAATTTCTATTGTATTGATCAGCTCGTTGAAACGCACTCTGTCTCTCTGCATTGTAGATGCCATGTCTAACCTCCTTCTCATTCTCTGGTCATTTAATATATAACGTAATATTTCACAAAAACAGCCTTGCTTTATGCGTTCTAATAAAACAAGACTGTATCATTGCAGACACCTGGTCAAGCCCATTGTCCCTTCCGGTAAATATACTCCTTCAGTCCATCGTCCTTATATCCAAGACTGTCATACAGGCGTATCGCTCTCTCATTTGTGCTCTCTACCCATAGATAAAATAATTTTGCATTCTCTCTATTTTTCTGAAAATAACCTTCTATCAAAGATAAGCCAATTTTTCTTCCTTTAAATCTGTCTGCAACTGAAATGGTGCGAAGATATGATTTTTTGCCAAAGATCTCGAAAACCAATACTCCTGCTAACTCTCCCTCTGCCACTACCTTAAGAACCTGCCGCGCTGCAAGAAAAACATAAAGCTCCTCTTTGGATACCAGATGATCGGTCATAACATCAGATATCCCCTCCAGGAGCGGATAAATATGATCAAGATCGCCCACAGCGGCGGTTTCTACCGGCCATACTGCCTGGCACAAAACAGCTGTGCCCGCGGCCATCTGCTTCCTGATATACTGCTTATATGGACGGAATCCCAACATTTCCAGAATGTCCACATTCTGATTGGGCAGCCTGGATACAACAGTACCTACCAGATCCGGATATCCTGACAATTCCCCCTCTATTCTCCTGATAACATCGGGAGCCAGCACATCCCTGCTCTCCAGAAAATAATATACTTTATTTACCCCGTCCAGGCTGTGAACCATTAAAATAATACCGCTATAGCAAATACAACGGATTTCCTGTGCCCTTATCCTTTCCATCACCAGATTATAGGAAAGATAACAGTTCGTTAAGGATGAATTTCCAACCGCATTCCGAATAACAGCTTGTCCTTTTTCCGTTAATATTTCTTCCACAATTCTTCCCTCTTCCCCAGATGAAAATTTCCAGTCCGTTACCCGCGAAGTATTGTACCGATCACGGAGACTGCATGTTCTATATCTTCCGCAGAAGGAGTAGAATAATTCATACGGATACTCTGACAGGGCGCATTCTGATCCACAAAAAATATATTTCCCGGTACTACGGCAACCTTCTGATCCAAAGCCGCCTCAACAATGTCTGGCATGGAAAAACGTTCCGGCAGAGTGACCCACATAAACATCCCACCCTGCGGATGGATCCGTTTGACATCCTCGGGAAAATTCTGTTCTACCCCATTTAACATAACACTGCATTTTTCTTTATAATAGTGCCGAAGCTTCCTTATGTGCTCATCCATGTCAAGATTTACCAGTATCTGTTCACAAATATACTGCCCCCATGTGGGTGTATGAACATCTGCACATCTTTTAGCCAGAACTAATTTCTGAATTATTCTTTTGTTGGCAATGCAAGCCGATACACGGAGACCCGGCGCAATAATTTTCGACAATGACTGGGCAAGTATCACGGATCCCTGTCTGTCAAAGTTTTTGATCAGTGGCAGTGCGGTTTCTCCAAAATAGATATCACCATAGGGATTATCCTCCAGGATCAGGACATGATTTCTCGTGCAGATATCGTATATCTTCTGTCTCTTTTCAAGAGAAGTCGTAATTCCTGTGGGATTGTGGAAATTGGGAATGGTATATAGCATTTTGGGATGATAGCTGCAGATCACCTTCTCCAATTCATCCAAATCCATACCATCCTCTTCCATAGGGACACCTGCCAGACGAATACCGTGGCTCCGGAAGGTATCCAGGGTTAAATAATAGGAGGGATCTTCCACCGCAACGACATCTCCATATTCCAAAAAACATTTTGCCGCCAGGTCAGGAACCTGCTGGGAACCAGATGTGATAATAAGTTCATCATCCGGCCCGAAATGCTGCCCTCTGGAAACAAAATATTCTCTGGCCGCCTTTCTTAACGGCGCATACCCTTCCGTAACGGAATACTGCAATATCCGGATGGGATCCGTCTCCAGTAGCCGGCTGGACGCCTGCCGTATCTCATCAATGGGAAACGTTTCCGGAGAGGGATTTCCTCCCGCCAGTGACAAAAGTTCCGGATCGTTCATCTGTTCCAGCATCCGGTCAGCGGCAGAAGGCCGGATTCCCTGTATTAACTTTGAAAAATGATAATCCATTTTCCCTCACTCCTTCTTTTCCGACAATTCACTGGCAATCTGGACAATGATATCCTCCTGGCCACCCACTGCCTTCCGTCTCCCTACCTCCAGAAGAACCTCCTTGGGGTCGACGCCGAAAGCCTCTCCCGCTTTCACCGCATGTTCTTTGAAGGCAGAAAATACCCCCGCCACTCCACTGGCTATACTGAGAGGGGAAATTCCCATGGGTTCATGCATAATGCTGTCCATAAGGACATCCGACTTCTTTAGCAGTTGAAAGAAATCAAGGCGGATCCGGGAATTCCATCCCTTTTTATAGAGAAGGGCACAGATCGCTTCCAGCTGGCAGTTGCCCGCGCCTGCGCCGTAGCCGCGCATCGTCCCGTCTATGATCTGAGCCCCCTGTTCCAGGGCAGTAAAGGTATTGGAAACTGCCAGTCCAAGATTATTGTGTGCATGAAAGCCAACGGGAATGGATAGCTTATCTGTAAGCAGGCCTATATATTCCCTGACCATGTCATTGGTGGACGCACCGGCAGAGTCCATAAGAATAATGCCATTCGCACCATAGCTTTCCATTTTTAATGCATTCTCCAATATAACATCAGGGGAAGCCATATGAAACATCATTAGCGTGCCATATGCTTTCCTCTGTCTCTTACTAATATATTCGATGTGCTGTTGGGAAATATCAGCCTCCGTGCAGTGACAGCCAATTTCAAAAATGTCTACTCCAAGATCGACAGCCTTGGATATCTGATCGCGAATGGTGCCAAAGCCCGGGATCAGATATGCTCCCAGCATTGTTTTTTTCAATTTTTCCCGCGCGATCCGAATCATCTGCATCTCATCCACAAGGGAAAAACCAATTTGTGAGGAGGATGCTCCCAGACCATTGCCGTGTCCGACAAAAATGGCATCCATCCCCGCTTCATCAAAAGACGTACAATAATCTGAAATCTGTTTTTCTGTAAACTGATGCTTATTTGCATGAGAACCATCACGCAGGGTAGAATCAAAAACCATTATTTTATTCATGGGAACCTCCTGCTTTCTGCAGCTTTGCGTATTCTTTTGCCATCTCGAGCGCCGCGCATGTGATAATATCCAGATTTCCGGCATAGGACGGCAGATAATCGGCAGCTCCGCACACTTCAACGGTTGTAGTAACCCGTCCATTCTCCAGCACCGGCTCCATCAGCAGATGGTATCCCGGCACATATTCCTGGATTCTTTGTACCATTGCATTTACATTATCCCGAATCATGTCCATATCCGGATCCTCGATATAGCAGTACAGGGTATTTCTCATATTGATCTCCGGGACTGCCGGATTCAATATAATGATAGCTTTCGTATTTGATATCCCTGTAAACTGGGTGAGGGCGTCCTTCGTAGTCTGGGTAAATTCATCTACATTCCTCCGGGTCCCTATCCCGGCTGAATTCGATGCAATGCAGGCGACGATTTCCATATATTTTATCTGATCCGTACCCTGATAGATCTGGCTGATGGCATTTGCAATGGGGATAGTAGCCTGTCCGCCGCAGGTAACCATATTTATTTCATTCAGTTCCATACACTTCTTCCGGTTGAGTACGGGAATACAGAAGTCTCCTACTTTGGACGGAGTGAGGTCGATCATACGCTTTTTCAGCTGATTAAAAACAGGCAGATTCTGCGTATGAGCAAGAGCTGATGTTGCATCACAGATTATATCAATATCATCCTTATGTTCAACGATGGCATCTATGGACCCTGCAGAAGCCGTCACTCCCAGCTCCCGCGCAATCTGCAGCCCTTCCGAATCGGGGTTCTGACCTGCAAAAAGCGTACATTCTAACTCCTCTGTCCGCTGGATCTTATACAGCAGATCAGTGCCAACATTGCCACTTCCGATAATAGCCACTCTCGTCATTATAAAACACTCCTGTCATTATTATTTTAAATACTGACCGCTAAGGTACTGACGGTCGATCTTACCGGAATCCGTCATCGGGAAGGAACGGACGTATTCAAATCGGGAAGGTACTGCATACTGGGGAAGTATATTGGCCAGTTCCTTCGCCATATACCCGGGGTCAATTTCACTGGCGGCACAGTAAAACAATACGATGCTTTTATTCTTAGAATCATACAGCACACAAACATTATCAACCATCTTCGTCCGCAGGATTGCACTCTCAATCTCTCCCAGCTCAAGGCGGTAGCCCATATGCTTAATCTGAAAATCCTTTCTGCCCGAAAAAACCAGTTCTCCCCTATCATTGTAAAATACAAGGTCTCCCGTGCAGTACATGATTTCCGGCAGGTATGGATTCAAAGGATTCTGAACAAAATATTTCCGGGTCACCTCGTCATTGTTCCAATATCCTCTTGACAACGACGTACCGCAGACACAAAGCTCCCCGGATTTCCCCGTCTGGTCCGGAGTAATTTCATGCCCCTCTTCATCCAGGACAACAACCTCTTTTATGTCACATGCCTTTCCCAGAGGCAGGAATTCATCCTCACCAAACTCACGGTCAACGATATAGTAAGTACAGTTCACCGTGGCCTCCGTCGGACCATACATATTGGCGATCATAGTGAGCGAAGGAAGATTCTTTTTCCAGTAATTTAATGTTTTGACAGGCATAACCTCCCCGCCAAAAACCATCGTTTTTATCTCGTCCAGTTCAATGGATTCCAACAGATTGAAGGTAGCCACATTTACATAGGCAGAGGGAACCCAGTACAGGAAGTTGACATGATTCTCTTTCAGGTATTTGAGTATGGCCGCCGGAAACGCCTTGTACCTTTCCGGTATCATAACAAGTGTAGACGCCCTGGCCAGACAGGTATACAGCTCGTGTGTAGAGAGGTCAAAATACAGAGGTGCCAGGCTTCCCATCACTGTTGTTTCATCACTGTGGAACACCTCTACCGCCCAGTCAATGTATTCGATTATATTCAGGTTGCTGATGCTGACACCCTTTGGCGCACCAGTGGAACCGGATGTAAATATTATGTAAACCAGATCCGACAATAGACTTCTCCGGCACAATTCAGCCCCACTGAGTCCACCAGAGCACTCCATGATATCCTCCAGCAGCAGCACCGGTATATCAATACCGTATTCCGATAATTTCTGTGCATTCTTTGCATCTGAAATTATCAGACCAGGATTCAGTATATCCACAAGGGCATGGATTCTCTCACCGGGATATTTGACATCCGTCGGCACATAAATATTTCTGGAATAAACAATTCCCATAAAGACAGCAAAGCTTTCCTTTAACTTGGGAAGAAAAACCAAAACCGGCTTCTGTACGCCAATATTCTTTCCCACGATGGCATTGGCCGTCTTTACTGCCAGCGATCTGAATTTCCCAAAAGACATATCGCCGTTTATATCAGTAACTGCTGTTTTGTTTTCAAATTCATGCGCCGTCTTTTCCAAATAGCATAGTACTGAGTTTTTCAAGTTTATTCCTCCTATCTGTTTCCACTATTCTTTTAGTCTCTCATTATATATTCTTCTCTCAATCTTTTGCGGTCAATCTTTCCGTTGTCATTATAAGGTAATTCATCCAGACAGACAAAAGCTGTTGGCAGCATATATTTGGGGAGAATATCTATCAATTGCCGACGGATATATCCCTTATCTGCAGTTTTCTCACCATGATAGAAAAGAACGATTTCCTTTTTTACATCATCATATAATACGCAGCCGTTAAAGATTCCTGGCAGCGCCAGCACGGCCGTCTCTATCTCCCCAAGTTCAATGCGGTATCCCAAATGTTTAATCTGGAAGTCTTTCCTGCCATCATACTCAAACTCACCGTATTGATTATAATGAACAAGGTCACCTGTTCGATAGATTTTCTCTTCAAATACACTATTTAATGGATTCTGAACAAATACCTTTCTTGTCATTTCTGAATTATTATAATATCCCATAGCAAGACATGTCCCCCGAATACAGAGTTCACCGATTCTTCCTTCCTCTTCAATCAACTCATCCTCGGAAGACAGGATAAAGGCATCAATATTCCTGCAGGGGCGCCCAATTGGCAGTGGATCGTTATCCGCAAATTCACGGTTCACAACATAATAGGTACAAATATCTGTTATTTCTGTCGGGCCAAACAAATCAGCATATTGCGCATCCGGCAGATTTCTTCTAAAATAGTTTAATACCTTGTTTGGCATAACTTCACCGGCAAAAAATATATGCTTCAGACAGTTACAATCCACCTTTGGCAATAAATCGCCGTTTGCAATGCTTTTAAACACGGTGGGAACCCAGCAGATAAAGGAAATCTCATTTTGCTTAATATATTCCAATATTTCAATAGGAAAGGAAAAGGTGGATTCCGGTACAATATATAAGGATGCCCCGGCACTGAATGTCAAATATATATCCAGCACAGACATATCAAAATACAATGGCGTCTGATTAGCAATTCTTTCCTCACTTGAGATGGAGAAAGTCTCCTTCGCCCAATCAGCAAAATCAATAATACTGCGATGAGTAATACCAACTCCTTTTGGCATTCCCGTAGATCCAGACGTAAAAAGCACATAAGCCAGATCGCAATCAATAATGCGTTCCGTCAGCTTCTCTGGATCAGCCATAACAGAATCCTCTGTAATGTCATCCATAAACACAAACTGCTCTTTCGGAATTCCGTTCGAGATCAATTTGTCTGCCACATCATGACAAGATACAATAAGTCTGGGCTGTAAACATGTAATAATGCTGTTCACTTTCTCAAATGGAAATTTCACGTCTGTCGGCGTATAATAATTCCCACTGTACAACGTCCCCAAAAAAGCCACGATACTATCACTTGATTTTGGCAGATAGATTAGTATTGGTTTCTTGGCGGCATCTTCTTTATCTTTTATCATTGTGGCAAGCTGCAAAGCCCTTTTCTGCAGCTCCTGATATGTGTAAGAAACCTCGCCATCGTGAACTGCCTGTTTATCCGGCGATTTCAATACTGCCTGACCGATATAATCCAAAACAGAATTCATCATATTGAGTTTCTCCTCTCCAATCGTATTTTTTTCATTCAGTCAATGGAACCACCGCTTATTTTTACCAGGTTTGCAATTGCCTGTACTGACACAAAGTTTTCAGCACGCACATTCTCACCATCAATAATGCATCCAAATTCTTCTTCCAGGTCTGCTACCAAAGTAGTAATATCAAAAGAGTCAAGATAATTATCTTCAATAAAATTATCACTCTTTGTAAAATCAAATTCTGGCCGCAATTCCGTTAAACAATTTAAAATCTTATCCATAAAAATCTCCATTCTATAAATCCGTTACAATGTTTTCGCAACAAATAAAATTTCCCAGTTCCATTAATGCGCCGCCACATTCTGCGCCAAGACCATATCCGCAGATTGAAACAAAATGATTTTCCTTGCCAAGCAATTTTTCACCATAATAGTCGACAATGCTGACTGGATTCAATGTAGCGCTCAAATCGCCATATTTTTCCACCAGATTCATAGATACTTTACTCCTGTCAAGTTCTAATTTATCCGCAAATTTCTGAGCACTTAACTTATTTGCCTGGAGAAAGAAATAATGTTCTATCTCATCCATGCTGCACTCTGCATAAGCAACTAATTGCTTCATAACATCTGGAACACACATCTGAAAAAACCGAAAAGATTCATTTACATCAGCAGGCATCCAAATATTTTTTCCCTCATGATAAAGATCTGCAAATGCTCCCTGCTTAAAGGATAATAAGTCTTTTGCCTCGCCATTTGTCTTCAAAACATAAGGAATTTCACAATCATACGGTGTGTTTTCCAATATTGTAATGCTTGCTGCATCACCTCCATAGGGAGGTGTATCGTACACTTCATTTTCTGACTGCACCCGGTTTATCACATCCCCGGTAAAGAGCAGAACCTTTTTGTCGTCCTCCCATGATTCCAGCAGCATAAATGCTTTCATCAATCCTTTTATATAGCCAGAGCATCCAGCCCAGTAATCTACTGCAAACACATCTGTTGGAAGATTAAATTCACCCTGGATCAAATTTGAAATCTGAGGCACAAAATAATCCGGAGTAAAAGAGGTTACCAGAATAGCACCAATTTCTTCTGTTTTTATATACTCTTTTTCTAACAGATATCGTAGTCCTTTAATACAGAGCTGTGCCGTTGTTGTATCCTTTTTAGCACGATACCGCTTTCCATACCCCATATTTCTCTTGATTTTCTGATTGCGGACACTGTCCCCATCTCTCACTTCTTCTTCAAAGGAATATGTATTTTCCGGAAGAATCCCAAGAATACCTGCTATTCTTTTATTATAAAATGTCGTTTCCATAGAGCACCTCTCAATACACTGATTCAATCATCTCGCAAAAATCCAATTCTCCCATTTCCATCACCAAGGCTGTCCAGGTAAGTCCTGAACCAAAACCGGACAGACAGACAAGCTGCCTGGATTCCATCATTTCCTGAGAAGCGTTTTCTGTAATTACCATGGGAACTGTGGAAGAATTGGAATTTCCATATTTTTCAACAATATCCATAGGAATCTTCTCCCGTGGAACTTCCATCCGATCCGCAAGCTTTTCAAGAATATAGCGATTGGGCTGATGGAAAAAGAAATAGGCAATATCCTGTTTCAGTACATGAGCATCTTGTAATATTTCTTCAATCAGAGGAGGAACATCTTTGACGATAAAGTTGAATACCCAGGATCCATCCATCCATATACCCAATCCATTTCCGGTTCTTCCATCCTCCAACGTCACACAGGCATCTTCCGGAGAATATACCGGATGCTTAAAACCCCCTGCCGGCATAATCAAATTCATGCCGCGCGCCCCGTCTGCATAATAGCGAAAATAAATATCAGAAAAAGAATCATCATTCTCGATCACTGTCACAGAAACCGCATCCCCTCCAAAAGAAGGTTCCGATGCCTTTTCTTCTTTTGGATATTTTCGGTTCAGTATATCTCCTGTAAACAGCAGAACCTTTTTATCCTTCATATGGTTAAGAAGCATAAAAGCCTGGGACAGGCCAACAATATAGCCGGCACAGCCCTGTGCAATATCAACACAGACTATATCCTCAGAAAGATGGAACTCCCCATGAAGTATATGGCTTATCTGCGGAGAAAGATAGTCCTGGGTCAAAGTTACAACCACTATGGCGCCAATTTCTTCTTTCCTGATCATTTCATGCTCAATCATATAATCAAGGCCGAATTTATACAAATCCGATGAATTTGTCTCTGGTTTCACCCTACGGCGTTTATCAAAACCCATAATTTTTTTAAGACGGCGTACACGATTCATACTTTCTGCCAGAATTGTATCCTCAAAAGAATATTCATTTTCCGGAAGAACCGTTAAAATACCTGATATTTTTTTCCCTTTCCAAATTGCTTTCATTCAGTTCCACCGTTCCTTTTAATGGTTTTTACAATTGCATCCAGATTGTTGAAATTTTCGGGCAAAATATCCAGACCATCAATTACCACACCCAATTCCTTTTCAATACAGGCAATCAGTTCGATTACATCAAAGGAATCAAGATACCCATCTTCTATAAAATCGTCGCTTTCGGCAAAGTCGAATTCAGGGCGTATTCCCTTTAAGATGTCAATAATTTTCTCTTCCATATCAAAACCCTCCGTCTCCATATATTTACTCTAAATAATCACATATATTCTGTATTGTAGTGAAATTATTAATCTCTTCCACCGTAAGCCTTTTATTCATATTCTTTTTAACATAGGTAGTAAGATAAAGTTTAAAAAAGGAATCGTATTCATCAATCTCTTCCAGCACAGTATCTGCCTTTAATTCTCCTTCTTCCAGTTCCATCATTTCCTCTATTAACTGAATCTTCTGTTGAATTGTCATCTCAAACTCTCCTTCCTTTCTTCTTATTTTATATAAATGGCATCATAGAGATCCCCTGCTTTTTTTGTCAGTCCGCTCTTTGTAAATGCTCTGCTGTTCTTCTCATTGAACCATGCATAATTAACCCGTATCCCGGCTTCCCACATACTGTCAAAGACCTTGCGTTCCAAATTATACATATAATTTGCCGGTCCCAGATTTAACGATATATTCCCATATAACTTTTTTCCTGAAAGCCGCCATACATAGCAGGTAACAATTTTACCATTTTCCTTAATTACAAGACATTCTTTTCTTTTAATTATTTCTATCCACTCGTCCCTTGAAAAGACGTCATCCGTTAAGGGATCAAATTTATCCCGCAGCAATTTTTCCAATTCTTCTGCATCTTCCAGTTCCGGATACTCGCCACATTCAGGATCATATAATTCATCTAACAGTTTTTTCTTCCCCGTCTCTTTGCCATATGGGTTTTCTTCGTACAATGTTGTCACTCGAAAGTACTCTGCATAATGTGTAAAACCGGCACGTTTAAAGAGTTCATTCATATCATTGTCTCTTTTATAGAAATATTCCAGGACAACTCCTGACGGAACTCTTTCCAGCAGTTCCACCATTCCATCCTGATCTGCTGCCGCATAATACACCTTCATTCTATTCGTTTCCGGAACAAGAAAAGCAATACCATTTTTATCGTCTAATACCTCAACATCTTTGTCTAAATCTAAATTAGACCAGTTTACATTCGTATACAGCAATCTGCATCCACTTCTGATCTCTCTTACTCTCTTGCTTATCTCCTTAATCTTCATACTATTCTTCCTTCTTTTCAATCAATATGACCGGCCGGCACCCATCGTCAGCAGCTCTCCGGTTATGTAATCGGCCTGATCAGACAAAAGATACGCAATCTGAGATGCAACAATATTCGGTGGAATCATTCCAAGAGGCTGTGGATCCTGTAAAATACCATTTTCACCACCATTCCCGGCAACAGCCAATCCTGAAAGCAGAATCCCCTTCTCCTCAGCCATCGGTGTACTCACCCCGGCTGGCAGCACAGCATTCACCCGGATTCTCCGGCGGACAAATTCCTTAGACATAGTTTTTACATAAGAATTCAGAGCTGCCTTAGACGCACAATATGCTGACATTCCAGTCTCATTTAAGACACTGGCAATAGAGGAAACAACAACAATAGATGCTCCATCCGCAGAAAACCTTTTGCTGTAGAAATTTCTCGCCATCTCAACGAAGCCAAAACAGTTTACTGTCATCATCTCCTGCATTAGTGCAGTATTGTTTATCTTAATCGGCCATGTCCCATCCATTCCTGCAGAATATACCAGCCCATTTAATTTTATTTTTTTTTCTTTGCAGACTGTGAATACCGTGTTGATATGATCCAAATCCGTCACATCATACGGCACAGGGACGACATTAATTTTCCCTTGATACTGGCTCTGGAGAAAATTTAGTTTTTCTTTATTTCTTGCTACTATAATTAGGTTTTCTGCTTCTTCTGAAAGCTTATCAACACATGCTTCGCCAATCCCGGATGAAGCACCAACGATCATATAATTTTTTCCCATACTAAATCCCATACTCCTTACTTTGGATCTAAAACATCAAAAAGATCACCTATTGTTTTTAACTGGAGAATTTCGTCCGCATGGAGATACTGCCCCGTTTCTTCGCTAACAGCAGAGATTATTCCAAGAACGGCTACGGAGTCCCATGCATCAAATCCTTCCAGTTCTGCCTCCTCGTTCACTTCCTCTGGCTCTATTTCCAAAATGTCTGCGATGGTTTCCATCTTCTCTTCTCTCGTCATCTTACCTTCCTCCTTTAATATCCAAATTTCTTTCTATCTTCATAAACATAACTGCTCTCTACGATCGGAAAAACTACATCCATATCAATATCCAGCAAAATCATGCCCCAGGTAAGGCCAATCCCATAACCACATAACAGAACCCTCTTCTTTCCAGAAAGATTCCGTTCCTCTTTTTGCAGGCACATTGTAAGTGGAACAGATGCCGACGAGGTATTCCCATATTCTTTACAGGAGTTGAAAAGTTTGTCCTCTGGTATGCCAACAGCCTGTGCTATACCGTCCACAATCATCTTCTGGGCTTGATGGAACACATAATAGTCAATATCAGCAACACTAATATTATTATCTCCCATAAACTGTTTTACAGAATCTGCCACATCGCTCAGTCCAAAAAGCAGCACTGCATTTCCATCCATAAAAGCAAAATTATTAAGTGTCTTATACAAATAATCCGCCCTGGAACCATCACAATAATTTACAAATTTGATTGGATCTGCATTTTCTTTATATTGCAAAGCGGTCGCAGCCGCTGCATCCCCCTCAAGAAGTGCATTTCTGTCTATCTCATCACCGGCAACCGCATTGCTCTCTCCAACTAACAGCAAACCTCTTCCTTTTGTCACCTGCAAAATACTGCAGATCGTTGTCAGACCTACTATATATCCTGCACATCCCTGATTGATATCATATACCATACAATCCCTGCTGAGTCCAAGACGATCCTGAATGAGAAAAGCCGTTGATGGTCTGACCAAATCCGGCGACTGCGTAACAAAAATTAATACATCAATTTTGCTGCGATCCCATTTCAGATGATCCAATAACCGGTCCGCCGCCACAGTGGCCAGATCAGAGGCTTTCTGTTCCCCTACGGATACTCTGCGGTTATCGATGCCAGTAAGCAAAATCTGTTTCTTTACTCTGCGATTTTGTATTTTATTCACATAATCATCATTGCAAACTTCATTTTCCGGCACGGTAGTAACAATACCTTCAATACAAATATGCTCCAATTCTCCACGCATCGGTTTTCCTCCTAATCGGGAATAAACTGACATACATCGTCAACAGTTTTAAAATTCTTTATAATTTCTGTGGTAAGGATCTTATTGTATCTTTTTTTCATCTCTACTGTTAAAGACAACGTACTTAGCGAATCCCATTCCTCTATTTCATCCAAAATTGTTTCCGCAGTCAGGGTTTCCTCTTCCACATCCATAATTTCTTCCAAAAATTCAATTTTTTCCTGTAAAGTCATTTCTTCCTCTCCTTTTCTTAACTAAATTTATTAACTGTATCTGACACATGAATCACAGTCTGCGAAACAGCTGCAAATTCTAATGATACCAATCTTATTATGGCATTTGTCAAAAAGAAAGGTCTTGACATTTTTTCCGGTTCTTCCGAATAAATCTGACGGTCTATCCAGTCCGTATTGTCACCTATATCTGGAAAAAGATCAAAACTATCTGGTACATATGCCACTGTATTTGCCCTACAGCCAAATTCCTCTGTTATGTTCGACATAAAATTGCGCAGCGAAGTCTCGCTTTCACTTTCAGGCGACACCAATATGACATCACAGGTATCACTCAACATATCCTGCTGTTTCAAGAAGGAAATCTGTTCGTGTATCTGTTTTTTTGAGTGATTATCCATATCATAAATCACCGCATCGTATTTTTGTGAAACATCTTCTACTGCTTTTTCCAGATTGTCGACAAACAAATCACAATCTTTCCAAAAGAATTGAGAATGCAGTTCTTCTAAAGTGCTCCTGTCCCCACACAAGCTCAGGTTGCAGCTGGCGCGATCCAGCTGCCGCGCAATCATTTTACCTATCTCTGTGCATGGATCCATTAAAAGTGCTCTTCTTTTGTACAAAATGCCATTATGCTTCATATGTTCATCATAATGTTCATCTGTCTCAATGATTGGCAAAACACACTTTGGGTCTATCTGATAAAAAGAAATCCCCATGGACAACCCGACGCCAAAGCCACAGCTGCAAATATTCACCTTATCTTTATCAATAAAGTTGTCCCGGTTATGGCATATTGTAATAGCTACGGATGCTCCTGACGTATTTCCGTATTCTTCATATGAAGTAATAACTTTTTCTTTCGGCAGCCCACATACATCTGCAATATTATCCACAATCAATTTCTGTGCCTGATGAAACACAAAATAATCCGTAGAATCGGCAGTCCGCTTCAGTTCATCCTGAAATTTCATCAGATTTTCTGCCACATCATTGATCGCATATTCAAAAACATGGTTTCCCTTCATCAATGTAGCCGTCCAACGATACTTCAATATAGCATCCCATCCGGTACCATCGCTAAAATTACAAAAGGTAAAATCATTTCCCGGCTGCTTTTCTATCCCCACAACGCCACCACCGGCACCAAACATCATGATATTTATAATATCCTGTTTCTCCCATACGCCACCAGAAGGCACGTAGGCCATATCTCCCATCATCACCAGCGCCTTCGTACCGTCCGGCTGACTCTGCAGTAATCCTGCTGCCGCCTGTATTCCAAGGTCATATGACGAACATCCAAGATTGATATCAAAGGCCATACAGTCTTTACCTAACCCAAGACGCGCTGACAAATCAATCGATGTCGATGGGATGTCATAATCAGCAGACTGGGTACCAAAAAGCAAAATTTTAATTTCTTCCCTGTTCCAGCCCAAATGCTCTATCATCTCCTCCGCCGCACGCATACAGAGATCTGAGGTCTTCTGATAACGCCGCGACAAATGATGCCGGTATACCCCTGTCATCTTAGCCTGCTTCACAACCCGTCTCTTCCCAAACAAATCTATGTATTCCATATTATCCATAACATAAGATGGAACTGCTGAAGCAATACCTGCTATCTTTATGTTTGAATACTGCCCCTTCATTTCATCGCCTCCTATCCATGATATCCTGCGCTCATGGCAATCGTCTCACCAGTAATATATTCTGCATCATCAGACAGCAAAAACAAAATAAGTTTCACCACACTGGCAATCGGTATAAGTCCCAGCGGCTGTTTCTGTTCTGCCAGCATAATTTCTTCCTCTGTCCATGTATTTTCTACACCATTCATTTTAGACATCACATAGGCCGGCATCACCGTATTGATCCGAATCCTTCTCTTTAGAAATTCTTTTGCCAGCACCTGAGCCTGAACGTTCATCGTCTCTTTTGTCATCGCATATGCAGACATTCCGGTTTCTCGTGTGACGGCCGCATAAGAAGAAATCCCGACGATGGAAGCTCCTTTATTTGATGCCTTCACTTTCTGAAAACAGCGGCACATTTCATAAAATCCAAAGACATTAAGCCGAAACATGTTTTCCAAATCCCCCTGATCCATTACTTTAAGCGCCTTTGTAAAACAAATTCCTGCACAATAAACCATCCCATCCAGTTTAATCTTTTGATCCGCCAAAACTTGAAACAAATGGCCTATTTCTTCTGATTTTGTCAAATCGCATGGAATAACAATACTATCCCCTGACAATTCTTTCTGGACACTTTCCAAAGCATCTTTCCGCCGTGATACAAGAATAATAGTAGTATCATTATCAGAAAGTTGAATTGCCGTTTCACGTCCCATTCCGGATGAAGCCCCCGCAACCAGATAATACTTCATTTATATCCTCCTATACTGCTCCTGCATATACTGGTATCGTAGTTCCCGTAATATATTTGGATTTCTCTGATATCAGATATTCTATTAAATAAGAAATGTATATTGGCTCAATCAAGCCAAGTGGCTGAGTCATTTCTATATCATCTACATTTATGAATGGCGCATTATCAATCATTTCTGTATCAACACACGATGGCGCTATTGCATTTACACGGATTTTTCTTTTTAAAAATTCCTTTGCCATTATCTTGACCGCCCCCTCTAAAGCAAGTTTAGATGATGCATATGTACACATTCCCGGAGGCAGTGTATTTGCTGCCGAGGAAGAGATTGCCACAATACTTCCGCCGTCTGCCGAATACTTCTTTTTCATAAAATATTTACCCAGCTCTACAAATGCCATATAATTAACGACAAAGGTTTCTTTCATCATATCAATGTCATTATACTTAACAGGGATATCCCGATTGATGCCCGCACAATGAACCATGCCATGAAGTTTTATTTTATTATCTAAACAATATTGGAATATATTTTCTATATCCTTTAAATTCTGTAAATCATAAGAAAAAGCAAAAGATGTCCCTGGCAGACCCTCCTGCATCTTCCTTAATTTTTGTTCATTTCTTGCCACCAGAATAATCGTTGCTCCCTGCGAAGACAAATACTCTGCCGTTTTAGCGCCAATACCCTGAGAGCCTCCTGTTATCAGTATATTTTTCTCCTTCAATGCAATTTCTCCCTTAATCCAAATAAGCTATATCCACCTAACTCGAACATAGCTTGTCTAATAAAATTCATACAAATACTGTATCCTTTTTTTCATATTCCGTGCCTCCATGCAACTTTTACTAATGCCATCCATGCATATTATTTTATCCTTAAGATAAAAACTTAAGG
>CAOKDX010000018.1 GCA_948467395.1 uncultured Clostridia bacterium | reverse complement strand
TAGCGATTAATGGTTTTGGACGTATTGGACGTCTTGCATTCAGACAGATGTTTGGTGCAGAAGGTTATGAGGTAGTAGCGATCAACGATCTGACAAGCCCTAAGATGCTTGCGCATCTTCTTAAGTATGATTCTTCCCAGGGTAAATATGAGAAAGCAGATTCCGTATCTGCCAGCGATGATTCCATCACAGTAGACGGAAAAGAGATTAAAATCTATGCTTTCCCGGATGCTAATAACTGCCCGTGGGGTGAGCTTGGCGTAGACGTAGTTCTTGAGTGCTCCGGCTTCTATACCTCCAAGGATAAGGCACAGGCTCATATCAATGCAGGTGCAAGAAAGGTTGTTATCTCCGCTCCGGCAGGAAATGACCTTCCTACTATCGTATATAACACCAATCATGAGACACTGAAAGCAGAGGATACCATTATTTCAGCAGCTTCCTGTACGACAAACTGCCTTGCTCCTATGGCAGACGCCCTGAATAAGTATGCAGAAGTTCAGTCTGGTATTATGGTTACGATCCATGCTTATACCGGTGACCAGATGACTCTGGACGGACCGCAGAGAAAAGGCGATCTGAGAAGATCCCGTGCTGCTGCAGTCAATATTGTTCCGAACAGCACTGGAGCTGCTAAAGCAATCGGTCTTGTAATTCCGGAGCTGAATGGCAAACTCATCGGTTCTGCACAGCGTGTACCTACTCCTACTGGTTCCACCACGATTCTGACAGCAGTTGTTAAGAAGAGTGATGTGACAGTTGAGGGAATCAATGCTGCCATGAAGGCTGCTGCAAATGAATCCTTCGGATACAATGAGGACGAGATCGTATCTTCCGATATTGTCGGAATGAGATTTGGCTCTCTGTTTGACGCTACACAGACTATGGTTTCCAAAGTATCCGATGATCTGTATGAGGTTCAAGTTGTATCCTGGTATGACAATGAGAATTCTTATACAAGCCAGATGGTTCGTACGATCAAGTACTTCAGCGAGCTGGCATAAGTCTGCAGGACAAGATATTGCAATGATCCTAAAAGGGGTCCGGTCGTCAGGGCCGGACTCTTTGTTGTTACCGCAGGTTTGTGTCTGCGCTGCGGCACAAACATTGCATTATGCGCAAAAAAATAGCAGAGGTGAATGAGGTTCACCTTGCAGAAATGAGGGTAAATATGCTGAATAAAAAATCTGTTGATGATATCAATGTAAAAGGACAGCGGGTTCTTGTCCGCTGTGATTTCAACGTGCCGCTGCAGGATGGTAAGATTACGGATGAGAACCGTCTTGTGGCAGCCCTGCCGACGATCAAGAAGCTTATTGCCGATGGCGGCAAAGTAATTTTGTGCTCTCACCTGGGCAAGCCGAAGGGGGAACCGAAACCAGAGCTCTCCCTGGCACCAGTGGCAGCCCGTCTCACGGAGCTTCTTGGACAGGACGTGAAATTTGCGCCAGATGCCAGCGTCGTTGGCGACAATGCAAGAGCAGCCGTAGAGGCCATGAAGGATGGCGAGGTTGTTCTTCTCGAGAATACGCGTTACCGCAAAGAGGAGACCAAGAATGAAGAGGCGTTCTCTAAGGATCTTGCTTCTCTGGCTGATGTGTTTGTCAACGATGCTTTCGGAACTGCGCACCGGGCACACTGCTCCAATGTGGGAGTAACCCAGTATGTAGATACCGCTGTAGTAGGCTATCTGATGCAGAAAGAGATTGACTTCCTCGGAAATGCGGTAAATAATCCGGAACGGCCCTTTGTGGCTATCCTTGGCGGGGCAAAGGTTTCATCCAAAATATCCGTGATCAATAACCTTCTTGACAAGGTGGATACGCTGATCATCGGAGGAGGAATGGCATATACATTTATGGCGGCACACGGAGAAGAGGTGGGAAAATCCCTTCTTGAGGAGGACTACAAACAGTATGCCCTTGACATGGAGAAGAAGGCGGAGGAGAAGGGCGTGAAGCTGTTGATCCCGATTGATACTGTAGTGGCAGATGATTTTTCCAATGACGCCAATTATAAAACGGCAGGGCGCGGGGAGATTCCTGCCGATATGGAGGGACTTGATATCGGACCGGAAACCTCTAAATTATTTGCAGACGCCATTAAGGGTGCAAAGACGGTTGTCTGGAACGGACCGATGGGATGCT
This sequence comes from uncultured Clostridia bacterium, assembly GCA_948467395.1. GTDB lineage: Bacteria > Bacillota > Clostridia > Lachnospirales > Lachnospiraceae > Eubacterium_F. Next base: position 56,198 of record CAOKDX010000018.1, on the reverse strand, counting down.
TTGAGATGCCGAATTTCGCCAAGGGAACCATTGAGGTGGCGAAAGCGATGGCAGAGCTGGACGGCGCTACTACCATTATCGGAGGCGGCGACAGCGCAGCGGCAGTGAACCAGCTTGGTTTTGGGGATAAAATGACCCATATTTCCACGGGCGGCGGCGCATCCCTGGAATTCCTGGAAGGAAAAGACCTCCCAGGTGTAGCCGCAGCAAATGATAAATAACTAGTCAGAAAAAATATGGCTGCGGCTACACCTTTGTAGTTCGCAGCAAATGATAAATAACTAGTCAAAAAAAGTCAAGCTTATAAATTGAGAGTATGGAGGGATTTATATGTCCAGAAGAAGGATTATTGCGGGCAACTGGAAAATGAATAAGACTCCCAGTGAGGCGAAGGCCCTGATTGACGAGCTGCTGCCACTGGTGAAAAATGATGATGTAGATGTGGTATTCTGTGTGCCGGCTGTCGATATTGTTCCCGCAGTAGAGGCGGTAAAGGGGAGCAATGTAAATATCGGAGCGGAGAATCTTTACTTTGAAGAGAGCGGCGCCTATACCGGCGAGATCTCTCCCAATATGCTGGTGGATGCCGGGGTAAAATATGTGATCATCGGCCACTCGGAGAGAAGAGAGTACTTTGCCGAGACAGATGAGACTGTGAATAAGAAGGTGCGGAAAGCCTTTGAACATAATATCACTCCCATTATCTGCTGCGGTGAGACGCTGACCCAGAGAAAACAGGGAATCTATGTGGACTGGATCCGTATGCAGATCAAGATCGCCTTTCAGAATGTAACGGCAGATCAGGCGAAGCGGGCAGTGATCGCCTATGAGCCTATCTGGGCTATCGGGACCGGCGAGACGGCCACAGCGGACCAGGCGCAGGAGGTCTGTGCAGCGATCCGTCAGGTGATCGGCGAGGTGTATGACGCGGCGACAGCAGAGGCGGTCCGCATCCAGTACGGCGGTTCCATGAATGCCGGCAATGCGGCGGAGCTTCTTGCCAAACCGGATATAGACGGGGGACTGATTGGCGGAGCGTCTTTGAAACCGGATTTCGGAAAGATCGTAAACGCATAATTTCTAAGTAGGGAGGACAGGCGGTTTACAAGCGATATAAGCCAGATTGTAGCGCCTGTTCTTTTTTCATCCCTGAACTGGTACATTCTGGAGGAGTAGTTTATGAAAAGAAAGAAATCGATACAGGAAATCCTTTATGTAGTGATCCTTTTGGCGGCGATTATCGCCCTCTTTGCCTGGTATACATCACAAAACAGCGTGCGCATGGAGGAGCGCAACAAGAATTATGCGGCGGACTCGGCCCGCCTGAAGGCGGGACAGCTGGACGAGGAGCTGAGCGATGCCCTGAACCGCATCAATGTGCATTCATATTTTGTGGGCGAGGGTCTGACTGAGCCGGTGATCACGTCGGAGATGCTGCAGGAAATGGAGGAGAACACGCTTTTTGACGCGCTGATATATACGGATGCAGAAGGCAGGGACCATGCTGCGGACGGGCGGACAGCGGATGTGCGTGACCGGGATTTCTACAACAATGGCATGAGGGGAGAGGACGGGATTTCCGTTGTATTTGATTCACATTTCTTTGACGAAACGATGGTGAACTTCTATGCCCCCGTGAGGTATAAGGGCGAGATCATCGGAGTGCTCCGGGGAGCTTATCTGGCAGAGGAATATCTGCAGGATATGCTGGCTACCTCTTATTTTGGCGAAAAGGCAGAGGTATATCTGTGCACACCAGAGGGCAGGGTGGTAGCCGGTTCGGATGACAGGGAGTACAACGAAAAGCTGCTGAATTTGCTGACTGGTTCCGGGGTGATCGATAGGGATACGGCGGATGAGGCGGAAAAGATATTTGAGAGACAGGGTGAGGGAGCTTTTATCTGTGCCCCGGACTGCGGTACGGATAATATCTGTGTTATCTATCTGCCTAGAAACGATTTCGTTCTGGTGCAGACCTTCCCGAAGAATGTGACCCAGAAGATGATACGGGACGAAAATCTTGTGGGAATCCAGCTGGAATTTATGCTGATCCTGCTGTTTGTAATCTATATTATCACCCTTGTGGTGCGGGCTGGCAGGAAAAAGAAGCTGCTGGAGAGGGAGAACCGGGAGATGGGCTATGTCATCCATGGCGTCAATACCCTCTTTACCCGTTATACCATGGTGGATCTGGAAAATGGCACCTACCAGTATCTGATGGGGACCAGGCCGGAGAACAGCGGGATTCCGGTGAGCGGAAGCTATGAGGAGCTGTTCAGGCACCTCTGTTCCCTGATGATCGAGGAGAGTGAAAGGGAGGAATTTGCCGGAGAGATCGGTCTGGATGCCATTGCTGCTTCCATGAAAGAGCAGAATGACCGGCTTCTGGAATGTCATGTGCTGCGGGATGGCCGTGAGGAGTGGGAGCATATGAACATTATCTGCCTGGAAAGGAAAGAGGGCAGAGTCAGCAAGGTTCTCTTTATCCGTCAGAATATTACTGAGGTGAAGAAAAAAGAGATGCGCATCAAGGAAGAAATGTCTCTGGCGGACCGCAAGGAAAGGCAGTACCGTATCGCCATTACATCCAATTCTTTCTGCACCTTTGAATTTAACCTGACCCAGGACAGGATCGATCAGGACGTCACCCGCATATCTGACGGACAGGAGGTCTCACTTCTTGAGAGAGTCGGACTGCAGGCGCCGTGCCGTGCCTCGGAATGCTTTGAGCAGTGGAAACAGCATGTGCTGGAGGAATCCATGGAGGATTACGGCTCTGTAGTCAATACGGATTCCCTGCGGGAGCGGTTTGAAGAGGGGGACGCGGAGGTTACCGTGGATTACTGGGCATGGGAGAATCCGGAGAAGCAGATGTGTGTCCGGCAGTCATTTGTGATGACGAAGGATAACGACACGGATGATATTATGGTGATGGTGGTGTCCCGGGATATTACCGACCAGGTGCAGAAGCAGAGGGAGCAGACTCAGGCGCTGCAGGATGCGCTGATGCAGGCGCAGCATGCAAACCGGGCAAAGACGACCTTTTTGTCCAATATGTCCCATGATATCCGGACCCCGATGAACGCCATTATCGGATTTGCTACCATTGCTGTCAGCCATATTGATAATAAGGACCAGGTGCGGGACTGCCTGCAGAAGGTGCTGTCCTCCAGTAACCATCTGCTGAGCCTGATCAATGATATTCTTGACATGAGCCGGATCGAGAGCGGCAAGGTGCAGATCAAGGAACAGGAGTGCAATATATCGGAGCTGATGCATAATCTGGTCAATATCATTCAGCCCCAGGTAAAGGCAAAGCAGCTGGAATTGTTTATAGACACCTTTGAGGTGGCCAATGAGGACGTCATCGCGGATGCCCTGAAGATCAACCAGGTATTTATTAATCTTCTGAGCAATGCGGTGAAATATACGCCGGCGGGGGGGACTATCTCCTTCCGCATCATGCAGAAGACTACATTCCGCCACGGATATGGCGATTATATTTTCATTATTAAAGACAACGGTATCGGCATGTCGAAGGATTTTGTGGATCACATATTCGAACCATTCGAGCGGGAAAATACGGCCACCCGTTCCGGCATCGAGGGCACGGGGCTGGGCATGGCGATCACGAAAAATATCATTGAGATGATGAACGGCACCATCACGGTGGAGAGTGAGGTAGGCAAAGGGAGTACATTTACCGTGGAATTTACACTGAAGCTGCAGGATGTGGAGAAGAATGCGGAGCAGATCCGGGAACTCCAGGGATTGCGGGCGCTGGTGGTGGATGATGATTTCAATACCTGTGACAGTGTGAGCAAGATGCTAAAGCATATCGGACTCCGTTCGGAGTGGACGACTTCCGGAAGAGAGGCGGTGTACCGGGCAAAAAGTGCCTATGAGGAAGGGGATTCCTATCACACCTATATTATTGACTGGCAGATGCCGGAGACCAGCGGGGTAGATACGGCAAGGAGGATCCGCAAGGTGGTGGGGGATGAGGCTCCCATCATTATCCTCACCGCCTATGACTGGTCGGATATTGAGGAAGAGGCAAAGGAGGCCGGGATCACGGCATTCTGCGCCAAGCCTCTCTTTATGTCGGATTTGAAATCGGCACTGCTTGCCGCCAACAATCTTGTGGATAAAGAGGATAAGAAAGCGGACGCATGGACTCTGGCGGATTTCAGTGGCAAGCGCATTCTTCTGGTGGAGGATATCGAACTGAACCGTGAGATTGCAGAAGTGATTCTGACAGAGGCGGGCTTTGTTGTAGAGTCGGCGCCAGACGGAACGGATGCGGTATCTATGGTGACGGCGTCGGAGGAGAATTATTATGATGCGATACTGATGGATGTCCAGATGCCGATTATGAACGGATATGAGGCGACCCGGACCATCCGGAATCTGCCAAGGAAGGATGTCCGGGACCTGCCGATCATTGCCATGACGGCAAATGCCCTGGAAGAGGATAAGGAGGCGGCGCTGAAAAATGGCATGAACGCCCATATAGCCAAGCCGCTTGACATGGATGTGTTTATATCCGTGCTGAAACAGTTCCTGTCCTGACGCCTGCACGGAGGGAGGTTCCGGTGCTGTGGAGGGAAAATGGCGGTTGACACCAGCCATTCGGTATTTTATAATTTTATATAATAAGAAAGAACGTGACAGCATGGGAAGGCAGAGGGGAGAGACAGACAAAAGGAGGAAGGGATTGTGAGTATTGTTGATGTGAGAACAGATAAATGTGTTGGGTGCAATGCCTGTGTCAGGGTATGTCCGGTGGGGGACGCCAATGTGGGGCGGTTTGATGAGAATGAGAAGCTGAGGATTGAGATTGATGATGAGAAATGTATTAAATGCGGTGCCTGTATCAATGCCTGTACCCATGGGGCAAGATTTTTCCGGGATGATATCGATGCGTTTCTTCAGGATCTAAGGGATGGGAAAGAAGTGGCCATGATCGCAGCGCCCGCCATTAAGATCGCCTTTGACGGAAACTGGCGCCATGCCCTGCAGTGGCTGCGCAATCAGGGGGTGAAAGCCATCTATGATGTAGGACTGGGGGCGGATATATGTACCTGGGCGCATATCCGATATATGAAGAAGAATCCCGGGACCAAGGTAATCTCCCAGCCCTGTGCGGCGGTGGTGAACTATATTGAGAAGCACAAGCATGAGCTGATCCCGCAGCTGTCCCCGGTTCAGAGCCCGATGATGTGTATCGCCATCTATATGAGAAAGGTGCTGGGATTCCGGGGGAAGATTGCAGCGCTGTCCCCGTGCATTGCAAAGATTGACGAGTTTCATGATACGGGAGTGATCGACTATAATGTCACGATGGAGCATCTCCAGGATTATTTCAAGGAGAATGGGGTAGAGCTTCCCAAAATCAAGATATACAGTGAATTTGAGTTTGACGGCCAGCAGGGTATGGAGGGTGCCATCTATCCGAAGCCGGGCGGACTGATGAGCAATCTGCTGATCCATGATCCGGATATGGAGGTGATCACCTCCGAGGGAACCGAGAAGCTGTACAAGGATCTGAATACATATTGTGAGCTGAAGAGGGAGGATATGCCGGATGTGTTTGACGTTCTGAACTGTGAAAACGGCTGCAACGGGGGACCGGCTACCGGTGTCAACTATCATCTCTTTGCCATGAATGATATTATGTACGATGTGGAGAAGCACGCAAGGAAGAGACGGAAGGAAAATACTACCCGGAAAGGTGTGGATAAGCAGTTTGCCCAGTTTGATAAAGAACTGAGACTGGAGGATTTCCTGCGGGGCTACAAAAAGAAGAACGAGAACGTCACCACGATCTCCGAGACAGAGATTGAAAAGAGCTTTGAGGCCCTCGGCAAGTTTACGGAGCAGGACAGAAACTTCGACTGCCACGCCTGCGGTTACCGCTCCTGCCGGGAGATGGCCATTGCCCTTGCCCGGGGGATCAACGAGAAGGAGAACTGTTATCAGTATATGCTGGACTGCATCCGCCGGGAGCGGCATAAGGTGAGCGATATCAATGAGAAGGTTCTCGATATGAATAACCGGCTGCAGAGTATTTTTGAAGAGCTGACGGAAAAGATTGCCGTGGTGAAGGAGCATGCCGATGTGATCCGGGATTCCGGGGTGGAGAGCAGCAGGGAAATGGAAAATGTCATCACCCATATGAATGAGCTGCAGGAACTGAATTCCAACATTATCGGATCCATGGACCATATTAACGACAGTGTGGAGCAGTACAATGTAATGACAAGCAATGTAGAGAACATTGCGGAGGAAATCAATCTCCTCTCCCTGAACGCCTCCATTGAGGCCGCCAGGGCAGGAGAAGCAGGAAGGGGATTCGCCGTTGTGGCGTCCAGTATCCAGGCCTTGTCGGAGAACTCCAAGACGGCGGTGGGAAATGCCCAGGCCAGCGATGAGGGAATCCACCGGGCAATTGATGACGTTAACCGGGTAGTAGAGAATTTCAATGAGGCCACAAGCGAGATGCTGGCCACTGTGGCAGGAGCGGCAGAAAATACCACCCAGATGTCAGACAAGGGACTGATGATAAAGGATTATATGACCAGTGTCACCCGTATGACAGAGGAAATGCGCAAGGTGCTGCAGGAGACGAATGAGATACTGAGTTAGCGGGGGGATACCGGGTGAAAACACTGCTTGACATTTGTATTAAAAAGTGGTAGATTTATAGCAGATTATAAACAGTAGAAGAAGTGATGAGGGAAGAGTATGAATAAGCAGCAGATTTTGATTGTTGATGATGAAGAAGTAAACCGCGCCGTACTGGCGGAGATGTTCCGCGAGGAGTATGAAATACTGGAAGCGGAGGATGGTCAGAAGGCAGTCACACAGATTCAGAACAGCACAGATATCGTCCTGATCCTGCTGGATATTGTGATGCCTGTCATGGATGGATTTAAGGTTCTTGATTATATGAAAGAACAGAATCTCATCGAGAAGATCCCGGTCATACTGATTACTGGCGAGAGCGTCAGCAATAGTGAGGGAAAGGCCTATACATACGGCGTTGCGGATGTAATGCACAAACCGTTCTATCCGCGCATTGTTAAGAGAAGAAGCAGGAACATCATAGAACTGTATCAGAATAAGCGGAATATGGAACAGCGCCTGAAGGAGCAGGAGAAAGCCATCCGGGCCCAGGAGAAGGAGATTCGCGAGACCAATGAATTTATGATTGACGCACTGAGTTCGGTGGTAGAATTCAGAAGTGCCGAGACAGGAGAGCACACAAGGCGTATCAAATATTTTACCAGGATCATGCTCAAGTATCTTCAGCAGTATTTTCCGAAATATGGCATTACGGATACTCAGATTTCAGAGATTACCAGAGCGTCTGCCCTGCATGATATAGGCAAGATTGGCATTCCGGATTCTATTTTGCTGAAACCGGGACGCCTGACAACACAGGAATTTGAGGTTATGAAGACCCATACAACCATTGGCTGTGATATACTGGAGAAGTTTTATGGGAATCATGACAGCGAGTTTTATAAGTATTGTTATGAGATCTGCCGGTATCATCACGAGAGATGGGATGGGAATGGTTATCCGGATCATCTGGTAGGAGAAGAAATTCCTATAAGCGCGCAGGTCGTGGCGATTGCCGATGTCTATGATGCGCTGGTGAGTCCGAGAGTATATAAGAGTGTATATGCGAATAATATCGCATTTGATATGATAATGGGCGGTGAATGCGGTTTGTTCTCACCGGATATGCTGGAGTGTTTTGGGCTTGCTAAAGTGGATTTCTTCAATGTTGTAGAAGTGATAAAGATGTTTGAATTTCAATGATACATAGTTTACAAAGCAGGCAGCAAAAAAAGAGATTTTTTTGTTGCCTTTTTTACCTTTTTGATAAGTTCTCGTTTCATGAAGTGGAAGGCGCCTGGCGTCTTTCAGAGGGCTGCGGTTCTCAGCCGGCCCTTTTTTGGTGCAGGAGGGATTGCGATGGAAGAGAATCTGAGTCTGACCTTCCCAATGGAAAACGCCCTTGAGATTGTGATCACATTTGACCATTCCGGGGTTATTTCTTATGCCAATGCGGTGGCAAGGGAGAAGCTGGGGGGGAAAGATGAACTGAGGGGCAGGAAGATCGATGAGATTTTCCCCAATATGTTTAAGGCTTGTACAAACAGTTCGGATACCTGGTTTCCGCTCGATGCAGAGGTGCATAATCTTGTGGCATACCGGACGAATAAAACCTGTTTCCCGGTAGAGGCAAAGATCGTCACGGATGATTTTTCCGGCTTATACATATGTATGGCGAATGACATGCTGGAGAGAGAGCATTTGGGAAGGGAAATCGAGCAGGTAAGGGAAGAAGCGCAGCAGGCGATGAAGGTGAAATCGGAGTTTGTCGCCAATGTGACCCATGAACTGCGGACGCCGGTAAACGGAATACTGGGAAATGTGAAAGAGCTGCTGGATGAGGAGATTGACGGCAGAGTGGAGAAGTCATTGCGGCTTATTGAACGGTGCTGCGGTGATATGAATAAGATTATTAATAATATTCTGGATTTTTCAAAGCTGGAGGCAGGGAAGTTCACTTTGGAGCCCCGCCGGTTCCATTTCCGCGATATGCTGGATTATGTCAGAGACAACCATATAAACAAGATCACGGAAAAGGGGCTTGGCTTTTTCATGACAGTTTCCCCTCAGATACCGGAGCATATTATCGGGGATGAGCTGAGGATTGTACAGATCCTGAATAATCTTTTGTCCAATGCACAGAAATTCACATCAGTGGGAAAGATCACGGTGGAGGTTGTGAAGACGGCGCAGGTGAAAGACCGCATGGAACTGTTTTTTATCGTGAAGGACACGGGTATCGGCATTGATCAGGAGGATAAGGATAAGCTTTTCCAGAGCTTCTCACAGGTGGATGCATCCATTTCAAGAAAATACGGCGGCACCGGCCTGGGACTGAATATCAGTAAGCAGCTGGCTGAGCTGATGGGGGGCGCCATCGAGGTTGAGAGTGAGAAGAATAAGGGAAGTACTTTCTCCTTCTCCATCTGGGTGGGCATCTGCGAAGAGGAGAACCATCCAGTGGGACAGGGAGACTGGCTGGCGCAGCCCGCGGCAGGAGAATACAACTGGCCGGACGGCCCGGAAGAGGAGGAAGAGGACAATATTAAGAAATACGGCACACAGGAGAATCGGGATAATCTGAAAAAGGTGCTGTCCAAGCTGATCCTCTGTGTGGAGATGGAGAACTGGGAAAAGGCGGAGATGTTTATGGAGACCGTGCGGCAGCTGACTCTGGAGGCACCGCCGGATGTGAAGCGGATCGTCCTGCGGCTGAAGATGGCGATCCAAAAGGAAAACTATGAAAGGATAACGGCACAGTATGCCGAATTAAATGATATCCTGCAGATAGAGGGGTGATGGCATGAGTGAAGAAGAGAAGAGCATGGAGGGTCAGAGGGTTCTGATCGTTGATGATCTTGAGCCGAACCGGCTGATTCTGGAAGAAATCATAAAAAATATGAACTGCATTCCCGTTCTGGCGGAAAGCGGAAAGCAGGCGCTGGAACTGGTGAAGGAACAGCTTCCGCATCTTGTCCTGACAGATATTTCCATGCCGGAGATGGACGGTTATGAATTGTGCAGAAGACTGAAGTCGAAAGAGGCGACGCGGAGTATTCCTATTGTATTTATATCGGCCTTCGATAACCCCCAGGATATTGTGGAGGGTTTCCGGCTTGGGGGGGCCGATTATATCACTAAGCCTTTTATCGCCGAACTGGTACAGGCCCGGGTGGGGGTTCATCTGCGGCTGTATGAAACGGGGCACAAGCTGGCGGAGATGAACCGGAGACTGCAGATCTCAGTGAGCGAACAGCTGCGGCAGATGGAACAGGAAAAGAAAAATATACTGTATGCCCTGGCACATATTGCTGCCCAGAATGCCGATTATGATGAGAGCTATACCGGGCGCCTGAAGCGGAACTGCCAGATTCTTGCCCAGGGGATGCAGCTCTCCCCTCTTTTTGAGGATAAGATTTCGGATACGTTTATCGACGCCATTGAACTGGCGGCGCCGCTCTGTGATATCGGGAACATCGGAGTCCCGGCAGAGATTCTTCGAAAGGAAGGGGCGCTCACGCAGGAGGAGACGGCTGCATTACAGAAGCATACTACGATAGGGGCAAAGCTTTTGGGCGACCTCTATGTAAATAACGATTATAATGATTTTATCAATACATCCATCGATATTGCCCGGTGCCATCATGAGAACTGGGACGGCAGCGGTTATCCGTCAGGGATGGCGGGGGATGAGATCCCGCTGGCAGCCCAGATTGTGGCAGTGATGGCGGAATACTGCAGACTTACCGGGAAAGATAACCATAGCAGAGAAGCTGCCCTGGATATAATGAGAGGGGAGGCGGGGCAGAAGTTCAATGCAGATATTTTTGGGATATGTGACAAAATATCGCGTCAATTATGTTAAATGGCTCATGATTTTTATTTAATATTTTATTTGACGGAGGGATAGGGTTATTATGACAGAGGAAGAATTTCAGCAGATTTCGGTCTATATGAAACAACATTATGGGATAGAGCTGAAAGACAAGAAAGAGATCGTCAGGGGGCGGATGGAAAACTTCATCCGGACGGGCGGATGGAACAGCTTTAAGGATTTTATGCAGGCGGTGCTGAACAATCAGGCGGGAGCGCAGGAAAAGATGCTGGTCAATCTTCTGACTACCAATTATACTTTTTTTATGAGGGAATTTGAACATCTGGAATGCCTGAGAAATGTAATACTGCCGTGGATCAGGCAGAAGGAACGCGGCAGTAAGGATATCCGGGTCTGGTGCGGCGCGGCGTCCACTGGAGAGGAGCCCTATATGCTTGCCATGGTGATCACGGACTTTCTGGGACTGGAACGGAACCAGTGGGATTATCGTGTCCTTGCTACCGACATTTCCACGAAAGCGCTGCAGCAGGCCATGAGGGGGGTCTACAAGGCAGAGGGGCTTAAGAATGTTCCAGAGCACTGGAAGAAACATTTTTTTGTGCCATTGGCAGGGGGAAGCCAGTATCAGGTGAAGGATGAGCTGAAGCAGCAGGTGATCTACCGCAAATTTAACCTGATGGACCCGTTTCCTTTCAGGAAAAAAATGCATGCTGTATTTTTGCGCAATGTTATGATATACTTTGATAGAGACACAAAGAGGGAGCTGGTACAGAAGGTTTACGACTGCCTGGAACCCGGGGGATATCTTATCATTGGGCTGACGGAGTCATTAGAGAGCGGCAGTGGGCTGTTTGAAACTGTCCAGTCATCTGTGTTTAGAAAAAAAGAAGGGAAGGGCTGATTTATGGGACCAATTAAGGTGCTTGTTGTGGATGACTCAATCGTTTTCAGGGAAATGCTGGTCCAGAATCTGAGCAAGGATCCGGCGATCCAGATCGTGGCTACTGCCGGCGACGCTTTTGCGGCCCGGGATGCCATCCTGGCCCACCATCCGGATGTTATGACGCTGGATATCGAGCTTCCCCGCATGAACGGAATTGAGTTTCTGCGAAAGCTGATGCCCCAGTATCCGCAGCGTACTGTGGTGATCAGTTCTCTGAGTGACAAGGTGTTTGACGCGCTGAATGCCGGGGCTGTGGATTTCGTGGCAAAGCCTGCCGTGTCAAACCGGGCGCAGCTGGAGGAGTTTGTAAAAAATGACCTTCTGGTGAAGGTGAAGATCGCAGCGGCGGCTCAGATTGATAATGTGAGGAAAACAGCTATGGTGCAGCAACAGTCGCACCTTTCTGTAAATAAAAATAATCTTATTGTGGCGATCGGTGCTTCCACAGGCGGCACCGAGGCGATTTTAAGTGTTGTTAAGGAGTTCGGTACGGATATTCCGGGAATTGTGGCAGTGCAGCATATGCCCCCCGGGTTTACCAAGATGTATGCGAAGAGGCTGAATGACAACTGCCGGATCCAGGTGAAGGAAGCGGAGACCGGGGATCGGGTTGTGCCGGGACGCATGCTTATCGCCCCGGGAGGGGACCGGCATATGAGGCTGGTAAAGGTCAGCGGGGAGTACCGCGTTGACATTAAACCCGGACCGAAGGTAAACGGACATTGTCCATCAGTGGATGTTTTATTTGATTCCGTTGCAAAGACAGCAGGTGCCGATGCAGTAGGAATTATTTTAACCGGAATGGGAGGTGATGGTGCAAAGGGACTGCTGGCCATGAGAAGGGCCGGAGCCAGGACTATCGGGCAGGACGAATCGACATGTATCGTCTATGGTATGCCTAAGGTAGCATATGATCTGGGAGCGGTGGAGCGTCAGGAAAAGTTGTCTGATATCGCGGGCAGAACATATACATTATTAAATAAAATGTAAAGGAGAGATAACATGAAGATTCTATTGGCTGAAGACGATTTTGTGACCAGGAAGTTTATGGTAAATTTCCTGTCCAAATATGGTGAATGCGACGTTATTGTGGATGGAATGGAAGCAGTGGATGCGTTTATGATGGCCCTGGAAGATGGTGAACCTTATGATCTCATCTGTCTTGATATCATGATGCCTGTTATGGATGGATATCAGGCACTGGTGGGGATCCGCAACCTGGAGAAGGAACGGAATGTCCCGGAGGACCAGGCGGTGAAGGTAATCATGACCACTGCGCTCAATGAGGAGAAAAATGTCAAGATGGCATTTGAACTGGGATGCACCATATATTCCGGTAAACCGATTGATCAGGGCCGGTTTGAACAGGCGCTGAAGAAATTAGATCTGATATAACGAAGGAACATTTAAAGAATATGCAGGAAAGGAGAAGAATATGGCTGAGGAATTTAACACAGAGGGCATGCTGGATATGTATCTGTTCGAGAATGAACAGCTGCTGGAGCAGCTGCAGGATATGGTTCTTGACCAGAAGGATGCGGAATGCTTTGATGAAGACAGCATAAATGAAATATTCAGAACGATGCATACCATTAAAGGATCTTCGGGTATCATGATGTTTGATAACATAACGGCTGTTTCGCATAAGCTTGAGGATGTCTTTTATTATCTGAGGGAATCCAGGCCGGATAATGTTCCGCATCTTGAACTGGTGGAGCATGTATTATCCGTGGCGGATTTCATTACAGGAGAAATGGATAAGATCCGCAATGGAGATGAGGTGGACGGAGACGCTACCGATATCATTGCGGAGCTTGACAGATTTCTGAATGCGATTCAGAGTGACGGCGGAGGGGAAGAAAAAGAAAAGCCGGTGCCGAAAAACGTACATGAGGAGCCAAAGCAGTTTTATATCGCGCCTGTTGCCACAAGTGCCAGCCGGTTTTATAAGATTTATCTGACATTTTATCCGGATACGGAGATGTCCAACATTCACGCATATAAGACGGTATATGCACTGAAGGAGGTGGCAGAGGATCTGCTGTATTCCCCGGAGGACATTATTACGGACGAGGGGAGCGCGGATGTGATCCTGGAAGACGGGTTCCGTATTTTGCTGCAGGCACAGTGCAGTGAAGAGGAACTCCGGGAGATGATCAATGTCGGTTACGCCATAGAGAGAGTAGATATTTTTGAATGTAAGGCAGAGGAATTCCTGCACGGATTTGATTTCGGCGGAGAGGAGCTGCAGATCGACCTGGATTCCAGTGTGGAGGAGATAGAGACCAAAGCACAGGAAGCAAAGGAAGGGGAGACAAAGAAGGAAGAGGAAAAACCGGAAAAACCGGCGAAACCTCAGGTGGCGCCCGGCGATTACGTGATCAAATCCAAAGAGCCCGGCAAGCAGAAGAAGCTGGCGAGGGATAAGCCGAAGGCTGAAAAATCCTTTATCAGCGTAAATGTAAGCAAGATGGATCAGCTGATGGATCTGATCGGAGAGCTGGTGATTTCCGAATCCGTTGTACTCCAGAACCCGGATCTGAAGGTGCCGGGCCTGAACCTTGACAGCTTTTATAAGGCGGCGGCACAGATGTCGAAGATTTCCACGGATCTGCAGAACGTCATTATGTCTATGCGGATGGTTCCTTTGACGAATATTTTCCAGAAGATGAACCGCATCGTATTCGATGTGTCGAGGAAGCTGGGTAAGGATATTGAATTTGAAATGATCGGGGAGACCACCGAGGTAGATAAGAATATCATCGAACATATTTCGGATCCCCTGATGCATCTGGTAAGAAATGCGGTGGATCACGGTATTGAGACTAACGAAGAGAGACTGGACAGCGGAAAGCCGGATAAGGGCAAGGTCACGCTGGCAGCCAGAATGGAAGCCGGAAAGGTGTGGATCAGCGTCATCGACAATGGAAAGGGACTCGACCGTGAGAAGATCCTCCAGAAGGCAAGAAAGCAGGGGCTGCTGGATGACAGCAAGCCGGACAGCGCCTATAAGGACAAAGAGGTGTACCAGTTTATCACCCTTCCCGGGTTCTCTACCAATGAGCAGATCACGGAGTATTCCGGCAGGGGCGTAGGTATGGACGTGGTAGTCCAGAATATTCAGTCCATCGGAGGCACGCTGGATATCGAGAGTGCGCCGGGGATGGGAAGCGTGATGAACCTGAAAATTCCGCTGACGCTGGCCATCATCGACGGGATTGTGATGGAGACCGGAAATTCATCCTTCGTACTGGAGACCGGCGTCATTAAGGAGTTTGTCCGCGTCAGGGAGGATATGATGATCCACGAGCCCAACGGGGACGAATACATTATGATCCGCGGCGACTGTTTCCCGGTGATCCGCCTGGGTGAGTGGTATGGAATGACCTCATACAAGGAGGCAGTAGAGGATGGTATGATGCTGATTCTTGAAGTGGAGGATCAGAAGATATGTCTCTTTGTTGATAAACTCATCGGAGAACAGGAGATCGTAGTAAAGACAATACCTCCTTATATTAAGAAAGTAAAAGGTCTTTCGGGCTGTACGCAGCTGGGAGACGGCAGTATCGCTCTGATACTGGATCCAGGAGGATTGATTGAATAAAATTTAGTGAAAGGGATGGTAATCTACATGGAAGAAACAAGCGAATTAAAGGGATTGGTAATTGAATCGAATACTGCATCGGGCGAGCCGGATACCCAGAAGGGCAAATATATGACCTTTAAATCAGGAAATGAGTATTTCGGCCTGAAGATCCAGTATGTCAATGAGATTATCCAGTTTCAGGCAATCACAGCGATTCCGGAGACAGAGGATTACATCAAGGGCCTGATCAACCTGAGAGGCAAGGTGATCCCGGTTATCGATGTACGGCTGCGGTTCAAGCAGGAGCCCTTTGAGTACAATGACAGGACCTGTATTATTGTGATCAACGTGAAGTCCACAGTAGTCGGCCTAATTGTAGAACAGATTGCTGAGGTAGTTGAGATCAGGGAAGAGAATATTCTTCCGCCGCCGGCCATCGGGCGCTCGGACAAACAGCATCACAAGTATGTCTATGGTATCGGAAAGGTAGGGGATACAGTGAAATTGCTGCTGGATCCCGACAAGCTGCTGAATGACGAGGATCTCAGCCTTGCCGAACAGGCAGAGAATATAAATATTGAAGAAGGAGAGGTATAATGATGAAAAACATGAAGATGAAAACTAAAATGATTATAGCTTTTGTTGTGCCCACTTTATTTATAATCGTAAATGTATTGCTTGGAATAAGCTCCATCAATAATATTCGGGATAAAATGGCTGAGACACAGCAGCAAGAGCTTACAGACATAAGGCAGACGATGGATGACATCGGGGCAGACAGCGAGAAGGCAGATGTATTGGTGAAGGAAATTTCATCCATACAGGATAGCAGCAGGGAAAGTATAGAGCGTTTAGCTACTA
Source organism: uncultured Clostridia bacterium (assembly GCA_948467395.1). Lineage (GTDB taxonomy): Bacteria > Bacillota > Clostridia > Lachnospirales > Lachnospiraceae > Eubacterium_F. Next base: position 40,346 of record CAOKDX010000018.1, on the reverse strand, counting down.
ATTCCAATCTCTTCAGCTTTGGACTGGTGGCAATCTCCGTTATTATTACCGTTGTTCTGTCCACAAGCCTGATCAAGGCCATCAGCAAGTCCGTCCGCCAGCTGTCCCGGGCAGCTAAGGAGATTGCGGCAGGACGTGTGGATGTTGAGATGGAAAAATACAATAATGATGAGTTTGGCGAACTGGTAGATGAATATTCAAAGGTAATCGATAATATGAAATATCAGGCAGATATTGCCAAGGAAGTGTCAAACGGTAACCTGACGGTTCAGGTTAATGTGAAATCCAGTGAGGATGTACTGACAGGCGCATTGAAAAAACTGGTGGATGATAACCTCAACGCCCTGTCCAACATCAGCGAGGCAGGTACTCAGGTAACCCTCAGTTCTTCCCAGGTGGCAAGTGCAAGCCAGGCACTGGCTCAGGGATCTACGGAACAGGCAAGTGCGATTCAGGAAATCACGGCATCCATCGACGAGATTGCAGACAAGACAAAACAGAATGCAGAGCAGGCGAATTCTGCTGCCAGCCTTGTAGTAAGGGCAATTGGTGATGTAAAACAGGGTAATAGGCAGATGCAGGATATGGTAGAGGCGATGCAGGATATCAATAAGGCATCCGAGAGTATTTCCAAGATTATTAAGACAATTGATGATATTGCATTCCAGACCAATATCCTTGCCCTGAATGCAGCAGTAGAGGCCGCAAGGGCTGGAGAGGCAGGAAAAGGATTTGCTGTTGTGGCAGAAGAGGTAAGAAGTCTTGCTGCCAAGAGTGCGGAGGCAGCTTCTGAGACGGCAGAGCTCATCGAGGATTCGATCACGAAGGTAAGCACTGGCTCCAAGATTGCGGATGATACGGCAAAAGCGCTGGATACGATCACCAATGTCGTACAGGAGAGCGAAGTGATCATCAATGGTATCGCAGAGTCTTCCAACTATCAGGCGACGGCTGTGGCTCAGATCGAACAGGCAATCACACAAGTATCACAGGTTGTACAGAACAACTCTGCAACAAGCGAAGAGTGTGCGTCTGCCAGCGAGGAATTGTCCAATCAGGCATCCAGGATGAGAGAACTGCTTTCAATCTATAATCTGGGAGCAGGAAACGCTGGGGGTGGATTCTCCTCCTCCATGTCAGCTTCCTCCGTATCGAATATGAATGAGCAGGTGATCTCCCTGGGAGATGACTTTGGAAAGTATTGATGGGATAAAAGGAATAGGAGGCACAGGAATTGCTGTTCCTGTGCCTTTCTTAGTAGAAAAGGAGCAAGGGAAAGGAGATGTATTTTTATGGGACTTTTTGAGGAATTAAAGGAGCTTGGGGTAAATATTGACGAGGGGCTGGACCGTCTGGGGGGCAATCAGGCGCTCTATGAGAGACTGCTGGGTTCCTTTCTGAAGACAATGGATACGCACGGCGTAACGCCGGATTTCGACGAAAATGATCTGACGGATGCCATTGAGAAAACCCATGCCATCAAGGGAACATCAGGGAATCTGTCTATCACCCCTGTGTATGAGGCATATACGGAGATCGTAGCGCTTCTGCGGGCAGGACAGCCGGAGCAGGCCAAGGCGGTTCTTGAGAAGATTATGCCGGTACAGGAGGAAATCATTGACTGTATCCGCAGGCATTCCAATTAATCATTGATTGCTGGGTAAGTGAGGAGATAAGTATTATGAAACCAATGCGCAAGAAGGTACTGATCGTGGATGATTCGGATACTGATCGAGATGTTCTAAAAAATATATTGCGTAGCGACTATAATGTGATAGAAGCAAATAGTGGTTTTGCCGCACTCGGTGTGATCGCAGAGAAGAAGAAGGAGCTGGATGCGATCTTCCTTGATATCTCCATGCCTGTTTTCAACGGATTTGCCGTTCTTGAGAATATAAAGGAAAAGAAGATATCCAATATCTGTGTTTTTATGATCACTTCGGAGGCCACAAAGGAGAATGTTGAGAAGGCGGCGGGATATCATATTGCGGGTTTTATAAAGAAACCCTATGATGCTGACGATATTTTAGAGAGGTTGAAAGAAACCCTTGAAAAATGTGAATGAAGTGAAATGGTGAAAGGAATATAGAGAAGATGAGCAGGAAATTAAGGAAATATTTTATTTACAGCATTGTCACGGCGGTGACGGTTTGTCTTGTTGTATTTGTACTGCTGGCGGTAGTTATGTCCGGGCAGACACGGCAGTCCATCACGGAGATCAGTGATGTCTATATGTCGGAGATGAATCAGCAGCTTCAGCAGAAATTTAATTCTATCACCAGTCTTCGGCTCTATCAGGTGGATGGACTTGTGAAACGCATTCCGCCGTCTACTGCAGTATACGGGGAAGATATGCTGAGCGAGCTGGATACATGTGCAGAGGTAAGAAGCTTTACATACCTGGGACTCTATTCGGAATCCGGTGAGGAGGAGAGGATTCGGGGAGATAAATTAAATATATCGGATTATGAAAATTTCCTGCTTCAGCTCAATGAGGGAGACATGATGGGGATTGGTGTGGCCAGGGACGAGGCAGGGGAGAAATATCTGATGCTGGGTGTGACCGCGCATTATCCGCTGAAGGATGGTGGAAAGAGCAAGGCCATTATCGCCGGGGTGTCCATGGAATATCTCAACGGCGCCCTCTATCTCGATGAGGATAAGGCGAATATGTATTCTCATGTGATCGACGGACAGGGCAATTTTGTCATCCGCAACGGAGATGCCTTCCGGGAGAATTATTTCCAGCGGGTGATGGAGACCGTGGAAGGCGCCTATGGTAAGAAGCCGGAAGAACTTGTGCGGGAACTGAAGGCAGCCATTGCAAAGAGGGAATCCTACTCCCTGGACGTAGTGGTGGACGGAAAGGTGAGACGGCTGTTCTGTTCTCCGGTGTCTGACCGGGTGGACTGGTATCTGGTATCGGTAATGACTAACAGCGGTCTGGATTCTTCCGTCACCCGGCTTGACAACAGCCGTCTGCTGATTATGATCTCGTCTGTTTTTGTCATCCTTTTGATGATGATGATCATCTTTATCATATACTACCGGCTGTCCCGCCGGCAGATGCAGGAGCTGGCGGAATCACGGAAAGAGGCTATGGATGCCAATATGGCGAAGAGCGAGTTTCTCTCCAGCATGAGCCATGACATCCGTACCCCGATGAACGCCATAATCGGCATGACAGAGATTGCCCTGCGGGATCCACGGGATCATGTCCGGGTGGAGGACTGCCTTCATAAGGTGAAGCTTTCCAGTAAGCAGCTGCTGGGACTGATCAACGATGTACTGGATATGTCCAAGATTGAGAGCGGGAAAATGACACTCAGTGAAAATATAATGTCCCTGCGGGAAGTAATGGATGATATTGTGAATATCGTAAGGCCCCAGATCAATGAGCGCAATCAGTTTTTTGATATCTTTATCCGGAATATTGAATCAGAGAAGATCTACTGCGATGAGGTGCGCTTAAATCAGGTGCTGCTGAATCTGCTGTCCAACGCGCTTAAGTTTACGCCGGAGGGAGGGCGCATTGACGTACATCTGTATCAGGAGCCGTCTCCCAAAGGGGAAGAATATGTCCGCAATCATTTTCTTGTGGAGGATACGGGCATTGGTATGTCGGAGGAATTTCAGAAGAAGATCTTTGATTCCTTTGTCCGTGAGGATACGGAGCAGGTACGGCATATTATGGGAACCGGTCTCGGGACCTCCATTACAAAGAGCATTATTACCCTGATGGGCGGCTCTATTGATGTAAAGAGTGAACAGGGAAAGGGAAGCTGTTTTCATATTACAGTGGATCTCAGACGTGCCGACCAGGAAGAGAAGATGGTTCTTCCCCAGTGGAAGGTGCTGGTGGTGGACGACAATGAACAGCTCTGCACAAGCGCTGTCTCAAATCTGGAGGAGCTGGGCGTTGAGGCGGAATGGACACTGGACGGCAGGGAGGCGATCCGGAGGATTGAGGAACACCATCTGGCAAAGGACGATTATCATTTCGTACTGATTGACTGGAAGATGCCGAATATGGACGGGGTACAGACGATGCGGGGGATCCGCAGCAAGATTGGGAATTCCGTACCGATTTTCCTTATATCCGCCTATGACTGGGGCGATATCGAAGACCAGCTGCAGGAATCCCATTTTGAGGGATTTATCTCAAAGCCGTTGTTTAAATCCACGCTCTATTCGCATTTGAAACGGTATATGGAAGGGGTGGAGGATGAGCCGGTGAAGGCCCAGGAGGAAATTGACTTTAACGGCAGACACATTCTCCTGGCAGAGGATATCGACATCAACTGGGAGATTGCCAATGAGATCCTTTCATCGGTGGGGCTGGTTCTGGACCGCGCCGAAAACGGTCAGGTCTGTGTCGATATGTTTGCGGCGTCGGAGCCGGGGCATTATGACGCCGTGCTGATGGATGTGCGGATGCCGGTTATGAATGGCTACGATGCCACCAGGGCCATCCGCGCGCTGGACCGTCCCGACCATGGACTGCCCATTATCGCCATGACGGCAGATGCGTTTTCGGATGATGCGAAGCAGTGTTTTGAGAGCGGTATGGACGCCCATCTCACGAAGCCTCTTGACATCAAAGAGTGTATGAGGACATTGGAGAAATTTCTCCGGGGTGAGTAATGGAATAGCCGGCTGATAAAAAACAGCTGGTTCAAAAAATAGGTGAAAAAATAGTTTGGGATTTTAGTTGACAAAGGACCCGGTCTGTGGTATGATTTAACTCGTGCAAAACATAAGATATTGTGTATGCGCGAGTGGCTCAGTTGGTAGAGCACAACCTTGCCAAGGTTGGGGCCGCGGGTTCGAGTCCCGTCTCGCGCTTTTAAATAAGAACCCTGTTTCACAGGGTTCTTATTTATCTTATAGGAAAGACCGTCTTGTGCGGAGCAAGAATCGGCATTGCTGGTTCCTGGAGCATCGCGGTTTTCAGTCGACGGTTTTTTATCTTAAAATTATTATGCGCAGAAGCCCTGCGCCAATGGAGGAGAATTATGGAGATAACAAGTATACGGAGTCTGTTTCGTGAGAGAGATAAATACATCGGTGAGGTAGTTACAGTGGGAGGGTGGCTGAGAAGCAAAAGGGATTCGAAGACCTTTGGCTTCCTTGTAGTAAATGATGGAACTTTTTTTGAACCGCTGCAGGTTGTCTACGCGGACAGGCTGGAGAACTTTGCCCGGATCTCCAAACTGAACGTGGGGGCGGCCGTGATTGTCACGGGAAAACTGGTGGCGACGCCGGATGCCGCCCAGCCCTTTGAGATCCAGGCAGACCGGGTGGAGATCGAGGGAGAATCTGCACCGGAGTATCCGCTGCAGAAGAAGCGCCATTCCTTTGAATATCTCAGGACCATCTCCCATCTGAGACCCAGGACCAATACCTTTCAGGCTGTGTTCCGTGTCCGCTCCCTGATTGCCTATGCGATCCACAAGTTTTTTCAGGAGAGGGAATTTGTCTATGTCCATACCCCGCTGATCACCGGCAGCGACTGTGAGGGGGCGGGAGAGATGTTCCGGGTCACAACACTGGATATGGAAAATCTGCCGAAGAATGCCGATGGGACGGTGGACTACAGCAGGGATTTCTTCAATAAGGAGACCAGCCTCACGGTGAGCGGCCAGCTAAATGGAGAGACCTATGCCATGGCGTTTAAGAACATCTATACCTTTGGCCCCACCTTCCGGGCAGAGAACTCCAATACTACAAGACATGCGGCGGAGTTCTGGATGATCGAGCCGGAGATCGCCTTTGCTGATCTGACGGATGATATGATGCTGGCGGAGGGCATGTTGAAATATATAATCTCTTATGTGCTGGAAAATGCGCCGGAGGAGATGGAGTTCTTTAATAAATTTGTGGATAAGGGACTGATCGGGCGGCTGCAGCATGTAGTGGAATCTGATTTTGCCCATGTCACATATACAGAGGCCATTGAGCTGCTGGAAAAGTACAACGATAAATTTGAGTACAAGGTTTCCTGGGGCGCCGATCTGCAGACCGAGCACGAGAGATGCCTGACAGAGGAGATTTTTAAGCGTCCCGTATTTGTCACCGACTATCCGAAGGAGATCAAGGCGTTCTATATGAAGATGAACGAGGATGGAAAGACTGTGGCGGCTATGGACTGTCTTGTGCCGGGCATCGGAGAGATCATCGGCGGCAGCCAGAGAGAGGACGACTATGATAAGCTGGTGAGAAGAATGGAGGAATGCGGTCTGTCTAAGGATGATTATGATTTTTATCTGGATCTTCGCAAGTATGGCACGGCAAGACATGCCGGCTTTGGATTGGGATTTGAGCGGTGTGTTATGTATCTGACGGGAATGCAGAACATCCGTGATGTCATACCGTTTCCGCGGACAGTCAATAACTGTGAACTGTAAATATTTTATATATGAGGAGGTAGCTTATGAATTTAGTAGTACCAGAAAACTATGTATCTGCACTGGATATCCGGGAGACGGAGGTAGCCATCAAGAAGGTGAAGGATTTTTTTGAAAAAGCTCTGGCTGTTAATATGAACCTGACCCGTGTCTCCGCTCCGCTCTTTGTGGCGCCAGAGTCTGGGCTGAATGATAATCTGAACGGGGTGGAGAGACCGGTCAGCTTTGGGATCCGGGAACAGGATGACAGGCAGGTGGAGATCGTCCATTCTCTGGCAAAGTGGAAACGCCACGCACTGGCGCGTTATGGCTTCGGACATGGCGAGGGGCTGTATACGGATATGAATGCCATCCGCCGGGATGAGGATACGGATAATCTTCATTCTGTCTTTGTAGATCAGTGGGACTGGGAATGCATTATTGACAAAGAGGAGAGAACGGTGGATACCCTGAAGAGGTTTGTCCAGCAGGTTTACCGCTCCCTGGAGGAGACAGAGGACTATATGGCGATGCAGTACTCCTATATCAAAAAATTTCTTCCGACAGAGATCACATTTCTCACCACGCAGGAGCTGGAGGACCGTTATCCGGATAAGACGCCCAGAGAGCGGGAATATCTTGCCGCAAAGGAGTACGGCGCCATGTTTCTCATGCAGATTGGCGACAGGCTGGCTTCCGGTGAGCCCCATGACGGACGCGCTCCGGACTATGACGACTGGTCGCTGAATGGGGATATCATTGTATATTATGAACCGCTGGATATCGCACTGGAGCTGTCTTCCATGGGAATCCGTGTGGACGAGAAGGCACTGAAGGAGCAGCTTGTAAAGGCAGGATGTACAGAGAGGGAGAAGCTGCCGTTCCAGAGGGAGATCCTGGAGGGTAAGCTTCCCTATACCATCGGCGGCGGCATCGGACAGTCCCGCATCTGTATGTTTTTCCTGAAAAAAGTACATATCGGTGAGGTACAGTCTTCCCTGTGGCCCCAGGAGGTAATGGATGAGGCGGGGAGACAGGGACTGAATCTGCTATAGACAGGAGGTACACATGGATAATTTTACTTTTTATGCTCCCACCTATTTCGATTTCGGAAGGGGAGCGGAGTTTCATGTGGCAGAGCTGGTCCGGCGGTTTGGCGGCAGTAAGGTCCTGCTGCATTACGGGGGCGGATCCATAAAGAAGAGCGGCCTGTTTGACCGGGTGGCACAATGCCTGCAGCAGGCGGGGATCCCGTATGTGACGCTGGGCGGCGTAAAGCCGAATCCCCGGAGCGGACTGGTCTATGAGGGGATTGAATTGTGCCGCAGGGAAAAGGTGGATTTTATTGTGGCGGCAGGCGGCGGCAGCACCATTGATTCCGCCAAGGCCATTGCGGCGGGAACATTATACAGCGGGGATTTTATGGATTTCTACCAGGGAAAGAAGACCATAGAGCGCGCCCTTCCCATAGGCACGATACTCACCATAGCGGCAGCCGGCAGCGAGGGATCCCCCAATACGGTGATCACAGATGAGGCAGCACAGGTGAAGAAGGGGGCTAGAAGCGATCTGCTCCGACCGAGGTTTTCTATACTGAATCCAGAGCTGACCTGTACCCTTCCGCCCTATCAGACGGCGGCCGGTGCCACGGACATTATGATCCATGTCTGTGAGCGGTATTTTTCCAATACGGAAGAGGTAGAGATTACGGACCGTCTCTGCGAGGCTGTACTGAAGACCGTGATCCATGAGGCGCCAAGAGTGATGGCGGAGCCGGACAATTATGAGGCCAGGGCGAATCTTATGTGGGCGGGAATGCTGGCCCATAACAATATATGTGGTGTGGGGCGCATTCAGGACTGGGCAAGCCATCATATCGAACATGAGCTCTCCGCCCTCTATGATGTGACTCATGGAGCCGGCCTTGCCGTGATCACCCCGCTTTGGATGCGGTATGTACTGAAAACCAATCCGCATAAGCTGGTGCTCTTTGCTGAGCGGGTATGGGACATCCCGCCGGCTGAGGGGGATCCGGAAGAGACGGCGCTCCGGGGAATCGAGAGATTCGAAGCCTTTCTGCGGCAGCTGGGCATGCCCTCCTCCTTTGAGGAGATCGGAGCCAGGGAGGAGGATATCGGCAGGATGACGGATAAGCTTCTGGCCGGGAGAGAGACCGAGGGGAATTATGTGAAGCTGAAGCGGGACGATGTGATCAAAATATATCAGAGTGCTGTAAAGGGCTGGTAGCAATGGAGGGAGACTGTGGATCAGAGAGAATTTATGCGCCAGATGCAGGAACTGGCAGAACTGGGAAGGGCCAGGGACGGTGTGTTGACCAAGGAAGAGATCGCCAGCCGCTGCCGTGATCTGGGAATCCGAAAAGAGCATAGGGAGCTTGTCTATGCCTATCTGGCAGAACAGCGTATCCATGTGCCGGGTTATAAGGACAAAGGTCAGACGGCAGGGGAGCCGGAGGAAGAGGGAAAAGCGGCGCCGGAGGATTCCCGGTATCTGCAGATCTACAAAAAAGAACTGAGGGCTCTGTCGGTTCCTTCGCCGGAGGAGATGGAAGAACTGTCTGTCCGGCTTCGCCGGGGGGATGAGACGGCTGTTCCGAAGGTTGTGGAGGCGTATCTCTCCCGTGTAGTATCGCTGGCCGGCAGATTCCGGGGAAGGGGTGTATCCCTGGAGGATCTGATCCAGGAGGGAAATCTGGAGCTGATCACCTGCGTCAATATGCTTCTGGGAAATACCGAGGTTGTGGATTTTAAAAAGGCCATTGATCATGCGGTGCGCAGCCGGATGATCGAGCTGGTAGACCAGGAGCTGTCCATTACCGATCAGGTCAGTACGGTGCTGGCCAGGGTCAACCTGCTGCTGGAGGCGACACATATTCTGGCGGAGGAGTACGGCAGGATCGCAACCATCGAAGAGCTGTCGGAGTTCACGCATATGGACTGTGAAGAGATCCGGATGTATGTGGATCTGTCGCAGAACAATATTGAACTGGGTAAGGGTGAATAAGAGAGATGAACAGAAAATATGATCTTGGGGCTTTGGTTAAGCCCCTTTGTTTATGGTATGGGAAAAATAAGCGCAGCATGCCCTGGCGGGACGATCCCACGCCATATCATGTGTGGCTTTCAGAGATTATGCTGCAGCAGACGAGGATTGAGGCGGCGAAGGCATATTATGAGAGGTTTGTCCGGGAACTTCCGGATGTGGAGGCCTTGGCGCGGGTATCAGAGGATGAGCTTCTGAAGCTGTGGGAGGGACTGGGATACTATAACCGGGCCAGAAATCTCCAGAAGGCGGCAAAGCTTATTGTGGAGCGCCATGACGGAAGGCTTCCTGCGGATTACGGACTTCTGATGGAGCTCCCAGGCATCGGAAGCTATACGGCGGGAGCCGTCGCCTCCATCGCCTACGGGATTCCGGCGCCGGCTGTGGATGGCAATGTACTGCGGGTAACGATGCGCTGGCTTGGCTGCGGGGATGATATTTCCAGGGCAGCAGTCAGGAGGGAGATGGAGCGTTCCATTATGGAGGTGATCCCGAGGGAGCGGCCGGGAGAGTTCAATCAGGCGCTGATGGAGCTGGGGGAGGTGGTGTGTATTCCCAATGGGATGCCTCTGTGCAGCCAGTGCCCGGCGGCGGGGAATTGTGAGGCCAGGGCCGCGGGACGTCAGATGGAGCTTCCGGTAAAACCGGGAAAGAAGGCGCGGAGAATTGAGAAAAGGACGATTCTTGTACTGGAATGGGAAGGAAGGATACTGATCCGCAGACGTCCGGACACAGGGCTTCTTGCCGGTATGTGGGAATTCCCGGCCCTGGAGGGACATCTGACCCTGCCGCAGCTTCAAAAATTTCTGAGGGAGTCGGGGACAGAGGCGGTGAAGGTGGAGCCAATGGAGAGCGGCAAACATATCTTTTCTCATGTGGAATGGCATATGAGGGGGTATCGGGCCGTTCTCCGGGGATCCAATATACCGCAGGAGCTTGCCGGTGTTCCCGTATGGGCGGACCGGACGGAGCTTAAGGGGATCTATGCCATTCCGGCAGCCTTCCGCTCCTTTCTCCAACAGTTATAGATATAGTGCCAGATGTGCTTCTTTTTTTGGAAAAATTACAATATGTAGTGGACAAGAAGTACCGGCAGTGCTATAATAAACCGCAGAGTGTAGAAAGCGGCCTGCCAGAGAGGGCGGATGGAAGAAAGGAGAATTGGAGAAGTGAGGGTTATTAAGAGAGACGGACGAACGGTAGAATATAACAGGAATAAGATATTGATTGCGATCCGGAAGGCGAATGCGGAGGTGGATTCCTTTGAGAAGGCTTCGGATGATCTGATAGATGGCATTGTGGCGAGTATTGAAAATTCGAACCGGGATACGATGCAGGTGGAGGATATACAGGATCTGATCGAACAGAAGCTTATGGCGGCCGGGAAGTTTATATTATCGAAGAAATACATTATCTACCGCTATACAAGAGAGCTTGTCCGGAAAGCCAACACAACGGATGATTCCATAATGAGCCTGATTCAGAACAGCAATAAGGACGTGATGGAGGAGAATTCCAATAAGAATGCCTACGTCGCCAGTACCCAGCGCGATCTTATCGCCGGTGAGGTTTCAAAGGATCTGACCAAGCGCGTTCTGCTGCCAGAGAAGATCACAAAGGCACACGAGGAGGGCGTGCTCCATTTCCATGATATGGATTATTTTATCCAGCCCATCTTTAACTGCTGTCTGATCAATATCGGCGACATGCTGGAGAACGGCACTGTGATGAACGGCAAGCTCATCGAGAGCCCCAAGAGCTTTCAGGTGGCGTGTACGGTAGTGACCCAGATTATATCCGCTGTGGCCAGCAGCCAGTACGGCGGACAGTCTGTGGACACCAGGCACCTTGGGAAATATCTGCGCATCAGTGCGGACAAGTATCGGGAGCACTATATGCAGAAGTACGGGGACAGGCTGGACGCTGAGATTATCGAGCAGTTTGTGCAGGACCGGGTGCTGGATGAGCTCCGTTCTGGTGTCCAGACGATCCAGTACCAGATCAATACCCTGATGACCACCAACGGCCAGTCTCCTTTCGTCACATTATTTCTCAATCTGGACGCAGAGGACGAATACATCAAAGAAAATGCTATGATCATCGAAGAGGTGCTGCGGCAGCGTCTGGAGGGAATTAAGAATGAAAAGGGCGTCTATGTGACGCCGGCATTTCCGAAGCTGATCTATGTTCTGGATGAACACAATGCACTCAAGGGCGGAAAATACGATTACATTACAAAACTGGCCGTACAGTGCTCGGCGAAGCGGATGTACCCGGATTATATTTCCGCCAAGAAGATGAGGGAGAACTACGAAGGAAATGTATACAGCTGCATGGGATGCCGAAGCTTTCTCACTCCATGGAAGGATGAGAACGGCAGGTATAAATTCGAGGGACGTTTTAATCAGGGAGTTGTCAGCCTGAATCTTCCCCAGATCGGCATACTGGCCAAGGGGGACATGGAGTATTTCTGGCAGATACTGGAGGAGCGGCTCTCCCTGTGCTTTGAGGCGCTGATGTGCCGTCACCGCGCGCTGGAGGGAGTTACCAGCGACGTCAGTCCGATCCACTGGCAGTATGGGGCCATTGCGAGACTGGATAAGGGGGAAAAGATTGACAAGCTGCTGCACAACGGATATTCCACAATCTCTCTTGGTTATATCGGCCTGTATGAGGTGACAAAGCTGATGACCGGGGAAAGCCATACCGGAGAGGAGGGCAGCCGGTTTGCCGCGGCACTGATGAAACGCCTGCGCCGCGCCACAGATACGTGGCGGGAGGAAACGGGCATCAGCTTCAGTCTCTACGGCACGCCTGCCGAGAGCCTCTGTTACCGGTTTGCCGAGATCGATAAGAAGCGTTTCGGTTCCATCGAGGATATTACCGATAAGGGGTATTATACCAATTCTTATCATGTGGATGTACGGGAGAAAATTGATGCCTTCAGCAAATTTGATTTCGAGGCGCAGTTCCAGGTGATCTCCTCGGGAGGTGCCATCTCCTATGTCGAGATTCCGAATATGCAGCACAATCTTCCGGCGCTGGAGGAAGTGGTAAAATATATTTATGACCATATTCAGTATGCCGAATTTAATACAAAATCAGATTATTGTCATGAATGCGGCTTTGACGGGGAGATCATCGTCAATGATAATCTGGAATGGGAGTGTCCAAACTGCGGGAATACGGATCATGACAGAATGAACGTCACCAGAAGGACCTGTGGTTATTTGGGAGAAAATTTTTGGAATGTGGGAAAGACGAAGGAGATCAATTCCCGTGTTCTTCATCTGTAACTGCCTTCGGGGAGGAAAAAATGAATTATGCAGATATCAAGCAGTATGATGTAGCCAATGGCACCGGAGTCCGCGTGTCGCTGTTTGTCAGCGGCTGCACTCATCACTGCCGGGATTGTTTTAATAAAGAGGCCTGGGACTTCCAGTACGGCAGTCCGTTTACCGAAGCTCAGACAGAGCAGATCCTTGAATGGCTGCGGCCGGATTATGTGGCGGGTCTGTCACTGCTGGGGGGAGAGCCGATGGAGCCGGTAAACCAGCAGGGTCTTCTTCCCCTGCTTCGGAGAGTCCGCAAAGAATATCCGCAGAAGGACGTATGGTGTTATTCCGGATATCTTTTTGACCGGGATATTGTGGGACGGATGTGCAGGGAATCTGAAATTACAAGAGAACTTCTGTCCTATATTGATATTCTGGTGGACGGGGAATTCGTCCGGGAGCAGAAGAATCTAAAAGTAAATTTCCGTGGCTCGGACAATCAGAGGATCATTGATGTAAAGAAATCGCTGGAAACTGGCAGGGTCATTCACTGGGAGGGTGAAATGATATAGAATGAGGTGGATATGGACAGAGCGAGGATACATTTTAAGAAACTGGATGATAAGGCAAGGACTCCGCGGTATGGAACGGATTATGCGGCGGGGGCGGATCTCTACGCCTGCCTGGAGGAGCCGCTGAGGATCGGGGCGGGAACGACGGAGTTCGTTCGTACCGGCCTGGCCATGGAGATTCCGGAAGGTCTGGTGGGACTGGTTTATGCCAGAAGCGGTCTTGCCTGTAAGAAAGGACTGGCGCCTGCCAATAAGGTTGGTGTCATTGATTCCGACTACCGGGGCGAGATTATGGTGGCGCTTTACAATCATTCTGCGGAGGCTATTGTGATTGACAATGGGGAACGCATTGCCCAGATTGTCATAACGCCATATATTTTTGGGGAATACCAGGAAGTGGAGGAGCTGGGAAGCACAGACCGGGGGACCGGGGGTTTCGGTTCTACAGGGAAAAAATAGACAAAAGGGAATGTTTCTGTTATTATGATAGAGTGAACAAGAATAAATGGAGGTAACGTATCATGGGAATGACAATGACCCAGAAAATACTGGCGGCCCATGCCGGACTGGAATCCGTGGCAGCCGGGCAGCTGATTGAGGCGGATCTGGATCTGGTTCTGGCGAATGATATAACCGGGCCGGTGGCGATCCATGAGGTAGAAAAATTAAATAAAAAAACAGTTTTCGATAAGGATAAGATAGCTCTTGTGCCGGATCACTTTGCGCCCAATAAGGATATCAAGAGTGCGGAGCACTGCAGGTGTGTCCGGGAATACGCAAGGGAGCAGGGGATTACGAATTATTTTGAAGTGGGAGAGATGGGGATTGAGCATGCCCTTCTGCCAGAGAAGGGACTGATTGTGGCGGGAGAGACATGTATCGGGGCGGATTCCCATACATGTACTTATGGCGCGCTGGGAGCTTTTTCCACCGGCGTGGGCAGCACGGATATGGGAGCCGGCATGATCACCGGAAAGGCATGGTTCAAGGTGCCCTCTGCTATAAAAGTGGTGCTGACAGGAAAGATGAACCGGTGGGTCAGCGGCAAGGATGTGATCCTGCATCTGATCGGCCGGATCGGAGTGGACGGGGCGCTGTACCGTTCCCTGGAATTTACAGGGGAAGGGGTGGCGGAGCTTTCCATGGATGATCGGTTTACCATTGCCAATATGGCCATTGAGGCCGGGGCAAAGAACGGTATTTTCCCGGTGGATGACAAGACCATTGCTTATATGAAGGAGCATTCAAAGAAAGAGTATACGGTTTATGAGGCGGATGAGGATGCCGTTTATGATGAGACTATTACAATTGATCTGGGAGAATTGGAGCCTACGGTTGCCTTTCCGCATCTGCCGGAAAATACAAAGACGGTAAGGGAATCCGGGGATGTGGCCATCGATCAGGTAGTCATTGGCTCCTGTACCAATGGACGGATTGAAGATATGAGAGTGGCGGCCAGGATTCTGGAGGGAAGAAAGGTAAAGAAGGGAATCCGCTGTATTGTTATCCCCGCGACCCAGGAGATCTATCTGCAGGCTATTGAAGAGGGGCTGACCCAGATCTTTGTGAGGGCGGGGGCTGTTGTCAGCACTCCCACCTGCGGTCCGTGTCTGGGTGGTTACATGGGCATTTTGGCAGCGGGAGAGCGGGCGGTGTCCACCACTAACCGGAATTTCGTCGGACGTATGGGACATGTGGATTCGGAAGTGTATCTGGCAAGTCCGGCAGTGGCGGCGGCCAGTGCGGTGACCGGAAAGATTTCCGAACCGGCAGAGCTGGGATTATAATGGATTGGAGGAAACTATGAGAGCGACAGGAAAAGTATTTAAATATGGAGACAATGTGGACACAGATGTTATTATCCCGGCCCGTTATCTGAATTCCTCAGATCCGGCAGAGCTGGCCACACATTGTATGGAGGACATAGACAGGGATTTCGTTAAAAATGTGTGTAAGGGAGATATTGTCGTAGCTGAGAAGAATTTTGGCTGCGGTTCGTCCCGTGAACATGCGCCCATCGCCATTAAGGCTTCCGGCGTGAGCTGTGTTATCGCAGAGACCTTTGCCCGCATTTTCTACCGCAATGCGATTAATATCGGCCTTCCGATCATTGAGTGCAGGGAGGCTTCCGAGAGGATTGACGCGGGAGATGAGGTGGAGATTGATTTTGACAGCGGCGTGATTACGAATAAGACGAAAAGAGAAACCTATCAGGGTCAGGCATTTCCGGAATTTATGCAGCGCATCATTAAGGCAGAGGGCCTGATGAATTATATTAACAATAAGGAAGACTGAATAGGGGGCAGATGCTGCCCGGCTGCGGGATCCGGTCCATCCGGGACGGATGCCCGCGGGCCGGGGCGGCATCTGCTTTACTGGTTGAAAGGAGCTGACTGGCGTGGACAGAAAAAAGAAAACAGCCCTTATCGTCATACTGGTCTGTGTGGCAATGGCGGCTGCGGCGGGAATCATTATAGGGAGCGTTTATTTTGGAAGACAGGGAAAAAAAAGGGTGGTGGATAACAAACAGAGCACGGCAACCTCTGCAGCGGTGAAGGCAGACGCCGATGCTTCGAAGGACGGTGCCGTAGCTGATTATGCCAGTACCGGAGCTCTGAAGCTGGGAGATTACAAGGGGATAGAGGTGGATACGGAGCCGACGGAGGACGAGGTGCTGGAAGCGATGGAACCTAAGCTTCTGAAAATGAAGAAGGATCACAAGGGCAGGATCCGTAAGGGGGATTATGTCTGCGTTGATTATAAAGGGTATATTGACGGAGAGGAGTACGAGGAGCTTTCGGAGGAGGATGCGGTGCTGCGGGTGGGAGATCTTGCCCTGGAGGAGGCCTTTGAAGAGAGCCTTATCGGAAAAGAGCCCGGTGACAAAGTATCGGCAGCTGTAGTCTACGATGATTCCTATGAAGAGCTTTCCGGTGAGACGGTAGATTTCAAAATTACGATAAAGGGCAGATTCGACGACTATTATGCCAACAAGTTCAGTAAGGGCAAATATCCCACGGTGGAAAAATACGTTGCCGGTGTGCGGGAGACTTTGAAGAAACAGAATGGGCTGCCGGAGTATGCCGGGGAGATTGCCTGGGGTACGGTTTTGGAGAACTGCGAGGTGGTGCGGTATCCCGAGGGAGCGGTGGAAGAGGAAGAGGGCAGCCAGAAAGAGCAGTATAAGGCATTTGCCGAGCTGCAGGGCATGTCCTATGAAGAACTGCTGCAGGGGTTTGGAATGACGGAGGAATCGCTGCCGGAGCTGGCTCAGGAGACCGTAATGGAGAGAATGGCTGTCAAGACCATTATTGCAAGGGAACAGCTGATCTTTGATGATGCTGCCTATGAGAAATATCTTCTCAGCAGCATGGAATATCCGGAGAACAGCGGAAAGACACTGAAGGAGCTGGAACAGGAGTACAGAGAGGATTACGGCAGCCATCCAAAAGATGACATGATGCTTCTTTTCGTGCAGGAATACGTGGGAAGCAATGCAAAGCTGATATGAGATGGAAGGTAAGAAAGGACTGAGTAACTATGGCGGAGAAAGAGGCAGCGGATCAGTTTGATGAAGAGAGACGCAGCGCCCGCAGGGAAAACGATTTCGTGCGGCAGCTCCGGACGAAGACAGATCTGTCGGATGCGGGGAAAGCGCTGAAGCTGTACAATAAACTGATCAAAGAAAATTATTTTAAGACGTTGGTGGGGTATGCATTTCTGGAGGAGCTGCGGGAAACGATAATCCGGGGAGGAGCCGCCCGGGAGGAGGATCTGGTGGATATTCCGGGAAAGGAACCGGAGGAGCCGGCCGAAGTGCCGTTGATTCCGGTCCGGCAGGACCGGTTTAAGAAGAAATATGAGGGGCAGGTGCTTCTGAACAAGAAATTGAAGATCGCAGTGGCTGCCCTGGTGGTACTGTTAGCGG
The DNA here is from genome assembly GCA_948467395.1 of uncultured Clostridia bacterium. Lineage (GTDB taxonomy): Bacteria > Bacillota > Clostridia > Lachnospirales > Lachnospiraceae > Eubacterium_F. Next base: position 23,122 of record CAOKDX010000018.1, on the reverse strand, counting down.
GTTTTGTGGTGATCAATTTTAAGTTTGAGTATTCGATTTTCACATTTTTTACAAATTATAAAGCTAATATGGAAGAAGAACTGATAGATAAATACAAGGATTGGGAAAACGAATTACATAAAAAACAGGAACAGCTGGAACGACAGGAAGGAGCAGATCAGAATGGCTGAGAATACGATTTTGGTAGTAGATGATGAACAGAGGATGAGAAAGCTGGTCCGGGATTTTCTGACCAAACAGGATTTCACCGTACTGGAAGCCGCTGACGGGGAAGAGGCAGTGGATATATTTCTGGAGAACAGGGATATCGTTCTGGTGATTCTGGATGTCATGATGCCAAAGATGGATGGCTGGCAGACCTGCCGGGAGATCCGTCAGTATTCAAAGGTTCCGATCATTATGCTGACAGCCCGCGGGGATGAGAGGGATGAGCTGCGGGGGTTTGAACTGGGGGTGGACGAATATATTGCAAAGCCTTTCAGCCCCAAGATTCTTGTGGCCAGAGTGCAGGCGCTTCTCCGACGATCCAATGCGGCATCGGAGGAAAATATTGAGTATGGCGGTATTCTTCTGAACAGAACGGCCCATGAGGTTCTTATCGATGGAAAGAAGATCGATCTCAGCTTCAAGGAATTTGAGCTGCTCTCTTATTTTATGGAAAATAAGGACATCGCCCTCTCCCGGGAGAAAATTCTCAATCATGTATGGGATTATGATTATTTTGGCGATGCTAGGACCATTGATACTCATGTCAAGAAGCTGCGGAGCAAAATGGGCAAGTATGGGAGCTATATCAAGACGATATGGGGAATGGGGTATAAATTCGAGGTGTAATTGTTGTTCCGCATCGGTCAAAGCAATCAGCATGTATAACCGGAGGTCATAATGAAAAGTTCCATGAGGACAAGGCTTATTGTCATATTTTCTGGCATGCTCATACTTACGATCTGCTGCATGTGCCTTGCCAATCTGTTTCTTCTGCCGGATTTCTACCAGCGGACCAAGGTGTCGCAGATGAAGAGGGTCTATGCGCAGACGGTGGACATCTGTGACGGCGTCGACTGGGGAAGCCAGACGGCGGAGCAGCTCAGCCGTCTGTATGACCGGCTGGACACTCTCAGCAGCAATTCCAATGTCAGCGTATATATTATGCAGGTGGAGATCTATTCCGGTTCCGGGGAGATCGCCACACTGGATTATGTGTATCCGGCGAATTCGGACCGTCTTCAGAGGGTTACATGGGAGCAGGTGGGAAAATATGTCAAATCCATGTACTATGGGACGCCGCTGGATGAGAACTGTGAACTCCTGAGCAACTCCGGGGAATATGCGGTATATAAGGTGTATGACCAGCGGGTGGAATCCAACTATATTGAATTGACAGGTCAGATGCCGAAGAATTACTGGGTGTATCTTCGTGCGAATTATCAGAGCATTCAGGAGAGTGCACAGGTGTCAAACCAGTTTCTCACCCATACGGGTATCGTTATTGTTATTATCGGCACTTTTATCATGCTCTTTATCAGCAATCAGTATACAAAGCCTATTCTGAGGCTGGCCAGGCACGCCAGGGATATGAAGAACCTGAATTTTTCATCCCGTTATGAGGACGAGAGGGATGATGAGATCGGCGTACTGGGCAGCAGTATGAATGCGCTGTCGGATGAGCTGGAGCGGACGATCTCCGAGCTCAAGACGGCGAACAATGAACTGCAGGTGGATCTCGACCGGCGCTCCCAGCAGGAAGAGATGAGACAGGAATTCCTCGCCAATGTGTCCCACGAGCTGAAGACTCCCATCGCACTGATCCAGGGGTACGCGGAGGGGCTGCAGGAAAATATCCACGACGATCCGGAGAGCAGGGATTTTTACTGTGAAGTGATCGTGGATGAGGCAAACAAGATGAATAAGATGGTAAAGAAGCTGCTGAACCTGAATCAGCTGGAATTTGGAAACGGCAGCGTCCACCTGGAACATTTTGATCTGAATCATGTGCTGGATTATGTCATTCATTCCACGGAGATATTGTTCCAGCAGAATGAGGCGTCCTTATCCTGCCGCCGCAGCGGGGAACCCATTATGGTGTGGGCAGATGAGTACATGATCGAGGAGGTCGTGATGAATTATGTTAGCAATGCCCTGAACCATGTGAAATATGAGAAAAAGATAGAGATCAAGACAACGCTGGAGAATGGACTTGTCCGGGTCAGCGTATTCAATACCGGAGACCCCATTCCGGAGGAGGATATTGACAAAATATGGACAAAATTTTATAAGGTGGATAAGGCCCACACAAGGGAGTACGGCGGCAATGGCATCGGTCTGTCCATTGTCAAGGCAGTGATGGAAGCGCACAATCAGAAATACGGCGTCAGGAATTATGACAACGGGGTCGAGTTCTGGTTTGAGCTGGATATTGCCGTTCATTCTGCGTCTGTCCCGGCGGTAAAAAACCCGGAATAATAAAAGTGCTGATTGATGAATGGAGATTTTTGTGTTATACTATGTATAAATGTATTCTGATGACAAGAAGGAGGGGGAAACTTGCGTAACAATAGAATATGGATGATGGTCACTTTACTGGCTGTTGTATTTATTCTGGGAGGCTGTATGAATATACCGGATCTGACGGAAAAGGAATCGGATTTTGTGGCTGAGTATTCGGCTGGAGTGCTGCTTCGGCATTCGGACCAGTACGAAAGAAGGCTTATCAGAAGCGGCCGTGGGGAAGAGAGCCAGACGGCACAGCCTTCTGCCGTTCCCAGTGAGACAGCACAGCCTGCCGTTCCGGAAGTGACACCAGCGCCGGAGGCACCGGAGACGCCCGCAGCGGAACCCGGGACAGAGGGCGCAGACAGCCAGGATACGTCTACGGGGGAATCGGATGCAGCCAGCGGGCAGTCCGTAGAGGAAGATAATACAGAAAAGGTATCACTGAATGATCTATTTCATATAAAAGGATTAGATTTTTCATATAAATCCTATCAGTTTTGCGACAAGTACCCGAAGGGCGGTGACGGGATCATTCCCATCACGGCTGGCAAGGACGAAACATTGCTGGTAGTTCATTTCCAGATCCACAATAAGAGCGGTGCGAAAAAGAAAGTCAGCCTTGGCAGGCGGGCAAACAACATTTCCTATAAGCTGAAAGTGGATGGCAGTGAGTACGAGCCGGGTATCAGCATATTGAAGAATACCGGGCTGAATTATCTCAATACCACACTCCGCAAGGGAGGCAAGGAGGATGCCGTACTGGTGTATACCATGTCGAAAGAGCGACGGCAGGCGTCCGGCATTACCCTGCGGATACAGGAGGGAAAGAAAGCAGTGGATCTTCAATTAAAATAAGATGGAAAAAGGACTAAAGGAGAAGGAAAAAAAGGAGGAGCAGCAATTATGGCAGAGGATACCGGAATTTTATTGGAAAGTGGAACAAATGAGTTAGAGCTTTTGGAGTTTGTGGTCGGCTCGCAGCACTATGGGATCAATGTGGCAAAGATCAGTGAACTTTGCCCCTATCAGCCGCCGACTATGGTGCCCAATGCACATGAGTACATAGAAGGAATATTTATGCCGAGGGAGAGGATCATTACGGTGATCAATCTGGCAAGGGCGCTGGGCATTGCCATCAACCAGAATACAGCCGGGGATATGTATATCATCACGAATTTCAACCGTCTGCATACGGCTTTTCATGTGCAGGAGGTACTGGGGATTCACAGGGTGTCCTGGGGAGATATTGTCAAACCGGACAGCACCATCAGCCATGGCGGACAGGGGATCGCCACAGGCATTACTAAGATTGACGGCAAGATAGTTATCGTACTGGATTTTGAAAAGATCGTGACAGAGATCAATCCGGAAACGGGTCTCAAATTGTCGGAGATCGAGGCGCTGGGAGAGCGCAGCCGTCAGGAGTGTCCGATCTTACTGGCAGAGGACTCCCCTCTGCTTCTGGAAATGCTGAAGAAATGTCTCACTAAGGCGGGATATACACATCTGATTCCTACGACGAATGGGCAGGAGGCATGGAATACCTTGGACCGCATGATGAATGACGGCGGTGTCATTGGTGAGGATGTAGCCCTTGTCATTACAGATATTGAGATGCCGCAGATGGACGGCCATCATTTGACAAAAAAGATTAAGACGGATCCGCGTTTCACCGGGCTGCCTGTCGTGATCTTCTCCTCTCTGGTCAATGATGAGATGAAGAAAAAAGGAGAGGCGCTGGGCGTTGACGCACAGCTGTCCAAACCGGAGATCGGCCGGCTGGTAGCCCAGCTGGATTTATTGCTAAAATAGAATTTACAGGAGGTGTAACCGGTGACGATTTGCAGAAAATGTGGTAAGGAAATTCCAGATGGAGAGGACTTATGTGAGGATTGTAAAAGTCTGGAGTCCAATTCCGGTGAATCCTATCTTGATGAGCTTATGAAGAGTATGGGAATTTCGGAGGATGAACCGGAAAAACCAGAACTGGAAAAAGAATCGGTTATGGAAGATGAATTTGATGTGCCGGAATTTGTTCTGGACGATCTGCTGACGCAGGAAGAGGACGTGCCGGCGGAAGATGTGCCGGAGCTGGTATTAAATGAAATGCCGGAGGAGGCAGTGCCGCAGATGGAGGAAGAGGTCCCGGAGCTGGACCTGGGTGGTATTTCCATAGAAGATCTTCCGGCGGCAGATATGGAGATTCCGGAACTGGATATGGGCGGCATTCTGGCAGAAGACCTTCCGGCCATGGAAGAACTGCCATCCATAGAGGAGGAGCCGGCAATGGAGATTCCGGACGCTCCGGAGGAGCCGGTTTCCATCCAGAGTGAAGAGGATGAGATCAACAGTCTTCTGGAGATGCTGTCAAAGGATTATTCAGAAGATTCCGAGATGGCAGATGAGCCGGTGCAGCCGGAGGAGGATGTGCCTGTGGAGCCGGTGATGCAGGATATGTCCGCTCCGGAGGTCTCTCTATTCAGTGATGATGAGAGCGACGACATCTTTGCCGACAGCGCGAAAGAAAGTACGACCTCTATGGAAGATATCTTTCAGGATGCATTGTCTGCTGTGGATTATTCCGAGAATAGTGAGGAACCAGAACAGGAAGAGGAGACGATGGACGATGTCTTCGCCCTGGAAGGTGATTTTGGACCGGAAGAAGCGGGCGAATCAGAGGAAGAGGATGAACCCTCCGAAGAACCTTCGTCGGTACCCCTGGCAGAACCGGTAAAGAAAAAGGAGAAGAAGGAAAAGAAGGACAGCTTCTGGAAACGTATTTTTGGCAACGTGGTGACGGATCAGACTGCCGAGGAAGAAGCCAAAGAGCGGGAAAAGGAGAAAGAAGAGGAGGAAGCCCGGGCCGCTGAAAAAGAAGAGAAGGAAAAGCAGGCCGCCGCAGATAAAGAGGCGAAGGAAGCGGCCGCACAGGAGGCGAAGGAGAAGAAGGCAGCAGCGAAGGCAGAGCAGGCGGCTGCAAAGGCAGCGGCTAAGGAAGAGAAGAAGAAAAAGAAGGCGGAGCTGGCAGCGGTGGAGGTTGTCGGCAAGATCAATCCGGTGGGGGCTGCCATCGTAATGATTTTCTTTGGTTTAATATGCGTTACTGTTATTTTCGGAACCCGCACCGTATCCTACAGAAGTTCTCTCAGCAATGCCAGGACGCAGTTTGAGAAGCGTGATTATGAGGGAGCCTATGAATCGCTCTCAGGAATCAACATATCCGAGGCTTCCCAGGAGCTTGCAGATAAAATCCGTCTCTGTATGAAGCTGCAGAAGCAGTTGAACTCATATACCAATTATTATGAGATGAAGATGTATCTGGAGGCACTGGATTCCCTTGTAAAAGGGATACGCAATTACGATGCCGGAATGAATAAGGCAGATGAATTTGAGATACTGACTCAGTATAATGAACTGGAAAGTAAGATTACCAGTATTCTCTTTAGTGAATTTGGCGTAAGCGAGACAGAGGCAAGAGAGATCAACAGTTCCCGTTCCCAGGAGGAGTATACGGCGAAGCTGGAGGAGATCATTGCCCGCTGGGAGGCAAAAAACGCTGAGGACGAGAGGTAAATGTGATGTGTATACCGGTCTGCATGCCAGACCGGTATACACATTTATACGGAGATGGAGGTTGGAATGATTACAATAGTGGATTATGATGCCGGAAATATTAAGAGCGTGGAGAAAGCCCTGCGGTATATTGGCGAGGATACGGCTGTTACGGGAGATCCGGACAGAATCCGGCAGGCAGATAAGATTATCGTCCCCGGCGTGGGCGCTTTTGAGGACGCCATGGGAAAGCTGAACCGCTGCCATCTTACGGAAATCCTGCGGGAGAAGGCGGCGAAAGGAACTCCGGTGCTGGGTATATGTCTTGGGCTTCAGCTCTTCTTTGAGAGGAGTGATGAATCGGAGCGGGATGTGCCGGGGCTGGGACTTCTGCCGGGGGAGATTGTGCGGTTTCCCGAAAAAGAAGGGTTTAAAATTCCCCATATGGGGTGGAACTCCATCCGGATCCATCGGGATTCCCGGCTGTTTCGGGGGATTCCAGAGGAATCCTATTTCTATTTCGTGCATTCCTATTATCTGAGGGCGGCACGTCAGGAGGATGTGGCTGCTGTGACGGATTATATCGTGGAAGTTCATGCTGCCGCAGAGCGGGGCAATATATTTGCGACACAATTTCATCCGGAGAAAAGCGGTGATGTGGGACTGCAGGTATTAAAAAATTTTGCCGCTGTGTGACCATAATATATTGATGCCGGCAAAGACGGTTTTAGGAGGTAAAATGTATACAAAAAGAATAATTCCATGTCTGGATGTAAATAATGGACGCGTGGTCAAGGGAGTGAATTTTGTAAATCTAATCGATGCAGGAGATCCCGTTGCCGTTGGCGCCGCCTATGGAGAGGCGGGTGCCGATGAACTGGTATTTCTCGATATTACGGCCTCCAGCGATGCCAGGGAGATTAAGACGAATATGGTGCGCAGGGTGGCGGAGACGGTATTTATCCCCTTTACTGTGGGCGGTGGTATCCGGACCATTGATGATTTCCGGATGATTCTTCGGGAGGGTGCCGATAAGGTAGCGGTGAATTCGGCGGCGATATTGAATCCGTCCCTGGTATCCCAGGCGGCGGATATATTTGGCACACAGTGTGTCGTGGTGGCCATTGATGCCAGAAGAAGAGAGGATGGCCACGGCTGGACGATTTATAAAAACGGCGGCCGGGTTGATATGGAGATGGATGCCGTGGAGTGGGCGATTCAGGCAGAGCAGCTCGGCGCCGGTGAGATCCTGCTGACCAGCATGGATTGTGACGGCACGAAAAACGGGTATGACGTGGAATTGACGAGAACGATATCAGAAAATGTGGGGATTCCGGTCATTGCATCCGGGGGAGCCGGTACGAAGGAGCATTTTTACGAGGCGCTGACAGAGGGGAAGGCGGACGCCGTGCTGGCGGCATCCCTGTTTCATTTCAAAGAGCTGGAGATCTTGGATCTGAAGGGGTACCTGAGAGGAAGAGGCATTAGTGTACGGCTGTAAATGATGAGAGGCCAGATGATAAAAAGGAGTGAATGTGACTATGGCAGGACTGACGGGAGCATGGGAAGAGGCACTGAAGGAGGAATTTTCCAAGGAGTATTATAAGAAATTATTTGTTTTTGTGAAGGAGCAGTATGGAAAAACGGCGGTATATCCCAAATCAGATGAGATCTTCACCGCTTTCCATCTGACGCCGCTGAACCAGGTGAAGGTCGTGATACTGGGACAGGATCCCTACCACAATGAGGGACAGGCCCATGGACTCTGTTTCTCTGTGAAACCCCAGGTGGAGATCCCTCCGTCCCTGGTAAATATTTATCAGGAGCTGCACGATGATCTGGGATGCCGGATCCCGAATAACGGATATCTGACCTCATGGGCGGAGCAGGGGGTACTGATGCTCAATACGGTGCTGACTGTGCAGGCGCATAAGCCCATGTCCCACCGCAATGTGGGATGGGAGGAATTTACCGACGCAGCCATCCGGGCAGTGAATGAACAGGACCGGCCGGTGGTATTTATTTTGTGGGGGAAACCGGCGCAGGCGAAGGAGAAGATGCTGACGAACCCGAAGCATCTCATATTGAAAGCGCCGCATCCCAGTCCGCTCTCCGCATACCGGGGCTTTTTTGGGAGCAAGCCTTTCAGTCAGACCAATGATTTCCTTCAGCAGAATGGTGTGGAACCTGTGGACTGGCAGATTGCCGATATTTAAAACGATAGCGTGCCGATAGGGATGTGACAGCAAAAAATATGTCTAAAAATCATGATTTGTTTGAAAATTACTTTTGTAATCCTGTCTTTTGTGATATACTACATATCAGTTAATGAAATTTTACGATAGAGAGGTAAAGGTTATGGAAAACAAAAATGATTTTAAGCCGTTTATCCCTGCGGACAAGGTTGTTCCAGAATTTACAGTGGTATCACTGATCCTGGGTATCATACTGGCAGTGGTGTTTGGAGCGGCGAATGCGTATCTGGGGCTTCGCGTGGGAATGACGGTGTCGGCATCGATCCCGGCGGCTGTGATTTCTATGGGACTGATCCGTTTTGTGCTGCGAAGAGACAATATATTGGAAAACAATATGGTACAGACCATTGGGTCTGCCGGTGAATCCCTGGCGGCGGGAGCCATCTTTACCCTTCCTGCCCTGTTTATGTGGGCAGAGGAGAGTGAGATGGTATCGGCGCCTTCTTTTCTTGAAATATCGGCTATCGCCGTGTGCGGCGGCCTGCTGGGTGTCCTCTTTATGGTGCCCCTGCGGACAGCCCTTATTGTAGAAGAGCATGGCGTGCTGCCGTTCCCGGAGGGCACCGCCTGTGCGGAGGTGCTGCTTGCCGGAGAGAGCGGAGGGGACAAGTCCAAGGTAGTATTTTCCGGTCTGGGAATCTCTGCTCTTTATAAGTTTATTGCGGACGGCCTGTGTTTATTCCCGTCGGAGGTGGCATGGGAGATCAAACCGCTGCGGGCCGGCTTTGGCGCAGACGTGCTTCCGGCTCTGGCCGGAGTGGGCTATATATGCGGGAAAAAGATTTCCTCCTATATGTTTGCCGGAGGGGTTCTCGGCTGGTTTGTCATCATCCCCCTGATCAGTCTTTTTGGCGGGGATATGGTAATCGCACCGGGTGAGAAGGCCATATCTGTGCTGGGGGCGTCTGGCATCTGGAGCTCCTATATCCGCTATATCGGAGCGGGTGCCGTGGCGGCAGGCGGTATTATCAGTCTGGTCAAATCCCTGCCAACGATAATGAAAACATTTTCCAAAGCGGTTCGTGGTTTTGGACATAAGGATGATACGGAGCTTCGGACAAATAAAGATCTGCCGCTGCCCTTCGTTATGGGCGGTGCCCTGCTGATTGCGCTTGTGATCTGGCTTCTCCCGTCTGTTCCAGTGAGTCTTCTGGGAGCGCTGATCATTGTTATTTTTGGATTTTTCTTTGCCACCGTCTCAAGCCGTATGGTAGGACTGGTGGGATCCTCCAATAACCCGGTATCCGGTATGGCCATTGCTACCCTTTTGCTGGCCACAGCCCTGTTGAAGGCCACGGGTATGACGGGATATGCGGGAATGGCATCCTCCATCTGCATCGGTACGGTAATCTGTATTGTGGCAGCTATGGCGGGCGACACGTCACAGGATCTGAAGACAGGTTACATCGTCGGCGCTACGCCGATGCGCCAGCAGATCGGTGAACTGGTGGGCGCCGTAGTATCGGCCCTTGCTATCGGCGGCGTAATGTATCTGCTCAACGCGGCGTGGGGATATGGCACAACACAGCTTCCTGCCCCGCAGGCAACTTTGATGAAGCTTGTTGTGGAAGGCGTTATGGGCGGCACCCTTCCATGGGGCCTTGTGTTCTGCGGTATCTTTATCGCCGTGGTGATTGAAGTGCTGGGAATGCCGGTGCTTCCTATCGCCATTGGACTATATCTTCCCATTTATCTGTCTGTGCCGATTTTTATCGGCGGTCTGATCCGGTGGTTCTTTGAGCGGAAAAAAGCCGGCAGAAGTGAGGAAGAGGGTAAAAATATTACGGAAAGGGGCGTGCTGTACAGCTCCGGCCTCATCGCCGGCGAAGGACTGGTGGGCATTCTTCTGGCGGTCTTTGCCGTGATCCCTATGAGAGGCGGCAAATCACTGGCGGATATGTTTAAATTGTCCACACCTCTTGGAAATGCAGGAGGAGTCGTGTTCTTCCTGCTGCTGCTGGCCACCATTGTGTATTTCTCATTACACAAAAAGAAGGCGAAGGAAAGGTAAATGGCATTGCATAGGACAAAGAAAATTGCGCCGAATTATATGGACACGATATTTCTTCCCAGCCCCGACCGGCCGTGGCACAGGAACGGGGATGGGAAAATCGTTGTCGATGTGGAAAACAGAGGGATTCATCACCGGATTGCCCAGAAGATCTGGCATAAACCCAGGGTGAGCCATATTTCACTGGACACGTATGGCTCTGCCCTGTGGGAGCGCCTGGATGGCAGCAATACCGTGTATGATATCGTGATGGCGATGAAGGAGCAGTTTCCCCAGGAGGAGGACAGAATGCTGGATCGTGTGGTGACCTTCCTGGGCACACTGCAGAATAACCGTTTTATTATTAAGAAAAAGTGATTCAGTGGAGGAATTTTGTTGTATGGCGATTTTATCAGAGCTGGAGCCGAAACCGGTATTCCGCTATTTTGAGGAGATCTGCGGAATCCCCCACGGCTCGACTAATACGAAGAAGATCAGTGATTATCTGATGGCATTTGCAGAGGAACATGAGCTCAGGGCAGAACAGGACAGCATGAATAATGTGATTATCTGGAAGGAGGGGACCCCCGGATATGAGAATGCAGCTCCGGTTATGATCCAGGGACATATTGATATGGTCTGTGAAAAGGAAGAGGGCTGTGATATAGATTTTGAAAAGGAAGGGATCCGTCTGCAGCTCCGGGATGGGATTGTCTCCGCACAGGGGACGACGCTGGGTGGAGACGACGGCATTGCAGTCGCTTATATGCTGGCGCTGCTGGATTCCACAGACATTCCTCATCCCCCGCTGGAGGCGGTTTTCACAGTGGATGAGGAAATTGGTATGCTGGGGGCAGCGGGAATTGACGCTTCCGGTCTGAGAGCCAGAACGATGCTCAATGTGGATTCGGAGGAAGAGGGATATCTGCTGGTAAGCTGTGCCGGCGGCGTAATGGCTGTGGCGGAGCTGCCGGTGGAGAGACAGGAGACGGAGGGCTTTTGTGCCAAGCTGGTGGTGACTGGACTACAGGGCGGCCATTCCGGTGTTGAGATCCACAAGGGGCGCGCAAATGCCAATCAGCTGATGGGAAGAGCTTTGTATGAACTCGGCAGATTGACGGGAACAGATATTCCTAAGGCTCCGGCGTTCCGCATCGTAAGTGTCGGCGGAGGCCTGAAAGACAATGCCATCCCGAGAGCGGCCGAGGCGGAGCTTGTGCTCTGCGTTTCCTCCCGGGATGAGGTCAGACAGCTGCAGGAGAAGATAGATGAGTTGTCGGAGATCTGCCAGAGGGAGTTCAGCCGAACGGATCCAAATGTCAGGCTGGAGCTGGAGGCGGCCGGAGAGATATCTTCGGTTTCTGCCATGACGGCAGATGGGACGGGGAAGGTCATCGCTGCACTGGTCAGCCTGCCGGGCGGTGTACAGCGCATGAGCGCAGATATAGAGGGGCTCGTACAGACTTCCCTGAATCTTGGCAAGCTGGTGACAGACGAGGAAAAGGTGCTCTTTTCCTTTGCCGTCAGAAGCAGTGTGGAGACGGAGAAGCAGGAGCTGGTAAGCCGTATGCGCTGCCTGATGGAAATCCTTGGGGGCACGGTGGCATGCAGGGGAGATTATCCGGCCTGGGAATACCGGCAGGATTCCCCGCTGAGGGACCTGATGGTACAGGTTTTCGAAGAGCAGTATGGAAGAAAGCCGGAGATACAGGCGATTCATGCCGGACTGGAGTGCGGGCTTTTTGCCGGAAAGCTGCCGGGTCTGGACTGCGTATCCTTTGGACCGGATATGAAGGATATCCATACGCCGAAGGAGACTATGGATGCAGAGAGTGTCCGGCGCACATGGGAATACACCCTGGAAGTATTAAAACGGTTAAAATAAGGAAAGAGTATGAATAAACAACAGAAACGGATGGTACTGAGGCAGCTGCTGATCCCTGTCCTTATCATTATCGCAGCGCTCTTTTACCGCCCGGTGAAGGATTATCTGGATCAGGGCGCCGCCCTTGGCACCATGTCAACAGACGGAAGTGAGCTGGTGGTGTCTTATATAGATGTGGGACAGGGGGATGCCACGCTGATCAGTAAAGGAGATTTCCATATGCTGATCGACGCAGGAAAAAATGAAAAGGGGGAACAGGTAGTACAGTTTCTCCGGGATGCGGGGATCCAAAAGCTCGATGTCCTGGTGGGAACCCATCCCGACAGCGACCATATTGGCGGGCTGGACAATGTGATTGATGAGTTTCAGGTGGAAACCCTTTATATGCCGGAGGCGGAAAAGGACACGAAAACTTATCGTGAGGTGACTGTTTCAAGGAAGAAAAAGAACCTTTCGGCCAGTATGCCGGAGATAGGCAGGGAGTACACCTTTGACGGAAATGTACTGGTTCGTTTTCTGTCGCCGGTGAAAAAATATTCCGACGCCAATGAGAGTTCTATTGTCGTCCAGCTTGCCTATGGCAGAAACCGTTTTCTCTTTATGGGAGATGCGGAGGAGAAGGCGGAGAAGGATATACTTGCGGAGGGTTACGACCTGGAGTGCGATGTACTGAAGCTGGGGCATCATGGAAGTTATACGGCTACCAGCCTGGATTTTCTCCGCAAGGCGGATCCGGTATACGGCGTGATCAGCTGCGGCAGGGATAATTCCTATGGACATCCCCACGTGGAGACACTGGCGAAGCTGGAGGATGAGGATGTACAGGTGTACCGGACGGATAAGATGGGTACGATCCGGGCAGTTTCCGATGGAAAAACCGTTTCCCTGTCTACCGTTCCATGATACCAGGAGCAGTGCCGGTATGTATTGATTTCATGTATACTTTCCCAATATTCTTTTCACAGGTGAAAGATAGGCGGTCCCAAACAGATTAAGATGATTCAGGAGATGGTACAGATTGTACAGATCCCGGCGGTCATCATATCCTGGCTGCAGAGGGGCTGCTTTTTTATAGGCATCATAAAAGGCCGCGGGAAAGCCGCCGAAAAGCTCTGTCATGGCCAGGTCAGCTTCTGCATGTCCCACATAGGCAGCTGGGTCGATGAGCCATGCCCGGCCGTCATTTCCTGTTATAACATTGCCTGACCACAGATCACCGTGTAGTAAGGATGGATGGTCTGGTTCGATTAGAAGGTCATCAAGATGATTCAACAGATGTGATATGTCACGCTGCTCCGCTGTGTTAAAATATCGGCCGGCGCGACGGAACTGTGGTTCCAGACGGCAGCTGCGGAAAAATTCAGTCCAGTTTGCATGGATCACATTGGATTGATTTCCTGAACCGATATAATTGTCGCAGAAGAAACCATATCTGCCCTCCGATACAAAACCTGCCGTGTCTGCCTGATGCATGGCGGCCAGTTCCTCTCCCAAAACCTCCCAGTAATCGGATGCCGGTTTACTTGGGGAAAGGAAGTCCATCAGTAAGAAGGAAAATCCGTTCTCCTCTGAATCCGATCCATAACAGAGGAGCCGGGGAGTCCGGACAGCGCCGGTGGAGGCCATGGCAGTGAGTCCTGCGGCCTCCGTTTTGAAAAATGAGATATTATCCGGTGTATTTGACTTCATAAAGAGCTGTGTCCCATCCGACAGTGACAGGCCATACGCCCTATTGATATCGCCGCCGGTGATCCGCCGGGTTCCTGAGATCTTTATTTTCTCATGAAAAAGTGTAGTCAGCGCCTCTGACATTGAGTTGAAATAGGGGATTGGCAGGTCCATAACAGATCACCTTCCTGTAAAAATATACTAATTATTATAACGGTTCTCATTTATTCCTGTCAAATACATAACCTATAAATTTATTGCATTTTTATGGCAACACCATTATAATAAGAAGATAAGTAATGCGGAAGGGAGAGGATGACGATGGAAGAAACGAAGATGCAGGGGTTAATAGAGACCTTTGACACCGGGGAACTGTCCACCAAGCTGATTCCGCCGGATTTTACGGACCCGGACCTGCTGTTCGAGGTTCTGAAGAAGACGGTTGTGAAATATCATCCTTCTAGTGACCTGGATATAATTACGAAAGCCTATGAGCTGGCCAGGGACGCCCATAAGGATCAGAAGAGAAAGTCAGGTGAACCGTATCTGATCCATCCCGTCTGCGTGGCAATCATACTGGCACAGCTGGAGATGGACAAAGAGACCATTGTGGGGGGACTGCTCCATGATGTGGTTGAGGATACAAAATATACCGAAGAGGATCTGACAGAGATGTTCAGTGCCGAGGTGGCGGCTCTGGTAGATGGCGTCACAAAGCTGACAAAGATCAATTATTCGGCGGATAAGCTGGAGCTGCAGGCGGAGAATCTCAGAAAGATGTTTCTCGCCATGGCGAAGGACATCCGTGTCATTATTATAAAGCTGGCGGACCGGCTTCACAATATGCGGACCATGCAGTATATGAAACCGGAGAAGCAGAAGGAAAAATCCCGTGAGACAATGGATATCTATGCGCCTATTGCGGACCGGCTGGGCATATCCAAGGTAAAGGTGGAGCTGGATGATCTTTCCCTGCGGTATCTTGAGCCGGAGGCGTACGAGGAGCTGAGCCAGCAGTTTAACAGTATTAAGAGCACAAAGGAAACCTTTGTGAAGGATATTATGGAAGAGGTTGACAAAAAGCTGGTAGAGAATCATATCCAGGCCGTCATCGACGGGCGTGTCAAGCATCTTTTCAGTATATACCGGAAAATGAAGAATCAGAAAAAAACGCTGGATCAGATCTACGATCTCTTTGCCATCCGCATTATTGTGGCCAACGACCAGGAGTGTTATACGGCATTGGGCATCATACATGAGATGTATAAGCCCATCCCGGGACGCTTTAAGGATTATATCGCCATGCCGAAGCCCAATAATTATCAGTCGCTTCACACAACACTCATCGGACCAAACGGACAGCCCTTCGAGATACAGCTCCGGACCTATGAGATGCACCGCACGGCGGAATACGGTATTGCCGCTCACTGGAAATACAAAGAGACCGGAGGCAGCGAGGCGGAAAATACACAGAGCGAAGAGGAGAAGATGGCGTGGCTGCGCCGCATTCTGGAGTGGCAGCATGACATGGATGACAATAAGGAATTTCTCAGTGTCATTAAGAGTGACCTGGACCTGTTTTCGGATCGTATCTACTGCTTCACGCCAGAGGGTGATGTAAAGAACCTGCCTGCCGGTTCCACCCCCATTGATTTTGCCTATGCGGTGCACAGTGCGGTGGGGAATAAGATGGTGGGCGCCAGGGTAAACGGCAATATTGTAAAGATGGATTATGTGATCCAGAACGGGGACCGCATTGAGATCATTACCAGCCAGAACAGCCGGGGCCCAAGCCGTGACTGGCTGAAGGTCGTCCGGAGCACTCAGGCCAGGAACAAGATCAATCAGTGGTTCCGGAATGAATTCAAAGAGGATAATATTGTCAGGGGAAAGGAGCTCCTGCACACCTATTGTAAAAATAAGGGGATTGATCTGGCGCCGCTTCTGAAAAATGAATTCACACAGGCCTGCATCCGCAAGTATGGATTCCGAGACTGGGAATCGGTCTGCGCCGCCATCGGCCACGGCGGTCTCAAGGAGGGGCAGGTGGTCAATAAGCTTCAGGATGCCTATGAAAAGAAGAACCGCCGCATCGTTTCGGATGCCCCGGTGCATGAGTTTATAGAGAAGGCAAAGAGCACGAAGATCAAGGAGACATCCCAGAGAAATTCCCGTGACGGCATGGGGCATAAGAGCGGTATTATAGTAGAAGGACTGGATGATCTGGCCGTTCGTTTCTCACGCTGCTGTAATCCGGTGCCGGGAGATGAGATCGTCGGATTCGTCACCCGGGGAAGGGGCGTCTCTGTCCACCGAACCGACTGCGTGAATATGATCCATCTGCCGGAGATTGAGAAAAACCGTCTGATCGAGGCGGAGTGGAGCTCCGAGGCAGAAGAGGGGCAGGGCGTCTATCCGGTTGAGATTGTCATATACTGCTATAACCGGAGCGGCGTTCTTATGGATGTGTCGCGGGTATTTACCGAGAACAGCATTGATATTAAATCCATGAATGTCCGCACGACCAAACAGGAGAAGGCGACGCTGACGATAGGGTTCGAGACCCAGGGGGCGGAGGAGCTGGACCGCCTGATCACGAAGCTCAAGGGCGTCGAGAGCGTGATCGACATTGACCGCAGTACAAACGGTTAGAAACGGAGGTATTACAGAATAAATGGAAATAACAATTCTCACAGTGGGTCCGGTACAGACAAACTGTTATATCGTAAATAAAGAGGGGAGTTCCTCCTGCGTCGTCATTGATCCGGGGGAGGAGGCGGAGAAGATTGCCGCTTACATTGGGAAAAAGGGGCTCAAAAATGAGGGCATCCTTCTGACGCACGGGCATTTTGACCATATTACAGGGGTCAGCGGCCTGCTTTCCCTTGTGGGAGGAAAAGTGTATGCCTATGAGGGGGAGAGAGAACTGATGATGGACTCCCGGCAGAATGGCAGTGCTATGATGGGATATGACCTGGCATTGGAACCGGAGAACCTGCTGCGGGACGGACAGGTTCTGCGCATTGCCGGAATGGATTTCCGGGTCATTCACACACCGGGTCATACAAGGGGGAGCTGCTGCTTCTATTCGGAGGAGGATAAGATCCTCTTCAGCGGGGACACGATATTTATGGAGTCTGTGGGACGCACGGATTTTCCCACGGGAAATGCCAGGGAGCTGATGGATTCCGTCCGGAACAGAGTATTGGCGCTGCCGCCGGAAGTGACCATCTATCCGGGGCATGGGCCGGAGACAGACGTGGCTTATGAGATGGCAAATAATCCGTACGCATAGAGAAGGACAGGGCGGATGATACGATTTGAGATAAAGAACAATGAGTTTTCCTACGATCTGAAAGCGCTGGCGCTCAGCTTCTTCCCCGATCAGGGGTGTGAGGTGGCACAGCGGACGGAGTGGCGGGGGTCCGGCGGATACCCGCTGCGCTGTGTAATGGATGGCAGGGAGCTGATCCGGGCCGAACTGCCTGGGACATACGAGAAGAATCAGGTGAAGGAGCTGGTCTACCGCCGCTTTGTGGAAGAGAGCGGACGGATTCTTCCCTGGGGGATACTTACGGGAATCCGTCCCGCGAAGATTCCGCTGCGGATGCTGATGGAGGGAAAGACCAGGGAGGAGGCTGCTGCCTGCCTGCGGGAGGAATACCTTGTGACAGAATCCAGGGTGCGGCTGGCCCTGGATGTGGCAGAGAAGGAATATGAGCTGACCCGCTCCTTTGATCATGAAAATGGATATAATATCTATATCGGCATCCCGTTCTGCCCGTCTATCTGCCAGTACTGCTCCTTTTCCTCCTATGATTACCGGCGCTATGAGGGACAGGCAGACAACTATCTGACTGCCCTGGAGAAAGAACTCCGGTATACGGCGGAGAAATTTGCCGGCAGGGAGCTGCACACGATCTATGTGGGAGGCGGGACACCTACATCGCTGGACGAAGTCCGTCTGAGCCGTCTGATGGATCTGATTCATGACGTTCTTCCTGTGGCAGGAACGGCAGAATTTACCGTAGAGGCGGGAAGGCCCGACAGTATTACGGAGGGTAAGCTGCGGATCCTGAAGAGTGCCGGGGTGACAAGGATCTCCGTCAATCCCCAGACCATGCGGCAGCATACGCTGGATCTGCTGGGGCGGCGGCACACGGTGGAGCAGGTGAGGGAGACCTTCCGGCTGGCCAGGGAGACGGGATTTGACAATATCAATATGGATCTGATCGTGGGTCTGCCGGAGGAGGACGAAGAGGATTTCCGGCATACTCTACGGGAGGTTCTGGCACTGGCACCCGACAGCGTCACGGTACATACACTGGTGATCAAGCGTGCCTCCCGGATGCGCCGGGAGCAGATGGAACAGGGGCAGGAGATGAATCCGGAGGACGCCCTGATTCCATTGCTGCAGGAAACCAGTGAGATCTGTCTGCGGCAGCAGGGCTATGAGCCGTATTATATGTACCGGCAGAAAAACAAAGCTGGCACCACAAGAAATACCAATCAGGAAAATGTCGCCTATGCCCGCCCGGGGAAGGAGTGCCTCTATAATGTATTTATTATGGAGGAGCTCGAGACCATTGTGGCACTGGGCAGCGGCGGTTCCACAAAGCATGTGGTCCATGGGGAGAACCGGATGGAACGGGTGGAGAATGTCAAGAGTGTGGAGGAGTATATCGCCAGAATCGACGAGATGATAGAGAGAAAGGAAAAGGAATTCGAAATGCATTCCGGAATGGAGGAATAACATGGCTTTAAAAAAGAAACCGGTGACGGGAATGAAGGATATCCTGCCAAGGGAGATGGAGATACGCGATTATGTCATCAGCCAGATCAAGGAGACATACAGGACTTTTGGTTTTCAGTCAATAGAGACTCCCTGTGTGGAGCATATTGGCAATCTCAGCAGCAAACAGGGCGGGGAAAACGAAAAGCTGATCTTTAAGATAATGAAACGCGGACAGAAGCTGAATCTGGAGACGGCAAAGGAGGAAGGGGATCTGGTGGACAGCGGGCTGCGTTATGACCTGACGGTACCGCTCTCCCGGTATTATGCCAACAATGCCAATGAACTCCCGGCGCCCTTTAAGGCACTGCAGATGGGAAATGTCTGGCGGGCAGACCGTCCACAGCGCGGGCGTTTCCGTCAGTTTATGCAGTGTGATATTGATATCCTTGGTGAGCCCACCTATCTGGCGGAGATCGAGCTGATCACAGCGACAACGACACTGCTGGGCCGACTGGATTTTTCGAATTTCACCATACGGATCAACAATCGAAAGATTCTGAAAGGGATGGCGAAATTCTGCGGCTTTCCCCAGGAGAGTTACGACGATGTTTTTATTATTCTGGACAAGATGGATAAGATTGGCATGGACGGCGTGGAGTCGGAGCTTCTTGCGGGAGGCTATGGGACAGAGGCAGTGTCAAAGTGCAGAGAGCTTTTTGAGACGGTGACCAACGATATTGACGGCGTAAATTATATCAGGGATACCCTGGGAGACTTTCTGGAGGAGGGAACCGCGGAAGATCTGATCACTATAATCTCCACAGTGGATCAGGTGAGGGATGCGGATTTCCGGATTATTTTTGATCCGACACTGGTGAGGGGGATGTCTTATTATACGGGCCCCATTTTTGAAATAGCCATGGACGAATTTGGCGGTTCCGTCGGCGGCGGCGGACGCTATGATGAAATGATCGGCAGATTTACGGGAAATGACACCTGTGCCTGTGGATTTTCCATTGGCTTTGAGCGGATTATCATGCTTTTGATGGAGCGCGGCTATGAGGTGCCGGGGGCAGCAGTGAAAAAGGCGTATCTGATTGATAAGAAAGCCTCGCCGGAGCGGATGCAGAAGGTGATCGCAAAGGCGAAGGAGGAGCGCGGAAGGGGCGTTCAGGTCAATATCAGCATGATGAAGAAGAATAAGAAGTTCCAGAAGGAACAGCTGGCTGCGGAAGGCTATGAGGAGATAGAAGAATATTTCGCATAACAATTTGTTTGGATAGGAGAGTACAATGGCTGAATCAATGAGAGGATTAAAGCGCACATGCCGCTGCGCGGAATTGGGTAAGGAAAATATCGGACAGACAGTGACGGTGATGGGATGGGTTCAGAAGAGCCGGAACAAAGGGGGAATCGTCTTTGTGGACCTGCGGGACCGCTCGGGTATTATCCAGCTGATCTTTGAAGAGAGTTCGGTGGGCAGTGAGGGGTTCGGTAAGGCGGCGAAGCTCAGAAGCGAGTTTGTGGCGGCAGTTACCGGAGAGGTGGCGGCACGCTCCGGCGCAGTAAATGAAAACCTTGCTACGGGAGAAATTGAAATTGTGGCCAGGGATATCCGGATCCTGTCGGAATCGGAGACGCCGCCGTTTCCCATTGAGGAAAACTCCCGGACGAAGGATGATCTCCGCCTGAAATACCGGTATCTGGATCTCCGCCGCCCGGATCTGCAGAGAAATCTGATGCTCCGGAGTGAGGTGACCTCCCAGGTGAGACAGTTTCTTGCCGGCGAGGGATTTCTGGAGATTGAGACGCCGGCTCTGAATAAGAGCACCCCGGAGGGGGCGAGAGATTATCTTGTGCCAAGCCGTGTCCATCCGGGAAGCTTCTATGCCCTGCCTCAGAGTCCCCAGCTCTTTAAACAGCTCCTGATGTGCTCCGGCTATGACCGCTATTTTCAGGTTGCCAGATGCTTTCGGGATGAGGATCTGCGGGCAGACCGGCAGCCGGAATTTACCCAGATCGATATGGAACTTTCCTTTGTGGACGAAGAGGATGTAATGGATGTCAATGAACGGCTGCTGCAGAGGATATTCCGTCTGATCGGCGTGGAAATCGAACTCCCGCTGCCCCGTCTGACCTGGCAGGAGGCGATGGACCGATTTGGCTCTGACAAGCCCGACACCCGCTTCGGCATGGAGCTGCGGGATGTGACAGAGCTTGTCCGGAGCTGCGGATTCGGCGTTTTTACCGGAGCCATTGAAAACGGCGGCTCCGTCCGGGGCATCCGGGCCGAGGGGCAGGGTTCCATGCCTCGGAAGAAGATAGATAAATTAGTGGATTTTGCAAAAGATTTTGGCGCAAAGGGGCTGGCCTATCTCTGCATCAATGAAGACGGCTCATATAAATCCTCCTTTGCAAAATTTATGACAGAGGAAGAACTGGAGGCCCTTGTCCGGGAGATGGAGGGGAGGCCGGGGGATCTGCTGCTCTTTGCGGCCGACAAAAATAAAGTGGTATGGGATGTTCTGGGAAATCTACGTCTTGAGCTGGCGGAGCAGATGGATCTTCTGGATAAAAATAGGTATCAGTTCCTGTGGGTAACTGAATTCCCACTGCTGGAGTACAATGACGAGCTGGGACGCTACCAGGCCATGCACCACCCCTTCACCATGCCGGTGGAGGAGGATCTGCCCTATTTGGACAGTGACCCGGGCCGTGTGCGGGCCAGAGCCTATGATATCGTGCTGAATGGCACGGAGCTGGGCGGGGGCTCCGTCCGGATCCATCAGAATGACATTCAGGAGAAGATGTTTGAGGCGCTGGGCTTTACAAAGGAATCCGCCTACAGCCAGTTCGGATTCTTACTAAATGCATTTAAATACGGCGTACCGCCCCATGCCGGACTTGCCTACGGCCTGGACCGGCTCATCATGCTGATGGCAAAGGAGGACAGTATCCGCGATGTCATTGCCTTCCCGAAGGTGAAGGACGCCTCCTGCCTGATGACGGAGGCGCCGGGAACGGTAGATCCGTCCCAGCTGGAGGAGCTGGGCATCGGGATCCTGAAAGGCGGGGAGGAATGACAGGCCGGCTCACCGCCGCTGCGGTTTATCTTATCCTTATCAATGCGGCCGCCTTTGCGGCCATGGGAGCGGATAAAGCCAGGGCAAGGCGCAGGGCATGGCGGATACCAGAGAAGACGTTGTTCCTGCTGTCACTTTTTGGCGGCAGCATCGGGTCGCTGGCGGGAATGTATACCTTCCGGCACAAGACGCGGCATATGAAATTTGTTATCGGAATGCCGCTGATCCTGATTCTTCAGCTCGCCGCCGCCGGAGTACTTCTATACATGAACACAATAAAAATATAATATAATAAAGGAGACGAAAAACTATGAGTATTGTATCAGAAAAATTCGGCACCACAAAAGAGGGTGCAGAGGTAACCCGTTATACCGTCACCAACAAAAACGGTCTCAGTATGTCTGCGCTGGACTATGGCGCCATTATCACCCATCTGATGGTTCCGGACAAAAACGGAAAAATGGACGATATCGTGCTTGGCTTTGACACGGTGGCAGGGTATGAGGTAAATGGCTGTTTCTTTGGATCCTTTATCGGGCGTCACGGAAACCGCATCGGGGACGCGGCGTTTACCTTAAATGGGAAAAGCTATCAGCTGGAGAAGAACGACGGGAAAAATAATCTGCACGGCGGTACGCCCGGTTATCATAAGGTGATGTACGCGGCAGAGACTACGGAGAACAGCGTGACATTTACCCGTGTCAGTCCGGACATGGAGCAGGGTTACCCGGGAACTCTGGATATTGCCGTTACTTATACGCTGACAGATGAGGATGAATTGAAAATCGATTACAAGATGAAATCGGATCAGGATACCCTGTGTAATCCAACCAATCACAGCTATTTTAATCTGAAGGGTCATAACGGCGGCACCATAACCGACCATGAGCTGTACATAAAAGCCAATGGTTTTACCGAAACTACGGATGACCTGATTCCCAATGGGACGATAGTAGACGTCACCGGTACGCCGATGGATTTCCGTGAAAAGAAACAGATCGGCCGGGATATTGAGCAGGATTACCAGCCACTGAAGGTGGCAGGCGGCTATGACCATAACTTCGTTCTGGACAAAAAGGAAGGCAGCCTGGAGAAGATCGGCGAGGTATCGGAGGAGACGTCAGGGCGTACTATGGAGATTTATACCGATCTGCCTGGTATGCAGCTTTACTCGGGAAACTTTATTGAAAAAGAAGACGGCAAGGATGGAAACGTGTATACAAAGCGCACCGGCGTCTGCTTTGAGACACAGTATTTTCCAAACTCAATCAATATCCCGGAATTTACCCCTTGTATATTGAAAGCCGGAGAAGAATTCACATCCACCACGATATATAAATTTGTATAATACCAGAGGCCTAAAAGCAATACATCATATGCGCAGCATAATGATGTATTGCTTTTAAGGCCCGCCCCAGCCATGAGAAAGGAGCCCGTGAGGGCGGAATTCGAATGGGTGGG
>CAOKDX010000017.1 GCA_948467395.1 uncultured Clostridia bacterium | reverse complement strand
GAGCATCTGCCTTACAAGCAGAGGGTCATAGGTTCGAGCCCTATAGGCCCCATACTATGCCGACGTGGCTCAATTGGCAGAGTAGCTGATTTGTAATCAGCAGGTTACCGGTTCAAGTCCGGTCGTCGGCTTTTTGGGCGGATTCCCGAGTGGCCAAAGGGGGCAGACTGTAAATCTGTTAGCTACGCTTTCGAAGGTTCGAATCCTTCTCCGCCCACTCCGGTTTATCCGGTTTCAAAATGACAGTTAAGTCATATAAATTATCGCGGGGTAGAGCAGTCAGGCAGCTCGTCGGGCTCATAACCCGAAGGTCGTAGGTTCAAATCCTGCCCCCGCAATTTATGCCCAGATAGCTCAGTTGGTAGAGCAGAGGACTGAAAATCCTTGTGTCGCTGGTTCGATTCCGGCTTTGGGCATTTTTTGGGGCATTAGCTCAGGTGGTAGAGCACTTGACTTTTAATCAAGTTGTCCGGGGTTCGAGTCCCCGATGCCTCATGAAACGGAAAACCGTACAAGTAGTGAGAAATCGCTGGTTTGTACGGTTTTTTTCATGTTGTGATGTATGGGTATCTGTATGTATCTGTCAGTCACATTAAACTCACATAAAAGTTACAAAGATCACTGATGTAAAGGTTAAGGAAATGGAATGATTTTCGCAATTCGCTATCTCAACTAAAAAAATTTTCAATTAACTTATATTACTCTTTGTATTCACTTGGCAGTTTTATTCACAGAATCCTGCTTAAAATTTTAATTTGTATCCATCTAAAAAATTTATTTGCTTTGCTTCGTACTTGAAAATTAAATTTTTATATTTTTCATTATATAATTTTTGATGTGTTTCAAGAAATTGGTTGTAATCAATTCCCTGCTGTGTAAAATTTTTAGTTTCCTTGGATTTAACATTATCCGAAATATTCCAGTTTATGGATATGATCAAATCTTCAAACTGGTCATATACTTTTAAGGTGCCTTTGATGCCTTTAATAGCTTTGGGTGAGTTATTTACAACTTTATAATCGAGTTCAATAAATTCTGAAAATCTCCCCACATTATAATCAACAGGTAGGTTCTTCTTATTGTACACTTTTACTTTTATTTTATCAGCATATCCTTTGTATTTTTCCTTTTTAGTAGTTTTCTTTTTCGCTGGAGCAGGTGTTTGGGTCGCGGATGGTGTAGAATCATCATATTGGTTATTCTTATCATTTTCCTGAATAGTAGTTTCAGATTGTGATTTTTTTTCTCTTGACCTGTCCAGCAATGAATTTATGTAATCAATTTGCAATAGAGCCAAGGTGAAAAGGATAATTCCAATGATAGAGGTTACAAGACCAGCAACGGCCATGCCTGTACAATTTCTAATCAGGGCGGGAATGGCTAATAATAGGCCAATAATGCATAAAATACCTCCTATTGGAGTGCAGATCAGGACAAGTCCTACTATTCCACAAACCATTGCTGCTACTCCTAGTCCTACGCCTTTTTTGTTGTTTTCCATAATTTCCTCCTTTGTTTGGTTTATCAACTATTTTTTTGCATTTTAAAATAGCATAATACAGTAACTATATCAATTTTTCTCCATTTATGATGAAAGAAGTAACCGTTGATATATTTAATTTTTGCTGAAGTGGAAAAAGTAATATTATAATTAAACCGAAAAATACTAAATTATTAAAAAAGGCTTAGAAAAATGTTTGGTAGCTTTATTCATGATTGTATCTCCTTTCATGGCGTACCTCCTTTTCGTCTAAGGATATCACATATTAATTAAAAAAACAAGAAATTAATCAGCCAAGAGAGGTAAAAAAGTGTTGACACGGATTAAAGCAAATATCAGAAGAAATACAGAGTATATTGCAAGTGCAACAGAGCAGCAGTCAATACTTCAAACGGGAAATCTTGTCATGAATCTGAATGAGTATTCTGTAACAAAAAACGGCTGTAAAATAGAGCTTACATCAAAAGAATTTGAAATTTTCAAGCTGTTATTGCAGAATCCAAAGAAAGTCCATATCAGCAGATTGAGGAATAAAATAGAGGATAATCTCCGCAAACCGCAGTATGTGATTACGGTATGGGGAATCGGATACAAATTGGGGGAGTGAAAGGATGAGCGATAAAACAATCATATTCTTTTTGGCAGTTGCCTCTTGCTTATTATTCCTTGTGGTTTTATACCAGCGTTTTGTTTTTGGCAGGGGAATACAAGCTTTGATGGAATTAGAGGAACAAATCAACCGTCTTCTGATAGACCGCCAGAAAATAAGGGCAGATTTTAAAAGGGAAGAAATTTCATGTAAAAAGATGTTGGCGAATATTTCCCATGACATAAAAACACCCCTGACAGTCATATTGGGTTATCTGGAAATTATGCGCTTGAACCATGCAGATCATGAGATGTTGAAAATAGTAGAAACAAAAGCGAATCAGGTTATGAATCTTATCAATCAGTTTTTTACATTAGCAAAACTGGAATCTGGCGATACAAATATAAATCTTGGCAAAGTCAATATCAACGAGATATGCAGGGAGAATGTTTTGGAGTTTTATGATATTTTATTGCAGAAAGATTTTGATGTTGATTTGTTTATTCCAGAAACAGCTATTTTTGTGCAGGGGGAGAAAGAAGCCCTGCAAAGGATTTTATACAATTTATTGTCAAATGTAATACGCTACGGCTTTGTTTGGAAAAGCATTGGAAAAAACCTCTTACGAGGTGCTGAAGCGCATGGGAAGCATCATTGAATTTCCTACATTTTATGACCATATGAGCGGAAAGGACAACTTACAGTTTCATTGTGAGTATATGGGGTATTACAACAAGGACAGATTAATGGCAAATGATGTAGAGATTGCTTCCATCAGCCAACATACCGAAACACTAGAGGACTATTTCTTAAAAATCACATCGGAGGTGGGAAGGTAATCGTCAGCATGAGCTTTATCGCCCTGTTTGTCGGGATGGCTTTCAAATCTTCAAAGGCAACGATTGTCACCTCATTTTTATTGATTTTTCTCACGCAGGCGAACATTGGTGACTTCACAATGGCAGGCAACGTGGTATTCCCCGTTATTTTGACTACTATTTCTTTGGCTTTTGCCGTTTTGTCAATCGTAAATGTGGAAAGCAAAGATTTAATGTAGGGGGCAGGGGTAAGAATTTTTGCCTTATTGTAATGTTCCAATTACTTTACCCATGCAGCGGGCAGATTCATTTAACGGTATATTGGGACATTCTTTATTGATTGATATCAGTTCCTGCGTTCCGCGTTGTTTCACATAGCAATCGCCGTCAACAAGAAAGATGCCTATGTCTCCCTGTTCTACGCTATCTGTCATCTCAACTAAGAGAGTATCGTTATCCAGAAAGGTAGGTTCCATACTGTTTCCATTTACTCCGACGGCATAGTCGACATTTTTATACTGAGGTATATCGGGAATCTCTATACGCATTGTTGGTGGAGAATCAAAGAGGATCTGCCCGGATCCTGCAGACGCCAGCCGGTAATAATAATTGATCCAACGCGTTTTTGTATTTTCATTATGATCTTCTGTTGAAAGAATCTCAAGTTTTGTGATGTACTCTTTTTGTTTTTTTATTTCATTTGCCAGAGTACATTCATTATCTATTATTGTATCAATTGCTGATGTCCCTTTAATGGAATAGCTCGTGATAAATCTGTACTTCTCAATTAGTTCGGTTTCTTTTATGCTGAGCCGGAGTTCGTTTTCACTATCTTCCCTATATCCGAAGGTTTTTAGTATATCTTTAATGCCGTAAAGCTCACATAATCTCATAAAGCTGTCAATGTCCGGCTTGCTGTTTCCGGATTCCCAGCTGTAAATAGTCTTCTCGGAGGCTTTGTATCCCCGTTTTATAAGAAAATCAGAAACTTCCTTTACTGATTTTTTCGTATGTAACCTGGATTCTCTTAAAATATTACCGATTTTCATAAGCAGATCACCTCTCTTGATAAATAATATATCATTAAAACGAATGTTCGTCAATAATAATTCTAATATTCTCAGAAAAAAACTATTGACATTCTAAAAATATAAGAGTATTATATAAATATTCTAAGGAAATGAGAATTAAGGAGGTATATATTCTATGAATAGTAAAAATTGTAGAGAGTATAAATTGAGTAAGAACAGGTATAAGGAGTTATATTATTTTTGCCAGCAGTATAGTGAGTGGAAGGACATGTTGAGATTCAGTAATCATTCTGTAAAAAGTGTCCTTCTGTCTGGTATGCCAGGCTCTGGAATGTTGAAAGACCAGACTGGGGAGCTTGCAGAAAAAAGGGTTGGACTGCAGGAGAAGATTAATTTGGTAGAAGCTACGGCAGAAGAAGCAGATCCAATCTTGAAAAAATTTATTATAAAGGCAGTGACTAATGATGGCATTACATATACCTATCTTAGTCAATGTATGGAGATTCCCTGTGGAAAAAACATGTATTATGAGAAGAGAAGAAAGTTTTACTGGCTTCTGGATAAAAAATTGAAATAAATACAAGAGGGGGACGCAGGAGCTCAAAAAAGTGTTATTATTGTATCATGGAACAAAATCACGAAGGGCATCTGCTTTGTAGCGGGATGCCCTTTATAGTCAGAAGTCCAACAGCGTCGATTTGATCCCGCTGTTGAGACAGGAGAAAGGAGGATGTATTCAAACGACCAAGGATATAACGGACGGGATTACAAATGCTCTAAAATCAGCATTTGGAGACAGTTACGGGATATATGATAGTGAACAGGGACAGGACATGGAGAAGCCCTGTTTTTTTATTTCTCCCAAAAAACAGACAATACGTCAGTTTCCCGGCAAACGTTACAAAAGAGAAAACAGATTTTCAATCCGGTACTATCCTGGATCAGAGAGTGATACTGGTTCAGAATGCAGGAGTGTATCAGAGAACATGCTATGGTGTCTGGAGAAAATCAAAATACAGGGTATCCCTGTACTTAGCAGTAACGTCAGTTTTGAGGTGGCGGAGGGCATATTAAATTTTTTTGTAGATTACAACTTCTTTGTCTGGAATATAGACGTAGAAGAAAAAATGGATGGAGTGTGCCTGGATACAAAAGTGAAAGGTTAGGTGAAGGTATGTCAGATATGACGGAAACAGGGAAAAGCGAAAAAAATGGCTTTTCAAAAAAGGATATTCTCTCATCAATCCGGTTTTCAAACCGGAAGGATCTGTTGGGCGCTATTTTGGAGAATGGCAGGAAATACAGCATTTCCGAAGTAGAAAAAAATTTAGAACATTATTATACAAGGAAGGTGATTTAACATGGCACTAGGTGGAGGAAAATGGACAGCACAAAATAAAGTGCTTCCTGGAACTTATGTAAATTTTGTATCGGCTGCATCCGCATCGGATTCGATTTCAGACAGAGGAGTGGTAACGATGCCTCTTTCTCTTGACTGGGGACCGGAGGACAGAGTTTTTGAAGTCACAAATGAAGACTTTATGAAAAGGACATTGCAGATCTTTGGCTGTTCTTATGGAGCGCCGGAGATGAAAGGACTGCGGGATCTCTTTAAGAATGCGCAGACCCTTTATGCTTACCGTATCAATGGAGGAGGCGTGAAGGCGGACAACGAATATGCCACTGCACTGTATTCAGGAACGAGAGGGAACTCGTTAAAGATCAAAATCAGTCAGAATGTGGACAATACCACCCTTTACGATGTGGTGACCTATATGGATACGACAGAAGTAGATGCTCAGACAGTCTCTTCTGCTGCAGAATTGACGGCGAATGAGTTTGTGACATTTAAAGAAGACGCGGAGCTGAAGGAAACGGCGCCGCTGGCTCTGGCAGGGGGAACAAATGGTGACGCCACAGGACTGGAGTATCAGGATTATCTTGACCGAATCGAAAGCTATTCCTTTAATACGATGGGAGCGGCTGTTACTGATGAAACGACGAAAGAACTATTTGCAGCTTTTAACAGACGCGTCAGGGACGAGATCGGAAAAAAATTCCAGCTTGTCCTCTATCATTATCCCACAGCGGATTATATGGGAATTATCAGTGTAAAAAATAAGTGTATGGATGGAGCAGTGAAAGGAAGCTCCGGAATGGTTTATCCGGATGAAGCAGCGGCAGTATACTGGACCACTGGTGTACAGGGTGGATGTGCCGTCAACGCTTCCTGTCAGAATCGTCGTTATGATGGCGAGTATATTATTGACACAGATTACACACAAAATCAGCTTAAAAAGGCAGTTAGTTCCGGCGAATTTGTGTTTCATTCAGTCAATGGAGAAGTCAGGGTGCTGAATGATATCAATACTATGGTCACTACGACAGAGTCGCAGGGCGAAGTATTTAAAGAAAATCAGACTATCCGGGTAATTGATCAGCTGGCAAATGAAGATTCTGTTCTCTTTGCCAGAAAGTATCTGGGAGTGATTCCTAATAATGCAGCCGGCCGTTCCGCTCTCTGGTACGATCTCGTGAAAATCCGGCAGGAGCTGCAGCGCATTCAGGCAATCGAGAATTTTAAAGAGACAGATGTGGTTGTCTCGCCGGGTGATACGAAAAAGGCAGTGGTGGTGGATAATACCGTAACAGTAGTAAACGCAATGGCTCAGCTATATATGACAACTACCATTGCTTAGTGAAAGGAGAATATGAATGGAGAATACAGACGTGAAAAGCACAGTAATGTTAGCCAAAGATACCATCTCGGCATCACTGGCGGAATGTTATGTTTCAATTGGTAACGAAAGATACAATCTTATGCAGGCCATCAATGTTGAGGCGAAGTTTGAGAAAACAAAAACACAGGTCCCTATCCTGGGAAGAACGGGAAAAGGAAATAAGGCTACGGGCTGGAGCGGGACAGGTACGGCAACGCTCCATTATAATACCTCTATTTTCCGTAAAATGATGTTGGAATATGCCAATACGGGACAGGATGTATATTTCGAAATGCAGATCATCAATGACGATCCTACCAGTGCGGCAGGAAGGCAGGATATTACACTGACCGGCTGTAACATCGACGGTGGTATCCTGGCGAAATTTGATGCGGATGGAGAATATCTGGATGAAGAAATCGAATTTACCTTTGAGGGGGCGTCCATGAACGAAGAATTTAAGGCTCTGAAGGGATTCAAGGCAGATTAAATAGTATCAGGTTTAATCTATAGAATAAAGGAGATTGATAACATGAGTAATTTAAGTTTGTTTTTAAAGGAAAACAAGAAACAGAAGAAAAATACAACTTATCCGGCAACGAGATCACTGTGTGACGAAAACGGAAAAGTACTGGAGTGGGTAATATGTCCTCTATCCACAAAAGATAATGAGACAATCCGGGATGAATGTATGAAAAACGTCCCGGTACGAGGAAAAAAGGGTCAGTACCAAAAGGATCTTGATACTGGTAAATACCTTGCAAAGATGATCTGTGCCTGTGTGGTGGAACCAAACCTGAACAATCAGCAGCTGCAGGATTCTTATGGTGTCAAAACTCCAGAGGATCTTATCCGGGAGATGATCGACGACCCGGGAGAATACGATGAATTTGCCCAGTTTATCCAGAGTTACAATGGATTTGATGAAACGCTGCAGGATAGGAAAGACCAGGCAAAAAACTAATTGACGGCGGCGATCCGGAATCCATATATGCACATTATTGCCTGCATCAGTTCCGGTGGCCGCCATCGAAATTCTGTAATCTGCCGGAGAACGAAAAAGCATTTGTTATGGCGAGCATAGATATAGAAGCAGAACGCCGGAGCCGGGAAGAGAGAAAAATAAAACGAAAAAGGAGGTGAGGCTGTGGCATCAATACAAACGAGTGTGGATATGATAAATAAAATATCCGGTTCCTTCCAAAATAAACTGAACTTAGTCAATAACGCGGTGAAAGACCAGACAAAGAGCTTTAAAAATCTAGCAAATATGGCGGAGAGAATAAGTAATTCTGGAAGCAAAATATTTTCTTCCTTTAATAGTTCTGCTCCTGTCCGCGGTGTAGTGGATTTAGTGAAAAGCCAGATGGGACCGGCAATGCAGAGTATGGATAATATGGCTCGATTTGAGCGCAGTATGACGGTGGGGATACCTGGCGCAGCCAGCATGGCAAGCAATACGTGGTCAGGCGCCATATCCAGTATGAACGAATCCGTGATTCAGGGGATTTCTTCCATGATACAAAATATCAACGATGCTTTGGGACAAGCAGGATTTGGAACAGTGCAGGAAGGATTAAAAAGCTTCGGTGAGATCATGGGAAGTATTTTGCCCACAATCGGTTCTGTCATTGGTTCCGGAATTGCTTTCTTTGCTGAGCACAGGGAACAGATATTAGGAATTGTCCAGGTTCTTTTTTCACTGGCAGCAGCTTATGTGATCGTAGCGGGGGCAATCGGTATTGTCACGACAGTCATGACGATATGTCAGACAGTTATGACTGTGTTTGGTACAATTGCAGGAATCGTATTTGGTGTTCTCAGTATCGTGGCAATCGCAGGTGTTGCTTTCGCTATTTTTTCCCTGATTGACTGGATCAAAGATTTAAATGAGAAAACAGGGGATGCCGGAGAGACGATGGAGCTGGTGTTTAAAAAGGCACAAGTATTGTTAGCAAAGGCGGGTTATGGATTGGCTTTATTTGTAGGCAGTATACAAATTGCATGGAACGATTTGTGTCTGGGCTTTGAAATTATTGGACGTTCTGTATGTGGTGTTATACTGGGCATTATTTATTTTATAGGGGATGCGGTACGCTCACTGGTAAATGGCGCAATTGCAATGATAAATGGAATGATTGAATCATTAAACACAATACCAGGAGTCAGTATAGGGGTAATTAAAGAAGTAGCATGGACAGGTATTGATGATATTGGGAAAATGGCACAGGATCAATTTGATGCCATTTATGATTCCACCATGGAGACAGATAGAAAAAATAAAGAAATTGTCGATGGAATTACAGATAAAGAAACAGCTGCCTCCCAGGCCCAGAGGGAATACGATGAACTCTATAAGAAGTATACGACGAACAATAATGATGACAAAGGGAAAGGTTCCCTGGTAAAAAACCCGTATGGTAAGATATCTGCCACCATTACCAATATAGGGGATGATAGGAAGAAAACAGCTGCCAATACTGCGGATGTGGCGAATCAGCTTTCTGTCACAACAGAAGAGCTGAAATATTTGAAGGATTATGCCACGACAAAAGCCATCAATAGATATACATCTTCTACTATTAAAGTGGACATGAACAACAATAATAATATAGCAAGTAATATGGATCTGGATGGCATCACGAATCATCTTAAGACGCAGCTGGAAGAAAAGCTGAGTTCTACTGCGGAAGGAGTGTACGCATAATGGCATATTATATGTATTTCGAAAATATTCTGTTTCCTGTTACACCAGGGAAAATTAGTACTAAGATCAATGGCAGAAATGAGACGCTCACCCTCATAAATGAGGGTGAGGTAAATCTTATCAAATCACCTGGACTGACAGAGATTGAAATAGATGAGCTTCTTCTGCCGGCCGTTCAGATATATCCCTTTGCTAATTATCCTGTTACCGGTAAAATGACAGAATTTCATGAAGCAAAATATTATCTCGATCTGTTGGAGAAATGGAAAAAAGGAAGAAAACCGGTTCACTGGAAACTGCTCCGCGGTTTGCCGGATGGATCTTCTTTTTTATGGGATTCCGACATGGACGTCACCATAGAAGATTATGAAATCGTGGAAGATGCGGAAGGGTATGGTCTCGATGTATGTGTGAAGCTCAGCATGAAGCAGTACAAATATTTTGGTTCAAAAAAACTGATTCCAAAAAGTAAGAAGACAAAGTCGGGACAGATTGTTGTACAGATGAAGAGAGCCAGGGGGAAGAAAAAGAACGCGGCCAAATCTTATACGGTAAGAAAAGGGGATACCTTTCGTGGAATCGCAAAGAAACAGCTTAATAATGCGAACAGGTGGAAAGAAATTTATAAACTAAACAAAAAAAAGATTCAGTCAGCCGCAAAAAAACATGGGAAACCCGGAAATGGCCATTGGATTTTTCCAGGTACGAAATTTAAACTTCCCAAATAAAGGGGTGAAAAAGATGGCGAAGGATATTGTTGATGTGGCAATTGGAGAACTTGGATACAGGGAGACGGGAAAGAACTCAACCAAATACGGCAAGTGGTATGGTATGAATGGAGCGGCCTGGTGTCATATGTTTGTATCATGGTGCGCAGATCAGGCAGGAGTTTCCACATCCGTTGTGCCAAAGACGGCATCAACCACAACAGGAATGAACTGGTTTAAAAGAAAAGGGCTTTTTAAGTATAAGGGGAAATATACGCCCAAAAGGGGTGACATTGTATATTTCAAGACAAATAGAAGCCATGTGGGTATTGTCGAAAAAGTTTCGGGCAGTACCTTACATACGATAGAGGGGAATACATCCGATAAAGTGGCCAGAAAGACGTATCCTCTGTCAAATTCAACCATAACCGGTTATGGTGTGCCAAAATATAAGAATTACAATTTTTCCTCTGGTAAAAGTGAAAAGAGTACCGGATCAAAAAATAATTTAAGTTATCTGGAAAATATTTTAAAAAATAAAAAAGCTTCTTCGGGAAAAACCATTAAAGCAGATATTGAAAGCAAATACAGACTGCCTGAGGGCAATGTTCTTGTAATGGTCAAGAATGGTTCCAAATATTTTCAGGTCCCGGTAGAAGACGGCATGAAGATAGTATGGGAAAGAAAAGGAACACCAGGAGTGCTGACCTTTACATCAAAATATGAGAAATCTTATAAAATCGTAGAAGGAAATGAGGTTTCCGTAATTGTGGATGGCACAAAGATGTTTTTTGGTTTTGTATTTACTCGAAAAATGACGAAAACAGGAAGAATGGAATTTACCGTCTACGATCAGCTGCGGTATCTGAAAAACAAAGATACAATTATATTTCGGAAAAAGCGGGCAGATGAAATGATTAAAATCATTGCCGGCCGTTTTCATATGAACTGCGGTACTCTTGCAAATACTGGTCACAAAATGTCAGTAATCGAAAATAATACTACGTTATTCGATATGATTCAGAATGCTCTGGACAATACGCTTATGTCAAATGGAAAAATTTATGTACTTTATGATAAAGCTGGAAAACTTACTCTCAGTGATCTCTCTAAGATGAAGGTCAACAACTGTCTTGTTGATGCTGGGACAGGAGAAGATTTTTCCTATCAGACAAGCATAGATCATGAGGTTTACAATCAGATTAAGCTGATTTATGAGAATAAGGACAAAAACAAGAAAAAGGATTCCGGTGATTTATATGTCACAAGACATAAGAAGAATATTAATAAGTGGGGTGTCCTGCAGTATGTTGAAAAAATTGACAGCCCGGATAAAGGGAAAGAAAAAGCGAAGGTACTCTTAAAATTATACAACAAAAAGAGACGCTGCCTTACGATAACAGGAGTGATTGGGAACACAAAGGTCCGTGCGGGCTCTCTGGTGCCAGTCATCCTTAATCTCAAAGATATCAAGGTGGCAAATTATATGATAGTGGAAAAGGTAACACACGAATTCAGTAACTGTTATCATAAAATGGAACTGGTTGTATCAGGAGGTGATTTTAATGGCTGATTCCGATCTGCTGCAGGTAATTCGGAGAATTGCTGTTCAGACAGTAGCGGCAGGAAAACCATGTGACTATGTTATCGGAACTATAAAAAAGGAAAATCCGCTGGAGGTTTCCATATCGAAATCTTTGACTCTATATGAGGAATTTCTGGATTTATCGAGGAATGTAACAGATTTTGATACGGAGGTGACGATACAGGGAAGCCGCCTGAAGGTTACTGTACACAATTCTTTAAAAAAGGGAGATAAGGTATGGATGATCCAGAAGCCGAAAGGACAGAGATATCTGATCCTGGACAGGGTGGTGAGTGAAGTATGATACCAAATAATGAAAATTACGATAGTGAATGGGATGAGGATACAACATCTGATATGGTGATCCGCGCGATGCCGTCATTGACTTATGCCATGAATATAAGTGAGGCGGAACTGGATGAGCATAAAAATTCTTTTGTTGGAAAGGTAGACGACACAGAGGCAGTCCGTCAGGCAGTTATGAAAATCCTGAATACAGAGAGGTATGAATATGAGATCTATTCCTGGGACTATGGGATTGAGATGCAGGATTTGTATGGCGAGCCCCTTTTATATTGTATGAGTGAGATAAAACGGAGAATTACGGAGGCTCTTCTGGCAGATGACCGGATTGAATCGGTAGAAAATTTTAATGTGCAGAGAGTGGGAAGGCGAACATTATCCGTGGCATTTACTGTAATCACTGCCGAAGAGGAGGAAATAGATATGGAAAGTGAGGTTGAGATCTGATGTTTGAAGAATTTGACAGCAGTTCCATTCTGGAAAGTATGCTGGATGATGTAGATGACAGATATGACAAAAGGGAAGGATCGCCCATATGGGATGCGGCAGCTCCGGCAGCAGTCCAGATGGGTGAATTTTATGGCAATCTGGATATGGTTCTGGATGAAGTGTTTGCCGATTCCGCATCGTATTATTATCTGATTAAACGGGCAGCGGAGCGGGGAATATTTCCCCGACAGGAAACCCAGGCATTGTGCCGCATGGTGGTGACGCCCCCTGAGACGCCAATTTCTATTGGTGACAGATTTCACCTGGGTGATCTGAATTATATGGTCACCTCGATGGATGAGGGAGCAAAGGGATCCTATCAACTGACCTGCGAAGAGGCGGGGAGTATGGCAAACCAGCAGACAGGGGAACTTATTCCCATTGATACAAAAAATGACCTGAATGAAATGGAAGAAGCGGTCCTTACGGAGATTCTGATTCCCGGTAAGGATGACGAGGATGTGGAAGCTTTCCGGGAGCGGTATTTTTCCTCCTTTCGTGATGAAGCCTTTGGCGGAAACCGTGCCGATTACATCGCCAGGGCGGGGGAAATAGACGGAGTAGGCGGCGTCAAGGTATACCGGCGCTGGAACGGAGGTTACCATCCGACCCAGCTGATTCCGGAGGAGAGGGTAACGGAGTGGTTTGAAAACCAGTCTGGGGAAACACTTGGCGAGCCGGTATACAACTGGCTGAGGAGAATATATGGTGCCGCATCCGAAAAGAAGCTGACTGTAGGAGGAACGGTACAGGTTGAGATTATCAATACGGAGTACAGAAGTCCATCCCAGACACTGATCCGTCTGGTACAGGAGACATTGGATCCGGAACAAAGCGCCGGGGAAGGGGACGGAACAGCTCCAATTGGACATGTGGTGAGGGTGGCCGGTGCAAAGGAAAGACCGATAAATATAACCTTGCAGGGAATCGAATATAAGAGCGGGTATACCTTTGCCAACCGGAAAGAGGAAATAGAATCCGCAATAGACAGCTATTTTCTCCAGCTGAGACAGGAATGGGCAGAGGAGGACAGGCTGGTCATACGCATGAGCCAGATGGAGCATCGCCTGATGGAAATAGAAGGAATCCTTGATATTGGACAGACCCTGTTAAATGAAAAGGCGGAAAATGTAATACTTGAGAGTGATGAGATACCGGTAAGGGGTGAGGTAAATGGCTGATTTTCCCGAGAGAAAAAAGCTGATAGAATACCTTCCGCCGTTTATGCAGTCTTTTGGTGAGCTGCAGGAGATTATGAGGGTGGAAGAAAAGTGGATGGATAAGCTTCAGGCTGGCATTGAAAAAATTTATGATAATGCTTTTATTGAGGATTGTGATGAATACGGCATAAGAAAATATGAGGCGCTACTGGGAATACTGCCGGTGCCACAGGACAAGCTGGAGGTAAGGAAGAGAAGAGTTCTGGCAGAATGGAATACGGTTATGCCGTATACTTACCGGACGATGCTTCGCCAGTTAAATGTATTGTGCGGAGTAAATAATTATGATATTGATTCTGATCTGGAGAATTACAGGATTTCCTTCAGTATCTATGAAAAGGATGATGTATCGGAGATTGAACGGGTTGTTGACAGGATCCTCCCGCAAAATATATGGTATGAAGTCAGGGCGGCAGAGAGCAGCAAGGGCAGGGCGGCGACAGGCGTTGTATGGCAGGATGATGAAATAATGACGATAAGGCAGGTGGTTTTATGAGTTTTGGAGGATTGATTCTGACAAATCAGGGAAGGAATGAGATAGCGTCCGCTATCAGTAATGAAAAGACATTGGATTTTACTCATGTGCAGCTGGGGGATGGAA
The DNA here is from genome assembly GCA_948467395.1 of uncultured Clostridia bacterium. Classification (GTDB taxonomy): domain Bacteria; phylum Bacillota; class Clostridia; order Lachnospirales; family Lachnospiraceae; genus Eubacterium_F. The sequence goes on along the minus strand of CAOKDX010000017.1, from coordinate 53,507 downwards.
TTTATGAGGGCTCGTATTTAAGTAAGACAGAACTCACAAATAAGGTTATGGAGATTCCGGTGAGCAGGGTGACGAGAAAAGATAATGAGGTTACCATCGACTGTGACTGGAACAGCGATCAGGCTCCCAGAGGGTTCTATTTCAGGGAAATTGGAATTATTGCGAATCATGCCTTGTGTTACTATGACAATGCAGGTGCCGGGGATGCAGAGTATATCGATCCGGAATCCGAAATGGTATCCAAGGAGAAGAGATTTCGGTTCACGTTAGTGGTTAGCGATGATGTTAATATAACCGTGCGGACGGCCAGCAATTTATACGCTCTCGAAGAGGAAGTCAGAACAGCGCTGGAAGAATTTGACGAAAAAAAAGTGAATATGTCGGTTGTGGATGCCCTGGATGAGGCAATTGGCCAGAAAGCAGATCAGGCAGAATTGCAGAATCATATAAATGACGGTACGATTCACTTTACCTCATCCGAACGAACGAAGCTGGCAGGAATTGCCGCCGGGGCAAATAAGTATACCCATCCGGCCAGTGCCGCCGGAGTGAAAGCAAACGGGCTGTATAAGATTACCACCGACGCCAGCGGCCATGTGACCGGGACGGCCGATGTGACTAAGGCAGATATAACAAAGTTGGGGATTCCCGGGCAGGATACCAATACGACATATGGTACGGGCACTGCTTCTGTGGCGGGGCTGACAAAATTGTATACCACAAGAGGGTCAAATACAAATGGAACTATGACGCAAAAAGCAATAACCAGTGCCTTTGATCCACCGATATTTTCCAGCAATATAAATAAAAATCTGGTAAGCATGATCGATGCCAATGGAAAGACATATTCATCTAATGGAAACAACATGAATATAGGATCTGTGGCTATGAACACTTTGAATTCTGATTATTTAGATTATTCAAATTCTATATACAGAGTAAAGGTGGGTGGATATTATTATATAAAAGGATATATTATATACTCCGAAATAACACAAACTTATGATGTGGTAAAAAGATATTTTGTGAATATCATTAATCCGGGTACAACTACTATGAAGGATAGGGCAATAGAAATTATTGGCAGATTTACTACGTGGGAAGTATCCTCACAGAGTAATATTATTTATTTATATCCGGGAGAAGGTCTGGAGCTGCTTGTTCAAATGGATGGCGGAGCGTCCGGTGTATACAGGGCATATGCAAGGATATTGCCGCTATTTGTTTCTTAGCATAAATTGATGAACATGGTAATATGTTACCTACATATATTAAATGGAAAGAAAAAAATTACCTTATCACAGACCAATTGAAAAAGGGAAGGATTGATCAAATGAAAGAACCGGCAATGTATAAAAGAAAGGCAAAGAAGATCAGCTGGAGCGGGGGAAGGGAACTCGATACTATCACTGCCCTGGTGTTTCATTTTACCGCCAACAAGGGCGATACGGCAAAAAATAACGCCGATTTTTTTGCCACCGGAAATGTAAGAAAGGCGGGAGCCCATCTGTTTGTGAGCCGTAACGGCGATATGGCCCTGTCAGTACCGCTTAATAAGAGCGCCAACGCAGTAGGCGGGTTATATTCCCAGAAGAAGGGAGCAGGAAAGTACTACAGGAAGGTGACCAATTCCAACAGTATAAGCATTGAGCTGTGCGACTGTCTCAAGGGGCCATCCTGGGAGCAGATGCTGGCTTCCCGGGAATTGTATCTCTGGCTGAAAAGTAAATGTCCGAAGCTGAAGACGGTGGTGCGCCACTGGGATGTCAATGGCAAAGAATGTCCGGGCCCCATGACTGGAAAGGAGAATAAGGAATGGAAGCATTTTCGGAGTAAGGTGGTAAATAATTATCAGTATAAGGCCAAGGTTGTAAAGGATGCCGCTATCCGTTCCAGTAAGGGAGTGAAACCAAAGAATAAGACTAGTTCTGTAAAAAAAGGGAAGGTTGTCACGATTTCGAAGGTTTCTGGAAATTGGGGCAGAATCCTGAAGAAGGACAGCCAGGGCCGATGGCAGTGGATATCCTTAAAGAAGGTGGAGGAAATCCGATAGAGAAAAAGCGTACAATCAGCATAAATAGCTCAACGGTGCCAAAGGAAAGCTGCCGTTGAGCTATGTGTATTTTATGTCATAACAAATAGCTGCTGTAGTGTATTAACATGGAATCAGTTTATATTCATCTGTGCCAAGGCCGATTTTTTTTGCATGGGCCAGACACGATTTCCATTCTGTGTCGGGATGAGTCATATAAAAATGATCATGATTTTCTTTATTTCCATGCTTCTCCAGATTTTCACCCAATATACTTTCTGGAATGGGGGCGGTCTGGTTACACAGATCGGCGCAGGCCTGATCCAATGCCACGGGGTCGAAGGATGCCAGCATTCCGATATCCGGGATAATCGGGATATCATTTTCGGAATGGCAGTCGCAGTTAGGCGATACATCACAGATAAGCGATACATGAAAACAGGGGCGGTTCTTGCACACGGCAAGGCTGTACTCAGCCATTTTGTAATTGAGCATGGCAATGGAATCGCTGAAATGTGCTTTAATGGTATCTTTGGGGCAGACAGCGAGACAGCGGCCGCAGCCGACGCATTTGTCCTGATCAATAACGGCCTTTCCGTTTTGAATCAGGGGCGCGTCATGGGCACATATCCGGCTGCAGGCGCCGCATCCAATACATTTGGTGCCTACTACCGGTTTTCCATCGCAGTGCTGTTCCATTTTTCCTGCCCGGGAACCGCAGCCCATGCCAATGTTTTTCAGAGTGCCGCCAAAGCCCGCCATCTCATGGCCTTTAAAATGAGTGAGAGAGATAAAGATATCGGCATCCATAATGGCGTGTCCGATCTTTGCCTCTTTGACGTATTCTCCGTCAATGGGGACGATGGTCTCATCCGTTCCCTTTAGGCCGTCCGCGATCAGTACATGACAACCGGTCTGATAAGGGGAAAACCCATTCAGATATGCTGTTTCCAGATGATCCAGGGCGTTTTTCCTGCTTCCCACATACAGGGTGTTGCAATCGGTCAGAAATGGCCTGCCGCCCAGCTCTTTCACATAATCGGCCACCACTTTGGCGTAATTGGGACGCAGAAAGGCAAGATTTCCATATTCGCCAAAATGAATTTTGATCGCGGTGTACTTGTCAGTAAAATCGATTGTTTCAAATCCGGCGGTCTTCATCAGACGGTGCAGCTTCTGCAGAAGATTTTCATGTCCGGACGCCTTAAAAGAGGTAACATATACATTAGATTTTTCCATAGCTGGTCTCCCCATCGTTTTTACTTTATTATAGGTACTTTCTGGAGTTAAGTCAAATCCTTTTTGCCGGCGGCGTTACCTTTTTCAGCATTATCAGGGATATCGGTGTCCCCCGGTTCTTCCGTGTCCGCTTCCGGAGCTTCTTCTTCCGATTCCTCCTGGTCTGCTTTTGCTGGTTTATTACCCCCTTTATTGTTTCCGGAATTATCAGCGGGTTTCTTCTTTTTTTCTTTTTTAGCCTTTTTCTCTTTCGGTTTCTTTGCAGCATTCTTTTTCACCTTTTTCTTCTCTGTCTTATTTTTGCCGGCACTACTGTTTTTTTCCTTGTCTGAAGAATTGTTTCCAGAAGAAGTATTCTTAATTGTTTTTGTATCGGAAGCTTTTTGCTTTTTGTCTGGCGATATTTTGGCGGTGTTTTTATCATCCTCTGTCTTTTCTTTCACCTTGTTGTTTTTTTCATTGGATCCTTCTGGCTGGGCAGTATTTTCCGGGTTGGAGGAATGATCTATAGTGGGTTCATCCTCTGGCGGATCGGATGGCCCTGGATCTTTTTTCGGAGGTCTGTTTCCTTCCTGAACTACGCCATCCTGTTCTGACAGCTGAATCCCATTTTTTTCGGCAGTATCTAATATTTCACCTATTTTTTTATTGTAGAGATCCTCTGTCGGCATATTATATTTATTTTTAAGATTCTGTAGAAAATGGTATTTACCTGTGGAAATGCCCTTTTCTTTGGCTCGTTTCTGATCCTGTCTGCTGGGGACTGCGCTCTGGTAAATAATCGTCATTTGACACTGGTTTTTGTTCATCCAGCTGCTGACGGTATTTTTTACTAATGTTTCAGGTGGTTTTTTATCTTTATATGAAAAGGTAATCAGCATCCCGTTCTGTGGCTGGTTCAGATATCCGTTTGTTTCCAGATTTTTTAGCAGCAGCGGCAGAATTGTTTCCAGATTATCCGTCTCCGGCAGGGAGGCAGTAATTTTTTCGGCATCCTTATTCACGGCAAGAATTGCTGAAACATGGTCCTCCTGATCCATTATTATCCGTATGCCTGGATTGACATCAATGATGATCTGATTTTTTATATCAGGAGAAATGACGGCGGAGATAATTAAAAGCAGGCATAAACATGCCGCTGCACAGGTAATCGCAAAAGCAGGTATCCGAGAGGAAGAGGTTTTTCTTTTCCATTCCTCCTGTGGAAGGCAGGAAAACAATTCTTCTTCCGAATGTATCATCGGAACTGGAGCCTGGCAGATTTGAGAAAACAGATCGGGAGCCAGTGCGTCAAAAGCATGATTTAGTTTATCCTTTTCTTTCCTGTACATATCTATGCCCCCCTTTCATCGGAAGAACCGGCAAATTGTTTCAATTTTTTCATGGACCGGTGATAACGAGATAAAACAGTACCCACTGGGAGATTGAGAATTTCCGCAATCTCCTTGTGGCGCATCCCCATGATCACATGCATAATAATAATGTCCCTGTCCTCCTGAATTACTTTTTTAAAAAGCTCCTCTAACAGGATTCGGTCCTCAGTGGCAGGAATCTGGTTTAGTGAGAGCTTGTTTGCATAATTATCTATGTCCACGATGGTTGTTTTCCTTTCTGTCCTCTGTTTCATTAAAAACAGATTTTTGGCAATCTTCATCATCCATGCCATGGGATTTCCCTGTTTCCTATACAGATGGCATGCTCCCCGTATTCTAATATAGGTTTCCTGCAGAAGATCTTCTGCGTCCTCTTTTGACAAGGTCATGGACAGAATAAAGGCATACAGCGGTTTATATGTAAGATAATATAATTGCTCAAACGCCTTATCGTCGCCTTGTGCTATTTGGGAAAATAGTGTTTCATCAATACGAACCTTTCCCTGCCTGTGCTTACCGATTTCCATGTGCTCCTCCTGTATCCTGATATGTAGGGAATGCATTCAGGCAGGAAGAGCTTTCCTGCCTGGCTGCGTATCTCAGTAAAAATACCGTATTATTTCTTTGTGGCAAATGTTGTGCGGATGGATGCATAATTTGTCTCTTTTTTTGTCTTTACCCCATTGATGGTAATGGTATAGGTCTTACCCTTTTTCAGTCCGGAAACCTTCACCTTAATGTTTCCTTTCGATTTACCGGTTACTGCTGCATCATATCTGTTATCTGCCTCGTCCAGTACTTCTACCGTTACATCCTTTGTCTGCACCTGGCCCTTGCATTTAACAATGATAGTGTTTTTGGATTTAACGGCTACCTTTTTGGAGATCTTCTTAGCCTTGCAGCTGCTCTTCAGCTTTTTTGCTTTAAATGCTGCTGTAACAGTGCCGAATTCAGCCGCACCCTTTGCTTTCACTCCGGAAATGGAAAGAGTATAAGGTTTGCCTTTTACCATTCCGCTCCCCTTAACAACTACTGAGCGGTTTGCTTTCTTCGCAATGCTCACCGTGATTTCTTTCTGTTCCTCATCAATCAGTGCAGCCGCTGCATCCTCTGACCACTCAACGGCACCAGAAAAGCTTACATTGATCTTGCCAGCTGCAGTACAGGTGGCTTTTGCCTTTAATGCCGTCTGTTCCTGGGCTGCGGCAGGCTGTTCCTTCGCCGTGTCCTTACCCTCTTTCTTTGCCGCTGATACATTTGCGAATCCCGTAAGTACTAATGCGGCAGCCATTCCTAATGTAACCATTGTTTTTGTTGATTTTCTCATACTGAGTCCCTCCATTCTGCCTTCTGGCAAACCATTTTTTATTGCAAATGTTTCTGATTCATTTGCTTACATATAGGACAATGCAGGGAGAAATGAATTTATTGCACTAATTATGAAAAAATTTTTTGACAAAATTGTGAACACTGAATATAGCTCAACGGCGTCGATTTGAGACCGTTGAGCCAGAACAGGTTTGGGATTGGCCGCCAAAGAATATTATTTTTTCTCACTTACCAGCTCATCGATGAGATGCTGTACGTTATCAAGGCAGGAGCCGCATACCGTACCTGCCTTGGTGAGTTCCTGAACCTCCTCCAGAGTGGTTGCCCCGGATTCTACGGCATCTTTGATCATCCCGTTTGTCACGCCGGTGCAGTAGCAGATTGTTTTATCCAGATCCATAGATATCTACCTTCCTTTCACTCATAGTATGAAATAACCATTGGAATTCTATACGCCTATCTTTTATATTCTGAAATATAGAGAAATATAGAGGCGTGAAATACAAATGCGGAATTCGTTACATTCCAGGCCGTTTTAGTTACATCTGAGAGAAAATTCCACACCGTATGCCGATATACAGAACAGATTATCAACCGGCATATTCCCTAGAAAGGGTCTGCCGGACAGAGAGAAGGAGGATTTCATGATTGATTTAACATTTCAGACGGCATATCAGCTGGGACTTTACGGGAATTCTGCAAGACAGCCGGCCGCCAATTTGGTGACAGCGGAGGATGATTTCGCCGCCGCGGCGGAGTTAAAGTGTCAGGAGGCCGCGGGAGTAACTAAGACAGAGAAGGTGACGGCGGAGGGCCTTCTCAGGGAAAAATATCCCAATCTGGTTTACCACGTCTTTGATGCCAGCAGCGGCTACTGGAGGAACCGGAACGATTATCCGCATTATCTTTTGTATCAGCAGGATTTGGACCCGGCACAGATTGAGAACTGGAAACCGTCCGGTCCGGATCCGGCGTATGCGGAATCCAGGGAAATCCGGGCTCTCGGCTCGGTTCCGCCGGGAAGCAGGGCGGCCGTGATCCATCCGAAGGTTCAGGAGAGGATGGAGAGGGATCCGGCATACGCAAAGGAGATCGCAGCGCGCATAGACGCCTGGTTTACCTTCGACCTGCTGCGGAATGAGGCCCTGATGCCGGGGCGTTCCTGGGAATTGTCCCAGTGTGTGGCCATCGGGGAGGATGGGACTATTGTCAATGCCGTGACCTCCAGTCAGCCAAGGATTACTTATTCGGGAGATCCCTCCGGGGAGGAAAAAGAGGATTTCTGGGATTTACGCGCCAGAAGAAATGCACATTACACAAAAATATGGCGGAAAAAACAGATTGCCCATGGCATGGAGATATCAAGACAGTTTACAGCGGAAGCCTCCGCACAGGCAGCAAGGGCTAAGCTGGCCAGGATGATAGAGGGTGGTAAATTAAAGAAATTGCTTGGTGATACGATAACCGGTGTTCCCACGGATTCTATTCTTGCCGATATATAGAACAACTTACAATCCGTTGGGATGGACAGGGGTGAGCAGGTTGAATATTGCTATTTGTGATGATGAGAGGCAGATACGGGAGCAGATACAGGAGATGGTGAAAAAACGGATGCCGGACTGCGTGACGGGTGAGTTTGCAAGCGGCGAGGAGTTATTGGCGGATCCTTCTTCCTGGGATATTTTATTTCTGGATATCCAGCTGGGCGGCATGGACGGAATTGGGACGGCAAGGGAGCTTCGGCGAAGGAAGGCCGACGTTGTGCTGATCTTTATTACGGCGATTCCGGATTATGTTTTTGATGCATTTGATGTGTCTGCGTTTCATTATCTGCTCAAGCCTGTTTCGGAGCGAAAGCTGGCCGATGTGTTTGAGCGGGCGGTGGGAGATGTGCGGCAGCGGGACCAGGCTCATACAAAAAAACTGCTGATCCGGACCAGGAACCGGAAGGTGATGATGTATGTAAAGGACATTTATTATATTGAGAGCCAGCGGAGAAAGGTGGACATCCATACGATCAGGGAAGTTATTGAAATCTATGCCACAATGAATGAACTGGAGGAGCAGCTGGGCGGTACTTTTTTTCGCTGCCATCGGGGTTATCTTGTCAATCTGGCGTATGTTGCAGAATACGGCAATGATTTTATACAATTGTGCACAGGCGAGACCATCTATATGTCGAAAGAGAAATATTCGGCTTTTGTAAAGGCTTATATGCATTATCTGCGTAAGGGGGGAGTTTCCTGTGTATGATTTGTTCTGTCTCCTGGTGGAGGTGCTTCGCCTTATCTTTCAGGGATATTATCTGATGTGGTTTTATGGGCAGTTTATGGAGACACGGTTTCACAAATACAGAGGGAACCGTGTTCTTATTGTATTGATCTGGGTTTTGGGGCGGACTGTCACAAATATATTTTGGAAAACGGGATATGATCCTGCCATGATACAGATAAAGTGGCTGGCAGCTCTTGTGCTTCTGATGCTGGCCACCATGTTTCTCTATGATGCGGACTGGAAATTGAAATTGTATCTGTCAGTTACTTTTTTTGCTGTCACCGAGATCAGTTTTTTTCTTGGTCATCTGACGATGGAACTGGGGCAGGTAGTCTTTCCCTTCTGGAGCTGGTGTCTGATGGAGGGATATTTTTCTTCCACCGGCACCTTTATGATCCTCGTACATGGCAGTGTCATTACCCTGCAGTTGGTTATGTCTGCCGTTTCCGTTTTGCTGATGCGTTTCGGACTCCGGAACATTGCAGGAAGGTACAGGGAAAAGGAATATGGCATACATCGGACAGAACTTCTGTTTATTCTGACGCCGGGAGTGGCGGGGCTCCTGATCTGCAATCTGCTGCGGATGCTGATGATTACGGTGGAGGATCGCGTTCCCATGACCCTTTATGAGAGGTATCCCGGGATGCTGCTTCTTGTACCGGCCATTCTTATTCTGTCATTTTTTTCTGTATTGTCCGGCATAAAACTATTCCAGGATATGATCGCACTGAACCGTGAGAAGAGTAACCGTATCATATTGGAGAGACAGATGGGGAATATACAGGAGCACATCGGGGAGATGGAGCGGGTCTACGGAAATATGCGCAGCATCCGGCATGATATGAAGAATCATCTGGCGGTACTGACGCGGATGCTGGACCGGGGTACAGGACAAGACACGGAGGAGATAAAGGACTATCTGGCGGAGATAGAGCAGACGGTGAGGGGGCTTGAGTTCCGTTTCCGGACGGGGAACACGGTGGCGGACACTATCTTAAATATGAAGTATCATGAGGCGGTGCGCCTGATGCCGGAACTGAGGATGGAGGCGGATCGGCTTGTTTTTCCAAAAGATTGCCAGATCCAGAGTTATGACATCGCTGTGATTCTCTGTAATGTGATAGACAATGCAGTGGAGGCGTGTGAAAGGATATCGGGGAGCAGTCCATGGATCCGTCTGTCTTCCATGGAAAGGGGGAGGATGTTTTTTCTGGAGGCGGCCAACAGCTTTGACGGGCGGATCAGTATTACGGAGCGGCATGAATTTCCCCAGACAGACAAGAAGGATAGAGAGGCCCACGGGATGGGGCTCACGAATATTAAAGATGCAGTCGAAAGGTATGAGGGTGCGGTGGACTGGATGATTGAGGAGAGGACTTTTATTTTGCATATCATGATGAAAAACGAAAGAAAGGCCGGGAGAATAATGTAGTTTTCCTGTTGATGTTTCCATGAAAGTAGCGTATAATCCATTATATTGAATGTTCTGCCAGTCAGGATTGCAGACAATTATCGTGCGGGGAGGCAGTTTTGGAGGATCTACGGCAGTGGCTTCGAAATGAGGCGTCAGAAGAATATAAGACATTTTCGGAAAGGCTCATACCGGGCTGTGAAAATATGCTAGGGGTGCGGATTCCCATTCTGCGCAGGAAAGCAAGGGAGATTGCCAGAGGGGATTTTCGCAGTTTTCTTTCCCGCTCGGAGGATCTCTATTTCGAGGAGACAATGATGGCCGGGCTGGTGATCGGTTATGCATGTGTCAGCATTGAAGAGAGGATTGCACTGTTTGCTGATTTTATACCCCGGATCAATAACTGGTCGGTGAATGACAGTGTCTGTTCCGGCATTAAGTTAAAGCCTGGGGAATATGAGCCATTCTGGAATTTTCTAATGGGATACAGGAACTCCGGGAAGGAATATGAGATCCGGGTAGTGGCTGTGATGATGATGGACCAGTATTTGATACCGGAGTATATTGACCGGGTCCTGGATGTCCTGGATGGACTTCAGGATGAAGCCTATTATGCCAGTATGGGGATTGCCTGGGCGCTGGCCACCGCTTACGCCAAATTTCCGGAGGAAACACTTGCATTGATGAAAAGAGAAAATTCATTTTCCGACCAGACCTACAACCGTGCCATCCAGAAGATGACAGAGTCCCATTGCCTGACGGGAGAGGATAAGAAAATGCTTAGGGAAATGAAACGAAATATGCGCAGGAGGATATAGGGCTATGGACAAAAGAATGCAGTTACTGGGGAAGATAGGAACGATACTGGCTGATTTTATCGGAATCATTGTCATGCTTATGGCGCTGGCTTTCGCCTTCGCCAGGGAGAATCCCATTATCTTTGTCGTGCTGGCGGCTCTGGTCTGTCCTCTGTGGTATAAGGTTGTGCAAAAATACTGGCTGCGGGAGAAACCGGTGGTGTCCGCCCTGGTTCGTTTTACCATTATAGTCGGGGGTTATATCCTGCTCACCCAGGCCATAAAGTGGAATCCGTATAACCGCTGCCATACCTCTGTGGCAAAGGAAAAATTTGAGCAGCATTTCCAGGATATAAATAAGGAAAAAGGATTCACCTTCGGCGAGGTAGGGAATATCGCAGAAAAGGAAATGTGGGATTATCTTAAATTGACGGCGCCGGTTTCCTATCAGGATAAATCCGGCGAGAAGGGAAGCCAGGAAATAACGCTCTACTTCGACCGGGTGGACGGCAAATTCTATGCGGATTTCGAGAAGATGAGGGAGTACCGCAAATCTTACCGGGAGGAATATAAAAAGAACAGTTTCCGTGACCGGCAGTTTTTTGATGACGAACAGCTGGATGTCAGGGTGGAGGAATTAAACGATTATCTTGTCACCAATCAGTATGATGCCATGAGGGGCAGGATGGACGGCGAGCTTTCGAAGAAGATAACAGAGGATTACTGGCGGGGATGGCAGAATACCATTGTGGCGCTGGGCACTTTTGAAAAGCAGGAGCTGCCTGTGGAGAAAAACTGGTTTGTGACGGATGATGAGAATCATACGCAGACGATGGAAGTGAAAGAGACCCTGACCTTTTCACAGGGGAAACTCAGTGTGAGGATGGTATTCCGGGACGACCTGACACTGCTGAATATCGAAGTTAAGTAACCATATAGACATAACCCTGTGCTTTTTTTCATATATATAGAAGAAAAGTACAGGGTTATTTTTATGCTTAACAAATTATGGGGATTCATGATACTTATTGGGATTCTATTTGCCGCATTTACAGGGAGGATCGGAAATGTTGGGACCGCAGCTATTGATTCCTCCAAGGAGGCTGTCACCCTCTGTATCACAATGCTCGGCGTTATGTCCATGTGGACAGGGCTGATGAATATTGCAAAGAAGGCAGGAATTATAGATGCTCTCACCCGGGGGCTTCGTCCGGTTCTTGCCTTTCTTTTTCCTGGAGTGCCACGGGATCACAAGGCCAATGAGTATATGGCGGCAAATATGATCAGCAATGTTCTGGGGCTGGGCTGGGCGGCGACGCCGGCAGGGCTGAAAGCAATGGAAGAATTGAAGAGCCTGAACCACGGTTCCCATATTGCCAGCGCGGATATGTGCACCTTTCTGATCATCAATATATCGTCGCTGCAGCTGATCCCGGTTAATATTATCGCTTACCGCAGCCAGTACGGTTCGGTATCCCCCACTTCGATTATCGGTATGGGATTGGTGGCGACGATTATTTCAACGGCAGCAGGAGTGGTATTTTCTGTGATTGCCAGAAAGGTGGGCAGAAGATCATGAGAATCCTTTATTACATATCTGACTGCATGATTCCATTTGTTATTTTGTATCTGGTGGGATATGGTCTTATAAAGAAAGTGGATATTTTCGATACCTTTATTGAAGGGGCCAAGGACGGCTTCGTCACCGTCTACAAAATCCTTCCCACTCTGGTGGGACTGATGATCGGGGTGGGGGTGCTGAGAGAATCCGGCGCCATGGAAAGCCTGGCGCATTTTCTTTCTCCGGTAGTGGAATTTCTTCACTTTCCGGGAGAGCTGTTTCCACTCTTTATCGTGAAAATGTTTTCCTCCTCCGCCGCTACGGGTCTTCTTCTGGATGTCTACAAGACATACGGAGCAGATTCCTATCTGGGAACACTTGCCTCGGTTCTGATGAGCTGTTCTGAGACAATCTTTTATACCATGAGCGTTTATTTTATGACGGCAAAGGTTACGAAGACAAGATATACTCTTACCGGCGCCATGACGGCCACCTTTGCCGGCGCCGCTGCTGCCATTATCCTTGTTTCCTTATAATGGTTCGGCATGATGCACCGAACAGACGGTCTAAAACACCGATATGCACATATGATTTTATTGTTAAAATTAAGAAAAACAAAGGAGCAATGAAGATCAATGGGCGAAAAAATGGACAATACCAGCGTTGACAAGCAGATCGGGGAACGGCTGCGGAAATGGCGGGAGATGATAGGCATGGAACGGAAGGAACTGGCAGGAATACTCCATATTTCGGACGATGCAATGTACCGGATCGAATCCGGAGCAACGGGTTTATCTCCTAATTATGCATATATACTGGCAAATGAGCTGGACTGTGATATGAATTATATATACAGGAAAGAAGATGTTCCATACCGTACAATAGAGATGAGAAGCGGGCTTCCAGCAGAAAAGAGGATGGCGCTTATGCTGCGCTACTGCCTGGATATCCTGGAGAATAAATGGGGAGATGAATAGTGTGCTGAATGTTGTAGCAGCTTCACTGGAGTTAATTTCAATCTTTCTCTGCATTAACTATATATATGACCGGAAATACAGGATGACAATGTATGATGCCGGGTTTTTTGTTCTGGAGCTTGCCCTGATGGGCATTCTGAACCTGTATAAACCCGGCAGGACTTTTATTGTCCTGGTCTATATCCTGATTTTTGTATATCAGGAAGTAAAATTCCGGAAAGGGTTTCGGAAAAATTGCATCAATACAATTATACTTTTTTGTGTGGAAGTGACGGGTCAGATTATTTGTTCCTTTCCGGCATTTTTTGAAAAATATATTTCTGTTCAATATCTTGTTGTCCTGGCCAATGCCCTGCTGGTTCTGATGATATTGATTTTGGGGAGAACAGGGCTGCTATGTAAAACAGGAGAGAAGCTGTCGGAACATGAATGGCTTTTAAATGTGGCAGGCTTTATGTGTTTCTTTGGATCAGTATATCTGGTTATAGTTTCTAAATTTTCTGAAAGTCTGAGATATTCTGACTATATTATCTTTGGTATATGGACAGTTATGCTTTATGCAATGATATTGAAATGGAAAGCAATAAAGGATGAAAAAACAAATAAAGAAAAAGAACTGGAAATATACCAAATATATAATGATATTACAATGCAGCTGTTTCGTTCCGTGAGGAGCAGACAGCATGAATTTGATAATCATATGCAGGCAATTCTGGGTCAGCAGTTTGTGGCGACAACACTGGAAGATCTGATTGCGAGACAGAACGAATATTACAGGGATATTGAGAAGGATAATCATTATAATAAACTGCTGATGGCTGGAACATCGCCTGTAATTGGATTTCTGTATTCCAAGTTCCTGTATGCAGAGAGTATGGGGTGCGAGGTGGAATATCATATTCGGTCAGGAGCTCTTTCCTGTACCATGCCTCATTTCAGGATGATTGAAATATTAGGCGTATTTATCGATAACGCCATTGAGGCCCAGATGGAGAGCACAGATAAAAGCCTTGTAGTGGAAATCCTGGAGGATGCGGCTTTGATCAAGATAGAGGTCAGGAACCCTTGCGGGGAGGCGATTCCAAACAGCCGGATTGCAAAATTTTCGGAGGAGGGCTTTTCCACAAAGGGAACAGGCCGCGGGAGGGGACTTGCCAATGTGGCAAACATTGTCAGGGAATACGGGGCAATATTTTATACCCACAATAAGGAATACGATGGTAAACCGTATATTGTGTTTCAAGTGGTCATCAATAAATAGAAGAAGGGAACCCTGACCGGAAGATCAGGGTTCCTGCTTTTTACATATCAGGATTTTCCGGATATGCCGTTTCGCCGAATAAGAATACGCTAATGCCATCCCAATGAGCATAAGAGCCAAATATTAAGGCAAAGCTACAAAGAGCTGTCATCCACTTCTGCAGACGATATTTCATTTTCAGACCTCCTTTTTCCGTAGTATGCCGCGGCCAGCTGAGCTGACTGCAGTAAGATTATCCAAAAACCAACAGAGATATATTGGTTTGATGGCAGGGTATATAAAAACAATGAAAATAGGGCAATCAAAACAAGGGACTCTATCCTGGATTTTCGGATCCGGGCCTTTCCCGGGACAGGACGGTGCCGGGAGACTACAGGGGCAAATCTCAGGTTTATCAGGATACAGGCTGCAAGTACCGGCAGCTGTACCTGTTTGGACAGCTGTATAGGCAGCAGGATATCGATGGCGGTAAAAAAAATAACAAAAGACGTAATCAGGCAGGTCAGATAATGTTCCATATGAAGGCCTCCGGTAAAACTCCGCAAAACGCATAATAGAACGGCTGCTGCTGCGAATATGGCAAGTTTACCCTGAAGGCCGAAAAACAGGCCAATTAAGATGAGCTTGGATATCTCGGATAAAATGGTATTGATAAAATGCCGGATCTGGGCGGTCTCGTATTCGCTAAAGCCCAGGTTATTTTTTATATATGCATATGGAAACATATTCTCACCGCCTTTATAATGTAGTATAGCAGGTGAGAGTACAGAGTTCCCTAAATGTAGGTGAACCGTGTCCCTTTTACCATAAATAGACAAAACATGCGGGATTACATGTACAAATCTGAGTTTGATCAAAGGGAAGAAGATTTAAAGTACAGATTAAGGAGGATAGGATGAAAAAGGTATTAATACTTGAGGACCACAAGCCAACGAGGGAAGCACTGGAGAAGGTCGTCAGAAAAGTAGACAGCGAGGCAGTTATCTTTTCAATAAGTACGGCAGACGAGGCATATGCAGCTGCAATGCAGAATACAATTGACCTGTTTATACTGGATATCATACTGAAACCGGGACTTCGGGAGCGTGATAAGTCAGGCGCGGAATTCGCACAGAATATAAGGATGGTGTCCAGATATCATTTTACACCAATCATATTTCTCACGGCATTATATGATGAACAGATGACAATGTACTCATCAATTCACTGTTACAGATTTATAGAAAAGCCCTGTAATTTTCATGAGATGGAAGAGATTGTCCGGGATGCAATCCGGTATCAGACAGAAAATGCAAGGGACAGATGTCTGTTTTACAGGGTAAGCGGAATCATATATTCCATAGAGATTAGGAAGATCATCTATGCCCAGAGCAGAAAACATGACCTGAAGATCGTCACGACAGAGGATGAAGTGACGGTTCCGTATAAGACCTGCAAGGCGCTGCTGAAGGAACTGGATTCTGAAGATTTTCTGATGTGCAGCAGAGGAACTATTGTTAATAAGAAATTTATCAGGAAAATTGATGCGGTAAGCAGATACATATATCTGAGAGGCCGGACGGAGGTGTTGGAAATAGGCATAATCCTGAAGAGCGATTTTCTGGAGCATTTTACGGGATGATTTGAGTTAAGTTACGAAAAAGCATAGTTTAAGGGTATTTCCCTTTTTTTGGAAATCTTTAGTGTATACTGCTCATGCTAAATCATGCCGCTTTCAGGCGGTTAATCTGTCTCAAGGGCGCCATCCGCATTGGGTTAAAATTGGTGCCATTGAGTGAAAATGGAGGAAACTATGCATTTGATGCACAAAAGATTTATTCACAAAAAGATAATGGAGAGACGACAGGAAAAGACCTATGTATCGACACTGCGTCTTATGGCGGCGGCCTGTCACAGAATTGCACTGCTGGACATGGAGACGGGGATCAGCCGTTTGGTCCGGGCGGACACGGAAGAGATGGAACTGACCGGACTGGCAGACCTGGGAAGGGATAATCACATTGAGTACGAAAACTGGCTGGGAAGGACCTCCCGGGAACTGGTGCATCCGGATTTTCGGGAGGAATTTACGACACAGCTAAGCACAGAAAATCTCAGGGAAAAATTTTGTCAGGGACACAGGAGGCAGAGCCTGATCTATAAGAGCCGCCGCAGTGTGGGCGGGGAATACCGATGGCTTCAGGCAGAATACATCGCACAGGCCGGAGACGGGACGGAGGGTGAAGTGATCTACTACATCAGCGATATCAGTGACCGGTGGGCGGATGTGGAAAACACCCGGCGGACCCTGGAGGTGGGGTTGCAAAGGGCAAAGCAGGAAAGCCGTACAAGGATGCAATTTATGGAGCATCTCTGCCAGGAGGTGAGGATTCCGGCAGGAGCTGTTACAGGAATGAATCGCCTGGCAGCACGGAGTATGGAACGGGGAGACCGGGAGGGGGCAAGATATTATCATGGCGTGGTAGAACGTCTGTCAGAATATATGAAGAGACTGCTGACCGATGTAGTGGATACCGCGGAGGTGGAGCGTGCCGGAATGTCTCTGGCAGGGGAGACCTTCAGCGTCCGGGACGTACAGGAGGAATGTCATGCCTACAGCCGGTCGCTGGTGCGGGATCAGGAGATTTCTCTTGTCTGGAGCGGAGAGATAACCGGCAGCTACCGGGGAGACGGCGAACGAATCAAGCTGGCATTTTTCGGCATTATGGAGAACGCCGTCCGGTACAACCGGACAGGAGGAGACGTGCGGGTGTGGTCAGAGAAACAACAGGGGAGCGGAACCAGTGATTACTTTACCATCCGGGTGACGGACAGCGGAATGGGCATGACAGAGGAGCAGAAGAAAAAACTGTTTATGCCCTTTGCCCGAAGCAGAAGGGACGGCACCGGTATCGGTCTCAGTGTGGCCAAATATGTCATGGACGCCATGGGAGGGAGCATCCAGGTGACAAGCGAATACGGTGCCGGTACGGTAGTTACCATGAAATTTCCACTGGAACGCATCTGACATCAGAAAATGCACAGCTTTACAAAGAGTAGGAAGAAAAGGGGCTGCTTAGAGTAAAAAGCCCCCGCAGTCCGTTAAACTGCGGGGGAAAGCTTTGACTTATAAAGATCAAAAGAACAGAGAAAATTTCTGCCTTTCCTGATCCTGCTGTTTCTTCTGCATCAACAGCTGGTAGGTCTGCAGGAGTTTTTTCTTGCTCATCTCTGTCGCGGTCTCGGCAAGATCTGTGTCCTTTAATCTGCTGGCAGCAGCATTCAGGTTAATGGCAGCCTCGGAATTATAAGAGACGGAATACTCCAGAGAATTACTCTGGGCCCCGATTGTACTGCGGTCTGAGGATACCATGCCGAGTGCCTTGTCAATGGTCTGCACAGAGAAATCTCCGGTGACATCAAAGTCCTCAATCCCCAAAGCCTGCAGAGTGGCGTTTCCGATATCCAGTGTAACACCGGAGCCGTTTGCGCCAGTGGCAATAAAACCGTCAGAGTAAGAGCCGTCCAGGAGTTTCTTCTTATTAAATTCCGTATTGTTTGCTATGTCAGAAATTCCCTGTTTGAGCTGATCCACTTCATCCTGGATCATTCGGCGGTCCTCATCGGATAAGATGGCTGTATTTGACGCCTGTACTGCCAGTTCCCGGATCCGTGTCAGATTATCTGCGATGTTTCCTATGGCTCCGTCCGCTGTTTTCAAAAGGGATTTTCCGTCCTCTGCATTCCGCTGTCCCATATTGAGACCATTGACCTGGGCGGTCTCCTTTTCAGCAATGGCCAGTTCTGCCGCCCCATCTGCCGCACTGCCAAGCCTGGTGCCGCTGGCGATCTGGCTGATGGCATTGTAGTAGCTGTTGCCTGCCACACTTGAAATATTGCCCATATCGTATCCCTCCTTTCCTGATCATTTATTTTGAGATTATGTTTATGTACATTTTATGTCTAGTTATAATAAGGATACCACTTTTAGCAGGAAATGGCAAGTAGGGATCGAAATGTAAACCAAAATAAATTAAATGGTTGACAAATAAAAGAATCCACGGTATACTTGCTCTTGAGATTAAAGTGAAAGGAGAACTATAATATGGAAAGAAAAGCAATGGCAGGGAACAGAACCTTTACGACAGTCAACATGGTGATGATGGCACTTTTTGCAGCGATAACCTGTGTGCTGGCGCCTCTGGCAGTACCCATTGGGCCAGTACCTATTTCGCTGACAAATCTTGTGATTTACATTAGTCTGTATGTGCTGGGTTGGAAAAAGGGCACCATCACCTATATTGTCTATCTGCTTCTGGGCCTCAGCGGACTTCCGGTTTTTTCTGGTTTTGAGGGAGGCATTGGCAAATTTGCAGGACCTACCGGAGGATATCTGGTGGGCTTTATACTGATGTCGTTGATCTGTGGCATTTTTATTGAGAAATGGAATACAGGAGCGCCGTTTCACATGGCAATGAATATGGCGGGAATGATTCTGGGGACGGTGACAGCTTATGCCTTCGGCACTGCCTGGTTTTGTTTTTCCACCGGGACAGGGGTGGCGGCGGCCCTCTCCTTGTGTGTGTTTCCCTTTATCCCCGGGGATCTGGTCAAAATGGTGATCGCAGGAGCTGCCGGCCCCCTGTTGGGGAGACAGATCAGGAAGATGGGTGGAGATTAATATGACGGGTCGACAGATAACGGTTCTTGCGGCAATCGCGAAAAACCGGGTGATAGGAAGAAATGGTCGGATTCCCTGGGATCTGCCCCAGGACAGGGCGCATTTCCGGGAGCTTACCATGGGAAATGTCATTGTGATGGGCAGGCGTACCTTTGATGAGATCGGACATCCTCTTTTTGGGAGGAGAACATATCTTCTATCCTCCACAAAGAGGATAGAGGAGGAGAACTGCCATACGGCGTCGTCGCTGGCGGAGGTGCTCCGGCGGGAGCCGGGCCGGGATATCTTTATCTGCGGCGGTGCTTCCCTGTACCAGGAGGCGCTGCCATTGGCAGACCGGCTCTGTCTCACCGAATTGTCCTGGGAGGTGGAGGGAGATATTTTTTTCCCAGAGTTTGACAGAAGGGAGTTCCGGGTAACAGAGCGGCGGGAGGTGGAGACGGCCTATTCCGGACCCGGGGATAAAAATAACAGTGGAAATATTGCTTTTCTGACGTATGAAAGAATCCTGTGATATGTCGAATAAAATGAGAGAACGGCGAAAAATGGAGCCGTTCTTTTTATATTTTTTGCATTGACTTATTTTTGACATAATTTTAAAACAAAAATGACAATTTTAACTGATATTCTCTCACGTAACAAATTTGTAACAAATAAGAAACAAAGGGGAAACAAATTTGAAATATGTGCGTAATATGTAATAGAGCACAAAAAAGGAAAGGAAAATTATGTTTAAGCGAATTGCAATGTTACTGATGATCCTTCTGTGCATCAGCACCATTCAGCCGGGCATTACAGCAGACGCCAGAAAGAAAAATTATGTAACAAAAGCATCACCGGGGAACCCGTTCAAATCCTATATGGATTACCGGTGTATCCGGAATCGTGCCTCACAGCAATATAAGCTCCAGAAAAAAGCAGTGACAAATAAGAAAACAGGTATTCGTATGATAAATGGCAGATACTGCATCGCGCTTGGCTCTTATTATACAAGGCGGATCGGGGCAAAGGTGGACCTGGTCATGAGCAGCGGCAAGGTAGTCAAATGCATTACGGCAGATATGAAGGCAGACAGGGATACAGTCAATAATCACCGGCAGCACCGGGATGGAAGTGTGGCAGAGTTTGTGGTGGATACCCGCAGGCTCTCAAGAAAAGTACGGAGGATGGGCGATGTTTCATATACTGGTCCCTTTCGGGGACGTATTAAAAAAATACGCATCTACAAATAGAAATCTGAAAGATCCGGGGGTTCCGAAAACGAAATAAGTTGACGGAACCCCCTTTTTTGTGAGAAAATAGAGAGAGTGAAACACATGCGCAGATTTCATGGTTGACAGACGGCGCATGTGGATGGAGGAGAAAAAAGAAATGAGTGATAAGAGATTTGCACTTCTGATTGATTCAGATAACATATCTGCCAAATACATCGACTGTATCCTGGATGAGATGACGAAGCACGGCACTGCGACCTACCGCAGAATTTATGGAGATTTTACAAGTAACCAGATGCACCGGTGGAAGAGTGAGCTGGCAGAGCGCTCGATTACGCCGATCCAGCAGTTTCAGAATACGATTGGAAAAAATGCCACGGACTCGGCGCTGATCATCGATGCCATGGACATACTCTATACTGGAAATGTGGAAGGGTTCTGTCTGGTTTCCTCGGACGGGGACTTTACGAGGCTTGCCAGCAGGCTGCGGGAGTCCGGGATGGAAGTGATCGGCATGGGAGAGGGCAAGACGCCCAAGTCCTTTAAGGCGGCGTGTTCGGTCTTTACCAATATTGAACTGCTGACGGAGACAGACAATGACGGCAAGGAAAAACAGGTGAAGAAAAATGTGGTGAAGAAAAAGAAGATTGCGGACGCTATCGTAGAGATTATCAATACCAATGAAAATAATGGAAGGGATACCGGCCTCGGAGAGATCGGGAGCACTCTCCTGAAGAAATACTCTGATTTTGATGTGCGGAACTATGGCTACAGTTCCCTTTCCCGCTTTATCGAGGAGATAGATAACTTCGAGCTGCGCCGGAATAAGACGAGTATCAGCGTCGTATTGAAGAATGATGCCCGGGAGATCGAGGAGTTCACAGTGGAGGCTGTCCGCAGGGCGGGGGTCACGGGGATTGACATCGGACAGCTGGCCCAGAGGATCTACGACCATTACCCCAATTTTAAGGCAAAGAAGCTGGGGTATTCCACCTTTCAGAAATTTGTGCACAGCCTGCAGGATCTGCAGGTGGAAAATCTGGGCAACAACCAGAAAAATGTGTACATCAGACAGAAATAGTGATACAATGGAGGACAGAGGGGCGATTTTATGAACCATAAGAGTATATTTATTCTGATGATGATATTTCTTTTTGGCGCAGCCTGTACCGCCTGCGATGCAGAAAAGGGTACAGAGGAACGGAATGCCAGCGGCAGCTCCGTCAGCAGCTCTTCTGTCAGCGGCGGCTCTGTCCGGAGGAGAGACGACTCCGGAGGAAAAGCAAAAAAAATAGATTTTCAGCTGGACCGCGGGCAGTCACATTTTTATGCCAACAACACCAGTTATTTTATGGAGGTCCGGGGAGAGGACGGCAGGGAGGCCGGATTTGACCAGCTGGTAAAAAACGGAGGCAGCCGGACGGAATTCCGGCCGGAGCGGTTTGATACGCTGCTGGGGGTCACGGATGAGGGTGTGTATTATGCCAAAAAGACCGGTGAATCTTCTAAGTCATGTGCCGCTGCCCTTTACCGCATCCCTTTCCAGAAGGGAAAGAGCGGCAGAGCAAGGCTGGAACCGGAGAAAGAGGAGAGGATTCTGGAGGAGCCCAATGGCTTTGTACAGGACAAGGCAGCTTACATAGACAGCCATTACATTGTGTACCAGCCCTTTCTGGAGTGTATCATAAAATACGATCGAAGGACAAAAGAAAAAATTGAACTGCCCACCATGTCAGCTTCAAATTCTATTGTGGCAGTGGGAGAGGAATGTCTAATATTCGCCGATCTCGCCAATAATGATGAATTTTTGTACCAGCTCGATCTGGACTCAGACAAACTGGAGGAAATATGGGACGATAAGGAAAATCTGCTGGAGAGTGCCATGGCGGCGCATTCCGGTTATCTTTTCTGCGTTCGTGGAGACGCCCTGTGGGCCTATGATATCAGGAAGAAGGAAAAAGAACTGCTGGCAGGCCAGAAAAAGCTTCTGGAGGCCTGCGGGCAGGCATCTGACCTGACGGGGGGACAGAAACCGTCAGAAGTATATGTGGAGAAGATTTTCTGCTATAACGGGCGGCTGTATATACAGCTGCAGGTAAATTGGAAATCCGGGAAATATGAACGAATGGGCTATGCGGTTTTCACTATGGATCTGTCCGGAGAAGAAAGAGAACTGAAATACGATGTGAGTCTCAGCACCTGTATCAGGTCCCGCAGCGTAGAGGCGGTCCACGCACTCACACCCACCGTTCGCTGGAATTCCGGAAGATGCCATAATATCACGGAAGAGGGCCGGGTGATACTGATCCTGAACCGGATGGGGGCAGCAAGACAGCAGCTGGCATATTATAATCTGCATTCCAGGGAATTTAAACTGATCAGCAGGGAGGATAAAGAATATTTTATCCCTTATCTGGATGCCAAGGAAGCCTTTGGATACGAGGAGGCGGAGCTGGAAGAGAGCTTTATGATGATAATGCCGGATGATATGTATTCATAGAAGACAAATATATATTTTAGGAGGAATCAGTAAAATGACAGAACAGAAGATTATGCTGGGAAACGAGGCGATTGCCCGGGGTGCTTACGAGGCAGGCGTGAAAGTCTCCGCCGCGTATCCGGGTACTCCGAGTACCGAGATCAGCGAAAATATCGTGAAATATAAGGAGATTTATGCCGAGTGGTCACCCAACGAAAAGGTGGCTGCCGAGGTGGCGGTGGGGGCCTCCATGAGCGGTGTCCGCGCCATGGCCTCCATGAAGCATGTGGGATTGAATGTGGCCAGCGACCCACTTTATACCGCTTCCTATATCGGAGCTAACGGGGGTCTTGTTTTCGTGGTGGCAGACGATCCGGGACTGTACAGCTCACAGAATGAGCAGGATACGAGATGTGTGGCAAGGGCGGCGCTGGTGCCGGTGCTGGAGCCGTCGGACAGCCAGGAGGCAAAGGATTTTATGAAGGAGGCGTTCCGGATCAGCGAGGAATACGATACGCCGGTAATCCTGCGCACAACGACACGTCTGGCACATTCCCAGGGACCCGTTACGCTGGAGGACCGGGTGGTGCCGGAGGATAAACCCTACGAGAGAAATCCGGGCAAAAACGTAATGATGCCGGGTATGGCGAAGAAACGCCATGTTTATGTAGAGGAACGAATGAAACGTCTGGAGGAGGATGGTTCGGCATCCGCCATAAACAGGGCGGAGTATGGGGATACATCCGTCGGCTTTATCACAAGCGGCATCCCCTATCAGTATGTTAAGGAGGTCTGTCCCGAGGCATCGGTGTTGAAACTTGGCATGGTGCATCCGCTTCCGAAGAAGCTGATCCAGGAATTCGCGGCCAGAGTGGATAAATTATATGTATTTGAAGAACTCGAGCCGGTGATAGAAGAGCAGGTGAGATCCTGGGGGATCCCGTGCATTGGCAAGGAAGAGTTTACCCGTCAGGGAGAATACAGTGCCAACCTTATCCGGGAAAAGGTTCTGGGTGAAAAGATTCAGGGGGCGGCATACGGGGATCTGCCAGCCCGTCCTCCGATCCTCTGTCCTGGCTGCCCTCACAGAAGTACGTTTTCTGTATTAAACAAGCTGAAGCTCCATGCTGCCGGTGACATCGGCTGTTATACACTGGGTGCAGTGGCGCCGCTGAATGTGATTGACACCACTCTCTGTATGGGATCCAGTATTTCCAGTCTTCACGGAATGGAGATGGCGAAGGGGAAGGAATACATCAAAAACTGGGTGGCAGTGATCGGCGATTCCACCTTTATGCATACCGGGGTCAACTCCCTGATGAATATGGTATATAACCAGGGCACCGGGACGGTACTGATTATGGATAATTCCACCACGGGCATGACGGGGCATCAGGACCATGCCGCCACAGGAAAGACGCTGCAGGGGAAGGAAGTTCCCGCCATCAGTATCTATCATCTGTGCAAAGCCATTGGAGTGAAAAATGTGGTGGAGGTGGATGCGTTTGACATCACAGCCATGGAGAAAACGATCCGGGAAGAGGTGGCGAAGGATGAGGTATCGGTCGTCATCGCCTGTGCGCCCTGTGCTCTATTGAAGAATCAGAAATTCCCGAATAAATGTGTGGCGGACAGCGATAAGTGCAGGAAGTGCGGCATGTGTCTGAAACCTGGCTGTCCGGCCCTGACGAAGAAGGATGACGGCACAATTTCCATAGATGATACGATGTGCAACGGCTGCGGACTGTGCAGACAGCTCTGTAAATTTGATGCGATTCGATTGGAGGAAAGGTGAATATGAAGACGAAGAATATAATGATCGTTGGCGTGGGTGGACAGGGAACCCTTCTTACCAGCCGGATCCTGGGAGGGATCATCCAGGCAGCAGGATATGATGTAAAGCTCAGCGAGGTTCACGGTATGGCACAGAGGGGCGGCAGTGTTGTAACCTTTGTGAGATACGGCGACAAGGTGTATGAGCCTATCGTAGAGGAGGGACAGGCAGATGTGCTTATCGCTTTTGAGCGGCTGGAGGCAATGCGCTATGCCCATTTTCTCAAAAAAGACGGCGTGCTCATTGTCAATGACCAGAGGATGGATCCTATGACGGTTGTCACTGGTGTGGCCGAATATCCAGAGAACATTTTGGAAACACTGGGAAAGGATCATAAGGTTGTCAGCATAGATGCCATGGCGGAGGCGAAGAAGCTGGGAAATTCCCGCGTGTTCAATACGGTGATCATCGGTGTGGCAGCGAAAAATATGGATTTTAAAGAAGAAGAATGGCTTTCCGTTATCGAAAAGACAGTGCCGCCGAAGACGGTGGAGCTGAATCAGAAAGCCTTTAAGGCAGGTTTTGAGGCATGATCATAGATGCACACACCCATGTCTATCCGGAAAAGATCGCAGATCGGGCCATTGCGAAGCTGGAGAAGGCATCGGGAATTAAAGCGAAGGTAAACGGCCGGAAGGACGGTCTTATACAGTCCATGAAGGAGGCAGGGGTGGATTATTCCCTGCTTCTCCCTGTGGCGACTTCTCCCGGCCAGGTGGATACTATCAACGAAGAGGCGGCAGAGACTAACGCCGCGGCGGAGGAGACAGGGCTTCTATCCTTTGGCGGAATCCATCCGGATACCCAGGACTACAAAGGGGTGCTGCGGAGGGTGAAAGCTCTTGGCTTAAAGGGGATTAAGATCCATCCGGATTACCAAAAGGTCTTCTTCAACGATATCCGGTGGAAGAGGATTATCACAGAGGCATCGGAACAGGGATTATATATCATGGTACACGCAGGGGTGGATATCGGTCTTCCCGAGCCGGTCCACTGTCCTCCGGACTATGTTGTTGAGGTGGTGAAGGAGACGGGCAGCGACCGGCTGATTCTGGCTCATATGGGCGGCTGGCGTCTATGGGATGAGGTGAAAGAGAAACTGGCGGATCAGCCGGTCTATCTCGACACGGCATTTTCCCTTAGCTGTATGCCGGATGTGGAAGGGATGCTGTCAAAGGATGCATTTGTGGAGATGGTGAGACTGTTTGGAGCGGAGAGGATTGCCTTTGGCACGGACAGCCCATGGTGCTCCCAGAGGGAATGTGTAGAATGGATTCAGGGAACGGCCCTGACCCGGCAGGAGAAGGAACAGATTCTCTCAGGGACTATGCGGAGCCTGCTCAATCTCTAGGTATCATAACGGAAAAAGCAAAAGGCTGTCCCATGGGACAGCCTTAAAAAATAAGTAATAATTCTTTCCTCTTTACTCAGCTTCGATAGCACCTGTAGGACATGCTGCTGCACAGGAACCGCAATCCAGACATGCAGATGCATCAATTTCGTAATGAGCATCGCCCTCTGCGATAGCACCTACCGGACATTCAGATGCGCAGGAACCGCAGCTGATGCAGGAATCAGTAATTTTATATGCCATTTTTGTATCCTCCTTTTTTAATATTGAACATAATCACATCATAATACAAAACGAGGAAAAATACAAGAGGAAATTGGCAAAAACATGATTCCCGGCCATGAGAAAAGCCACTACTTGACAACGCCAGCTATAATAACTATAATCGAAATTGCACATAATAAAACAAAATTGGTATATAAAGGAGGACATAGATATGTTAAAGGAAGTGACAAAGGACATGCTGATCGGCCATATTCTGGAGCAGGACGCCACAGTGGCGCCAATTATGATGGCATCTGGCATGCATTGTATTGGGTGTCCATCGTCCCAGTTGGAAAGCCTGGAGGAGGCCGCCATGGTGCATAGTCTTGACTGCGATGAGCTGGTGGCAAAGATCAACGAATATCTTGCCCTAAAGAATGAATAGAAGGATAAAGACATTTCTCTCTCTGGGACTTGTGCTTTCACTGCTCCTGGTGCCAGTACCCGGGAAGAAAAGTGCCGCGCTGGCACTTATGCCGCCGGATAAAGAAAAAGAAAAATTACTCAGTCTCAATAAATGGAGTATAAGTCTGGATGCCGGGGAGTCATTCCAGCTTACGGCCAATGTAGGTATTCCCGGAAAGGATGGTAATGACGTCAAATGGCGCAGCAGTGATCCGGTAATCGCGGAAGTGGATAATAACGGACGGGTGACGGCATGGGAAAAGGACGGTTATGTATATGTTACAGCCTCATTGGGAAGCATAACTGCCACATGTACCGTATCTGTCTCTTCTGGAAAGGACGATGAGGTTAAATGGAAAGATATACCGGTCCACACTGTGCTTGGAAAGCCGGCTGAACAGTACAATGTATTTCGTCTTACATCCGATGCACGCAGTAAGGGTAGAATAAAGCTTTCCTGGGCGAGACAGAAAAAAGTGAAAAGATATGAACTCCAACGGGCAAAGGCCGGCAGTGGTAAGTATAAAACCATAGCGAAACGGAGGAAAACGGGATATACCGATAAGAAGGTGAAGGCCGGCAGTCAGTATCAATACAGGGTCTGTGCGGTCAGAACGGACGGCACGAAACGGTACAGCAGTGCCGTGAAGATCCGGGCATCTTTCTCCGGCGGCAGTGTGGGACTGGATCGCCCCTCTCATCTACAAGCGGAGTTATGTAAGAGCAATGTAGTGGGAATCTGGTGGGACAAAGCAGAGGGGGCGGACGGCTACTGCATATACCGGCGTGACGAGGATGATGCCAAAGAGAAGCCGGTAAAAATGATTTATGGAAATAAAAAAACGGAATGGCTGGACTGGAATCGGGAACTTTATCACGTTTATGAGTATAGGGTAGCTGCTTTTCGAAACATACGGGGAAAGAGGATATACAGTAAGAAATCCTATCCGGTAACGCTAAGGACATATAAGGGCAGTTACACCAGGCTTGTGAATGTATCCCAGGTGCAAATAGAGCTAAAAGGGCAGGATGGTAAAAGAAAGGAAATCAATCTTAAGAGCAGGATGCCGGCGAAGGCAGTACTGGAGCCGGATTACTCTACATACAGCAACAAAGAGCGGGTTGTATCGGATAAGATTGTATGGAGCAGCAGTGACGAATCCATTCTGAAGGTGGACAAGAAAGGAATGATTACCTCCGGCACGAAAGAGGGATACGCCACCATTTATGCCAGGGCACACAACGGTATTAGGAAGGGTGTGAGGATAAAGGTAGTAAATTTTGCTAATCCGTCTGGTTTTCCCAAATATAAAGGAGAACTGAATAATATCAACCGGCTGTTGACAGCCTATCGTTCCGAGGTGCGCGATATCGCCACATACTTTACCATATATGGGAAGAAAGACGAAAGCGGCCTTATCCGGCTCAATTTGGATTACCTTCATGAACGTAAGGTGTACGGGATACCTTATCTGGAGAAGATTTCCCTGGTGGAAGACAGGATGCAGAAGCTTGTGATGGAATTTCCGTTGCTTCTGGAGATAAGTTATGATCACAAAGAGGTTACATTCCGTATACAATATTCAAATATGTATACGAAGGTAATATATTCGAAAGAAGACCGGTTTGACCGGTCGTCGGAACGGATGGCGCCTCACTGGAAGTATTATTATTTTAGGCCAATCTAAAAAACCCGGCTTTATGCCGGGTTCTTTTAAAGACTATAATTGGGCCAGCCGCTCCAGCGCCTTATCTTTAATAATCAGTTTAAAATGTTCATTATAGAAATCCTGAGTGGCATAAGTAACCAGCTCTTCCTTCCCGAATTCTGAGATCAGGGAGCAGGCGGTCTGAAAAGCAGCTTTGCGCCCGCTGCGGTTCAGCATCAGATAATAGCGGCTTGCCGTCTCATCCTTCCATACGGAATTTTTGCCGGAATAGGCAGGAGAAACCAGATGCGCTACTTCAATAATCGGATTTAGGGAGACAAAGGAAAATACCTTTACCTTATCTGAAATGGTCTCTGATTTTTTCTTTTTGGTAACCTTCTTTTTCGCAGTGGATTGCTTCAGT
Organism: uncultured Clostridia bacterium; assembly: GCA_948467395.1. GTDB lineage: Bacteria > Bacillota > Clostridia > Lachnospirales > Lachnospiraceae > Eubacterium_F. The sequence continues at coordinate 24,973 of CAOKDX010000017.1, read as the reverse complement.
GCTTCACTGAGAGGAATAAATTCACGTGAACCGTCAGAAGATTGTTTATCATTCGCTTCTTCAATAAGCTCATGGAGCTGTTCGAAACAATCAACGATCTCGGGCATATCTTCTTCTGATTCCTCTTCCTCCAGATCGTAGCTGTCATCTTCTTCAAAGTCGTCCTGTCCAATGCCAAAATGGGAGAAGCGTTCTTCAAATTCATCGGGATTATCTACCTTTGTGATCACCAGAACAATGGAATCACGGGATGTAGGGATAGCTTCTATCATCAAAGGAATATCATCAGCGTCAAATCCAAAATCGATGCTAGCTTGCTCCATCATATCACGAAATAGCTCTTTTGCCTTTTCTGAACCATAAGCAAGCTCACTTATCTTGAGATGGCGTTCGGACAGATCATGCTTACTCAGGGTACAGCGGATCTGGTTTTCACTAATTCGTTCAATTTTCACAAGCACACTTCCTTTCTGTTTAATATGTGTATCAAAAGTATAAGTTATAATCGCTGTAAAGTCAACTGGTTCTTGACAAAAAGTAAATGGAAATTTTTATCGCCGGGACAGTATACACCACCCTCTGGAAAGGGAGTGTGTTCGTCTGAACGACATGAAATCCGTCTGAACAACACTTGATTCACCGGGAGACAGCAAAGTATAATAGAGGAGAAGGCAGAATGGGACAGAGATGTGGGGGGAGGTGTAAAAGAGGCGGGAGCGTTTGTTTTTCCATTTTGCCGGAGCGCCGCATGGGAATGGATTGCATCACGGGTTTATCCTTCTTTGATCTGCGGCTGCATCGGAGGTATTATGCAGAAAAAATGGGTTTTAGAAGAGCTGGCGCATGCCAGGGAACAGGGGATCCGGATCGATGTGGGAGGCGTGTCCTATGAGGACAGGCCTTCGGAGGAGCTCTGGAAGGTGCTGCAGCGGGGGGCGTATATGCTGGATTATGAGGCAGATATGCTGGGACGAATCACAGCCCTGCATATCGACAGGGTTGGGCCATCGGAACCGCCGACTTATAAGAGCATGAGATGTGCAAATAAAAAATGGTCGGAAAAGGAATGAATCCCGCCGTGGGATGTAGAGCGGTGCAGTGGGAATAGTATTGCAAGAGCCGCGTGGACATTTCTGCGGGGAGGGTGGATTCGAAAAATACCATCGGCAGGGGATTTCTGTCGATGGTATTTTTTCTTATCTTATAGGAAAGACCGTCTTGTGCGGAGCAAGAATCAGCTTTGCTGATTCTTGGAGCGTCGCGGTTTTCAGTCGACGCTTTTTTATTTGGATTTGTTCAGGACCTTTAACTTCGTGCGCTGCCACAGACCGAGCTTTTCCTGTGGGTTTTCAAGAACGCCCCGGCCCTTTACTTCCATAATGTAAATGCCGCTGATCAGAACCTTAAGTTCCTTCTTTACCGGCAGCACGGGGAAGATCTTCTCGTCACACATCAGAGACATGATCTTTGGACCAATCTTCGCCTTTACAATGGGAACCTTAGAACCCCGCAGATATTTCGGGGTGTTCTCCAGAACGACCTTGGGGAGCCCGGCATCCTTCAGCTTCATCCTCTTCTTATCTATGACAAGGATCGTCGCCGTCTGGGCGGCTGCCTGCATCTGTGCCTGGGATTCGTCCTGCTTCTTCTGCATCTTCTTTCCCACGAAGTACAAAACGATCATAACAATGATCAGAACTAAAACAATGATACCGAGTACGATTAAAAAGGGTTTCATAGTATTCCTCCATTCACTTCTATGCTAAACATTCTAACATTATTTATTAGAAAAGGAAACATCTTTTTGTGCTCTGTCATACAGGACGGCCACCCTTTCCCGCACGTAGGCGCCAAGATGCTTTTTGGTCTCCTTATCCAGTGTGTCGGGGTATATGGGTTCGCCGAACTCGATGCGGATGTCCCCTTTATGTATCCAGGGGAGACGGTTTTCAAAGATTTCCTCTGTGCCGTGGAAACACACCGGGACAATGGGGCATTTTCCCTTTAGGGCAATCTTCATGCTGCCCTCCTTAAATTCCAGCAGGGTGTCGGTGGCGTTGCGGGTGCCCTCTGGTGCGATATAGATGGAATATCCCTGCCCTACAAGGGAAATGGCCCGGAGGATAACATTCAGATTCTGTTTTACATCACCACGGTCCATAAAGAGACAGTTGAGGAAATACATCCACTGGGCCACGCAGGGCATTTTTTTGATCTCCTTCTTCGAGATAAAGGCAGTCTGGTTCGGCACGGTGGCATAGGCTAGGATAATGTCATAAAAGCTTCGATGGTTGGCGGCATACATTACCGGCATATCCCGTGGAATATTTTCAAGTCCCACCACAGTTTTGCGGCAGCCGGATATAAACATTACCAGGTTAAATGCACCCCGGACAATAATCTGAGCCAGCCGGGCCGCTTTCATCGGATCGATCTTCTGCAATATGAACTCCACCAGATACATGGGCAGGCTCAGGATCGAGATTAGTACATATAATAGTAAGATCAATATGGTTCTCATAGCTTCCTCTTTCCTCCATAATATTATGATTTCTTTTTCTTCTTCGGTTTCGGAGTGGCATATTTTACCTTATCCGGGTCTTCCACATCCACACCGGTATCCTCCTCGTCCTCATCACAGCTGACATTGTAATATTCCTCCATAGTGAGACTGTGCTTGTACAGATAGGCGGCGACAGTAACTCCCACATACCGGATATGCCAGGGTTCATAGTGATATCCGGTGACCTTGGACTTGCCATCGGGGTATCGCACAATATACCCGTACTTGTGGGCATTTTTAGCCACCCATTTTCCCTCCTTCGTGCTGCCGAAGGTCTGGGAGAGCTGACAGCCTACACTTCGTGCAGAGATATCGATGGTCAGGCCAGTCTGATGCTCGCTGCTCCCCGGTCTTGCCGATATTTTGTCGGTGGCAGATCTGCCCCGGGAGGCTACATTTCTGTTATAGATCTGCTGCTGTCTGGCGTAGGAGCGGTATCCGGATACACCGTAGAGGATTACCTCGTCCTTCTCGGCAGCCCGGAACATTTTCTCCAGAGCGGCCGCGGCCGCCTTCCGGAGCTTTCTTTTATCATCCCGGTAGCCAAAGCTGAAGCGGATCTTCGGTTCGGTGAGATCCGAGGGGGCATAGGTAGAGGGCAGAAGATAGTTGCGGTTGACAAGCGCAGTGTAGCTGCCCGGAATGGTATCGAGAGGAACCGACTGCGTAGTTTCCAGAATGGAGTCCAGATCCTCCGGAAGAAGGCTGTTTACTGCCGGGGCAGTAGCTATGGCGCCATCTGAAACGGTGTCCGTGCCTGGCGGGGACGCGGTTTTGCTGTCGGATACCGCCGTGGGCGGTGGAAAATCCGCCGCGGGCTGCTTTGATGTGACATCCCCATGGTTCATATAAAACATGAATAAAAGTCCTGCACCCAATATGATAACAGCCAGTATGGAAAGGCTTATACGCTTCATATAAATATCGTCCTCTATTCTAAACAATATAATAACCCGGCGGTACCGCCGGGCTACCTATGAGCATTATACCCTTAATAATGGGAAAAATCAATTATTTTCGCATTGAAAAAGCTGTTTCTTAAAAGGGCTCAGGGCGAAGAGGAGCATCATACCCAATATATAGCATGAGATCACTTCACCGGCACCAACTGTTGCCATAAGATAGGGAATGGCATCCGGTACATCATAGGCAAAGCGGAGTATATAGGGAACGATTATAGTATTGGCGGCAATGGGAGGAATGGGGACGAGCCATCTGTATCTGCGCAGGGCATAGGAACCCAGTGCGCCCAGCAGTGAGGCACAGGTACCGAACAGAATGTCCAGGGGCGCGCAGCCAGTAAATAGATTGCTGAGCAGACAGCCAATGGTGACGCCGGGGATGGCGGCGGGGGTAAAGAAGGGAAGAATGGTTAATGCTTCGGAAATCCGTATCTGGACAGCGCCGCTGGCCATTCCAAAGGCATTGCTGACAAAGGTCAGCACCACATAAAGAGCAGCGATCAGCGCTGCCTGAGAGGTAAATAATACTTTCTTATTCATTTGTTTCATCTCCTTAGTTTTGTTTAATGAGTGGATGGTTTCGAACACTCAGTCTGTCCTTGTTCTGACAGGTGCGGCAGTGAAATTTATTTTGCCGCTGCGTTCTGCTGTGCCGTGTATGCCTCACGGATTGCATGGGCAAGCTGGTCGGCGCAGGATGTATTTTTGAACCCGCATTTGATATCCTTGCAGCGCTCTTCAATCCAGTCTACCGTCATGCCTTCGATAAGGGCGGGAATTGCCTGGAGATTTCCATTACAGCCGCCATAAAATTTTACATTTGAGACGATATCACCATTGATCTCCAGATCGATCTGGGTGGAACAGGTGCCCTTCGTCTTATATGTATACTTCATGCTCTCTGCCTCCTTTCATGGTATTGGGAAACCAGCTGCCGCTGTCCCTAAAACACATTCTAACGAAAAAGCGCTTGTTTGTCAAAATAATTCAGTGTATAATTAGTATATAATATAAAAAAATAAGTGCCGTCTATTCTGGGCACTGGACGACAGGGGAGAGGATAGTGAGAATTCCGGAGAATGTAGACTATATAATAAAAACTCTTGAACAGAATGGGTTTGAAGGGTATGCGGTGGGCGGCTGTGTACGGGATATGGTGATGGGGCGTGAACCGGATGACTGGGATATCACCACATCGGCGGAGCCGCAGGAGGTAAAGTCGATTTTTCACCGTACAGTGGATACGGGGATCCAGCATGGCACGGTGACGGTAATGATTGGAAGTGAGGGCTATGAGGTAACTACCTATCGGAGAGACGGCGACTATGAGGATCACCGCCATCCGTCGAAGGTGGTCTTTACGCCGAATCTTCTGGAGGATCTGAAACGCCGGGACTTCACAATTAATGCCATGGCATTTAATCCGGCGTCAGGGATTGTGGATGAGTTTGAGGGGATACAGGATATACAGAGAAAATGCATCCGCTGTGTGGGCGAGGCGGGGGAGCGGTTTGAGGAAGACGCTCTTCGTATGCTGCGGGGAATCCGTTTTGCGGCCCAGCTGGAGTTTGGAATTGAAGTAAAGACACTTTCCGCCATCCGGGAGAAGGCGCCGACTCTTGTAAATGTCAGTGCGGAGCGCATTCGCACCGAGCTCACAAAGCTGCTTCTGGCGGATGCATCGGATCGTCTGATGTTTGCCGTTCAGACCGGACTCAGCAGGTATTTTCTTCCGGAGCTGGATGCCATGATCGCCACATCACAAAATAATCCGCATCACTGCTTCGATGTGGGTAATCACAGCCTGGAGGCGGTGCGCCAGATCAACCGGCTCTGGAAAACGGGAAAATTGAAGGGGATACCGCGGGAGGAGCGGAACCATATTATCCTTGTCTATGCGGCCCTTCTGCACGATGTTTCGAAACCGGGCTGCAGGATAACGGACGATGAGGGGATCGATCATTTTCACAATCACAATGAGCTGGCGGCAGAGAAGGCAGAACAGATACTGAAGAGACTTAAATTCGACAATGAGACGATCTCCCTTGTGACAAGGATTATACGGTATCATGACAGCCGGCATGAAAACTGTCTGATCGATGGAGAGTACTCAACGAAGGGAAAGCGGGCCATGCGCCGCCTGATGAACCGGATCGGCTCTTCTGCCATGCCGTATCTCTTTGTATTACAGCGCGCGGATTTGCTGGCGCAGAGCGATTATAACCGGGAAGAGAAGCTTGCCAAGCTGGATGCGGCGGAGCGCTGCCATGAAGAAATATGTCTGGCAGGGGAGGCGGTGACCAGGAAGGATCTCGCCATCAGCGGCAGGGATCTTCAGGCCATGGGAATCAAGCCGGGGCCGGAGATGGGTAAGCTGCTGGAACGGCTTCTGGACGCCGTGATGGAGGATCCATCGAAGAATACGGCGGAGGAACTCAGAAAGTTCATTGATATCTGATCATACCAACGGCGCCCATCTGAATCTGGTTCGGATGGGCGCCGTTGAGTTATAATAGATCGCAGTAGCCCGGTAACGGGGAGAGGCTTCTCTTTAGAACTCCCTTGAGCTGGGCGATTAGTGTGCCGTAATTTGCAATGGGAACCCGCTGGTTCTTTGCCTGGGCAATGCGGGAGGCCATCTCCTTTGGATTCAGGGTGCAGCCGCCGCAGTGCACGACCATTTTATACCGGGACAGATCCTCCGGAAATTCACCGCCGCTGGCGGTCTCAAAAATAAGTTCCCTGCCTGTGTAATCCCGGATCCAGCGGGGCAGCTTCACCGTGCCGATGTCCTCGCACTGGCGGTGATGGGTACAGCCCTCCGCCATCAGAATAATATCCCCATCCGCAAGGGTTTCCATGGCGGCCACTCCTTCTATCTGTGTTTTCAGATCGCCCTTGTAGCGGGAGAACAGGATGGAAAAGGACGTCAGGGGGATTGTATCCGGTGTATCCATGGCAGCCCTGGCAAATGCCTGGGAGTCCGTGATGACGAGACGGGGGGGCTGTCCCAGCCGGACCAGGGTTTCGGAGAGCTCGGTATCCCGGCAGGCGGCGGCGATGGCGCCGGATTCCAGAATGTCCCGGATTACCTGCTGCTGCGGCAGGATCAGCCTGCCCTTTGGCGCGGATGAATCAATGGGAATCACCAGAAGCACCAGATCGCCGGGGGCCACAAGATCTCCCACAAGCCGGGGGTCTGAATCTCCGGCGGGCAGCCGCCGGCCGATCAACTCCTTCAGTTCTTCCACATGATAACCGGTCTTTGCACTGACGCAGATGTCTGCCGGAAGGGCTGCATCTGGGGAGGCACCGTCCCATTTGTCCTGTTTATTGAGGATTACGAGAGAGGGGATACCTTTCTCTTTTGTCATAGTAAGGATCGTCTGTTCTAATGAAAAGTCGCGGACAGCCTGGAGGCCGTCTGCGACAATAAGGGCAATATCTGTTTTGTTCAGAACACGCTTCGCCTTCCGCACCCGCTCCGCACCTAGTGCTCCCTCATCGTCCAGTCCGGGCGTATCCACGAACATAACGGGACCAAGGGGCAGGAGCTCCATTGCCTTGAATACCGGATCGGTTGTAGTTCCCGGCACATCAGATACGATAGCGAGATCCTGTCCGGTAATGGCGTTGATCAGACTGGATTTCCCTGCATTGCGGCGTCCAAAGAGGGCGATATGGATGCGCTCTCCATTTGGTGTACTGTTCATCGACATAATGGTTCACTTCCCTGTCCAGATTATTTGATATGGTAATATTCCCCAGCAGCGGCAGTTTCTTTGCCTCGCCGGAGCAGGCGTTCAGTATGCCCAGCACGGCAAATGTAATCCAGAAAGCAAACAATGCCAGGTACAGAATAATGCTAATCGGCACGGCCAGCAGACCAAAGGTGATAATGCTCACAACAAAGATAACGATACCGGCTGCGACAGAAAGAGCTACTGTGGCGATGGACAGAACAAGGCCCTGATTGGCATGGAATCTTGCATACTGGGAATCCTTGGCAGCGAAGATAGGAACCAGGACCAGCAGACCCAGATAGGCAAGAATTCCCATCGCCTTGTTACTTGTTACATCTTCTGTGTTAAAAACAATATTTTCTTCCATATGAAATATAACTCCTCTCTTCAAAATAAATGTTTGTCTGAACCTGATATCATAATATTATATAATAGCTCTTTTTGCAAGTGAAACTGCTTGTACAGAGTATTTTTTTGTGTTAAAATAAAGAAAACGGCAGAGGAGGTCAGGTTATGGAGCAGTTTTTTACAGACGATGACCTGTTTGGTCTTTTGGAAGAGCTGGATAAGGAAGAAGCTGCACTGGAGGAGTTGGAAGAGGACCTCGAAATGGAAGCTTCAAACCGGCGGTATCAGGAAATTATCCGCAAGCACAGGATAGAATAAGAACCTCCACATATGGGAGGTTCTTATTCTATTTTATTTGGCAATAAAAAATGGCTGCTGGCAAGTCTTTTTAGACAAACCAGCAAACCATTGTCAGAGTTTTACATAATAATTGGATAAAATAATTTGCTTCTTTATGGATAAAATTTATTTCTTTGGATTATCGATCTTGTAGGCGAATACAGCAATGGCTGCAACGACCACTACACCGATAATGATCTTTATTATCATATGCTGTGGCTCCTTTCCTCCTGATCATACCTATCTAAGAGGAAAATGCACCGTCCTTCTCACCGTCCTGATCATGGATATAGCGAATGATCCACGAACGGACATGGGGTTGTCTATTCCATCTGCGGAGAGCGGCCTCCGTGTACAGGGAGGAGAAGGAGAGATTGGCCTGCTCCGGGAGAATTCCTGTATCATCCATACGGAAATTGGCTCTCGTCCTGTTCCGGATACTGCTGGCAACAAGGGCTTCGGCATTCTTTCTGCCCAGGATTTCAGAGGTAGAGACATCGTGATGTGGGTTTATCAGGATCCGTTGAAGCCTTGCCGGGGAGAGGGGGATATCAGCCGGGGGGCTGACAGAACATGCGGCGGCAGACCCTGTCCGTATACCGGACAGCGCCAGAACAGCAGTGATGATCATAAAGAACCATTTTCTGTATGCAGGCCGTCTCATGATATCCTCCCCAAACAAAGTGAAGTTCCTTAGCGGTAAAGATCTGTTACAAATACAAAGCATTTAAAGGGCAGTTCATAGCATTTCAATTTCGCAGACTTTGCCCTGTCGGGATCATCAAAGATCCCAAATACGGTGGGACCGCTGCCGCTCATCAGGGAGCCGAGGGCGCCGTTTGCCATCATACATCTCTTGATCTCTTCGATTTCAGGATGTGCCGGGATTGTAACCGTCTCCAGCATATTTCCCATGTGGCGGCAGAGATCTTTCAGATCCCGTTGTTTCATTGCCTGGATCATCCGGTCAATATCTGGATGCGGTGTGGTATCGTTTAATTCCAGAGCCGAGTATACGGACCGGGTGGATACATGAATCCCCGGTTTGGCAATCAGGATATAGCAGTCCGGCATCCGGGGGATCGTAGAGAGCTTCTCACCGATACCCTCCGAGAGAGCGGTGCCCTTTAGTACACAGTAGGGAATGTCTGCCCCCAGCCTGACGCCGCGTTTCATTAACTGACGTTTGTTCAGACCCAGACCATACAGTTCGTTCATGGCCAGCATACAGGAGGCAGCATCGGTGCTCCCACCGGCCATACCGGCTGCCACTGGAATGCGTTTCTCCAGATGGATTGAAAGACCATCCTCGATTCCAAATTCTTCCATAAGCAGGCTGGCGCTCCGGTATACCAGATTATCTTTATTTACTGGCAGAAAAGAGAGATTTGTGGTCAGGTGGATGCCCGGCATATCTGTCCGGGTCAGTGTCAGCCGGTCAAACAGCCGTATGCTCTGCATGATCATCCTTACCTCGTGATAGCCGTCTTCCCGGCGCCTGAGCACATCCAGCCCGATATTGATCTTGGCAGGTGCGTTGATCCAGGTTGAATCCATGTCCGTCCTCCTATGTTCCGAATTCTGTGTCAAAATCTATGTGGGAAAAGTATATCACAGTTTTGACGCTTTGGCTATAGATGTATGTAAAATCTGTGCTGGAAAATCCCAGAAAATAATGCTACAATAAAAAAGCATTTAATTTTTGGGAAAATGCAACATTTGTTTATATTTGATCGTTCTATTTACAGAAGGATGGATATAGGCCCTACATGATCCGGTCCTGCCGGTGAGATAGAAATGAGGTGGAGTAATGATAGATGTGGAGGCAAATCCATCGGGCGCGGTAGAGCTTGCCCTCAATCTTTATGGAAATGATATATTGAGACTATCATTTTCCTATTTAAAACGGCGTGAGGACGCAGAAGATATCGTTCAGGATACCCTGATCCGGCTGATGCAGTCCGGGACATGCTTTGAGACGGAAGAACTGATGAAGGCGTGGCTGCTCCGGGTTGCGGTGAATCTCTGTAAAGATTTTTTGAAATCTGCGGCTTACAAAAAACAGACGCCGCTGCCGGAGGGTTTTGACATTGCGGCAGAGGATCAGCCTGTGTCTGGGGAAGAGAGCGAAGTGTTACAGAGTCTGATGTCACTTCCGGAAAAATATAGAAGCGTTCTTCATTTGTATTATTATGAGGAATATGCAACAAAAGAGATAGCCAGTATTCTGGATAAAAAAGAGGCGACGGTGCGGTCGCTTTTAAAGCGCGGGCGGGAAAAACTGGCGGAGAAGCTGGGGGAGACAGGAACCGGCTCTCCGTACAAAAAAATGGAGAAAGGAGTATAGTGGCTATGAAGGAAGAATATAGGACTGCGATAGAAAAGATTGCCCTAAGTGATAATGACAAAGCACGTATTCTTGCAAATGTGCTGAAGACCTGCAGGGACGCGGCGGAGCTGCCGTCCGGGGGAAACAACGCCAGTGATAACGAAGCGGATCCGGGCCGTCCCGAAAGGTCACTGCGATTTTCTCCGAAAAGGATTGGCGCTGTTGCGGCAGCTTTCATCGTGCTGTGTGTCAGTGTGGTGCTGATCCGGAACCAGTACATCACGCTGGACCATGAGTATCATAAGGATGCTCCGGGAAGTCCGGTGACAATGGGAGCGACACAGGAAGTGGTGTGGGAGGAGCTGGACTCAGTGGAGGAGATTGCCAGTAAGACTGACTGCAAGACGTATACCCTTGCCAATCTTAACAAGAGATACAAGGTTAAGAAGGTTCAGGTGGCGAACGCACAGAAGCATGTGAAGATCACCTACCAGAAAAAGAAACGGAAGGAGGATAAGATCTATTTTGAATATAAGGAAGAGGCGGATTCTCCTGAGATCAAGAGTCAGTTTTCGGAGGAGGCAGAGCTTGCCACAGAGAAAATTGACGGCGCTGATGTAAAAATGTATGGAGAGAAGAAGTGCAGTGCCATGACCTGGGAGGAATCCGAATGCACCTTTGCGGTAAAGATGTCTAAGGCATGCAGTACGGACAATGCCCGAAGAATTGTGTCCGGCGCGAAAGAGGAGAAGAAGGAAGATAAAAAGGATGATAATGAGGAGGAGCCGGAGAAGAACCAGAGACTGGTGAATTCCAATATTGTTGGCTGGGATGGTACAGAACAGGAATCCAGTGCCGGGGAAAAGAAGAAGGTATTGAAAAAAGTCTATGATAATCTTGGATTTCGTGTGATACTGAACCATCCGGCAGTGGAAGTGACGTATAAGCTTCTGGGGGATTATGAATCCTTTGCCTTCTATTATGATGATGAATCGCTGGAGGACAACTGGATAATCGGATATGCAGGCAGCAGCGGTTCCCCGGAGGGCACAAAGTCGGATTATGATGAGGTGGGCAGTATTCCGGTTGGGAATGTAATGGTGCAGGTGTATCAGAGGGACAGCGATGAGAAACTTCTGGTATTTACCCAGGAAGAGATCTGCTTCACCCTGTTTCTGGATGAGTATGACGATGACATCACACCGGATTTCCTCAGCAGCCTGCTGTCGATCTTCCAGATCTCATTCCAAAATGAGCCGGATGGGGAAGAGGACGCGCAGCCAACTGTCTCTCCGGATGAGGACAGTGATTCCGAATCTGATCCGGAGGAGGGAAATGGTAACGACGATCCTGGCCCAGACAGCTATAAGGCAGCCCAGGAACTCCAGGAGATTGTGGCGGCACGGAGCCTTAAGAGGCTCGCTGCCTATATCAATTATCCACTGGATATAACTGGTCTTGGAATAACGGTGAATTCAAGAATAGAATTTATGCGTCTTGATGCCCGGAGGATCTTTACTTCGGAGTGGGTCGAAGCCGTACTGTTCTGTGATATTGAGAGAATTAAGCCAAAAACAAAGTCCTTTACACTGGGGGACAGTGAAAATTCACTGGTCTGTCGTGTAAAGGACGGAAAAGTAGTGGTTCAGGAGCTCCATGTGGTGTCGGACGACACGGAGGAGGCCGATCCGGATATGGATGAGCCCGGGGAGGATGACGCATGGGAGGATCTGGGTGATTAGCGATGCTGAACTTGCCCTGTGTCAATGCTCCTTAAATTCTACTACCGTGACGCCATAGCCGCCCTCGCCGTATTCTCCCATGCGGTAGCTTTTTACAAATCTGCATTTCTTGCAATGGTTCTGAACGGCAGTGCGCAGAGCGCCAGTGCCCATACCATGGATTACGGTAACCTGGTGCAGCCTGGCAAGATAAGCATCATCGAGGTACTTGTCCAGCAGGGCAAGTGCCTCGTCTACTGTTTTGCCGATCAGATTGATCTCAGAGGAGATGGTCATTGCCTTGGACATTTTCATATTCCGGGCATGGGTGATGGCTGCCTCCTTTTTTGTTGCTTTCGTCTCCTGTTCCAGCAGTTCAAGATCTTTGATGTCTACCAGAGAGCGCAGGACGCCCATCTGTACATAGCATTTGCCCTTGTTATCCGGCTCTGAGCTGACAGTGCCCTTCACGCCCATGGAATGCACCATGACAATATCGCCCGCCGAAAGCTTTTCTGGTGCTTTTGCGGTTTTTTTCCGGGTGTTTTGGAGGGTCAGCTTATCTCCGGTTTTATTCAGCTCTTCCCGGAGTGCGGCACGCTCCTTTTCCATCTCCTTTGTCATGCCGGAATCATTCATCCATTTGTTATACCTGCGGATGGATTCGTCTGCGATATCCTTTGCCTTCTGCAGGATTTCATTGGCCTCCTCATTGGCGCGCCGGAGGATTTTTTCCTTTGCCTGATCGATGCGCTCATTTTTGGCCATAAGCTTCTGTTTATAGTGTTCAGCCTCTTCCCTGAGCTGTTTTGCCTTTTCCCGTTCCCTCTCTGCCTGGACACGGGCGTCCTCCAGACCCGTGACTACGTCCTCAAATTGTTTGGCGTCGCTGTCCACCAGCCTTCCGGCAGCCTGAATGATCTCCTCCGGCAGTCCCAGCCGGCCGGAGATGGCAAAGGCGTTGCTCTTTCCAGGTATTCCCACCATCAGGCGGTAAGTGGGCCGAAGGGATTCCACATCGAATTCACAGGATGCATTTTCTACACCCTCTGTCTGAAGTGCATATAATTTCAGCTCACTGTAGTGAGTGGTGGCCATGGCAGTGACATTCCGGCTGTGCAGGTCATCCAGGATGGCGATGGCCAGTGCGGCGCCTTCGGTGGGATCCGTGCCCGCTCCCAGCTCATCAAAAAGAGTCAGAGTTTTTTTATTTGCCCTCTTAAGTATCTCCACGGTATTGACCATATGGGAGGAAAAGGTACTGAGGCTCTGTTCGATGCTCTGCTCGTCCCCGATATCGGCGTACACCTCCTCATACACTCTCAGATGAGAGTGATCCTGGGCGGGAATATGCAGTCCCGCCTGTCCCATCAGGGTAAAGAGACCAACCGTTTTTAGGGAAACCGTTTTGCCGCCGGTGTTGGGTCCCGTGATCACAAGGAGATCATAGCTCCTGCCAAGGGACACATCAATGGGCACCACCTGGTCCCTCGGTATAAGCGGATGCCTTCCTTTCTTTATATGGATATAATTCTGATCGAAGAGTGGTTCGCTGCCCTGCATTTTCTTTGAAAGCCCCGCCTTGGCAAAAATAAAATCCAGTTCCGCCAGCAGCAGTACGTTTCTCTGCAGGTCATCCGTACAGGGGGCGGCCAGGGCGCTGAGGGAGGCCAGAACCTTCTCGATTTCCTCCTGTTCTTTCATGGCCAGCTCCGCCAGTTCGTTGTTCAGCTTGACAATGGCCATGGGCTCGATAAAAAAGGTGGAGCCGGTGGCGCTCTGATCATGGATCATGCCGGGAAAGGAGGATTTGTACTCCTGTCTGACCGGAAGGCAGTACCGTCCGTTCCTCATGGTAACGATATTGTCACGAAGCATGGAGGACGAGGAATTCATGGTGGCATTCAGCTGTTCCCGTATCCGGTCATTGGCGGAATGGATGGATCTCCGGATCCTTTTCAGCTCCGGACTGGCGTCGTCCGCCATCTCCTCCGGGCTGATGATGCATCGCCCGATTTCCCGGCGGAGATCCGGCAGATCCACCAGACTGGCAAATCGGCCGGACAGCGCATCTTTCATTTCCTCATCTTTGTGGTCGTATTCAATGGCTGCTTTGGCAATCTCCAGACAGCGGCTTATATTCAGCAGCTCGCCCATACCCAGTATACCGCCCTTCTCCAGGGGGAGCAGGCTGGGCCGGATGTCCCGCAGGCCGTGAAAAGCAGGTTTTCCCCATTTATAGAGCCGCATGAGCGCATGGGAGGTCTCGGTCTGCCATGCGGTGATCCGGGACCTGTCCGAAGAGGGCAGCAGATGTCTGGCACTCTCCTTTGCCAGCGGTGAATCGGCTTCCTCCACCAGCATGGAAATAATTTTATGGTATTCTAATGTCTGTAATACTTTTTTATTCATTTAAATCTCCATTCTATTAAAAATTTGCTTATTTTAAGTAAAAAACTGGCGGACAATAACAACATTCTACAATAAAAAGATAAGATTTGCAATAAATGTGAGAAAAGTAAACATTGCCTTGATTTTAGCGCATAATCCCCTTACAATAGGAGGTAAGAAAAATGATGCCGCACCGCTGCCCGACAGAGAAGGGCTGGCGGTCCGGCCCGCACTGAATGGGGGAAAGGGTGAAAGAAATTATAGAAGAAAGGAAAAATTGCAAACACACATCTTTCACCCTTTGTGTTTGCGCCTCAAATGAAAATGCAAGCATTTTCACTTGAGGCTTGGTGCAAATTATGAATTATTTGAAGGATTACCGGGAAGGTGAGAAATTTACGGGTACATATCTCTGCAAACAGAAGCAGGTATTTAAGACGAAGGCAGGAAAGACATATTATTCTCTGACGCTTCAGGACAAAACGGGACTGGCAGACGGGAAGATCTGGGATCTGAATAATGGCATCGCCGACTTTGAATCCCTGGACTATATACACTGTGAGGGAATGGTTACAAGCTTTCAGGGAAACCTTCAGATGAATATTTCCCGTGTGCGCATCAGTGATGAGGGGGAATACGATCCGGCAGATTATGTCCCCAGCACGGATAAGGACGTAGCGGAAATGTACGGCAGCATTATGAAGTATGTGGCAAGCGTGCAGAACCGTTATCTGAGAAAGATACTGGAGATGTTTTTCGTGGAGGACGCCGGGTTTATCGACAGCTTTAAGAGCCATTCGGCGGCGAAGAGCGTGCACCACGGTTTTATGGGCGGTCTTCTGGAGCATACGCTGAGCGTCACCAATATGTGTCAGTATTTTGCCGATCATTATCCCAGGATCAACCGTGATCTGCTGATCACGGCGGCTTTATTCCACGATATGGGCAAGATTCAGGAAATATCCGGTTTTCCGCAGAACGATTATACGGATGAGGGCCAGATGCTGGGACATATCTATATCGGCGCCCGCGCCATGGAGGATGCGGCGGAAAAAATACCAGGGTTTCCAGCTAAATTAAAAAATGAACTGGTGCACTGTATCCTTGCCCATCACGGCAAGCTGGAATTTGGCTCCCCCAAGGTGCCTGCCATTATGGAGGCCATGGCGCTCCATTTGGCAGATAATGCGGACGCCAAGCTTCAGACCCTGACCGAGATCTTCGGGCAGGCGGGGGATAATATGAACTGGCTTGGCTATAACCGGATGTTTGAGAGCAACCTGAGGCAGACTTCCCAAAATGAACTGTAACAGCTCGTCCGCGGGGCGGAGAGCCCCGCAGATGCAAAAATGAATCTGGCAGCTTTAATTTTTTTGGTGAATCGTAATATATTAAATTTAAATGGAAAATGGCGTGCTCATTATGACGCCCTTTCACAGAAAAGGAGGACGGCATATGGAAAAGGTAAGGATAGCAGCGGTGACAGCATTTCTATTGATGGCAATGGCAGTTCCGTCCATTGCAGCATCAGCGGCCACCTGTGGCGAGACGGTGCGCCAGAATACGGAAGCAGCGCTGAAGGCTGTTGACTACAGCACGGATCCCAAGGTGGCGGATCTGCTGGCACCTCCCCCCACGGCCAATGCACCCAATGGGTATACTTTTTCGCAGATCTCCAATAAAAAGGTGGAGATCGCGAACCGGGACGGCAAAAATTTCCTTGACATTACGGATGAGGAGGCTCTGGCAGAGCTGAAGCAGGAGAACGCCCAGTATATGTGCTATGGGGATGCGTTTGCCAGGGTACAGGGGGAGATCGGGACCATCATACAGAGGGTGGTGGACAGCACGGCCAATGCACAGAGTACCGGAGCGGCTTCCCTCACGGAAAAGATTCTGCAGAATAAGGAAAAGATCCTGATGGGTCTGGCATACATTGAGAAGTTGTACGATTTCAATATGGGAGAGAAGAATATCCGGGATGTCCTTCTCTATGAGCCGGGGGCATATGGGATTCAGACAAATGTTCTGGAGTGGCTGATCAAGATTGGAAATGCGGGCGGCAATACATTGAAGATATCCAATAATACCAATGTATTTGGCTGGGGCAAATTATTTTGGGACGTTACGGGATCGGCCAATCTGGGGGCATTTCTTGAGGAAAACAGACAGAAGTGGATTCCGGATACTTCCATGGACGAGTGGTTTATACAGGCAGGGAATGCCTATATAGTTGAGGTACGTTCCACATGGGACGGTGGGGCAGAACGGGGGTTATACAGCAGGCTTTATGGTGATGCAGCATTAAAGAATCATATTCTGCCTCTGTTGACAGTTTCCCAGAACAGTATTTATGTAATTGCCAATTCCGCCAGTATCACATATGGAATCGTGGACTGTTATGTGGACAGGGACCTGAAGAATACGGATCCGGCTCTTTATGCACAAAAATGCATCGAATTCCGGCAGCAGCTGGAAGACACGGCAGACCAGCAGAAAGAATTTATCGATCTTTGGTATCGCATTGCAAACCCTCAGAAACGGGGACAGCTTGTGACAAACAGAGTTGTTATGGACAGTCTGCGGATTTATACCAATGTGTCGGCCAGTGCCCAGGCGGAGTGGTCGGCTAAATTTGGGGAAAATGCTTCACTGGGGGTAAAGGAATTTTTCACCCCGCTGAACTTATATGATACCTTCATGTTTTCAGATGGGGTGGCCACCGGAACCGGTGTACGTTATTACTTGTCAAAGGCGTTGACAGAGCGGGGACTTGCCACCTATGCCCATGAGCTGACACATCTCCTCGTGTCATCGTTAATGCTGAATGGGTACGGATCCAGGGATGGTATGCAGGCTGAGGTATTTACCAGAGGAATGTTTGAGCCCTATGAGCTGAACGATCCGCCGGCCTTTAATCTGAATCTGATCTATAACCGCATCACCTATAATGAGCGGCTGCACAATGCGGTGCCAGGACGGTTTCAGACAGAAGAGGATCTCCAGTCCTATATGAGCGGGCTTCTGGATGTCATCTATACCCTGGATTATGCCGAGGCGGATGTAATCCTAAAAAAGACTCCGGAGGAGAAGAAGAAATGGTTCCATAAGCTGGAACAGCCTGAGGATACGAAGGTAAGGAGCAACCAGGGGGATACCGGATCGGTACACTTTCTGGATTCCGTGAGGGAGCTGACACTGGATGAGGCAGCGGGTCTGAATACGATAGAGGATCTTGTCCGCAGCAGCATTCTCGTATCCCGTTATGAGGTGAACGGCACCCAGACAACGGGAACCATGGCGAGCAACGGCTATTATGTGGTGCCGCTGTTCAGTGCAAACTATGCGGGAGTGCAGAATGATAATGGCGTCAGCGGGGATGTCATGATCCGGCGCCAGGCATTTGAACTTCTTGCCGAATATGGGTATTACGGCGGCATGGTGCCTTATATTTCCAATCAGTACCGGGAGGCGGCCAGGGCGGAACAGACAATCCTTTCCGATACTTATATCCTCAATAAAATATTTGGGGGCACTTACAGGACAATGGCGGATTTCAAGAAGGCGATGTTCCAGAAACGGATCGAGAAGGTTGATGAATTAAGACCGGTGACGATCCAGTGGAAAAACCAGTCTGTCAGAGTGGACAGTTTCGAGAAGCTGGGACAGTTGATGAAAGAGGCGGTGGAGAGTGATCTGGTGAATGTCAATGTTATGCCGGGAGGCTCTAATAATATCCGGGCACAGGCGACGCAGGTAGAGCAGCTGAAGGCAGAAATCTTCCGGGCATATTTATTTAAGACAAATGATTTTGCGGATTCCATTTATGGAATCGAGGAAGAACCGGAGGAGCCTGCTCCCGCGCCCACAGCCGAACCCACGAATACACCAGTACCGACCCCGACAACTCCTGCAGTACCGACGGCGGAACCTCCGACATCACCGACAGGTACACCCACTGCGGCTCCAGAGACGACTCCGCCGGTTGTACCAACGGTTATTCCGTCAGAAATACCAACACCGGAGCCATCTGTCCTGCCGTCACAGAATCCGACGGCGGAACCTTCTGCTTCACCAGGAGAGCTGCCGACAGAGAAACCCTCTGTCACACCAGAGGGGAAGCCCTCTACAGAACCCTCTGCTTCACCGGGAACCTCCGGGCAGCCCCCGGAATCGCCGCTGCCGGACGAGGAAGACGATCCGGACGAAGAAGATGATCCGGACGAAGAAGATGATCCGGATTCGGACTTCGATTCGGATGAGGAAGAAGATCCGGATATCGTTGGGACAGTTAAGAAATCGGGTCCGCTTTTGGCCAGGGTTTCATCCACCGGCACATCTCAGGTAATCCGCTGGAATTCCATCCCATCCGCTGATGGATATTATATATATGGGGCGAAAGGAAACGGAAAGCTGAAGCTTCTACGCACTGTGGGCAAAAAGGTACTGCGGTGGAAGAGGAAGGGACTAAAGAAAGGAACACCGTATAGGTATTATGCTGCGGCCTATAGGAATATGCAGGGAAAACAAATCAAAATTGTGAAGTCCCTGACTGTGTGCAGTGTAACGAAGGGTGGAAAATATGGCAATCCCGCAAAGGTACAGTTAAAAAAATCCTCTGTCAGCCTGCGTGCAAGGAAGAAGCTGAGACTGAATGCAATAGTGACCGGCAAAAGAATAAAGAAGGCGAGTAAGAGGCTGCGTTATATTTCTGCAGGCCCCGGCATTGTGACAGTATCAAAGAAGGGGGTTATCACTGGCGTCCGGCCCGGGACCTCTTACGTGTACTGTATTGCAGAAAACGGTATATACAAAAAGTTGAAGGTCAGAGTGAAACGATAGATAATGCAGATCAATGCCTTGAAGAAGAGGGGGAGTACACAATGAAAAGGATTTCAGTATCGCTTCTTTATATAATAGCAGCTGCCAGCCTTTCACTGGCAGCCTGTTCATCAAAGAGCGGTCGTGATTCAAATGTTTCGGGGACACAACATAGCATAAGTGCTGCCGAGATAGAAAAGATCGAAGAATTGGCTGATTCGTTGGAACCATACAAAGCTTTCTTACAGGGCGGTATCCCTTCAAAAGGTGAGGATGAGTCCAGGTTTTTGGACGATTTTTGTCAGAATGATTCAGATCATACGCAGATTCGTTATGCTTTATTTGATATGACAGGCGATGAATGGCCCGAACTTCATGTATTAACGGACGGCGGATATTCTATTCATACCATCAGAAATGACCGCCTTCTTACATGGTATACAGGAGATAAGCGTCAACGACCACTGAATAACAGGGCGGTACTTGAGAGAGTGGAATCCACCAACGGTACGCATTATGCCTATATCGTTCTTGATAATAAGGGAAAGGATTTCTTTGTGGCAAGATTTTCAGAACCGCGGAGGGGCTCTAAAACCAAACACTTATTCAGTATCGGTAATGATTATGATGCCGATGTCAAATTAACAAAAGCTGATTGGGATAAATTGACAGAGCCATTTTTATCCATTGACTCGGATCAGATTATCTGGAAAGAGATCAGAAAGAAAGACGGCAGTCTGAATTGGTACTGAGGTGAGGCTGTGCAGGAATACCTCACCGCGGTATTTGTTGACAATAGCGGGATTTACTATTACAATGTGACTGAATGATTTGATAATTCGGTTCTGTGACGGATTGAAACCGGCGGCCTGGAACTAATCTGGAGGATATACGGAGAATATTTATGAAGTTAAAGAAGAATCAGGAAATCACATTAAAGATAGACGATCTGGGAAATAATGGAGAGGGCATTGGCCATGTGGATGGCTATGCCCTTTTTGTGAAGAATGCACTTCCGGGAGAGACGATCCGTGCCAGAATCATGAAATGCGGAAAAAGCTACGGCTATGCCAGAGTAATGGAGGTGCTGGAGGAATCTGGTTCCGGCCGGGTGGATCCCAGATGTCCGGTGGCGGGGCGATGCGGCGGCTGTACCATTCAGCATCTATCCTATGAAAGACAGCTTGCCTATAAGGCGAAAAAGGTACGGGACTGTCTGGTGCGGATCGGAGGAATCGACACCGATCAGGTGGAATGGCTCCCTATCATTGGTATGGAGAATCCGTGGCAGTATCGGAACAAGGCTCAGTTTCCCGTTCGGATGCAGAGGGATAATGAGGGACGGTTGTATCCGGCTGTGGGTTTTTATGCAGAGCGCACACATAGTATCGTTCCGGTGACCGATTGTGCAATTCAGCATCCGTGTATGAAGGGGATTTTGGATGTGATACTTTCCTGGATGCAGGACTGGCATGTGACGGCATACGATGAAGGCAGTCACAGCGGGCTGGTACGGCACATCTATATCAGGCGTGCATACCACACCGGCCAGATAATGGTATGCCTTGTCATAAACAGCCGCGGCATAAGTCCCTCCCTGCAGGAGACGCTTCTGCAAAATCTAAAAGGGATTCCAGGGATGACAGGTATTTTCCTAAATAGCAATACAGAGCGGACAAATGTCATATTGGGGACGGAGATGAAGCTTCTCTGGGGACAGGGGTACATCGAGGACAGGATCGGGCATATCCGTTATCATATCTCTCCCCAGTCATTTTATCAGGTGAATCCGGAACAGACAGAAAAACTCTATCAGACGGCTTTGGCGTTTGCCGGTTTATCCGGTGAGGAGACGGTGTGGGATCTCTATTGTGGAATCGGCACTATATCTCTCTTTCTGGCCCAGCGGGCAAAAAAGGTTTATGGTGTAGAGATTGTGCCGGAGGCGGTTCAGAATGCCCGGGAAAATGCCCGGCTCAACGGAATCGACAATGTAGAATTTTTCTGCGGCGCCGCCGAGGAGGTGGTTCCCAGACTGGCCAGACCGGCGGATGTGGTGGTGGTGGATCCGCCAAGAAAGGGCTGTGACGGGGTTTTGTTAGATACCATTACAGGAATGGCGCCAGAGAGGATCGTATATGTCAGCTGTGATCCGGGGACATTGGCCCGGGATGTGAAGAAGCTGGGGGGGAAGGGATATAAGCTGGAGAGGGTCAGGGCGGTAGATATGTTCGGTCAGGGGGGGAATATAGAGACGGTATGTTTATTGTCCAAACTTCATTCAGAGCAACATATCGAGGTTGAGCTTCAGATGGACGAGCTTGATTTAACGGCTGCGGAAAGCAAGGCAACCTATGAGGAAATCAAGGATTATGTGTTGGAACATACTGGATTGAAAGTCAGCAGTTTGTATATCGCACAGGTAAAAGAGAAATGTGGGATTATCGAGAGGGTGAACTACAATCTGCCAAAATCGGAAAATTCCAGACAGCCGAAATGCCCGCCAGAGAAAGAAGCGGCTATAAGGGAGGCGTTGGAATATTTTCGTATGGTTTGATGGCAGTTGAGAAATAGATATTACATGAGGAGAGATGCAACAAATGAAAATAGATGAAGAAAAAAATTTCTCGGAGAAATTGCATAATATATATAAGCTATATAATAATTTGTATGATAAAGAATCGAGAATTATATTTGAAGGGAAATACCTTTCCTCTATTATGCAAGATGAAACAAAATTATATGAGAAAATTAAAAAGTTAAATAAAAAGTACATAGTGCCAGAATTAAAAGATTTTCTTGAGAGTAATTTAGTGGATGCGGACAAAATTATTGTTTATGGTTCAGGATACGAGTTGGATTACACATTATGGCTGTTAGGAAAATGTGAAATATATCCTCGATTTTTGGTGAACATTGGTGACAATGATACGCAAAAAGAATTTGGAATACCTACAATTTCGCATCAAGAATTAGTGATTTACTATTGTGATTATGCTGTTTTAATTGCATCTTCAGACAAAGCTTTTGATATATATAAAGATTTATTATATTGCAAATTTCCAAGAAATAGAATTCTTTGCCCTAGACGAGGAGTTTTGGAGGGGATTTTTGGAAAACAATATTTTGATTTTTATATACACTCTTCAGGAGAACGTGAAGTTTTTGTAGATTGTGGAGCATTTGATGGGGATACAAGTATTGCTTTTGCAAATTGGTGTCAAGGAGAATATGATAAAATTTTTATGTTTGAAGTAGATAGATATAATATTGAATTATGTAAAAAACATATTAGTAATCATGAATTAAAGAACTACACGTTAATGGAATGTGGGGTTTGGAGCAAAAAAACAGAGTTGAAGCTTTGCGAAGGAAATTTTACAAGTTCTAGTATATCGGATAAAGGTAGTGTAAAAGTACCAGTATGTGATTTAGATAGTATATTAGAGAATGAAAAAGTAACATTTATTAAAATGGATATAGAGGGGGCTGAGATTGAGGCAATAAAAGGAGCAAAAAAAATTCTAGCACGTTATAAACCACGATTGGCGATTTCTGTTTACCATAAGCCAGAGGATATTATCGATATACCATTACTTTTATGGGAGATTGTGCCAGAATATAAATTTTGTTTAAGGCACTATCGAAGTAGTAGAAGGGAAATTGTATTATATGCGTTTTGATTTATGTATAGGGAGGAACGAAGTAATATGAATGACATTACAATTTTGCATTTATCAGATTTACACATTAATTCTATGTATGCAAGTTGCTCTTATTCGTTAAATAAGATGTTAGAAGATATACAGAATCAAACAAGGTGTTTGAAAAATATTGTAATTGTCGTGACAGGAGATATCGTACATAAAGGAAATTATAAATGTCGTGTAGCTGTAATTGATTTCTTTACAAAGTTATATAATATTCTAAGAGATAAAGTAATAAATATTTTTTTGGTGCCAGGAAATCATGATAAAATTCGATTGCCCTTGGATAATGAGTTGATAAGAAATCTGTTGGACAGAAGGGAACTAACAGGTAAATATTTTGAAGAAAGTTGGGATTTTCATAAAATTCCATTTAAAGAGTATAGCCGATTGCAGGAGGAAGTATATAAAATATTTGATGGAAATCTGGATGCTAGTAGAAAAGGATGTATTAGTGACACATTTGGTGTGGAATTATTAGAAATTGAAGGGAAAAAATTTGCTTTTATTTTACTTAATAGTGCTTGGTGTTGTACAGGAGAAATAGATAAACGACACTTGAGAATTGGAAAATTTCAAATAGAGCGAATTGCTAATAATTATAAAAATCAATGGGCTGAAATTGCTAATATGCCTGAAGGTGTTGACTTAACTTTTGTAATGGCGCATCATCCATTAAGTTGGTTGATGGATAAAGAAGAAGATTTTGCAAGGATAAATTTGTTAAGTAAAGATAGCTTAAATGCAGATGTTTTTATATGTGGTCACACACATAATAGAGATGTGGTAAATTGGTATAATAATAGACATACATTAACAACATTAACAACAGGATTTGGATGGCCAGATGATGAAAATTTGGAAGCAACTCAAAATCATAGTTATTCTATTTATGTTTTTCATTTGGAATTGAATTCAATAGACATATTTGTAAGAAGTAATGATGAGAATATGAATTTTGAGACGGATTTTCGTATTTATACTAATAAAAGGGATAGAGAATTGAGTAAAATTGTATTCCCCATTCGGTCTTATAAAAATCAGCCATATATCAAATTGCATACATCTTATAAACAAAATGAAAAGGTATGCTACTTAACCGATAATTTAGTAAATAGTCTCAAAGAAACAACAAAGGTATTAGCAGATTTTAGTAGAAAGTCAGAGTCTATTGTAAATAGGTGTAAATTTGAATTACTTTTAAAAATAAGAGAGTGCGCAGAAAAAGGAGATAATTCCTTTAGAGAAGAATTTTTAGAATTAGCCGATATTTTATGGAATAACGAAAAAAATAAAGACTTGAGGCATAGATATCTTGAACTTTTTGAAAAGCATGAAAAACAATGGGATAAATTAATTGTTAGTAGCCTTTTGTTGTTGATTGAACAAATATGCTATCAATTAGCACATATTATGAATGAAATGGCGGAACAGAGGAATGAGCGTGTAAGAGTTCATTTTAGATATTATGATTGGAAAACGGATATGTATTTAAAATTATATGCCTGCAACACTAGGGGAGAGGAGCAGACACTTTCTGATATAAGTTGGGGCGGTTTGATTAAAGAATGTTTTAATAAAAAGGAAACATTAATAAATTCTGTTAATGAAAATATTTCTCATGTTTCAATGAAATCGCATTGGAAAAATTTTATTACTGTTATACCTAATTTTTCTCAAAATAGTGTATTAATAGAGATTGATGGGCATGATGAATGGCGCCCTTTATTGACTTTTGGTATTTCGATTGGGAATCATGCATTGGATGACTTTTTATATGTATTTGATTTTTTAGAAATTGACAAAATTATTGGCGCAATATTTGAGGAATATTTTTATTCTTTTCCTATTGATATGCACAAATATTTAAATATAATTGCGGATAGGGAATAATTTTTTGTAAGTGATGGAATTCATATTTTTGCCATGCCATGTAAGTAGCCTTGTGGAACTGAATAACCAGCTCATACAGCAGGGCAGATATACAGACTGCATTGACGAACTGATATTTAAGGTCGTAAACGCACCCGTCAAGAGAATGAAAATTGA
>CAOKDX010000016.1 GCA_948467395.1 uncultured Clostridia bacterium | reverse complement strand
TACACCAAATCCTTGAGTAAAAGGTGTCAACTAAAAGTGTACAACATCAATATCCAGGAACCGGGAGCGGGACGATGAGATCAATAAAAGGCTGTTGTTTGAGGGCTGGACGGTTATCCGGTTCTGGGGAGATGAGATAAAGAAGAACGTGGATGAATGTGTGAAGGTTGTGGAAGAAGCGGTTTGGGATGTTAGTATTGGGGAAGTGTGATATGGGGGAAGTTTATGGATAAGCAGGTGTTATTTTGGACAGCATTTGCAGCAATAGGACAGGCAGTCGGAGCATTAGCAACTGCTGCGGCGGTAATAGTCACTTTATGGCAGATTCGTTATGCAAATGCAAAGAAAGTAAAATTAAATTTTTCTGATAAAAATGTAGTGTTTTCAGAAAACGGAAATTTAGAAGTGCATTTTGTGAATTTATCTGTTTCAAATATTGGAAATAGGAATGTGGTTGTTGAGAGTTGGGGCATTAAAGTTTCGAGAGAACAGGTATTGTTATTTATTCCAGATATAAAAAATCCAATATACAAGGCAATTCAAAAGCCGTTGCCATATATACTAGAGCCAGAGCAATCAATTGATTTGGTATTTGATTTGAAGTTGTTTATTGGAAATTTAAGGAATGAAGTTGAAAAAGGGGTATTAAAAAAATCAGACAAAATTATTTTTTATATAGCAGATAGCACTGGAAAGAAATATTATTTAAAAAGCAAGAAAAAAATACAACAGTATATTACTGATGATGCATATGGGAAAAAGGCTAAGAATTGCGGAAGCAAGAAATGATTAACCAAGGCTGGATGTTTAAAATCCATTGATTGTTTCGTGTTTATCAGGAGGAGTATATGAGAATAATAGACGTTAATACATTTGTAAATAGTTTTAAGGTTAAACCTAATAATATAATGTCTTTCCTTCTTGGGGCTGGGGCATCTGTATCTTCTGGAATAATGTCAGGAGGACAAATGGTGTGGGATTTCAAAAGAAGTTTGTATTGCACAGAAAATAATTTAAGAACAAATAACTACGCAGATTTATCAAAAAAATACCTACAAAAAGAAATACAGACATATTTTGATAGTATAGGAGAATATCCATCATTTGGTTCAATTGAAGAATATTCGTTTTATTTTGAAAAGTGCTATCCTCTAAGACGCGATAGGGAATATTATATTCAAGATAAGGTAAGAGATGTAAAACCATCATTAGGGTATTTATGTTTGGGTGAATTGATGCTAAGTGGAAAAGTTAATCTTGTTTCGACAACAAATTTTGATGATCTGGTTGCGGCAGGAATTCATACAATTAATCCCGGTATATCAGTCAAAACACTTTCTTCGATATTGGGAAGTAGTGTGGGTTTCGTTGTTAATGATGGATTTCCTAATATCTTAAAATTACATGGCGATTATTTGTTTGATAAGTTAAAAAATACAGATAAAGAATTACAAAATTTAGAAAAAGAAATAGTCGAGTTATGGGGAAGAGCACTAGTTGACACTGGATTAATTGTATTGGGGTATGCAGGTAATGATAATTCAGTGATGACTGTTTTAGAAAAGATGCTGGAAAACAAAGGGATAAAGCAAGGTGTTTATTGGTGTCAGCCCAAAGGGGTTGATTTTAGTAATCGTGCAAAGAAGTTTATGGAGACTGCTTGTGTTGCTAATGAACAAACGGCTGTTGTTGAAATCGATAATTTTGATGATTTAATGTATAAATTATTTATGACTATGAATCTTCGGAATTCAAAAATTGATGATTTATGGAAAAAAGATGAAAAAAAGCAGGCAATTGTATATGAAAATATTGGAAAACATTTTGAAACAGCGGTTACTAATGCACTACCGGCATTAAAATACCCAAGAAAATGTTATGTGTTTCAGTCAACAATTTCTTCTTGGAAAGAGTTGAATGAAACACTTAATGATGCTTGTGTTGCAATTTTATATAGAAATCAAGTGTGGGCGTTAGGCGATAAGGAAGAAATAAAAAATGCCTTTTCTAATAAAATAGTAAGTGATATTGAGGAAATGGAAATACCAGAATATTTGATGAAACTTGATGATTCAGATGTTATTGGTATGTTCTATAGGATTATAGGAAAAAACTTAATAAAAAATGGTTTTGTATCATATGGCAAAGACAGATTTTATGATTCAAAAAGGAAACACATAAAGAGTAAATATTGTATATATGAGGCAGTTAGAATTGCCTTGTCTGTTGCTGATAATAATATGTTTATGAATTTATTACCAACGGTGCATATTTTGAATTTAGATGGAACGGAATTAGATAGATATGAGTATCAAAAAATTGTCAATCAAGAGGTTTCAAGTCACTATAATAAGAATGTTAATGTAAAAGTAGATGAATGGATAAATAGTATATCTAGTAATGGAAGAATGATTTTTGAGTTGGGAAATACCACGTTGGAATTTAATAATGCTAGAATTACATATTCAGGCGTTGGAATGATTAATAAATGTTATCAGGCAAAGGAACCGGAGATGCTATTTGATTATAATGGGAAAAGCAGTGCTGTTAATCAATTAAAGGGTTTGATTCATTTTGGTCCAATAGAGCATTATCCTAATAAAAATATTAGATTGGCCGTATTGTCACCTAAAGAATATGCTCGTGATATTTGGGAACACTTGAATAAAATGAAAGCACATTTTTCAACTACTTTAAAGCAGGATGCCTTTTTTCTTCCTGAGTATATTGGATTCCAAGATGTATTTAGATGTGGTTTGGATATTCCGAATGGAAATGATACAGAGAGATTTAAGGGATATCACATAGGTAAAGCTTTAGAGGTTGAACCAAAAAGATTTTTTGAGGTAATATGCCAATACATAAATCTTTTTGAAAGAAATTTAACTTGTTTTGATGTTTTAGTAATATATATACCAAATCAATTAGCGAAAATGCGAGAATTAAAAAATGAAGAAGAATACTTTGATTTACACGATTCTTTAAAAATATATTGTGCAGGAAAAGGCATTGTCACACAGATTGTAGAAGAACATTCGGTGCATACTTCTAATGATATGGCTAAAATTGTTTGGGGGCTATCTACTGCGATATATACCAAAGCAGTAGGACGATTATGGAAGCCTAAACAAACAAGACTTGACACAGCATATGTTGGATTAAGTTATGTGCAGTCCTTTAAACATGATGAAAAAATATCAATTGGATGTAGCCAATTGTTTGACTCAGAGGGAAATGGAATGAAATTATATCTGCGTCCATTGAAGGATCCCAAATATATACGACGTAATCCGTATATGAGAAGTGAGGATGCTTGCAGATTAATGGCTAACTTAAAACAAATTTATGATGATTCAGTTCCTTTGCATAAATTGAATCGAATTGTGATACATAAAACAACGCATTTTACCAAAGAAGAAATGGATGGGATTTCGAAAGGGTTTGCGGGTGTAGAGAATGTTGAATTGCTTCAAATACAGGAATTTACAGCATGGAGAGCCATAAGGTTTCAAAAGGAAAATGCTGCTCCATTTCCAATACAAAGGGGAACAGTAATTCCGCTAGATAAAGAAACTTTTTTGCTTTGGACACATGGAAGTGTTCAGCATGAAGAATTGGCAGGCAGAAATAGAAATTATTATAAAGGTGGAAGAGGAATTCCAGCACCTTTGTTGATAAAAAGGTTTATGGGGAAGTCTACAGCGGAAGACTTAGTTAATGAGATATTATTTTTAACCAAAATGAACTATAATAGTGGAGATGGTTTGTATAAGATGATGCCAGTAACATTAGATTTTGCTAAAGTTCTTTCGCGTGTGGCAAAACAAGACTTAGTAGTTTATGATAAGCCATATGACTTTAGATATTTTATGTAAAATTTTAAAAAGTATTATTATAATTTGTTTTGTTTGTTGAATTAAAAGAATGTTATTTTGATTGCCAATTTATTCAGACCAGCGTATAAAAAGCAATGTGGGTAAATGCAGTAAAACTAGGAAGTGCAAGTTGTAAGTCATAAGGACTATTAACAATGAAGAACAATGTCATCGGCACTATTTTGAACTTTGTGTATTTGATGGAGGCAAAGGAGAAAAGATTGTTGTGGAAGATACTAAACGAGAAAAAGAAATCCTAACAGTAGTTTTGACTTTTGTGGAAGGTATTGCTGGATACATATTATATAAAAACAATATATTCAATACAGAAAATTTTTGGATATTTTTCTTGTCGTATGTAACGCCTATGGGATTTTTGTGTTTTGTAAATTACTGGATACTTTCACCTGTGCTTATCCATGTTGGATTAAAAATTTGGTTTTGGACAGGACATTATAAGCGTGTCTCAAAGCAATTTAATAGCATTGCAATACAATGTGCAACATGGTTGAAAAATGTTAAAATGCATTGGGGCGTAATTGACACAGCAGAGGAGTGTCAGAATGCAAATACTTGTGAAGGTTTGTTGGCATTAAAAAAAGCAAAGTTAGACCAGCGATATAAGGTTGTTTATGAAGAAGCCCTGATTGCTGTGTTAAGTAATGCTACTAATCGAGGACTTGCTAGTAAATCTTTGAAGCATGAAACAGTAGTTTGTACTTCTATGATATTATATATTTTTTCCCTAGAAAGAAAGACGAATGGAAAGATGCTAGCATATGAAGAAAAATTTAACGATATTGCTAGCGTTTTATGGGATGTAAGGTGTAATAATGGCTGGGGAGTTTATATTGAGAAAGCGGATGAGACAGATTGTAGTATGGCAAATACATTTTGGGTATTTCGAGCATTAAATGAATATACAATTTCTAAAAATGAAGATTATAGAATTATGTTAAGGCGAATTTATGAAAACTCTAATAATTCACTTTTTGGTTATGTTGCAGGAGATGCTCCGAGGTTGTGTACAACAGCTATGTCGGTGGTAATATATTATAGTTTGGTAGAACAATATCAAACTACGATAAGGGAAGTATATGATGTTAAAATTGCTGTGGAATATGTATATAAGATGTTTTGCTATAAGGGTTTAGAATGTGAACTGGAAGTTCTACGTGGGTTAGAAACAAAAAGTCAAGGTGTGAAAAAAGCACCTTGGACACATGTAACAATAGGATTTGTAACAGAAGCCTTGGTGAAAGCATATAAAAATGGAAATTTAAGCTTAATAAAAATGAATAATTTTATTAGATGCTTAAAAAAGATATGTAAGAAAAGGTTAGTGTATGTAAATGGGAACAATCAACAGTGTTATTATATGCCTAAGGATATGGAAATAAATAGTAAAGGAATATATACGTTTCCAACGACATATATGGTATGGGCATTGAGTTTTTTTGATTTTTGAATAGGAGGAAATTTAGTATGGAAAAAGCAAATGAGTATCTACACAATATTCCACAGATTTCAAGAGTGGAAGAAGCTGAAAGGTATGCAGGCAGAGATGTGTTGCTGTTTTCAGATAAAGCAAGTTTTGTGTATCGAAGTGATAATTTGGTAGAAACTAACGGTTTAGGAATAAAGTGGGATAAAAAAATACGAGATTTAATTCGTGTCATAAAGATAGAAAATGCGATTGACATTAAGTATAAGAAAACTAATATATTAACACCTCTTATGTTTGCAGAAAGTGCAAGCGATATACCGTGGCATTTGAATACTCAGGGAATATTATTTACAAAAGTATCTCAGAAAACAATAGAATGGATAAAAAGTGAGATAAAAGCTGATAGATATGGAAAACATGAATATGATAAGTTTTGGTTGCCCTTTTGCAAAGATATAGACGATGTTAAAGAGGGAGATGTGTTATGTATTTTTAATAGAAGAGTTGCAGGTTGGGATGGTTCACATGAAAGACCAGTTATAGAGTTATTAGGTGCAGGAGGTCATTTACCAACGATATGGGATTCTGAAAATGAATGTTTTAGAGAATTGGAATTTAAAGAAAATTTTCAGAAAGAATTTACTGAAGAATTAGGGGGGAAGGTTGACAAAAAAGATATTGTTATATTTGGTGGTTATCAAAATGATATAACACATGAGTTGGTAGTATTATGTGGAATAGAAATAAAAGAAGAGGAATTAAAGTCCTTACAAGAATATGCTATTCAAAATATTGACGAAGATACAGAGGGAATATATTTAGGAACATTTCCAGAAACAATAGAGTATTATCGAAAAAATCCAGTCCCTTTTGCGGGTGGTGAAAAAGCTGCTCCATATAATTTCCCTAATCGAAAGGAATTAATGGAACGTGCAATTAAATATTCTGAATTGGGCAATTAGTGGTATGGTGTTAGCTAGGTAGCCAAAGAAATGCGGTGGCTTTGCTTTGGTACTAAAATTTTGACAGACACAAAAGTAGGAATGATTCTGAGAGCAGTATAAGTCATAAGTAGTAGAGGTGTTATGCATTAAATTTGTTTGCTTATTTATGAAGATTGGCGTACGATAAGTGATGTAAGTGAATTGCTGAAAGTAGCACTTGCAAGTCATAAGAACTATTAATAATGAAAGAAAATACCGTAGATACTACTTTGGCACTATTTTGCAGGCGAAAACAATATATAGGGTAAAAATTGGATGATTATTTAGCATAGAAGTTAAATAAAAACTACGAAAAATAAGAATATGTATTTTATACTTTGCGAGTTCGAGTGATTTTTAAGAAACCCTGCAAAGCCCAGAAAATGTAGGCTGTCATAAGGATTGTTGAAGAAATACTGAAAAATAAAGACTTATAGACAGTTACGGGTAAGGCTTGTAGTAAAATTAATATGGAATTGTAGATAGGCACATCTGATATTGAAAACGGGTGTGCTTTTCTATTGCTGTAAAACAGCATACTAATTCATTTCTGCTTGATTACTATATACTTATCAGAGCAGGATTTGTCAAGAACCTGTTGCGGAGCAATGCCTGCACTCTTGATAAAGCATGAACTGATAAGTATACTTCTGTCAGCAGAAAAAGAAGTAGTCTGAAAGGCAGAACAGGCAGACACCGTACGGAGTGCAAGGTGTCTGTCTGTCCTAGCCTTGCAGGAGTGGCATTAGCCACGACTGCTTTGCCCCTAGTATCTAACAGGGGGGCACAAATACAATAGGAAACAGTAATCTATATTCCCGAAACCCTGATGTTCTAAGGCTTTAACCAACATGGAAGTATATGTGATAAATTTGCAAAATGTCACATAACATTCATAATGCACCTTGAGGTTGCGAAAAAGAACTGAAAAGTTGATAGTGTTTGTAAATCAAGCTTGTTATAATTATTTAACAAGAGAGGAAGTGAACTAAATGAAACTATCAGAAAAAATACAGATACTACGTAAACGAGATGGATATTCGCAAGAGGAATTAGCGGAAATCTGCAATGTTAGCAGACAATCAATATCTAAATGGGAAGCCGATATTGCACTTCCAGAAACTGAAAAATTAATTATTTTAAGCAATACATTCAAAGTTACTGTTGATGTTTTACTGAAAGATTCTCTTTCAGTTGAGGGGATTAAGGAAGTGTCTTCCTGTGGGAATAATGCAATCAAAAAGAAAAAATCGGCTTTATTTGAGGGTGCGTTAATTAAAGAGAGCATTGAGGATGAGAATATATTAGATTATATTTATGTACACAAAGTTGAGTTATGGAATACTGGTGGAAAACCGAAATATTGGACAGTTATATTTTTTACTTCCGCTCAACCTGATTTCCCTGAATTAGTTTCAAAAGTAATGATTTCAGACGAAAATCGTGGAGGAAATTGGTTTGTTGATTTTAAACAGGAAAATATTAAATTCATTGTATTTAGAAACAAAATACTAAAATATGAAATTGGAAATGCTAAAGAGAAATCAATTGTTTGTGATGAGTGTCGCAAATTAGGAATCCCAGATGAACAAATGCACTGGCAAGAATGATATAGAATTACTAATTGGAGGTTCTAATGAAGAATAAGGTGTATATAGGCTATATTATTGATAAAAGCCAAAAGGATAAAACTATATTTAACAACTTGACGATAACAAACAAAAAAAGTATCTGGTTAGGCTTGATTATGATTTATGAAATTCAAGTAAGTGAAGACAAAATAAATACCGTAATTAATTGTTTGCAAAAAAATATGGTAGACCATATTGGATTTGTAAAACAGGAGTTTTATTTTCACTTTTATTGTGAGAATGAGTTGATTGTTGTTTATAGAAATAAAATATTTCATGCAACTGCTGATAAATCAACATGGGAAGCAGCTTATAATTATGGGAAAAGTTTGGGAATAAAGGAAAAGCAGTTAGATTTTTTAACACCCAGCGAAAACAAAGAACGCTATTTCTCATAAAATAACACGTATTCTGTCAATAACGATTTTAAGAGATTTGGTGAAAATCCTATAAGGTCAATACAGGAAGCAATACTGCATAGCGGTAAAGAAAAAAACCGTTATCCGAAGTATCGTTTTTATGTGCAATAAAATACTTAGACGACGGTTAATAAGCCGTCGTTTTTATTTTGCCAATCATAGGTTTTATTTTAACGGCTCTTGGAGGCAACCGTTTTAATGAACCTAAATAATCAACCGTTTTTAAAGTACTCACTATTGTCAAAAAAATTCATTTTGATTCGATAGTCTTTTATACTCCTGTATGTGGTTTTTTACATCATATAGCAGGAACAAACATTAAAGCACAGGAACAATACTTATCCAATGTTCTTGTGCTTTTTTGCTGTCTGAAAATATTTACAAATATATTTTCAGATAAGGTAACAAATCTCATCTCTGTGGTGAGTGTCAGAGCGAAAAGAGGTAAGAATCTCTACGCTTTTACATCGCACAGGAAGGAGGTGAGATTATGAAACCTTCTTCATTTGAGAGTGCCATAAGGCTACAGTTTGACTGCCTTATCCACAAAGTCATAGACAGAACAGTCAAGAATTATTACAGGGAACTTGGCAGACGGGCAAAGCATGAAATCCCGTTCTGTGACGTAACAGAAGCGGATCTGAACCATGCCAGTGCCATAGATGAATATTCTGTTGAATATACAGCATTTCTTGTCTATGGTATGGAAATCCATGTCTATGATGAACATCTGTGCAAAGCGATTCAGAAATTAAAAGACAGGCAGAGAAACATTATTTTAATGTTCTATTTCCTTGATATGTCAGATACGGAAATCGGAGAAATCATCGGAATTTCAAGGTGTTCCGTTTACCGGGGAAGAATGAGAGCACTGAATATTATCAGAGAAAACTATACGGAGGAATAACACAGATGAAACAGGTAAAAAGATGTCCGAGATTTACGACTATCCGCATGGCTTCCGATGGCGACAACGAAGCCATAGAAAAGATTTTAGAACATTATAACGCATACATATCAAAGGCTTGTTTACGTCCGTTCTATGATGAATATGGTGGCGTTCAGATTGTCGTTGACAGGGAATTAAAAGGCAGAATCCAAACTGCCATTACAAAAGCCATTTTAAAATTTGAAATGGAAATCAGATAAGATTCTGTAAAATGCAACAAATCTCCTGTCTGTGGGTAGTTACTGTGTGAAAAAAGGAAAAATTCTTAAAAATGCAACAAATCCGCCTTGAGTGGCGAGTATTGGCAAAGGAAAGAATTATTTTTCCATGCTCTTTGAAAACTTCATAAAGCAGTCAGATACTTTTGACAGACAGCGAGCCTGTGGGCTGATACGCCATGACCTTGCTCTGCAAGAAAGCGATACCCTGTCAGTGTCCATAAGGGGAAATACGTCGATTTTCTCTGCCATGACCTGTCCTGTCAGATAATGATACTCCCGCACAGCCACAGTCCGAGCGTTAGAAGCGTCGCAGGCAATGGGTGCGGCTGCATGAGAACCATGCAGAGGTGAAATCCCTGTGGGTGAGGATAACACCGTCTGACTGCTTCGGAATCTAACAAGGGAAGGGGGAATCGAATGACAGAAAACGCAGAAGAACCAGTGGTACGTGAATACCGTATCGGCAATACGATTTACCGTGTAAAGGTAAAATCAAACGGTCAGACGCAGGAAGAACCAAAAGACACGATAAAGCGTCTGATTCAGCGAAATACAAGATGCAACAGGCAGATTTAAGACAGATTTATAAAAAAGGCAGACAAAAGACAGTGGTTGTGTTATCTTATATCTATACAAGCATTGCCTGTGTGACTGTCGGAACAGGAGGAAATATGCTGAAGAACATACAGTCAGTTGCCACAGGAAATACTTTTACCACTTCCCCGACAAAGCGAACAGATACGGGAATCACAGCACTCTATTGTCGTTTGTCGCAAGATGATGGAAATGTTGGGGATTCGGACAGTATCGTCAATCAGAAAAAGATACTTGCGGAATATGCGGAGAGAAACGGTTACACGCCTTACCAGTTCTATATTGACGATGGATTCAGCGGTACGAATTTTGAGCGTCCGCAGTTCAAACAGATGATTGAGGACGCACAGAAAGGCACTGTGAAACGTATTATCTGTAAAGACCTGTCAAGATTCGGGCGTGATTACATCAAAGTGGGATTGTATACGGAATTTATCTTCCCCGATAAAGATATTCACTTTATCGCTGTGAATGATGATGTAGACAGCAACGTACAGAAAGACAATGACCTTGCACCGTTCAAAAATCTGTTTAACGAGTGGTACGCAAGAGATACCAGTAAGAAGATTCGGGCGGTGAAGAAAGCAAAAGGATTAGCAGGCGAACACATGAGTTGCATTGCTCCTTATGGCTACCGCAAGAATCCCGACAATCCAAAAGAATGGCTGATTGATGAAGAATCCGCAGAGATTGTCCGAGAAATCTTCCGCTTGTGTGTGGACGGGTACGGACCGAGAAGAATCGCAAACATTCTGAAAGAAAGAGGAGTGTTGTGTCCTACTGCTTATGCACTTAGCAAAGGATATGGCATTGCTAAAAATGTACCGAAGAATCCCTGCCAATGGTCGAGTACCGTTGTGGTGGACATACTGGAACGCATGGACTATCTGGGGCATACGGTGAATTTTAAGACACACCGCAAGTCCTATAAACAGAAAAAGAAGATTGAGAATGATAAATCGGAATGGAAAATCTTTGAGAATACCCATGAGCCGATTATCGACCAGTCTACCTTTGACATTGTGCAGAAGATTCGGGCGAACCGCAAACGTCCTACCAAAATGGGAGAAATGCCGATGTTTTCGGGAATCCTCTACTGTGCAGACTGTGGAAAGAAACTATCCTTTCACAGACGAGCGAATGACCCTGACACCAAACATAATTTTGTGTGCAGTAATTACCGTTCTGATACCCACAACTGCTCTATGCACTATATCCGCAACGTGGTTGTGGAACAACTGGTACTGGAGAATCTGCGAGAGGTTGTTTCCTATGTTAAAGCATATGAAGATGAATTTGTGCAGATGGTGATGGACGCTGACATGAAACAGAAAAATAAGGAACTGGCAAAGAAAAAGCGTGTGCTGTCCGATAAGGAGAAACGCTACACACAGTTAGACAATCTGTTCCAACGTATCTATGAGGATAATGTAAGCGGTAAACTTTCTGATGAACGATTTGCAAAACTGTCACAGGGATATGAAGCGGAGCAGAAAGAGGTGCAGTCAGAAATTGAAACACTCCGCATGGAACTGTCACAGGAAGAACAACAGAGTGTCAATGTAAAGTCATTCTTGTCTACTGTCAAGAAGTATACGGAGATACCGGAACTGACACCGGAGATTGTGCATGAGTTCATAGACCGCATTATCGTCCATGAAGCAGATAAAAGCAGTGGTAAAAGAATACAGGAAATCGAGATTATCTATAACCATATCGGAGTATTTGACCGTTCAAAGGTCAATGTATATATGGGAAAAGCGGTATAACACCGTCATGCTATACCGCTATCCTAAATCTAAAAAGTATCCTTATGAAATCCCTATAAACAAGGGAGTGTTGGACCTTTCAAGAAAGTAAACTACTGGTGTTAGAATACCACCCCATGGTAAAACCCCAAAAATTTCTACCACGCCAGTCAATGGCTCAATCCCTTTTTTTGTATTATCCTATAGCCATAAGGAGGTGCAGTCTTATGGCAGGCAGACAAATTACAGAGATTCCATTATGGCAGAAATACACACTGACAGTGGAAGAAGCCTCTCTTTATTTCCGTATCGGTCAAGCAAAGCTTCGCAGGCTCATCAATGAAAATGGAGATGCTGACTTTATCCTGTGGAATGGAAACCGACCGCAGATAAAGAGAAAGCAGTTCGAGGAATTTATTGACAAATTAAATGTAATTTAGGCATGGCGCAAAGAGTTTTAATGCGGTATAATCATCATATCGTATTAGGGCTCTTTCTTTTATGAAAGGAGCAGATACTATGGCAGCAAAAAGAAAAGACAGCAAAGGCAGAATTTTAAGAAAAGGGGAAGGCCAGCGCAGTGACGGGCGTTACATGTTCCGCTACACGGATTTATGTGGTGAAAACCGTGTAGAATACAGCTGGCGGCTGGTGGAAACAGACCCATACCCGAAAGGGAAGCAGAAAGATTTATCCCTGCGCGAGAAGGAGGCACTGATAGAACAGGACAGGCATGACTTGATTTCCACGTCACATGGGAATATGACAGTCAACGAATTGTTTGATTTCTATGTAAAAATGAAAAAGAAACGTGGGAAGATTACTGTCCGCACAGAGGAAAATTACACCAAGATATGGAATAAGAACATGCGCAGCCGGAAATTTGCTAATATGCAGATTCAGGCAGTCAGGAAGACACATATCTTGGACTGTTATCAGGAGATGTTGGAGGATGGTGTAGGAAATGGTAGCATAACTCTGATGCACAAAGTTTTAACCGCTATGTTTAATCATGCATTGTCCGAAGACTATATCCGTAGAAATTATGCCCACGGCTGTACAAAGGAACTTGGCATTTACAACAATAAAAGAGATGCCCTTACCCAGTTACAGCAGGAGAAGTTTCTACAGTTTATCAGTGAAAGCAGTGAATACAATGCCTATTACTGGATGTTTGAGTTTTTCTTTGAAACCGGTGCGAGGTGCGGAGAAACCATCGGTTTGACATGGCAAAACGTGGATTTTAAGAATAAATTCGTGAAGATTGACCACCAGTTGCTTTATGAGTTGGACGAGGAGGGAAAGCGCAGATTTCAAATCTGCCCACCAAAGACAATCAAGGGCATCCGTAAAATTCCGTTGACGTCAAAAGCGCTGCATGCTCTGAGAAAACAGAAAGAGTATATGTTGAAGCATGGGATGATAGACAACCATACAGTAGATGGGCACATTGGCTTTGTATTTCTCACGAAAAAATTCCAGTTGTGGAGCGTGGTACAGTTAGACATTATCCTCCATAAGATTGTGTATGATTACAATAGTATTGAGGTGGCGGCTGGCATACTGGAGGATAGAGAGCCGGAATTGTTGCCTAATATCACTGCACACATTCTGCGTCATACCGCCTGTACCAGAATGGCAGAGGCAGGGATGGACCAGAGGACTTTGCAGGAGATTATGGGGCACAGCAATCTTGCAATTACCATGAAAGTATATAACCATGTGGATGATAAGCGCATGCGGGATGAGATTGAAAAGTTTGATAAGAAGCGGAGCAGGAACAGCCGGGCATCCTAGCCCGGCTCATCGTACACAAATCCGTACACAAAAAATGTTACAAATTTACACAACTTTTACACAAAATGAATGAAAAAATATGAGATTTTATGAGAAGATAAGCGTCTAAATCATTTCCAGAATATCTTAGAAATCTAGTATTTGCAGGGTTTTAACAACTTCTGTAAAGAAATTCAAAACATCTGAATCTTACAAAACCGTCACATTACAGTCATGCGCCTGTCACTTAATTATGTTATGATTAGTCCCGAAATAGAAATAATAGATTAAGAATCACGCAATGCGTAGAAATGAGGGAAACGATGGAGATTTTAAAAGTAGAACATTTATCAAAAATCTACGGGACAGATGAAAACCAGGTAATGGCGCTGAATGATGTATCATTTTCAGTGAGTAAGGGTGAATTTGTCGCCATTATCGGACCAAGCGGCTCAGGAAAATCGACATTACTTCACATTCTGGGGGGAGTAGACCGCCCATCTGGCGGAAAGGTTTTTATGAATGGGCAGGATGTGTATAAGCAGAACGAAGAGCAGCTGGCTATTTTCCGCCGGCGTCAGGTGGGATTGATCTATCAGTTTTACAATCTGATTCCGATTCTGAATGTTACGGAAAATATGACGCTGCCAATCCAGATGGATGGAAGGAAGGTGGATCAGGAGCATCTGGATGAGTTGCTGGATATTCTCGGTCTTCGGGGCCGGGAGAAGAACCTCCCGAACCAGCTGTCTGGCGGACAGCAGCAGAGGGTGTCCATCGGGCGTGCCCTGATGGCATCTCCTGCCGTGGTACTGGCGGATGAACCGACCGGAAATCTAGATTCGAAGAACAGCAGGGAGATTGTCGATCTTCTTAAAACCTCTAATAAAAAATATAACCAGACGCTGATTGTTATCACTCATGATGAACAAATTGCTCTGCAGGCCGACCGGATCATTGCCATCGAGGACGGAAAGATTGTGAGAGATGAGGTGATCCGCTCATGAATATCTTTAGGCGATATACACTGAAGTCACTGTGGCAGAACCGGACAAGGACCATTGTCACCATTGTCGGCATTATTTTATCTGTGGCAATGATCACGGCAGTGACGACGACGGTCAGCAGTCTCCAGAATTTTATGTTAGAGACTGCGATTCAGAATGACGGCCGCTGGCATATCAGCTTTCAGGAAAATAAGAAAGGC
The DNA here is from genome assembly GCA_948467395.1 of uncultured Clostridia bacterium. GTDB lineage: Bacteria > Bacillota > Clostridia > Lachnospirales > Lachnospiraceae > Eubacterium_F. Next base: position 56,874 of record CAOKDX010000016.1, on the reverse strand, counting down.
AGTATGGAAGAGGTACTGGCACGGAAGGAAATAGATCAGACTGCGATATTTGCGGATGTTGCCTTTGCCAGGCTGGACTCCGTAAAGAAAGAAAGGACGCCGTATCTGTATATCGGGGGATTCAATGGCAATTTCCCAGAGCTTCTTTCCGTAAATATCACGGAAGGACGGCTACCGGAGAACTCCCGTGAGCTGATCCTCCCCTCTGACATCGAAGAGAGATCCGGCATTGCGTACAGGACAGGGCAGAAGCTCCAGCTGGAGACTGGCGTCCGGAAAGCGAAGGAAACAGGTACTGAGATATGGGAGGAAACCTCTTATAGTGTGTCGGGGGATCAGGAGACCTTTGTGCCGGAGGGAAAAGGCACATACGAGATCGTTGGCTTTTATGAAAGCGCCCGTTTCGGTTACTGGGGTTCCTTTCAGGGCCTGCCGGGATATCCCGCCCTCACCAGGCTGGATGATGCCGCTGGTCCCAGAGGGCAGCAGATGGCGTATATAACCATAAAAGAACCGAATGAGACAGGTGAGGTTCAGGCTGAGCTGGAAAAGAAATATGGTGATGAGAACGTAATCGATACGAACCGGTTTTATCTGCAGATATCGGGCGAAAGTCTTGGCGACAGCCTGGCGGGGATGCTTGCCGGCCTGATGGCGATTCTGATTGGGATTATTATGTTCGGTTCCATATCGCTGATCTACAACTCCTTTGCCATCTCGGTAAATGAGCGAAAGAAACAGTATGGACTGCTGTCTTCTATCGGCGCTACCAGGAAACAGCTGAAAAAGAGTGTGCTCTTTGAGGCGGTGATAGTAAGCATCATCGGAGTTCCCCTTGGTGTGCTGGCGGGAATAGGCGGCATGGGAGTGACATTTTATTGTCTGCGGGATACTTTTTCTGTATTTCTTGGGTCAGGTAATCTGACAATACATGTTTCGGCAGCGCTGTGGTCGGTCGTTGTGGCCGCCATAGTGGGATTTGTCACGGTGCTGATCTCTGCCTGGCTTCCCGTGCGGAAGGCGCTTAAGATCAATGCCATCGAGGCGATTCGTCAGACTACGGATATTGTTGTGAAACCCCGGAAGCTAAAGACCTCCCGCCTGACGATGAAGCTCTTTGGTCTGGAGGGAGTGCTGGCGACCAAAAACTATAAGCGGAATAAAAGGAAATACAGGGCTACCGTATTTTCCCTGTTCATCAGTGTTGTGCTGTTTATCTCGGCCACCAGTTTCAGCGATTATCTGTCCACCGGACTGGATGACATTATCAATAAATATTCCTCCGATCTGCGCTTTAGCAGTTCGGTGAAAGGGACAGCGAAAAATGACAAATATTATGAGGAGTTATTTGGAAAATTTGCGCAGATAGCAGGAATGACAGAGGCCTATTATAACTTCAACCTGTGGAATGAGAGTATGGTGACAGTGCCGGGGAAATATCTGTCTGACAGTATTTACCGCAACAGCACCGGGGAGAAGAAGCCTGGTGATCCGAAGGAACTGGAAAAGCCGGTTGAAGTAAGGAACCTTGTCGTCACCTTTGTTCCGGATGCGGTATATAAAGAATATCTCCAGAAGAACCATCTGGATGTAGACCGCTATATGGATACAAAGAATCCAACGGCTATCGCCTATGACAGTGCCACTGTGTGGAATACGGATGAGGAGCGATATGAAAATATCCATACCTTTGTGGAAAAGCCGGATTCCCTCCAGCTCAGCTTTGAGGTATGGCCCATGGATGAGTTTGAAAGCGACGGCACAGAGGAAGAAATAGAACCGGAAATTATAGGTGAAAAAATGCTTGCCATCGGAGAGATCAGGGAGGATACGCCCCCTGGACTCGATTCGGAGAGGGAGGCAGGACTTCTGATTATGTATCCGGCGGGGGCCAGGGAGGCAGTCTGCCCGGCAGATGTGAGACAGAAATTGATAGCGGATTATATCATGTCATTCTGTGCGGATAATCCGAACCGGTGTGAGGAGGAAATGCAGGACATTATGGATGCAGAGGGAGATTCCGGGGATGGTTTTATCTTTAACATTGCCGAGCAGATCAAGGCGAGCCGTGCCCTTATGCTGATATTGAACATCTTTTCCCTGGGATTTATTATTCTGATCTCCCTGATCGCTGTGGCAAATGTATTTAATACAATATCCACCAATGTATTTCTGCGGAGGAGGGAATTTGCAATGCTGCGGTCTGTGGGGATGACCCAGAAAAGCTTCCGGAAAATGACCAATTTTGAGTGCCTGCTTTATGGTGTGAAAGGGCTGATGTACGGACTTCCGGTGGCGGTGGGAATTACGGCGCTGATATGGAAGGCCATGAATTCAGAGATCAGCATGAGCTTTTATATTCCCTGGTACAGCATCGTGATCGCGGTGGGGAGCGTATTTCTGGTTGTATTTTCTACCATGCTGTACTCCATGTCCAAGATTCGGAAGGACAACGTGGTGGATACATTGAAAGAAGAGAATTACTAAATTTAATTATGGCAGGACTGAGAAGAGAACAGAGTTTTACATCTTGTTTACAACTTCCTCCTACAATACATGTTAAGAGACAGCAAAGGAGTGGAGGGATGTGATGACGTACAGTGATCGCAGGAGGATAAACAGGAAATACGGGATTCTGTTACTGGCAGTCCTGCTTATTTTTGTTTCGGGATGCGGACAGGAGGAAGAGGGATCTAGAGATGCGGCGGAGCGGTGGGAGGAGGCAGTTGGACCGGCACAATACAGAGATGTGGCGGGAACCGTCTGGACAGATTTATGGGAAATGAAAATTCCAGGTGACAGGGGAGCGGAAGAAAAGGTGAGAGATCCTTTGCGCAAGGGGGTTTACAGCTACGTGCCAGCATGGAAGACAGATGGGGGAATTTGTGTAATAAATGCCATAGACGGATCAGTGATTCATGTAGAGGAAGGTGATGGTGGATGAGATGGGTGAAGACAGAGATTGTATTTTTTCTTGTGACGGCCATGCTGTGTATGGGATGCGAGGAGGTTTCCGGCCGGCCGGCGCCGGAGCTGCAGGAGCCGGTAAGCCGGAATTCAGCCTGCCGGCCTGTAGAGAGAGGGTCCATCGGAAGGGTGGAGACGCTGATGGCTGCGGTGGTGCCCAAAGAATATGCGCACTTTTATCTGTCGGATGCAGTGATCGAGAAGGAGGAGGCTGAGGTGGGCGACTACGTCAGAGAGGGGGATATACTTGCCCGTACCGATAACAGGGAGGAAAGGGAGCGCAAGATACAACTGGAAGAGGAACTTCGGCAGGAACGGGAGAGGTATGCCTGGCAGAAAAAGATAGCGGAGCAGAGAAAAGCGGAAATCCGTCTTTTGGGCGGAAAGGGGAGTAAGAAAAAACGGGCAGTGCTGGAAGAGGACGCCAGATACGAGAGGGAGCTCTACAGGCAGCGGGTGAAGGAAATTGAAAGGGAGATCAGGCAGGCGGGGCGGGATATCCAGGAGGGAGTCCTGCGGGCGAAGCATTCCGGGTATGTGACCTATCGGAAGGACCTTCAGGTATCTGCCCAGGCGGAGCCCCGTGAAAATGTAGTAGTGGTGGCTGACAGAGGGCAGCGGTATATTGAGCTGGTGAAGGTGACTGCTGACAAATATACTTATACCGGATATAAGGAGAAATATATTATATCAGATGGGAAACGGTATCCGGTGGAGGAGGCTGCCTATACGGAGAAGGAGCTGGCGGCGGCCAGGAAAAATGGCTGTGATCCTGCTGTCCGTTTTGCCTGCCCGGAGGGCGTGAAGTTATCCTGCGGTGACAGCTGTCTTGTGTATTTCAGTAAAAAGGCTGCTGCGGAGGTGCTGGCGGTGGGGAATGATTCTCTGCATTCCCAGGGCGCAGAGACCTATGTCTTTGTGAAAAATAGCGAGGGTGTGGAGGAGAAGCGGATGGTAAGCACCGGGGCGAAGGACGAGTACAGGACAGAGATTAAAGAGGGCCTCAAGGAGGGGGAGCTGGTCTGCTATTCATCCGGTGCGGCGCTCCCCGTCGGGTATGATACCCATACGGTGGCAAGAACCCGGTATAAAGTGCGGAGCCATAGCGGCTCCAGCCGATTTGCCGATAACAGTCCCTGTCTGGTCATGGCAGAGCGGGAGGGTAAGATTGTGGAGAGCGCCGTTTATAATGGCTGCAGGGTGAAGAAGGGGGATCTGTTGTATGTGATAGATACGGGGAAGGCGAAAGCTGCGCTGGCAGATCTTGCAAACCAGATCCGGAAAGAAAAGGAGAGCTACCGTGATACGGTGAAGGAGATGAAAAAGCAGGCCGCTGCCGAGATGCGGGAAAAGACCGGCAGGCTCCGGACGCTGGCAGGGAAGCGCTGGAAGTATGAACAGGAACTGGCAGCCTGCACGCACCGGCACTTTATACAGGAGCTGGAGAGGCAGTATGAGGAATATAAAAAAGGAAATGACGGGAGCGGGAGAGTCCGGGTCCGTGCCCGGACAGGCGGAACAGTAACAAACTGCCAGATCCGGGTGGGGGAGGAAATTACAGAGGGGACATACCTCTTTGGCATAGAGGGAAAGAAGGACAGAAGGAGACTGCTGGTGCTGCAGATACCACCCCTGCGGCCGAGGCCCGAGGTAGAGAAGAAGTTTGCTCATGTCGGGGAGAGGATTGAATTCATATCGAATGGAAAAAGCTGCAGTGGAATTTGTACCGGATACACAAAATCGGTGAATAACGTGTATCTTACCACGGAGGGGGGGAAGACTTATGTGAGCAGGAACAATCCGGAATCTTCCTTTGAACATCCGGGATATTATGTGGAACTGGAAGGGGACGGCAGGCTGTCCGGTGAGCTGTCGGAGATACAGACGACATTTTCGGCTGTGTGCCTGAAGGATGTGCTGACGGTTCCGGCAGGGAGTGTCTATGAGGAGAAGGCGGGAAAGGGTGAAAGTGTCTGGTATGTGTGGCGGGTGGTCCAGGGGCAGCTGGTGAAGCAGTATGTGGAGCTGGACAGGGAGCTGGCCAATGGCGTGGAACAGGTAGTATTCTCCGGCCTGGAGCCGGGGGATGTGGTGGCAGCTTAAATGTTATCCTATGCTTGACAGAAAACCTAAAAAAAGATATAATCAACACTGTATGATTGTTAATACTTCCGTGCAGCCGGGGAGATAGCGGTGCCCTGTACCTGCAATCCGCTACAGCAGGGGTGTTGTCCCACCGAGGGCCTGATGACGAAGAGCTGCCCAGAATAAGTGGCGCTGACGTCCGGGTCTTGTGCAACAGGAACTTGTGAACCGTGTCAGGTCAGGAATGAAGCAGCACTAAGCAATGCTTTTTGTGTGACGCGAGGGTGCCTGGATCGAGTTAACTGTTCCGGTAACGTCTTTTGAGCCAGGTTCGACGTGGGATGCACGGATTTATATAATAATTGGAAGAATGTAAATGAAAACGCCTCCTATTGCAAGATATTACACAATTTGGGGGCTTTTTTGTCAGTAAGGAGCAGGATACAAATGGGGAAAAGACATGAAGTGATGCGCAGATGTGCACAGGTACGGGATCTAGTTCAGGAAGGCAGATTTGTGCAGGCTTTGGAGCTGATCGACACGCTCACACTGACAGAAGTGGAATCATTGGAAGATTTATACCTCTTCGCGGATCTGTATGAGAAGGCGGAGAGGCTGAATGAAAAGAAGGACATCTTCTTTCTGATATATGAGAGAACGCATTCGCGTTACATTCTGAACCGGCTGCTCCGCCTGGTGATACGGATGGGAAACATGGATGAGGCAAGGGAGCTGTTTCTTACTTATGAATTTGCAGGGAAGGTGACCCTGGATACTTTTGAGCTGCGGTATCTGCTGGCGAAGGCCCAGGGGGAATCCCGGGCCACGCTGATCAGCATACTGGAGGAATTAAAAAAAGAAGAGTATACCGAGGAATGGGGATATCAGCTGGCCCTGCTGTATGAGATGGAGGGCATGAGGGAAGAATGCATCCAGGAATGCCGGGATCTCAAGCTGTGGTTTGGTGAGGGAAGGATTATCGACAAGGCCATGGAGCTCATGAGGCGTTGTGAGGCTCCGGACTGGCAGCCGCCTGGAGATGAGGAGATACCGGAACCGGAAGAACCGGACAGGGAAGAGAGGATTGCGTACGCCATGCCCCGGGCAGATGTGGCAGAGCTTGATCTGAACCTGGATCAGGAGTCGGTATCGGCCCCCTATAAAAAAGAGACAAAAACGGAACAGAAGCCGGAGAAAAAAGAACCGGAACCGCAGTCAGGGCCGGAGGAACCAGTGGATGTGGAGCCGGAGGAGGAGAGAAACGTTCCAGCAGAAGAGGAGGAGCCGGGAGAATATACCGGGGATTTTGTATCGGCTCCCAGGGTGGTAAAACGGGATAAACCGGCGGAACAGAGGGAACAAAAGGAACAGGCGCCGCTGCTTCAGACAGATGAGGAGTGGGAGGACGATCCTGAGGATATATCGGAGAGAGGTGTCTCCTACCGCACGCTGAAAAGTACCATCGCCCATATGCGGCGGGATGATGACGAGGCTCATTTTGTCTTTGCCGGCGGTGAGGAGAGGATCGTTCTCGCAGTGGCAAAGCGTATTACGAAGGAGCTGCACCGCCAGGGCCAGCAGCCCATGCGAAAGATCGCGAAGATTGCCGCAGATAAGCTGAATGAGCTGGAGCTCTCCCAGCAGAAGGAGAAGCTGGCGGGAACATGTATGCTGGTGACGGACGCATCGGAGATAACAGAAAAAACAGCGGGGGATCTTCTGGCCATGATAGAGGACAACGACAGTGATATTGTGGTGATGCTGTCGGGGCCCTTTGATGAGGTGGACTGCTTTCTCTCCATCTACAAGGATCTGTCGGATAAGCTGATCTATAAGATACATATGTAGGGAGGGATTCGTTTATGGATGGGAAACAGGTATGGAAGGCGGGCAATATGCTGTACCCGGTGCCGGCGGTGATGGTAAGCTGCGCCGGGAGGGACGGCAGGAAAGATATTGTGACGATTGCGTGGACCGGCACGGTGTGCTCCGATCCGGTGATGGTCTCTATTTCTGTACGCCCGGAGCGGTATTCTTATGGTCTGATCCGGGAGACGGGGGAGTTTGTCATTAATCTCACCACCAGGGAGCTTACCTATGCCACGGATTGGTGCGGCGTGAAATCCGGCAGGGACGTGGATAAATTTGCCGCCATGGAGCTGACGGCTCTCCCGGCAGAGACACTGGAGCACGCGCCCATCATTGCGGAGAGTCCCCTGAGCCTGGAATGCCGGGTAAGTGACGTACTGGAACTGGGAAGCCATCATATGTTTCTGGCAGAAGTGACGACAGTACAGGTCAGTGAGAGATATATGAACGAAAATGGAAAGTTTGAATTGAACGGCACAGGGCTTGTCTCCTATTCTCATGGAGAATATTTTGAACTCGGCCGCAGGATAGGAAAATTTGGTTATTCTGTGAAAAAGCGGCGTTGATTTTTTGTGAAAAGTATTCAAATTGCCGTTTTACAAATGTCAAAATTGTGTTATACTAAGATAATGATGCAAGAAAAAACAAGAGCAGAGTACGTTTCTATCTGTGGAGGTAATAATGAAACAATACATTATTAAAGGTGGAACGCCATTAAGGGGAGAAGTGACCATCGGCGGCGCGAAAAATGCGGCGCTGGGTATTATTGTCGCGGCGATTATGGCCAACGAGCCGGTAATGATCGAAAATCTCCCGGATGTGGACGATGTCCATGTCCTATTGGATGCAATAGAGGGGATCGGTGCCATCGTGGAACGTGTGGACACCCATACCGTAAAGATAAATGGAGCTTTGATCAGCAATACCAGCGTGGATGAGGATGCGATCCGCAAGATCCGCGGATCATACTACCTTGTGGGGGCATTGCTGGGGAAATATAAAAAGGCGCTGGTGGCGCTTCCGGGGGGCTGTCAGATCGGCAGCCGGCCCATAGACCAGCATATCAAGGGCTTTGAGCAGCTGGGCGCCCAGGTGACCATTCATCATGGCAAGATTGACGCCAGCGCGGAGAGACTAGCGGGGGAACATATCTATCTGGACTGTCCCAGTGTAGGGGCCACCATTAATATTATGATGGCGGCATGTATGGCAGAGGGCAGGACGATTATTGAAAATCCGGCGAAGGAGCCGCACATTGTTGATGTGGCAAACTTCCTGAACAGCATGGGAGCCAATATAAGGGGTGCCGGAACGGACGCCATCCGTATCCGCGGCGTGGAATCCCTGCACGGCAGTGAATATTCCATTATTCCGGATCAGATCGAGGCGGGGACTTATATGCTGGCAGTGGCCGCTACCGGCGGCGATGTGTATATCCAGAACGTGATTCCGAAGCATCTGGAGGCGATTACGGCCAAGCTGGTGGAGATTGGCGCCAGGGTGGAGGAATTCGATGACTGTGTTCATGTGACGGCGGATCACAGATTGTCCTATGCCAATGTCAAGACCATGCCGTATCCGGGATTTCCCACGGATATGCAGCCGCAGATGACAACGCTGCTGGCCCTGTCGGAGGGAACCAGCATTGTGACGGAAACGATTTTTGAGACGCGGCTCAAATATGTAGGGGAGCTGCGACGGATGGGAGCCAATATTACGGTGGAAGGAAATGCTGCCATTATCACAGGGGTGGACGGATTGACAGGCGCTTCTGTGAGCGCACCGGATCTCCGGGCAGGGGCGGCGCTTGTTATGGCCGGACTGGCAGCAGAGGGATTTACCTGTGTGGACCATATCCAGTATATAGAGCGGGGGTATGAAAACTTTGAGGAGAAGATCCGTGGTCTTGGCGGCAATATAGACAAGATCGATGCGGAGGACGAACGGGCTGTCCGCAAATTTAAGATGAAAGTATCCTAATCAGGAAATGCAATATATTCCGGCAGCAACTGCCGGACAGAGAACGCCGGAGGGACACGGCGTTTTCTTGGCTCAACGGCACGGGTTAGTATCGCTGCCGGGCTGACAGGATAGTATGGTACATGTGGAGAAATCCGCATTAGGGGAAGGAAAGGAGAACAAAAGGTGAACGAGAAGATCGAAACTATTTTAAATGAGGTGGGGAAAGTGATCCGGGGCAAGGACGACGCCATTGAACTGGTGATGACTGCCATTCTTGCCAAGGGGCATATTCTTATCGAGGATGTGCCGGGGGTGGGAAAGACGACGCTGGCGGTGGCCTTTTCCCGTGCGATGGAGCTGACGGAGCGCCGGCTGCAGTTTACGCCGGACGTGCTTCCCAGTGATGTAGTGGGCTTTAATATGATTGGGGCGGACGGTGAATTCCAGTATAAGCCGGGTGCGATTCTCTGTAACCTTCTGCTGGCTGACGAGATTAACCGGACATCCACCAAAACACAGTCCGCGCTCCTGGAGGTTATGGAGGAGGGACAGGTGACGGTGGACGGTGTCACCCGGCAGCTGCCGAATCCCTTTGTGGTAGTGGCCACCCAGAATCCCGTTGGCTCTGCCGGTACGCAGATGCTGCCGGAATCACAGCTTGACCGGTTTATGATCCGTCTTTCCATGGGATATCCCACCATGGAGGAGGAAATGCGTCTCATTAAGGAACGCCAGGATATCAATCCGCTGGATTTCATTGAGGAGATCATTTCTAAGAGGGAGCTGCTGCAGATGCAGGATCAGGTGAAACAGATCTATGTGGACGACAAGGTCCTCAAATATCTGTCCCGCATCGTGGACGGCACAAGGAAACATGCCATGATCTCACTGGGTGTGAGCCCCCGGGGGACGCTGGCTTTTATGGATATGTCAAAGGGGCGTGCTTTCGTGAAGGGACGCACCTTTGTGCTGCCTGAGGATATACAGGGAGTGGCATCCGCAGTACTGGCGCACCGTCTTCTTCTGAACGGCAAGGCGCGTATGGCGCATATAACAGAACAGGATGTGGTAGAGGAGATTGTGAACAAGGTACCAGTACCGAAGCTGTAGGAGGAGACGTCGATGACGATAGGAACACTGCTTTTTGCATTTCTTTTTCTGCTGGGGCTGTTCATCTCGATATTCTATATGGAATTTGGGGCAGTGGCCGTCATGGGGCTGCTTATTATCATACCGGTAGTTATGCTGGTATTTCTTATCATGCAGAGGCTGCGCATCACCATAGCCGTTGACTCGAAAAATCCGTTGGCGGAGAAGGAGGATATGGACAAACCGGCCCGGGCGGCCATCACTCTTTCTGTGGAAAATGGAAGCCGGATCCTCCCCATTACAAAAGGAATCGCCCGGGTGCGGTATGAGAATCTTTTTTCGGGGGAAAAGGGCAGGATGAAGGTGCGTTTCTCTGTGGATTCGGGAAAGAAGCGTGACCGAAGGATCCCGGTGGTTATACAGAACTGCGGAAATGTGGCAATTCAGGTGGAGAGCGTGAAAATTTATGATTATCTGAACATATTTGCCTGGACGGTGGGAAAGAATTTCGAGACGCAGAATGTCCTGGTGCTGCCGCCGCTGAAGGATATGTATCTGGACCGGGACGGGTGGTACAATGAGACGGAGGAGGACAGCGACCGGTTCTCTCTGTACAAGAAGGGGGACGATCCGTCGGAGATATTTAATGTGCGGGAATTTGCCGATGGGGACAAGATCCAGACGATTCACTGGAAACTCAGTGGAAAGACAGGAAGCCTTATGGTGAAGGAGGGCAGCCTGCCGCTGACAAAGGTAGTCAATATATTTGTGGATCTGTGTGTTGCCGGGGACAAGACGAAGGCCGGAAGGGAGCAGCGCCACAGGGAGAGCAATCTCCTGGTGCAGGGGATCTATTCCGTATCCATGTACATGATTGAGAATGCCATACCGCAGAAGTATATCTGGTATGACAGGGAAAACGAAGTGATCCAGGAGCGTATCGTAGAGCAGGAGGAGGAGCTTCTCTGGATGTTCCAGGAGCTGTTTAAGTGCCGCATTACAAAGGATGCCCAGGAACTGGTGCAGGCATATCTGGCGTGGGAAGAGGGAAGGCCTCTGGAATCGGCGATGTACCTGACGGTGGCTGGCCATACGGATCTGGAATCCATGGGACTGGTTCGGGATCGTCTGGAAGTGATGGATTTACGAGGTGAAGAATTTGAGGTCTAGAAACAACAAACTGATCAATTTTATATTGGAAATCAGCCAGGTGGTACTGGTGTTTCTGGGTGTTTATTCGGCAGTGATGTGTACCGCCACCAGTCTGCAGCTATCCTTCAGCAGGTTGATCTGTACCCTGGTGATGTTCCTTGCCGCCATTCTTTTCTATGGTCTTTTTACGGTGCTTGAAACATTTCACAGGGGGAAATTATACGGAATCGCGGGAATCACCGTATTCTTTCTTATGATTCTGTTCTATTTCCGCAGTCAGATCCAGAAGGGCTTTGTAGTCATGGTGAATGCTTTTCTGAAGGAGTTTATGAATTATTCTGGCAGTAAGCTGACGCTTCTGGCATATGACCCGGGAAAAGAGAGTGCCAGTGCCCGGTTTTGTACTTCATTTGTCCTGATTCTTATGGGAGTCTACCTGATTGTGGTGATCAGCGCCTTTTTCTACCGCCGCCGCCGGTCTGCGGTATTTCTGGCGGTAACCGTCCCTTTCGTGATCCTGCCTCTGGTGGTCGGAAGACTGGGATATTTCAGCAACCTTTTTACCTATCTTATCGTGGCCATGTCCATTATCGGCACAAGGCATCTGAAAACCGATGCCACGGACCGGAGGATGCGGCAGAAGCTGTCCATCCTGCTGATGCTGATCGGACTGGCGGCCGGCGGGATCACCTATCTCTATATGCCGCCGGCGCGTTATGAGGACAAAAAGGACAGCATCACAGAGACGAAAAATTCCGTCGTGGCGCTGATGTCCTGGAGCGGCGAGGAGGTCTTTTCCTGGATCAAGTCGCACTTTAACGGCGATGCCATTGACTATGGGGAGATCGGTGATAAGGAAAAGGTAGATTATACGGGAGAGATAATGATCAAGCTGTCTGGCATGGTGAATAACAGTTCCGGAATGTATCTCAAGGGATATGTGGGGGACCACTATGAGGACAGCCGATGGACGTCCCTGCAGGGAGATTCCGAATACCAGTCGGATCTGGCTGTGCTGGAACAGCAGGGGATCTCACCGGATGCCTGGCATATGAAGCTATACAAGGAGGCTGAAAAAAGTTCGGCCAGCGGCGACAATAAGTGGGGGAAGGGAACGCTTCGGATCCGCAATCTGGCATTTGGCTATGGCAATTATCTTGTTCCGTACCTGCCCACTGTGCCGTTCCAGACAAAGGAAAATGGAAAGATGGATATTGAGACCGGCGGGATTGATTATACAATGGAATATTTTCTCACCTCGCCTGTGGTGATGCGCCGGGATCTGCTGTCCCAGAATTATTCTATGCTGGGAGGGGAATTCTGGGTGAAAACGAATACCGAGCGGCAGCTTATGACGGAGTTTGCAAAGAAATATTATCTGCAGGTGCCTTCCAATCTCACCACAGTCTGTGATGATTTTAAAGAATATCTGGAAGACAATGGGGTCCAATATAAACAGCTGCAGAGTGGAACCGGCAATATACGGTATATCCTGCATATGGTTAAGAACTATATCACAAGAGATACCGAGTATACCCTGGCGCCGGGAAGGACTCCCTCCGGCAGGGATACGGTGGAATATTTCCTGAAAGAGGGAAAGAGGGGGTATTGTACGTATTATGCCACCACAGCGGCAATTCTGCTCCGGGGTGTGGGGATTCCGACCCGGTATGTGGAAGGCATGTATGTATCCGCGAAGGAGCTGACGGCGGGGACGAATGAGAATGCCGAGATTTCCGTGCCCGATAACGATGCCCATGCCTGGATTGAGGTCTACAGCGACCAGTACGGCTTCGTGCCGATGGAGGTGACGCCGGGAATCGGAGAGAATGCCGGCAACCAGCAGGGGAACAGCTCCTCTGATGATACCCAGAGGGACCAGGAGCCGGACGAACCGGATACGCCGGACAGTTCACAGGAGGAGCCGGAGCTGGCCACACCTACTCCGGCAGTGACGCAGGTTCCCCAGGAGGATATGACCTTTGATGATATTGAGAGGGAAACGAAACCGGAGGGACAGAAGGGGGCGCTGCCGTCCACTGGGAAATCCATGAACCGTGTACTGAGGATTGTTCTTGAGGCTCTCATTGTGCTGATCCTGATAGCCGCTGTCCTGGAGGGAGAGCGGAGGATCCGCCAGTATCTCTTTATGAAGAGCCTGCAGAGCCTGCGGATGAAACGGAGAATCCGAATGGCACACCGGCATCTGATGCCGCTGTTCAATAAAAGAGGTGCTGCATACCGGGGACAGTCACTGGCGGATTACGCTGCCGCCATCGCGGAGGCAATGGAGATGTCAGTGGATCAGATTACGGAATATGTCGGTCTGGTATATCATGCCAGGTTTGGCCCGGATGATATAACGGAGGCACAGCATGCCGAGTTCCGTATGCAGTTTGACAGGATCCGGCGGAAGGCGTACGATGACGCAAAGCTTATGAAGAAATTATATTATATGTATATTATGGTATTATAAGGAGGGCAACATGTTAAAGAGAACATACGACAAAGTAAATGCACTATTTGATGAAGCCGGCGGTTATCTTCCTGCCAGAGAGCTCCTTGCAAATAAGATCACTACGATCCAGATCCGTTCCATGCTGCAGGATGGAAAGATTGAACGGATCTCTCACGGAAATTACTGGAACCTGATGCCAGGGAAGAAAAAGCCGAAGAATTATAAGATGATCGAGGCATGTATGACAAATCCCAAGGCAGTGATCTGTGCTCTCAGCGCCTGCTATTACCATGGATTGCTGCAGGAGGAGCCGGACCGGCTCTATGTCGCCACTGCCCGGACAGACCGCGGCGGCATGAAGCTGACATTTCCGGTTTCCCGGCATTATTTTTCCGTACATGCTTTCTCCGATGACATTATAGAGAAGAAGACCCCCTCTGGTGTGATCCGGGTATACGATCTGGACCGTAGTGTCTGCGACTGCATCCGCCTTGAGAAGGAAATCGGCCATGATATGGTGCAGCTCGTAGTGGACAACTACAAAAATTCCAGGAAGAAGAAACCAAAACATCTGCTGGAGTATGCGGACCGCATGCGCTTTGGCAAGATTGTCAGAGAATATATGGAAGAGTAACAGGAGGAGCTACCGTGGAGAAGGATAAGGCAGCGGATGGAATCCATCTGGATGAGAGCTTTGTAGAGCGGCTTCTGGGCAATGACGCCATGGGGATGATTCTGGAGGAGGGAGAGGCGTTTCGCGCCCTTATGACATATTACAGATGTGCCATTATGGAAGTGGAGACAAAGTTCAACGTGCTGAACAGGGAATTTTCCCTTACCTATGACCGAAATCCGATTGAGACTATTAAATCAAGGCTCAAATCCCCAGAGAGTATCATCGAGAAGCTGCAGCGAAAGAACTTACCTTTCAGCGCAAGGATCATTGAAGAGGAGCTTCATGATATTGCCGGCGTAAGGGTGGTCTGTGCATTCTCAGATGATATTTATCTTCTCAGCGACTATCTGCTGGCGCAGGATGACATTACCCTGCTCAAGAAGAAGGATTACATAGAGAACCCGAAGGAAAATGGTTACCGGAGCCTTCATCTCATCGTGCAGACACCGATCTATCTCCACGATGAGAAGAGGATGATGAAGGTTGAGGTGCAGCTCCGTACCATTGCCATGGACTTTTGGGCGAGCCTGGAGCACCGCATTTATTATAAAAAAGGACAGGACAATGCCAGGCTCCGGGCCGAGCTGCGGGATTGTGCCGATATCAGCGCGTCGCTGGATCGGAGGATGCAGGCCATCCGGGGCGAACTGGATGAATAAGAATTTTATTGTCTGACGATACTAATCCCAAGAAACAGGAATGGAGGGATGTAAAGTGGAGACGGACAAAAAGAAGACCGATTATCATGAATTTGAATTCGGTGAGGGCATAGACAATCTGAATTCCTGCTCAACGACGGACTGTACCGGCATTATGTACAGAGCCCCGGCAAGCGAGGCAGAACGGGAGTCCTATCAGGATGTCTATGACTACGAACCGCCATTTGTAAGAGAGAAAAAATAGGCTGGAGCCATGACAGGACACGGTATCGCTGTGTCTGTCATGGCTTAAATATTTTCTAAAAAATCTCTTGTAATGACACCTAGAAAGGATGTATAATAAAAGTAAATTATAACAGGGAACAGGATTCTCCCTGGTAAAAAGGAGGAACGAAATGTTATTATCAAAAGATTACAAATTTTGGTTTTGCACCGGTTCACAGGATTTATACGGTGATGAGTGCCTTGCTAATGTAGCAGAGCATTCCAAGAAAATGGTGGAGGCCCTGAACCAGTCAGGACTGCTCCCATATGAAGTGATCTGGAAACCGACACTGATTACAAACGAACTGATCCGTAAGACATTTAATGAGGCGAACGCAGATGACAACTGTGCAGGTGTTATCACATGGATGCACACCTTTTCACCAGCGAAATCATGGATTCTCGGACTTCAGGAATACAGAAAACCGCTTCTGCACTTACATACCCAGTTCAACGAGGAGCTTCCGTATGATACCATCGATATGGACTTCATGAATGAGAACCAGGCGGCACACGGAGACCGTGAATATGGTCATATTGTAAGCCGTATGCGCATGGAGCGCAAGGTTGTCGTTGGACACTGGAGCGATGAGATCGTACAGAAAAAGATCGCTTCCTGGATGCGGACGGCAGTGGGTATTATGGAGAGCAGCCATATCCGCGTGATGCGTGTGGCAGACAATATGCGCAATGTGGCGGTGACAGAGGGCGATAAGGTAGAGGCTCAGATCAAATTTGGATGGGAGATTGACGCCTATCCGGTAAATGAAATTGCAGACTGCGTCGCTTCGGTATCCGCTTCGGACACCAATGCGCTGGTGGATGAGTACTATGAGAAGTATGATATTCTTCTGGAGGGAAGGGATCCGGAAGAATTTAAGAAACATGTGGCTGTGCAGGCTCAGATTGAGATTGGTTTCGAGCGTTTCCTGCAGGAGAAGAATTATCAGGCTATCGTAACTCATTTTGGTGATCTGGGTGCCTTAAAACAGCTTCCCGGCCTGGCTATCCAGAGACTGGAGGAAAAGGGATACGGCTTTGGTGCCGAGGGCGACTGGAAGGTGGCAGCCATGGTGCGCCTGATGAAGATTATGACAGCGGGAATGAAAGATGCGAAGGGTACTTCCATGCTGGAGGATTACACATACAATATGGTGAAGGGCAAGGAGGGCATCCTTCAGGCTCATATGCTGGAGATCTGCCCAAGCATTGCAGATGGTCCCATCAGCATTAAGTGCCAGCCGCTTTCCATGGGCGACAGAGAGGATCCGACCCGTCTTGTGTTTACGGCGAAGGAGGGACATGGTATCGCTACCTCCCTCATTGATCTGGGCAACCGTTTCCGCCTTATCATCAATGATGTTGAGTGCAGGAAGACAGAGAAGGATATGCCGAAGCTTCCGGTGGCTACTGCTTTCTGGAAACCGGAGCCGGATCTGTATACCGGTGCTGAGGCATGGATCCTGGCAGGCGGCGCGCACCACACGGCATTCTCCTATGACCTCACTGCAGATCAGATGGGCGACTGGGCTGCCGCTATGGGCATCGAAGCTGTATATATTGATAAGGATACGAAGATTCGCGACTTTAAGCGCGATCTTATGCTTGGCGAGGTATTTTACCGCTAGACCGAAATTTGTAATGAACGGCGGGGAAACGCCGTTACGGATAGGCGTAGGAACGTTGCGTTCCTGCGCCTCTTCCGCTTATAGCATGGAAAATGAATGGAGATAGAAGAGTGGAAAAAAAGACTACTAAGATACGATACCCGGAAGAGCCGCCGAAGGAGCCGCCGAAATCAATCCTCAAGGAATTGTGGGGGAAGATGAGGCCGGATTCGCCCATTGGACTGTGGCTCACCCATGATCCGGCGATCTATCAGGATGAGGTTTCCGGTAACTATTACATATATGGCACAGGCGCTATCTGTCAGCGCTCAAGGGATCTGATCCACTGGGAGAAGGTGGGGAAGGTTGTGGAGAGCCCGCCAAAAGAAGCCTCGGACTGGACGGGGGGAAAGGATATCTGGGCGCCGGATATTGTTAAGGTGGGAGACGAATACCGTCTCTACTGTTCAAATTCCACTTTCGGGGTTCAACAGTCGTGCATCTTTCTGGCAGTGGCAGATTCTCCCGAGGGACCCTTTGTCCCCCGAGGGATTGTGCTAAAGACCAGTGACAGGTTGCCGGTAAATGCCATAGACGCCAATATCATCACGGATGTGGACACGGGGGAAATGTATATGGTATATGGCTCCTTCTGGGGTGGCTGTCATGTTCTTCGTCTGGACAGAGAGACTGGACTGGCGGCGGAGGAAGGCATCGGTACATGTCTGGCCAGACGCCCGGCATGGCTCAGCACTGGCGTTGAGGGGCCTTATATGATCTACAATCCCGAGACGGGATATTACTATCTATTTGTATCCTATGGTTCCCTGAAAATGGATTATCAGGTACGGGTGGGCAGAAGCCGTTCTATCCTTGGTCCGTTTCTGGATTTCCATGGGAGGGATTTGACGGATATTACCGATGCGGACAACAGTGTGGGGCTGATGCAGCTCTGTGGCTACTGTTGGAGTGATTCAACGTCCTATATGGCGCCGGGACATAATTCTGTCCTCCATGACAGGGATGGCAGTTGGTATATTGTATATCATATCCGGGAAAAAAATTTCGTGACTAAGGGAGAGCCCTCCACGATGCAGGTCCGAAAGATGTATTGGACGGAGGAGGGCTGGCCGGTGGTAAGCGCAGAACCCTACAGCGGGGAGGTGGAACAGGAGATTCCAAGGGAGGCATTGCAGGGACGGTATGAGCGCATCAACCTGGTGTGCAGCCTTCCCCAGGGGATCCAGACGTCGGTGCCCATGAAACTGAAAGACAGGGATGATTATTATGAATGCTGTTCCATTCAGGGAAAATGGCATTATGAGGATGGAAGGATGACCATTACCTACGGACCCCACAGGGAAACCGCGTTTGTCACGGCAGTATGGGATCATGAGAGAAATCAGCCCACGGTAGCGCTCTGCGGGATGTCGCAGGATGGGGTGCCGTTCTGGGCAAAACGCCTTGGGGAGATATTGTAGCAGCTTCGCTTTGTCAGGCAGGGAGGAAAGTCCATGAAAGTGGTAATTTGTGATGACAGCATTGAGGATCTGATGAAGATTGAAGAGGTACTGGCAAGGTACTGTGAGAGAAATCCCAGCCGGGATATCCAGGTGGAGAAATACTCGGACGCATTACAGCTGTATGGGAGGATAAAAGAAAAGGAACTGGCGGATCTGTATATTCTCGATATGATCATGCCGGAGAAATCCGGCATCGATCTTGGGAATAAGCTCCGACGGTGCGGCAGTGAGAAGGGCATCATCTATATTACTACCTCGGATGAATTCGCCATGGATGCCTATGATGTGCATGCCCTGCGGTATCTGCTGAAGCCCTTCCGGGACGACCAGTTGTTTGAGGCGCTGGACTGCGCCTTCTCCTATTCAGAGGTATCCAGCGGCGCCCGGTATCTGGTCAGGACGAGATCTGGTCTTGTGCCTGTGCAGCACTCCCGTATTGAATATGTCGAAAATGTCTCCCGGACTCTGGCGGTCCATCTGGTGGGGGGAGAGGTGATCCGGAGCATCTTTATCCGGGGATCCTTTGATGAGGAGATCAGCGGGCTTATCAGTGACAGCAGTTTTATGCAGGTGCACAAGTCATTTCTGGTGAACAAGCGTTATGTCAGGAAACTGAAGGGGGATAGTATTATTATGGAATGCGGCGACTGTGTCCCCATCAGCAGAAAACGGGCAGCGGATGCCAAGAAAGAGTATCTTGTATATATTTCAGAACAGTACAGATAGCATAACGGTGCCAATTTGACCCCGTCTCGAAAGTTTCCACCGTGGACAAGAGGATAAAATGAGCAATTTTTCAAATATTTCGTATATGATCAGCCACATCTTTCTGCTGCTGTTTATATATTTATTTACAAAACACCGATATTCCGGGCGGAAGACCGCCGTTATATGTTTTGGCGCCTTCGCGGCGCTGTGTTTATTTGACCAGCTGAAGCTCCTTCTCTATCCGGACAGTGTGGTGTGCTATTTTGTTGTCACGCTGGTCCAGATCTTTATCACACAGTTTACCGCTGTTTTTATCTGCGCCAGAAGGAACAGCAAGGCACTCTTTATGGGGCTCAGCTCATCCAATTATGTCATTGCTGGCAGTATAGCGTCTTCCATTCTGCACATCTATACCGGAAATGCAGCGTTAGCCCTCGCCGGCGGATTTGCCGTTCATCTCGTTATCTTACTCGTATTGTCCTTCCGGATCCGGGCCATATGGCTCAGGAATTTTGACAGGGAGAATATGACGAACTGGTGGGAACTTTGCCTGATTCCGGTGTTTTTTTACTGCAGTTTTACCTTTCTTGCTTTTTTCCCCTATACATTATACGACAATCCGGACAATATTCCCGGAACGATAATCTTCATCGTAACAATGTTTGTCTCGTACATTGTCGTGCTTCGTTATATGGAAAGCGAATATCAGAAGACAAATATTTACTGGAAGAATGTGCTCTATAAATCCTGTATCAGCGGTCTCGAGGATCAGTATCGTCTGGTGGAGCAGTCAGAGCAGAATCTGAAGATACTCCGGCACGATATGCGCCATTACTCGGGATTGATAAGCTCTCTGCTCGATCAGGGGGAATATGCGGAGATCAGGAGAGTCGTGGATCATATCAATGAGGTGACGGATGAGAACAGGATCACGAAATACTGTGATGATCTGATCATCAATACGGTTTTTTCCAACCTGCTGGAGCAGGCGCATGACCGCGGCGTTCAGGTCTCTCATGATATCCGGACAGGAAAGAACCAGCAGGTCAGCTCCTGTGAGCTGGCAGTCGTATTGGCCAATCTTTTTGAAAATGCCCTGAACTGTGTAACGGAGTTTGCGGATAAAAAATCCTTCATCCATATTAAGCTTCACAGTGCGGAGGATTATCTTCTCCTTCAGGTAGAAAATGAATACGGGGAGGAGATGGAATTTGATTCCGTCAGCGGACTGCCGAAGAGCGGGAAGGGAAGCGCCCATGGCTTTGGCATGCAGAGCGCCCAGGCATTTTCCGAAAAGATCGGGGGCAGTCTGGGGTGCTATTGCGAGGGAGGAATTTTTCATATTATGATATATGCGAAATTTCAGGGTGTTTTTTTGTAAAAACGGGAGGCATGCATTCGCAAAGATAGGGTATAATAATCATTGGTCGAACCATTTTAGAGGGAGGTAATCCGGATGCAGAAGACCTTTGTTAAGTATACAGCTGCCATTGTTACATCCGCTATTTTTCTTATTTTATTGATCAATTTTCTATTTACGCTGCGATCGCTCGAATCCAGACAGTTGAGTACCTTTCTGACGAAATCTGAGCAGGTCATGC
This sequence comes from uncultured Clostridia bacterium, assembly GCA_948467395.1. Taxonomy (GTDB): domain Bacteria; phylum Bacillota; class Clostridia; order Lachnospirales; family Lachnospiraceae; genus Eubacterium_F. The sequence continues at coordinate 36,254 of CAOKDX010000016.1, read as the reverse complement.
ACACGATGGAGAATAATCGTCAAGAATTGGATGAACTTAACCGAAACCTGGATACGGATTACCTCACAAGAGCGAAAGCCGCCACCTATGTTATGGACCACCAGAAGGGCATCTCCACAAATGTGTCAGAGATGCAGTATCTGGCAGAGCTTCTTAATGTAGATGAGCTTCATGTTATAGATGAGAAGGGGATTATTGTGGCCGGATCTGTATCCAAGTATATCGGGATCGATATGGCAGATCATAAGCAGACAAGGGAATTTCTCTCTATTCTGGAAAAGGGCGATGAAGATGCCTATCTGATCCAGGATCCGCAGCCCAATGCGGCGGAGGGAAAGATGATGAAATATGTAGGGGTGGCCCGGAAGGGGCAGAAGGGAGTTGTCCAGGTCGGGTTTGAACCGGTGCGCCAGATGCAGGCCCAGTCAAGAAATACATATGAATATATTTTTTCCAAATTTCCTACCGATACCGGAGAGGAATTTTTTGCCGTGGACTGTGGAACAGGAAAGATTCTGGGCCATTCCGGCGGCATGGACAGGGAATTCACCGCGGATTATTATCAGCTGGATAAGCTCAGGGACTGCAACGGGGGCGTATACCGGGAGGGGGAGAACGGCAGCGTTATGTATGTGGCGGGACGGCAGTACGGTAATGTGATGATCTGTGGGACGATACCGAGAAGTCAGATGCTTCAGAGTCTCTGGACCAGTGTGCTCACTACGCTTCTCTATCTGCTTCTGATCGAGGCCGCCGTTCTTCTGTTGCTGAATTATCTTGTACGGCAGAAGGTGGTATGCGGAATCCATCGGATCCTTGGCGGCATGGATGCCATTGCTGCGGGAAACCTCGATACCCGGGTGGAGGTAGGGGGGAATCCGGAATTCCGCAAGCTGAGCCACGGCATCAACGCCATGGTGAAGAGTATCGTCCGTCTCTCTGACCGCATCTCATCTATTATTGAGGTCAGCGGGATACCGCTTGCCGCCTTTGAATATGAAACCGGGGTGGACCGTGTATTTGTCACATCGGGACTCAGAGAGCTTCTGGATCTTTCCCACCGGCGGGCGGAGGAGCTCTGCCGGAATCCCAGTATGTTTGATGATTATATCCACTGGATTACGGATACCCCCGTAACGGGGGAGGAGGACATTTACCGCATCAGCGATTCCAGGTATGTCCGCATTCATATGTCAGAAACTCCGGAGGGGAATCTGGGGGTTATTACAGATGTCAGCACGCATATGCTGCAGAAGCTTCAGCTGCAGTATGAGAACACGCATGATCCGCTTACCGGCCTGTTTAAATTTCCACACTTCCGTGAACTGGCATCCCAGGTGCTGAAGGGACTGCCAGAGGGGGAGATCTGCGCGGCCGTTATGCTGGATCTGGATTCCTTCAAATCCATCAATGACACCTATGGACACGACACGGGAGACCAGTATCTCAAGAGCTTTGCTGAGGTCCTGGGAGCCATGCCGGAGGACCGGTTTCTCACTGCCAGGCGTTCAGGGGATGAGTTCTGCATGATGATATACCACTGCCGTGATGTGTCTGAGGTGGAAGACTGTCTGGATCAGTTCTATCGCGCCCTGCGGGATAATACGGTTTCCCTGTCAGACCGGCAGGAGACAGTGATCAGCGCATCCGCCGGTTTTGCATGTGCGTCTGCAGTGGATGAGAGCATAACGATTCTGTTGAACCATGCGGACGAGGCACTGTATGAGGTGAAGAAGAGGACGAAGGGACAATATACGGAATATCAGGAAAGATCTGCGGCGCCGGAATGACGCCGCATTTATTTTGGTGTTCCCGCACATTTTTAGCACATATTTATTTGCCCGAACCGTTGAATAGTGAGACATGTTATGTTACAATTATTAGTAAATTGGTGTTTACATTTTAGAAGGCTTTAAAACTGTACTATTGGGGGAGATGCATTAATGACGAAAAATCTCATGAAAGGATATGTTGTTGTTGTCGTGCTCGCCCTGATTTTTCTATCGTTTATCATGCTTCGGTTTACGACGAATATTTATCAGGAAAAAGGGGAGCAGTCAGTAGGGGAATTTAAAGATCTGGAAATTATAAAGCAGACGGAGGACACCGTGGTGCTGCACGGTATCCTGCCGGAACGGGATCTGGGGAACGAGTGCCTCGGTTTCCTTTCCAGCCATGAGGAGGTGCGGGTCTATGCGGCGGGCGGGCTTGCCTATGCGCTGAACCGGGGGCCGAATATTTTTGGCGGCACTACAGGGCAGGTGTGGAATTTTATAAATCTTCGCACCCGTTATGCCACGCAGCCGGTGACGATTCAGATTCGCTCCGTGTACGGCAGGACGCCGGAGGTGCCGACGATCTACATAGGAAGTAAGCCCTCTCTGCTGATGATGATCGTGCGGAAAAATATTATTCCGTACTGTATCTGCATTCTGGCACTGCTTCTTGGCATCATCATGCTAGTGTACTGGTGCTACATTCATCATCAGACCTATATAAAACCGGATATGCTGTATCTCGGCATGTTTTCCATACTGCTGGGGATCTGGTCTGTAAATGAAGTGTCCATTCATGTACTGGTCTTACAGAACCATGTCATCATCAGCTATATTGCCTATATTACCCTGATGCTTCTTCCGGTGCCCTTTGTGATGTTTGTCCGGAGCCTGTATCAGGATGAGAAGGACTGGGCGTGGAATTTTGCCATTGTGCTGGCGCTGATAAATACAGTGGTGAGTATTGTTCTGCAGGTGTTCCGGATCCAGGATATGAACCAGATGCTGAAATATTCTCATGTCGTTCTGGGGATAACGGCGCTGGTTCTGATCTATTATTCTATCCGGGTGATCCGCCGGGGAAATCTGGACCGGCGCATTAAGATCAATATTGCCTGTATCTTTCTGGATATTGCCGGGCTGACGGCGGACGTCCTGAACTATTACTTTATGTCCCGGGAGTTCGACAGCAATATGTTTGGCAGGCTTGCCTTCTTTACCCACATTGTACTGCTGGGCTGGTCCGCATCTAAGGAGTCCACGGCGCTGATGAAAAAGGGGCGCGAGGCGGCGATCTATGAAAAACTTGCCTATCGTGACCAGCTGACGGAGCTCTTCAACAGAACTGCCTTTGAGGAGGATCTGGAGAGATTATGGGAAGAGAAAGAGACCACACTGATCATTATGATGGATCTAAACGATCTGAAAAAGTGCAACGATACGCTGGGGCATGACGCCGGCGACCGCTATATTAAAAATGCTGCGAGAATGATTGACACGGTGTTCCATGATAAGGGAAAATGCTACCGCATTGGCGGTGATGAATTCTGTTCTGTAATGAAGACAGAGGAGAGCAATGCGGAACAGGGATTTTTTGATGAGCTGAGGAAGCTCGAACAGGAATATAACAAAAACAGTTCCATCGAACAGATTGCTATCGCTTACGGATATGCCAGGTTTGACCGGAATCAGGACACGACGCTGATGGATACGAGGAACCGGGCGGATGTCATGATGTATGAACATAAAAAGAGGATGAAAGCGGGAGAGGCGTCCTGATTCCAGGACGCCCCTTCTGCTTTGTTATTCTGCTTCAATATCTATCGTATGCTCTTCTACTGTCCCGGACACGATATACCGACATGTCTTCCCCCTGTGCTCAAATTTTCCCTCTGCTCTGCCGTCTTCAAAATCTTTTGTAATATCGATCTTCTTTTCGCCTTCTTCGATAAAGAGACAGATTTTTTGTCCGCTTTTTTCCAGCCTGGCCGGGATGTTCTCAGCCTTGGCCGAAGTGGGCGGCTGGGTATCATCCGGGTTACGGACATCGTCAGTGGAGATCCCTGCAGATTTTTCTTTCACTCCATCCAGTTCAATCCGATAGTACTCATTGCCGTCTTTATCCTTTCCCTTGGTTATCCTGTCCACATCTGCCTTTTCTCCATTGATATATAGGGACACCCTCTCTACCAGAGAGCTGCCCGTGGATGCGTAGACAGCGGCGTTTCCAATGGCAAATACTGCCACCAGGGAGGCCGCTGCGATGGCGGCGCGTAAACCGGTTTTCAGCTTTCTTTTCCCGTAATTTTTTTCACTCATATTCTTCACCTTTCTTATTGATTCCTCGGACATCTGCATGACATCAAATGTCTCTTTATAATATTGCTTATTGTTCATCCTGCCAGGCCTCCTTTAACTTAATTTTTAACTGTTTCCTTGCCCGCATCAGCTGGGTTTGTATGGTTGTCTCCTTTCGCTGCAGAATCTCAGCGATCTCCTTCACCGAATAATCTTCGTAGTAATAGAGATGTATTACCATTTTATATTTGTTTGGCAGCTTCATTACGGCATCATACAGGTCGCTGTTTTCCGGACTGGGAAAATCATAAGGCTGGTCTGTCCCGGAGGATTCCAGAGGAACTACATTTCTTTTCCAAAATGAAGTGCACAGATTTTTTGCCTCATTGGCGGTCACCCGGATCAGCCATTTTTTCATGTGCTCATCATCCTGAAAGACGGTATCTGTCTCATATAACTTCATAAAGGCAGTCTGTACGACGTCTTCCGCATCCGCATGGTGCCGGCAGTACGTGCGGGCACCATGCGGTACAGCGTATTGGCGCAGGTATCTACTGCTCTTATGTATACAGATTGTTCCACGGCGTCATCCTCCTTTTATCTGAAAGGCCTTTCTATTATATTAACAAATGAGGAAGTGAAAATATCACAATATATTTTATTTTTTTCTTGTTATTGCATTTGGCTGCCGCCTGGTCTATTATATCTTCATATAGAAAGAGACACCATTTGGAAAAGAGGGATTTTGTGGCGAAAGAGAAAACAATATTTTTTTGCAAAGAATGCGGCTATGAATTGAGCAAGTGGCAGGGGCAGTGTCCTGGCTGCCATGAATGGAATACCCTGGTAGAGGCCCCCTCCGGCGGCCGCGGGAAGAGAACGCCGCCGGCGCCTGCCCGGGGCGGGAGTGCGGCGGCCGGTTCCCCGCCCACAAAGATCAACGAGATTGAGACACAGGAGGAATGCCGTCGTGAGACCGGCATGAAAGAGCTTGACCGGGTATTGGGGGGTGGTATCGTCCCCGGTTCACTGATCCTGGTGGGCGGCGATCCCGGCATTGGCAAGTCGACGCTGCTTTTGCAGACCTGCCGCCTTCTGGCGGCGAAGAAGATGAAGGTACTGTATGTATCGGGGGAGGAATCGGCCCGGCAGATCAAGATGCGGGCCGAGCGCATCGGTTCCTTTACGGACGATCTGTATCTGTACTCAGAGACATGCATGGGTACGATACTGAGGGCGGTGGAGGAGCTGTCCCCGGAGGTGATCATTGTAGATTCTATCCAGACGGTATTTGAAGAAGGCATTGATGCGGCGCCGGGAAGTGTCAGCCAGGTCAGGGAGATTACCGGTACACTGCTGCATCTTGCCAAGAGTAGAAATATCACGATATTTATCGTGGGGCATGTGACAAAGGAGGGGAATGTGGCGGGACCCCGCATGCTGGAGCATATGGTGGATACGGTTCTCTATTTTGAGGGGGATAAGACTGCCATGTACCGTATGCTTCGGGGAGTGAAGAATCGTTTCGGGTCTACCAATGAAGTCGGTGTCTTCGAGATGCGGGGGAGAGGGCTGGCAGAGGTGCCGAATCCCTCCGAGTACATGATGCAGGGCAGACTGGAGAATGAGGCGGGATCGGTAGTAGTCTGCACCATGGAGGGATCGCGGCCGTTCCTTATCGAGGTACAGGCGCTGGTCTGCCAGACCAGCTTTCCTATGCCAAGGAGGACAGCTGTGGGGACGGATTACAACCGGGTAAATCTTTTGATGGCAGTACTGGAAAAACGACTCGGCATACGACTGGGGGACTGTGACGCCTATGTCAACGTGGCTGGCGGGATGCGGGTGGTGGAGCCTGCCCTGGATCTCGCCCTGGTGGCGGCGCTGTTTTCCAGTCATCATGGAAGGGTGCTGGGAAGCGGGACGGTCCTTTTCGGTGAAGTGGGGCTGGTAGGGGAGGTGCGGGCAGTGTCCCAGGCAGAGCGCCGGGTGGCTGAGGCTGTCAAGACGGGATACGATACCTGTATCCTGCCGGAGAGTAACCGCCGGTCAATCCTGCAGGCAGGAAATCTTGATCTCAGCGGGATGAAGCTGGTGGGTGTGAAACATATCAGGGAACTTCTCGAATACTTTGCATAAATATTCCTCCTCTTCTCCATACTGGAAATAGAAGATTGGAGGTTACCCTATGACATTTGAGGAATTGTATAAGCATGTTCTGAAGAGCCGTCTGACCGGCAGAGAGATCAAGGAGGGAAGGGCGAGAAAGAAGCTGGATTGTCTGCTGCACCCGGAGAAATATCCCCTTGTGTGGAAGGATGAGCCCTGCGACTGCACCGACGCCAAGTGTGTGGCGGCGTGCATGTTTCAGGCGCTGGAGATCAAGGACGGGAAGGCCGTGCTGAATCCGGAGCGGTGTACCGGATGCGCCGCCTGTATCGAGGCCTGTGAAAATAAGAATCTGACATTCAGCAGGGATGCGGTAAAGGCAGTGGAGATTTTGAAGGATACGGAGACCCCGGTCTATATGCTTATGGCTCCGGCTTATGTGGGACAGTTTGGCAGGGATGCCACGCCGGGGCGGCTGCGGAGCGCCGCGAAAAGTCTGGGGGCGGCCGGAATGATTGAGGTGGCAGCCTTTGCTGATATCCTTACGTTGAAGGAGGCATTGGAGTTCAGCACCAACACAGAGACCGAGGACGGATTTCAGCTTACCAGCTGCTGTTGTCCCATCTGGATCTCCATGATACGAAAGGATTTTCAGAAAATAGCCGGCCATCTTCCGGCGTCGGTCTCCCCGATGATTGCCTGTGGAAGGATTGCCAAAGAACTGCATCCGGGCTGCCGCACCATTTTTGTGGGACCCTGTATGGCCAAGAAAGCGGAGATCCGCGAGCCGGGACTGGAGGGAGCCATTGATTGTGTCCTGACCTTTGAAGAGCTGCAGGATATATGGGAGGCACTGGACATTGATTTCTCCGCCATGCCGGAGGATGAGCATGAACATTCGGCGGCGGCGGGAAGGATGTATGCACGGACGGGCGGCGTCAGCCGGGCGGTGCGGGAGTGCGTCCGGAGCATTGATGAGAGCCGGGTCTTACGTCCTGTCTGTGCCTGCGGCGTGCCGGAATGCAAGGCCATGCTGCAGGATATACTGGAGGGAAATGTAAGGGGCAATTTCTTTGAGGGGATGGCATGCGAGGGGGGCTGTGTCGGCGGCCCCAAAAGGAATCTGGAAAAGGACGCCGGAACGGAATATGTGGACCGCTATGTGGAAGAGGCGGCGTACCGCACACCTGGAGAAAATCCCTATGCCATGGATCTGATCCAGCGGCTGGGATATGAAACGGTGGAAGATTTTGTGAGGAACAGTGAGATATTGACAAGGGAGATCTAAGATGAGAAAAGAATATTTCATGGGGAAGGTATATGACAGTATTCTAATAAATGCTATACTTTTGTGATAAGATAGTGTATACTGTGTTAGTAACTTTATTTAGATAATTCATAAATAGTTGAGAGGCAGGTCAATGGGTAAAAGAGTATATAATAAACTGGTACGGGATAAAATTCCTTCTACTATAAGGTCGGAAGGTGCCATTCCAACCATAAGAAAAATAACTGATGGAGAAATTTTCGAGTGTCTGAATAAAAAACTTATGGAAGAGACACAAGAATTTTTATCAAGCAATAAAGTAGAGGAATTGGTAGATATTTATGAAGTTATACTGGCTATTTTAGACAAGCGTAAAATTTCTTTACATGAATTTGAAAAAATGCGCTGTGAAAAAATGCAAAAGAGGGGCGCATTTGTGGAAAATATATTTCTCATGTATGTGGAAGATTAAATAAAAATGCTTTAATAAATTATAGGAGTAAAGAATGGAGAATATATGAAGAACGAAAAATCACTTGTTAAGATAATAAATTTTAACATGAACGACAGTGAAATTTGTGCCAGTGCGGCAAGAATATCAACTACAACAGGAGATGCTATTGAAATATTTGAGGGATCTAAAAGCAAGAATAAAAATATAAAATTAATTAAAAAAGTTTTAAAATCCGGACATAAGTCAATAATAGAACATGCTGTATTTACAATTGCTTTTTGTAATGTTTCTGCATTTGTGGAACAATTTTTTATTGAGTGCAGACTTGCTTCTTTTACAGTTAAATCAAGACGATACGTGGACTTTAGCAAACTCGGATATTATATACCAAAAGATTTAGAAGGGGAAGCTTGTTCGCATTATTGTCAATATATGGATAAGCTATTTTCCGCTTATCAATTTTTATTAGAAAAAGGGGTTCCAAAGGAAGATGCACGTTTTTTGTTACCATATTCATTTAACAGTAATTTTTATTGCACCATAAATGCTCGTGAATTAGCGCATTGTATTGGAGCTATAAGGTACGGACGGGGAATCGGAATTACTGAATTACAGGATATAGCAGACCAGATAGAAAGACAGATGGAAAGTATCTTTCCGGGACTGCTTATGGAGATTAAGTATGAAGTTACAAATAACAAAATAGAAAAGCAAACAAAGGAATCTTTTTGTATAGAAGATTCCGTATCCATTATTACTCCCTGTGAAGCTGGCAATGTAAAAATATTAGATCAGCCATCTGATGCATTAAAAACTTTAGAAACAGCATATCGTATTAATCATCCAGGGGTTGATACATATGACTGGAAGAAAATATTAGATTCGGATAGACCTAGAGAATTGGAACAATTATGTTATTCATTTATAATCTCTGATATAACATTGTCCGGAATTACTCATATTGTCCGTCATCGGATGCAGTCTATTATAATACCTTCTATACAGAATATTAATCATAGCCGGTTCATTATTCCGGAAACAATAAAAGATGATAATGAATTAGAGGACATTTATATACACACGTTGGAATGGGCAAATAAAAAGCTGAAGCAAATAATTGAATTTGATATCTTAAAAAGATACAGTTACTATTTTGCTTTAAGTGGGAATACAATGGATATTATGACTACTATAAATGCACGAGAACTTAATACTATTATTAAATTACGTGCATGTAACCGTGCGCAGTGGGAAATTAGGAAGATCGCTATTGAAATACTGAAACATCTTAGAGGATCATGTCCTGAATTATATAAGAGATTTGGTACAAGTTGTTATGTTTCAGGATTTTGTCCGGAAGGTAATTTAACATGTGGGAGAAAGGATTATATGATAAAACACTTTATGGATTTAAAGTGAGGGAGAAAATAATTTTATGAACAAAACGATAATCAAGGATGTTGCTCTTGCGGTTGTATTCCTGCTAATTGTCGGGGCAGCCGTATTGAGTCACTTCATGAAAAATGGATTGGATGATATTGGGGGTATGATTGAGCAGGTATTACTGATTGTTCTTGCATTGGGGACTTTGGTTGACATATCCTCACACATTGGTTTTAGTCCTTTGGTACCATCTTTCATTGAAAAACATAAGGAAAAGACTTATATAAGAGAAAGGCAGGAATATATAAGGGAGGATATAAAATTTTTTAAAGATTACAATGAGGAGCGAATTGGTTACATATTATCACAATTGGGGATTAGGATGGATCAATTTGATAAAATCCGGCTTGAACTGATTAAAATGCGTTGTTTACCTTTGAAAAGCATAGAAGATGCAAAGGAGAAAATTAAGATTTTAGTAACTAGTGATTATCCCATAGTTATTAATCAGGATAAATTTGATAGTTCAAAAATAAATTATAAAAAGGTAAAATATTACATAAATATAATGGATATAATGTTTTATACCGATTATGCTCGTGAACTCTCATCTATATTAGCTTTTTTGATTCAGGAAGAGTCAGATTTGCCAAAGATAGATAAGTTAGTAATACCATATGATAGCAATTTCCTTCTGGGGTTTGAAGTGGGGAGACAATTAGGGAAACCTGTTGTGAAAATACGTCCCAAAGATGGGAAAATTGTAAAAGAACAATGTTGGGATGGAGATTTAAAAATCACAGATAGGGTTATCATTATTCATGATGTATTGGTATCAGGAGAACAAATAATTGATACCATACAAAAAATCCCAAAATCCTGTACTGTTTTGGGATTATTCTGTATGATTGTAAGAAAAGGGGGCAAGGGAAAAGAAAAAATAGAAAAAATGGGTGTTCCGTGCCATCGGGTAATCGAATTAAATGACGAGATTATTCATAAGCTAAGGAAAAAAAATTCAAACAAATAGTGGAGGTTTTTGTTTTGTCAATTGGAATATCGGAAATGGATTGTTGCTTTTGTGATGAATATAATGGTATTTATCAGAATCAATTTTATAATTTAGTTGGAAAGAGTATGGCGATTAAATCCCGTATTATAGCGGAGACACCGAATTGGTATGCGGTACCAAGTATAGGCTGCTTTACTGTTGGATATGTTCTATTGATCTGTAAGCAACATTATCAAAGCCTGGCAAATGTAAATATTCAATTATATAAGGAAATGCTAGAACTGAAGCACATGATTGAAGAAAAGCTGTTGGTGAAATTAGGGATTCCCTGTCTGGCTTTTGAACATGGAAGTACAATTTGGGGCTGTACCGCTGCCAACAGTGTGGAGCATGTTCATTTGCATATAGTTCCTTTTCCCAGATCTATATGGAATGATATGTGTCAGGAATATATATTAGATGATTTTACATATATATCAGATTATATAAAATTATTCAGAGAGTGGCAGACCGATTTTCCTAAGACATATTTATTATTTCAGGATACTGATAAAAGAATCTATTATAAGTCAGATGTTGAGGGAATGCCGTCCCAGTTTTTTCGCAGATGTCTGTCGCCTTATTTTAATATTAGTCTTTGGAACTGGCGTCAGGAGTATGGTATTAACAATATCGTAGAAACATTGAAAATATTTGAATAACAATCTGGTTCATAACATTCACCGGAATTGACAGTTGACTTTTCCTCATCAGAATACTATAATAGCTATAACACACAGATGAGACGAGTAGGACGCGGAACATGCCAGAGAGGGGCACAGCTGCTGGAAGTGCTTTCATGGGAAGCGTTTCGAAAACTACCTCGGAGTGGCCCCAATCCGGTCCGGTGGACGCCGTTATCGTCAGAATGAAGCTGGGTGCCGTTGTATTGTGAGGCGCCAATAAGGGTGGAACCGCGAGATTGTGACAGTCTCGTCCCTTCTTACACAGAGCGTAAGAGGGGACGGGGCTTTTATTTGTGCAAAGACAGCTTAAACAACGCCTGGGGTTGTTTTATCAAAGAAAGGAAGGAATTGATAATGAAAATAACATTAAAGGATGGCTCCTGCAAGGAATATCCGCAGGCTATGCCGGTGATCGACATGGCAAAGGATATCAGTGAGGGACTGGCAAGAGTGGCATGTGTGGCAGAGCTGGACGGCGAGATCGTGGATCTTCGCACGGTAGTGGATGGAGACCATGAATTGAACATCCTCACCTTTGACAGCGATGAGGGGAAGGCGGCATACCGCCATACCGCATCCCATGTGCTGGCACAGGCGGTAAAGAGACTGTATCCGGAGGCGAAATGCGCCATCGGCCCCTCGATTGAAGACGGGTTCTATTATGATTTTGACATGGAGCCACTGGACCGGGAGGCACTGGACCGGATTGAGAAGGAAATGAAGAAGGTGGTGAAGGAGGGAGCTTCCCTGGAACGGTTTACCCTGCCCCGGGATGAGGCGGTGAAACTGATGGAGGAGCGTCAGGAGCCGTATAAGTTGGAGCTGATCCGGGATCTGCCGGAGGATGCAGAGATTTCCTTTTATCAGCAGGGGGATTTCATTGATCTCTGCGCAGGCCCGCATCTGATGAGCACGAAGCCGCTGAAGGCGATGAAACTGATTTCTTCCTCCGGTGCATACTGGAGAGGAAATGAGAAGAACAAGATGCTTACCCGTATATATGGAACGGCATATACGAAAAAAGCAGATCTGGATGCCTATCTTCTGCATCTGGAGGATATTAAGAAACGCGATCACAATAAACTGGGACGGGAGCTGGAGCTTTTCACGACAGTGGATGTCATCGGCCAGGGCCTTCCCCTCCTGATGCCGAAGGGGGTCCAGATTATCCAGACACTCCAGCGCTGGATCGAGGACGAGGAGGAGAGACGGGGCTATATGAGGACGAAGACGCCGTTGATGGCGAAATCAGATCTATACAAGCTTTCCGGACACTGGGATCACTATAAAGAAGGCATGTTTGTACTGGGGGATGAGGAGAAGGACAAGGAGGTATTTGCCCTGCGGCCCATGACCTGCCCGTTCCAGTACTATGTGTATAAGGCAAGCCAGAAATCCTACCGCGATCTTCCCTGCCGGTACGGCGAGACGTCTACCCTGTTCCGGAATGAGGATTCCGGCGAGATGCACGGCCTTACAAGAGTGCGGCAGTTTACCATCTCGGAGGGACATCTCATCGTGCGGCCGGATCAGATGGTGAAGGAGTTCAAGGATTGTATCGCACTGGCGCAGTATTGTCTGCGGACGCTGGGGGTGGAGGAGGATGTGACCTATCATCTGTCCAAGTGGGATCCGGAGAACCGGGAAAAATATATCGGGGAGCCAGAGGTGTGGGAGAAGACGGAGAGCGATATCCGGACGATCCTGCAGGAACTGGAGATTCCCTTTACGGAAGACATCGGGGAGGCCGCTTTCTACGGCCCCAAGGTGGATATCAATGCCAGAAACGTGTACGGCAAGGAGGATACCATGATCACCATACAGTGGGATGCCCTGCTGGCGGAGCAGTTCGATATGTATTATATTGACGAAAAGGGCGATAAGGTCCGTCCGTATATTATCCACAGGACATCCATGGGATGCTATGAGAGGACTCTCGCCTGGCTGATCGAGAAATATGCCGGCGCATTTCCGACATGGCTGGCGCCGGAGCAGGTTCGCGTCCTGCCCATCTCAGAAAAATATCTTGATTATGCGGGGAAGGTGGCAGAGGAGCTGAAGGCCAACGGCATCCGTGTTGAGACGGATGAGCGCTCTGAGAAGATTGGATATAAGATCCGGGAGGCGCGGCTGAAGAAAGTGCCATATATGATTGTAGTAGGGCAGAAGGAAGAAGAGGAGGGCGTAGTATCCGTGCGCAGCCGGTTTAAGGGGGATGAGGGCCAGATAAGGCTGTCTGATTTTATTGATGATATCTGTCGTGAGATCCGGACAAAGGAGATCCGGAAGATACAGGAAACGGAAGGGGGAAACTAGAATGCAGGAAAAACGTAAACCAAATGTGATGGCGATTATATCGCTGATCCTGTCGATTTTGTCAATACTGTGCTGCTGTCTGTGGGTTCTATCACTGATCCTCGGCGTTGTATCTGTGGCGCTGGGAGTGCTGGGGCTGCGGTCAGACAATCCGAACCAGAAGGATGCCGCCATAGCCGGCATTGTAGTGGGGGCTGTGGGATTTGCCCTGGCTGTATCGGTAGGAATCATGCACATTTTGGTCCTGACTGGTGTTGCCGGATCTGCTTCAACGGCGGCGCTGGGTGCAGGCAGAATGATTTAAGGAACGGAGGGGTACAATGGATAACGAAAATCAGAATCAGGAACCACAGCGGTTTGATACGCCGCAGCCGGTTCAGTATGAACCGCAGTATGATCTTCCGGATGATCCGCCGGGGTCAAAGAAGAAAAAGCATTTGGCGCTGGCCATCGCATCCCTGGTGCTGAGCGGCCTTTCCCTGTGCTGCTGCTGGCTCTATGTGGTAGGGATAATTCCGGCGGTGATCGGAGCTGTCTTTGGATTGATCGCTCTGGCAGGCGGAAAGGAAAAGTCGGTGAAGATCATGGGTGGCATCGGAATGGGTCTGGGCATCATTGGCATTGGCCTGAGCCTGTTTATGCTGATCAGTTATATTGCCATTATTAACTGGGATAACCTGACAATAGAAAATCTGGAATCCTTCAAATATATAAGAAATCCACAGGACAGGCGTGAGGTCATGGAGTGGATGCAGCAGTTCTTTAACGAGGACATCTCAGGCGGCATGTATTACTAAAAGAATATTTTTGATGATCCACTGGATGAGCACAATGGCGATTCCGATATAAATGTAGGCGGTGTGAAAATGCATGACAGGTATTTTCACGCTGCCTCTTTTTTTGGCAAGGATGCCTACGGAGTTCCACACCAGATAGAGCAGCAGCCCGGCGGCGGTATACAGAACAAAGGCATGCTCCTTCACACAGGCGGCCAGGTTGCCGGCAGCCAGGGCGCAGACGGCATGGGTGCCGCCGCAGCCGGGACAGTAATACCCGGTGACAGAGCGGAATGAACAGGGAAATCCCAGATCGGTCAGAAGCAGTACGCCGGAAGCCTGCAGAATGGCCAGCAGGATCAGTCCTCCGATCAGGATCAGGCTGATGACATAGAAGGCTTTGTCAATGGAATTCAATTTTTCACGTTCCTTTCCTAAAGCTCATTGGCGGGTGGCAATACCTGTATTTTATAACGAAAGAAAACAGACCGCAAGGATTTATCTTGTGAAAAATGTGAAAAATACCAGAATATAGCAGAAATTTGTTGAGAATATTAAAAAAGTATGTTACAGTTATTAAATGAATTTTAAATTCATATCAAAACTATAAAAGGGAGGGCTTATTTCATGAAGAAATTCGCAACAAAAGCCTTAGCAGGCGCGCTTTCACTGGGCATGGCATTCGGAGCCGCAGTGCTCGCAGCACCAGAGACGGCGTCCGCCAAGGTTTCGGTGAAAAAGGTCACAGCTACTTCACCATCTGGGAAAACGATGTATGTAGCAAAGGGGAAGAAGGTAAAGATTTCTGCCACCGTAAAAGTGACGCCGAACAAAAAGGCTAACAAAAAGGTAACGTATAAATCGGCAAACAAGAGGATTGCAACTGTGTCATCCAAAGGTATGGTCAAGGGAGTAAAGGCGGGGAAGACAAAGATTACGGTTGCCTCCAAAAAGAATCCGAAGAAAAAGGCAACAGTTAAGGTAGTAGTTAAGAAGGCTGCCGTTAAGAAGGTTACACTGAATGCAAAGACAGCGGCGCTGGCAGTGGGGGGGAAGAAGACCCTGAAAGCAAAGGTATCTCCCACAAAGAATGTCAGCAGCAAGATTGCCTGGTCCACCTCCAGTAAGAAGATTGCCACAGTATCTTCCAAGGGCGTGGTAAAGGGTGTGAAGGAAGGAAAGGCCACCATCACAGCCAAAGCGGCGGACGGAAGCGGCAAAAAGGCCACCTGTAAGGTGACGGTAGGAGCTGGGATCAAGTCAGTTTCCGTTGTGAACAGCAGAGTGGTCCGCGTTGCTCTGACAAGCGCCAAGGAGCTCAAGGCGGCAGACTTTACAGTACAGGATAAGAGGACGCCGTCCGGACAGTACAATACGACAGAGGGAATCGAGCGGGTTCGGACAGCGGACAAAAAGACATACGATATTGTACTGGATGCAGACAGCGTGATCGGCAGTTATTCCTATGTGAAGGTGACGATTCCGGTACTGGCAACGGGAAAGACAAAGGAAGTCTATGTGGCGGAGGTGCCGGATTATTACGATGAGTACACGGTACAGGAGACGGCGGAGTTTGTTACCGGCACTGTGGGCGGAACGTATGACAGAAACTGGTCAGAGGATGTTCCCACCTCCGGCTATTTAAAACGTAAGGTGACTGGACTGCCGGCAGGCCTGAAGGCGTATGTCAGCAAGGATGGTTCCCGTGTCAGGGTGGCAGGTAAATTTACCGGAATCCAGGAAGGCACTACCGCGACACTGACTACAACCGATGAGGCAGGAAAAACGTATACAAAGAAATATATCTTCTTTGTAGGTGATAAGAATAAGCTGGTGGGAACTATTGTTGTACAGGATCAGCTTGCCTATATACCGGATGATCCGAATACTCCGGGATATGATGCCTCCGGTTTGAATATGGAAACCTATGTAGACCGGATCAACGGTGCGTATTCCTCAGAATATGCCATGAATGGCACTAGATTTATCGTGGGGGGCGGATCCGGCAGTTACAAATATGAACTGACCTCGGTTCCTTCATCACTGGGTGAATACAAGACGGATGAGGATGGGGACAAATTCTTCTATGCGAAGACGGACGCCAATGGAAATTTGGCTGCCGTACCGGCCGGTACATACAATTTCACAGCAAAGATCAGCGACCGCAATAACAGCAGCGTCTACGGAACACTGAACTACAATCTGAACCTGGTACAGGGTGTGGTATTCAGCGGTACAGTAAAGGATGCCGCAGGGGCACCCGCCAGATATGTTACCGTATCCGGTCAGACAAAGATGGACGCCTATGGCAATTCCTTTGATTTCTATACATCCACAAAGGCAGACGGCACATATAAAACGAGGGTGATGCCAGGGGATTATGTACTGGATACCTATGTGAATGGAGTCCAGAGCAATACATCCGTGGGCAACGTGTTTACATCCGGAACGGCAGTGAAGGATTTCGACATTCCACAGTACTGTGTGAAATTTACCACGGGCATTGCCGGGGCCGGAGCTTATGATTACTACGACGAGGAGATGGGACTTGCTCTGCTGGATGCCTATGGCAATTCGGAGAATATTCTGATCGACAGCAGGACTGATTACAGTATGTACGCATATCTTCGTGCGGGAAGCTATGAGCTGCCGCAGGTGAAAGACGACAGCTCCGGCAATCTTGTCACTGCGTACACAAAGTATACGACGGACAAAAACTCTTACAATGAGACCTGGGCATCTGTCAGCGCAGAGGACCGGATCGGAAATTACCGCCTGAGCGGCGCTTTCAATGTGGCTGGAAATACAACGGTCCAGCTTACGGGAACCGAATATAAGCCGGCGGAATAGAAGAAAAATATGAAAAGATATTCCGGACACGGGCGGTCATGCCTGTGCCCGGAATATTTTTCTTGACATGGTTTCCCATCCTGTGGTATACTATTACAGGCGTTAAGAAGCAGAGTTATCCACTCTCACCCTGCCACATAGCATCTGCTATCACGTGTCAGCGGTCAACCCTTATATATTATATATATCTCATACAGGGAATTATTTTATTGTGGATAGCCGGCTTTTAAAAGCAGTTATCTACTTTTTTTATTAGGAGGTAAGGAAAAATAGGCGATTTAATGATTAACGAGCAGATTCGTGACAAAGAAGTTCGTCTGATCGGACCAGACGGAGAGCAGATTGGTGTGATGTCTTCCAAAGAGGCATATTTTAAGGCAAAGGACGCCGGGCTGGATCTGGTAAAGATCTCACCGAATGCCAAGCCGCCAGTGTGCAAGATCGTAGATTACGGCAAATACCGTTATGAGCAGACTCGTAAAGCAAAAGAAGCAAAGAAGAAACAGAGGACAGTGGAGACAAAAGAAATTCGCCTCTCCCCTAACATCGACACCAATGACCTGAACACGAAAGTAAACCAGACCAAGAAGTTTCTCCAGAAGGGGAACAAGATCAAGGTTTCACTTCGTTTCCGTGGGCGTGAGATGGCTCACAAGGACGTTGGCAGAGAGATTCTCAATTCTTTTTATGAGCAGCTGAAGGATGTTGCAGTTGTAGATAAACCTGCCAAAATGGAAGGAAGAAGTATGGTAATGTTTTTATCAGCCACAAAATAATGACGGAGGAAAGAAATCATGGCAAATCAGAAAATGAAAACCAAGAGAGCTGCGGCAAAACGGTTTAAGGTAACAGGCAGCGGTAAATTAAAGAGATTTAAGGCAAATAAGAGCCATATCCTGACCAAGAAGACAACGAAGAGGAAAAGAAACCTGAGAAAGTCTACACTGGTAGATGATTCTAATGTTAAGACAATGAAGAAGATTATGCCATACAGCTGATGGCGCGAAGGAGGGTAATGACAAATGGCTAGAATTAAAGGCGGATTAAACGCAAAGAAGAAACATAAAAGAGTATTGAAGCTGGCAAAGGGTTACAGAGGTGCCAGAAGCAAGCAGTACCGTGTGGCTAAGCAGTCCGTGATGCGCGCTCTGGAGGAGTCCTATACCGGAAGAAAGCAGAGAAAGAGAGAGTTCAGACGTCTGTGGATCGCCCGGATCAATGCGGCGGCAAGGATCAATGGCCTTTCCTACAGCAGATTTATGTATGGCCTGAAGCTTGCACAGATTGATGTAAACCGCAAGATGCTGTCCGAGATGGCGATCAGCGATCCCGAAGGCTTTGCACAGCTGGCAGAAGTTGCCAAGAGCAAGCTGGCATAATGTAATAATATGTCACATATTTTTCATATTTGAGGAATAAAATGAAAGGGTATCTTATAGAAGATACCCTTTCTAGTTCAAATTGGCGCCATTGAGCTATGATAAAGGCCCGTTGAAATCCGCGGGCTTTAAACAACAAAAGAGCCATATTATCGTTTGAGGAAGCGTATGATTGGAGGAACAATATGGGAAAACAGGGATTTAGAAAAGTGCTGGTGCTTTTCCTTATTCTTTCCTTTGCGGCGGGCGGAGGAATATCTGACAGCAGAACGGCAGTGGCCGCAGAGGCAGGAGAGGGGGAGATTTCGGCTCCGGAACAGACAGAACAGCCGCAGGAACCCCTTCCGCCGGAGGAAACACCAGATGTGCCGGATGGGGCAGCCCCCTCCCCGGCACCGGATCAGACCCCCCTGCCTACGGGTCAGCCGCCAGGAGAGGAGCCGGAACCGCCGGAGCCAACGGTGGTCCCCACCCAGAAACCCGTGAATGGAAAGTTTGTCCTGACCAACAAGGGAGCTGATTATTCCAGGGGCGGACAGACAGGGATCCATTACCGGAAGGTGAAGGGGAAAAAGATATATCATATCAAATCTTATACGACAGACAAGGTGCAGCTTTCCATGTCGCAGCCTGCCTCTTTCAGTATCTATGGCGGCGGAAGCAGGAAAGAGGTAAATAAGAAGCTGGCTGTAGTTTCCTCTAAGGGAATTGTCACCTGCCGCCGCCGGGGAAAAGGAGAGAAGCTCTACACTGTGGTGAAGGCGGTCTGTAAGGCAACGGGAGAGGTACAGTATATCTACATCTATTTCCAGAAAAAGATAACCTGCAGCAATGGAAAAGGAATCCATCTATATGAAAAACATACGGAACAGCTTGGATTTGATTATGACTACCGGAAGGTGTCCATATCGGTCAGCAATCGAAAGAAACTGAAGGTCAGCAGGAAGGGACGGATTGAGGCGCTGAAACACGGAACAGCCTATATTACGTTGAAGGTAAAGGGTTCACAGAAAAATGAAGTGAAGATAAAGGTGATCGTCCAGAAGGAGCCGTGGATCGTCAGCAGCAGGGATAAAGTATATGACTACGAGGATATGACCGGGGATCTGCGGGGGCTGATCAAGAAATATCCCGGCTGGACGGGACTTCACAGCATAGGGGAGTCCTGTGATGACAGGCAGATCTGGTGTCTTCGCATCGGCAGCAGGAGTGCGTCCCGGAAACTGGTGATTGATGCGGCGATCCATGCCCGGGAATGGAAGAATACCCAGATCATTATGAGACAGGCGGAAGAGATCCTGCGGGACTACCGGGAACATAAGAAGCGGTTTGCCAATACATGTATCTATATTCTTCCCATGGTTAATCCCGACGGGGTAAGTATATCCCAGTACGGCTTTGACGCCATTCGGGATAAGAAGCTGCGGAAGAAATGCGAGAAGGCTGGCCATGCAAAGGTGTGGAAGGCCAACGCCAGGGGCGTGAACCTGAACAATAATTTTCCGGCAGGGTTTATTAAGAAGAAGAAAAAGAAGGCAAAGCTGCATTATATGAATTATTTTGGCAGGAAAGCAGGAAGTGAGAGGGAGACAAAGGCGCTGATGAAGTTTATCAATGAGACTGAGCCGAAAGCGGTACTGAATCTCCATTCCATGGGAAATGTACTCTATTGGGATTTCAATGTGGAGGGGGAACTGCATGACAGCCTGAGGGAATTTGCCGAAAAGGTCTCCTCCTTTAATAAATATGCCCTGATGCCGAAGAGCGGCAGTACGGATGCGGCGGGCGGATTTGCCGACTGGCTTGTGTACGAGAAGGGCATTGTCAGCATCACGGTGGAGACGGGATCCGTAAGATGCCCCCTGCCCCATTCGCAGTTTAAACCGGTATATAAGAGAAACAATGAGATGTTCTGGTGGTTTATGGCAGAATATTAACAGAACCGCTTGACAGGAGCCTTGTTTTTTGGTAAGATATAATTCGCTGGTTGACTTATAGGGAATCAGCAGTCAGAACGTGCGGAGTTGCTGGAATTGGCAGACAGGCATGACTAAGGATCATGTGCCCGTAGGGCGTGTGGGTTCAAGTCCCATACTCCGCATCAATCGAAGGAGCCATCGACTGTTGTTTGATGGCTCCTTTTTTATCTTATAGGAAAGACCGCCTTGTGCGGAGCAAGAATCGGCTTTGCCGATTCTTGGAGCGTCGCGGTTTTCAGTCGACGCTTTTTTATAGTTCACAGCGCATTGCGTCAGAGAAGGAGAGGTAGAGAATGAGATTGAATACGAGACGATGGGCAGCAGGGATTCTAATGGTGGCAGTACTGGGCAGCTTGTCTGCGGTTCAGGTGCCGGCGGAGGCAGCCGGGAGAAAGGAAGAGGACAGGAAGGTGATTGTGATTGACGCAGGCCATCAGACCCGGGCCATGAGTGCCACAGAACCAAATGGTCCCGGATCTTCTGTAAGGAAGGCGAAGGTCACGGGAGGCACCTCGGGCTGTGTCACACACCTGCCGGAATATAAACTGAATCTTCAGGTGGCGAAGAAGCTGAAGAAGGAGCTGGTGAAGCGCGGTTATAAGGTAATCATGGTACGGACGAAGAACAACGTGAAGCTGTCCAATGTGGACAGGGCGAAGGTGGCGAACAAAAATAAGGCGGACGCCTTTATCCGGATCCATGCCAACTCGTCGGGAAATTCCGGAGTGAAGGGAGCTCTTACCATTGCCCCGGAGTCCTCCAACAGATATATGACGAAGAAGAACAGGACAGCCAGCCAGAAGCTTTCTAAAAAGGTATTGCAGGCTTACTGTAAGGCGACGGGTGCGAAGAACCGGGGGGTTATGTATACCAATACCATGACGGGCATCAACTGGTGCAAGGTTCCGGTGACCATTGTGGAGATGGGCTTTATGAGCAATCCCTCAGAGGACCGCAGGATGGCGAAGGCTTCTTACCAGAAAAAGATCGTGAAGGGAATCTCGGACGGGATTGACAGCTACTTTGCCTGAGTTTTACACTTGCGGTTCTCCTGAAATCTATGTTAAAATAAATAATAGATACTAACTGGGGTGGAGCAGCATGACTCAGACAGGAGGGATTCGTATGAATAAAATTATTACGATTACACGGCAGTATGGAAGCGGTGGACGTGAGATTGGAAGGAAGCTGGCGGATGCCTATAAGATTCCGTTTTTTGACAATGAGATTATTTCCCGGGCGGCCAAGGAGACGGGATTTGCCGAGGCGGCCTTCGAGCGGGCAGAGGATAAGGCCAGCAACAGCCTTTTGTATTCCATCGCCATGGGGATGAATGTATTTTCCAGTCAGGAGGTTGGTTTTGCCGGACTTTCGCTGGATGACCGTATCTTTCTGGCACAGTCCAATGTAATCCGCAAGGTGGCGGAGGAGGGCCCGTGCGTCATTGTTGGAAAGTGTGCGGATTATATCCTGAAGGATTACCAGGATGTGGTGAATCTCTTTATCGGCGCATCTCCGGATTTCCGGATCCATCGTGCGATCCAGATTGACGCCCTGCCAGAGACAAGGGCGGCAGAGCTTGTACTGAAGAAGGATAAGAGCAGGGCCAATTATTACAAATATCACTCCGGTGAGCGATGGGACAATGTGCTGAATTATCATATGTCGATCCGCAGCGATCTGTGCGGTATCGACGGCACAGTGGCGTGCCTGAAGGCTTATCTGGATGCTATGTAACTGGAAAATTTAGGAGAAATGAGGAAATAGGACAATGGCGGAGAAAATACGCACAAGATATGCACCAAGCCCAACAGGAAAAATGCATGTGGGCAATCTCAGGACAGCGCTGTACGCATACCTGATCGCAAAACATGAGGGGGGGGATTTTCTCCTCCGTATCGAGGATACGGATCAGGAGCGCTATGTGGAAGGCGCCCTGGACCTGATCTATAAGACGATGCAGGAGGCGGGGCTTGCCCATGATGAGGGGCCTGACCGGGACGGCGGATGCGGCCCCTACATCCAGAGTGAGCGGATGAAGACAGGAATGTATCTGGAATATGCAAAAAAGCTTGTGGAGAAGGGGGAGGCATATTATTGCTTCTGCACGAAGGAGCGTCTGCAGCAGCTGCGTGACCAGGCGGAGCAGAAGGGAGAGGATGCGGCCAAGTACGATAAACACTGCCTGTCTCTCAGCAGGGAAGAGGTGGAAGAAAAGCTGGCCGCCGGAGTACCGTATGTGATTCGCCAGAATAACCCGTCGGAGGGCGAGACGGCGTTTGACGATGTCATTTACGGAAGGATCACGGCTCCCAATGCCGAACTGGATGATATGATCCTGATTAAATCAGACGGATATCCCACCTATAATTTTGCCAACGTCATTGACGATCATCTGATGGGGATCACCCATGTTGTACGGGGCAATGAGTATCTCTCATCTGCGCCGAAATACAACCGTCTGTACGAGGCATTCGGCTGGGAGATCCCGGTCTATGTCCACTGCCCGGTTATCACGGACGAGAACCATAAAAAGCTGGCGAAGCGTCGGGGAGATGCCTCCTTCGAGGATCTTATGGGCCTTGGTTTTCTGCCGGAGGCTGTGGTAAATTATGTGGCGCTCCTGGGATGGAGCCCGGCTGAGGACAGGGAAATCTACAGCCTGGAGGAGCTGACGGAGGTCTTTGACTACAGACGGATCAATAAGTCTCCGGCGGTGTTTGATATCGTGAAGCTCCGTTGGATGAATGGGGAATATATTAAGGCAATGGATCGGGAACGGTATTATGAATATGCCCTTCCGGAGATCCGAAGGGTCATTACAGGGGAACTGGATCTTCGCAAGATCGCCGACCTGGTAAAGACCCGGATTGAGGTATTTCCGGATATTCCGGAGAAGATTGATTTCTTTGAAGATCTGCCGGAATATGATATCGCCATGTATACCCATAAGAAGATGAAGACCAACTCAGAAAATTCACTGGAGGCCCTGAATGAGCTCCTTCCGCGGCTGGAGTCCCTGGAAGAATTCTCTATTTCGGAGATTGAGAGAGTGGCAAAGGAATACGTGGCGGAGAAGGGATGTAAGAACGGTCAGGCTCTCTGGCCTCTGCGGACGGCTGTGTCCGGCAGGCAGATGACACCGGGAGGGGCTTATGAGATCATGGAGATACTGGGCAGGGAAGAGTCCATTGAGCGTATTAAAAAGGGCATCCGGATGCTGACGGAAGGGACAAAAGGGGGAGCAATCCTATGAATACACAGTTCGATCAGGCGCAGAATCAGGCCATCAGGCATTTCAGGGGGCCGTTTATGTGTCTTGCGGGCCCGGGTTCGGGGTAAAACCTTTGTCATAACAAACCGGGTCAAATATCTGATTGAGGAACATGGTGTGGCGCCGGAGGAAATTCTGGTGGTGACCTTCTCCAAAGCGGCAGCGCTGGAAATGCGAGAGCGCTTTGAACAGATTACGGAGGGCCGCCACTTCCGGGTGAGGTTCGGAACATTTCATTCGGTATTTTTTCAGATTCTCCGGGCGGCTTACCACTATGAGGCGAAGGATATCGTGACGCCGGCGCTGAAATACCGCTTTCTGGAGGAGTCTCTCCAGGAGACGGGATTTGATGTGGAGGACCGCCGGGAGTTTCTGGAGGATATCGAGAAAGAGATCAGCAGGGTAAAAGGCGACGGAATTGAGATTGACTGTTATTATTCGGCCAATTGTCCGGAAGAGGTGTTCCGCAGCATTTACAGGGGATATCAGGAACGGCTGCAGCGCCACAGGGCATTGGATTTTGATGATATGGTTGTGTACACGTACCAGCTTCTTACGGCGAGACCGGATATCCGGGAGAGGTGGCAGGAGGTGTTTCGTTACATACTGATAGATGAATTTCAGGATATCAACCGGCTGCAGTACGAAAATATCCGGATGCTTGCCAGCCCTCAGGATAATATTTTTATTGTGGGGGACGACGATCAGTCTATCTATGGATTCCGGGGAGCCAGACCGGATATTATGCTGTCCTTTCCGAAAAATTATCCCCGTGCGGAACGTGTGACACTGGATGTCAATTACCGCTGTTCCCGGGAGATCCTGAGGGCGGCGGGCAAGCTGATCAATCATAATAAGAGACGGTTCCCCAAGGAGATCCGATCCCATATGGGGCGGAGAGAGGGAGTTCATGTGAGCCGTTGCCGGAATCTTTCCTCTGAGACGGAGAAGATTGTGCAGCAGATTGGCGCATACCGGAAAGAGGGACTGGAATATCATGACATGGCAGTTCTTTTCCGCACCAATATACAGATGCGGATGCTGGCGGGGAAGCTGGTGGAGCATGGGATTCCCTTTATCATGAAGGAGAATCTCCCCAATCTGTTTGACACCTGGCTGGCGAAGGATCTGGTCTGTTATGTTGAGCTTGCGCTGGGAGACCGGAGCCGGGAGAAATTTCTCAGGATATGCAACCGGCCGGTGCGGTATCTCAGCCGCGCTGCCTTTGATACAAGGGAGGTTACCTTTGGGGGGTTAAAGGGATACTATGTCCGCAGAAACCAAATGTGGATGCTGGAGCGGGTGGATGATTTTGAAAATCAACTCCGTGCCCTTCGGACGATGTCGCCCTATTCGGCCCTGCATTACATTCGGAAGGGAATTGGGTATGATGAGTTTCTTGCGCAGTATGCCGAAGAGCGGAATATGAGTGCGGATGACTGGTACGAGGTTGTGGAAGAAATCCAGGAGACGGCGCGGGAATGCAAAAGTCTGCCGGAGTGGCTTGCCTTTGTTGATGGCTATGGGGAGACTCTGGAACAGCTGCGCAGGGAACAGAGGGAGACGGCGGAGCGCAGAGAGGGAGTGGGCCTTATGACCATGCATGGCGCCAAAGGGCTGGAATACCGTGCCGTTTTTATTCCCACGATGAATGAAGGCGTGAGCCCATATCGGAAAGCGGTGCAGTCAGATGATATCGAAGAGGAGAGACGTATGCTCTATGTGGCCATGACAAGGGCCAAGGAACATCTGCACCTTTCATTTGTCCAGGAACGCTTTCAGAAGGAGGCGGAGATATCCCGTTTCTTATATGAGATCAGCCCGGAACTTAAAAAACCGATAACGGAGTAAAGGAGTGACGATCATGACTATAATACAAATCATACTGGTGATAGTCGTTGTGGCTGCCGCCTTGTTTCTGCTTACCTATGCCTCCTATAATAAAAATCATGGGCAGGATTCGGATAGCGGAGAATCCAACGATGAATGCGAAACAAATGATAACTGCAATGGCGATTGTATGCACTGCGGGCTTGGAGCCGGGAAGAGGAAATAGATCAGGATAATATTATGGAGCAGATGGAATTTACAGAAACCTTGAAATTTCATCTGCTCCATTGAATGGCGGGATGTCTGCCAGGTTACTTCTCAGTGCAGTTTCTTTGTAATAAATTCATCCCACTTACTGTCGTCGTCCTCATCGTCATCATCCTGCTCGTCATCAATAATAAGGTCGTCCTCGTCGCCAAATTCATCCTCGGTGATCTGCTGCAGCACTTCGATCAGTTCGTCCAGAAGATCCTCATCTTCAATGATATTAAATTCAAATTCCGTTTCCTTTTTGTTCTGTTTTGCCTTTACAGAAAACAGATAGACTTCATTTTCATCGTTATCAATCTCCGTGAAAGCGGCATAATCCTCTTCGTTGTACTCAAAGATACAGACCAGCCGGCATTCCATGCTTTCGCCCTCTTCTGATTCCAGGGTGATCACGGCATCTTCCAGAGCACTATAATCAATATCAGCCATTGTTACTTTCCTCCTATTGCGGTTAATGATACAACAACTGTACCATGTTTGGGGAAGAATTGCAACTATTTCACTTTTTTCCACGTATCTATATTATAAACCTCTATCCCACCCAGAGTATCTACAACATAAAAATATTTTTCGATCCGGATTCCACGGACATGGTAAATGTCCGAAGATTCAGAGAGTGGTACGGACAGAACTTTTTTCAGTTTCCCGTTCTTACATCGGTACACACGATAAGCAGATTGGGTGTTCATCGTATCGGTAATGCCGAGACCGATGAGACCGCGTTCCTCATCTACAAATACGGATTTGTGATTGGTATCCGCACAGCTCCCGGTATTCGGGGCTGCCAGGATCTTGTCAATTTCCTGGAGCCTGTAGTCCTTATCTATGGAAAACAGGGAGAGCTTCACCCGGTTCTCTATGATGTCATAACCGTTGTAGGATTTGCTGCCCTGTCCGATCCCGATCAGCATATTGTCTCCGAAAGAGTGAAGATAGGAGGAGAACCCCGGCAGCTTTAGTTCAGACCTAAGAACCGGATTTTTTGGATCGCTGATATCTACGGCGAATACCGGATCGGTATTGCGGTAGGTGACAAAGTACGCCATGTTTTCAATAAAGTAGGAGGCATAGATCGTTTCATTGACCCCGAGATCCGATATTTCACCAGTCAGCCTCAGATCCTGATCCATAACGCATAGACCGTTTGTGTCGCGACCGGATGTCCGCGTGTAGACGAATACAAAGCTGTCTTTGTACTCATGCATGTAATAGGAGTTATGGATGGCGCCGCGGATGGCGGCACTGCCGTCAAAGGAAAATTTTCCCTGGCCATAGGTGTACTTTATTATAGTAGAGCGGATATCACCGTTAGCCTGGTAGTCCTTGCGGACTGCATAAATATGATTCCGGTTCATGTAATGGGTGTCAAAGTTACCGAGCACTGCCTTGGAATCGGCAAATTTTCCATTGTCACTGAGCCTTAATGAGGTCATAACCATATAGGAATCCGCCCCTTTCCTGTCCGGCAGACGGATGTCCTCTGGCTTCATGATCACGCCATTCAATTTGGGTATAAACTTCTCCTGTTCGTCCTCTGTATAGTTCCCGGCAGGCTGGATATTGTAATTTGTGAAGGTATACAGATATCCGTCGCTGATTCGGGAGGTGTTGTATACACCGCTCTGACTCAGCTGCCGGATTGCTTTCGGCGCGGCGGGATCGCTGATATCATATAGGGTAATATGACTTTTCGATGCCGGAGGGTTATACGGTTCATAATCCGTCTGGTCTGTCCCATCCCCCACGGGGCTGCTGCTATCCCACAGATTTCCTGTCAGGATCAGTATACTGTCCTGGATATAGATTTCTTCACAATCCGCCTGGGAGACGTTAAAATGCGACTGCTCATTCACACTGCTGCCCTGGGCTTCATAGATGGTGACGGTGCAGCCGGCAGTGCTGTCCTTGATCGTAAAAATATGCCTGCCATCCGTCTTTACAATGTCCCCCTCCATAATACCCGCTACCTGTGTGTCTGTTTCGGAGAAGTCTCCTTTATCAGAGGAGGAGTGTTCTGCGCTGCCTGTCAGGGCCGATTTCTCTGTTTCAAAATTTTCTTCTACAGCCATGTCAAGCGAGGCGTCTTTCTCACTTTGTCTTTCCTTCTGAAAGGAATGAATGGCATCATAAATATCTTCATAGGTGGTATCCGAATGATCCTGATCTTCCGTCACCGTTGTCTGTTCAACGATGGAATCCGTACTGCTGCCGTCAGGGCTCTCCCCCCAGAGTATGGGACGGAGACTGGCGCCGGCGGCGCAGATCACGGCAATGCTGGCGGCAGCCGCCACACAGAGCCGCAGTTTCTTTGCCACAGAAGGGCGGTGCTGCGTTGTGTTTTCGAGTTTCTTTTCTATCTGATCCGGATGCAGGGAATCCGGTATCGGGATGTCCATAGATCTTCTTCGTATTTCATCACGAATTTCCTGATTGTCCATATTGATCCTTCCTTTCTATCTATCTGGTTATCGTATTCCGGAGTCTGGCGAAAGCGCGGCTCTTAATGGACCGGACGCTTCCCTCCCGTTTATGTACCACGCCGGCGATCTCCCGGCTGCTGTAGCCTGCAAAAACAGACAGGGTTACGATGAGACGCTCCTCCTCCGTCAGCAGGGAAAGAATTTCTTCCACCTCCGAGGCCTCATATCCAGTTTCCAGTGCGCCGGGCTCGGACCAGTCCGCATCTGACAGATATATGGACTGGTTTTTCTGCATGCTCCGGCATTCGTTTGCTGTAATACGGAACAGCCAGCTGCGAAAAGAATCATTTTTCCGCAGTCCCGGCAGATTTTCATATGCTTTCAGGACAGCGGAGCTCACTGCATCCTCGGCGGCAGCTGTGCTTTTCATCAAACACACAGCAAACCGGTATAGGTCGCTGTAATAGGTTTCATATAACTTGGCGAAAGCGTGGGCGTCCCCGTTTTTTGCCATGCTCACCAGCATCCATTCTGTATTTGTCATAGTAACCTCCCTATCGCGCATGGGCCTTGTAAATAGTAATATTGTCGACATATAATAGACTCTGATCCATCAGAAAGTGTTGCATGAATTTTTTTCTTGTTTTATACTATAGATTATGAGTGAAGAGATAGAAATCGTCAAGATATCGGTGCGGAATCTGGTAGAGTTTATCTTCCGGGAGGGAGATATCGTATCTGCCGGTTCCGGGGCGCCCAATACCGAAGCCATGCAGATGGGAAATAAGATACACAAAAAGATCCAGAGAAGTATGGGACCCGGCTATGAACCGGAGGTCTCACTCTTTGCCATGCAGGAAATGAGGAGCCGGGAATATGGGTCAGAATTTTTATTGAAGATCGAGGGACGGGCGGACGGGGTCTTCCGGGAGAAGGACCGCGTGATGATCGACGAGATCAAGGGGGTGTATATGGATATCCGGGAGCTGAAGGAACCGGTATTCGTCCACAAGGCACAGGCCATGTGTTATGCATTTATGGTGGCGGAGAGAGAGGAGCTGCCGGAGATTGAAGTTCAGGTGACTTACTGTAACATGGAGACAGAACGGATCCGGAGGTTCTGTGAGACCTTTCACCGGGAAGATCTCACGGAATGGTTTCATGACCTGATGGAGCGCTATGAGAGGTGGGCGGTATATGAATATGACTGGAAGAGAAAGAGAAATGTTTCTATTCAGGAACTGGTATTTCCTTTCGCTTACCGCGATGGACAGAAGGAGCTGGCAGCAGTAGTCTATCATACAATAGAGGATAAGAAGAGGCTTTTCATTCAGGCGCCCACCGGGGTGGGGAAGACGATCACAACTGTATTTCCAGCGGTGAAGGCAATGGGGGAGGGGCTCAGTGACCGGATCTTTTATCTGACGGCAAAAACCATTACCCGGACGGTGGCAGAGGAGTGTTTTGCTCTCCTGTGTGCACAGAAGCTAACCTTCAAACCGATCACCATCACAGCAAAGGAAAAGATGTGTGTTCTTGACAGGGTGTCATGTAATCCGGGGGACTGCGAGAGGGCGGCGGGACATTACGACAGGGTGAATGAGGCGGTATATGATATGCTGGTAAGCGAGGAGCGGCTCAGCAGGGAGATCATACTCTCCTATGCCGCGAAGCATCGGGTCTGTCCCTTCGAAATGGGACTGGATGCGGCGCTGTACGCGGACGCCGTTATCTGCGATTACAACTACGCCTTTGACCCCAATGTTTATCTGAGACGGTTTTTCGCCGCCGAGAAAAAGGGAAATATGACCTTTCTGGTGGATGAGGCGCATAATCTGGTAGAGCGGGGAAGGGAGATGTACAGCGCCAGTCTGGTGAAGGAAGATTTTCTGGTAGTAAAGAGAATTATTAAGTCGGTGCAGAAGCATGAAAAGCGTCCGGAGGTGCAGTACGATCTCCGAAAATTTGAAAAATCACTGGAGGCGGCGAACCGGTGCATGCTGGGCTGGAAACACGATTGCGATGAATTTGAAGTACTGCAGGATGTGGGTTCCTTTTCCTTTCAGCTTCTGCGGATCATTGCGGATTACGAGCTGTTTGCCAGGGATTATCCGGCACTGCCGGAGCGGGAGGCCATGCTGTCGTTCTATTTCGACATCAGGAGATTCTCCGCCGTGCTGGATTGTCTGGACGAGAAGTACCGGATTTATACGGACTATGACGGGGAGGGGAATTTCCGTGTGAAGCTCCAGTGCATGGATCCGTCGGCGCAGTTAAAAGAGGTAATGGAGCGGGGGCGCGCGGCGGTTCTCTTTTCCGCCACGCTGCTGCCCATCCGCTATTATAAGGAGCAGCTTACCGGGGCGAGGGAGGACAGCGCGGTCTATGCCCGGTCGTCCTTTCTCACAGAACAGAGGAAGATCCTTATTGCCCGGGACGTCACCAGCAAGTATACCAGACGGGGGCCGGAGGAATACCGGCGCATCGCAGAATACATCCGGGAGTTTGTCCGGACAAAAGAGGGCAATTATCTGGTGTTTTTTCCATCGTATTCTTTTATGGAGCAGATCGTGGCAAGGCTGGAACCGGAGGAGGGACAGCGTCTTCTTGTGCAGAACAGCGATATGAGGGAGAAGGAGAAGGAAGAGTTTCTGGAGGCCTTTGACCGGCAGGCAGGGGGCATCGTCATAGGCTGCTGCGTCATGGGCGGTATTTTCAGTGAGGGGATTGATCTGAAAGAGGACCGGCTGATCGGGGCCGTCATTGTCGGGACCGGCCTGCCCATGGTCTGCCATGAGAGGGAGCTGTTCCGGCAGTATTACGATGAGAAGAATGGAAAGGGCTTTGATTATGCCTATCTTTTTCCCGGGGTGAATAAAGTGTTCCAGGCGGGAGGCCGGGTGATCCGCACGGCGGAGGACAGAGGCGCCATCCTGCTTCTGGACGAGCGGTTTCTCCAGCGGCAGTACCGGGATCTTTTTCCCAGAGAGTGGTTTCCCTACGATGTGGTGGACTGTGAAGGGATGAAACGGGTGCTGGGGGAGTTCTGGGGGAAGGAATAAATTATCGTGACAAGGGAGGATGTTTTTCAATGATGGATATGTTGATCAGGATCTTAGATGTAGACGAACAGGATATTGAAATCTTACTGGAAAAGGAAGAAAAAGATGGCAAGGTCATCTGGCGGAAAAAGGAGGATGAATACCCCGGCCCTGATTTTGACCTTGCTTTTGTCTTGGAGGAGAAGGGAAGAAAGCCGGTTCGTGTGCAGAAAGGGAAAAATATAGCAGATTCGGAGCATGAGCTGAGACACCGGTTTGAAGAGCGGCTGTTTGAAGAAACAATGAAGATGACCATGGAACAGAGGGATGGCTTTGATGATGCTGTGGAATCAGAGGGAAATAATACGGAGAAGTTTAATCCATATGATCCCAAGCTGATCCGGGTAGACACAAAAACATTTTCCATTGGGCAGATCTATACTATGATCAACGATGGAGACATAGATCTTTCACCAGACTTTCAGCGCGGTTTTGTGTGGAATGATATCACCAGAAAGTCCCGCCTGATCGAGTCGTTATTATTACGGATTCCCCTGCCCGTTTTCTATTTTGCCCAGGATGGGGAGGGGCTATTCCAGGTAGTGGATGGAGTGCAGAGACTAACGGTGATTAAATCATTTTTGAATAATGAGTTCAAGTTAAAAAATCTTGAATATCTGTCCGAATGCGAGGGGCAGTGGTATAAGAATAAAGCATTGCCAAAAGATCTCAGTCTCAGCGGAATGTTTTCCAGAAGAATCGAGCAGACACAGCTCTATATCAATGTGATCGATCCACAGACGCCGGGCAAGGTTAAGTACGATATTTTTAAAAGGATCAATACCGGCGGCAAGGCCCTGAACAATCAGGAGATCCGGAACTGTCTTGCCAACAGAAGAACAAGGGAATTTCTGCATTCCTTATCCAGATCGGAAGAATTTATAAAAGCAACCAGAGGGAGCGTCAGCCCCGTCAGGATGGCGGACGAGGAGCTGATTCTCCGGTTTATTGCATTTTACCTGATTGATTCCGGTGTTTCAGATATTCAGGAGTACAAAGGGGGAATGGATGAACTTCTGGATGATACGGTAACCAGTCTGAATGGTGCAGATAGAGTACTATTGGAAACGATGCGGAAAGAATTTATGAATTCCATGATCAATGCTTATATGATATTTGGGGATTCGGCATTTAGAAAGGCAAGTTTTATAAATAAATCACTATTTCTTGGTCTATCCCGGGTATTGAGGAAATACCGGCCGGAGGAGATTGAAAAAAAAGATACAGAGGCTATCAAAAACAGCCTGAATCAGGCGATACAGAAGGACGATACTTTTACGGGCGCTCTTTCCATGGGGACAAACGATGCGAAAAATGTGAAGATAGTATATAATAAAATCAATAAAATTGTGGGGAGCAATTAAATGAATAAAACAATAACGATTGAAAACTTCAAATGCTTTGCAGAAAAAAAGAAAATTGAATTAGGGAAGATAACGGTCTGTGCCGGAATGAATTCTGTCGGGAAGTCATCTCTGATTCAGAGCTTTCTTCTTGTGAGGCAGGTTTTTGATGCGGCCCGGCTGTACCGGGATACGGCAGTCAGGGATTATGAAATCAGATTAAACGGTGTATATGGCCTGCAATTGGGTGATTCACAAAGGATCAAATCCTCCAGGGATAAAGAAGATATATTTATCTACATAGATGACATGGGATTCAGACTGTGCTCCGTTCCCGACAGGCCGATACAGCTGATAACAGAAAATAGGTATTCTTTAAAAGAATTGGAGGAAAGGCAGGGGGTATTTTCGGAGAGGTTTTATTATTTGAATGCAGAGAGACAGGGTCCGAGAAAATATCAGGATATAACAACTTCTGCTGTTCTGGGATGCGGCATCCATGGGGAAAACACATTTCATTTTTTGAGAGAACGGGAGCTTGACCGTATTGAGGAAGCCAGAATGTTTCCCTTTGATGAGGGGAAAAGGGTGAATACGGCGGGTAAACAGGTTGAGTACTGGATGAATTATATTATTCCTGGTGTTGAATTGAATGTAAAGGAGCTGAACGATCTGGGCATAAGTCAGCTGGAATTGAGGCAGCAGGTCTTTGACACCGGATTTATGTCACCCTATAATTTTGGATTCGGCATCTCTTATGTGCTGCCAATCGTACTTTCCGGACTTTTGGCGGAAAAGCAGGGTATGCTCATTGTTGAAAACCCGGAAGCACATCTGCATCCTGCGGGTCAGTCCAGAATTGGGTATTTTCTGGCGATGATGGCCAAGGCAGGAGTGCAGATCATACTGGAGACGCACAGCGAGCATGTGATCAATGGGATAAGAATAGCTGCCCTGCAGCTGGAGATGGCCACGGAGGATATCTGCATTAACTATTTTTCAATTGATTATGAAAAGGGTGAACATCATGTGGAACGGATAGAACTGAACGAAAGAATGGATCTTTTGAAATGGCCGGACGGATTTCTGGATCAGGAAGAACAGGATCTGCGGAGACTGAGGGAGTTGAGGAGGAAAAATTGAATATACAGGCGATATGGACAGATGAATTAACAGAGCAGCTGCCGAAACAAAAATATGAGAAAATAGTTGAGTTTATGGAGCTGTTGGATTTACTGAATGATAATATGTTAGCAATAAATCTGAATCTGGAAGGAGCTTACGAATATGAAGATTTTGCTCGATGGATTTATTCCAGGAAGGAACCGGAGCTGGCAGATGTAAAAAAAGAGCTGATGATCAGGATGTCCAAAGGCTGTCATTGTGAGGATCAGGAGTTAGAAGAGCTAAAATCAGAAATCGGAAAGGTGAGGGAGCCTAAGTATTTTGCCCTGAATTTCCGGGAAGAGGATAACTGCCATTATGCAGCAAGTGTGGGGAGAATATATGAAATCTGCAGAAGATATCTTGGAATGGAGAGTAAAAGTGAATTTAAAGCTGATTTGGAATTCTGTTTTCCAGATATCTTTTTCGATAAAACAGTATCCGTGTCCCTCAACTCATTAAACAGAAAATTTGATGAGATAAGGAAAGAAATTGTGGAACATCTTACAGCACTCAATGATTATAAGGTTACATTTATCAGGCAGGTAAAAGAAAAGAAGGGGTATCGTGAAATTGCCATGGAGTTCCAGCGGGATTCCGGAATAGAATGTTCCCCCCAGGGGGATAAGAAGGGACTGAAGATCTTAATGCGGGAGTTCGTGAATGAGTGTACCGGAAAAAGGAGACTATCAACTGTGAACTGCACACCAAGTTTAACAGATATAACATAGACAAGGACAAGCAGGACAGAATTTATTTTGCTCCCGCCAGGGAGGGGATCTGTGCGGGTAAGGTTATCCTGATCCATATTGGGGATCATCTCAAATAAAGAGACTGCGGCAAGAAGGCTGGTCTGCCCTTTGCCGCAGTCTTTTTGGATGATCAATAGGCATTCTTGTTTACAAATCCCTTAAAGATGGTTAGAAACAATATACGGATGTCCAGACCCAGCGTCCAGTTTTCAATATAATAGAGATCACAGTCAATGCGCAGGCGTATGGAGGTATCGCCGCGGTAGCCGTTTACCTGTGCCCAGCCGGTGATGCCGGGGCGCACCTGGTGTTTGATCATGTACCGGGGCACCTCTTCTTTAAATTTTTCAACGAAGAACGGCCGCTCCGGGCGGGGTCCCACAAGGCTCATATCGCCCTTGAGCACATTAAAAAACTGCGGGAGCTCGTCCAGGCTTGTCTTGCGGATGAATTTACCGACCCGTGTCACCCGGGGGTCATCCTGGACAGTCCAGGCCTGTTTTTCTTTTGAGGAATCCTGGACGGCCATGGATCGAAATTTAAACATCTTAAACGGCCTGTTGTGAAGGCCTACCCGCTCCTGCTTAAAGATCAGGGGTCCCGGTGAGCTGAGTTTCACAGCCAGGGCCACAAGGAGCATGGGGATGGAGAACAGGGCGATCAGAACAATGGAGCCGACAATATCGGTCAGACGTTTGACAAAGCGGTTGAAGGATACGGATAAGGGAATCGTGCGCACATGGATAACGGGAAGACCGTCCACATCCTCTGTGTAGGGCTTGGTCGGGAGGATATTGTTATAGTCCGGGACAAATTTTGTGTGAACGCCGGATTTT
Source organism: uncultured Clostridia bacterium (assembly GCA_948467395.1). Lineage (GTDB taxonomy): Bacteria > Bacillota > Clostridia > Lachnospirales > Lachnospiraceae > Eubacterium_F. Next base: position 941 of record CAOKDX010000016.1, on the reverse strand, counting down.
TCGGTTACGGCGATAATGCTCTCCAGCTGTTCATAGTGCTCCAGTCCCAGGGTGATGACGATTTCATCATAATCATTTTCGGAAAGAATTTTCTCCAGTTCATCTATGCGTGCGATCACATGGATATTCCGGTAGGCATGTCCAAGCGGCTTGTGGCTGTCAAGGATGCCGTGGATGGAAAATCCCCATTCGGGGTGTGCCAGCAGCCGGTCAATATATCCTTCGGCAGTACGCCCGTAGCCCACAAGGAGGATATGCTTCTGGTTCAGCCCCTTCCGGCGGAGCTTGCGCATAATCGTAGTCGTGGCAAAGCGGAATAATACTTCCAGAAAGAAATTCAGTGTTACAAATATGATAATGAATAATCTGGCATAGTCCTTGTTCCGGTAGAAAAACAGAAAGGCCACACAATAGATAATTCCAATCATGTTTGCCTTAAACATATTAATAATTTCGGATTTTCGGCTTTTCACCCGCTTGGGATCATACAGGTGAAAGAAATAGTAGGACAGCAGATAACAGGGTATCAGCATAAAAAGAATCTGAAAATAGTCCTTCAGGCTTCCATATATACCAAGCGGTTCACTGATGATCTCCAGCCGGATCAGGATACTGTGATCTGCAAAGCGGAGATAATATGCGGCAATAAATGATAGTGTAATAATTCCCGCATCCACCAGTACTCTGAAAAAATTCAACAGCTTCTGATTGTCTTTAATCAAAGGGCAACCGTCCTTTCTTTGGCATTTTTGTAGAATTCTTTAATAAGTATATACTATTTTCTGCCATTTCACAATAAAATTTTGGAATAAGGTGGGATTTGTGGTTTTCAGCATTATTTTAAGGGCTGCGGTTTTCAGCCAGCCTAGGGACAATGGATCAGGGAGGTTTTCTTTCGTGGAACGAAAAATGCAAAGCATTTTTCATAGGGCTGCGGTTTT
>CAOKDX010000015.1 GCA_948467395.1 uncultured Clostridia bacterium | reverse complement strand
GCCAGCTTATCCGCCATGTACGCCTTATATCAGATTTCTGTTCGTCAGGCTACGATTTCGCTATCCCTTCTTCTCGCCTGCACCTCACGATACAAACCTTGGGAGTCGCTCTGGGGTTCGTTGGCAACTACGCCCCTTGTGGACTTTCATCACAGACTGACGGCTTGCCCGTCATACATGAAAAGCGCCCTGCCAGAACAGAGCGCTTTTCCAAATAATCATTTTCTTACCTGTTTGCCTTTTAATCCTGCCTTTTTCAGGATATTCTTATATTTCTTCCACTGATTGGACGGCACCTTCACCTTCAGACTGGATTTACTGCCCTTAAAAGCCTGTTTTCCTGCTAAGCGGAGTTTTTTGGACTTGATCGTTACTTTGCCAAGCTTTCTGCACCCGCTGAATGCCCTCTTTCCAATGGTTGTCAATTTTGATTTAGATGTCTTGCCGATGGTAACTGCCGTAATCTTTTTACAGCCGAAAAATGCATTGGCTCCAATCGACTTTACATTGTCTCCAATGATCAGGCTGGTGATTTTCTTATTGTTCTGCATTGCCTTTGACCGTATGGATGTCACTTTATATTTGACTCCATCTGTACCTGTAACCGTATTGATATTAACCTTCGCTGACGCGAATTTGGCAGCTGTCAACTCTACCTCTGCGCCAGATCTTGTTACTCGATAAGAAGCATTGCCTGTCGTAAAGGTTTTTCCCTTTGCAAATGGTTGTTGCTCCGTTGTCTGGTTTCCCCCGTTTCCAGAACCGCCGCCATTTCCCCCACTGACGCCGTTTACTGGATTGTTGACACTGCCTGAACTGCCTCCATTGGATGAGCTATTATCGTTTCCTGTATTATCACCGCTGTTGTTATCGTTATCATCCCCATCATCAGGATCGGGGCTGACAGGAGGAACGTAATTATAATGCATTTCCACTTTTGACAGCGCCTCGGCCGTATCTCCTAATTTACTTACGCTGTTCCACTGCTCTTCGGTGCCGGTAAAGTAAATACCAGTGACAGAACAGGATGCGAACGCCGCTATCCCAATTGATGTTACACTATCTGGAATGATAACTGTAGTCAGGGCAGAACAGGACGCAAATGCCGATGCCCCTATACTTTCCGCGCCTTGCGGAATTTCTAACCCGGCAAGCATCAGACAATTCTGAAACATACCATCGCCAATGCGGTCTATGCTCTTCGGAAGTGTTACGCTCATCAGATAATAGCATTGTGTAAAAATGTTGTCGCCCAATTTTACCTGCTTACTGCCAGGAGTGAATGTTACACTCGTCAGTTTCTGACATTGAAAAAATGCGGCGGCGCCCACCTCTCCAATGCTGGCAGGTAAGACAATAGAAGTGAGGCTGGTGCAGGCACGGAAAGCATTTTGGCTGATCGTCTCCACTCCTTCGGAAATAGTTACTGAACTAAGATTTTGGCATTGCTGGAAAGCACTGTCGCCAATTGTCTTAACTGCAGAGGAAATAGACACGGAAATAATAGAAGAACCGCGGAACGCACTGTTTCCAATCGCTGTCACACTGGGGGGAATTTCTGCGCTTAAGAGCCCGCATTCCCAAAAAGCGCAGGCTCCGATACTGGTAACGCCGTTCCCAATAATGACCTTCCTTACCTGGCTGCTGTTTTCACTCCAGGGCTGTTCTCCAGTACTGGTGAAATCCGGCATAGCCCCTTCACCGGTAATACTCAGCGTACCGGCCTTCGTCAGATTCCAGGTAAGCCCCCCTTCCAGGGTTCCCGACGCAATTGATACGTTGGCCTCCGGATCATCCGGCGGCACATAGCCTTCCGGATAACGGGTAATATAATGGCTGGTGCTATACATCACTTCTTCCCTGGATATTGCCCTTCCCCAGTGAACCTTACCTTTGTGATCCCCGGTGCTGATGTTTCCTTCAGCAACTACCACGCCCGCATCATTCACCTCCAGCACAATCACGGTATGGGCGTCGTTGTTTACCCGCAGAATATCTCCCGGCTTAATATCCTCAAATGCAAACTTATCCCCCGAATACATCCTGGCAGGCAGGCTGCCAAAGGCCTCATCACTGAGTATAAACGCAAAAGCTACACAGCCCACAGCGACGATATTCTTTCCGTCAAGGGTTCCGCCCCTCCAACGGTAATATCCCTTCGAGTCTGAATAGGGCTCATCATTGGTCCAGACCGTTCCCTCTTTATACTCTTCCCGATCCTTCAGTGCGGTCATTGCCTCATAAACTTCCGTTGGGGTAGGAATTGTACTGTCCCGGGCAGTCAGTCCGGATGCCGCTTCTCCCGTAAGAACATCCTCCTGCCCCAATGGCACTTCCTGACGTGCATGTGCCACTGACTGGGAAGAAAGGCATAAACACAGTGCTAAAACAATTGCAAAAATTCGTCTCTTCAATTTGGCAGCCTCCTTATTTTATTCGGTCAAAAAATCACTTCTGTTCATATACTTCAATTTCCTGCATAACAAAGATTATTAGCTCATTCAAGTATATCACTCGCAATTGAAAAATCAAGACATTTACAAAAAAACTTCTGTAGTAAAAGATGATGTTATTATTCCCAGTAACACTAACTCTTGACACCATAGCCAGCTCCCGATATATTATAATTATACAATTTCACTGCCCGCACGGCAGCGCATAGATATTTTTGCTATAGGGAGGCTGCTATCTATGATCAAGATCAGATATATGAAATTTTCTGACAGGCAGTTTTGGAATAAACTGGACAAACATCTGCCAGCAACAGAATATGATAATAAGGTGCAGACTAAAAGAGGCTATATACTATTGTCAGATGATGAACCGGTGGGATTATTAAGATTTAATCTCTTTTGGGACAATATCCCGTTCTGTACCCTGCTCTATATTGATGAGAAATATCAGGACAGGGGATATGGAAAGCAGCTTTTAGAATATTGGGAAAATGATATGAAACTTCAGGGCCACTGTATGATATTAACCTCCACACAGGTGGATGAAACTGCCCAGCACTTCTACCGAAAAGCCGGTAATCGGGATTGCGGCGGTCTTATATTGGATCATCCAGCTTTGGCACAGCCGATGGAAATCTTTCTAATGAAAGAAATCTGATCAATATATTTCATTTCAATTATTATTTGGGTCAAACTTCATTCTGCCTGCCTCTCCTTCATTAAAAAATCTCTCCGCTGAACGAGAAATCCGACTCCCACACAGCATATGATAATAACGGCCGGCAACACCAACTGGTATTTCCAGGAAAAAGTTCCTGATACTATATAATAATTTACACCTCTATACAAATCATATGGAAAATGGTAAAAGGTTCCCAGCATACAGAAAATCAAAACTGCTGCCATTCCCCACAAATATGTTCCTGACAGCCAGAATCCCAATAATACCACCATTCCGGAAGCCCATACAGCAAAAAAAATCCCGACAAAAAACATTATGCACACTCTTCCGTAAGAAATCATGGGCAAGGTCCTGCCGGTGACAAAGAAAAAAATACTTGTTGTCCCGCTCCATGTATTAGCAGCTACTGCAGTTATTTTCCCCAAAATGCCACAACAGAGAGTACCCACTGCTGATATCACTGCCGCAGCTGCAACATTTTTTATGCATGCATCCAGCCAGATATATGACATATTTTTCATACGCACTACCCTCATCGCCCGAAATTCCTCCCGCATCAGAAACACTCCTGTAAGTGCCCCCAGCGGCACCAGTGTAATCCCCGAAGTATAAGAAACAATAGCATACGGATCCAAAAGGCAGAGATCAAACCGGCTCCTATCGGCCTGCATTAGATACACGGTGCTCTCAATCAGAATGAGCAACACTGACATACCTGCCAGCATTCCCGCCTGCGCCCCCACCTCATCCCATATTCTGTCAATGTTTTTCCTTATATTGCCCACTTTTTATCACCTGTTCCCTGTGAGAATACCTCTCCTCTTTGTACTGCCCTGCCTTCTGAGATATGGATCACTTCATCAGATAGCTCTTCCAATTCTTGTTTATCATGGCATGCCACGATAAGAATGGCTCCCCTGCTCTTAGCCTGCCGGATCATTTTTTTCACAAGAACTACTCCATCTGCATCTATGCCATTGACAGGCTCATCCAGAATAATAAGCTCCGGCTGTTCCATAAAAGCTGCGGCTATACCCAGCTTCTGTTTCATGCCTAGTGAGTATTTCCGGTATTTGCGTTTATCCTTCGGATCCAATCCCACACTGGCAAGTGTCTCCTCAATCTCCCTGTATGTGATATGTCCGTGTATGGCGGCCAGTAGCTGGAGATTTTTCTTCCCTGTATAATAGGGCAGAAACGACGGGTTCTCAATAAGGACACCTACGCTTTTCGGAAATGACATATCTTTTCCAATCTTCTTTCCATCTATTTTCACCCATCCCTTTGTGGGCTGGATCAATCCACAGACTGCACGCATAAGCATAGTCTTTCCCGATCCATTTCTTCCCTGAAGACCGTAGCACATCCCGGAATGCAGAGAAAGATTTACATCATCTAGAATGGTTGCTCCCCTAATTATCTTTGTATAATGTTCCACCACAATTTCCATGATTCTGCACCGTTTTCCTCTCTTCATACATGCTGTATTTTTCCAAAAGCCTGTCCCTGATAAAATAAAAATTTTTTATAGGGATAATAGGAAAATACTATCTTCTTGTCCCATTGAAAAGCCTGATCCATAGTGATATAATTACCGATAATAGAAAATATCAGGTTTATCCTCTGGCTCTCTCCTGGCTCTAATATTCCATCATATTCTGGATTCATTTCCTTAAATGCATAATAATCCATTCCATTTGACGTACTCCCTGTCTCAATAACCCAGGATACCAGGCTTGTCCCTATAGATTCCCAACGACTACCCGTGTTATTTTCAATGGTTATGGGAACAACAAAATAACACTCATCGTGCGCGGTTAATTCTTCATCCACACTGCGTTCCATTGTCTCTATCCGTGGGTATTGCCGAATCAGACTCCCATAATCATAGATACCCAGCTCACCGGGGATAACTTTAATCCCCTGATAACTAAAAGTTTCCTCCGGTTGTACACAGATATTTTCAGATTTTGGATACCGATAGTTGACATCCATTACTAAAGATCCCCAAACACATAGCACTGCAAATAGAATTACCCATCTAATATATTTCTTACAAGACATCTTTTCTGCCTCCCTCCAGTGCCAGACATCCGCCCCCGATTATTAAAAACACACCGTTCTCCGCAGCTACATGAATAAATGAAACCGAAGCAGATCCGACGGGATTCATAATATTATAGGGATTCCAGTAAATATACCCAGAAAAACTGCTCAATGCCTGCAACAGAAAAAACAGTAAAAAAGGGGAAAATAGAACAGCAAAAGGATTTTTTGCAAAACAGGATGCTCCCAGTGCTACACAGGCCAGCGTTCCCGCCATAATAAAATCCAGCAGGAAGTAAAACACAAGATAGGCAAACGGGCTCGAATAAAAAATTCCCGACATAAAAGAAAACTCCGCCACCGCAAATAAATTAGTACCTGTCTGAGGGACCAGAGCCGGTATTACAGCTGCTGTGAGCATCAAATTCAAAATCAGCGGTACAATGCAGACCACTCCTGCCGACAAGAAAACCGCCAGATATTTTCCGGTCAGATAGGCCCCCTTTTCCGTTCTGACACAGATATTTTTCCAGTAACCTGTATGTACATCCTGAAAATAAGATACGCCAAACGGCAGAACGCATAAGAGTGGTAAAGAATAATAATATATATTGCCATAAAAGCTTACATAATCCATGGGCAGAATACTATTAAAAATAGTTACCGGATAAGCCATTTCCTCACCACTATATATATGGGACGCATCCGGCAGTACCTGCTGGAAAAAGTGAGCAGCAGCAATCACACAGCCTGCCGCCAGTGCCAGCCAGAAACCTGGATTGTGAAACGCCCTGTATAATTCCAGTTGAATCGCTTTTTTCATATAAATCTCCCTCTCCAGTCAAAAAACAGGCTGCTTTTATCCTGTCTGCCAGCCGGCAATATCAGTCGGCCGGCAGATAATAAGATGAAAGGCTAACCCCGTCAGATCTTCGCTCTAAATCTCCTGCCTTTATACACTATCCGGACTCCATTTGCCGGAGAATTCCAAATAGCCTCCATTTTCGGGCTGATAAAAGATGTTGGCATAGCGCTTTCCAGCTTCATGAATATAATTTGTCATATATTGTACTTTCCCATTATACATACTATATGTCGGAGATTTTTTTCCGTTATAGCCTATATTACTAAATGAACCAGTTGCAGAATCACCCCCATATGCTGTCGCCCTAAAAGAAACTCCGCTTATGCTGCCTGACTGCAGCGGTCTTACGCCTGTGCATTTCATATATACCGATGTATCATCCAGCTTTTCCCTTCCCTCTTTTGCTGCAAGTCCGGTTCCTGAAACTGCAAAACTGAACTTCCAGTCAGAATCTTTAATATTTCCTGCCGCCATGGCACCTGGAGAGAGACTTACCACTCCTATCGCCAATGCGCTGCAGACAGCCGCAACCCTTTTTATTATTTTTTCCTTTTTTCTATTCATATATTTTTCCTTTCCGCATATTACCGTAATATACTCTTGTTATTTTTTAAGGACAGCCTTCCCGGCTGTCCCGTTTCTACCTATAGATATTATTATAATCATACTCCCTCTTTCCCAATCCCACCAGTAACAATTATACTGAACATTTGTAACTATTGTTCCTGTTTCGTTGTTCTTCCTCCTCATTCTCACGATTGATCCATGCAGCAGCGGAGTCCATCGCTGCCCGGCACGCCTTTGTCTGGTCCAGGGCGTTCAGCATAACAAAATCGTGAATCATTCCCTGAAATCTCAGTGCGGTAACATCCACTCCCGCCTTCCGAAGCTTCCGGGCATATGCCTCTCCCTCGTCCCGCAGGACGTCCGCCTCTCCATTGATGATCATAGCTGCAGGCAGTCCCTTCAGCTGACTGATGTCTGCCCGAAGGGGGGATGCCGTGATGTCAGATCTATCACAGGGTGATTCCGTATACTGATCCCAGAACCACATCATACCCTCCCGGTAGAGATAATATCCCCTGGCAAACTGGTGGTAGGATGCGGTTCCGAAGCAGGCATTGGTAACGGGATAAAACAGAAGCTGTTTCTGAATATAGGGTTCCTTTCGCTCTTTTGCCATAAGGGTCATGGCAATAACCATATTCCCCCCCACACTATCCCCTGCCACAGTGAGGGTACATGGATTTATGGAAATATTCATTCTGGCCAGAAGGGCTGGAAGCTGGCACAGTACATGATAACACTGCTCGATGGCCACGGGATAACGAGCCTCTGGGGAACGGCTGTATTCCGGGAATACAAGGACGGAATTTGTCCGCGCCGCCAGTTCCCTCACCAGCTTCTCATGGGTGTGGAAACTGCCGAATACCCATCCCGCACCATGGATATAATAAATAACATTAGATGAGGAAGAAATATGCCGTGGACAGACGACATACACCGGAATCTCCCCCCACTCTCCCGTATCTGCGGTTATCCTTCTGACATCGGCCGGATACATGGACACCGGCGTACTCTGCGCCTCCTCCAGGACCTTTCGTCCTTTGCACGGCGGCAGCTGAAAAATAAGAGGCGGCTTGGAATTGGCTTTACAGACCTCCATCGCCTCTGGTTCAAGAGAAATTCGATTCTGCATAACAAGATTTCCTGTATCGCTTTCTTATCTCCATTCTATTCCCCTGACCGGAGACCGGAACAAAATGTATCAGCTCCTTATTATCTGCTGTACCAGCTGCCATGCGATACTGTCCTCACGGAGCAGCTGCGGAGCCTGGTCCAGTCTGACCCATTCCGCCGAGTCTACCTCTCCGGACAGAACGAAATCCTTCTTCTCCACCGAAGCCCTGTACCCCAGCATCAGCATCTCCTTCTTATCATAGGGATAGCTGGCGATATATTGTAATTCCGTTACCGTCAGCCCCAGCTCTTCCTCAATTTCACGAACTGTGGTTTCTTCTGCGGATTCCCCCAGCTTCATGATCCCAGCTACACAGACATACTTTGTGGCAGAGACATAATTCTGCCTCAGCAGCGCAATCTCGTTCTGTTCATTTACCACAGCGGCAATAATGCTTGTGGTAAACATATCCCATAAAGGAACGTCACACGCTTCGCAGAACGGAATCAGCCCCTCGTCTCCTATCTCCCTCTTTCCCAGCCTATTTCCACAGTGTGGGCAAAATGTAAATCTCATATAAATCCTCCATTCCGCAGCGCAGCGGAGGAAGTACGGGCAAAAAGCAGCGAATTGTTTTTGCTCTGTACATCCATACTATTTGTGGCGCTTCGGCACAAATAGTAAAGCGAACTATGTTCGCTTTACCTCCTTCAAAAATTCTATGATATCCATTGGCGTCCCAAGCTGCGGGAAATCCGGTTTGGGGGCCGCAGGCTGTCCACTTCCCCTGCGCAGATACCAGACCGCCTGCAGCGCCGTTATACCGAGTTCCCTGGCCGCCTCCAGCTCACCGCTGCCGCCGTCTCCCACATAGAGGCACTCTTCCGGTTTCACCGAAAGATGTTCCATACAGCGTTCATAGATCCTGGCATCCGGTTTCCCGACACCCTGCTCGCAGGAGAGATACACCGCATCAAAATACGGAAGAAGAACCGATTCCCGGATGGCGGTTACCTCCTCTGAATAACAGTTGCTGATAAGACCGGTGAGAAGTTTTTGCTCTTTTAGGGCAGTGAGCATGGGAAGGATTCCGGGATGCAGATGACAAAAGCATTCCCGCTTGGCCTCCAGCCGCTTTTCCGTAATCCTTGTCAGGAGTTTTTCGGAATAGCATCGATTCTTCCTCATGATCTTTTCCAGTATTTCCTCCAGAGAGATTTTCCCAATGGTACGGTCCTGCTCCGAGGCCTGCCAGAGAGACAGGAACCGGGATTCTGGAATCCCGGCATCTGCCGCCATCTGCTGGCCGAAATATAGGGGACTGTCGTAATGTGTAATAAGTGTCTCATACATATCAAATAGGACTGCCTTCATCTTATGCTGGATTCCCCTTTCTATCTCTTTCGGATAAAACTTCTTCCCTCATATACCCTGACAGGATTTCCCCGGACAATCCTTGTATGCTCCCGCCATGCCTCTTTGGTCTGCTCCGACCTGGCGTGGTCTGCCCGATCCTGCAGGATGGCGTTGAGCCTGCACATGGCCTCCTTTTTGTTGGCGTGCTGGCTCCTCCGGGCTGTGGAAACCGCAGTGACGCCGCTGGGAACATGGATCAGCCGGACACCAGTCTCCACCTTATTGACATTCTGACCGCCCTTTCCTCCGGAATGAAAGGTCTCCGCCCTTATCTCCCCCTCGATATCAAAATCTTCCACCTCGGGGATCACGCTGACGTCCATATACCAGTTCTTTCTCGGATGAAGAGGACGGTATGGACTCTGGCAGATCCACTGTACGCTCCCCTCCAGAAAGGAGAGATCTACTTCTGTGGAAAGGAGCAGGGAACGGTAACCCCCCTTTTCCCTTCCCTTGCACCCGGACAGGATCTCGATATCCGGAAACTCCTCTTTCAGCGCATCCATCAGCAGTGCCACGCCCAGCTCGCACTCCGCCGGACCCTGTCCGGAGCTCAATTGCAAAATCATCGCGGTCCCCCTTCCGCCGGCTACTCCGCCTTAAAATTATATATGGGCCGGATCACCTTCTCGATCCGAACCGTCTCCTGTATCACATCCCGTATCTCCCCCAGACTCCGGTAGGCAAAGGGCGCCTCATCCAGTGTTGCCCTGCTGATGGAGGGAGAGTGAATTCCCTTCATCGCAGACTTAAATTCCGCCAGTGTATGGCCCGCGGCGATATCCTCTCTCTTTGCAATCCGTCCGGCGCCATGAGGAGCCGAATAGTTCCATTCCGGATTGCCAAGCCCCGTGCCCAGTATGATCCCATCCCGCATGTTCACCGGGATCACCACACGCTCACCCTCTCTGGCTGAGATGGCTCCCTTACGCAGAACCGGCGGCTCCTGGGAGAAATCAATGTAATTGTGGATGCAGGAGCACACCTCCTGCACCTTCCACTTCATACCACGGGCAATCTCATCCACCATAATACGGCGGTTCCCTTCAGCATATTCCTGAACCGCCTGCAGGTCGTGGAAATAGTCCTCTTGCAGTTCTCCCTCGATATAGGTCATGGGATACGGAATGTCTGCACCAGCCTTTTTGAGCCGGGCGGCCCCCGCATCTACATAATGATCCGTCACCTCTTTCCCCAGATGGCGGCTGCCAGAGTGGACCGCAAGATATATATTTCCCTCTCCGTCCTTGTCCAGCTCGATAAAATGATTGCCCCCGCCCAGTGTTCCCAGGCTAAGCTCCGCCTTTTTGCGGTTGATATGGGCGGCGCAGCGCAGTCTTCCGAAGTCGAATTCCGGGACAGAACGATGGGGCGTCCTGCGGACTTCAAAGCCAGAAGGAACATTTTCCCGGATCACCTTATCCAGTTTCTGGAATTCCAGCCTCTTTGCCTTTATCCTGGCGAGCGTGATACCGCAGCCTATATCAATCCCCACAATGTGAGGGATCACCCTTTTCCCTGTAGTCATAGTAAGTCCGATGGTGCACACCTTTCCCGGATGCACATCCGGCATAACCCGGATCACCGTGCCCTGTGATACCGGATTATCGCACAAATTCTTTAGCTGGGCCGCCGCATAGGGATCCAGCCCGTGTTCCGCATTGCTGCAGGTGAATACCCCCGCGCTGGCATATATTCCTTCAATTATTTCCATTCCCCTATATTCCTCTTCTCTTTTAAAATAATTCCTGAAAGAAGTGAATGATGCCCTGAAACAGATCTTTAAAGAAATCACCAATCTTTGCCAGAACGCCCTTTGCCTCACTGAGATCTATGTCCATATCCTTTAACTTGTCATAGATCCCCTGTGCCTGGGATTTCAGATTGTCAATATCCAGATCCAGGGAACCGATCTTCTGCATCAGCTTTGTCAGCTCAGCCTTCTGATCCTCCGTCAGTGAAACCTTCAGCTCCTCCGACGCCTCCTCTACTGCTTCTGTGATCTCTTCTGTCGATGACAGCTCTCCCTCCAATACCTTATTCTTCACAAGAGCCACCAGCTGGGCCGCTTCCTCTCTGCCGACGCTCTCTCCCAGCTGGCCGGTAAGCACCAGCTCGTTGGTGGCAGCGTCTGCACTCTCACTGTCAATCTCCTGGCCAGTCATGGTGCCATAGGCTTTCATGGCGCCCACCAGAGCCGCTGTACCGGATATCTCAAAAGGTCCCGCCACCGTCACGACGGCGTCGCTGATCCCCGCTGTCACAAGGGCGTTCGTATACATTTCCTCCGTACAGAAGGAGATGTTGTGAGTCTCCACAGTAATCCCCGCCCCGGCATCTGCTTCTTCAATCTTTACTGAGGAGAGCGCCCTTGTGCCAATCACACTCTTGTCCAGATAGGTATCCAGATATTTGTGCTCCTCGGCGTTGGTCACCTCTACCGTTTCATAATCTGCCAGCTCCTTTGACGTGACGCCAAGAAGCTTCATTACCTCATTTTTCTGGCTGCCTGTCAGATCGGCGCCAAATGCCAGGTACGGTCTTACCTCCACAGAGTCCGCCCGGGACGATGTCCCCGTTAATAGAACAGCCGTCAGTACAAGCAGTCCCGCCGCTGCCGATAGAATAGTCCGTTTGAATCCCATACTGCTCCCTCCTTATAATTCGGCGGCGCTAATCTGTATTAGCACCGCCGCCATGTATTCTTCTTACAATTTTCTGATTCTCTCCAATGCCTTCTTTGTGTTCTCCGCAGATCCGAAAGCGGTGAGGCGGAAATACCCCTCTCCACTTGGTCCAAAACCAGAGCCCGGCGTGCCCACTACATAGGCACGCTCCAGCAGCCGGTCAAAGAAATCCCAGGATTTCATGCCGTCCGGCGTTTTCAGCCAGATATAGGGGGCATTGACGCCGCCAAATACCGTGTATCCCATATCTGTCAGGGCATTTCGAATCTCCCTTGCATTATTCATATAATAGGCGATCTGCGCCCTGGTCTGGGATCGTCCGGCCTCGCTGTAGACAGCCTCCCCCGCCCTCTGGATAATATACGGTGCCCCGTTAAATTTCGTACCATGACGTCTTGCCCACAGGCTGTTAAGCGAGACGCCGTCGCAGGTCAGAGCCTTGGGAACTATAGTAAAGCCAAGACGCGTTCCGGTAAAGCCGGCATTCTTGGAAAAGCTCCTCATCTCAATGGCACATGTCTTCGCACCGTCACACTCATAAATGCTATGAGGGACGTCCGTCTCTGAAATATAGGCCTCATAGGCAGCATCATAGATGATCACCGCCCGGTGCTCATTGGCATAATCCACCCATTTCTGCAGCTCCCCCTTCGTCAGCGTCGTACCTGTGGGGTTATTGGGACAGCAGATATAAATAATATCCGGTGTTGTCTCCGGTATCTCCGGCACGAAATTATTTTCCGCCGTACACGGCATATAGACCACCTTTGACCAGCACTCCCTGTCTTTCTCATATTCCCCTGTCTTTCCGGACATGGCATTGCTGTCTACATAGACAGGATATACCGGATCCGTCACAGCAATAATATTGTCCTGTGCAAAAATATCTACAATATTGCCCGAATCACTTTTTGCCCCGTCGCTGACGAATACTTCATCCAGTGCAATATCTGCCCCGCGCATCCTGTAATCGTTTTCCACAATGGCACTGCGGAGAAACTCATATCCCAGATCCGGTGCGTACCCATGAAATGTCTCTGCCTCCGCCATTTCGTCCACGGCGCTGTGAAGCGCCTGGATTACTGCTGGCGCCAGAGGCTGTGTCACATCGCCGATGCCGAGACTGATCACATCCTTGTCCGGGTTCGTTTCCTTAAAGGCCGCCACCTTTTTGCCGATGGTGGAAAAAAGGTAACTGCCAGGTAATTTTAAATAATTGTCATTGATCTTAAACATAGTGAAATAACCTCCTTAACCAGCTGATCTTATGTCTTTGCAATCTTCCAACGAACATCATTTTACATGAAAATGGGATTTATTGCAAGTGGTGGATCCTTACAGCAGCCGAATCGCAAATCCCAGCGCCGTAGTGGATACATAGTTTAGGATCATAAGGAGAATGGCAGAAAAATAACTGCTGCCTATAACGGACTCAAACAGAATCAAAAGAATCTCCAGTGAGCAGACCCACCTCTGGTCGGATTTCTGCATTCCGATACAGGTCAGCATCATCCGGTATTTTTTCTGTCTGTTCCGAAAAAAACCAAAAAGATACAGGATAGAGAAGAGAGTGATCAAAGCGATGACAGATCCCAGCGTCAATAAAATTATACCAATGTTTTCCATTAGAAAGTACAGGACGCAGTATTCCATTCCCTTGGCAGTGACCTGGATCTCCCCCTCACCGTACAGCACCTGTTTCAGGTTCAGTCTCACAAGATCTCCCGGTGCGTCATAATTTCCCACATATTCTGCATAGTCATCCAGATAATATCTGGTACTGCTATAAGAGATCCGGTAGTCCTTTCTGTCCTCATCCCTCATATTGACGTAGATATGCTCCAGATGCAGATCGGAAGGGACTCTGCTCTCCCTTGCCGCCAGCATATCAGAGGAGAAAATTCCAACAAGCTTATACTGATGAAAAAGTGTCCTTCCGTTCTTTCCTTTATCGTAATACAGGCTCACCGTTTTGCCCACCAGCTCTTCCGCCGGTTGATGAAATCCATAAATCTCTAATATATAATTATCCAGCATAATCTCACCCGGTCCTTCCGGATATCGTCCCGTGACGCCGTCATCAAGGAAATCCGGTACGAGCTTCATCCCTTTTTGATAGAGAGCAATATCCACCGGACTGGCGGCCGTCTTAATATTATCACTGATACTGGCTGCGCCGCCGATACCAGTGGCGCAGGATGCCCTGTGATAATTGCCATCCGCTATGATCTGTATATTCCCCGCGCTGAAAATTACTTCCTCATCCCGGCTCATGATATCGCATATCGTAACGGTGCTGTCCGCCGAATACTTCCTGCAGATTTCCTGTCCCTCACGGAGCAGAGACTCCACCTGCTCTGCTTCCGCTGTCATGTCCGCCGCCTCCGTATAATAATAACAGTCCTTCTTATACTTCTTGTTAAAATCATCCTTATAGACATGATAGGAATGTAAGACCGAAACAAAGCACGTCATCATTACCTGTATGACAATCAGGCCGAAGACAATCTTTCTCACCGCCTTTTTGTCTGCCCGCAGATTGAAAACAGCCATTCTGACCCTATCTCTTCCTATCATCATACTCCCCCCAAATCTTCCTGCATGCCAGCCCCAGCATCAGCTCTATCACAAGAAGCAGCCCCGCTCCCTCCAGTATGCGTACCGCACGCATGCCGTTCCAGATCCCCAGCACATCGTTAACATAACGATTTAAGCCCCAGATCAAAATGGTATTTATGACACAGGATACCAGAAGGGAAACCAGGGTTCCCACGCTGAAAAATATACGGTAAATCCTACGAATCTCTTTTTGGCGGCATCCCAGGCGGAACAGCATCTGGATATACCGTTTCCTGCTTATAAGCTTTATGGAAAATGAGTGAGACAGATGATTTACCGTCACGACGATCAGAAGAAGGGCTGTCATTCCAAAGATAATCTGAAAACATCCAAGCATCGTGATAAATTCATCCAAATCCGGATTCCAAATATCTTTCCCCGCCAGGATCGCTTTTATCTTAATTCTCCATATGCCCCGGATGGTATCCCTTGTGCCCATTCCGCCGTCTTCTCCCAGTCCCAGATTGCGGAATCCCATACTCTCCAGTTCGTCCGTATCCTCTTCCGTATAACCAGTAAGCGAGAATTCATATCCATCGGGATACAGCTTATGCAGATATTCCTCTCCCATGCCGCCAAGGTCTGTCACCAGAGAGATAACAAAGAACGTGCAGGAAAAGATCAGTACCTGGAGTACTATATTCAGTATCCATTCCCATCTCCCATACTGGTATTCATTTTTCACCAATTGTAAGGTATCATATATTTTCATGATCGATTATCTTCCCATCCTGAAGTGTAATGACCTCATCTGTCATTCCCGCATCTTCCCTGTTGTGCGTGACGAGAACCACATTTTTCCCCTGCTCCACCTGCTCCCGCAGCAGTTTCATAACGGCCTGTCCATTTTCCCAGTCCAAGTTTCCGCATGGCTCGTCGGCAAGAATAATTCTGGGAGAATTTACAACAGCTCTTGCTATACAGACCCGCTGCCTCTCGCCCCCGGACAGATGTTTGACCACCGCTTTTATCTTATGCCGCATACCCACGTTTTCTAATGCCTCTTCAATCATGTCCTTCCTCTTTCCAGGCGCCGTTCCGGAAATCATAAGCACAATCTCCATATTCTGGTATACCGTATACCGTTCCTCCAGAAGAAAATCCTGAAAAACGAAACCAATCTCTCTGCACCGGTAATCTGCGATTTTCTTTTCGTCTAACTCGTAAAGTCCGGCACCATCCAGAATAACCCTCCCCTCGTCGGGAACCAGAAGTCCTCCTATCATTTTCAGCAGTGTAGATTTGCCACTCCCGGACCTTCCGACAATACTTGTAAACCGGGCCGGATCAATATGTAGCTTCAGCTCCCTCACTGCCCAGTTTTCACCGGACTCGTCCCTGTAGCATTTCCCCAGGTTTATCAGATCAATCATTTCTCCTCTCCTTTACTTTTCAAACGTGAGCTCCTGGATATAGTGAGCAATGTGAATTGACTTGTTCAATGAATTATATTCTATTCCGAAACCGAAAAATACTTTTTGATAAAAGTTATACTCATAGGTAAATGTTCCCGATTTGATATCAGAATCCACCTCCGATGGAAAATCCACATAATAGGGCTTCTGTACCATTATGGCATTCAGGTCGGAGGCTTGTTTTACCTCCTCCTCCGATAAAGCCAGATCCGGTTTTCTTGCTATCACTTCGTTATATTGTTTTAACTGCCCCTCCTGATAGATCTCATTGAGGTCAATATTGAAAAATTGTATCGAATCTTCCCCCACTTCGATGAAGGCATCGGGATAACGGCTAAAATCCTTTATTCGATAAGTTCCCTTTGTAATTTTCCCGTCACCAATGTATGTAAACTTAGCAACTGCGGCAAAAAGCAGCACTGCCCCAGCTATAGTAAGACATAACCGAATCACGGTTTTCATTTTACCCCTCCTTCGCAGGCGCACCGGCATACCAATTTCTATAACAGCATTATAAGATACCTCAGCCCCATTTGCAACATATTCACCCCTGTGTTACACTGTAGATATTGAAGCAAAACGGAGGGGCAGGACATGGAACGGATTATCTTTCATATTGATGTCAACAATGCCTATCTGAGCTGGGAGGCTCTGTACCGGATCCGGGTACTGGGAGAGTCCCTGGATCTTCGCACAATACCGTCCGCCATCGGCGGAGACAGGAAGAGCAGGCATGGAATCGTTCTTGCCAAATCCATGCCCGCCCGCTCCTATGGCATCCAGACAGCTGAAACCATCGGGGAGGCTCTAAAGAAGTGTCCGAATCTGGTTATCGTTCCGCCCCGGCGCCGGATCTATGAAGAAAACTCCCACAAGCTGATGGAACTGCTTCGTGAATACTCCCCGGCAGTGGAGCAATTCAGCATTGACGAGGCCTTTGTCGATATGACCGGTATCTCCAAAGACATTTGTTCCAATCCGGTTCAGGCTGCCGAAGAACTCCGCCAGGACGTCCACCACCGCCTTGGCTTTACTGTCAATATCGGCGTCTCCTGTAATAAGATGCTGGCAAAGATGGCCTCTGATTTTGAAAAGCCCGACCGGGTTCACAGTCTCTTTCCCCATGAGATTCAGGAAAAGATGTGGCCGCTGTCCATCCGCCGCCTGCTTTTCGTAGGCCGCTCCACCGAACAGAAATTGTACAATCTCGGCATCCGCACCATTGGGGATCTGGCACATTCCGATAAAGCCATTATCTGCTCCCATCTGGGAAAACATGGTGCCATGATATATAACTACGCAAATGGAATTGATGAAGCTCCTGTGGCGGCACAGGCGCCGGACAGTAAAGGCTATGGCAGCTCCACGACTATCTCCCATGATGTCACGGATTCCCATGAAGCAAAAGATGTCCTCCGCCGCCTCTGTGATTCTGTCGGGAAACGCCTTCAGAGGGATCACGTCCGTGCCAGTGTCGTGGCAGTATCCATAAAAAATTCTGACTTTATGCGGTACAGCCACCAGTGCACCCTTCTCTCCGCCACGGATTCCCCGGAGGAACTTTATCAACAGGCATGCCGTCTTTTTGATGAATGCTGGGACGGCTCCCCAGTCCGCCTGCTGGGGGTATCCACAAGTAAGATCACGAAGGATTCCCTGCGTCAGCTCAATCTCTTTGACCATGAAAGGTTAGAAAAACGAAAGAAACTGGAATCTGCCATCGACTCCATACGGAGCCGGTATGGAAAGAATGCCGTGATGAGAGCCAGCGAAAAATCGGATGAGAAAAATTTCCGGTAATCCTTTCATCTGCCCAGTCACCTGTACCCCGTTATCCAGTATTTGCTGTTTAAATCAAAATAATGATACTTCTTTCTCCAGTCGACATATAATTCCGTATATTCCGGCAACTCATCTCTGTTCTGAATGGCAGTTCTATAAAACGAATAAGGTTCAAGATACTCTATATCTCCTTTTAGCACCGCCCTGCGCATGTTATCACAGGAGAGGAATGCCGATCCATAAACATAATTAACACTCTCCGGCAGAACCACTGTCTCTAAATAATCCGCCTTCATAAAGGCCCCGCTGGCAATGTACTTTACTCCTTGGGGAACCTGGAACTTTTTTTGTCTCCTGCCCGAAGGATAGGCAAGCAGGACTTTGCCATCCTTCGTATACAACACACCATTGATGGATTTATAATATCGGTTCTCTTCTGAAACCTCGATGCTCTTACATGAGATCATATCGCCAAATGCTGCGTCTCCTATTCCCTGTATAGACTTTGGTATATAAACGGATGTAATATGACTGCATCCGTTAAATGCACAACTCCAGATGACCTTTTCCCCTTCCGGGATTTTAATCCTGCCCTTTCTGGCCATCGGACAGGCATACAGACCCTTTTCCTTATGATGGCGGTCATATCCATATAGATACAATATTCCATCCTTCGCATACATCAGAGGATTTTCCTCATCTACACTTATTTCAGAGACAAAGGGACATCCTGCAACATTTGATCCGTAAGTAGATTTATCAGTATCCAAATCGTCTTCACTCCATTCTAACTGAACATTTTTTTCAATAAACATCTTTTTAGCATCCTGTCCGTCCACATACCACAAAACTACTCCATTGGAAATGGGTTCCTCACTATCGTTACCAAATAGAAAACCAAACCCTCTTGTCCCACTCACATACAGTACATCCCCTCTGACCTCATATCCGTACGATTCCTCCTCTTCCTTCACTTTAGGAGAAGGGGTAATGTCATTGTCCTGGTTCCTCTGCACTTTAGGAGAGGGTGTGATGTCATTATCCTGGTTCTCCTTCCCCTGACAGCCAGTGAGCCCGGATACCATAAATGCAAAAAGTAAAATCCCGGCACCAGTTCTTTTTATCCATGTAAAAATTTTTCTATTCATATATCTCCCCCCGCTTTCAAGCTTGACCTGTTGAAAAAAATTGCCGCATAGCGGCAATTTTTCTTAACAATCTTTATTTATCTTTTTCACATATCTATTGCACCAGTCGATCCGTTTTTGAGGCCTTCATTGATTACATAATACGCTTTGCCATCTTCTGGCTTTACATACAGCTTAACTTTTTTGATGGCAGATGTCTTCTTGCCCTCAGCCTCCCAGGCTGCTTCTACTTTCTCCATAATGCTTCTCTCGGAAAATTCCTGGCCGGCATACTGAACAAATACTTCTGTCTTCTCATCTACGTTTTCTTTCTTTGTTGTCTTGCGGGTTGTTGCGGTCGTCTTTCTTGTAGGCTTTTTGTTCGTGCTTCCTGGCTTGCGTCCTCTTTTTGCAGCTGGCTTAACCTCTTCCGTTTTCTTTGCAGCAGGAGCTTCTTCCTTTGTTACCGTTTCCTTAACTTCTTCCTTCTTCGTCTCTTCTTTCATCGTCTCTGCCTTAACTTCGGCTTCCGGCTTCTTTGTCTCTTCCACTGGTAATTTCGTCTGAGCAGGTGCCTTTGGTGTAGTTGTTGTCTTAGCTGTTTTAGTAGCTGCCATAATTAACCTCCACGCATAGTAAATAGATTATTGTTTGTTATACGAAGATTATACACCGTTAATAAAATTTTTACAATCATAAAATTCACAAAAATAAAAGCATTTTATAAAATAATAAAGGCATATTTACCAAAACCTCTTTACTTTTCAGACATAATCCCTTATTATATAGAATAAATAATAACGTATCGGGTATAATAACCATACGGATAGAAAGGATGGAACGACAATGAAAAAATTCCTTAAATTTCTCTTGGGGCTTACTGCGGTTGCCGCAGCAGTGGGAGGAATTTTATATTTTCTCAAAAACGTCCTGATGAAAGATTATCTGGACGATTATGATGATGACGATTTCGATAACGATCTGTATGATGAAGATGACGACAGAGATTATGTTACACTCTCCCCGGAAGAGAAAGAGGGAGCGTCGGATGAAGCGGAAAATGATGAGGATGAGCTGATTCCGGAAGAAGAATAATAAGATAGGTAAAAAAAATGTCACGCCGGGAAAAACCCTGCGTGACATTTTTTTGCTTATCGTGACAATCTCTTCGTCATACTGTAAAGATGCTGGTCAATGTCCTTCGTCATAGCCAGCGCCTCATCGATGTCATAATCACAAAATTCCCCATCGGTATATGCCACAACACGGTTCGTCTTTCCCTCCAGCAGAAGATCCACCGCCAGCGCACCCATGGCGGATGCATAGACGCGATCGCGGCAGGTAGGATTTCCACCTCTCTGGATATGTCCGATAACGGTTGCCCTGGTCTCGATGCCGGTTGCCGCTTCAATGCGTTCTGCCATTTCATAAGAATTGCCCACGCCCTCTGCGTTTACCACAATATGATGCTTCTTTCCAATCCGGCGCTTTGACTGAATCTTCTCTATGATGGCCTGTTCATCGCTCTCCTTATGGCGCTCCGGTATAAGCACATATTCGGAACCGTTGGAGATTCCACACCACAGTGCAATATGCCCGGCAGTGCGCCCCATTACTTCGATGATACTGCAGCGCTCATGGGAAGCCGAGGTATCGCGCACCTTATCAATGGCCTCCATGGCAGTATTACACGCCGTATCAAAACCGATGGTATATTCCGTACAGGCAATATCGAGATCAATCGTTCCTGGAATGGCAATGGTATTGATGCCATTTTCTGACAGCTTCTGCGCACCGCGGAAAGAGCCGTCGCCGCCGACTACGACAACGCCGTCAATGCCATGCTTGCGGCATATATCCGCTGCCTGTTTCTGCCCTTCCGGCGTCATCATCCTCTTACAACGGGAGGTAAAAAGAATCGTACCGCCACGCTGTACAATATCCGTTACACTCATGGTTCCCATTTCAAAAATATCTTCTTCCATCAGACCAGCATATCCCCTGCGGATCCCCTTTACTTTCAGACCGCTGGCAATGCCTGCGCGAACAACTGCGCGGATCGCGGCATTCATGCCTGGAGCATCCCCGCCGCTGGTCAGTACACCGATTGTCTTAATCTCTTTTGCCATTTCTTATATCCTCCAAATGCATCTAAATAAACATGTACAACTCCAATTGTACTATTTTTACAAATTTTTTTCAACACTCTTTTGAACCACTTTCACATTCTCCGGCCCAAACCTGTCATAGAGTTTCCCCAGAAGTTCCTGGCAGACCTTGGTGGAATGGCTGGCTGGCAGCTTCTTTGTGGCGCGGTCGCCGGAGACGTATATATTTACCTCATCCTTCCCATCGTATCCGGCAAGGGTTTCAAAGATCCACGGCTCTTCTTCCCGGTATTTCTCTTTCGTCTCAAACTGGAGCCACAGCGACTGATCCAGTTGGTCAAAGGGGATGATCTGCGAGCAGATCAGTTTCGCCGGCTTGTCCTCTTCCACCGTCGCCCTGCCCTGTACAAAGACCTTCCGGTCCTCTTCCAGAAGGAGGCGGTTTTTTTCGTAATCCTTTGGAAAGACGATGACCTCTGCCGTGCCATACATATCCTCAATGGTAATAAATGCCATAAGGCTGTTGGTCCTGGTGGTCTTCACCGTTCTGGCTATGATCATCCCGCCAATCACCGCCCTCTCCTGATCCTGTACCTTCGGCATATCCTCTCCGTCAGCCGGTATAAAATCCGCGGTGGTCCGGGTTACACTGCGGCGCATCAGTTCTTCGTATTCCTCCAGTGGATGCCCGCTGATATAGACTCCCAGCACCTCCTTTTCGAAAGCGAGGATCATCTCTTTGTCAAATTCCCCCACATCCGGCATCGCCACATCCAGTTCCTCCTGTTCCTCTGGCGCAGCAAAGTCGAAGAGGGACATCTGGCCGGTGAGCGTATTTTTCCGCTCCTGGTTTACACCGTCCATCACACTGATATAGATACTCATTTTCTGTCTGCGGGTTCCCGGCAGGCTGTCCAGGGCCCCGGACTTAATAAAGCTCTCCATCGTTCTCTTATTCACTGCCTTTCCCCCGGACAGGCGCATACAGAAATCCTTCAGGGAGCGATACCGGCCGCCGGACTCCCGCTCCGCCACGATCTCTTCGATAACCGGACGGCCCACACCCTTAATGGCTGCGAGACCATACCGTATATTTCCCTGATATGGGGTAAACCGGTAGTTTCCCTCGTTGATATCCGGCGGCAGGATCCGGATCCCCAGCTGGCGGCAGTTCATAATGTACTCGGTGATCTTACCGGTGTGCTCCATAAAGGAAGTCATCAGCGCGGCCATGAATTCCACCGGCTTATGGCATTTGAGCCAGGCAGTCTGATAGGCCACTACCGCATAGGCGGCGGCATGGGATTTGTTGAATGCATATTTGGCGAAATCCGTCATCTCATCATAGATCTTTCTCGCCACCTCCTCCGGAATACCCCGGCGGATGCAGCCCTCGACGCCCTCCTCCTCATTTCCATAGATAAAGTTGTTTTTCTCCTTCTCCATCACCGATGCTTTTTTCTTCGACATGGCGCGTCGCACCAGATCGCTCCTGCCATAGCTGTAACCCGCAAGATCCCGGACGATCTGCATAACCTGTTCCTGATAGACGATGCAGCCGTAGGTAGGTGAAAGGATCGGCTCCAGCTCAGGGCAGTCATAGGTGATGTGCCCCTGATCATTTTTTCCCTGTATGTATTTGGGAATAAAATCCATGGGACCGGGGCGGTACAGGGAGATACCGGCGATAATATCCTCCATGTTCCGGGGCTTCAGCTCCTTCATAAAGTTCTTCATGCCCGCACTCTCCAGCTGAAACACACCCTCCGTATGAGCGGCGCTGATCATCTCGTAGACTTCCGGGTCTTCATAGTCGATATCGTGTACGTCAAAGGCTCCGTCAATGGCGTTTTTTATTACTGTCAGCGTGCGGAGTCCCAGAAAGTCCATCTTGAGAAGCCCCAGCTCCTCCAGCGTCACCATAGTATACTGCGTCGTAATACTCCCGTCTGCCGCCCGGGAGAGCGGTACAAATTCATCCACCTCCTCCGGACTGATGACAACCCCCGCCGCATGAACGGATGTGTGCCGGGGGAGCCCCTCCAGACGGAGGGACATATCAATGAGCTTCTTCGTCTGGTCATCCGAGTCATACATCCTTCTCAGCTCCGGATTCATTTTTAGCGCCTTGGGAATCGTGATCCCAAGCTCCATGGGGATCATTTTTGCCACCGTGTCCACAAAGGCATAGGGCATGTCCAGCACCCGCCCCACATCCCGGATCACCATACGGGCCGCCATAGTACCAAAGGTGACGATCTGTACCACCCGCTTCTCCCCATATTTTTCCGTAACGTAATCAATAACCTCCTGCCGTCTCTCATAGCAGAAGTCGATGTCTATATCCGGCATGGTCACCCGCTCCGGATTGAGGAACCGCTCGAAGAGAAGGTTATAGTGGATGGGATCGATGATATCCGTTATATTCAGGGAGTAAGCAACCAGGCTTCCGGCGGCCGATCCCCGGCCCGGTCCCACTGGTATGTCATGATCCTTGGCATACTTAATAAAATCCCATACAATCAGGAAATAATCCACGAAGCCCATGGATGAGATGGTATCCAGCTCATAATCCAGCCGTTCCCTCAGCTCCGCCGTAACCGTCTCATACCGGTTCCCCAGTCCCGCCTCGCACAGCTCCCGCAGATAGGATTCCGGCGTATAGCCCTGGGGCACATCAAAGTGCGGCAGCTTATATTTCCCAAATTCAATCTCCACATGACACCGCTGTGCGATCTTATGTGTGTTCTCCACAGCTTCTATGGCATAGGGAAAAAGCTCCGCCATCTCTTCCGCCGATTTCAGGTAGAACTGTCCCCCCTCATACCGCATCCTGTTCTCATCCGACACCTTCTTGCCGGTCTGGATACAGAGGAGGATGTCATGGGCCTCCACATCCGATTCATAGATGTAATGGACGTCGTTCGTTGCCGCCAGATCAATGTGGAGCTCCTGGTTCAGACGCATCAGGCCCTGATTCACCGTTTTCTGATCCGGGATCCCATGGTCCTGAAGTTCCAGAAAGAAATTTCCCACCCCAAATATATCCTGAAGCTCCAGGGCCGCCGCCTTCGCCTCATCGTACAGGCCGCGCCGCAGGAAGGTAGGAACGATGCCGGCGAGACAGGCGCTCAGGGCAATGATTCCCTGGTGATAGGTTCGCAGCACCTCGTAATCCACTCTCGGTTTATAGTAATACCCTTCGGTAAACCCCCGGGATACGATCTTCATCAGATTTGCATAGCCGGTATTGTTCTCCGCCAGAAGCACCAGATGATGGTATCGGCTCTCATTCTCCCCGCCAGCCTCCCGGTCAAACCGGGAGCCCGGTGCCACATACACCTCACAGCCAATCACAGGGTTGATCCCAGCCGCCCTGGCTGCCCGGTAAAAATCAATGACCCCGTACATCACGCCGTGATCCGTTATGGCAAGGCTGTCCATCCCCAGCTCCTTCGCCCTGCTGACCAGCTCCCCAATCTTACTGGAGCCGTCCAGCAGGCTGTATTCCGTATGCACATGCAAATGCGTAAAATCCATACTCCACCTTCTTCCTTGGCCTTTCCTGGTTCAACGACGGGTTCAAAACAGCGCCGTTACGCCAGGAAGAAAAAATAACAGCCCTTCAGGGAAAACCCCTGACGCCTGTTATTTTCTACTTATGAACGACATCCGTCCTCATATTCATCGTCACTGAACTAAATACTGAACCAATGTATCCATCGCAGCGGTCTCATCCTCTCCGTCGGCAGAGAGTTCCAGCTGTTTACCGGGCGCCAGTCCGAGAGTCATCATTCCCATAATGCTCTTGGCGTTCACAGTCCGGTTCTCCTGGCAGATGCTGATACTGCTCTGATACTGGCTGGCAAGCTGCACCAGTACAGCGATGGTTCTGGCCTCTTCCCTGTCTGCTGCGACTTCAATATTCTTTTTGATCATTTTGATTTTCCTCCATCCTCTGCCAGTGCTCTTTACACCGGCACCTAGAATCCCTGATTTTTCTTTCGCAATTCTTCAGCGATTTCGCTAAGCTTCCGCAATCGGTGGTTCACCCCTGACTTACCGATGGGCGGCTCAAGCATTTCCCCCAGTTCCTTCAGTGTTACTTCCGGATTTTCCAGTCTCAGTCTGGCAATCTGGGACAGATTCTCTGAAAGATTCCCAAAGCCGATCCTGTCGTGTATATACCGTATGTCCTCCATCTGACGCGCAGCCGCCGACACTGTCTTTTTAATATTGGCAGTCTCACAATTTACCTGTCTGTTGATAGAATTGCGCATCTCTTTCAGGATGCGGACGTTTTCAAAATTCATCAGGGCCGTGTGGGCGCCGATGACATTCAGGAAGTCCGCTATGGCAGCCCCCTCCTTCATATACACAACATAACCACTTTTTCTCTCTATGATCTTTGCTTCGAGTTCAAAAACACCTATAATCTCCTGTATCCGGATCGCACGGTCACGGTCCCCTGCAGCAAGTTCCAGATGATAGCCTCTATTGGGATCTGTGATGGAGCCACAGGCGAGGAATATCCCCCGCAGGAACGCCCGCTTGCAGCACATGCGGCTGACCAGCGGCTCTGCCACCAGTGGATCTTCGTCAGATACCTGAATCGCCTTTATAAATGCCATGGCATCCTCATCATCCAATATATATAGTAAAAACTGATGATGCCCCCGGATGGAAAGGTCTGGCACTGTGTGAAAGGCTTTCTTAAATAACATATAGCATTTTTTCCAAACTGTCAAGTTCTCTGTTAAAAACTTTATGATATAATTTCCGTCTTCCTCCAGCACAACCTGACCGAAGCAGGAAAAAAATGCCGCCAGCTCTGCAGTCTGGCAGTGTCTTGTCCTGCCTGTGTGATCCAGCAGCTCCTGTTTTACTTCTCCTGCGAACGACATATATTCCGTAACCGGTCCTTCTCTATATCTCTATGTTCCTTCTTGCATCCATATTCCGTATTTTCAAATTCACTGTACATGGCGTTGGTGAGAGTGACGCTCCGGTGTTTTCCCCCGGTACAGCCTATGGCGATGACAAGCTGCGTCTTTCCCTCCACAATATAATTGGGAATAAGGAAATCCAGCATATCCTTTAACTTCTTCTGAAACTGCACCGCCTTCTCGAATCCCATCACATACTCATAGACCTCCCTGTCATTGCCGGTTAGCGGCTTTAGGGCGTCGATGTAAAAAGGATTGGGCAGGAACCGCACGTCAAACACCAGGTCGGCATCCGACGGTATTCCATATTTAAAACCAAATGAGACAAAGGTCAGATAGAAATTACAGAACTTCTCATCCGCCACAAAAATCCGGTCGATCTCCTGTTTCAGATCCCGGATGAGCAGTGTCGTCGTATCAATAATATAATCTGCCTGTCTCTTCAGTTCCGACAGCAGCTGCCTCTCATTCTCAATGGCACTGTCCATCCTGCCGCCCCGGGCCAGGGGATGCATACGCCTTGTCTCCTTGTAGCGCTTGACGATAACCTGCGTAGAGGCCTCCAGAAAGAGGATCTCCATGGTGTAGCCCCCATCCTTCAGCTTCTGCAGCGCACTGGCCGCTTCCCGCAGGGAATTGTGCCCTCCCCGGATATCCAGTCCCAGCGCCACTCTCTCAATCTGCTCACTGGAATCCTCCGTCAGCTGCACAAAGGTAGGCAGCAGGGACACCGGCAGATTGTCCACACAAAAGTAACCGTCGTCTTCTAATATTCTCATCACGGAGCTTCGCCCTGCACCGCTCATTCCTGTCACTATGACAAATCTCATTTTTTACACTATCCTCTATCCTTTATTTTGTATTGTTACAATCCTGACCTCCGGCTCCAGTCTCACCTGAAACTTCTCCTGTACCCGCTCCTGAACGTCATGGATCAGCTGTCTCACCTCCGCCGCTGTGGCGTTTCCCCGGTTTATCACGAATCCGCTGTGCTTTTCCGACACCTGGGCGTCTCCTACCCGGTATCCCCGGAGCCCCGCATCCTGGATCAGTTTCCCGGCGAAATACCCCTCCGGCCTCTTAAACGTACTGCCGGCACTGGGAAATTCCAGAGGCTGCTTATCCCGGCGCCGCTGGTTCAGGTCTTTCATCTTCGCCATAATTTCCTCCTTCTTTCCCCGGACGAAGACAAAGCTTCCCTCCAGCACGATATATTTCTTCTTCTGGATCACACTGGCGCGGTATCCCAGCTCCAGCTGCTCCTTTGCAAGCACCAGTATCTCGCCGGATTCCGTCATCACCGTGGCGTCCCGGATGCAGTCCCGGATCTCCCCGCCATAGGCTCCGGCATTCATCGTGATGCCGCCGCCCAGTGTGCCCGGTATCCCCCCGGCAAATTCAAAGCCTGTCAGCTCCGCCTCTGCCAGCTGCATGGCAAAGGAACTCATGGCGATGCCTGCCTGTGCCGTGACACGGACAGTCCCGTCCGGTATGTCCTCCATGGATACCTGCTCCATTCCTCTTCCGATCTCAATAATAACCCCACGGAATCCCTCATCATCAAACAGCATATTGCTGCCGCGTCCCAGCACATAAAACGGCAGCTTCTTTTCTTCTGCAAAAGCGATGGCATCCCGCACCTCATCCCTGTCCTCCGGAATCAGATAATACGCCGCCGGTCCTCCGATCCGGAATGTGGTATGCGCAGAAAGCGGTTCCTGTTCTCTGATTATCATGTCCGATCCAATCCCTCCATTTGTCTTTAAAATAATACCATACGCACAGCGCCGTATATACCGGCATCGTTCCCCAGCTCCGCCAGATGAAACTGCGTCTCCTGCAGGGCATACATGGAATTTTCCTTATAATATTTCTGAGCGGTGTCCAGTATGATCTGCCCGGCTGCCGACACACCGCCGCCAATAACAAATGCCTCCGGGTCCATTACATGGGCCACATTGCTCAGGGCAGTGCCCAGATATCTGCCAAACCGCTCCACAAGCTCCAGGCAGTAGCCGTCCCCTTCCCTGGCCCCGTCAAATACGTCCTTCGCCGTAATGCTGCCGCAACCGGCAAGACAGGAGTCCGGCCGCAGTCCCTTCTTTGCCATCCGGACAATGCCCGTAGCGGACACATACTGCTCAAGACAGCCCTTATTGCCGCAGCCGCAGCGCTCCGTCTCGTCCCACTCCACCTTGATATGTCCGATCTCGCCGCCGGCGCCCCTGCTGCCCGTCAGTACCTTTCCCTTATAGATAATACCGCCGCCGCAGCCTGTTCCCAGTGTAACCATTACGATACTGTCATATCCGCGGCCTCCGCCCTTCCACATCTCTCCAAGAGCCGCCACATTGGCATCGTTGCTCACCCGGACGTTTCCCACTCCGGTGAGATCTGCCACGGCATTTTTGACATTGAATACGCCCCATCCGAAGTTGGCGCATTTCAACACTACGCCCTCATCCGTAATGGGTCCCGGTATCCCCACGCCGATTCCCTTAATATTGCCGCCGTGTATGGCCCGTCTCTCCTCTATACTGTCAACGATCTCCGGCAGGATATGATCGCCGTTATCCTCTGTATTCGTGGGGATCTCCCACTTCTCCAGAAGTTCCCCCTTGTCCGAGAAGAGCCCCATCTTAATCCGGGTGCCCCCCACGTCTACTCCTGCATAATAAGCTGCCATTCCAAACCGCCTCCTTATTTGTGAATTGTTCATACCAGGCCGGAGCTTATGAATTTACCAGATTACTTGTGACACGGTTATACAGCTCCAGCGCCGCATTGTAGCCCATCTTCTTCTGACGGAAATTCACGGCCGCCGATTCACAGATGATGGCCACATTCCTTCCGGGCCGGATGGGAATGGAGTGGCACACAACCTTGTTGCCAAGATATTCGATATAATTCTCTTCCAGACCCATGCGGTCATATTCCTGATCCTTGTTCCACTCCTCCAGCTTGATCACCAGATCAATGGACTGGGTATTCTTTACGCTCTCAATTCCAAAGAGAGCCTTTGCGTCAATAATTCCAATCCCGCGGAGTTCAATAAAATGTCTGGTTATATCCGGTGCAGAACCGATCAATGTCTCGTCGCTGACCTTCTTAATCTCTACTACGTCATCCGACACCAGCCGGTGCCCGCGGTGCATCAGTTCCAGCGCCACCTCGCTCTTGCCGATGCCGCTCTCGCCGGTGATCAGCACGCCCTCGCCATAGATATCCACCAGAACGCCGTGGATACTGATACGGGGCGCCAGCTCCACCTTCAGCCAGCGGGTCACCTCCGCCGAAAAGGATGAGGTAGCCACCCCTGTCCGGAAGATCGGAACCCCGTATTCCTGTGAGAGCTCTATGAATTTATCCGGCACCGGAAGATCCCGGCAGAATACGATACAGGGCACCTTGTAAGACATGATCTTCCCCATCATCTCTGTGCTGACCACATCCCCCTGCTTTTCCATAAAGGTATGCTCCACCTGGCCGATCACCTGGATCCTGTGATGATCGAAATAATCAAAAAATCCCGCCAGCTGCAATGCCGGGCGGTTAATATCCGACTGTGAGATCTCGATGTTTTCGATGTCGATATCCGGCGTCAGGTTCTCAATATCCATCTTCTCGGCAAATTTCTGTAACGATACGGTATACATGGTACTCCTCCCTTTCTTTCTCGTTCATTCGGTATCTATATTGATTCTATCATAACACATTCTCTTTATCAATCAGATATGGACGCAGACCATAAAATAATTTTTCTTTTTCAGGGCTATGTTCCCAATCTGAATCGTACCGCCATACCTTTTTACAATTTTCCTTATATAGGGAAGTCCCTGACCGCGCCCCTCTCCCCGGCGGGAAAAGTCCGGATCGCAAAAATGGCTGTACTCGTCAAAGGATATCCTGTCATGCTCATTGCTAACCGAAATACAGCACTTGTCCATATCCGGGAACACCGAGAGAATTATTTCCTCCCTGCGTCCCCTCTCCATCACCTCTTCCATGGCGTTATCCAGCAGATTGCCGATAATCTCGATCAAATAGATGTCTGGCACCGCAACGGATTCCAGGCTGCAGCGGATCTGAAGCTCCAGCGCTATGCCGTTTTCCTCCGCCTGGCAGATCTTTCCATAAATATGTGCAATCACCATTGGGTTGCCAAGGGCCAGTAACTGATTCGGCATCAGATAACGCCGCAGGGCCTCCATTTCTTCCTTCTGTTTCCGCACCAGTTCATCGTATGTATCGTATAACTCTGACAGCAGGCAGATGGCATTCAGCTGATTGGAAAATTTGTGCTGGCGGAACCGGAGATCCCGGATCGCTTCTACATATTTCTCCATATACTGCCGGTGCAGGTGAAGCTCCAGCCCGGATGTGCTCAGCTTGTAGACGAAACCGCCAAAGGCGCCGGCAAAGCAAACGATATAAAAACCATCTGTAAAGGAAACCGTTTTTCCGGATTTGAACAGCAGATTCTGTGCGATAAAAAGAAGGCAGAATACAGCGGCAAAGATATAGCTTCTGCGGCTCCAGTACCGCAGTCCCTTTCTCACATTCAGAAGAAGATCCTTTTTTCGGATAAAACAGCAGCACAGTGTAAGCAGGGCTGACATCGCCAGTGCATGGGAGGCAGCCCCCTCTTTCCCGCCCGCCGCCAGACTGACGGGCAGGAAGAATACAACCTTGAGCACACTGACGGTGAGAACGCTGAAAAACACATAGAGATACGCATCGAATTTCCTCAGCCGGAAGGTATGCGATTTCACGATATAGAGAAAGATAAGGACATATTCTGCCAGCAGGGCAGTTTTTTCCCAGCCCGGAACGCACCCTCCCCACGCGAGAACCGCGTTCACAGCCATAACAGGCAGATAACAGCCCTTCCTTCTCTTTTTATTTCCCACACTCAGCGCCTCTGCCACCTCTACAATACAGACTGTCTCCAGAAAATTAATCAGCTGGTTCACTATACTTTTCCTCTCCATGCAGCATCAGTTCCTCGGCAAATGCTCTCACCAGATCAAATACCCTTTCCCGGACGGACTGATCCATCCTTCTGTAATATTCCACCAGAAGCATTTCCTCCTCAGAGACTGCTTCTGATTTGATTCCCAGAAAATATCCGATGGGAACCTTAAATTCCACTGAAATCCTGTCAATCACTTCATAGGGTACTGGTGTTATGGCATTTTCATATCTGCTGAGGGTCTGCTGTGTCATATGCAGTCTCGCAGAAAACTGGCTCTGGGTCATCCTGTTAATTTTTCTGATATGCTGTATCCTCTGTCCGATCAGTACATTATCCAACACCATGACTAACACCTCTTACCGTTTTCTTTTTCATTATAATGGCATCCGATAATTTTCCTTATTCTGTTTTTATGTATTTATACTCGTTTTACGTGTAGGATTATTATTTCCGCAATCTTTTCCCTTGACAATCAGCCGCCTTTCGTAATAGAGTGTACTGTAGTAAATGTGTGCGCCGCCATATTCGCGCTACGCACCAAAGGAGGCAAGAGTGAAAAATAATTTTTCACAATGCGAACTATGTTCGCTATGCAAGTATTGTGTCTGCACTGCGACACAAACATTGCATTATGTAGAAAGGCCAGTGCAGAAATGAGGTAACTATGAGCGAAGAATGTACACATGACTGTTCGAACTGCAGCAGCAGCTGCGACTCCCGCGACCCCCAGAGCTTCCTGGAGGCACCGCATCCGGACAGCAGGATAGGAAAGGTGATCGGTGTCGTCAGCGGAAAGGGCGGAGTAGGCAAATCCATGGTGACAGAACTGCTTGCTGTGGAATTTGCCCGCCGCGGCTATCACTGCGGGATTCTGGACGCCGATATTACCGGCCCTTCCATCCCGAAGGCATTCGGCCTGACGGAGAAGGCCATGGGAAATGAAACTACCATCTTCCCGGTGAAAACGAAAAAATATGGAATTGATGTTATGTCTATCAACCTGCTGCTGCCAAACGACACCGACCCGGTGGTCTGGCGGGGTCCGGTGATCGGCGGAACGGTAAAACAATTCTGGACCGATGTTTTGTGGGATAATACTGACTATCTGTTTGTGGATATGCCGCCGGGAACGGGAGATGTGGCCCTGACGGTATTCCAGAGTATCCCTGTGGACGGCATCGTAGTCGTTACCAGTCCCCAGGATCTGGTATCGATGATCGTAGGCAAGGCCATCCGCATGGCGGAGATTATGAATATTCCGGTTCTCGGTCTGGTGGAAAATATGAGCTATGTGGAATGCCCGGACTGCGGCAGGAGGATCCCTGTCTTTGGCGAGAGCCATATCGAAGAGGTGGCTGGCAGATACCATGTGCCCGTTCTGGCACAGATGCCCATCCGCGCCGACCTGGCGGCTGCCTGTGACAGCGGCACGGTAGAGGATCTGGAGTCCGATTGTCTCATGGATGCGGTAAACGCCATTGAATAGGAGAACGGAAAATAGAATGAGTACAGCAATATGTTATATCTTTGGTGCGGGGGAGCGGTCTGGTGTCGACATCTCCCTGGCGCCGGATGATCTTGTCATTGCGGCAGACGGCGGCTTTGATTATCTGGAGGAGCTTGGTCTCCGTGCGGACTATGTACTGGGTGACTTTGACTCCGTGATGTCATACGATCTGCCCTCCGACAGCATCCGATATCCGAAAGAGAAGGATGATACCGATATGATGCTGGCCGTAAAGCTCGGCCTGGACAAAAAATATACAGAATTTGTCATTTACGGTGGTCTGGGGGGACGTCTTGACCACACCATGGCAAACATCCAGGCATTGTCCTATCTGGCCCACCAGGGGGCGTCCGGAACATTGTATGCCTCCGGCTATGCGGTACGGGTCGTGACAGACGGAACGGTATCCTTTGGCAAAGACCTGCCAGAAAATATCCCGGGCAATATCTGCTCCGTCTTCTCTCTCAGCGATACAAGCTCCTCCGTAACAATCCACGGACTGAAATATGAAACGGAGAGCGTGACCCTCACAAATTCCTTCCCTCTCGGAATCAGTAATGAATTTACCGGGAAGAAAGCATTCGTACATGTAGAAAAAGGCACCATAGCTGTGCTATGGTACCTTCCGTCGCTATAACTATGACCGGCTCAGCCGGTTTCGCAGCTCACTGGCACAATTGGGATACGACCTGATTGATCACCTTGCCGTCTGCCTTCCCCTTCAGTTCACTCATGACGCTCTTCATGATCTGCCCTTTGTTCTTTGTGGCCAGAACCTCGGCAAACTTCTCCCGGATCACATTTTCCACCTCTTCCGGCGACAGCATCGCCGGCGCGTATTCACTGATGATATCGTAGCGCGCCTGGTACTCTGCCCTAAGATCTGCCCGGGAGTCCGGGCATCCATCGATCTGCTCCTTCACCGTCTTCATCTCTTTCAGTATCACACGGTTCACAATTTCCTCTGTAATATTATCCCGGCATCCCTCATCAATAGCCGTTTTCTTTGCCGCCGACACAAGAGAGGAAACCGCATCCTTCCTCACCTTATCCTTCGCCTTCATGGCTGCCACCATATCCTTCTGCAGTGTAGTAAATTCCATTTCCTTTCCTTCCTTTCTTTGTCTCTCTAATATCTCCGAAGAGGATCGGATCCGTCATCCACCGTATTTTCAATATGCCGGATCTGTACGAAATAGGACACCCCCGGATTTACCTGTACCTCCACGCGGTCGCCCTCCCTGTGCCCCATCAGGGCACTGCCCAGAGGGGATTCAGTACTAATGAGCCCCTCCAGCGCATTGGTGCGCACGGTGGTAACAATTTTGTAAGTCTCTGTTATGTCGTCCTCTTCAAAATACACTTCCACTGTGTTGTTGATCCCCACCTCATCCTCTTTCGAATCCTCAGAGACAACCACTGCGGTCTTTATCATCCTCTCCAGATACCGGATCCGGCTCTCATTCTGGTTCTTATCCTTCTTCGCCGCATAATACTCAAAATTCTCGCTGAGATCACCGTGGGACCTTGCTTCCTTCACCGCCTCTAATGCCTCCCTGCGCACCACCAGCTTGCGGTACTCGATCTCTTCCTCCATCTTCCGTATATCCTTTTCTGTCAGCTCGTTCCGCATCCGTTACTCCTCATAACGCGCCCACAGGACCGGACGGTTATATACCCCTTTCTGATTCACAGGGAATCCATAATATACAACTTCCTTTAGATGTGAATAGTATGCTGTGGAATCCTGGCCGATGCCCGGATTGCGAAGCCGCAGGCTCTTTGCCTTGTTTTTCATAACACCGGCATATTTTCCAATCTCCTCCGCACTGAAAATGTACACTTTATCCACCGTATCCTTCCCGCCCTTTGTTCCATATACGGGATTGTCCGCATGCCCCACACCAGTCTCCTGGATCACCTTCTGCTCCTCTGCAGAAAATTCTTCCTGAATAAAAGCATTGTTGAGATAGGATCGAAGCGAGCTGGTTTCCCATGTCACCCTCTTCGCCTCCGGCTCATAGACCTCGCCGGCCGCCGGGACGTCCTCTGCATCTTTTCCCCGAATCGTCTCATTCCGTGTAAGCAGCGCCTTTCCATCCTTCTTATCCAGCAGAATCCACCTGCCGCCGCCAAAATGCACAGTCTCTCCGTCCTTTGCCTCCGCCATCATCTTCTTCTCCACTGCCAGGACACGGGAAGCACTGTCCCGGAACTGCCTTTTTTCCAGCCGGTGAAAAAATTTCCATGCCTCCTCCCAGTGCCCATCCTCCTGCAGATCTGAGGCGTACTCATACATCATTTCCTGCGCCTTCCGGGGGCTGTCCTTATAATCCCCCAGGCTGAAATAGGACTCCATGGCATATTTCTTTAGCGACAGGCCCTTTTCCAGTCCCGCGATCAGATACCGGGTAGGTGCTGCCTTATAACAGACAGCGGCAGCGATGATCAGAAGGGCGGCAGCCAGCACGAACCATTTTCCTTTTCCCCTTTTCCTGCCGGCCTTCTGTTCCTTCTCCCGCATGGTAGTTGTAACAGTCCGGGAGATCTCCTCCTTCTCCACCGGCAGCTTCGGTTTCAGTTCCTCGGCCTTCTTTCTGCACTCCTCACTCAGTGCGGCACACTGATCGGACCCCTCGAAGGGCTCCGTCTCCGCCTTCGCCCCCAGTTCTGCAAAATCCTTGGCCAGACGCACATATATCTTATATTCATCCTCTATTCCAAGTATGCACCGGGTGGCATTTTTCAGCGCCGTCAGCTGTGCAAAAACCTCTGCGGGAGTCAAAATTATCTCTTCCGGCTGTTTTTTCCTTCTCTTCTTCTCTTTCGGCATACTACACACTATCCTCCGTTCCTGTTCACTTACATAAAAGGCTTTGCAGCACATACTTAGTATGGACAGCAAAGCCCTCATGTATTATGGTTTCTTCAAAAGCTACGCTCTCTTCTTTGAATACGTCGTTCCCTTCTTAACTGCCTTCCTGCCGCGGCCGGTCATTAGATACCACAGCGGTGCGGCTACACAGACGGAAGAGTAGCATCCGGAAATAACACCCACGATAAGCGGAATCGCGAACTGACGCACGGAACTCACTCCCAGCAGTGCCAGAATGAATACCATGATAAATGTCGTCACCGACGTATTGATGGAACGCGATAACGTCTCGGTAATACTCTTGTTGATTACCGCGGCGAGATCGGTACGGGCAGCCGCTCCCTTCTGATTCTCGCGGATGCGGTCAAAGACAACGATGGTATCGTTGATGGAATAACCGACAATGGTCAGCATACAGGCGATAAATGTGCTTCCCACCTGGATAAAGGAGCTGCCCACTACATATACCGTAAATACTACTATAATATCATGAACCAGGGCCAGCACGGCACTGGCGCCGGTAGCAAACTTGCGGAAACGGATCCAGATATAGATCAGCATACAAACGGCCGCGATCACGGTAGCCAGCACGGCGTCTGTCTTCATCTCGCTGCTGACGGAGGCGCTGATGGTCTCGGATTCAATCTTGCCCTCGTCTGTATTAAATTTCTGTGCCAGCTGTGTCCGGACCGTATTGCTCTGCTCCTCCGTCAGGGCAGTCGTACGAATCGTAATCTTCTTCACGCCCTTGTCATCCGACGTGGATACCTCACCAGTAATACCTGTGGCCGTCTTTACCACATCCAGTACCTGATTCTTCAGATCATCTGTGATCTCCGTATTCTCATCGATGGAGACCGATGTGGAAGTACCGCCCACGAAATCCAGTGCATAGTTCAGCATGGAGCCCTTCGGACCCACGATATTGACAACGATGCCCGCCACGCAGATCACAATGACCGCTCCTGAGATAAACACATATTTTTTCCAGTTTCCGATGAAATCAATGGTCTCTCTCTCCTTCTGCAGGCCGTAGAACTTCGAGTCCGTCAATCCGAGGGCCGCAAAGGATTCCATCAAAAGCCTTGTGACGAAGATCGCCGTAAACATGGACAGGATGATACCGATGGCCAGCGTGGTGGCAAAGCCCTTTACTGTACCGGAGCCCTTCAGGAAGAGAACCAGCGCGGCGATCAGTGTCGTAACGTTACCATCAATAATGGCCGACAGCGCCTTGGAAAATCCGTTTTTGATAGAGGACGCCACAGTCTTTCCGGTGGCCAGCTCCTCCCGGATACGGGTAAAAATGATACAGTTGGCATCCACCGCCATACCAATACTCAGGATGATACCCGCAATACCCGGCAGGGTA
This sequence comes from uncultured Clostridia bacterium, assembly GCA_948467395.1. Lineage (GTDB taxonomy): Bacteria > Bacillota > Clostridia > Lachnospirales > Lachnospiraceae > Eubacterium_F. Next base: position 39,216 of record CAOKDX010000015.1, on the reverse strand, counting down.
AGGGTTACATTCAAAAGGTTCAGGGTAAGCAGCATGGCACCCACATAGAAAATTAGCGCAATGGATGCTGCCACACCCGGCAGACGGTACATCACGATCATAAAGAGGATCACCATGACCAGACCAATAGCACCGGCGATCAAGCTGCTGTTCAACGCCTCACTGCCCAGGGTAGCTCCCACGACGTTATCATGAATATTCCGCAGTTCCAGGGGAAGCGCACCGATACGCAGCGTAGAAGCCAGGCTCTGGGGGTGCTTCATATCCTTGAAATCCTCTCCCCCTGATATGACGCACTCGCCGTCGATCCGGGAATTGATAACCGGCGCCGAAACTAATTTATTGTCGTAGACGATGGCCAGCTGCTTGCCCACATTGGCACCAGTCAGCTCAGAAAAGGTCTTTGTTCCCTTTCCGGTAAATTTCACAACAACTACATTCTCAGAGACTCCGGTCTCTGAAGTCTGCTTGGTGGCATTGGCATCCTCCACCGCCTTGCCGTCCAGTTCTATATGCTTCGGGTCAAATTTGACCTCCTCACCCTCTTCCGGATTCTTATTGCCATCCTTGTCCGTCAGATTATCATACATAATAAACTGAAGAGAGCCGGCTTTACCAAGGGTGGCAAGAATTTCTGCCGAATTGCTCACACCCGGGATATCAATGGTGACACGATTGCTGCCCTCCTGATAAACCGATGCCTCCGTGCTCATGTTCTCCACACGCTTCTGCATCTTGTAGATAGTATCTTCCATCTGCTTGTCCGTCGGGTTGGCTTCGGTGGCCTCATATGTCACGCTGACACCACCCTTCAGATCAAGACCCAAACGAATATTTTTTGCGCTTCCACGATGACCACTGCCGACTCCGCGATAGGCAACAAAGCCAAACGCCGCAATCAGGATAACGATCAGCAGAATCTGTAAAACGCCTTTTGTTTTGCTGTTCATGTTACTTGTCTCCTTTACATTAAAATGTTTCTTCGTCTGATTTTCGACTTGTATTCGAGACTATAGTATAGCATAAAGAAACGGTTTCTTCAAGAGAAACCGTTTCTTTTTTGCATATAGATGATTATTGCCAATATAATTGCCCCATCTTAGCTGAAATACCTCTTTAACAGGCCCTCAAATGCCTTGCCATGTCTCGCCTCGTCCTTCGCCATCTCATGTACGGTGTCATGGATTGCATCCAGGTCGGCAGCCTTGGCACGTTTTGCCAGATCAAATTTGCCTGCGGTAGCGCCATTCTCTGCGTCCACGCGCATCTGCAGATTTTTCTTCGTGGAATCGGTTACAACCTCACCCAGCAGCTCTGCAAACTTAGCTGCATGCTCTGCCTCTTCCCATGCAGCCTTCTCATAGTACAGTCCCACTTCCGGATAGCCCTCGCGGTGAGCCACACGTGCCATAGCCAGATACATACCAACCTCGGTACACTCGCCCTCGAAGTTTGCACGAAGATCTGCTGTAATATCCTCGCTGACCCCTTTGGCAACACCTACCACATGCTCTGCTGCCCATGTCTTCTCGCCTTCCTGTTTGGTGAACTTCTCTGCCGGCGCCTTACAAACCGGGCACTGCTCCGGTGCGCTGTCTCCCTCGTGAACGTAACCACATACTGAACATACATACTTAGCCATAATTTTTTCTCCTTTTGATAGATTATTTATTTGCAGCTCCTGTATAATACTATAGCCACATTTTTAATTAGATAAACATGAATTACATGTTCCATAGAAATATAATTCATGACCTTCAATGCGTCCGGCACACAATTCCTCTGCCTGCCGGTCCGCCGCTTCCATTGATACCAGCGGAAGATCAAGAACCTGTCCGCAGCTGCGGCAGATAAAATGATCGTGCGGCTCAACAACAGCATCAAAGTGATCCACACCATCCCCGCAGTTCAGCCGGAGGATCTCCCCCTGATCGGCAAGAAGATTCAGATTCCGGTATACTGTACCAAGACTAATCTTCGGGAACTCTTCCCTGATTGCCTGATAAACATGCTCCGCTGTAGGATGTGATGTGACCGAACGCAGATAATGCAGGACGGCACTTCTCTGTCTGCTGTACTTTAATCCAGGCATATTCATCTCCATTCGTTTATTTTTTTAATAATGATAATTGTTACTGTTATTAAGATAACAGATTATTATAAACTTGTCAATATGATTTCAAAAAAATTTTATAGCTATTTTTGCCAGTCATTGGAGCCATTAACGGAAGGCTCCAATTCGTACCGCTGAGCAAAAAGGATCATGCGGTCACTGTCCCTCCAGTCCCCGCATGATCCCATTCGCAAGCTCCTCTGCCAGCACATTCTGGTAGTCGTCAGATATCAGTCCCCGTCTCTCTCTCCCATTGGAGAGATATCCGGTTTCCACCAGAATGGCAGGCAGCTTTGTATTTTTCAAAACATAATATTCGGCAGGCTTTGCGTTCCTCGTCACAATCCGGTTGTTTTTCCCTATCTCGGCGATAATCGTATCTGCATAATGCCTGCCCTGTTCCGATCCCCGGCAGTAATAGCACTCCAGGCCATTGACCGCATCGTCTCTTTCATAATAATTGCAGTGAATGCTGACAAACAGATCCGCCTCTTTATCCTCCGCCGCGCGGATCCTTTCCCCAAGACCCATATAAATATCCCTGTCTCTTGTCAGAAGTACACGGATCCCCTTTGCCTCAAGCTGTTCCTTGATTTTGAAAACAATAGCAAGATTGATATCTTTCTCTACTGCCGAATCCGATACCGTCCCATCGTCCTTCCCTCCGTGTCCGGCGTCCAGAACAACTATATACTTCCCCTGCCGGTCTGCGTCCGTCCCATCCCGGGATTCCTCCTTCCAGACCTCCTGTCCGCTGTATGCATCATCTTTTTTATTCCCCAGAACGCCGAATAAATGGAGACATCCGGATAGGATCAGCAGCACCACCACTGCCAGTCCGAGCAAGATAGCCCCCCGGAGGGCATAGGCAACGATCATTTGTCTTCGTGTCACTCGTCTTCTTGTACGATTTCTCTCTTCCTGCATTTTTCAGACTCCCTATACGCATTTCCTAAAATTTTATCAGAAAAATCTTTATTTTCCCTATAATATGTATAAAATTTTTGATAATTTTTCACGCGCATCATTTTATGTAGACAAAAAAAGCAAAATCATATATTATAATAGTAATTTAGAAACACAGGAAAGAAAAGGAGCTGAGCAAATGTCAATAAATAATAAAAATTCCAAGCTTTTACAGGCAGTTTCCGAATTGAAAGAGATGGATTATTCCAAAAACCCGGAATTGAATGGCATTTACCGGAGATTATACAAAAACAGACAGCATTTTGCAGAGATTTTTGAAAAGAATACCAAGGCGGTCATGGATATCAGTTCCCTTGATCTGACATTGCAGCACCAGACCGAGAAGATCATGGATATTTCCGACAATGTGGCGCGGGCTGCCGAAACGATCTTTGGCTCCTCCATGCATGAACCGGATTCCATGGGACATTCCAACAGCCAGCATGAAGAGCTGGCTGGCTCCATCGCCGATATCTCCGCAGACACAAAGGAAGTCTACAAAAAAATAGAATCCGGACAGAATGAGCTGACTACGATCCGGGATCTCTCTGACCAGACCATAGAGAATTCGAAAGAGCTGCAGAAGGATATGGGTAACCTGTCTGAAATCATCAACCGCATGGCCGAAGTGATCTCAGGGATCGACTCCATATCCATGCAGACCAATATCCTTGCCCTGAACGCATCGATTGAGGCATCCCGGGCCGGGGAGGCGGGACGGGGGTTCTCTGTCGTTGCCGGAGAGATACGGATGCTGGCTGAGGAAACCCAGAAGCTCACAAGCACAATGGCAGAATTTGTAGAACAGGTGAAGGAATCCTCCCAGAAGAGCACCGAGAGCACCATGAGCACCATTGATTCGCTGGATACGGTGACAACAAAGATCCGAAACGTATGGGAACTGAATAACGAGAGTATGGAGCATGTCTCCAAGGTAAATGAATCCGTGGCCTCCATCGCCGCAGTAAGCGAGGAAATCAGCACCTCCATGTCCAGAATGGAGGATCAGCTCCGGGACAGTACCAGCTTTATGCAGCAGGTGGGAAATGACCTGAAGCAGGCGGCACAGCCAGTTGTCCAGATAGAGGAGACACTGGATGAAGCGGTCAAAATGATGGGCGACATGACGAAGGACCCGTTTATGCACCTGAAAAATGATGAATTTGCGAAATATGTCAGCAATGCCATTACCGCCCATCACACCTGGCTCTCCAATCTGGAAAGAATGGTCAGCACCCGCACGATCACCCCGCTGCAGCTGAATTCATCGAAATGCGGCTTCGGTCATTTCTATTATGCCATGACGCCGCAGATACCGGAGATCCTTTCTTTATGGAGCGGAATCGAAATCAAGCACAAACGGTTCCACAAATACGGGGAAGAGGTAATCTATGCGCTGAACAACGGACAGTACGCAAAAGCCGAACAGATCTGCCGGGAGGCAAAGACCTTCTCCAACGATCTTCTGACAGACCTCAGACAGATTCTTGAGATACTTGGCAAAAAGTAAAAAATGCAGAACCGGTAAAAGTGTCGGACAGTTTCCGGCACTTTTTTTGTTTTTTCCCACACATTCGACTTTTTTCTACATATACTATAGTTAAAAAGTTCAAGGAGTTACCATGAATCTATCAAATAAACCTCTTGCCATGGCATATGTCCCGTGGCAGCCATTTGAGAATGTTCTGGATGCCAACTGCGGGCTGGAACAGGGAAGCATTTTCGAAGATCTTGTCTTTCCGTTTATCGGCTCCCAGGCTGCCTGCCAGGCCGGCCAGATGAGACCGAAGCCCTGTCCGCAGCCGCGCCAGAACTGCTCCTGCGGAAGGAGGATGGGTTAATGCGCAATAACAGTATGAGCAGGGAAATGATGATGCAGCGTGTCCGCGAAGCCGCTTTCGCCCTGATCGACATCGGGATGTATCTCGATACCCACCCGGATGATGAAAAGGCAATGGATTATTACAACAAATATCAGCAGATCAATAAGGAAGTCCGCCGTGCTTATGAGAGCACTTTTGGACCACTTACCTCCAATACCGTCGACACCTGTGACGGCTGGACCTGGGTACGTGATCCCTGGCCTTGGGAAGGGGGTTGTAATTAATGTGGACGTATGACCGAACTTTGGAATACCCGGTAAATATTTCAAAGCCAAATGCAAAGCTGGCTAAGGTGATAATTTCTCAATTTGGAGGTCCCAACGGCGAGCTCGGGGCATCCCAGCGCTACCTTTCACAGCGTTATTCCAACAACGACAAACGTGTCTGTGGCATCCTGACGGATATAGGGGTATCGGTGGGGAAATTGCGTATGGGGGACTGTCCCGGGAAATAGAGCATTGTGGAACACCGCATAAATTCACGACACAAATTCCGATTCCAATATCTCCGTATGATATTCCTCCCCCATCCCTGAAGACTTGATTCTCAAGCGTATGCCAAAGGGCAGGGACCTGAACCATACAACAAGGCTGCTGCACCCCCGTTTGGTTTCCCGGTAAACAATAATTTTCTCCAGCATCTCACGGTACAGCATTTCACTGTCCTCACGAAAAGACAAAATCCCATCCAGCGTTTTCTCCAATGCTTCCATTTGTTCTTTTTGCCTGCTGTAGTGACTGATATTGCGCTGCTTTCCTGCAAGCAGCGTCCGCAGGCGGGAAAGCTCGCCGTCATACCATTCTGTCTGCTTTTTCAGGTCCTCTTTTGTCAGCACCCCCTCCAGCATGGCGTCAAAAGATTTTCGTTTCTTTTCCTCAATAGCGTCCATTTTCTGCCGGATTTTGTTGTCCACCCGTTCAGTAACCGGCTCCCCGCAGACTGCCTGGATACTGGAAAGAATTTCCCTGCGGAGTTGTTTCCGGTTTTGGCAAACAAGATTGAGACAGTATTTCATACAGGCAAGTAATGCCTTTTCATTGATGGAATTATTGCTGCAGCCAATCTCCTTTCCGTCCGCATCCCTTTTTAATATGCCATGGTTCGCCGCCCGATAACACCGCCACGCCTTATAAATACCCTTTTTCAATTTCTTTGTCCGGCTGACAAACCGGCCGCCGCACTCCCCGCAGCGGATTTTGCCGCTGCACCAGTAGCGGCTGCTATGTCTTGCCTTCTGGGGGGCAGACGGAGAACGCCGTTTACGTTCTGCCTGTGTCCGTTTCCACAGTTCGCGGTCAATGATGGCCTCATGATGGTCTTTTATGTAAATTTTTTCTTCTTCGCCGCGGTTGTATTTCTTTTTATGCGTCAGATAATCCGGAGTAAAAGTCTTTTTCTGACATAAATCCCCCACGTATTTTTCATTTTGCAAAATTCGGAGAATTACAGTTTCTGACCATAGGGAAATACGTTTGGGCCGAAGCCCTTCCGCCATCAGTTCCCTGGCAATCACGTGCGCGCCCTTTCCTTCATTTGTATACTTATGAAAAATTGCTTTGACAACAGATACTTCCTCCGGATTGACGGAAAGGATGCCATCCTTTACCGTATAGCCAAGCATATCCCGGCCAAAGACGATTCCCTGCTCCATGCGCCTCTGCTGTCCCCACTTTACCCGCTCTGAGGTTTTCCTGCTCTCCTCCTGCGCCAGGCTGGCCATGATCGTCAGGCGCAGTTCACCATCGCTGTCGCGGGTATCAATATTATCTATCGTAAATATCACACCGACGCCCGCCTCCTTTAGCCTTCTGGTATAAGAAAGGGTATCCACCGTATTTCTTGCAAAGCGGGAAACCTCCTTTGTCAGAATCAGATTGAATTTCCCGTCCAGGGCATCCTTTATCATTTGATTGAAGCCGGTACGTTTGCTTGTCTGGGTTCCGCTGATGCCCTCATCATAGTACACATCAATCAGAATCCATTCATTATGGTTCGTTATATACTCTGCAAAATATTTCCTCTGGCTGAACAGGGAATTGATCTGGTCATCCTTATCTGTAGATACCCTGCAGTATGCGGCAGCTCTCATTTTATTTTTTGTCATCCTTGTCCCTCCAATTCTAAAAGTTACGTTCTAATAAGCTGTTTAGCTCCGCATCCGATAAGATATCTCTTTTGTGTAATTCCTTGTACACTCCGCATTTTATCGTTTTCTTTAATTCCTCTTGCTGGGCATCATCAAGCGTTATAACCAGATTTTGATTTTCTACTACCTTATATTTGTCTGTTTCAGGCATCATATACTCCAATCGGTCCGCTTATTAGAATGTATGAATGTTTACCTGAAATAATCCCTTTATACCACTCGTAGTCTTTGTGCCCTGTCGATTTTCCCCCTGCTTAACGGTTTTTATCATAAATCAGTTTAGCCCGCTGCGCAATTACCTCCTTCAGATAGGGAGGGGAAATGATATCTACCTGCGTCCCAAATGAAAGGAGAAATCCTATGAGCCATTCATCCTCCGGCATTTTAGCTGAGGCAATCAAATCACCGTTCTCCTGCCGCTGTATCTGTGTTCTGTCAAATTCATCATAGACCCGGTATGCCATCTCCTTCGGAAAACGAAGCGTGATCGTATTACATTCTCCCTCGGAAGAATCTATCTGCCATGGATAGTGCCGGCGCTCAAAGCCCTCATTCAGAATCTCTAAATCCAGAATCCGGTTTAATTTGAAGAGCCGGAAATCCTCTTTTTCAGTGCAGAAGGCTTTCAGATACCAGGCTTTTCCTTTATACACAAGTTTGAGCGGCTGTATGATTCTGTCACTTGTGACATCGCAGGAGCCCGCATAATTGATTTTTACATGTCTGCAATGAATCACCGCGGATTTCAGCAATTCAAACTTCTCCTTGTCAAAATCCTTGCTGCCCCATCTGGAAAAATCCACTTCAAGCCAATTTTCTGAATCTATCTGAAATACTGCGGAAAGTTTCTGCAGTGTCTGGCTTTCATTCGTGTCCTTAGCGGCATTTATGCTCTGCAATGCCATAAGGATCTCCTGTTTTTCTTCCTCTGAAAATACTGCACGATCCAAAACAAAGTTTCTCATTAGATGAATGCCGCCATATCTGCCCGGTTCAGCATAGATAGGAATGCCTGCTCCACTCAGGGCATCAATATCCCGATAAATCGTTCTAACCGATACTTCAAACCTTTCAGCCAGTTCCGGGGCCGTAGCCTGCCCTCTGTCCAGCAAATAATATACGATCTTAAATAACCTGCCCTCCTGCACCACCATCCCCCCTTCAGACCGGAATAACGCATATATCTTGACATACAATACCGGGTATATTATACTCCCTTGTATGAGTAATGGCAAATATATCGTGTAAAATGATGAGGATTGAAAAATGGAAAAATTGTTGCTAAGTGCAGATGGAGAAATTCTGTTGTATGAGGTCGATAAAAAAATTTTAAATAATTTAGATGTATTAATAGAGGATTTTTATAAATGGAAGAACACAAGTTATTATGATGAACAGCTTTTTGTAAAATACCTTCAACAGAAATTTGGAGATAGGGCAATTATATTTAAAAAAAATCTAGGCTGGCTTGGCAATGAAAATCTGCCCAAAGAATATGCAGACATCAAATGGTATAATTTCTAGTGCGTGTCTGAAAATTGTTTTTGGGGAGTTTGCTGCATTGTTCTGCTTCATTTTCCCTTTGGGGCAATTTTCTTACCGATACAGGTACAGAAGAGCTGAATCACTGCGAGATGATCTGTGCCATTGTTCACCAGCTCACCCGCAATCTTACGGCCGATGAGCTGCAGGCACAGGGCTTTGCGGAATATTATATTGACCACACGGTTGGTCTCTGGCCACAGTCTGCCGGCGGCGTTCCCTTCTCCGCAGCAGAATTCCAGAGCACCGGGGATCCCGTTACTGACCTGACAGAAGATATGGCTGCAGAGCAGAAAGCAAGAACAACATATGACAACATTCTCCGTCTGGTGAAAGATCCGGAAGTGTGTGATCCGATCCGTTTCCTGCGCCAGAGAGAATTAGTTCACTTCCAGCGTTTCGGCGAAGGGCTTCGCCTTATCCAGGATAATCTGAATAAGAAGAACTTCTACGCCTACAACCCAGATTTCGACAAACAATTTTGTAAATAATCGGTTGTAGGCGGTGCCTACCAACCCTGATTTTGACAAACAATTTTGTAAATAATTGGTTGTAGGCGATGCCTACCAACCCTGATTTTGACAAACAATTTTGTAAATAATGATGATGTGCCGATGCACAGTCAGGGAGAGCTCCATCGTGGATGCTCCCCCTGACCTTTTTACTTTTTACTATTTCTAAAATTTGACAATAATTCCATTTTTGAGTATAATTATTATATTTCACAATTAAAGGAGGAAATTTCAATGAAAAAAATTACCAGATTGATAATGATTGCAACTGTCTTCTTGTTTGGACTGATTTCATCAAAAACTACATTAGCTGCAGTTGAATCTATTACAGAAGGAACCGAATGGTCAGGAACGGTGGAGGGGTCAAAAGAACTTACACTCATTCCCGCAGATACCGGATTTTACAACGTTAAACTTATGGATTCTGCAGAAACCTGTGCCATCGTCTCCTGTTTTACAGAAGAAGGAAACCAGGTTATGGATGACATCTATACCAATACAGAATCAACTGTAATCAATGCAGTCAATTCATTATATTTGATGAAGGGAAAAACCTACACTATAAAAATTGTGTGTGCAGACGCCATAGATTATGAACAATTAATGCAGGGGGATGTCTCATTACTAATAACAAAAAGCTCCTGTTCTGCATTTCCACTTACCGAATATAAAAAAGAGACAACAGCTTTTACAAATGGCTATAGTATCTGTACTTATACACCCACAGAAAGCAGGACATATTCTTTCTACTTTGAACTAAAGGCAGGCGAGTCGATTCATTATGTAGATTTATATTCCAAAGAGGGTGATTGTTTAATTAAACAAGGTACGAGAGATACCTCCAACACTAATAATTATGCATTATTTCATCTCAACGCAGACACAGAATATTATTTTATAGTGTCATATTTTGATTTTACGGCCGAGAGCGGCAGCGAAGCTGCTGCTTTCAGTTCAATACAGAAATCAGATTGCATCACCTCTATTGAATTAAATGAAGCACCGATTTCATCCACGTCGTTTACATATATACCTTTAGTTACTGGTTCGCTAAAAATTAATTTCGAAAATGGAGAAAGCAGGATTCTTGACTTTCGTTCGGATATCGATTATAGCGAAATAGAGACAGAATATTTAGGAGAAAGAGATGATACCTATCATTTAAGAGCCGGAAAACAAAAAGTCAAATTTACATATTTAGATGTCTTTGAAATCACCAGCGAGGTTGATGTCCTTACGAAGGCACAATATGCCGGGGAAATGTATGGCAGCTTAGCTGCTGGCCAAAAAGAAGTTATCCCGCCAAATAACTGGTATCATGCAGAGTATAAATTTACACCAACAGAAAATGGATACTATACATTGTGGTACAGCACTCAAGACAACCTCACCTTAAATGAATTATATAGTGATTGGGAATATACGGTTTATGACTCTCAGGATAACGAAGTTGAATGGCTGTCAGGAAAAGGATTTAAGTTAAAAGCAAACGAAAATTATTGCTTCGCATTATACTTAGGCGATAATCTCACTCAATATACATTTACTTACTGGCTCGACCTTAATACAGACCACGTCCATACCTATAGTCCATGGACGATAATCAAACCGGCTACTACAACAGAGTCCGGAAAGGAAGAGAGAACCTGTACCGACTGCGGTTCCGTCCAGACTAGAACCATTGACAGGATACCTGCTCCCATTGGTAATGGGAATACGATACAGAACACGCCAAATGGCTCTAATGTAACCAATACGCCTGTTAACCCACAACCTAATACTGGTATTCAGGCATCCTCTCCTTCAAAATCCAATTTAACAAAAGTTATTTTAAAATCTTTGAAGGCAGGCAGAAGAAAGATGGTTGTTAAATGGAAAAAGACGGCTACGGCAAAGGGCTACCAGGTACAATATTCCACAAACAGAAAATTCAAATCAAAGAAAACGAAAACAACTGGTAAAACATCATTGACGATTAAAAATCTCAAGAAGAAAAAGACTTATTATGTCCGTGTCCGGGCCTATAAAACAGTCAATGGCAAAAAGAGTTATGGGAAATGGAGTTCTATAAAAAAAATCAAAATAAAGAAGTAGACAAAGCGGTGCTAGGACACGAGTCCTAGCACCGTTTCGGAGTCATAGAGTTTCCCGTCCTGTATAGGACCGGAATGGCAAATGAAACGTATTCTTATTCTATCTGCAGACCATTTTCTCCCGCATCCATCACCAGCTGCTGCCCCATGTGTACCTCATCCGCAAGAATCTTCTTTGCCAGAAGGGTTTCCACATGCTTCTGCAGATAGCGTTTCAGCGGCCGTGCGCCGTAAGCCGGCTCGTAGGCCCGCTCCGTAATATATTTCTTGGCGCTGTCCGTAAGCGCCAGGGAGATCTCCTTCTCCTGGATCCGCTTATTTACATCCATGATCAGGAGATCAATGATGGCGCTGATATCCGCCCGGGATAACGGCTTAAACATAATGATCTCATCCAGGCGGTTCAGGAATTCCGGCCGAAAACTGCCCCGGAGCTGGTTCATTACCGCCTGCTCACTTTCCGGAGAAATATTTCCCTCACTGTCAATCCCATCCAGCAGAAATTCTGCACCGAGATTGGACGTCATAATAAGGATCGTATTTTTGAAATCCACGGTCCGGCCCTGGGAGTCTGTGATACGCCCGTCATCCAGCACCTGCAGCAGGACATTAAAGACGTCCGGGTGGGCTTTCTCGATCTCATCAAAGAGAACGACAGAGTACGGCTTGCGGCGCACCGCCTCGGTGAGCTGTCCGCCCTCCTCATATCCTACATATCCCGGAGGAGCCCCGATCAGCCGGGAAACTGAATATTTCTCCATATATTCGCTCATGTCAATGCGGACCATATTGTTTTCATTGTCAAACAGGCATTCCGCAAGGCTTTTGGCCAGCTCCGTCTTGCCTACGCCGGTTGGTCCCAGGAATAAAAACGAACCGATGGGTTTATCCGGATCCTTGATCCCCGCCTTAGACCGGATGATGGCCTCCGTTACCTTTGTCACTCCGTCGTTCTGGCCGATCACGCGCCGGTGGAGCTCCTCGTCCAGATGCAGGGTTTTGTTCCGTTCGGACTCCGTCAGCTTGGCGACAGGAATCCCCGTCCAGCGGGATATGATCCTGGCGATCTCATCGTCCGTCACACTCTCGTGTACCAGTGACTGGTCCTCCCTGTGCATGGCGTCCTCCGCCGCTGTCAGCTGCTGCTGCAGTCTGGGCAGCTTCCCGTACTGCAGCTCCGACACCTTCTCCAGATCATACGCGTTGGTGGCTGCCTCAATCTGATGGTTTACCTCCTCTATCTGCTCCTTCAGTTCCCGCACCTGTTCCACCTCTGACTTCTCATTGTCCCACTTTGCCTTCTGGCCGGCGAAATCCTCCCGCAGGTCGGCCAGCTCCTTCTGCAGGTCGGACAGACGCTCCTGGCTGAGATGGTCCGTCTCCTTTTTCAATGCCACCTCCTCAATCTCCATCTGCATGATACGGCGCTGTATCTCATCCAGCTCCGTGGGCAGGGAATCCAGCTCTGTCTTGATCAGGGCGCATGCCTCGTCCACAAGGTCGATGGCCTTGTCCGGCAGAAAACGGTCGGAAATATACCGGTCGGACAGCACCGCTGAGGATACCAGTGCTCCGTCTGTGATCTTTACCCCGTGGAATACCTCATAACGGTCTTTCAGGCCGCGGAGGATGGAAATCGTATCCTCTACCGTTGGCTCATTTACCATAACCGGCTGAAACCGCCGCTCCAATGCGGCATCCTTCTCTATATACATGCGGTATTCATCTAATGTTGTGGCGCCGATGCAGTGCAGCTCGCCCCGTGCCAGCATGGGCTTGAGAAGATTGCCGGCGTCCATGGCGCCATCCGTCTTACCAGCTCCTACAATAGTGTGCAGCTCGTCAATAAAAAGGATGATCTGGCCGTCGCTCTCCTTTACCTCTTCCAGAACAGCTTTCAGGCGCTCTTCAAACTCTCCCCGGTATTTGGCGCCGGCGATAAGGGATCCCATATCCAGGGCAAACAGCTGTTTATTTTTCAATCCCTCCGGTACGTCGCCCCGGACGATACGCTGGGCAAGTCCCTCCACAACAGCAGTTTTGCCCACGCCGGGTTCCCCGATCAGCACCGGATTGTTCTTGGTCTTCCGGGACAGGATCTGTATCATATTGCGGATCTCTGCATCCCTGCCGATGACCGGATCCAGCTTCTGATCCCGGGCGCGCTGCACAAGATCATAGCCGTATTTCTCCAGACTGTCATATACCGCTTCCGGATTGTCGCTGGTCACCTTCTGATTGCCGCGGACCTTGGACAGCGCCTGCAGAAAGCGCTCCCGGTCGATCCGAAACTCCTTCAGCAGATTCTCCACCTCATGGGAAGGCTTCCGCAGGAGGCTCAGGAAAAGATGTTCCACCGAGACATATTCATCTCCCATGGCCCTGGCCTCGTTTTCTGCATAGACAAGAGCCTTATTGAGATCATTGCCGATATATACCTGCCCGCCCTCCACCTTAGGACGCTTCTCCAGGAGGCCTTCCACCTGGGCCTGGAAAACAGCCGGATCAATCTCCATCTTCTGCAGCAGCTTTGCCAGAAGGCTGTCCTCTATCGTCAGCATACTGTAGAGCAGATGCTCCTGAACGATTTCCTGATTGCCAAAGTCATATGCCGTTTTTTCCAGATTATTCATAATCTCTATGGACTTCTGGGTAAATTTTGTAATGTTCATAATAGGCCACTCCTTTCTACAGGTAAATATTTGTAATAAGAAACGTGAAATGGATAGATCTTAGTATTCCTAAAATCTATCCATACTATACCACCATTATTAGCACTCGTCAAGAGTGAGTGCTAATTTGGGTCAAATTTCTGTTTTTCCCTGTCTTTCGCCACCATCCTGTTGGCTGCCATTCCAAGGCCAAGCATTCCCCAGAAAACCGGCGCCACGGCAACGGTGGAATCATTGGCGATGCCCGTCACCATATACCCGAACAGCGCCGTCATGAAAGCCAGCCCCAGCTTCTCCAGCACAGTCTCTGGCTGACGATTCCAGTACAGGCCAAGGCTTCTCACGAAGTACCAGGCAAACAGGAGCAGAAATGCCATGAGGGACAGAAGCCCTGTCTGAGTCCAGATCTGCAGGTACATATTATGAGGTTTGGTCACGGTCACCCCGTCATAATTCATGTTGGTCTTTCCGATGTAGTCGTTGTTGGGAAAGATCATGGTAAATGTGCTGGGTCCCGACCCGGTGACGATAAAGTCCTTCAGAAGGGGAATCGTCCGGGACCAGATATATCCCCTCTTATCGCCAAAGTGCTGGCAGCCGGCAAAGCCCATGGCAGGGATCTCCTGCAGCTGATCCACTTTTTGAAAGGCATTAAAGACACGGTACTCATTTCCCATCTTCGCAATGGTCCAAGCCTTATCCTTCTCATAGACAAACTGGTGGTCAACCACCCGCAGGGCGTCATAATTGACGCCGTCCACTGTCACAACGGTCTTGAAGAGCCGGGGTTCAGCGATGACCACCCCGTCCTTCTTATAATCATAGGCATGGTCCTCTATCGTATAATACCGGCCCCCCTCATGATAGAGCAGCGCCAGCTCCTTCCCCTCCGCATCCGCCGCCCCCAGCGGCGCAGTCTCCTCTCCTGTCAGCCTGACATAGAACTCTGCGCCACCTGCCGTAGTGATCTGCAGCCCCTCTCCCGTGGAAAGCATCTGCCGGATCATATGCGTGTCCTCTTTGGGATGAAACAGCTTATCGACCCCGGCACCCACCTGCTCCGGAAAGAGAACGGTCATGGCAGCCGCAAATGCCCCAAGTCCAACCGCTGCCGCCATAAGCTTCTTCCAGCCAAGTGTGGAGACAATCCGGCGCCACCGAAATACAACAAGAAACAACAGACTGGCAAATACCCCTACACAGCCTGTCAGGGAATGGGAACCAAGAAGCGTTACCGTCATCAGACAGGCTCCCACCATGGCTGTCATAATCCAGAAACGGGATAATTTCTTCCACTCCGTCAGCGCCACTGCCACAAGCACCGGCAGGAGCAGGGCCGCATAGGATCCCACATAATTGGGATTGTACAGAGAGGCGTAGACCCATCCCTCTGAGAAATTAAAGGTAAAATCCATCTTATTCTCGATGAACAGATTCATCAGCTTCTGCCCCCTCTCTCCCCGGAACAGATCCATGCCGAAGAACTGGAATGTCCCCAGAAGCCCCATAAGGAATCCCCCCGCCACAAGCCCATACACCACAAGGCGGAGGATCCATTCAGTATCCACGGTGAGATAGACATACAGAAGGAGGATGCCATATGCCAGCAGCACAAACAGTCCCTCCCACTGCTCGTAGCTGCCCCAAATGGCAAAGGAAGGATAGGCGGAAAAAAGGGAGGACAGCACGGAAAGAATCAGATAGCTCCCCAGCCAGAGAATCTCCAGGGAACGCAGCCTGCGCCACTCCGGCATCCATTTCCTTTCTGCCAGCGATATGAGAAGGCATGCCGTCATAAGAAATGCCAGCAGGATCAGAGCCTGTCCCTTCCAATAAAGGAAAAGATCGGTGGATGTTTCCGAATTCGAATACCACGGATATCCGTTTAACCCAATGTTATATTTCTTTGCTGTGACGATCAGCGGCACAAAGGCAAGTGCCAGAAGGACCGGCACGGTCCGGATCGTTCTCCATATGTTTCCCATATCCACTCCATTCCACCAGCGCACTGCTTCCGGGCAGGACCCAGCGGCACCAGCCGGACAGATCCGCACTGGCGCCATGATACAAAGCCGGTATGCATTATTTTCCTAAAAATACCATAACACAAATCCATGCCGATTGCCACAACTATCTTTTGCCCGCCTGCAGCATCCCGCCCAGCATCCCGCCCAGAAGGCACAACACCAGAGCCGGAAGGATACCCGTAAATCCGCTGAAGGCGCCCCGGTTCCCGATCATGGACACGCCCCACAGGATCACGAAATAGATGGCTCCCATCAGAAGCCCCCACAGATATTTGCGTTCATTGTGCTGCCTGCTCACGGCCATACCGCCGATAAAACAGGAAAAGACATAGGCAAACAGAATCCCGCCCCGGATGACGCTCTCGGAGACGTCCCACTTATACATTACGAAAGAAAGGATCACCAATGCCAGTGCCGAGAGGAAATAGGCGAGAACAGTTCCTTTCACGATCTGCAGTACAACATTCTGTTTCATTCCTTTTCACCTTTCCCAGCCCGGAAGCGTGCCGGGCTTATAATAATTTCTCTGTTTATTCATATTATGTTTCTTTTCAAAAAAGAAGAACTGTGCTATCATATTAAGAAAAATAAATAAAAGAAAGGAATCGAGTGCACCATGCAATATATTGATTTACACGTTCATTCCTGCTGTTCCGACGGCACCCTTACTCCTGAAGAGCTGGTAGATCTTGCCATCGAGAGTAATCTTGTTGCTTTTGCACTGACTGACCACGATACAGTAGACGGCGTGGCTGCTGCCGTGGCGGCCGCAAGAGACAGAAATATCCGGGTGATTCCCGGAGTAGAGCTCTCCTGTGAGCACACGATCTCTCCCTCGCGCAAAAAAGAGATTCATATTCTTGGCTATAATGTGGATTACACGCAGCCGGAGCTTGTGGAGACCCTGGCTGACATTGCCCGGGAGCGGGACAGCCGGAACCGTCAGATGTGCGAAAATCTCAGTGCCGCCGGCTATCCGATTGATTACGAGTCACTGACCTCCCGCTTTCACGGAACCATCCTCACCAGAGCGCATTTCGCCCGGTTTCTGATGGAGCAGGGCGCCATACCGAGCATTGACTTCGCCTTTAAAGAAATACTGGCGCAGGACGGTCCCTATTTTGTATCCCGCAGATACCTGACGCCCCAGTCTGGTATCGAATTAATAAAAAAAGCAGGCGGCCTGCCTGTACTGGCACACCCTCTGCTCTATAAAATGTCGGTGACGGAGCTGCATCAGCTTCTGACAGAGACGAAAGCCTGCGGTCTCCGGGGCATCGAGGCGATGTATTCCCGCAACCGCGGCAATGATGAGGCCTTTGTCCGTAAGCTGGCGCAGGACTTCGGCCTGTTTATCACAGGCGGCACCGATTTCCACGGCGCCAACAAACCGGATCTTGAGATCGGCAGGGGCGAGGGAAATCTTCGTGTGCCCGTTATGCTCCTCGAAAATTTGCGATAAGCCTCTCCGCGGCAGCCGTGATATCTTTCTGTCCTACGACAGCGGAGATAACGGCTGCCCCGTTGACTCCGACAGGTTTTAGCAGCGCGATATTATCAGCATTTACCCCTCCTATTGCCACGATGGGAATTGTCACTGCCTGGCGTATCTCCTTTAGGTCATCCAGCGTAATGTGCCGCGTTCCCTGTTTCGTCATTGTTCCAAAGACGTCTCCTGCTCCGAGGTAATCGGCTCCCGACTTCATGGCTTTGACAGCAAGGTCTACGGTATTCGCCGTAGCGCCGATAATCTTGTCCTCTCCCAGCAGTTCTCTTGCCACCTGCACCGGGAGATCATTCTGTCCGAGATGTACGCCGTCCGCTCCGACGGCCAGGGCGATATCCACCCGGTCATTGATCAGCAGCGGCACCTCATAGGCATCCGTCACCTGCTTGACACTCATGGCAATCTTATAAAATTCCCGGGAGGAACATTTCTTCTCCCGAAGCTGTACGACGCCGCAGCCTCCCTGAATGGCCAGTTCCACAGAATCCTCTATTTTATCCACCGTCATAATGTCACGGTCCGTACAGAGATATAAAGTATAATCTATCTCAGGTTTCATCTTGTCGCTCCCCTCTTTTTTCCCAGCAGTTCTACTTTCCCAGTATCCGCTCCACCTCTTCGGCATATTCCGGTTTCTTATCCCGGACTGCCTCCATCTCCTCCAGGCAGTCTTCCATCACTCCAGTGTTATAATCCAGCTGCTCACGCAGCTTCTGGCGGCGCACATTCAGCTCATGCCGCACCTCCACCATTTCTTTCGGATCCACCAGTGCCTTCGCCTGGGCAAACCAGATATCCCGGTCCTTTATGCCAAGGCGCTGCAGCTCACGCAGCAGTACCTGGTTGCTCTCATTGAGAAGCACGGTGCTCTCCCGCTGCTTCGCCCATTCCTTCTTGGCCTTCCGGTACTGCCCATATACAAATTCCAGCTCCGTGGCGTTGCGCACCTGGTATTTGTGGTACATATAATCCAGTGTCCGCACATTATTTACATACTTGATCTTCACCCGGTTACTGAGAAACACCGCCCGGTCGCATTTTTTCTCCGTAATCACCATGTCGATCCGGTTCTTTCTGGCCTCGTTGAGAATAATGGCTGCGATAACAAAGGCAAAGGCCGCCGTTGCCACAAAGGGCACGGCGATGTCGATCTGAAAGAGGTAGAGCAGGGCCAGCATCATCGTCCCCACAGCCACAAGAATAAGGGACAATACCTTGCCAATGGTTTTTAGTGCTCTCTGCCTGCGGATAATATCCCTCTTGTCCGCCAGAAGAAGATTTTTCTCACTGCCCAGCTGTCGGAGATCATTTTTAATCTTGATCTGGTAGTCCTCATACCCCTTTAGCTTACTGCAGTCCTCCGGCACTGACGCCTCGTTATTTTCCATCATCCGCTTCTGGGCGTCCGTCATCTTATATTTCTGCCGCTGCAGCCGCTGCCGTTCTGCCATCAGCTCCACAATCCGGTGTGCCGCGGCGTACAGCTCCGTCTTTTCCTCCGGCGGAGCCTGGTCGATCAGCTGTATATCCCGCAGATAAGAGGTGACCTGGGCATACTCATATTTAATATCATCACACTGGTTCCGGGCCTCCTGGATCGCCTCATAGAGTCTCTGCAGATAGGCAATTCTGGCGGAATCATTTTTCAGATCCACCTTCTCCTTCTCGATCTTGAGCACCCTGTCGCTGACGCCCGGTTCCTTTAATACCAGCTCCTGAATCTCTTCCGCCGGGGATTCTGGTATCAGCTGCTCCCCCTGCCCGTCAGGCTCTGAGCTGTTTTTCTTACCGAACAAATGAAATGCCAAAATATTCCTCCTTCTCAGCAGGCGTACGCCTCCGCCAGCTGTTTTTTATATCTCTCTGTGTCGTCCTCTCTGCCCTCTGGAATCCGGCACTGCGCTGCCGCCTCCTTGTACTGGATCAGAACGGAATTGATCTCATCCGGAGACAGGCCGAAGGACACCGCCTCGGACTCAAA
Source organism: uncultured Clostridia bacterium (assembly GCA_948467395.1). GTDB lineage: Bacteria > Bacillota > Clostridia > Lachnospirales > Lachnospiraceae > Eubacterium_F. Next base: position 19,774 of record CAOKDX010000015.1, on the reverse strand, counting down.
CAATTCTTCCTTTTCCTGCATAAGCAGTACCCATAAATAGTGCCGAAGGGAGATCTTCTTATTATTTCTTGCATATGCCTCTTTAAAATCGCGCTCCGCCTCCGCAAAGGAACAGGCATAGAAATGGGCGATGCCCTGATTGTGCAAAATATCGCCGTATTCCTCTGTGGAGAAATTCATGGCAAGGCTCCCCTGAAGAAGCCGGCGGTATTCCAAAAGGCTTCTTCCGCAGCGGCCGGACCGGAGATAATTATCCGCGCGGATTTTTATCTTTTTGTGAATGGGCAGGTTTGCTATCTCATCCATTACCCTCACCAGTGACCGGATCTCACTCTCCCGGTAAAAATCACAGCCGCACAGAATCGTCACCACCATATCCTTCAGCTTCATATCGGAGCCCAGCATATTGTGAACCTTCTTGGCAAGAGCCGGATGACCGGTCTCCTCCCGGAGCCAGTCTGCCAGGGATTCCTGAAAAAAATCCTCTGTGATCGTATAGATATTGTGGTAAATATAATAACACAATTCCTCCAGGGAATATATATTCTGTCTGGTTACTGGCATCTTATACGGCCTTTCTGCCAGTCTGCCATCGCACAGGATAAACATATAGGATTTACCTCCTCTTCTGTCAGGATATGGTCAGTGTCTTTTCCCAGATCCGGTTGGATGTGGGAAAGATCTCGCCGAATCCCCGGTCCTTCATGGTCACGATACAGGTATTGACATTACTGAACCGGACCCGCAGGGCCAGACGGCACTGCCTGCCGGTCTTTCCTGCCACCGGTTCCAGATCCAGTATAAAATTTCGTTCTTTCCGGGAAAAAATATTGGCAGCGGTGAGAGTCAGTTCATTTTCCCCGTCCGGTATCAGTTCTATCGTATTGTCAATCTGATACCAGGGGATTCCCGCCTTCGCCAGAATAGTATCCTGAACCTTTGCGTCCTTATATACCTTCATGGACAGATGTGATGTCAGCATATCCTCATCCATCAGTAAGTAGTCCTCCAGGCGCGGCTTATCCCCCAGCTCCTTCGCCGCATAGCAGGCGCCGCTCACATAAAGATTCTGTCCCCGGAAAAGCCGGCGTCCGACGCACAGCTTCTGAAACACCTCATCGCTCCACTCGTCCTCAAACCCGGTTCCCGTCATATAGAGTGTGGAGAGAATCTGTTTGTGGATCGCGCTGTATACGATGTTCTCAAAGACCGCTCCCCGGCCCGATGCGTCTACATCCGCCACCGACATGGCTCCGGTAAAATCCCTCTCCATCACCCGCACCGGCACCGGTTTCTTCCTGCGGTCCAGCTGCATCTGATAATAACGGAGATGGACTCCGTCATAATCAAAGAGCCCCACATCATTCACCCACAGCTCCGCCTTCTGATATAACACAAAATACAGATAGCTCTGCTTATGTCCCAGGACAAGAGCCCGGTCCCTGCCAATCCCCAGCTTCTCCAATGCGTCGTAGATCAGCTGCACGAAAGAGAGAGAAGTTTCCTCCACGGTGACCACCAGCTGCCGGATCGTCTCCGAGGGATAATTCCTCCGGGCCTCAGCCAGCGTTCTGCGGAAAAAATATGCCAGGACATTCACCGGGTCGGATGCCTTCCCCTCCACAACGATCTCCTCCCCCTGACGAATCCGGGGCAGAAAGCCTGTCAGCGGTTCCATCCCCTCCATCTCGATCACCGTGTCATACAACGCCTCGGGATTCTCTTCCGTCGCCCCCATCAATTCCGGTTCCCGGCTCTCCCTGTTGTATACTGCCAGCTGGGTCTTCTCGTCTCCCAGATCCAGTCCCAGCAATACTGTCCGATTGCTCATATTGACCTCGCTTCCTTACCTCAGCCTCTACTGCAGCTTAAAGAGCCTGTGTGCCACAGCGTGCTGTCTCTCATACTGACGCCTGAGATGTTCATATTTCTCTTCGTCATGCTCCTCCTTCGCCCGGATCATCTCATTTACCATCCCGAAAAATCCCGGCGCCGGGGCATCCGTCTTCATCTGCTTTACATGAATCCGGTCCGTCTTCCTGCCGGTCTCCTCCTCTTCTATATAGCAGACCTTTTCCTCATCCGTGAAGAGCAGCAGCTCCTTGATATAGATGCCGTCAAAAACCCGGCGCATGGGTTCCGTCTCAAACGGGCCGTCCTCCGTGCCGGTATGTAGAAAGACTCCCTTCTCTGTCCCGCTGTTATACTGTATGATCAGGGTATTCTCAATCTCATAGGGAACCGCCGTCTTTCCGATAAACCGTTTCATAAATGTCAGGATGAGCCCCTCACTGGCAAACTGCTCCAGATTCCTTTCAATGAATTCCTGTTGTTTCCAGGCGAAGGTCTTCCAGGCACTGTAGTACTTCAGCGCCGCCAGGACCATTACGGTATCCCGCACATAAAACGCCTCTTTTTCAATCTTAACAAAAATCTCCTCTGTGAGCTCCAGGCGGTCCGTCACATACTCGTAGGCGATCTCGGAGAGAAATGCCTTTACCAGCACCCGGTTTTTTCCGTTTTCATAATATTCCAAAAAGACCTGCCTTTGATCCATCGGATTCCTTCCGGCGAAAAGAACCTGCCCCAGCAGCCTTTCCTTCGCCCCGTCCTCCATTGCCCCCTGGGACAGGTCCCGGCACTTGCTGTATACTGCTGAAAGGGTATCTGTGCTGCCCATATAGAAGTCAGCCAGATAATTCATCACTTCACTGTCAAAACAGCCCTGGCGGTACAGATAGAAGGACCACTTAACCAGCAGCGGTACAAATCCGCCATTATATTTCCGGATCCGGTCCTTAACCAGAAGCAGAAGTGCCTTTTTGTCACAGTCCTTCACACCATGGCGGGACAGCATGCGTTCCGCCCGGTCATACATCCCCGGGTGGCCTCCAAGATTGACGCAGGCCGCCGCCACCTCCCCCAGACGCTCTCTTCTGACTGTCTCCGGTTCCAGCAGCTCCAGCAGTTCCACCAGCAGATTCGTCTGTTTCTTCTGGGAATAATGGTCATAGAGTCTCATCAGCAGCCGGCTCCTGGCATGATCACAAAAGCAGTCAAGCTCCACCACCCTCCTCAGGACCGCCGCCTGGGTATCGCTGAGACGGGCTGCCCGGATGGCTTTTACCGCGAGATGTGCCAGCAGATGGACATGCTCTGACCCGTGTTCAAAGCATAAGGGGGCAAATCCGTCCAGCGCAAGCAGCTTCTTCAGCTGATAGTCCACCGAACTGGTACAATAATGCCCCTCCTGATCCACAAAGAACAGCTGGTAATCCGATGTATAAATCTGGATCACCGCCTGTCCGTTCCGCAGGGAATAGACTGCCTCTTCCTTCATCTCAGTATGTATCACCACCACGGACTGCATCCGGCTGCTGCCGCAGGTGAGAAGGTAGTTAAACATAACATACGGCAGATCCTTCGCCACGGAATCCCGTATATTCCCCTCTTTAAAAAGCCCCTCATAGATCACCGCAATGTCTTCGGTGACCCGGTGCCTCTCCAGCTGCCGCAGGGCATATTCCCGTATATGGGTGCCATATGCCCGGAACATCTCTGGCTGCTCCTTCCGGGCCTTTATAATATATGCATATAAAAATGCCTTACACCGGTCATTCAGATGATTCTCATACTGAAAATAAGAGAGAACGGAATCCGACAGGGAAAACGTCGACGCCGTATCCATCGTGTACATATAATATTCATAAAGCTCTGTCAGCCTGAGATGCCGCTCCACACCCGCCGCGAACCAGGGAAAATATCTCTTTTCCCTCTTCTCACTGCGGATCAGAAGGCTGCAGATGCTCCGAAGGGTATCCTCCTGTTCAAATTGTTCATAAAGCCTCGCCAGTATATAGAACAAAAGCTCATCCCAGGCTCCGGCCCGCTCCGCCATATAACTCACCGCCAGAGAGATCTCCTCTGTTACCAGTCCCTGCCGGATGCCATAGCAGACTGTTGTCAGCGTATCGTGGTCCAGTGTAGTGATGACCTCAGGTGTCTGGCAGTACACTCTGAGAAGCTCGGAGTGCAGCAGCACATGCTTCGGATAAATCTCCAGCTGCCGCCGCAGCGCCTCCGCCCTCTTCTCCGGTGAATGGTATCTGTCATCCACATGCAGCGAAACAAGAAAGAATGGTATGCTCTGATAGCCATTATCCATATAGATCTCCAGAATCCGGCTTAGCTGCTGCCGTTCCTCCTCTCTTCCGGAATAGAGGTATTTTACATATTCTGTCAGTATATAATTCTCCACCTCACCGGCATCCGTCCCAAGCTGCGGCGGTTCGCTATATTCTGTCTTCTGGTAGAAGCTCAGCACCTCCGCCTCATCCTTTAAGATCACCGCAATGTATCCGCTCATGGAAAGCTCATATCTACCGCTTAATTTTCGAATCACCACTCTGTTTTTCCGAAGCATTTCTTGGAAACCGGACTCCTCAATCCGTCCCTCCTGCCAGGCAAGATATGTCCGGACAAGAAGAGCCGTGGCCGCCTTTCTGGCGCGAGCCACCTTTCGGATCCTGGCATCCCGGTCATTGTGCGCGCTGATCCGGATCTCCTGGGTCTCATACAGGGACTCCACCCACAGACTGCCAAATCTTCTGCCCGCCGGCACACGATCCTCCAGTATCCGGAACGGGATCACCGCCGTGCTCCCCACAAATTCATCGGTCCAGAGCTGGTGCAGCTCCGGCTCAATAAAATCCTTTGTACTCCGGATCCGCACCCCCAGGCTTCCCCATGTATTCACCCGGATCTGCAGGGAATCCTGTATATCTGCCCCCTGCATCTCATAATCAATCTCAATCTTCTTTTTCTGGCCGGACGCGGGATGCTTCAGATGGAAACGGATTGGTTTCTTCTTGCCCTTCGCCACCAGAAACTCTTCCATGCTGTGCAGCCGGCTGTCCCGGTTCTGCAGCATATGGTAGAGCCGCCTGCCGGACTGGTCCCGGTACAGAAATACCTCTTCAAACAGCGGATCATGAAACAAAGCCGCCCCGTGCTCCGGGTTTTCCTGGAACCGCTCACGCAGCTTGTGATAGTCATCAATTACGCCTCTCTCATCGGTGAGCTCAGGCGGGATAATCTTTATGTCATAGGGAAGCGCCGCCTCCCCGCAGTCCGTCACCAGATGGATTACCCCTCTCAGTGTCTCTCCCGGAATCAGTTCCGAGGCGTCTACCTCCACCTGCAGCTCATTGATCTCTGCATGAAAGACCGATAAAAAATTCATTGCCGGTTCATCCACAGAACCAAATCCCTTGATCTTAGAGCCGCGCTGGTTTTTCAGGACGAAGGTCAATGCCGTCTTTGTTCCCGCCACAATTTGGGATTCCAGACTCTCCGGATCCAGAATGAGCGCTGGCGGTTCGTATGTGAAATTTCCTTTTGCCAGTGACAAAACTTTTTCCTTCATGTACAACCTCACCTTATTTTAAACGTAATCAGTCAGTGTATATCAATTCTATTAGTATATCATATCGGCACTGTCAATGCAAATTTTGTATCACGTTGCCGCTATGAACCATTTGACGAATCAACGGCTTGCCACTATAATATGAAAGGATAAACAATACATGGAAACTCTGCGCCAAATCAGAAGGGAGACTTACCATATGAAACCAAAAGAACATTTTCATGGCAGCGACCTGGAGGAAATCGAACAGGTATATGGAATAAAAAAAGAGGATATCATCAGCTTCTCCGCCAATGTAAATCCCCTGGGCGTCTCATTCCGCCTGCGGGACACTCTGACGAAACACATTGACGCCATCACTACCTATCCGGACAGGGAATACACCTCCCTGCGAAAATGCATCGCGGGCTATGTCCATACGGACTACCGGAATATAATCGTGGGAAATGGTTCCACGGAGCTGATCTCGCTTTTCATCCAGATCACGCACCCCGCCAAGGCATTGATCGTGGGACCGACCTATTCCGAATATGAACGGGAGGTGTCCATGGGCGGAGGACGCTCTCATTATTTCAGCCTGACAGAAGCGGGGGAATTTGAACTGGATACGGCCTCTCTGACGGAGGAGCTCTCCCATAACGTGGATCTTCTGATCCTGTGCAACCCAAACAACCCCACCTCCTCCGTGATCAAGAGGGGGCAGATGCGGGAAATCCTGGATTACTGCAAGCGCAAATCCATCACTGTGCTGGTGGATGAAACCTATGTAGAATTCACAGAGGATCCGGAGGAGGTCACAGCGGTGCCGCTGACGGAGTTTTATAATAATATCATTATACTCCGGGGAATCTCCAAATTTTTTGCTGCTCCCGGACTGCGGCTGGGCTATGCGGTCTGCGGAAACCATGACCTCCAGAAGGAGATCAATCAGAAAAAAAATCCGTGGAGCATCAATTCCCTAGCAGCTGTGGCCGGAGAAATTATGTTCACGGATCAAGAATACATTGCCAGAACAAGGGACCTGATCTGCTCACAGCGCAGATATGTCTGTGAACAGCTGGATGCCCACCCCAATTTCAAGACCTTTCACGCCCACGCCAACTTCGTCCTGGTGAAGATATTGAACGACCACTTCACCTCCGGCGATGTGTTTGACGCCGCCATCCGGCAGAATCTTATGGTGCGGGACTGTTCCACCTTTCCCTTCCTGAATAATAAATATTTCCGGCTGTGCTTTATGATGCCGGAACAGAATGAAAAGCTTCTAAAGGTGCTGTTTGATCTGGCGTCATTGAGTCAGTGAGAATTCCACACCGTTAGGAACATTCCTGGCGCCGTATCGGATATGGTGAATCTTCAGTATCTGGGCGCTGATGGCCAGCCCCATTCCGGAGGAGGAATTATCACCGGAACGGGCGGCATCAACCTGATAAAGGGGTTCCCAGATCCGGTCCAGTTCATCATCCGGAATATGCTCTCCGGTGTTAAACATAGATAGAGAATTCTGGCAGATGGTAAGCCGGATCGTCATCCCCGGCGGGCAGTGCCGCACTGCATTGGAAAATAAATTGTCCACAACCATCTCCAGAAGAGCCGGATCTCCTTTGATATGAAAGGATGCCCTTTGATCTATATCCAAAATAATCTGTTTTTCCCTGATGGCAATCTGATAATGTCCGGATATCTCCTGACAGATATCCTCCATATGGACAGGTTCTTTCTTTAAATGATAGCCGGCGTCTGCCACCTTGGTATACACCAGCATGGCGTTGAGAAGGTCGTTCATATGGTCGGCCTCTCTATCTATCAGCTCAATATAGTGGATCTGCTTCTCGGGGTGGATTCCCGCCCGGATACACTCCGCTCCGCTTTTCACAACGGCTGCCGGAGTCTTCATCTCATGGGCCATGGCATTGATAAAGGTATTCCGCATCTGCTGCAGCCGGAACCTGCGCTTATTGGTGAGAAGGACACAGGAGATAATAACCATCCCTGCCAGCTGGCAGAACGCCAGAATCAACAGTACATCCTTATGAAAGTCCTCCGAATGTAACGTGATATATTCCAGATCGGCATAAAAGGAAACCCGGTAGGACCGGATCCGGCTCTTTTCATTTATGATCCGCAGCGATGTTTCATAAATGTCTTCATCCGGATCAATCTCTGCTCCACGAACAGGCCTGCCGCTGTCCATTTTTTCATAGGCCTTTTCATTAAACTCTCTTTTCGTCTCATTAAAGGAAGTCAGTATTCTGCCGTATTCGTTTGGTTCATAATGGAACCGCTCCCTGTGTCCCATCACATTAAAGCGCCAGAACAGCCGGTTTTCCCCCGCCCTCTCCTTCGCCTCCTTATTCGCCAGGATATATGTGATGCTGTGCTTGTCCGTCTCACCAAATATAATCTTCACCGGCACATAGGCTCCGTCATCGTTGTAATAACCCTGCATCTTCTGCACTTCCATCTTCTTCTTAAGCTTATCTCCGGCATAATAGAGCTGATAATACATAGATACCATCCCGTCCAGGTCTTCCTTTGAAAAGAACTGATCCAGCTGGATCACCTCATCCTCCCCATCAAGCGCCGGTCTCCATGCCATGATCTGATTCGTCGCCTGGGTTCCCGAAATCACCGTGCCGTACACATCCATCAGCGACATCGCCACACCGTATTGTCTGCCGGACCGGGCTCTATTCAGCGTATCGTAGATCCGGTACAGATCCGGTTCGGATTCTGGTTCATTTACCTCGTATTCCCAGTCCATCACGTCCCGCATAAAGGATTGATACCCCGCCCTCTCCCTCTCCAGCTCCAGCCGGTACGCCATCGCCCCGATAAATGCCATGATAAGTATAATAACTCCCTCGATGCTGGCGGCAAGAATTAGATTTTTCCGGAATCTCTCCTTCAAGGCACACCCCTCTTCCCATGGGAGCTGCTCTCGGAAATCTCGAAAACATACCCCACCTTCACCACAGTGCGTATATATTTCCCATATCTCCCCAGAGCTTTTCTCAGGTTCTTTACATGTGTATCCACCGAGCGTTCACTTCCCTCGTAGTCATATCCCCAAACCTTTATAAGGATCTGATCCCGGGAAAGCGCCCGGCCCGGATTTCTCATAAAATACAGAAGCAGCTTAAAATCCAGCGCCTGCAGTTCCACCTGTTTTTCCCCGGCAAAGAGACGGTGTGCCCCCGGCGACAACCGGATCCCCCCCATTTCCAGCCAGTCACCGGTACAATTGTTTCTCGCCAGAATCGCCCGGCATTTCGCCAGCAGTACCGGAAGGGAAAAGGGCTTCATAATGTAGTCGTCCGCCCCCAGCCGATACCCCCTCAGCTGGTCCTCCTCCTGCACTCTCGCTGTCAGAAACAGGATCGGTACATTTTCCCTCTCTCGAATCTTACGGCAGAGCTCAAAGCCGTCCATCCCCGGCATCATTACATCCAGGAGCACCAGCTGATAGCTATTTTCCAGCAGCGCCTCCCACGCTGACAGTCCGTCCTCCTTGGCATCTACCTCAAAGTCATTTTGCGCCAGGTAATCCTGGACCAGCTCCCTCAGACTGTCGTTGTCCTCTGCCAGTAATATCCGATTCATGCCGAATCCTCCTCTCTTCCATTATCATATCAGGCCGTTATGTAGTCCTTTTGTAATTCCCAAAAAATTATCCCTATAAACCAGATCGTTATCTGAAGTTTATAGGGATAGGATTGATTACCGTATCCGGCTTTATCAGCGATAAATAATCTCGTGGCGCCCCGGTCCGTTGGAAACCATTTTAACCGGCACACCCAATTCATTTTCTATAAATTCAATGTACCTGCGGCAGTTCTCCGGAAGGCTGTTGTATTCCGTAATCCCCCGGATATCAGATTTCCATCCCGGCAGGACCTCATATACCGGTTTTGCTTTCTTTAACTCCCGCGTGGCCGGGAAGTCCTTCGTTATCCGGCCGTCAATCTCATATCCGACGCAGACCGGAAGCTCATCCAGATACCCCAGAACATCCAGCACCGTAAGAGCCACCTCGGTCGCTCCCTGCAGACGGCATCCATACCGGCTTGCCACCGCATCAAACCACCCCATCCGGCGCGGACGCCCGGTCGTCGCCCCGTACTCGCCGCCGTCGCCGCCACGGCGTCTCAGCTCGTCTGCCTCTTCCCCAAAGATCTCACTGACAAATTCACCGGCGCCCACCGCGCTGGAATACGCCTTTACCACGGTGACGATCCTCTTAATCTCATAGGGCGGAATCCCCGCACCGATGGCACCGTAGCCTGCCAGGGTAGAAGAAGAGGTAACCATGGGATATATGCCATGATCCGGATCCTTCAGCGACCCCAGCTGTCCCTCCAGCAGAATCCGTTTGCCCTGCTGCCGTGCCTCATACAAAAAAGCAGAAACATCGCATACATACGGCTCGATCTGCCGGCGGTATTCTGCCAGCGTCGCCATCAGTTCATCCACATGCAGCAGCGGCTTATGATAGAGATTCTCCAGCATGACATTTTTTTTCTCGCAGATCCCCTCCAGCTTTTCTCTGAGGTACTCCTCGTCAAAGAGCTCGGAAACCTGAATGCCGATCTTCGCATATTTATCGGAGTAAAATGGTGCAATACCTGATTTGGTAGAGCCGAAAGACTTTCCGCCCAGACGCTCTTCCTCATACTGGTCAAACAGTATATGGTATGGCATAACAATCTGTGCGCGGTCACTGACCCGAATCTCCGGCATCGGGACTCCCCGGTCTACAATCCCCTGGATCTCATGAAATAAATCCGGAACATTCAGCGCCACACCGTTGCCGATCACACTGATGGTATGATCACAGAACACCCCGGACGGCAGTATATGGAGCGCAAACTTACCATAATCATTTACAATCGTATGCCCCGCATTGCTGCCTCCCTGAAAACGAACGATGATATCGGATTCTTCACTCAGCATATCCGTAATCTTTCCTTTTCCCTCATCGCCCCAGTTGGCTCCTACAACAGCTGATACCATAGCCATTCCTCCTTAGAAGTCCCTTGTGTCAGGACTCATCGATTATTTGTAAAAAACACATGCGGTTTTATTATACACGACCACGGCACATTATTCAACGTTTTTCTGATACGGAACGGTTACACTCCGCCAGCCGTTTCTCCGGCCAGTCCGTGGAGGTATGGATATTCAGGATGCTCTGGGTCTCATGCGCCGCATTATAGTACCACATGGCGGCCTCCTCATAGTCCTCCTTGCCAAAGAAATACTCTCCCAGCTCCCAGCACATCTCTGCGGAGCCCTCGCTGAGAAGATCCTTTAAGGACATTTTCAGCAGCGTATGGCTGTCGTCCCGCAGCCTTGCCGCCCGGCAGACGATACACACCGCCTCCTTTACCTCATCCATGCTCCGCTCCGGGTCCAGCGCCGTGCCGGTGAAAAACTCCTCCGCCTGGAGAAAGTCCTTATCCTGTCCGGAAATATACAGCTCCATGGCATACATGTGATGAAGGCGCTTTGACAGGCGCATCCCCTCCGCTATCTGTTTCTTAAAAACCGAAAAATCCCGTTCTGCGTGATTGCTCTCCGGCCGGTGGTCTATGACGATATCCGAATCATAGATCACCGGGTCCAGGCGCACCATCTCATGGACGGGTTCGATCCATACAAATTCCCGCAGACGCTTAAAGAGCTTGGGACGGTATTCCTCATCGAAATTATATGCCGTGCCATGGGCAAGCTGGTTTCCATATTTCATCTGAACCATCTCAATCTCCGGCAGCAGGACTTCCTTCAGCTGGCGGAACCGTTCTCTGTTCTCCTCGTTTACTACCTCGTCGGCGTCCGCCGAATAGATATACTCCTTCGTGGCCTTGGAAAAGGCAAAATTTCTGGCGGCAGAGAAGTCGTCCACCCATTCAAACTCATAAATCTGATGGGTATACCGGGCCGCGATCTGTCTGGTGGCATCCGTGGAGCCTGTATCCACAATAATAATTTCATCCATCAGATCCGCAATGCTGTCCAGGCAGCGGGACAGTATCCTCTCCTCGTTTTTTACGATCATACAACAGCTTATGGTTACCATATCAATCCTTCTGTCCTTTCCGGGCTATTCTGCAATATCCCACAATCTGAATCTGTATTTTTTTTATTCCCTGATACTCATTTACTGACGGGTAATAGGTGAACGCCACATCCAGATAGTTTTCCTTTCCCTCATACATTCGTTTCAGCTCCGTCTCCCCCCACTCCTGTACCACAAAGCGGTCAAATTCCTCCGCCCCCCGGAAGAGCATGGCGTCACATGTATTCCCCCGATCGTTCTTCACCCGAAGCTTCAGAATATTTTTCTCCCTTCCCAGACGGTATCCCGCCAGGATCCGGAAATGCTGTTCCGCAAAAACCGGCTTGGGATTCCCGACGCCAAAGGGCTCCATCCGGGACAGGTCCCGGATGAGCTGCTCGGTGACATACCCCACCGGCATCGGGGCGTCAATATGTACTACAGGGCAGAAATCCTCTTCTGTCAGACCGGAGTCCTCATTCAGCCTTCTCTCCAGTTCGGGAAGATCCCTCTCCCGCAGCGTCATGCCCGCCGCCATCTTATGACCGCCGAACCCCACCATAAGATCCCTGCACTTCATCAGGCCCCGGAACATATGATAGGCATCAATGGAACGTCCGGATCCCTTCACAAGGCCTTCCTCTGTCCGGGTAAAGACAATAACGGGATGATGATACCGCTCCTTCACCCGTCCGGCTATAATTCCCACCAGACTCTCGTGGGTATTCGGTAGTAAGAGAATCAGTATATCCGGCAGCTCTCTTTCCCTCTCCCCCGTTCCCACTTTGCGCCGTTCCTCTGCCAGCTGGTACGCCTGTTCCGCCCCCTCCTCTGTCATCTGCTTCCGCTCCTCGTTGATCTTTTTTAACCGTTCCGCCCTCTCCAACGCCCTCTCCGGATCCTCTTCCATCAAGAGGTCGAAGGATTCCTTTACGGTGGCGATACGCCCCGCCGCATTGAAACAGGGACCGATAATAAATCCGATATGCCCGGCGGTGATCTCCCTGCCCTGCAGGCCCTGTACCTCCATCAGAGCCTGCAGGCCGCAGTTAGCCGTGCCCGGGAGCCTCCTCAGACCCTCCCGGACCAGGATCCGGTTCTCCTCTCGCAGCTCCATGACGTCCGCCACAGTGGCGATGGCCACAAATTCCAGCAATTCCTCCTTTTCCACCGGCGGAATCCCACAGGCATCATACAGGGCGCAGATCAGCTTGTATGCCACGCCTGCCCCGCACAGACCGTCAAAGGGATACGTCTCTCCCTCCTGTTTCGGGTCTACCACGGCATCCGCCGGCGGCAGTGCCTCCTGTACCTCATGATGATCCGTAACAATCACGGTCATCCCCCTCTCCCTGGCATATGCCACCTGTTCGTTGGCTGCAATGCCGTTGTCACAGGTTACAAGGATGCTGCGCCCCTCTTCCAGCGCCTCGTCAACAATACGCTCGTTCAGGCCATAGCCTTCCCGTACCCGGTCCGGCGTAAATATCCGGCTGTCGAGACCGATCCTTCCAAAAGCACGCCACAGAAGATACCCAGAAAATATGCCGTCGCAGTCAAAATCGGAGGCGATCGCCGCCTTCGATCCCTGTTTCCGTGCCTGCAGCAGGATCTGTACCGCTCTGTCCACATCCTTCATCCGCAATGGATCCGGCAGGTCGGCCACTGTCCCCTGCAGATACCGCCTCATATCAGTCTCCTCCGCCAGCCCCCGGTTTATCATGCACCGGACCACAAGGGGAGAGACCCCCAGCCGCCGGGCCAGGCCGTCAAAATCTCCTTTTTTTGTCTCTACTATCCACTTTTCTCTCATGGTGATCTCATTCCATCCGTCAGTTATTTTCTTTCTATTATAACAGGACTCGTCTCTCTTCTGCAAGTGAGGAGCTGTGAATAAATTGACTTTCTCCCTGTTTCCCTTTACAATATAAAACAGAAAGGCCCGACAGGCCGGCAAAGGAGATATGGATTTATGAAATGGATACGTTTTACCATCGACACTCATGTAGATGCGGTGGATATGCTCAGCTATATGCTGGGTGAGATCGGGGTGGAGGGGATCGAAATAGAAGATCATCTCCCCCTCTCGGAGGAGGACAAGAAGAAAATGTTTGTGGACATCCTTCCGGATCCGGAGGTGAATGACAACACGGCGAAGGTAAATTTCTATATGGCGCCGGAGCAATGCGACCCGGAACGGGTATTCCTCCAGGTGCAGGATATCCTGCGGGCGGCGAAGGATTTCTGCCAGGTGGGAAAGGGAACGGTCTCCCTGTCGGAGACGGAGGACAAAGACTGGATCAATAACTGGAAAACATTTTTCAAGCCCTTCCGGGCCGCCAGCCATATTGTGATCAAGCCAACCTGGGAGGAGTATACAAAGGAGCGGGACGACGACATCCTCATCGAGATCGATCCTGGCATCGCCTTTGGCACCGGTTCCCATGAAACCACCAGGCTCTGTATACAGGCGCTGGACAAGTATATAAGGCCGGGGGATTCCGTGTTGGATGTGGGCTGCGGCAGCGGGATCCTGTCCATCGCCGCCCTGAAGCTGGGGGCCGGACATGCCTGTTCCATAGACATTGACGAGATGGCAGTGAAAACGGCTGCGGAAAATATGGAGGTCAATCATATCCCGCCGGAACAATACTCCCTGGCCCACGGTGATCTCATCTCCGATCCGCCGTTCCGGAAAAAGGCCGGCGCGGAACATGATATCATCATCGCCAATATACTGGCCGATGTGATCATGCCCCTTACCGGCATTATCCGCCCGCACCTGAAAAGGGGCGGCCTGTATATCACCTCCGGTATCATCGACACAAAAGAGGCGGAGGTATATGAGAAGCTGTTAGAAAATGAATTCGAGATCCTGCACATCGAACATATGAAGGAATGGTGCTGTTTTATCGCCAGATAGCTCTGCCTTCGTTATTTTGACGTAGTTATCTCGATATTACCAGTATCTGTTTCCACAGTCAGGCGGCGTCCACCGGATGCGTCCGATGCCGTCTGGCTGAAGTTTCTCTTGCATTTATTTCCGTCCACGGTGACCTTTCCAATATCTGTGGCCAGTGAGACATCGTATTCGGAAAAGCTTCCTGCTGCCGAAAAATAAACATTTCCCACATCCGTGTCAATCTGTGTATCCTTAAACTCACTGGAACGAATCTCAATATTTCCCACATCCGATTCTGCCTCAAGACGGTTCCCGCGGCATGAGGTCATCTCCACATTACCGACATCGGAAGATATTTTCGTCTGCTCTGCCGACAGATCCGAAACGATGAGGTTCCCCACGTCAAAATCAAATTTGGCGCTGCTGAGCACTTGCCCTTCCGGAATCGTTATCGTCATCTCACATTTTTGATTTCCAAAAATATTTTTCCAGAACTTTCGGGTGGATGGCTGTGTAACCACCAGAGTTTCCCCCCTCCGTTCCATTTTCGGGATCAGGTTTTCCGATGCCTTATAGCTGATATGATAACTTTCGCCTTTCTGAATCGTGACGCTCATTACATCCGCATCAATCTCCAGAGAGCCAAATCCCGGCTGGTCCTCTGAATATTCCTTGCTGCCGGAAGCCCCGCCGAAGGAAAAGATCCCCAGATCCAGCCACCCCCCTACATGCACCAGGGTCCCCAGGATTACACAGAAAACGGTTACCGCAGACAGCACAAAGATATATATTTTTTTCATCAGTCATCCTCCTCCACTCTCAGTACTTTTGACAATCCCCCGTATATCACCCCTGCCACCGGCCAAATAATCCATGTGAAATGCCAGCTAAAGGTCAGGAAACTCCATATCATGTAAATGCAGGTAACCGTATACCAGTACACATTCATAACAATCTCTGCTCCCGGCGAGATATATCTGTCTTTAACAGAGGAAGTTCTCCTGTATTTCCCTGCGCCAAAATTTTTGCCCAGCAGGTCTTCAAAGCTGCCATTCACAATGCTGGAATAGACGATCAGAAAGACGCCGATCCCCACAAACACAAACAGAAATGCTCCACCAAGTGCATCCATGTCAATCACATCGTTTACACCCTGCAGCAGCTCATCCACCTCGCTCATTATTACCGCTGGCACGAAGCTGACAATACAGAGAACGATGCCGATGGTCATGGACATGGCATGGGATACCCGAAACTGTTCTTTTTTGTCAGCTATCTTCTGCCTGGCAGGGAAATCCAGAAAACAGGACTCTTTCTTTATGAAAGACCACTTCTTCATTATCATCGAGGAGTACACAAACAGGCACACCCCCACGGCGATCATTCCCATAAAGGCGGAAACGCCTATGGCATCCCCTCCTGCCAGTCCCCGTGCACTGATCAGTACCTCTGTCATGATAGGGCCGATGACACTCCAAATACAGAGAAGCACACCCAGGGCTGTCTTAAAGGCATCCTTCTTCTTATCCGCCAGATACTGTTCGGCTTCCTCTGCCGTCACACGCCGTCCTGACTTTGCATTGCCCCCCTCTCCGCTCATCACGCCGCGGATTCCCAGCTCCTCTGCAATCTCGTCCAGATTGCCAAATTCTGCGATAACCGTGCCCACTGCCTCATTGTCACTTTTGCCCTCTGCCAGCAGTTCATTGTACTTATCCTCCATCATCTGCAGCAGTTCTTCCTTTGCCCTCTGTACTTCCGGCGTATCCGGCAGACTGGCAAACATTGTTTCCAAATACTGTTTAATCGTCTCCATCCTTATCCCCCTCTTTCATAATGAAATGTTCTACCACTTCTTTCGTCAGATTCCACTCTTCACACTTTTCCCTGTAATACCGGCGTCCATGATCCGTAATCTGGTAATATGTCCGCCGTTTGCCGGTCCCCGTCCCCTCTGCGGAGAAAGATTCCACATATCCGTTTTTCTCCATCCGGGTAAATGCCGAATACAGGGTAGTTTCTTTGATAATGTATTTCTCCGCAGAAAGCTCTCTGATCTGCTTTGAAATCTCATATCCATAAGAGGGATTCTGTAAGAGAAGGAACAGGATCATGGTATCATTGTAACCACGGATCACATCACTGCTAATACTGTTCATAGCAGTTATCCTCCTTTCTTCTTTGAACTCCATCTGTCGTTGCTACGTCTATCGTAGTACGTCTGATGTAGTAAGAATACCACAGGCTGACGGCTATGTCAAGTAAAATAACCGCATGAAAAAAACCGGCATACATAGATTACTCAAATGTATGCCGGCTCTTCACGTACCGATTCCATAGACAATAAGAATATTGCCCATTGTTCTACGAGTCAAAAAGCTCTTCCGGATATTGAATGATTTTCCTAATTCTCGCCGCGTCTTCGCTATCTACATAATACACACGGTTGTTAATTCGAAACGCATCCTTCTTCCAGGGACAAATTTGTTTAACTTTATCCCATTTTCCTTTCACTAAAGCAATACATCTTACATATCCTTCGTATGGAGGTATTCTTTCGCTTCGTATTATTCTAGTGTCCCTGAATGCCTGTAACAATTCTTCCTCGTCAACTTGATAGGTTTCCCCTGTACTCCCATTTGTTATTATAATTTCGTCCGGATTCATCATACGCCACCCAATCACATTTGCCAATGTCCGGTGCCGCATATAATAAATTCCTATCCCTGCGGCAGCAACAAGGATGAGGATGATAATTTTTTTCTTCTCAATCATGACATGCTCCCCCTATTTTGTTGAAAGCATCACACTTAATACTCTCCTTCGCATTCCCATACTCCTCTCTCAATCTCAATGTTTTCCAACATGAAAGTAATCAATTTTTACTAAATTTACCATAGATCATAAAACATTACAATGGCATTGGCAAAATTAGCATATTTTTCGGCAGAATGCACAAAGAATAAATTTTTACAGAACTAGCTCAATGGATCTATTGAGCTAATTCTGCCACCGGATCTGTTCCCCACGGATCAGCGGATACCGCACTATTTTATTGCCCTCCAGATCTTCCCTGTTCATATCCACTGCACTGATCTGATGATTATCATAGGAGGTATAGTAATATATCCCCTGGCTGGCATTACAGCAGGATGTATACAAGGTAACCTCATACTTTCCATCGCCCACTTCACAGCAGCCCCTCTGCTGTTCCACCGCGCCGAGGATGTGAAAGAACTGACTGACGCTGTCCTCTTCAGAATCCCCGGTGCATACAGAATTCATTCTCGTAAAGGCGGCCCGCACAAAACGGGATTCGGAGGACAGATCACCGGGCAGTCCCAGTGCCCCCATCCCCCTGCTGTATGTGTTCAGAGAAAGTGTGGAGCAAAAATTGTTCTGTGGTTCTCTGGGGGACAGGGACATATAATTATTTAGCTGAAATATCTGCTGCTCAAAGGGCGGGTTATTCGTCAGTATCCCTACCGGATTGTCATAGACCTGCAAGCCCGCCTTCGTGCACTCCACGGTCACAGCCTCCCGGGCATCCGCAATGATCCAGTGAAGCTGTGCCGGAGGGAGTTCTTTGTTGAAAGGTATATTGGTGAGATTAACCTTTTTCAGAAGCTGACGGGCCTCCTTCACAGTGGTGCACTGGGTAAGCACCCACGGAATAAATTCAAACTGGGCGATATTATTCTTGTTTCTCACCATTTCCCCGTACACGGCATTTCCCACGAAGTTCAAGCCCGCCATCCCGAGCCCTTTCTCATTTACCGCATCATAATAAAGGGGATAATCCTGATCCACATACGCCATACCGATCATGGCGAAATGTTTCTTCATCGTACCCATACACCGAAAGCAAAAGGGGTAGTTTCTAGGTGTCACCGTCACCTCGTCCCCATAAGAAAAATCATAGTCCAGGGTCCTGCCAAAATAGAAATCCTTTGTCTGCAAGGTTGCTGCCGTGCACATAAATATTCTCCTCTCTATCCCAAACCGGCAACGGTCCGGCCGCTGCGGGGAAATCAAAAAAATACCACCTGACAGCCAAGCATACGCTTCACTATCTTTGGTGGCATCATTCCTATTATATTCTGTTTTTATCTCATAGGATCAGGATACCCAAAAATCCCATATCCTACCCCTTCGTTTCCTACATTTCATCCTCTTTTATTGTATTAAAAGCTCCTGATACAGTCACTGCCACAACGGCAACTACAATAATTACTGCAATGATAACGAAACCTCCTAACATTGCAAGCGCTGTCATGATATTCATCTCTGACTCCTCCCTTCCATTTTCCTTAATATGGACGGTATCACCGCCTGTTCTCTATTGTAACAGACTTTGGCAGATTCGGCAACAAAATCATTGCAGAAATAATAATCTTCTGCTATAATAGCACTGGTATAAGAAGAATTCAGTTTTTATCTTCTTTTCTGCGGATATGGCGGAATTGGCAGACGCGCTAGATTTAGGTTCTAGTGGGCAACCCCCGTGCAGGTTCAAGTCCTGTTATCCGCAGTATGCGGCGCAAAATCGAACCGTTGTGGTTCAGGTTTTGCGCCGTTTTGCACACATCCATTATCTGATGGTAATGTAACACAGAGACACCAGCAGAAAGCGGCGTAACAGCGGCAGACTGCTTTGTACATAAAATTGAATAGCGTATATGCCAAAGGACATTTCATCTTCTATTTAGGTGGATGTCCTTTTTTGTACCCATTTTCAAAAGAAAGGAGATTCACATGGGATTAAACGAAATGGAAAAACGGCTGCTTTTTCAGGTTGAGGGTGACTATCAATTCAAAGTCCTGAACGAGCTTTACATGACCGCCCAGTACACAAAGAATCCCGAACAACGGAAGGCAGCGGAAAATCTGATGGCAAAGCTACGGGGCCTGACCGATACCGAGTGTATGGACATCGTTCGGGATATACAGAAGAATTACCGTCTGCCCTACCCGGCCCGGACGATTGGAGAAAAAATTGCCGAGGCCAGGCAGAAATCCGGCGCGAAGAAATTGAAGGGGCACGACATCATGGCGCTGGAACGCTTCGACCCGGAAGTACGCCACATGATTGTCTTTGATGTGCTGTCTTATGATGCCCCTGTCGGTGACAAGGGCGATAAGATGCGCCTGTTCCTTACAGATGCCGGCTATCAGAAATTCTTAGACAGCCAGGAACGGGGCGAAGTGAAACTGAAAAACCATGCGAAGGTCTCAGGCGGGCACCTCCACTATGACCACAGGGAGCGCGCCTTGTAACGGAAATAACCGGAGAAAGGAGGCTGTGAAATGGCTGTATTCCGGGTAGAAAAAACGAAGGACTTCACGATCATGTGCAACCACCATCTGCGCAATACGGAACTGTCCTTAA
>CAOKDX010000014.1 GCA_948467395.1 uncultured Clostridia bacterium | reverse complement strand
GATAATAAAAAGTTATCAGTCCCATCCCCCTCCCCAAAAACTTCCACCCTTTCCCACCACCAATTTCTATATAAAGGGCTTGCAATGAAAGGGAATACAGGGTAAAATTAAGTATCTGGATATTTTTTTAGTGAAGAGGGGTGCTGTTCATGCTCAGTGAGGAGAAGATCAAGAAAATGATACGGCTGTCGGATTATGAGAATGGGCAGGGGAGTACGGATCTGAAGCGTGTCCGGTATCTAAAGATGGATTATGTGCGGCTGCAGATACTAAAAACAGTGGCCTCGGTGCTGCTGGCTTTTTTGTTGATCCTTGGGATCGTGGCGGTCTATCATGTGGATTACATATTGCAGAATGCCCTTGCGCTTCCGCTGCGGCGGCTTGCGATGATCGGCGGGGGATGTGTGCTGGGGGTCTGTCTGGTATCCATCCTTGTGACCTGCCGTGTGGCATCGAGGCAGTATGACGAATCCAGTATCCGTGCGGGAGAGTATGAGCAGACGCTGCGGGAATTGCTGAAGCTGTATGACAAAGAGGCGCAGGGACAGGAGGAAAGGCATTTATGATGACACTTCTCTTGCTGAAGAGCAAGATTAAAAACTTTTACGAGAAGCATTACCGCATCATGCGGGGGGTGCTGAAATTTATCATTATGTTTGCCGCGCTGCTGCTGGTTACCATGCAGCTGGATTACAGTGAATTTCTGGGGCAGTACTGGCTTCTGGCCCTTGCGGCAGGAGTGTGTGCGGTGACGCCGGACGGGGTATCACTGATACTATATCTGCTGATGATATGTGGTGAGATTTCTGACGTGTCGGTGCTTCTGGCCATGACATTTTTAGTAGTGATTGCGATATATCTACTTTTATATGGAAGGTTTGACCGGAAACAGTATTATCTGATTTTTCTTATTCCCGTGCTGACGCCCATCCATATCAGCTATGTGGTTCCGGTGGTGGCGGCGCTGTTTGTGTCGCCGGTGCTGCTCCCGGCACTGATCATGGGTATTGTGATGCAGTATATGATTCAGGGTGTAGTTATATATGCATCGGCATCCATGGGAGTGGCGGAATCGGAGGAGATCCTTTCGTCCCTGCAGTACCTGATCGCGTATCTAATGCAGAACAGGCTGATGTTTGTCACGATCATTGCCTTTTGTTTGACCTTTGTATGTGTTTATATGATCAGGAAGGCAAATTTTAAACATGCTTCTCAGGTTGGGATTCTGGTGGGCGCCATAGTGCTGATGTCGGTGGAGCTGTTGAGCAATATTGTGATGGAACTGGAACTGAATCTGATGCTGCTGACGGTTCAGGTGGTGGCGTCCATGGCGATTGCGTATGTGATACAGTTTTTCCACATGACACTGGATTACCGGGGGACGCGAAAGCTTCAGTTTGAGGACGATGAATATTATTATTATGTTACGGCAGTGCCGAAATTTAAAGTGACGGTAGTGGACCGTACAGTGACCAGGATCCTGCCGGAAGAGGAGGAAGAGAATTTTGATCTGAAGAGGGAACTGGAGAAGGCTCTGCAGGAAGAAGAGGATGCGGATAACGCGGATACATTATGAGTTCGGTAAGGATGGAGATTGGATATGGATACGATAATTAGTTTTTTTCGGAATTATGTGGCGTGGCTGACGATACCGGAGTTTACTATTACAGATGTTCTGGAGATCGTTATTATCGCCTATGCGTTTTATCATATTATCCTGTGGATCAAGGATACAAGGGCGTGGATGCTCCTGAAGGGGATGATCCTGCTGGGCCTGATCTTTCTGGCGGCGGTAATACTGGAGATGAACGTCGTTCTCTGGGTATTCCGGAATGCTATGGTGGTGGGAATCATGGCGCTGATCGTAATTTTCCAGCCGGAGCTGCGGGGTGCCCTGGAACAGCTGGGAAGAAAGAATATTCTGTCCAGCCTTGCCTCCTTTGACAATCAGAGGAGTAAAAACGAGCGGTATACCGAGAAGAGTATCCAGGCCATCGTGAAGGCGACTTATGATATGGCGAAGGTCAAGACCGGGGCGCTGATCGTGGTGGAGAAGGAAATACAGTGCCGCGAGTACGAGAGGACCGGTATTCCCATTGATTCGGAGATCAGCAGCCAGCTGATCATCAATATATTTGAACACAATACACCGCTGCACGATGGAGCCGTGCTGGTGCGGGATAACCGCATTGTGGCAGCTACCTGTTATCTGCCGCTGTCCAATAATCTCCAGGTCAGCAAGGAACTGGGAACCCGGCACAGGGCGGGGCTGGGGATCAGCGAGGTATCGGATTCGCTGACGATCATTGTCTCGGAGGAGACGGGATTTGTCTCTCTTGCCTGTGACGGCAGGCTGTATCGGAAAATAGATGCGGATACGCTTCAGCTAAGGCTTTTTGAAGCATCCAGAAGATCCCCGGATGATAAAAAGAAAAAATGGTGGAAGGGAAGGCGGAGACATGAAAAACAAGATAACAACTAATCTGTTCCTTAAGATCTTATCGGTTATTATGGCGTTTTTGTTCTGGCTTGTGATCATAAATATGATCGATCCCACGGTGGCGAAAACCTTCCGGGACATACCTGTGGAGATATTGAATGAAAATGTAATTACATCGGCAAACCAGGTCTTTGAAGTGGAGTCCGGCGATACCGTTAATGTTACAGTGAAGGGGAAAAGAAGCTTTGTTGAGACGCTGTCTCCCCGGGATTTTACGGCAGTGGCAGATCTGAGTGAGCTCTCCAAGGTAAATGCGGTGAGCATCAATGTACAGCTGAAAAAGCAGTCCAATTCCAATGTGGAGCTTGACTGGGGCAGCGCTGTCCTGAAGGTTCAGCTGGAACAGCGGGAGACGAAGAAGTTCCGGGTGGAGGTGACCCATCAGGGAGAGCTGAGTGAGAATTATGTGCTGGGCAATATCGTGGCACAGCCCAATATTGTGGAAGTATCCTGCGGTGAATCCAAGTTCAAGAAAATCGATCATGTAGGGGTGGTTGTAACGCTGAACGGGGAGAGCGAGGATTTTGAGAAGCAGTACAAACCGGTCCTGTATAATAAAGATGGGGAAGTGCTGGATAACGAGAATGTCACCTTTAGCAACGATACGATCCGTGTAACCACGGAGGTACTTGCCACGAAGGCGATTCCCCTCTATGTGGAGCCGGTAGACAGCCCGGCGGAGGGATACCGGCTGGTACAGACGGATTACAAACCGGAGACAGTGCAGGTATATGGTTCCAGAGAGGCGCTGCGCAGAGAGAAATCCATTAAGATATCGGTAAGCGTGGCTGGCGCCAGAAAGGACGTAGAGAAGGAAATCGACCTGAACGATCATATTCCGGCGGGACTTTCCATTGTGGGCGATGTGTCGTCCGTTTCTGTCCGGTGCAGGATCGAGAAAAATGGATCGCGCTCCTTTATTATGACGCCCACCGATATTGCGGTGAAGAATCTGCCGGCCAACTGTACGATAGAATTCGAAGAGGCGGACATGAAATATTCCGTCGGCGTCACGGGGCAGGAGGAAGATCTGAAGGATATTGTATTGAATGATCTCGGGGCGCACCTGGATCTTGTCGGTCTTACTGCCGGACTGCACAATCTGGAGGTCAAGTTCAATCTGCCGACAGGAGTCAGGCTGAAAAATAAGGTCAGGGTGAAGGTGATCCTGCGGACTCAGGGAAATGCCGCAGACGGAACGCCGGTGCCAGAGGGATAACTTTCTGAACTCTCCGAAATCGTCTAAAAAAGGACTGTCCGTGTGGGCAGTCCTTTAAAAATACCAGAAGTATGATTCTATTATGATTACAGCTATGCTTACAGCGGAATGTTTCCATGCTTTTTCTTCACGCTGTCCAGTGAGCGCTTGTCGGAAAGAATCATGATATCGCCGTATATCCTTTCCCGGGTGGCCTCTGGTTTGATGATCTCATCCACATAGCCATGCATGGCGGCGATGCTGGGGTTCATAAATTTCACATTGTACTCGTCAATCTTCTCCTGACGGAAGGCGGCCCTGGCAGCGGGATCCATATCCTTCATCTGCTTGCCGTAGAGGATATCGGCGGCGCCGTCTGCCCCCATAACGGCAATCTCGGCGGTGGGCCAGGCATATACGAAATCTGCGCGGAGATGCTTGCTGCTCATGGCGATATAGGCGCCCCCATAGGCTTTCCGCAGAATGACATTGATCTTAATGGTAGTTGCCTCGGAATAGGCGTAGAGAAGCTTGGCGCCATGGCGGATGATTCCTTTGTACTCCTGTTCTTTGCCGGGGAAGAAACCAGGAACATCCGTCAGGGTGATGATGGGCAGGTTAAAGCAATCGCAGAACCGGATAAAGCGGGCTGCCTTGTCCGAGGAATCACAATCCAGGGCTCCGGCCATGAATTTCGGCTGGTCTGCTATTATGCCGATGGCAATTCCCTTGATGCGTCCAAAGCCCACCACTATGTTTCTGGCAAATTCCTCCTGGACCTCCAGGAAGGAATTCTCGTCCACGATCCCGTCGATAACGTCATGTACATCATATGCCTGATTGCTCTGCTCCGGAATGATATGTGACAGCTTGTCGTTGAAGCTGACATTGTTATTGTAGGTCTGGATCGAGGGGGCGTTGCTGTGGAGATAGCCCTCTTCATAGCAGGGGGGGATCATGGCGATAAGCTCCCGCACGCGCCGGAAGCATTCCTTCTCATCCGGCATATGGAAGTGAGCGACACCACTTCTTGCGGCGTGGACGTTGGCACCGCCCAGCGCATCGGCCGTGATATCCTCATTCGTCACGCTTTTGATTACCTTCGGTCCGGTGACGAACATCTGGCTGATGTTGTCGATGACGAAAATAAAGTCCGTGATGCCCGGAGAGTACACGGCGCCGCCGGCACAGTTTCCGGCAATAATGGAGATCTGAGGAATATATCCGGACGCCATCGTATTATAATAGAAGATTTCGCCGTAGCCGGCAAGGGCATTGACGCCTTCCTGGATCCGCGCTCCGCCGGAATCGTTGATGCCGATCACGGGACATCGGCTCTCGATCGCCAGTTTGATGGCATTGGCAATCTTAAAGCCGTGCTGCTTGCCGAGAGTTCCGCCGATCACGGTAAAGTCCTCAGAATAAATAACGACCTTCTGGCCGCCTATGGTTCCGTAGCCGGTGATAACACCGTCGTAGGGAAACTGCCCCTTCCGGATATTGAAGGCGTCTTCCAGGTTGGTAATATTGGAACCGATTTCCCGGAAAGAATCTTCATCCAGAAGCATACAGATACGCTCTAAAGCATGCAGTTTTCCTAATTTGTGCTGCTTTTCCATATTATACATAGTATTCTCCTCCATTCATCTGCGCATACATATACGTTATCACTGGACAGCAGTGAGAGCATGACAGAAAATTACATATATATGATAGCATAAGGAGAGAATATGTCAATAATATGTTGAAATTATTACAGAATAGTTGACGAAAGGAGAGGGATAATGATATAATCAAATGATTGAAAAAGAAAAAAGGACGGTTTATAGGATGAAACAGTTCATATTGAATTTTAAGAGATACAGTTATCTGCTTGGACAGCTTGTTAAGAAAAATATTAAACTGCGATACCGGCGCTCCTATCTGGGAATTCTCTGGACGCTGATCGAGCCGCTGCTCACCATGATCGTATTGTCTGTCGTGTTTGGGAGCCTTCTGGGGAGGAACAGCCGGGACGCCGCCTTCGACGGAGTGCCATTTCCCGTATATGTGCTGACCGGACGTCTGTTATACTCGTTCTTTTCATCTGCCACAAACAGTGCCATGAAGTCCATCCGGACGAACAGTGCCATGATCAAAAAGGTGTATGTTCCCAAATATATCTATCCGTTATCGGGGATTCTGGCAAATTTTGTTATCTTTCTGATTTCCCTGGTAGTATTGCTGGGGGTAATGGTGTTCTTTGTGCTGACGGGATCCTATAAGGCGCCGTTAAATGGCTTTATGCTTATGTCTGTTCTGCCGCTTCTGAATCTTTTTGTGCTGGCCATGGGAGTGGGGATGATCCTTGCCACCCTGTGCGTATTTTTCCGTGATATTGAATATCTCTGGAGCGTTATGCTGATGCTTATTATGTACTGCAGTGCGATTTTCTATTTTGTTGACAGTATGAGCGGGGATACCCAGAGACTGATCAAGCTGAATCCGCTGTTCGGTGTGATACACAACTTCCGCCGGGCATTCTTTGGACAGCCCTATGATATGACGCTGTTTATATATACATCGGTATTTGCCATACTGACATTGCTGGTGGGAATGTTTGTTTTCTATAGAAAACAGGATTCCTTTATACTGAACATATAGGAGGAAACGATCATGGCAAAACGGCCTGTGGCGCTGAAGGTAGAGAATGTGAGCATGAAATTCAATCTCAGCTCCGAGAAAGTGGACAATGTCAAGGAATATATCATCAAGATGATAAAAAAAGAGTTGATGTTTCAGGAATTCTGGGCACTGCGGGATATCAGCTTTGAAGTGCGCCGGGGGGACCGTCTGGGAATCCTGGGGCTGAACGGCGCCGGAAAGAGTACGCTTCTTAAGATCGTATCGGGAGTTCTGAAGGCGACGGAGGGCAATGTGTCCATCCGGGGCAAGATTGCTCCGCTGCTGGAGCTGGGTGCCGGGTTTGACCGGCAGTATACCGGCGGCGAAAACATTTATCTGTACGGCGCCATGCTGGGGCACAGTAAGGAATTTCTCACGGAAAAATATAAGGAGATCGTTGAATTTTCGGAGCTGGGAGATTTTATCAATGTGCCGGTGAAAAATTATTCCTCTGGTATGCGGGCCAGACTAGGTTTCTCCGTGGCGACGGTGGTGGAGCCGGATATTCTGATCCTGGATGAGGTGCTGAGTGTAGGCGACGCCAGATTCCGGAAGAAATGCGAGCGGAGGATCCAGAGCATGTTTGACAAGGGCGTGACGGTGCTGTTTGTCTCCCACTCCATCCAGCAGGTACTAAGGATTTGCGACAAGGGGATACTTCTGGAGCAGGGCCGCCTGATCGCCAAGGGGAGTATAGAGGATGTGGTGAGCTTTTACGAGGCAAAGATGAGTGAAAATCAGTAAAACACGTTGATTTACAGGAGGTAATCAGGATGAAAAAGGTAATTACTTATGGAACATTTGATCTTCTGCATGTGGGGCATATCAATCTGCTCCGCCGCGCCCGCGCTCTGGGAGACTATCTGATCGTGGTGGTATCATCAGATGAATTTAATGCGGGCAAGGGTAAGAAGGCGTATCATTCCTTTGAGGACAGAAAAGCGATCCTGGAGGCGGTCCGTTATGTGGACGAGGTGCTGCCGGAATATACATGGGAACAGAAGATTGATGATGTAAAGAACAATGATGTGGATGTGTTCGTGATGGGAGACGACTGGGAGGGCAAATTTGACTTTCTGAAGGAATACTGCGAGGTTGTTTACCTTCCCCGGACAGAGGGCATTTCCACAACGAAGATCAAAAGTGATCTGAATATGAAAGAATAACAGTATGATCAAGATATTGGGATATTATTTATTTGCAGCTTTTTTCTGCCTGTTCCGGATATTTCCGGTAAGGCGGGATAAAGTATTCTTTATCGCCACCCATGACGACAGTCCGGAAGGCAATGCGGGAATCGTGGCTGAGGCGCTGGCGGAGAGGGAGCCGGCCTTCCGTCTCTTCTTTCTCACTAGGCAAGACGGAATCCATCGTCCGATTGACTTTTTTGTCAAAAAGGCATATCATATGGCAACCTCGGGAACGATATTTATGGATAATGAATTTATGCCCATGGCATATACGCCTGTGAGCCGGAGGACAAAGGTGGTTCAGCTCTGGCACGGAACCGGGAGCATCAAGAGGATTGGTCTGGATGTAGAGACCGGCCGGGTGGCAAGGCTGGCGGCAAGGGCCAACAGGCGGATCACACATCTCATCGTGAATTCCCAGCGCACGAAGGAGCAGTATGCCAGGGCTTTCGGCGTTCCGGAGGAACGGACATATGTACTGGGCCTGCCCCGGACGGACCGGATTCTGGACGAGGATTTCATCCGGGAGAGAAGGCGTGAATTTTTTGAAGAATACCCCGGGCTGAAGGGGAAGAGATGTATCCTGTATGCCCCCACCTTCCGGGATGATGAGGTGGCAAGCCCCAGACTGGAGCTGGAGCTGTCGCGTCTGACAGAGGCAATGCGGGAGGATGAGGTGCTCCTTCTACGGCTCCATCCCCATGTGGCGGCAAACTTTTCTGAAGAAATGCCCGGGAGCTGCCGGGCTTCTGTTCGAAATGTGTCCGGTTATCCCGGCGTGACGACTCTGCTGGCGGCATCGGACTGTCTGATCACGGACTATTCCTCCATTATATATGAGTACTGCCTTCTTGACCGGCCGATGATCTTTTATCCGTATGACCTGCAGAAATTCAGGAAGCAGGGAAGGGACTTCTATGAGGACTACGAACACTATGTACCAGGACCAGTGGCGCACAATCAGGGAGAGCTGGCAGATCTTTGGCGGCAGGGGTTCGAATGGAAGGAGAAAGTGACGGAATTTCGCAGGAAAGAATTTGAATTTTTGGATAAAAATGCCACGAAACGACTTTTAGAATTGATTTTTTGCATATAATAATGTATAATTATTGGCGTGTTGTAGTAGGGAAGATACAATAAGAGAATGATGGAGGTTCAAAATGAAGGTACTATTACAAAGAAAACTGAGTCTGGTGTTTCTGATCATACAGTTTCTGATCTCGGCTGTATTTTGTGGAGTTGCATTTTATGTAGAGTTTATTCCGACAAAGTATGTTGTGACTTTGATCATCGTCTGTCTGGTGCTGCTGGGATATCAGATCCTCAGCCAGCTCACCAACAGCAGTTATATAATCGGCCGCGTTTTATGCGTATTTTTCTGCGCCTTCTTTATCGGGGGCGGATATTATATGTATGACGCCCATGCGGCGGTGGAAGACATCGGCGGCATGGAGACAAAGCTGGATGTAATCTCCTTCTATGTCTTGAATGAAGATCCGGCAAAGAGTCTGAAGGATGCAAAGGATTACACGTTTGGTATTCTGCAGCTGCAGGACCGTGAGAATACGGACAAGGCACTGAAGGAGGCGGAAAAGGAAGTTGGAAAACCGTTGAATATAAGGGAATTTGAAGATACCTCCACCTTGGCGGACGCCCTTTACGCAAAGGAAGTCCAGGCTGTTGTCTTTAATCAGGCATTCTTAAAGACAGTGGAAGAGCAGTATGCCACCTTTGATGCAGATACGAGAGAGCTGGTGAAGCACCAGATCGAGACCGTGGTGCAGCAGCAGGTACAGGAGACGGATGTCACTACGAAACCATTTAATGTGTATATCAGTGGTATTGACGTATATGGCGATATTTCCCAGACCAGCCGCAGTGACGTAAATGTTATCGCCACCATCAATCCCCTGACAAAGAAGATTCTGCTCACAAGTACGCCCCGTGACTATTATGTGGAATTGTACAAGGATGGGAAATCCTTCTCCAACGGCATGCCGGATAAGCTGACCCATGCCGGGATTTACGGGGTCGACTGTTCCATTGGCACACTGGAGCATCTGTATAATATAGATATTGACTATTATGTACGCGTCAACTTTACCAGCTTAAAGAAGATTGTCAATCTGCTGGGAGGCGTGGAGGTCTACTCGGATTATGATTTTATCTCGGACTGGGGACCCAACGGTGCCGGTACTCATTATAAGTTTAAGAAGGGCTACAATAAAGTGAATGGAAAGAAGGCTCTTGCCTTTACCCGTGAGCGTCACCACTTCGAGAACGGTGATTACCAGCGCGGGCGCAATCATCAGCATATGATCGAGGCAATTCTCAATAAGGTAATGTCTCCTTCCGTACTGCCCAATTTCTCCTCTCTTCTGAAGGAGTCCAAGAGTTTATTCCGCACCAGTATGTCCACTAAAAAGATTATCTCGCTCTGCAATATGCAGCTCAGTGATATGGCGCAGTGGAAGATCACCTATGCCAATGCAGAGGGCACGGGAGGAAAGAAGACGACGTATTCTATCCGTTCCACACTTCTGTATATTTGTGAGCCGAATTATGCATCCGTGGAGAAGATCTCGAAGAAGATAAAGAAATTCATGAAAGAGACACCAGAGGATATTGAGGCTGAGAAAAAGGATAAGGACAATAAGGCGGCAGAGGATCCACAGCCTACACTGGCGCCATAGTGAACGAAGAAGGATAACAGACGGCCGCTTACAGCGGTCGTTTGTGGCAGAATGGAGGATTTAGTGTGAAAAATAAGCTCGATAGCTTATTGTTTCACAAAGCGAACATAGTTCGCTTTACTATTTTGTGCCGAAGCGCCACAAATAGTATTGATGTACAGAGCAAAAACAGCTTCGCTGCTTTTGCTCGTACTTCCTCCGCTGCGCTTCGGAATGGAGGATTTATATGAGACAGATACCTTTTTCACCACCAGATATCACAGAGGAAGAGATCAGGGAAGTGGCGGATACGCTGCGGTCGGGCTGGATCACGACGGGACCCAGGACGAAGGAGTTTGAAAAGAAAATCGCGGAATACTGCCATACGCAGAGGGCCGTGTGCCTGAATTCGGATACGGCGTGCATGGAAATGACACTGCGCCTCTTTGGGATCGGCCCCGGGGATGAGGTGATCACGACGGCGTATACATATACGGCCACAGCAAGTGTCATCTGCCATACCGGTGCGGTGCCGGTGCTGGTGGATGTGGCGGAGGGCGGCTATGAGATGGATTATGACGCTCTGGAGAGAGCGGTCACCCCGAAGACAAAGGCGGTGGTTCCGGTGGACATTGCCGGCGTTATGTGTGATTATAACCGCATACTGGATGTGGCAGAGAAGAAGAGGACTCTGTTCCAGCCAGGTGAAAACCGATTCCAGAAAGCCCTGGGAAGGGTGCTGGTGATGGCAGACTCCGCCCACGGCTTCGGCGCCATGCGGGAGGGGAAAACCAGCGGGGAGGCGGCAGATTTCACCACCTTCTCCTTCCATGCGGTGAAAAATCTCAGCACTGCCGAGGGGGGCGCCGTGACATGGCGCGGTCTTCCCGGTATCGATCCGGAGGACATATATCGGGAGTATATGCTTCTGTCCCTGCACGGACAGTCCAAGGATGCGCTGGCCAAGACCAGGCTGGGAGCCTGGGAATATGATATCCTGTCCCCGGCATATAAATGCAATATGACAGATATTATGGCGGCGCTGGGTCTTGTCCAGATGCGCCGCTATCCCTCCCTGCTGGCCCGCCGGAAAGAGATTGTGGGGCAGTATGAAGTGGGACTGGCGGAGATCAATAAGAAGCTGGGGACATACCGGCTTACCAGTCTGCCGCATTATGACGGCACCGCTGTCTCCAGCGGGCATCTCTTTCTGATGCGGGTACTGGGGGCGGCGGAAGAAGTGCGCGGACGCATTATAGAGGGACTGGCACAGCGGGGCGTGGCAGCCAATGTGCATTATAAACCGCTGCCGCTGCTGACCGCTTACCGGAATCTGGGGTTTGATATATCCGATTATCCCAATGCCTATGACATGTACCGGAATGGGATCTCCCTGCCGCTGCATACAAAGCTGTCAGACGAGGATGTGGCATATGTACTGGACTGCCTTGAGGAGGTTATGATCTGTGAGGAAATGGGAAAAGCTGCCGGATGAGCTCCGGCGGGCGGAGGTCCTGCCCTATTATGAGCATCTGAGGAAACACAGAGTGTCCCTGGGGATAAAAAGGATTGTGGATCTGTTTCTTGCCATCCTGCTCCTTCTTCTCCTGAGCCCCTTTATGCTGGTGATTGGCCTGCTGGTGGGACTGACCTCGCCGGGGGGCGTGTTTTTCTGCCAGGAACGCGTCACTGCCTACGGCAGGCGTTTTCGGATTATTAAGTTCCGCACCATGACACCAGATGCCGAGAGCAGGGGAAGTCAGGTGACCACGGCAGGCGACAGCCGCGTTACGGGAATCGGGCGTTTTCTCCGGAAGGTGAGACTGGATGAGCTGCCCCAGCTGATCAACATCATTAAGGGCGATATGTCTATTGTGGGAACGAGGCCGGAGGTGCCCCGCTATGTGGAGCGGTACACACCGGAGATGATGGCGACGCTGCTTCTGCCGGCGGGGGTGACCTCCCGGGCGAGTATCGAGTACCGGGATGAGGAGCGGCTTCTGTCGGCGGGGGAAGATGTGGACAGAATCTATACGGAGCAGGTTCTGCCTGCCAAGATGAAATATAATCTGGCGTATATTATGGAATATTCATTGGGAAAGGATTTACTGCTGATGGTACAGACCGTACTGGCAGTGTGGAGGTCATAACGTGACAGGGAAATTGCAGGATATGTTTATATCGCTTCTGAGCCCGTGGATCCCCTTTGTGGGAAAGCTCAGCGACAGGATCCGGTATGGAGTTATTACAGGCTGCTTTATCGCGGACCTCGTACTGTTTTGCATTGTCAGGTATATACTGCACAAGGAGAGCTATTTCTATAATACGGTATGTGGAATACTTCTGATGATCGTCATTGCGGTAATGTCGCTGGACCGGTCTCTTGTGAGGGTCCGCTGGAGGCGTTCCATGTGGATCGCCTGGTTTGGCATGTGCATTTCCTTCTCCGTCTCGGATCTTCTTGTCCCCAAGAAGGTGTGCGGACTGGGCGTGATACTGGCGCTGGTGTTCACCGGCGTGTTCTTTGTCTGGCAGAATCACACAAGAAAGGATCTTCTCTGGAAATGCTTTAAGGATGCGGTGAAGATATCCTTCTGGATGATGAATGTCGTTTCCTTTCTCTTTCGCCCGCTCTATGAGGGGGGGCGGTATGCCGGGATCTTTACCAATCCCAATACCTTCGCGCTGTATCTCTATATTATATTTGCCGTGTATATGTCTGACCTTGACTGGATCGTGGAGACAGGCAGGCACTGGAGGCGCAGTCTGATGACCTACGTCAGTCTTGCCCTCACCGTCTTTTACCTTGCCCTGACACAGGCGCGTACGTCCATGCTGACGGCCGCTGTTATCCTGCTGATGTGGCTTGGATTCCGCATCTATGACTGCAGAAGGGCTCGTGCCTGGAAGAGCTTTCTGAAAAATACGGTGCTGACTGTGGTG
Source organism: uncultured Clostridia bacterium (assembly GCA_948467395.1). Lineage (GTDB taxonomy): Bacteria > Bacillota > Clostridia > Lachnospirales > Lachnospiraceae > Eubacterium_F. The sequence continues at coordinate 64,924 of CAOKDX010000014.1, read as the reverse complement.
TTCTGCTGTGTGTGCTACCCCGTGTTCCGGACCGGCATAACCTATATACCGGCGCTTGTGGGGCATCCTATTATATTTGCGGGAGAGACTCTCTACCTGGCAGACGGCAGCAAGATCGAGGACTTCGGTGAGACCGTGATCGCGGAATTTCATGGGGTGGAGAGCACCCAGGTGGGGCCGCCGGCGTCCCCCCCGCAGGGGCAGGGAGGACAGAGCGGACAGGCTCCCCCTGAGGAAGAGCCGGACAATGTGATGTCGCGGTTCTTCTATGTACTGGAGCACACAAAGGGTCTGAATGCCCTGACCAGCGGCCGCATTGACATATATAAGGGATATCTGGGGAAAATAAATTATAAAGGCCACAAAAATGTTTCCCTGGTGATCAATGGGAAGAAGAAGGCGCACGCCCACAATAACTGGCTGCAGTTTGGTTATACCTACGGTGTGTTCAGTATGTTCTTCTACGCTATAATCACAGTCCTTGCGGTGGGCTTTTCCCTCAAGTTTTATCTGAAGAACCGCCGCAAAAACGCAACCTATGCCTTTCTCATCCCCGCCATATGCGTGGGGTTTGTGGTGGCGACTATGATGGAATGCCTGTTCCTGCCCTTCGAGGTGTTTCCGGCATTTGCTTTCTGGTTTGCCTTCGGCGACCTTTTTGTCAAGGTAGTGCCCAAAAATAAATTTCTGCAGGAGCTGGAGGAGAGAGGATGAGGGAAAAGGGGTGGCGGAGTTTCTGGCGGTATGAGGCCCTGTCTGCAGTGTGTAATATAATCTGGCTGATCATGGTCTGCGGCATATCCACCATTGCGCTGTCGTGTATGATTTCCAAATCGGTATTTGCGGTGATCCTGCTGCCGGTTCTGCTATATGGTATCTGGTTTGTTATGCGCAGGAGGGTATTTCTTCCGGCAGGTTTTCCATACTCTGCGGCGTGGCGGGCACTCTGCCTGGCCGGAACATTATGTATGCTTTGGTTTGCCTGCTCGGCCCGGGTGGAATTGTCATGGGACTGGGGTAAGATTATCCAGGCGGCAGGCGGCTATGTGGCGGATGGAGAAATCGGGGATGCGGATGAGGTATATTTTGCCAGATATCCCAACAATCAGTTCTGGTTTGTGATCCTGGTTCTTTTATTCAAGATAGTGCGCCGGCTAAATCCGTCAGCGGGACAGGATCAGTTCTATCTCGCTTCTGTCGTTATGGGATGCCTGATGGTGACAGGAGCGGTTATTTTATTATATATGACGGCAAAGCTATTGTGGGGGGCAAAGAGGGCATTCCTTGCCGGATGTGCCGCCTATATGTGTATTCCGCTGTATATGTGGGCATTATATGCCTATACAGATACGGCGGGGATGCTCATGTTGATGATGCTTCTATATCTATATGTCAGATCTGAAAAAAGCGTCGGGCCGCTGCCGTATCTGTGCTCTATGGGAGGAATCGGATTGGCGGGGGCGCTTGCATGGAAGATCAAGGTGACGGTTTTTATATTTATGATCGCTCTTGCTTTGGTATTTCTGATGAAAAGGATTTCTTGGAAGAAGCTTCTTGCAGGGCTGCTTGTATTGGTCCTGTCTTTCTCTCTGGGGAAAGCATCTGTGGATGCCGGAATCAGACAGATACTGCCCTTGGATGAAGAGTTTTGTGACCGCCATGAATTTCCCCTGACACACTGGGTGATGATGTCGCTGGGATATGGCGGATTCCGGCAGGATGATGTAGATTTTACATCTGGTTTCCCTACTTATAAGGAAAAGCGTGATGCCAACGTAAGAGAGATAAAAAGACGTCTGCAGGAAAAGGGCGTGTCCGGAAGCCTGAGCTTTTTCTTCTATAAGAAACAGGTCAGGACGTGGGGGGACAGTACCTTTGGCGGATGTGATTATTTGTCCAGACACCCTGTATATCCGGATGGTCTTCTTGCACGGCTTGTAACGCTGGAAGGAGATCTGAACTGGCTTCTTCTGCTATATACTTCTCTTTATTATGGCATTCTTTTGCTGGGAATGCTATTATCTGCGTATGCTGCATGGAGGAAGAGGGGGCGGGAGGACGGTGACGATCCTCTCCTTGCCGGCCGGCTTACCATGGCAGGGATTGCCGTATTTCTAACGATATGGGAATGCAATGCGAGATATCTGGTGGTTTTTCTTCCGCTTATGATCCTTCTGTGCTGCGAGGGTTTTTTGGAGCTGGGGAAAAGGGGGAGCATGGATGCCAGAGGCGGTATGCCTTGACTTTCCTTTTGTACTGGTATAAGATGGTTGAGTGATATAATAACTTAAATAGGACAGGAGATAAAAATGAAAGAGAAGAGAATGAAATTAGTGCGCTACGGAATATGTTTTTTGCTTATCGCATTGCTGTGCTGGATGTTTCCCTATACTGGGGATGACTGGACCTGGGGAAGTCAGATTGGCATCGATCGTCTGAATGTCTGGTTCTATGCCTATAACGGCCGTTATGTGGGAAATCTGGCTGTTTTGGCTCTTACCCGGTCGAATATCCTTAAAATGCTGGTTATGGCTGTCTGCCTTACCGGAATTATTTACCTGGTGGAGCATATCAGTAAGAAAAAATGGTCGTTTTATGTATCATGTATTGCGTTGCTGTTAATTCCAAAGGAAATACTGGGACAGGCTGTTGTCTGGACTTCTGGCTTTACGAACTATGTTCTGCCTGTCTTTCTTATAATGATCTTTATTGCATATGCGTATCCTGTTTTTCAGAAACAGCTGCCAAAGTGCAGATTATGGCATTGCCTGCCGCTTCTCTTGTTGGGAGTTATAACTTCACTGATCATGGAGAATATTACAATCTATAATATTGCACTTACTGTAGGTATAATTATTTATGTTCTGGCAGTGCATCATAAAGTAATCGCTTCTCATATAGCTTATCTGGCTGGATCGATCGCGGGTACGATCTATATGTTTTCAAACGGTGCCTATCAAAACATAGTAAATAATGAGAGTGCCTATCAGCAGGTGGCAGACGGGGGCGTAGTCAATAACATAAAAGTCAATTATTTTGAAGTCATTGTCAAATATCTCTGTCTGGATAATATATGGATGAATATAGGGATCCTTATCCTGTGCGCAATTTTGTTTCGTCAGTGCTTATCAATATGGAAAGGAAGGGGAGAGCGGTGGACAGCAGGATTTTGCCTGATGGTTATGGGGGCGTTTAACGTATGGGCTCTTTTGTCTTCGGTGGGAATCGAACTGGCAGAAAAACAAAAACCATTACTCTATATGGAGGGAGTTTTTGCTGCCCTTTATATGCTGGCGCTTATTGTTTTCTGTATTCTGGCAGGACTTGCAAAAAAATCACTGTGGAAGCTTCTATTCTGGAATGCAGGAATTGTCTGTCTGTCTGCTCCATTACTGGTTGTTAATCCCATCGGACCCAGATGTTTCTTTCCAACCTATGTCTTGTTCCTATTACTGCTGGTTGAACTGGGAGGGCAGCTAAATGGAGAGGCAGTTCGATCATTTTTTGAGGGAAAAGTCTTTCGCAATGCATGTCTTTGTATCTGTTTGTCTGGAATGGCCTTTTATTTAAACATATTTTGGGCGATACATCAGGTGGATCGGGACCGGCTGGCACGGATTGAACGTCAGGTGGCGGCGGGTAAAACTTCAGTAGAAATTTGTTATCTTCCCTATCGCTCCTATTTATGGAATGATATCCCGGCAGAATGGGCTGAGCGTTTCAAGCTTTTTCATAAGCTGCCAGACGAACTGCAATTGAAACCGGTGTTTGAATACAGTGATAAGAAGAATAATAAGAAAAAGTAGTGCGGTAAGGTGAATGACCGTTTAACGGCGGGGTATCGATAACTTCTGATACCCCGCCGTCTTATTTTATACAGCATTGATCAGGCTGTCTTTTTTTGGGATGTCCGGATATGCCAGATGCATGTGAGCATCAGGAGGATAATGCCAACGCCAAAGGAGAAAACTCCGATTTTAAAGCCTACCGGCCGAAAATGAAGCTCGATTTTGTGTTCTCCGGCTGAAGTAACCGGGATTCCCGTAAAGGCTGTATCGACCTGAAGCGTATCCACCTTCTTTCCATCTACCCAGGCCTGCCATCCGTTGTTATAGGGGATGGAGAGATAAAGAATAGACGAATCTGCAGTCGTGCTTACGTTTCCCTTAATATTATTATTGGTAAGCTTTACATTTTTGAGCGAGTTATTGATGCATATATTGGCGGAGCTTTCATAAGTGGAAAGCGGAACGGCAAGCAGTTCAAAGGAATCATAGCTGTAGGTGCCGACAGTATCTAAAAATAATCGGATTTCTTTGGACTTTTTGTTAAATCTCCCCAAATTGATCATATAATCATCTATATCTGAAAATCCCTGTATACTACCAATGGTATTCATCGCTTTTTTTGTTATCCCGCCCATGGAGGCCTGAATACTAAAGGCGCCGTAATCGCTGAAATTTTCATCTGTTTTCAGGCGGAAACGAATCCGGTCGAGTGCGGAGGTGGCTTCATTATAATGACGCATTTTGATGGTGCTTTCCGGATCACGGTGAAGATTCCGGACCACAAGGTATATTTCACAATCCGGTAAATCCTCGTCCAGATGGAAAGAAAAGCTGTCACTGTAATCTACATCGAACTGCCCGGGTTTGTCCATCGTTTTCTCCGCTTCACTTAAAAGCTTCTTACCGGAGTAAATATTTGCGGAATCTGATATATGATAGGCTGCCTTTTTGCATCCCGAAGAAATGCTTTGATAGTCCATATGGATCAGATCGGTATTCGTGTTATCGGGAAGGACAATACATTGCATCAGTGCCTGTTCACGGTCAGGATAATCTAAGGAAAGCCACTCGGATTCTGTAATATAAGAATCAAAGGTGCATCCCAGGCCCATATGATATTTGTTTTTTAATATCCTTACCCCTTTGTTTGTTTTCTTATAGGATGAAAAGCCATAAGGGGCATAGCTGTTTGCTCCTGTGGGTGGATCATTATAAGGATTATTTCCGAGGAAATATTTGACACCCATTAAGAAATCCAGACGCGTACGGTTATCATTGTTATACGTGCAGACACGCCGGTAATAGGAGGCGTTATTTCCAACTATTTTATTGAAGCGAAAAAGATCGTTCGGAATGGTAGACAGATAACTGTATATGGATGGCGTTTGAAAGACCAGGGTTTCATTGGCCAGAGTGTGTATCATCCGGTTTGAGATATTTTTGAATTCAGTATCCCTGACATCGTTTGAGGTGATATGGTCAATCTGATCGATCCGGTAAAAGGAATTGTCCTTAATTTCTGTGCCGGCATTCTGGGTTGCATATTCTAATTTATCATGAATTTCTGTTGGTCTGGCAAAGCTTTCCAGCTCGGGCGAAACGCCGGGAAAATACTGGACGAACCCCACGAATGCCAGATTGCACATGAGAGCGAGGGTAATATATGCGGACTGAAGTTTTTTCTGTATTTCTCGGTTAGAAAACAACTGAAAAAATAGATAACAGAAAAACAGGTTGATCAGACTGATGATAACAGCAGTTTCACTGCTGCTGACCAGGAATATCCGACCTACGAAAATAAGCACAATTTCAAAAAATGCCAGCATGCCGATGATGCCTTTCCTGTACGAGGTAATATCAAAGGATTCTTCTGCCATACATTGGATACCGCTCCATATATAGAAAAACGTAGGGGCATAGCACCATCGTCCAATGGGGTAACTGAAACCGTTAAATACAGAATTAAAAAATGGGAACAGCAGGAATATACCACAGATCAGGAACAGGATCATGGCTGGCGTGGCCTTTCGTGCACGAATGCGTTGAAAAATGCATGGTATCATCAGTACAAATAGTGCGCCTGCAGATATGGTTGAGTAATGTTCGAAAATCTGCTGTCCGCCGATCAGGGAGCTAAAGTAGTTGACATAAGAGGAAAAAGCATGGAATAAGGAATGGTCGGAGGCTCCATCGGTCACCGCATTCATTAAGATATATACAACGGGAAGTGCGATGACGGCAGCAAGGCAGGCGGCAATGATAACATAGAATACAAACCGGCCCCAGTAATGAATGTATGAGGCAAATGTTTTTTCCTCCTTCATAATGAAATGCACAAGAAGATAGAGGAATACAATGATCGCAGTCATATAGGCAAAATAAAGGAAGGTGATGGCAGAAAGGGCGGCAGAAACAATCAGTACAACGGGAGACTGATCGCGCAGGATCTTTTCTACCCCTGCCATGATCAGGATGAAGAGAAACATCACCGTAAGAAAATAACTGTGTCTTGTGGCAGACAGGATTGCCCAGGAAGAAAGTGAGCAGGCAATGGCGCCCCACAAAGTGTGATGGAGACTGAGCTTTGTCACCTTGCCAAAATAAAGAAATCCCAATCCAATGGCATAGAGCTGAAGAAATGCAGTAAAGGTATAACCCACGGAAATAAGTTCTTCCGGGAACAGGATGGCAATGTAATTAAAGGGGTCAAAATATACCATGGCAAGGGAACCGATAGAATCTGCCCCTAAACCGATATTCCAGGACCAGAAGGAAAAGCCGTCACCAGATAAAAACTGGGAGACTACATGCTTCAATTGGATCAATGTTTCATAATGCTGTAAAAAACCATCATCATAATTTCTGATAAAGGTGACTTTCATTAGGAAGAAAGCGCCAAAGGCAATGACGGATGAGATAACAAAAACCAGGGTAAAAATGAAAAACAGCTGAAGACGGTTTTTGGGCTGTAATTGAATGAATCGTTGTTTTATCCTTTTAATCATTTCATATGTCCTTTCTTATATATAAAGTATATCAAAAAATACAGGTTTATATTATCAGACGGATAAATTTTATCATAATGGACAGGCAAAAGCAACTATTGTATTGATTTGGAAGGTAATATATGTTAGAATTTTTTTGTCTGACCAGGGAAAACATAATAATGTTTAAGAAATAAACGTAGTTTAAGAGATAAACATAGTTTAATAAATAAACATAAAGGATAGGGGGGCTGGCCTGTGAAGATTTCTGTTATTGTTGCCGCCTATAACGCAGAAAAATATTTGGAAGAGACGCTGGATAGTCTGATTCATCAGTCGATGAAAGACTATGAGGTAATCGTTGTGAATGATGGTTCTGTAGACCATACAGCGGATATATTAAATGATTATGAAAAAAGATATTCTATTATGAAAGTGATACATCAGGAGAACGGTGGCCCTTCTGCAGCACGGAACGCCGGCTTGGTAGTGGCAAGGGGAGTATATGTTTATTTTTTTGATGCGGATGATATCCTCGAACTGGACGCATTGAGCTCTCTCTATCAGTGCGCCGTTAGAAGAAGGGCCGATCTTGTAATTGCCAAATATGATATCTTTGACCGTTATCGGACGACTCCGGTAAACGGCATAAATGATCTGGTTCAGGAAAAGAAAATTGGAATATACGATCCCCGTATATTGTGGACATTTTCTTTATGTAATAAACTATTTAAAGCAGAAATAATCCGGAAATATTCTTTGCAGCTGCCTCCCATCTCATATTCTGAAGATGGGGCCTTTTTGATGAATTATATCTATCATTCGCAGAGAATCACTGGTCTGGATAAAGTTATTTTTCACTATCGGCGTATGTATAATGGAGAGGCGGAATCCATTACGGCGTCCATATCACCGTCCAAGATCAGGGATTATATTGAAGCGCATCATATCATATTAAAGTCTGCGGAGAAAAGCTTTCTGCGGGATTATCCTGACAGTCATTCCCTGAAAGAAGTCATGAAGGAGCATGATGATGTCCAGAAATATATGAATGAAATCATAAGGAAGGAGCTGCAGATTCTTCTGGATCAGTTTTATTCGAAATTCTGGGAGCTGGATGAGGATACGGTTTCTCTTCTGGTGGCGGAGATGAAAGAAAAACTTGGAGCCCTTAATATAAGGGAACGCTCTATTCTGCAGGACGGACACCCGGAATTTGCCCTGGAGAGGATTCCTGTTACCCCGGCGGAGGTATTGGCCCAGGCGCATATAACCTTCGTTCTTTTTGGAGACAGGGCCTGTAGTGAAGATTTTCTAAATTGTATGAACAGCCTGTATCGTCAGAATCTGGTAACCATTGTTATTATGGTACCAGAGTCAGTGAGGGGTATCCTGGAAGAAAATAATATGCTTCAGGGAAATGTACGATTTGCACCAGCCGGATCGGAAAAGGAATTATTTTACTATGCCCTGGATCATGCGGTGACGCCATATATCGTATTTGGGGATCCAAAGATTTCTTATGTAAATAATGCCTTCAAATATGTGCTGAAGCATTTTATAAAGTCGCCGGGAGATTTTATCGTAGAAGCTGTGTATCATAGGAATTATGGTGAGATACAGGCTGTTCTGCTGAATCATATGGTGTTGGAATCCCTAAAACTGGGTTATGAGGATAATCCGTTTTTGTGTATGGATAATACACTGGCCAATAAGTTCTTTCAGGTAGAGTTCTTACGGTCTTTTGCATTTGACAGGAACAGGCCCATAGGCGAATATCTGAGCCTGTTTTATAAGAAAGGATATTATCCTTTTATGAATGACGGCGTAGTTCTGTTCGAAGATGAAGAAAAGAATTTTATTGATTTTATTGGCACACCAGAGACAATACCGTTTATGCGTGAGTATCTGGAGGAAAAGCCTGCCGATTTAAACAGTCCGGAGCTTGTGAGAGAACTGAATGAGGTGCTGGCAAAGCTTGTGCCTCTTCCTACCAATAATATATTACAGGTATGTTATAAAAAAATACTCGCTCTTCTGAAAAAGCATTCGGTAAAGAATCAGGTGCTGTTTATTTCAATACGGAAGGATGGGGAACTGGAGGGCAATGCTAAAGCCTTGTATCCCTATGTGAAGGGGAAAAAAGTGGTCTGTGCTAAAATGCTGCCGCATAGTCTGTTTACTGGATTTAAGCTTTTTTATCAGGTATATACCAGCAGAATCATCGTGACAGATGATTATCTGCGATACCTCCGCCATTTTCAGCTCAGGGAAGAGCAGAGAGTGATCCAGCTGTGGCATGCCTGCGGAGCGTTTAAAAAATTTGGTCAGAGAGGGACGAATATGTCGGTTTATTACGACAATGCCACGCATGCCCAGTACAATCTGGTGACAGTGAGCAGTGAAAGTATCCGCTCCATCTATGCAGATGCATTTAATATAGATATAAGTAAGGTCAAGTCTTTGGGATGCCCGAGAACGGATTATTTTTTTGATACGGAATGGATTCAGAATACAAAAGAGAAGATTTATTCGGCATATCCGGAGTGGAAGAAGAAAAAAATTATATTATATGCTCCTACATTCCGTGATATCAACGAGGATCGGTCCCAGTTTCATCCAGAACTGGATTTCGATCTCCTGTCGAAGAAATTGCTGCCGGATCAGATGTTTCTGATCTGTCCGCATCCTGTAATGAAAAATAGTATTATTGAGGGAGAATATGATAACATTCGGGTGATCAGGGAATTTTCCACAAATGATCTGATGCATATATCCTATATGTTGATCACGGATTATTCCTCTGTTATTTTTGAATATGCACTTTTGAAGAAACCCATTGCTTTTTTCTGTTATGACCTGGCAAACTATAATAGGGGATTCTATTTGAAATATCCGGAGGATCTGCCCGGCGATGTTTATGAAACTCAGGAAGAGTTGATGGATTATATAATTTGTGAAGACAAGCATTCCATGACAGAAAAATACACCCGGTTTGTGGAGAAATATATGTCCGCCTGTGATGGACACAGCTGTGAGAGGATTGCGGACTTGATCAATTCTTATATGGAGGAAACAGGCAATGGAAAAAAATAGTCTTACATTTTTGAGCAGCCGGGGAACAGGATTGAATTCAGATTTGAAACTAATTCAATCGGTCATGACAAGAAGCTGTTTGGATGATAGTTTTTCATATCGTTTTTTTCTGAAGAATGAACGAAGTACAAATCCTCTGGCCAATCAGGGATATAACAGGGCCAAAAAAGAATTTTGTGAAAATATGGCGAATGTGATCTGTTCGGATGCTTCTCTTTCCTCTGATATAAAAAATCTGCAGGAAAACGCAGTCCGTCTGCTTCTTGCCGTCCCCTATGAATACCAGTTTAAGAATATGCTGGCTTTCATTCGAAGAAAAGGAGAGCGGAGGGAATGGAAAACATTTCGGAATTTTACGCACATTGTCCCAGGCTCACCTTTTACCAGAGAGTTATTTGAACATAGTTACGCTTTGACTGAAACTGTTATGCTGGATAATATCTGTATGCCTTTTATGTGGGAGATTAACCAGCAGGAGAACCAGCTTTGGAAAAGGGAGCAGTTAAAGTTCTATTTTCCGGCAATCGAGGGAAAAAAAATACTTTCAATTCTGTTATATGGAGAGGCAAATAAAAGAAGGTGGCTGGATCAGTTTAATATGCAGGAGCTGATCGAAATGCTTGGACCGGATTGGTTTGTAATAACAAATCAGCCCGACATCATGGAAGAGACATATCATATGGATGCGGAATATGCAGAATTTTTTGGTTATGTAAACCGTATTATGCCGGTCCAGGATCTGTTGTATGTATCGGATTTAATGGTGACAAACAATGGGAGGTTTGCCTCTTATTTTGTCTCGCGCAGAAAACCGGTTTATTGTCTGAGCTTCAGAGGTAATCATTTCGAAAATTATATGAAGGAATGCCATCCAGAACTATTTCTGGAAACACTCCCTCATATATTAAGAATCAATAAGAATGATTCAGATTGGTCCGAAAAGCACCAGAACTTTTATGAGCAGATGGTGTTTCCGGAACTAATCTGTCCCTATGACGCCATACTGGATCTGTTTGGCTTTGCAGAATGATCTACCAGTCAGCAGCGGGTATCCAGTTCTCATAAGGAATCATATGGCCAAATGCCTTGATAGCACCGCTGGCAGTTGGGTAGTAGCGGTTTATCATCTGGTTTTTTATGGTCAGGAGTCCTGGATCAATCTGATTGCCAGGGATTTTTCCTGCCTTATAATAGCGTCCAAAGTACCACAGCTCCGAGTCCATCTTACAGTTTTTTCCGAATTCTGCTGTGACAGCCTGGGATATCTGCTGGTGGAGATACTTTCCATATTCACCGGCAGGGTTATGGGTTATCACCTGTTTCCACTTTTTATAAGAAAGGATCCGGGCGATGTCTTTTTGAAGGGCGGTGCGGCATGTGCTGAGACGATCTGTTTCATAGGTGCCGTTTGAAAACTGTTTTCTTGTATCCGGATAATTCAGAATAAGGTATTTATCATTTGCTGTTTTCATCGTGTTGGTAAATGCTGTCCTTCTCCGTTCGTTCCAGCTGTGTGACATACATACAACAAGATATTCATCTTCCAGAAGATGGCCGCCGCCCCATATTGTCTCATCGTCGGGATGTGCCACTATCATAACCTTATCAATAACTGTGAGATCCAGGCTGTCAAGAATAGATTTTGTAATAAAACCATCGGTCAGGGTGATCTGGATCTTCCATGTACAGACTATATTTTTATTATCGGCCGAGGTGGCAGTAATATCTACATTTTCAATGGGACGCAGTGCTGTGACTACGCCGTTTTCATCTACCGTCGCCGCGGATTTGTTACTGGTACTCCACTTGATTTTTTTGTTTGTGGCATTCTGTGGTGCAATTTGTACGGAAAATGTCTGACTTGTTCCGGTTTCCATGGATTTTATGCAGTTTGGTGAAAAGCTGATGGCGGTAACGGGAACCTTTTCCACTGTGATCTTATATTTTGCTTTCTTTTTACTCTTTTTATCACTGGCCGTTATCGTAACCTTACCGGGTTCCCGGGCAGAAACCAGTCCGTTGCTGTCTACGGCGGCGACAGAAGGTTTGCTGGATTTCCACGTAATTTTCGTATTTGTTGCATTATGAGGGGTGAGCTGGACGTCTAACTGCAGAGTATCACCCACCTGAACATGTGTGTCCCCTGTAATTTTGATTTTTTTAAGTTTCACTGGGTTTTGTACACTCAGACGAAAAGAAGATTTTTTCTTAGTATCCTTTATTGTTGCGGTAATTTTCGTCTTTCCCTTCTTGAGAGCGCGAATCAGACCTTTGGATGATATCGTGGCAACTTTTTTGTTGCTGGAAGACCACATTATTTTATGCTTTTTCTGTTTCACAGAAACAATCCGGGTCTTTAGCCTGAGCCGGGAGCCAGTGATAAGCGGTTCTTCCGGCTTGTTTGTGATTTTTAGGGATTTGATCTGTGCTGCAGATGTAAGAGAATAATTGACCATTCCGGATGCGAAGCAAGCTCCGAGAGCAGCCATAAATATTGTAAATGATGTAAAACGTTTCATTTTCCTGCCTCCACTCCTATTATTTTTCATAATTTAAGATACGCCGAACCTGTGAACAAATTGTGAATTTTCTGTATCATATGTACTGTAAAAAGTGGAACTAGGGAGATGCATAAAGAAATTATCGAGGCTGAAAAGCGGTATTCTTGACTTTTGGTTAAAAGTAATATAAAATATTTTGGTAAATATTTCGTGAAAAATTAAAAAAATGGGATTGGATCAGAAAGGAAAAGGCAATGGGAGAAGAAAAGAAAATATCGGTTGTAATTTCAGTATATAATGAAGAATTGTCATTGAGGAATTTTTATGCTGCCATCATCCCTGTTTTGGAGCAGTGCCAGTGGGATTACGAATTAATTTTTGTAAATGACGGAAGCTCGGATTCCAGTATTTCGTTTCTTTCTGAGTTTGCAGAAGAGAACAGAAAGGTTAAGATTGTTGATTTTTCACGGAATTTTGGTCATGAGGCAGCGATGATCGCGGGGATTGACCATGCGGGAGGGGATGGAATAATCTGTATGGATGCCGATCTGCAGCATCCGCCGGAAAGTATTCCTGATATTATTCAAAGATTGGAAGAGGGCTATGAGGTAATATCCATGATCCGGACTAAGAATGCAGATGCGGGCTTGATTAAAAAGATCACATCAGGGGCATTTTATAAAGTCTTGAATATAATATCCCCCGTTAAATTTGAGAACAACTCCTCTGACTTTTTTGCCATGGCGAAGTGTGTGGCAGATGTTTTGCGCAAGGATTACCGGGAAAGGATCCGATATTTGAGAGGGTATGTCCAGAGCGTGGGCTTTAAAAAGACAACGTTGGAGTTTGAGGCGAGAAAGCGGGAAGCGGGAGAAAGTAAATATAGTATTCGTAAGTTACTGCATTTCTCTGTGAATGCGCTTTGCAGCTTTTCGGATCTGCCATTGAAGCTGGGGGTCTATTCTGGTTGTTTTGTGGCACTGATTGGCCTGATCATTATGATTTTTACTATTGTAGATAAAATATTACGCGGTACGCCGGCCGGCTATGCTACTATTATTGTTGTCCTTTGCTTTATGTTTGCTATTACACTTATTGTAATCGGCATCATTGGCGAGTATATATCCATTGTGTTTGCGGAGGTGAAAGGCCGTCCGATCTATATAGTCAGGGATAAGATAAATATTGATGAGGAACAGTCAGAATAGCAGGTATTCTTAATCCTGGGTTGGCCTATCCTCGGTTTTCTTATTGATAACATACTGGGGGGCGTCATTGATGCTGATATAGACTCTTCCCAGATATTCTCCAATTATGCCAAGGGTAAACAAAATCAGCCCGCCAATCAGGAGAATAGCAGCCATTGTTGAACTCCAGCCCAGGGGGACCTCCGGATTCATCATTTTATTCAAAAGAATATAAATCACATACAGAAAGCCAGAGCTTGCAATCAGAATGCCCATCATTGTGGCAAAGCGGAGAGGCTTGACGGAGAAGGCGGTAAAACCATTCAGCCATAGATTGATCAGCTTTTTAAAAGTATAGCCGGAACTGCCCTCCGTACGGGAACGGTGTGTGACAGAAACCGTTCCGATATTTTTTGTGCTTCTGAATATCAGACCGATGACATAGGTGTAGGAATTTCTATATCGGCAGATCTCATCGATGATGAATCTTCTTGCGGCAAAATAACTGGTGACCATAAGGCCCTTTGGTTTACCCAGCAGTATGTTGCACATAAAGTCATTGAGCTTGCTGCCCAGATTACGAAAGGAGTTATGCTTTTTGTCTTCATAGGTTGCATAAACCACATCATAGCCGGCTTCAATCTGGTCAACCAATTTATATAGTTCATCTGCAGGGGTCTGACCGTCATCATCCATGGAGATTACGATATCCCCGGTTGACTGCCGATACCCTGCCATCAGCGCTGAATGCTGCCCGAAGTTTTTGGCAAAGCTGATTCCCTTGACGGAATCATATTTTTGGGAGAGGCTGGTGATTTTTTTCCATACCTGGTCTGGTGAGCAGTCATTCACTAATATGATCTCGTGCTGGATATTTCTCTGGTGGATTGTGTGTTCTATTTCATCTACAACTGCTTCAATGGTATTCTCAGAGCCATAACAGGGAATTACAACTGATATTTTCATGCGTTTCCTCCATAATTATTTCGTATTTATTTTTGCCATATATATAATGTCATAAAATTTTTCGGCTATCTTTTCTTCGTCCCTTAGATAAGCTTCCTGTATAAATCCGGCGTGCTCATAGGATCTGATAGCAGCCTTGTTAAAGGCAAAGACCCGAAGCATGATTTTGTGTAAATTCAGGTATTCAAACCCATATTGACAGATCAGCCTGGCTGCTTCCTGGCCGTAGCCCTTTCCCCTGGCATCATCCTCACCGATAAATATACCAAATTCTGCTTTTTGTTTGGTATTGTCAATATCACGGAGATATACGGATCCAATAGGAGCTGCCGAATCCTTTACCGATATAATGAATTGGACAACATCCCCCGAACTGACCCGGGTATCCATCCAGTGATCGTGCATTTCATTTGTGAAGGTTTCCTGAAAGATAAAATTTTTCTGCACGCTGGGTGTGTTTCTCCACTTTACGATAAGAGGTGTATCCTCTTTCGTTATTTCCCTTAGGATAATCTTACTGCCATTGATAATCTGTGGTATTTCTGTGTTTTTCATTGTCTTCACCTGATTTCTAAAGTAAAGCGCAGACAAGTATTCCGATTATGATCAGAATATTGCCCAGCAGCTTCTTTCTTGTCATTTTTTCCTTCAGGACCAGTACGCTCAGTATTGCGACATAAACATAGCCGGTTGATTCCAGAACGGGGCCAAGGGATAGTGGGACGCCGCGATAGGCCAGCGTTGTAAGTACTGTGGACAGAATAAAAAAGCTGTATGCTCCTATTACGTGAGGGTTTAAATATTCCTTCAGCCGGGTATCGTGTTTCCTGTCGGCGCTTTTCTTTAAAATTATTTGTGAAATGGAGGAAACGAATACGGAGAATAGAAATAATAGGTAAAAATAATTAATCATCCTGCTCCTGACCTCCTGCTAACGTGATTCCTACTATGATAAATGCCATACCCACCAGAACATTCCAGTGCACTTTTTCCTGAAAGAAGAGGAACCCCCATAGGATTCCCCATATAATAACGACTGCTTTACTGGCAAAGGCAGTGGAAAGAGGCATTCGTTTCAGAACCTGCTGCCATAAAATGGCATAAATTACAAGCAGGGACATGGCTCCTCCATATATAAAGATGAATTGCCATGAAATAAGCGGGAATTCTCCCGCTATTTTGGAAAGCACACCGGTGAATGAATATAAGGCCAGTGCAAAATGCAGAAGTACATATTTGCCAAATCTGAGAGTAAATTGTTTCATTGCTGTTCATCCCCTGAAAAAATTATTTCATATAAAAATCCTTTATCTGCTGTACGATATACTCTACCTGGTCCGGTTCCAGCTGGTGGAACATGGGAAGGCGCAGCAACCGCTCACTTTCTTTTGTCGTATAGATATCCTCTCCATGAAAACGGCCGTATTTTTTGCCAGCCGGAGCAGTGTGCAGGGGGATATAGTGGAAAACGGCAATGATGCCACGATCCTTCAGATGCTGGATCAGACGGGTGCGTTCTTCCAGATCCTTCGTCTTAATGTAAAACATATGGGCATTGTGGGTGCAGTGCTCCGGAATATGTGGAAGCTCGATAAAGCCGTCCTCCGCAAGGCCTTGCAGTGCCACATTGTACTGATTCCATATTTGTAAACGTTTTGTATTGATTTCATCCGCTGACTCCAGCTGCGCCCAGAGATATGCGGCATTTAATTCGCTGGGAAGATAGGAAGAGCCTGCTTCCACCCAGGTGTATTTGTCTATCTGGCCGCGAAAGAATTTGGCACGGTTTGTTCCCTTTTCACGTATGATCTCAGCCATTTCAATGTTTTTGTCCTCACGGATCAAAAGAGCGCCGCCTTCTCCCATAGAATAATTTTTCGTCTCATGGAAACTAAAACAGCCATAGTCTCCAATCGTTCCCAAGGGTTTGCCTTTATATTCTGACATAATCCCCTGGGCGGCATCTTCCACGACGGCAAGATGATATTTTTCTGCCAGGTCCATGATGGGATCCATTTCGCAGCTCACACCGGCATAGTGTACTGGTACGATTGCTCTCGTTTTATCTGTTATCGCATCCTCAATCAGGCTTTCATCCATATTCATTGTATCCGGACGTATATCAATAAAGACGGCTTTGGCGCCGCGCATCACAAAAGCATCTGCCGTCGACACGAAAGTATAGGCAGGCATGATTACTTCATCTCCTGGTTTGATATCCAGTAAAAGAGCTGCCATCTCAGTTGCATGGGTACAGGATGTCGTTAGCAGCGCCTTTGGCGTATGAAAGCGTTTTTCCATCCATTCGCTGCATTTCCTGGTAAATTCGCCATCACCACAGATTTTCTGCAGAGCGATGGCTTCCTGCATGTATTCTATCTCTTTTCCTGTATATGGTGGGACATTAAAACGTATCATGGCATATCTCCTATATTGATAAAGTTGATAATAATTATATCCACATAGACTATAGCATATTTTAATGAGTATGACAAATGATTTCTATCAGATCTGCCCGCTATAATAATAATTTGGTGACACTTTCGCTTGCCAGCATACCGGACCAGACAGCAAAGCATAAAGCCGCTGTTATTGTGTAAATTGTAAGGACTGTCCATTTTCGGGCGGTCAGCTTTTGTTTTAGCTTCGCCGTGTCGAGGTTTAGTGAAAGCTGGCTTATAGCGAATATGTAGAACGGCAGGGCAAATCTCCCCTCGACAGCTCCGGGAATGATCAGAATGGCCGGAATAAGAAGCGGAATAAACCAGATCAGGCCATTTTGGTTTTTCAGACACCCTTCCATCAGTGCGTAGACTGCGATAAACAGTATGGTCACACCGAATAAACCGAGAAGCCATTTGACAGATGAGAGATCTGTCACATATATGTCCGGCCAGCAGGGCAGAATCATATTCACAAGATGCTTAACATAAATGGAGAGAAAGTCTATGGGGTGGGAGAGGAACAGCCTGAAATAGTCGCCCCAGCTGTCCAGGGATACATTTCCGGCCAGCTCAAGTATCTGCTGGCCGGCTGAGTCAATGAAAAAGACCCGCGGCGATGGATGGGCAGGATCCGTTCCCAGATAGGTATCATACCGCTGGTACTGTAATCCCCATAACATTTGCTGCAGCATTAGCCCCTTGGTTGGAACCAGCGGAGAAAATATATGTAGGTTTTTATAATTCATTATTATTTGAGGAATAGAGCCAAATATACATCCTCCGGAAAAGGAGGCTAAAAAAATGGAGATATTTTTTAATCTGCTGCCCTTGGAATGCTTCCGGATCAGCAGAATGATATAAATACAAAGTAAGGCGAAATCTGCAAAAAGATATATCGTCCTGACATTATAGGCCCAGTAGGCAAATACACCCATGAAAATTAAGTATAAAAAGTGGAATCGGGTCCGTTCCTTTTGAATGGCAAGCTTCATCATCCATACAGAACAGGACATTATGATCAATGCAAAAAGATCCGAGAGGGGATATACGATTACCCCCCGAAACAGAATGATAAGGAAAACAGGCGTGATAAGAGAAAAAATCATCTTCCTGTTAGTATCTATTTTTGTTCCTGTGAGCTGTGGCAGAATGACTGTTAAAAAGAATGAGACAAGCGCAGCATTTATGATTAACCAGCCTATCCTGCTGCCGCCTCCTGCCAGATTTGTTATAGCCAGCCATAAAGGGAAAAAATATCCCCTAAAACCATCTATGCTGTCCAGCGAAAATTTCCCGGTGAGAAGGTGTTCCCCATACGTCCAGTAATCCCCGGCATCCCCTAACCAGGTACCCTTACAAAAGGGCAATTCTGTGATGAAAAGAATTAGGAAAACCAGAAAACTTACTTGTAAGGATTTGTTTTTAAAAGACATTCTATTCCCTCCGAAGCATGATAAATCTGGAAAAAATAATACCATATAATACATAAAAAGTCAATTTTTGCTATCCCATACGGAACATGGTGTTGCATTGGACAGGGGGTTATGATAGAATGTATGGGTAACATTCGATAAGAAAGGAATCAGAGGTGAAAAAATGACATTTGATAAAGTGAAAATGCTTGAATTCCCACAGCGTGGAGATGAGAGAGGTCATTTGGTGGTTGTGGAGGGAGAGCAGGATATTCCTTTTGAGATAAAGAGGATTTTTTATATTTACGGCTCGGATGCCGAGGTGGTCAGGGGACAGCATGCTAACCGCAAATCGGAATTTGTTCTGATCAATGTGGCAGGCCAGAGCAAGGTGAAGGTGAAAGACGGCAGGGGAAATGAGGCTGTCTTTTCTCTGAACAGGCCGCATACAGGAATCTATCTGCCCAAACTGATGTGGAAGGATATGTATGATTTTAGCCCCGATTCTGTACTTCTATGTCTGTCTAGTGAACATTATGATCCCAACGAATATATCCGTTCTTATGATGAGTTTGTAAGAATTGTGAATGAGGAGTAATGAGATGAAGCTTTCCATGGTTATCCCGGTATATTTTAATGAAGAAAACCTGCGGCCGTTATATCAGGATATTAAAGAGAAGATAATTGATGTGGTGGATTATGACTATGAGATCGTTATGGTGAATGACGGATCAAAGGATGGCAGTTACGCTGTTATGCAGGAACTGGCGGAGAAGGACAGGCATATCAAGATCGTAAGCCTGTCTAAGAATTTTGGTTCCCATGCGGCGATATTGTGCGGTCTGGCAAAATGTACCGGCGATTGTGCGGTAGTGAAAGCGGCAGATCTGCAGGAACCGACGGAATTGGTTTTGGAAATGGTTGATCGATGGAAGGGTGGATCCAATGTGGTGTTAGCCGTTCGGGAGGGAAGGGAAGAGAGCAAAAAGCAGACATTATTTGCGAATCTTTATTATACCCTTGTGAGAAAGGCTGCCCTGCCCTCTATGCCCAAAGGCGGCTTTGATGTTTATCTGCTGGACAGAAAGGTAATTGATGTCCTAATGGCGCTGGATGAACGAAACAGTGCCCTGACGGGGCAGATTTTGTGGAGCGGATTTCGGACGGAACAGGTGTATTACACACGTCTTGCCCGGGAAATAGGGACAAGCCGATGGACACTGAAAAAGAAGATTCGGTTAGTTTCCGATACACTATACAGTTTTTCGACTTTACCGATTAAAATCGTAACAGCGGTGGGGATATTGTCTTTTGTCGGTTCACTGATCTGGGCATTGTGTGTTGTGATATTTAGAATTGCCGGAATGATAGAGGTGAGCGGCTGGACTACTTTGTTTGTATTTAATTTGTTTAGCTTTGGTGTAATGATGCTGACAATGGGGATAATAGGTGAGTATCTGTGGAGGACATTTGACGCTTCCCGGAACCGTCCGCCATATATAGTAGAAGATGAGAATTATCCGGATAGAGAGGAATAGAAATGATTCGTTTGCGCAATTTGGAAGTGAAGGATGTGCCTTTTATGCTGGAGTGGATGCATGACCCGCAGATTCAGAAATGCTTTCAGAAGAATATGATGGGCATGTCGAAGGATGATGCGGAGGATTTTTGCAGAACAACGGCGGAGGACCAGATGAATAAAGGAAGTGAATGCCGTGATATTCATTACGCGATTGTTGAAGAACAGGATGAATATCTTGGAACCATCAGCTTGAAGAATATAGATCGGGCCAGTGCATCTGCCGAATATGCCATTAGTACGAGAAGATGTGTGCAGGGAAGAGGGGTGGCGCTAGAGGCTACAAGGCTGATTCTGCAAAAGGGATTTAATGAGATGGGATTACACAGGGTGTATCTGAACGTCTTGTCAGATAATACAAGGGCAGTGCGGTTTTATGAAAAATGTGGATTTGTGTTTGAAGGTGAATTCAGGGAACATATTAAGCTTGAGGGGAAACTAAAATCACTGAAGTGGTTTGGAATGCTCAAGAGGGAATTTTTAATGTAGAAAGATAAAGGAGCAGTGATTTATGGAAAAGATAATGCCAAACCGTCTTGACCGGGGATTTTACCAGTATCAGGATGAGTTTGAGAGGAAGGCACTGGAGGTGCTTCGTTCCGGATGGTATGTGCTGGGAAATGAAGTAAAATCCTTTGAGGAAGAATTTGCACGATTTACAGGTGCGGAGCACTGTGTCGGACTTGCCAGCGGCCTGGATGCTTTGTGGATTGCGTTCCGTGTTCTGGGGATCGGGGAAGGCGATGAGGTTATTGTTCAGGGAAACACATATATTGCAAGTGTAATGGGAATTACGATAAATGGGGCCTCCCCTGTCTTTGTTGAACCAGATGAATATTATAATATAGATGCTTCGAAAATAGAAGAAAGGATAACGGAGAAAACGAAAGCCATTCTGGTGGTTCATCTGTATGGTCAGGCATCGAATATGGATCCCATAGTGGAGCTTGCCAGAAAGTATAACCTGCGTCTGATCGAGGACTGTGCCCAGTCGCATGGCGCGGCATTTGATGGACAGATGACAGGCACCTTTGGAGATATAGGCTGTTTTTCCTTTTATCCCTCAAAAAATCTGGGGGCATTTGGAGACGGCGGAGCTATTGTGACAAATGATGCAGGGCTTGCAGAGGATGTCCGTGTGTTCCGGAATTATGGAAGTGAAAAGCGGTATTATAATAAAATAGTAGGGGCGAATTCCAGGCTGGATGAACTTCAGGCAGGACTGCTCAGAGTACGCCTTTCCCATATGGATGAGCTGAGGGAAGAGAAGAGCAGGATCTGTCAGCGGTATCAGGAAGGGCTTAAAAATGAAAAGATAATGCTTCCGGCAATTCGGGAAAAGGCAGACCATATCTGGCATCAGTATGTGATAAGAACAGAGAGACGGCAGGAACTGATGGCATACCTGGAAGAGAAGGGCGTTGGAACGATTATCCACTATCCGATTCCGCCACATCTGTCCGAGGCGTATGCATATCTGGGGCTGAAGCAGGGAAGCCTGCCTATTACGGAACGATATGCCCAGACTGTTCTTTCTATTCCATTATATAATGGGATGACGGAGGAAGAACAGGCATATGTCATAGATGCGATCAATCAATTTTAAGAGGGCTGCAAAAGGGTGCTGTTTTGCGGGATAAACAGACGTAAAATGGCATGAGCAGGAAAGGTGGAATCATGATCAAGAGGGAGTATAATACCAGATGGTTTTATGTCTGTCTTCTGGTTATAACATGTATATTTTGCATTTTTTTTGTAAAATTCGTGAATTATTCTGACACCCCGTTACATTCGCTTGTTGCAAAGTCAATATTCTTTAAAGATACCGATTTTAATGCGGGTGGGATTCCGCGTCATGCGTTTGCTTATCCGGTATATCATATTGTCCAGAAGCTGGTTCATCTGATCTTAAGGCTTGACTATGAGACTTCTGCAGCGATTGTTTTGACTGCCTCCATTCCTGTTTCTGTATATTTGTATCGAAAGCTGATACGGATGATCCTTGGGGAGAGCGGCAGGAATAAATATTTTGCTGATCTGCTTGCCCTCGGCTCGGTTCTTTTTGAAGTGGCGAGATGCTGGCTGAATGACTGGAGATTTTACCAGTATCAGTGCGGTCCCAATCCGTTTCATAATCCCACGATATTGTTTGTCCGTCCCATTGGTCTGATCAGTCTGATCAGTTTTCTTTGTTGTATACAAAAGTATAAACAAAAAGGATATTACAGAAATGTGGTTATATTTAGTGTCAGTATGCTGATCAGTGTCGGTGCAAAACCGAGCTTTGCCCTGGTGTTCCTGCCGGCAATGGGCATTTATACGATATATTATATGATACACAAGAGGGAGTTACGATTTGGCGTAGTGGCATTTATCGCAGTACTGCCTTCCCTGGCTTTACTGGCGGTCCAGCAGCTGTGGGTATCCGGGCAGACAACAGCGCTGAATGTACAGGTAGGTTTTGGGGGATTTACGGGATTAAATCCTTATCAGGTAATTCTGGCATCCCTGATTACCTTTCCTACGGTAATAATATTGTTCCGTTTCCGGCTGATGAAAAATGAGCCAGTATATTTTATTTGCATTACGGCGCTTATTATTGGGTGGATACAAATGTTCTGGTTTTCCAATGGGCCGGCTGGAGATTTTTCCTGGGGATATGACCTGGCGGTACAGGCAGCTACGGTTGTTGCTTTGGCACTTACTGCAAAAGAAGAAATGTCTGGCAGAGGGAGGACGATCCTGAATTATACGGCATATGCAGTTTTCTTATATCAGGTGGTAACCGGAATCGTATATTTGTGGACAATCTATAACACGACGATGTTTTGGATATAAAGCGCAGAGAGAAGTTAGGATGAAAGGATCAATGAATTTTAAGAAAATGGGAAAACTACAAAAGCGATTAGAAAACTATGGACCAATTTTCAGGATACTGCTGTTAACCCTTATGCCACTGATAATGTGTTATATTGTCTGCCTGCGGGATGGCATATCACTGAGTGACATCTATCTTCCCAATTCAAAATGGAACGATGAGGTTCTCTACTATAAGATTACAGAGGGTGTGGCGGCATACAACGGGCCGCTGGGATATTTCGGATACAATGGCAGCAGTGCCCAGGCCGGGCATTTTGGTGCATGGAGTCCGGTTATTTTTGTTTTTTCTATTCTCTGGTCAAAGGTTTTTGGCTGGTCATTGCTATCCCCTGTCTATTGTAATATTTTACTTATAACCATTGCCATGCTTGTGTTTGCTGTTTTTGTACGTCCAACGAAAGAGCAGACCCTTTTTCTTTGTCTCT
Source organism: uncultured Clostridia bacterium (assembly GCA_948467395.1). Lineage (GTDB taxonomy): Bacteria > Bacillota > Clostridia > Lachnospirales > Lachnospiraceae > Eubacterium_F. Next base: position 41,662 of record CAOKDX010000014.1, on the reverse strand, counting down.
TCTATGCCAGCTGTTCCATCCTTACCAGATATGTACTTTCCGGGATGACGGAAATGACAATTTATGCCATACTGATCATGTTTATAGGGATCGCTGTGAAAGCCTGCAGGTCGGCAGAGGATGTATTCAGAGTAAGATATGTGATTGCGCTGAACAGCCTTGCCGTTTTCCTTGTTCTCATGAGGCCATACTGGATTCTCTTATTTGCAGTCCCTGCCTGGTACTGGTACAAAAAGGGCAGGAGGAAAGCAATTTTCTTCGAGATGATACTATCCATTGTTTCCATTGCCGCTTACTTTTTTATTGCGCATCGCTACTGCGCACAGTATTTATTTCCGATTATAAACTTAGATTGGCTGAAGCTTCTGTTTACCGATCCAGTCAAGGGGATAAATCATATATTGCATATTCTGGTTTCATCTGTTTGGGATCTGCTGCAGAGCATGGGAGAGGGAATCATTCAGGGTGAACCAATGGGTGCTATGTATGTGGTATTTATGCTCATACTGATCTATTTCATCTATTGCATCAAAAACTGTTCCGGTGAGGACAGGGGTAAGCAGGGGTATTATTATGGGCTGGTCAGTTTCCTCATAATGCTTTTGGCTATTTTCTATTTATATGATCTCAAAGTAGGAAGCCGTCATCTGCTTGGATTTATCCTGGCATTTATTATGATCTTTCCCCTGATAGAGAGAAAAGGAATGAGACACCTTTTATTTCTGTCTCTGTTTATCTGGTTATTTTGTGTAAGGGCGTCCGATGAGTACACCTATCAGCTTCCCGTGCGCACAGAGGTGAAGGAGGCGGAGATCGCCCGGGGTATGGAAGAATTGGAGCGGGCAGAGCTGCTGGACAGGGGGACAGGGAATGCCTGGGATAATACGATAATCTGGCTTTACAGTGATGAGACAAATCTGGATTTTACTTATTTGTATGCGCTGCCAAAGGGAATGGGCATCAATCTTTGCTTTAAGGATTATGTTGTGGCAAATTTTGATCAGCTGAAGGCGAAATATATGATCACGAATGCCGGCGAGGAGATTGATCTTTTGTGTAAAGACAAGAAAAAGGAACTGAAAGCCGAATATGCCAATGTGCATATCTGGAAGCTGAGGTGAGAAAATTTTATGAAAAAGATAATACATGGAATCGAATTACTGATCAGGAAGGTGCTTCAGTGGCTATACCGTATGGCGGGGAAGGAGCTGAAAGAGGAGCAGTGGATGGTCTGGTCACAGTTTATTGGCTTTACTATAGTGGGGGTGTCGAACTTTCTTGTCTCCTACGGCACCTATGCGCTGTTTCTCAGTTTTCAGGATAACTATCATGTGGCGAATATAGCCGCCTTTATCATCAGCGTGCTGAATGCCTTTTTCTGGAATGACAGATATGTATTTAAACAGGGAAAGGACGGTGGGGAGAGAGTATGGTGGAAGGCTCTGTTAAGAACTTACCTGTCCTATGCATTTTCCGCTCTCTTTTTAACCGAAGTACTTCTTTTCGTCGAAATCAACGTACTGGGACTTCCCAAGCTGCTGGGACCGGTCATCAATCTTGTGATAACCACACCAATTAATTTTGTGATGAATAAGTTCTGGGCTTTTAATGACAATAGAAAGCAGAAAGGAGACTTTGAGGGCAGTCCTTGACAAAAAATACCACTCGTGCTACATTAAAATGTATATAATTTATTTCGGATCGGAAAGGAGAATACCATGGTTTTTGGAGTATTACTGGCAGGCGGTGTGGGCAGCCGTATGGGAAATATTGAGAAGCCAAAGCAGTATCTGAATATTGCGGACAAGCCTATTATAATCCATACAATTGAGAAATTTTATATCAATGATAAATTTGAGAAGCTGTATGTGCTGTGTCCGGAGCAGTGGATCCATCACACAAAGAATCTTATCCGCAGATTTATCGGCGAGACATCACGGATTTCGGTAATCCAGGGAGGGGACACGAGAAATGAGACCATTATGAATGCGATCCGGCAGATTGAGAGCGAGTATGCGGTGGATGATGAGACGATCATTGTGACGCATGATTCGGTACGCCCTTTTGTAACGCATCGGATCATCGAGGAGAATATCGAGTATGCCAGGAAATACGGCGCCTGTGATACCGCCGTCCCGGCGACGGATACGATCGTGCAAAGTGAGGATAATATAGTTATATCCGATGTTCCGGAACGGAGTAAGATGTATCAGGGACAGACGCCCCAGACATTCCGGCTGAAGAAGCTGAAGGAATTGTATGAGGGCCTGACCGAGGAGGAGAAGCGGATCCTGACCGATGCGGCGAAGATTTTTGTAATGAAGGGTGAGAAGGTATACCTGGTGGAAGGGGAGGTCTCCAATATTAAAATCACATATCCCTATGATCTCCGTGTTGCCGAGACATTGATTCAGGAGGATTCTCTGTGAAAATTGACCGCCTGTGTGGCAGAATGAGAGGTAACTATGCTGAATACGGTTTATCAGTTAGTGGCGCCAAGAAAATTTGAGGTCACTTATCAGAATATAAGTTTACTGGACCGGGATGTCCTTGTGCGTCCTACCCATCTTTCAATCTGTAATGCGGACCAGCGTTATTATCAGGGACTGAGGGAGGCGAAGGTGTTGAAACAGAAGCTGCCCATGGCACTGATTCATGAAGCGGTGGGCACTGTTGTCATGGATCCTTCCGGGACATTCAAATCCGGGGAGCAGGTGGTGATGATACCGAATACTCCGATAGAGGAGGATGAGGTGATAGCGGAGAACTATCTTCGTTCCAGCCGTTTCCGGGCCAGCGGATTTGACGGCTTTATGCAGGAGTATGTGAAGATTCGTCCGGACAGACTTGTGCGGATGCCGGAGGGCATTGACAGGACGGTTGCCGCCTTTACCGAGATAGTCAGTGTAAGCGTGCATGCCCTGTCCCGTTTTGACCGTATGGCACACGGCAGACGGAATCGGGTGGGAATATGGGGAGATGGGAACCTCGGCTATATTACGGCGCTGTTCTTTAAATATATGTTCCCGGAGACAAAGCTCTTTATTTTTGGCATGAACAGGGATAAGCTGTCAGATTTTACTTTTGCAGACGGGACGTACACGGTGGAACATATCCCGGAGGATCTGCATCTGGATCATGCCTTTGAGTGTGTGGGAGGGGCTGGTTCCGGAAAGGCCATTGATCAGATTATTGATTTTATCAATCCGGAGGGGACGATTTCCATTCTCGGTGTGTCGGAGTATCCGGTGCCCATTAATACAAGGATGATTCTGGAGAAGGGACTCCGGCTTTTTGGCAGCAGCCGCAGTGGCAGAATAGATTTTGAAAGGACGGTTTCCCTCTATCGGGAGCATCCGGAGATTGTAAATTTCCTTTCCAATATTGTGGGCGCTGTTGTTCCGATCCGTTCCATTGCCGATATGAAGAAAGCATTCGAGATGGATATACAGAAATCATTTGGAAAGACAATTATGCTTTGGGAGAAATAGAGTGTATAGCAGGAAATGGAGACAAATATGATATCGATAATCATGCCGGTATATAATACAGAGGCGTATTTACAGGAGGCTGTGGAGAGCATTATCAGCCAGAGTCTCCCGTTTCGGGAAAATATAATGCTGTATCTTCTGGATGATGCAAGTACAGATGACTCTCTGGCTGTCTGCCGTAACTATGAAAGGCAGTATCCGGAGAATATTAAGGTGACCCATTTTGATCAGAATCAGGGAGTGTCTGCCGTGAGAAATTTCGGGCTTTCCCTGTGCCGGGAGCACACAGGCACCATTGTAGGCTTTGTTGACTCGGACGACAGGCTTCACCAGGACGCACTGAAAAGAGTAAAGGATTTTTTTGAGGGCCACCGGGATGTGAATATGGCGGTGGCGGAAATTTATTTTTTTGGCGCCAAAGAGGGATCCCATAAGCTGAATTGGAGGTTTGATGAGCGGGAGGTAGTCCATATTCTGGAGGATTACACCTATCCGCAGTACTATATCGGCGGGGCTTTTTTTCAACAGCCTGCATGGGAAAAGCTGTCCTTTGATGAGTCAATGAATTTTTGGGAGGATGCCCTGGCTGTGAATCAGGTGATACTGGCAGAGGAGAAATATGGTCTTATAAAGGATGCCGTCTATTATTACCGCAAGAGGGAGGATGAGTCGTCTCTTGTAGATTCTGCCTGGCATGACAGGGGAAGATATATTCCATTTCTGGATCATGGATACCTCCGTCTTATGGATTATTGCAAAAAAGAAAAGCGCAGGCTTCTTCCCTATATTCAGTTTGTCGTTGTATATCATATGCGGCTCTTTATGGTAAAATCTCGTACTGAGGTAGTACATGAGCTGATGGATAATGAGGATCTGGCCATATTCCGAAAGAAATTGAGAAAGATCCTGAGAAGGATAAAAACGGATGTGATCGTCCATATACCGACGACACTTCCTGTGGTGGAAGCGATGCTGTCCATTCGAAAGGGAAAGAAGGTTCGTGCCCGCCGCACGTATACGGAGAATGACTGCATCTTTTCCTATCGCGGGTACGAATTCACCCGGATGTCAAAACGAAGCGTATATCTGTCCGGTATCGTGGAGAAACCGGAAGAGCGCAGGGGCATGTGGCGTGGGCGGTTTAATACTCCCATTTTTCAGATGGCGAAGGAAGACTATATCTTTGCCGAGCACAATGGAGTCCGGGTGGATTCCATCCGTTGCCGCTGCCAGAGAGAGCTTTATATCCTCGGGGAGAAGATGAGGAATTACCGGTATGCAGGATTTATGATCGCGATACCGGAGGAGTGGGAGAGTGCGCGGTTCGGCATTCACACGAAGGGAATCGATATTATGCTGAACGAGGTTGTATTTGCAGAAGTTCTTGCGCGTATAGAGAGCAGGAAAAGGGAAGAGGAGGAAGGTGAAGAGGACGGGACAGGGATATACACTTATGCACAGGGAGATTCCTGTGGCACAGATTGTACTTAATCCGGCAAACGGCTGGATACAAAAGATAGGCGATGTGTATGATGTGGCTCATATTCCAGTGGGCGTTGCGGTAAAGAAGGGCAGGCCGGACAGAGCCGGATTCAATGAGTGGTGGCGGGGCAGAGGGATCCCGGCCAGCCGGGATGCCTTTTATGGCAAGCTGGAGGAACTGGGAATTGCCACAACGGAGCTTCTGGCGGAGAGGTGTTACGGGCTCAGCCTGTCGGATCAGTACTGGCTTTGTCCGGAGGGTTCCGGTCTTAAATGGAAAGAGGTAAATTTTTTTGACAATCCTTTTTCGGAGGACGTGGGCAATGTTCTTTTGGGAGAACCGGTTTCGGGACAGTCTTTTAGTTTGGTCTCACCGGATAATACATCCGACGGCTGGCTTAGGAAGAAGTGGAAGATCGTCGATGGCAGGCGGTGCCTGATCAAGGGGGGGAGCGGTCTTGCCCAGCAGGAGCCGTACAATGAGGTGCTGGCCACCTGCATGATGGAGAGGCTTGGGATTCCCCATGCAGTGTACGGACTCTGCCATGAGAAGGGTTATCCCTACAGTATATGTGAAGATTTTATTACCGCTGAAACGGAGTTTGTGACGGCGTGGTATCTGATGCGGACGAAGAAGAGGGAAAATCATACATCGGTATACCAGCACTATGTGGATTGCTGTGAGAAGAACGGCATGATGCAGATCAGAAACTCCCTGGATCAGATGATCGTTCTGGATTATCTGATCCTGAATGAGGACCGGCACCAGAATAATTTTGGCGTGGTGCGGGATGCCAGGACACTGGAGTACCTGGGTGCTTCTCCGGTTTTTGACACGGGAACCTCCTTCTGGTGGTCCACGCCGACAGCCATGATAGGCAGTCTGGCGCGGATTCATTGTAAGCCCTTTAAGAAATTTCATGAAGAGCAGATTAAGCTTGTGAACTCGTATGACTGGCTTGAACTGTCAAGGCTTCGTGGAGTGGACGAGGAATTCCGGGAGATCATACGCGATTCCCTGTTTATCGACGCAGAGAGACGGGACCGTCTGTGCGCCGCCCTGCATCACAGGATAGACGGACTGCAGCGGATCGTGGATTCCCATGTGAAAGATACGTTTGTGGATAATATAACGATGGATGTGCGGGAGGATACCGCCTATCACGGTAAAATTTTCTGAGAGCAGTAGCTCAACGGCGCGAATTTGAGACGGGTTCAAATTCGCGCCGTTGAGCTAGGTCAGCTATACTACAGGGCAGTAAACTCCTCCGCCTGATACCGCCCGTCCAATATCAGGTCGATGGCTTCCCGGACAGGACAGTCGCCGGCTTTTCTGGTGAGACGGATATCAATATAGGGCAGGAGCTGATGGGCGCAGTCTGCCGGGGCAAACGTAATGCCTGCTTCTTTCATGGCACCCAGGTCATTGATATCATCTCCGATATAGGCCGTTTCTTCCCGCCGAAGCTGATATTTTTCCATCAGTTCACAGAAAACGGCGTTCTTTTGCTTCACTCCCTGGTGGATTTCCGTGATACCAATCTCACGGCAGCGGTTTTCCACGATCTGCGAGCGTCTTCCGGTGATGATGGCGGGGACGATACCCTGGGTCATCAGGAGCTTGATGCCCAGACCGTCTTTTACATCAAAGGATTTCATCAATTCTCCTGTCTCACCCATATAAATCTTTCCATCTGTCAGTGTACCGTCCACATCCATGGCGAAGAGACGGATCTTTGTCAGGTCTTTTGTCATAGCTGCTCTCCTTTTATAACTGATTCAAAGTAGGAAGGTGTGATAAATGAAACAGGGCAGTCCGAAATTCTGGTGTTCATATAATCCTCCAGCATGTTTCGGATCTCTTTGTTGGCTTCTTCCGCGTTTATAGTATTTCTTGTCTTCTCCATGGATTTCTGCATGTAGTTCCGGCTGCCGGAATGGCGGCTGTAGCCGTCAAAGCCGGCAATGGCGATGCTTTTCACATCCAGAAGATCCAGAAGGCGGAGGAGCAGGATGCCGGAGTTGTCCAGCTGTTCCCACCCGCATTTGATGAGACGGGTGAAATCAATGATCAGCTGATCCCGTTCCGGAGCGGTGGTGACATTGGAGGTGACGATCTTTTTATATTCAGAAAAATGCGATGCATTTTTCCAGTAGCGGTATCGGTTTTTATTGCTGAAATATACATAGTCGATGGGATAATCCTGGGACAGCAGATTGACGCTGATGACCACGGGGGTATGTTTGTCGCAGAACCGGATAATCTCCTCTGTGTGGGTGGTGACGGAGTGGCCGGGCAGGAGTATCAGGATATCCTTTCCGGCAAAAGCGGTTTTCAGTGTATTCAGCGCATCGGAGTCATCACAGATCGCCCTCTGGTATTCCAGATAGGTTTTTTCCAGCAGATCGTAGTCGTACCGCTTACGGGCGGCCGGACCGATCCGGTTCAGCAGATAATTGATATCCCGGCTGGCGATACCAGCCTTGGTGGAAAGATAAGAGATGTTGTTGACATGGGCGCTATAGGAGCCTGCCAGGAAGTACGGGATCGAGTACCCCCATTCATATTCGCTGTGAAAACCGTCTACATAGTTGTCGATCAGATCCAGGACGGTGTTGATATCATAACCGCTGTTGAATTTGCGGTTCATATACTGCATGACCAGTTCTGTATTGGTATTGCCGGCGCCCCGTCCCATGCCTGCCATGGAGCTGTCCACCACGACGGCCCGGAGTCCCTGCGTCATTTCAATAAATTCCTGTGACAGGGCGAAGGACATCTGCAGGTTGTTGTGGGAATGAAATCCGATCTTTGCGCCGGAGTAGAGATTGTGGTGGATCAGATAAAAGACCCGCTGCAGATCCTCTTTATAGAGGGAACCGAAGGTGTCTACAATGGAAAATGCATATGGCTCCAGTTCGTTTACCTTCTCAATCAGATCCAGCAGTTCCCCATCCGTGTAGCCGAGTATGTCCACCGGCTGTACATAGAGCCGGTAACCCTTGTCGCGGATGCTGCGGCAGAAATCCATGACATCATGGCGTTCCTTCTTAAAGAAACAGGCCCGGACGCCGTCAATGGAAGTTCCGTCGCAGGGCTCCAGGTTGTCGATGGTGTACCGGCTGTAATCCGCCAGACACACATAGGAGGCCTGTCTGCGGTCCTCCGGGAGGAATGACCGCAGCTGGGCGGCATTGTTGAAGATCGTGCTCCCCGTCTGATGTGGTTCGTCTTTCAGAAAACCGCATTCGATCACATCGATACCGCTTTCGGTAAGTCCCTGGATAATTCCCTTGATGGCGGTATTCCCAAACTGGCTGTCGATCAGATAGCCTCCGTCCCGCAGGGTGCAGTCCAAAATATTTACTCGTTTCATTTATTCTCTCTCCCTATTATTTTTTCCACCTGCGCCACATGCTCAGGCAGATCGACGCCGATGGATGTATATTCCGTCTCCTTCAGCCGCATTTTATAGCCCCGCTGCATGGCGCGGAGTGGTTCGATCCCCTCGCCGAGCTCCAGCTCGGTCTGTTCCATGGCGGCGAACTTCAGCAGAAAGTCTTTTTTATACGCATAGATTCCCACATGGCGGAATACTCTCGCCAGTCTGCCGTCCTTTCGGTTGGAAGGGATGACGGACCGGGAAAAATACATGGCGTCCCCATTGTCGTCCGTCACGACCTTAACCGTGCTGGCAGCCTGAATCTCATCCGGATCGGTAATCTCTTTCTTGAGGCTGCCGAAATAGACGGAGTCATCCTCTGTAAATATCGAGATTACCTGACGTATCATCTCCGGATCGATCACAGGTTCATCTCCCTGTACATTGACAAAAAGATCCCCTTCCACTTTTTCTGCTACCTCAGCCACGCGGTCTGAACCGGTCTGATGACAGTCGGAGGTCATAATGACCTTCATTTCAAATGCCTCACATGCCTCCCGGATCCTGTCGTCGTCCGTGGCAACGTAGACCTCATGAAATTCCTTTACTTTTTTTGCCTGCTGGTAAACCCAGTAGATCATTGGCCTGCCGCATATATCCGTCAAAGGCTTGCCCGGAAAGCGGCTGGATTTATAACGGGCCGGAATCACACCGATTATCTTCATAGTCTCACCTCCCTGCTAATACATCTTCCAGCCTGACCCTGGGAAAGATCTCAAGGTTGCCGCCCCGGGTGGCATTGTAGATTTTTATACCGTTTTTCTGTGCATATTCATCCAGTAGGGAATATACCTCCATGGAGCGGTCAATGATATGTTCTCCAATCTGTTCTGTGGTCAGGGATTTTTTCTTCATGCGTGTCTTGATGCGGTTAATATCTGTCTCCGCCACCTCTTTCGTCGTGTAATTCTCTGTAAAGTGTCCGCCCTTTATGTGGGGATTTGTACAGTCCACGCCAATTAAATAAATCTCGCGAAAGCCCATATGGAACGCGATCTCGGCAGCCAGTGACAGGACGGTAGCCTTCACCATGCAGTAAGCCTGGATATTGCCGCGGACACGGTAACGCTCACTCTGCAGTGTATGGACATAGGTGGTATTGATGGGCTTAAGCTTCATTTTGCGGTATGTGCGCTCGGTAGTGAAGAGCGGTGCCTTTACCTTCTGGGACAGCTCCAGTCCCAGCTTGGAGGCATATATGGTATCCGATATACAGTGAAAGGTGGGCCGCCATTCCGTGGTGTCAAATATTTTGTACACCATGTTTGTCCCAAATGTATATTCCTCCTGGAGAAGATTCAGATCCTCCCCGGTGAGACTGGGACCGTTGCCAATGAGAAAACACCTCTCCCCGGCATGCAGATCCTTCAGCCGTTCCAGACGCAGGCTGTTGTTATTGTGTAACATTCCCCGGGAGCGGAAAAAACCAAGGCAGTTGTACCATCCCATCAGGTACAAAAGCCGGACCCGGTTCAGCATTTTCTTAATAAAAAGAATGAAATGCTCATAGTGGGACGGGTGATGGGCAGGCGTTTCACACAGACTGTCGATCAGAGACTCACTGGCCGGATCGGACTGGAGCAGGGCGTGGACCTGGTTTCTGGACGGTTTGAGATACCGCGGCATGGGGCCGTCACTGAGACAGAATGCCGCCCGGATATAGCATTTGATGTATTCCGCCGTGTCTCGCCGTACCAGCATAGTATGACGGTTGTCAAGGAGCTCCTTGTGATCCTCCGGAGTGACAAAGGACCATACAAAATAGAAATTGTAATACCGTTTATCCTGCCGCAGTGCTTCGTATAAAGCGCGGACACGTCCGCTGTATGCTGTCCCGTTTTCTGCCTCAAAAAGTATTGTCTGATCCATCATTGTGGTGGTGAGACGGTGCAGCCAGTACCGAAATCGGTTTTTATTTAAAATATTTAAAGACATATGATTTCCCTTTCATGGACCCGGATGGGAGCTATAGTATTACTATATCCATTTCGGGGGGAAAAGTCAAATTGTATTGCAAAAAAGAGAAAAATAGGGTAGGATTGATACAATGACCGGAAGTGAGGAGAAGACAGTATGAAAGAAGATTCTGTTATATATATTGTGGTGCCATGTTACAATGAAGAAGAGGTGCTGCCTGAGACTACGAGACAGCTTATACCTTTAATGGAGGGATTGATGGCCCGGGGGAAGATCAGCAGGAAGAGCCGTATCCTCTATGTCAATGATGGCTCAGGGGATGGGACCTGGCGCATCATATCCGGGCTGTATCAGGAGCACGGCATAGTCAGCGGTCTGAATCTGTCAAGGAACCGGGGGCACCAGAATGCCGTGCTGGCAGGGCTTATGTATGCAAAGGAGCACTGTGATGCGGCCGTTACAATGGATGCCGACCTGCAGGACGACATCAACGCGATAGATGAAATGGTGGGCCGGTTTCAGGAAGGCATGGATGTTGTCTATGGCGTCAGGAGCAGCCGCAGAAAGGATACCTTTTTCAAGAAGTTTACCGCTGAGGGGTTCTACCGGCTGATGAAATGGATGGGAGTAGATATTATTTTTAATCATGCCGATTACCGTCTTATGAGCAGAAGGGTGCTGGAGCAGCTGGAGGATTATAAAGAGGTGAATCTTTTTCTGAGGGGAATCGTGCCGCTGATCGGTTATCCGTCAGATCAGGTATATTACGAGAGACAGGAGAGATTTGCCGGAGAGAGTAAATATCCGCTGAGGAAAATGCTGTCTTTTGCCTTTGACGGCATCACCTCCTTCAGTATAAAACCGATCCGGTTTATTCTCAGCCTGGGCACGTTGATTTTTATAATTAGTATAGCGATACTGGTATATTCCGTTGTCAGGCACATGATAGGGGCAACGGTGCTTGGCTGGAGCAGCCTTATGGTATCCATATGGGCGCTGGGCGGCCTGCAGCTGCTGGCCATCGGCGTCATTGGAGAATATATTGGAAAGATATATCTGGAGACAAAGGGCAGGCCGAGATTTGCAGTCCAGGATGTGCTGGATGATACAGAGACGAAGGAAGGAGAATGATAATTTGAATAAGCTGGCGGAGCTGATAAAGAAATTATATTATAATGAGACGATGCGGTATTTGTTTATTGGTGGATGTACCACTTTGGTCAATCTTATTTCGTTTGCCATCTTCTGTGATGTGATGGGCATGGATGTCACTCTGGGAAATGTCCTGTCTATTATTCTTGCTATCCTATTTGCGTATATAACAAACAAAATCTTTGTTTTTTCTTCCAGAACAAATGGAATAAAGGAGATGCTTTCGGAATTCTGCCGTTTTGTGGGCGGCCGTCTGTCTACTATGGCGATCGAGGTGGGAGGGGTTTATCTGATCCATAATATGATGGGACAGCCAAAGATGGCTGCAAAACTGGTTACGCAGATTCTTGTTATTATCGGGAATTATTTTATCAGTAAATTTTTTGTGTTCCGCAATCGACAGGGAGAGTGCCACAGGCCGGATTCTGAGTGATATGCTGCTGGCATAACTACCGTTTTCTGAATACCCACTCCCTCTGAATCTGGAAGCTCAGTGCAAAAAGAAGCGTATCGATAATGCATTTGCGCACGGTCCGGTAGACAATAAAGCCCAGCAGATGATCCACCAGGAGCCAGGACAGGATCAGCTGGACGGTACAGAGGATATAGTACCGCACAAGAATGGCAGGGGATTTGGAATCGTTTTTAAACACCTGGTTTTTGTTTATAAAGAAGTTGTACAGGGAGCTGACCAGGCGCGAGATCACGGTGCGCATCAGGGTCAGAAGCGACCCGCCGAAAACAGCATTCCGGAAGATCAGTACATCGTCCGGAATCATGGGACGGAGCAGGAAACCAAGCAGGTAGAAGAGCGCGATATCAATGACAAAGCTTGACAGGGAGCTGAGCATAAATTTCAGGAATACCTTGTAGATGCGGATGGAATCCAGAAAGGGATTGAAATGGGAGCTTTCGTTTCCCTCCAGATATATCGTGTGTATGGGGAATTCTTTTACTGGAATCTGGTATTCCCTGGCGGCGATAAGCATGTTCATCTCATACTCGAAACGCTCTCCTTTGACTGCTACAAAACGGCTGGCCAGCAGGGGAACGGGCAGACCCCGGAGACCTGTCTGGGTATCCGAAACGCGGATGCCGCAGAGCAGGTGGATGACCTTCCGGGTAAAGTTATTGCCAAAGCGGCTGCGCCACGGGATGGAGGGATCATTGAACTGACGGCACCCAAGGATCAGCTTGTCGGGATTCTCTGAAGTCAGCCGGGCGCAGGTATCGATATCCTCCAGGATATGCTGGCCGTCGCAGTCTACGGTGACGGCGCCGGTGATGTCCGGGCAGTTGTCAAGGATATGGTTGAAAGCGGATTTCAGTGCCATTCCCTTGCCAAAGTTGACAACATGGCGGATAATCTTACAGCCATACTGCTCTTTGCATTCCCTGAAGAATCTGCGGTTTTCTATTTTGCTGCCATCGTCTGTCAGAATGATGTTGACAAATCCAAACTCCCGCAGCTCCCGGACCAGGTCGACCATCCGCTGATCCGGATCCAGTGCGGGAATGACAATGGCGGTAGTTTCTTTGTAGGTATCCACTCTGCAGCCTCCCATATCCAACATATCTTAAAATCTTTCTCTAAGTATAATCGTTTTTCCTGTCCAGTTCAAGTCTTTTTCTTGCGTCCTCCCGATACCTTATGCTACAATGGGGAAATGGAGGAAGTGTGAATGGTGGAAAATATGAAGGTATCACTTTGTATAGTGGCGTTTAACGAGGAAAAAAGCCTGCCGGGACTTCTGCAGGATATTACCAGACAGACATATCCCCATTCCCGGATGGAGATCGTACTTGTGGACAGCTGTTCTGAGGACAGGACCAGGGAGATTATGGAGCGTTTCGCCGCAGAGCGGGCTGCCGAATTTATCGGGATCCGGATCGTTGACAATCCGGGGCGCAGCCAGAGCTGCGGCTGGAATCAGGCGCTGGTGCATTTTACTACGGAGGTTATTGTACGGGTGGACGCCCACAGCCATATTCCGGAGGATTTTGTGGAGAAAAATGTGGTGAATCTGGAGGGGGGAGAGATGGTCTCCGGCGGCGCCCGTCCGGTGTTGTCAGAGGAGGATTCCGGCTGGGGGAGGACGCTTCTGCTGGCGGAGGAATCCATGTTTGGCAGCAGCATCTCATCCTTTCGCAGAAAGGGACAGCGGGCCTATGTGAAATCATTCTTTCATGGGGCTTACCGCAGAGAGGTGTTTGAGACGGCGGGAGGGTTCCGCGAAGACCTGGGCAGGACGGAGGATAATGAACTGCATTACCGCCTGCGGAAGTGCGGCTATCGCCTGTGCATGTCTCCAGACATTATTTCCTATCAGTATATCCGTCCCACGCTTCGGAAGATGTGCCGGCAGAAATGCGGAAACGGCTACTGGATCGGTCTTACCCTGGGGGTGTGTCCGGGCTGCCTGTCGCTGTATCATTTTGTGCCGGGGGCGTTTGCGGCGGGCATTCTCCTGACCACGGCGCTGGCCCTGCTGGGATTTCCGCAGTTGTCCTTTATTATGTGGGGATCGTACTGGCTGCTGGCGGTGGTAATGGCTGTCCTGGCTGTCCGCGGGGAACGTTTTCAGGGAAGCTTCCTGCTGCTTCCCTTCCTGTTCTTTCTGCTCCATGTCAGTTATGGGGCGGGGACACTGGCGGGGCTGGTGAAAATGCCCTTCTGGAGAGGAGCCCACAGGGAGTGCGGATCGGTAGGAAGGGTAAAGGAGATAATGAGAGATGGAAGAACAACTGCATAACTATACGGAGGAACAGTTAAAGGGGATGCAGAGGGTGAACCTTGCAATGGCGTGGACCTTTTTTGAGTTTTGCAAAGAAAAGGGACTCACGGCCTATCTATGCGGAGGAGGATGTATCGGTTCCCGGCGCCATGGCGGATTTATTCCCTGGGATGATGATCTGGATTTCTTTATGCCGCGGGAGGATTATGAGCGGTTTGTGGCAGAGTGGGGGGACTATGGGCCGGGAAGGGATCTGGCATTGTCGGTGCAGGACAGGGATCATGTGGATCATAATCTCTTTGCCACCCTGAGGAATCGGAATACCACCTATATCAAGCCCTACCAGAAGGATCTGGATATCGTTCATGGCGTGCAGCTGGACATCCTGCCGCTGGACGGGTATCCGGATTCCCGGTGGCAGAGGAGAAAACAGTGCATATGGGCGCTTGTCTACTCCCTCTTCTGTGCCCAGACAGTGCCGGAAAACCACGGCGGCCTGATGGCATGGGGCAGCAGGCTTCTTCTGGGGGTCTTCCGGGGGCGCAGGCTGCGGTATAGGATCTGGTCTCTGGCGAAGCGGAAGATGACGAGATACAGAATATCTGATTGCAGCGGGATCACAGAGCTCTGCTCCGGGCCTGGCTACATGAAGAACTGGTATGATAAAAAATGGTTTGCCACTTATACCGAGGTGCCCTTTGAGGACAGGACGATGCCCATTCCGGCAGGGTATGATGCCTATCTGAGGACGGTATTTGGGGATTATATGCAGCTGCCGCCAGAGGAGGACAGGGTGGCGCATCACGACTGCATTTTTCTGGATTTGGACAAGCCCTATACAGAGTACAAGGGGATTTATTATTGCAGGGAAAGAGACTGAATGGAGAGAGAGATGGAACAGAAGGAAGTAGATTTAAAGAAGCTGCAGCAAAAATGTCTGGAGATTACCCTGGTATTTAAGGAGTTTTGCGAGAGGCACGGGCTTTTATTCTATTTATGCGGAGGCGGCTGCATCGGCGCCATCCGGCACAAAGGCTTTGTGCCCTGGGATGATGATCTGGATGTCTTTATGCCGAGAGAGGACTACGAGAAAATGTGCAGGCTCTGGGTGCAGGAGATGGATCAGGAAAAGTATCGTCTGAGCCGGACCGGGCCGGATAATTTTGAGCGGTCCCAGCTGACAGCCATCACGGATGAGGATACGACTTTTATCAAGGAGCGGCAGATGGATCTGGAGACGGCCCACGGCGTGCGGCTGGAGGTCCTTCCGCTGGATGGCTGTCCGTCCGGAAGGCTTCGGAGGAAGATACAGTTATTCTGGGGACTGGTGTACCAGATCTACATCAATCAGGAACCGCCCACCAGTAAAGGGAAACTTCTGGAGTGGGTGGGACGCGTTATGCTGGCTCTGCGGCCAGGGTGGAAACGCCGTTACCGGGCAGCGATGCTGGCTGAGAAAAGGATGACAAAATACCCCATTGCCCAATGCGATCATATAACGGAGCTCTGTGTGAGGTTTCATTATATGGTGAAGGAATATCCAAAAGAAATATTTGCCTCGGCGGTTTATAAGGAGTTTGAGGGAGAGCAGCTTCCGGTGCCGGCGGGATACGATATCTATCTGCGGATGGCTTTTGGTGATTATATGGAGCTGCCGCCGGAGGAGTCGCAGATTCCTTCCCACGATGCGGTTTATATCGATCTTGAGAATAGTTATAAAGTATATAGGGGAATCTATTATCCAAAGGAACGGGGTGAAGAGAGTGAATCGGAATAAAATGGTGAGAAAATATATTGAAAACGGACATCTGTCGACGGTTTACCGGGTTCTGCTGGTGGTGTGGGATGCCGTATGCATCAATGCCTGCTCTTTTATGGCGCTTTTTCTCCGCTATGATCTGAATATAAACCGGTATCTGCGCAGCGGCATCAATGCGGAATATCCCCTGGGATATGTGGCGACCCTGCGGGAGCTTATGATATTTAATACCCTTATGACGATGGCGGTATTTGCACTGTTTCGTCTGTATAAGAGCCTGTGGCGCTATGCCGGCATCAATGAGGTGCTGAGCATCGCCATGGCCTGCGGCGTGTCCGGTGTCCTCCATTTCCTGACGGTCTTTGGGACCTACCACAGGATGCCGCGGTCCTATTTCCTGATCTATATGTTGCTGCTGTTTATTCTGACGCTGGCAGTGAGATTTTCTTACCGGATCGTGCGGCTGATCTACAAGTCCAACAGCCATGGGAACGGAATGCGCACTACGCTGATCATCGGTGCAGGCGAGGCGTGCAATATTGTAATTCGTGAGCTGAAGATGAGTGATAATCTGGACAGCCATATCTGTGGCATTATCGATGACGATAAATCGAAGCACGGGACATATATACAGGGGATCCGGGTGCTGGGCGGCAGGGAGGAAATCATTTCTGTCTCTGAGGAAAACGAGGTCAACGAGATTATCGTTGCCATGCCCAGCGCTTCGAAAAAGCAGATCAGCGAGATTCTGGAGATCTGCCAGCAGACCGGGAGCGAGCTGAAAATCGTGCCGGGGGTGTACCAGTTTGTGAATGGAGAGGCCGCCATAGAGAAGATCCGTCCGGTGCAGATCGAAGATCTTCTGGGGCGGGAGCCAGTGAACATCAATCTGGATGCCATTATCAATTATGTGAGGGGGAAGGTGATACTGGTGACTGGCGGCGGCGGTTCCATTGGCAGTGAGCTGTGCCGGCAGATTGCGGCAAACCGTCCCAAGATGCTGATTATATTTGATATCTATGAAAATAATGCTTACGATATCCAGCAGGAGCTCCGGCGCAGATATCCCTCCCTGCATCTGGAGGTGCTGATTGGCTCTGTGCGCAACAGCAGCCGGATTGATAAGGTCTTTGAGGACTATCGGCCGGACATTGTCTATCATGCGGCGGCCCACAAGCATGTGCCGCTGATGGAGGACAGTCCGAACGAGGCCATTAAAAACAATGTATTTGGCACCTATAAGACAGCACTGGCCGCCGACAAATATGGCACAAAGAAATTTGTACTGATCTCTACTGACAAGGCAGTGAATCCAACGAATATTATGGGGGCCTCCAAGCGGATCTGTGAAATGATCGTGCAGGAACTGAATAAAAGGTCTTCCACAGATTTTGTCGCGGTGCGTTTCGGCAATGTTCTGGGGAGCAATGGCAGTGTTATCCCCCTCTTTAAGCAGCAGATCGCAGAAGGAGGTCCCGTGACTGTGACCGATAAGCGGATCATCCGGTATTTTATGACGATTCCGGAGGCGGTCTCCCTTGTGATCCAGGCCGGCGTCCTGGCCAGAGGCGGAGAGATCTTCGTTCTGGATATGGGGAATCCAGTGAAGATTGATGATCTGGCAAGGAATCTTATCAAGCTGTCGGGGTATGTTCCGGATAAGGATATCAAGATTATATATACCGGGCTGCGGCCCGGAGAGAAGCTGTATGAGGAGATGCTGATGGACGAGGAGGGGCTCCAGAGCACGGAAAATTCCCTGATCCATATTGGGAAGCCCCTTGTCTTTGACGGCGATGCCTTTCTGGAACGGCTGGGACAGCTTTATAAGGAGGCGTATTCAGAGACGGACAATATGAAGGAGCTGATTGCAGAATTTATTCCCACCTATCATATCAGGGAAGAGGATAAGGAGAGGGAGAGAAGGCGGATCGATGTGAAGTATCATGACTTTTACAGAGAGAATCCGGAGATGGATGGTGTGTAATGGATAAATCAGCAGGCAGGGACTGTCTTTCCAGGGAGACGACAATGTCCGTCAATGGTATCTTTATCCTGATTGTTTTCTTTAGCCATGTACAGCAGTATATCGGGCTTCCGGCGCCGGTACACAGCGTGACGGCGGGACTGGGGCAGCTGATGGTGGCGATGTTTCTGTTCTATTCAGGATATGGCGTGGGATGCTCCATACATGGGAAGGGCATGGATTATATCCATGGAATGCCGCGGCGGCGCATTCTTATGGTATTGTGCCGTTTCGTTCCGGCGGTCCTTCTCTATGCCCTGGTTGATCTTGCCTGCGGTATCCCTTTTACAGGCAGGGTGTTATTCGGTTCGCTGATTGGCTGGGAGAGTCTGGGGAACAGCAACTGGTATATCTTTGTGATCCTCTGTCTGTACCTTGCCACCTGGGCGGCCTGTGAGATCTGCGGGAGGCTGGCAGCGGAGAGCCGCCGGGAAACTGCTTCCTTTCTCGTTATGTGCCTTCTGTCAGCCTGTCTTTTTCTCTTTCTTCATGAGACGAAGCAGAGCTGGTGGTACAATACGATGACAGCATATCCCTTTGGCTTTTTTGTGGCGCTGACGAGAAAGAGATGGGATGGGATCCTGGATAGAAAACCGGTATGGGCGGCGGCCACGGCGGCCTCCTTTTTTCTGGTACTGCTTCTCCGGCCGGAATCCCGGCATGCGTCCCTGCATCTTCTTATGACGGTCATGTACTGTAATCTGGTTCTTTGCCTGACAAAAAAAGTACCGGTGTATCATCCGGTACTTTACTGGCTGGGAAAGCATCTGTTTGAGATCTACATACTGATGCGCATTCCCATGATCCTGCTGCGGCAGAGGGCGGTGCCCTGGACACAGGAGCCCTTTGTGTTTACTCTGATCAGTCTGGCTGCGACGCTTCTTCTGGCCTGGCTGTACCACAGCATTTATGAGTTTTTCGCATCCCGTCTGGCGCGGTAGCGTTCCGTGCCGTCCAGGATCTTCTTGCGGAGCCGGAGGTTTTCCGGTGTAATCTCCAGCAGTTCATCCGTGTCGATATAATCCAGCGCCTGTTCCAGGCTGAGTTCCCTTTTCGGGGTCAGCCGCAGGGCTTCATCGGCACCAGAGGAGCGGGTGTTGGTAAGGTTCTTTTTCTTACAGACATTGACCTCGATATCATCGGATTTGGCATGCTCTCCCACGATCATGCCGCCGTACACCTTTTCGCCCGGTCCCACAAACAGTGTGCCGCGTTCCTGAGCGTTGAAGAGGCCGTAGGTAATGGTCTCGCCCGCCTCAAAAGCGATAAGGGATCCCTGCTTGCGGTAGGGGATGTCCCCCTTAAAGGGGCCATAGCCGTCAAATTCCGTATTGATCACGCCATTTCCCTTTGTATCAGTCATAAATTCTCCCCGGTAGCCGATCAGGCCCCGGGAGGGAATGATAAATTCCAGTCTTGTGGTGCCGGCGTTCAGCGGCGTCATATTCTGCAGCTCCCCCTTGCGCTGGCTCAGACGGTCAATGACGCTTCCGGTAAATTCATCCGGCACGTCTACAAAAGCCCGCTCCATGGGTTCCAGCTTCTTCCCGTTTTCGTCCTCCCGATAGAGGACCTCCGCCTTGCTTACCGCAAATTCATAACCTTCCCGCCGCATATTTTCAATTAGGACGGACAGATGGAGTTCGCCCCTGCCGGATACTTTATAGCTCTCCGTTGTGTCCGTATCCTCCACCCGGAGGGAGACGTCCGTATTCAGCATGCGGTAGAGGCGGTCACGCAGATGGCGCGAGGTGACATATTTTCCCTCCTGGCCGGCCAGGGGGCTGTCGTTTACCATAAAGTGCATGGCGATGGTCGGCTCGGAAATCTTCTGGAAGGGAATTGCCTGTGGATTCTCCGGGCTGCAGAGGGTGTCTCCGATATGGATATCTGAAATGCCGGAGATGGCCACGATAGAGCCGATTCCTGCATGTTCCACCTCTACCCGGTTCAGTCCGTCAAATTCATACAGCTTTGATATCTTTACCCTTTCGCACTTGTCCGGGTCATGGTGGTTCACGATGACGGCTTCCTGACCTACTTTTATGGTTCCATTATCTACCTTGCCGATGCCGATCCGGCCAACATATTCGTTGTAGTCAATGGTGCTGATCAGTACCTGTGTATCTGCCTCCGGGTCGCCCTCCGGCGCCGGGATATAGTCAATTATGGCATCAAAGAGCGGTTTCATGTCAGTGCCCTCTTTGGATAAGTCGGATTTGGCGATTCCGCCCTTGGCGGAGGCAAAGATAAACGGACAGTCAAGCTGCTCCTCATCCGCGTCCAGATCAATGAAGAGCTCCAGGATTTCATCCACCACTTCTTCGGGCCTTGCCTCCGGGCGGTCAATTTTATTGACGCACACCACCACAGGCAGGGAGAGCTCCAGTGCCTTCTTTAATACAAATTTGGTCTGCGGCATGGCGCCCTCGAAGGCGTCCACTACCAGAATGACACCGTTGACCATTTTCAGTACGCGCTCCACCTCGCCGCCGAAGTCGGCATGGCCTGGCGTATCGATAATGTTGATTTTGGTATCGTGATATGTGATGGCAGTGTTCTTGGACAGAATCGTGATACCGCGCTCCCGTTCGATGTCATTGGAATCCATGACACGCTCCGCCACCTCCTGGTTCTCACGGAATACACCGCTCTGCTTTAAAAGTTCATCCACCAGCGTGGTCTTGCCGTGGTCTACATGGGCGATAATTGCAATATTGCGGATATCTTCCCGTTTCGTTTTCATATATATAACCTCCCGATCATAACCCGGGCGGACGGTATCCGCCGGGCTGGTTTTCAAACACAAATGTAAATTATAGCATGAAGAATCGAAAGTTGCAACGATTTGTAAAAAGTCCGTGAAAAGGATTGATAATGGTTGACAAGAAAGAACAGTTACTTATATAATAAATAATTAGTAAGAACGGCTGCATATGGAATGGGTTCGACGAAGTCTTTTCTGGCTTAACGGCGCCAATTTGAACCCACCGTTGAGCGATTCCAGTCAGCCATATGAGCAGGGGGTAACGTTAAAATGAAAAGCATTCGAACCAAAATTACTTTAAGTCTTATTCTCACTGTTTTAGTCGGCCTGGTGGCGTCCGGAACTTCCAGTATTGCGCTGAACTATAACAATACGATGTCCACAGTAGAACAGATGATGAGTGAGACGGCGGTCCTGGCTGCAGGGCGTGTACAGCAGGAGCTGGAGGTATATAAGAATGTAGTGATGGAAGTGGGATGTATTCCACAGCTGTCTGATCCGGAAGTGACAGTGAAAGAAAAACAGTCTATTATTGACGGACGCGTTTCCATGCACGGGTTTCAGAGGGGAAACATCGTCGGTGCAGACGGTATCAGCATCTTTGATGGAAATGACTATTCTGACCGGGAGTATGTGCGTCAGGCCATGCAGGGAAATGTATTTGTATCGGAGCCGCTGGTCAGCAAGATCACGGGAGAATTATCCATAATGGTGGCGGCACCGCTTTATTCCAAGGGGAATTATGGGAAATCCATTGTCGGGGTTGTCTACTTTGTCCCGCGTGAGACTTTCCTGAACGATATTGTATCGGCCATCCAGATTGGTGAAAACAGCAGGGCATACATGATCAACAAGTCAGGTGATACGATTGCTGATATCACGCTGGATACGATTACCGTACAGAACATAGAAGAGGAGACGCAGAATGACCCGTCCCTGAAGGAGCTGGCGGCGGTTCACGCCGAGATGCGTCAGGGGAAAAACGGGTTTGGAGAATATACCAGCGGGGACAATAAAATGTTTGCCGCCTATGCGCCTGTGCCGGATACCGATGGCTGGAGCATCGCGGTGACCGCACCGCAGATCAATTATCTGGCGTCCACACGGGATGCAATGGTGGTCAATATTGCCGTGATCGTAGTTTCCATATTGATCTCCATTGTTGTTGCCCTGACGCTGGCTCTCAATATTGGAAAGCCCATGAGGGCCTGTGTGAACCGGATGAAGCTGCTTGTGGAGGGCGATCTTGAGACGCCGATGCCCCGTATTAAAAACAGGGATGAGACAGGAGTGCTTGTGAGGTCGACGGAGCAATTAGTAGATGGGCTGCGTATCGTTATCAACGATATCCGCTATCTGCTGAACGAGATGGCCAGTCAGAATCTGGACGTACATACGCAGCATGAAGAGGTTTATGTCGGTAGCTTTCAGGATATCCTGCATTCCATGCGCAATATGAAGGTCCAGCTGAACAAGGCCATGCGCCAGGTCAATCAGTCTGCAGAAGGGGTGGCGAATGCCAGCAATCAGTTATCCGCCAGTGCGCAGACGCTTAGCCAGGGCACGACGGAGCAGGCGAGCTCCGTACAGGAGCTGGCGGCCCGGATCAGCGTAATTTCAGAGGAAGTAAAAAATACTGCCAGCGGGGCGCTGGATGTGAGAAGCCAGACGCATCAGACAGGAGAGGAGGTTTTCCTGTGCAATAAGAAGATGCAGGATCTGGTAGAGGCTATGGGGAGGATACAGACCAGCTCTGAGGAGATTGAGAAGATCCTTAAGACGATAGATGATATTGCATTCCAGACCAATATACTTGCCCTGAATGCAGCAGTGGAGGCAGCCAGGGCCGGCAGCGCAGGGAAGGGCTTTGCTGTTGTCGCCGAGGAGGTACGGGATCTGGCTGGCAAATCTGCCCAGGCAGCGAAAAATACATCGGAGCTTATTGCCAATTCCACCGACGCAGTACATATTGGCACAGAAATCGCCCAGAGTACGGCGGATGTCCTGTATGGCGTCGTGGACAGCATACAGTCTGTGGTGAAGTCCATCGACCGTATTGCGGAAGTATCCAATGAGCAGTCGGAATCGGTGGAGCAGGCCGCCGAGGGCATCAATCAGATTTCTGTAGTTGTGCAGACCAACAGTGCGACGGCGGAGGAGGGCGCGGCTGCCAGTGAACAGCTTTCGGCTGAGGCCGCCTGTCTGAAGCAGCTGGTAGATCAGTTTACCCTTTCTTCCTGATCGTTATAATTTATAATTGCTATAAAAAACACCGCCCGTCATATCACGCCGGGCGGTGCTTTTTCTGCCTTTTGGATTTACAGCTCCGAGTATCCGAAGCCGTTGACTATGGCATCGATTTTTTCTTTATTTTTGCAGTGAGGGCATTCCTCCTGGCTGAAGGTCTGGTAATCCGGCAGATCTTTCGCCCCAAATATATGATGGACCGGCTCGCCGTAGATCTCTTCCGCCACGCTGAAGATGGCAGAGATTCCCTGGATAATACCGCCGTAATAGCGGATGCATTCAAGGCTCCTGGCGATGGTGCGTCCCGTGGTGGCAGAGGCCAGCAGGAGAAGGATATTTTTGCCCCGTACCATAGGCTGCAGGTTGTCCCGGAAGATCATCTGGCCGTTGCTGTCAAATTCCGGTGTGATAACGTATAGCGTATTGTGCAGGTTTAACGACATAATACCGTTTTTGGTGAGCTCCTCTGCGAGGCAGGCGCCGATGATCTCGCAGCCGTCCATGCAGATGATGGTGTCCACCGGCCGGCTGTACTGGTACTCTGCCGCCATTGTCCTGGCCACCTCCATTGCCTCCGAGTACCGCACCTTTAATGTAGTCATATCCATATAGAAATTAATATGTGAATGCGTTGTTGCAAAGTGTCCCGGCACTACCTTCAGATTGATCTTCCTGTTGACCTTGGAAGGAATTTTGTATTCTCGATCCAGTAACATATTGCTACCCCCTTTTTGTAGTTGCTTCGATAACAGGTTCCCGTATATTTTACCATAATAATGGGCTGGTGCATAGTCTTTTTCAAAAAATCTGTCTTGCCATATGGACCCGGATTGGATATAATATTATTATTCATGGTGGAGTGGAATGTATAGATTTACCATGTAATTGACAAAAAATTGTCTTATCATGAAAACAAAACGGGACGATATATACTTATAATAAGAGAAAGGTATGGTTATCATGAAGGGAAAGAGATTGATTAAGAAAAAACTGAAATACATTTTGACGCTGGTCGTCATTGTGGCGGTGGGGGTTTTCGGTTATCTTGGTAATTCTGTCCAGGCAGCGGATGAGATCGGGATCTCATTGGATGGTGTGCTGCTTGATCCCACAGCGACCTATGAAATGAAGACCTCAAGCATACAGCTGATGATGGAAACATCGGGGATTTCATATGACGATAAGAATAAGTATGATGTAAGGTGGACCATCGAGGACAGTGCGGATGGCAAAGAAAATGATATCGCATCCATCAAAGAGGGTACGTCCCAGACCATCGGAATCCTTACGGCGAAGTCTCCCGGCGACGTTACCATTACGGTTACGGTGTATGATAAAACCCAGGTGGTGGACGGTGCCATGGCACAGCTGGGAAGTGCCACCTGTAAGATTAAGGTTATATTCGCCGTAGATACAACGAAGGACGATTCAAAATTTAAATATGTCAATGAGACAGATACGGACCGGTCGCTTGTTTTGTATTCCAACGATTCTCCGGTTTCACTGGATCTGAATTTTGGTGATCCGAAAAATACACAGTGGACCAGCATGAATCCGGAGGTTGCCATTGCAGACCGGACCAGCGGCGAGGTGACACCGACGGGTGCAGGTAAAACGCAGATCGTGGCGACCTATACCGTTCCGGCCCAGCCAACGGTCACTTATACGGCATATCTGGATGTGTATGTAATCCCCCGTGTATCGAAGGATAAGGATGCACAGCCGGGTTCCGGGGGAGCAGCCGACGGGTTCTCAAAGATTCTTGACGCCCAGATGGAATCCGGGGATTTCATCTATACCGATACGGATTTTTCACAGAATATGGAAGTCATCCGAAGCAAGGTTATATGGGTAGTTACAAAGGATGTAGGCGGCGGATATGAGCAGGTGATCGCCAATTCCCTTGGAATGGAATCCGACCTTATCACCCTGACGCCATCTGGCAGCCGGAGCAACGAGCTGCAGGTGACGGGTATCGCTGGAGAATATAAGATATATTTCTACCCTTATGGAAGTTATGTGGATGAGAATAATAAATCCAATGCGTGGAATCCTATCACGACTGTAAACTTAACGATATACAGCAATATGGAGGACAATAAAAAGGAGATCCTCAGCATCGGCGACCAGTACAATTTTGCGGAAGCCTATAATATGACGACAGAAGACTTCCTGGATATTTTTGATGTGGATATCCCCAGCAGCTCGGTAAATTACGCAACCTATAATTCTGCCACAGGCATTCTGACCACCAAGGCCGAGGGCATGATTACAGCTACCATAAGAATGAAAAAGGGTAAGGCGGAGGCGTTGAAGAAGCTTGCCAATCCGGCAAAAATTACGCTGCCGAGCCCGATACCGGATGGCTTTTCCCTGCATACCACACTGGAAATCGTTGACAGAATCTATCTGGACCGCAGCAATATTACCCTTTCGGTGGGGCAGGAATATCAGCTGAACCTTGTGGCAAACAGTACTTACAGCGGGCCGATCCAGTGGACCAGTTCGGATCCCCGTTATGTTTCGGTAAATGAGAGCGGTCTGATCAAGGGTCTGCGCGTGACGGAAGAGGGAAAGGATGTGACCATCACCGCTACACTGGACGCCGGGGATGGCGTATATAAGACCGCCACCTGTCTGGTTAAGGTGGAACAGGCGGTAAATGGCTTTACCCTGAGTCCCAATACAGATCAAACGATGCTGGTAGGCGAGCATATTACTGTTGTTGCCAATATTAAGCAGACGGTAACGGTGGCGCCCCTGACATGGGAGTGCTCCAATGCGAACAATCCGGTGTTTCGGGTTGAGCCGGCGGCAGATGGTAAGAGTGCTATTATCACGGCCCTGAGGACGGGTACAGCGGATCTTATTGTCCAGAATACCCTGAATAAAAATGATAAGCGTTCCATCCGGATTACGGTCCGCTCCGCCATCCAGTCCATTTCCTTTAAGAAGGCGGAGCTCTCGGTGGAATTATACAAAGAGACCTATAACATGAGAAAAGAAGTGACCTATGCCCCGGCAAATGCCACGGATACATCCCTGACATGGGTGAGCTCGGATACTTCCGTTGCCACCATTGATGAAGACGGTGTGCTGACACTGGCAGGAGGCGGTACAACGCTGATCAGTGTGTATCCTACCTATAACCCGTACAATGTTATGGCGTCCTGTGTTGTAACGGTAATCGGGTCCGCAACGGAGCTGGTGCTGGACAAAACAGATCTCCTTATGAACGTAGGAGACAGCGAGACCATCACCATTGACTATGTGCCGAAGAATACCACAGCCCAGCTTGTCTGGAAGGCGGCGAAGGACAATATCGTGGATATTGCCTGGGATGAGGAGAGAAAACTTACCGTGATTACGGCGAAGGGGCCGGGAGAGACGGATGTCAATATTACTTCGCCGCAGGTTGGCGTCAATACCATTCATGTCGATGTGAAGCAGCCGTCCAGCGCCATTGCGATTTCACCGAAATCGGTTGTTGTGCGGACCGGGGATACAGCGCAGCTGAAAGCCGTTCTCACGCCGGCCAATTCCACTGACCGGGTCGTGTGGACCAGTCTGGATACTTCCATCGTCCGGGTAAATGAGACCGGCGTGATCACAGGTATTAAGAGCGGTACGGCATTTGTCCGGGCCCAGGCATTTAACGGAAAGATACAGGGACCCATCGAGTCGGTACAGGTAATCGTCCGGGACGGCATCACAGGCGTGCGTCTGGATTCGGCGGAGAAGGTGGTCAATGTGGGCAGTTCCATTACTGTGACCCCAATCTTTACGCCGGAGACGGCATACGACAAGACAATGACCTGGACCATAGCAAATACGAATATTGCCAAAGTTGAAGCCGTGGGGGGATCCAATGCGAAGGTGACAGGGGTAGCCGTGGGCACAACCATGCTGGTTGGCACGGCGAGTGACGGCGGGTTTACGGTGGCCTGCCTGATCCGGGTAAATCCGAAACCGGAGGATCAGAATACGAAGGTGACGGTATCGCCCACAAGTAAATTTATGAAGGTAGGCAAATCCTTCTATGTCAAGGCGACAGTTACCGGCACTCCGAATAAAAAGGTTAAATGGAAAACCAGCAAAAAGAAAGTGGCCACGGTTTCTTCCAGCGGAAAGGTAAAAGCAAAGAAGCTGGGAACGGCATATATTACGGCTACTGCCCGGGACGGCAGTGGAGCCTATGCCAGATGTAAGGTCCGGGTAGTGCGGATGGCGAAGAAGCTCCGGCTGAATAAATATAACGCCACTGTCCTGGTGGGAGATACGCTGAAACTGAAAGCAAAGATTACGCCGAAGAATGCCACTGTGAAGAAGGTTAAGTGGTCCACCAGCGATAAGACCATTGCGGAGGTAGATTCCACCGGCCGTGTACTCGGGGTGGCAGAGGGCATCGTTAAGATTAAGGCAAAGACAACGGATGGTTCCAACAAGACGGCGACCTGTATTGTAAAAGTCCGGGAACCAGTGGAGGCTACAGGGGTGACTGTGGCGGACAGTGAGATCACTATTGCCAAAGGAAGAGCGAGACAGTCCGGTATTGTAGCTTCTCCGGTGAATACCACCACGAAGATTCGTTATTATTCCGACAATAAAAAAGTGGCGACTGTGGATAAGCGGGGTAAGATCCGTTCCAAACGTGTGGGTCAGGCGACGATCTACGGCGAGACGGCAAATCATAAACGCGGGTACTGTGATGTACTGGTAGTGGATCTGAACCGGAAGGGCCTGAAAATGCGTATGTATGATACGGAGCAGCTCCGGGTGAATGAGATCAGCCAGGGAGTGACATGGTATTCCAAGAATATCAATGTGGCCACGGTGGATGCCAACGGACTGGTGACAGGACGAAAGAGGGGAACGACAACGGTTTATGCCATTGTGAACGGCATTAAACTGGGATGCCGGGTCAGAATAAGACAGATTAAATAGTGTGGCGGGACGGCGCCGGCCAGAATTTGTATTCTGGCTGACGCCGTTGATCGTACAGACGGAGGGAAACTTGTTAGCGAATTTACATGTAAAAAACTTTGCAATCATCGATGAGATTGATGTTGAATTTGGCAGACATTTAAATATTCTCACTGGCGAGACCGGCGCCGGGAAATCCATACTGGTGGGATCCATCAGCATCGCACTGGGCGCCCGTGTATCCTCTGACATGATCGGTAAGAATGGAGATCATGCCATGGTGGAGGCAGTCTTTCATATTTCCGATGAGGAGACTCTGGCGCGGATCCGGGACCTGGACATTGAACCGGAGGACGGCCAGCTGGTTATCTCCAGGAGGATTACAGAAAATCGCAGCATCAATAAAATAAATGGAGAGAGCGTACCGGTAAGTTTGATCCGCAAGGTGGCGGCTCTGTGTATTGATATTCATGGACAGCATGAACATCAGTCTCTGCTGGATCCGGACAGGCACCGGGAGATTGTGGATGAATACGGCAGTGCCAGGTGTATGGAAACCCGTGAGGAGACGGCCCGGCTGTACCGCCAGTTCAAAAAAAAGGAAAAGGAACTGCAGAAGGATTCCATGTCCTCCGAGGAAAGGGCGCGCCAGCTTGGGTTTCTGGAGTATGAGAGGGATGAGATTGAGACGGCGGATGTCAAACCGGGAGAGATAGAGGAGACAGAGGAGAGATATTTCCGAATGTCCCATGCCGGTGCTGTCGCAGAGGCATTGGCAGAGGTGCATGAGCTGAGTGGCGAGACGGCGGCCGGTGCGGTGAGCCGCGCCCTGAGACGCCTGCAGGAGATCCGGAATCTGGATCCGGAACTGGATAACTTTGTGGAAGAGCTGATGCAGATTGAGGGGCTTCTGGATGATTTCAACCGGGAAGTGTCGGATTTTATGTCGGATTTTATCTTTGATGAAAACGATCTTGAGCAGACGCGGAGACGGCTGGACCTGATCCATTCCCTGCAGAGCAAATATGGCGAAACCTACGAGGCGATATCGGATCATCTGCGGGAGGTGGATGAGAAGCTTCTCCGGTATGCGGATTATGAGACATTTGTTACAAGACAGAGGGAGGAATTGGAATCGCTGGAAGCAGATCTGCGGAAAAAATGCGCCGCCCTGACCCGGTATCGCAGGAAATCTGCGGCAGCACTGGAGAAGAAAATTATGGATGCGCTGCAGGATATGAATTTCGCCCATGTGGATTTTGCCATTCAGATTACGCCGAAGGAGGACTTTGGTCCGGACGGAGCGGATGATGTGGAATTTATGATTGCCACCAATCCGGGAGAACCAAGGCGGAGTCTTGGAAGGGTTGCATCCGGCGGAGAGCTTTCCCGCATTATGCTGGCGATCAAGTCGGTGTTTGCGGACAGCGATGCCATCGAGACACTGATCTTCGATGAGATCGATGCCGGGATCAGCGGCCGCACGGCCCAGAAGGTGTCAGAGAAAATGAGTGTCCTGGGCAAAAGGCATCAGATTATATGCATTACCCATCTGCCGCAGATTGCCGCTATGGCAGATATTCATTTTGTTATTGAAAAAGATGTGACGGAGAGTGCTTCTGTCACCAGGATCCGTCCTCTGGACAGGGAAGAGACAGAAGAGGAGCTGGCACGGATCCTTGGCGGCGTTGAGATTACAGATGCTGTGAGAAAAAATGCGAAAGAGATGAAGGAGCTTGCTGACAGCCAGAAACAGTATTCATAATTACATGCAGAATGGTCATACTAACATGGAATCTGAAATAATTTCAGATTCCATTCTTTCTGTAAGAGGTGATTTGTGTGATCAGAAAAAACAGTGTTCTTCGTCGCTGGCGCAGATGGCTGATTCTCTTTCTTGCAGCCGATCTGACTGCCGCTGGTTTCTTATTCTATCGGTATATGGATTCCTATGTGCCAGACCAGCTCTATGCCGTGGTGGGAGAGACGGAGGAGATTTCCCTGCCCTTTGGGTGTGCGACAGAAGAATCACTGGAGGCACTCCGGGTAACAAATAAGGAGAGCGGTTTTTCCATACTATCTGGCAGTACTGGAAACTATCAGGTTCCGGTAAAGCTATTTGGTGTGGTTCCGTTAAAAAATGTAGATGTCCGGGTGATCCGGAAAATGAAAGTGGCCCCCAGTGGGGAGCCTATCGGGATCTATGTGGAGACAAACGGTCTTCTTGTGCTTGACACGGCAGAGATTCAGGGAGAAGACGGTCTGACTTATGCGCCGGGTGAGAACATATTAAAGACAGGTGATTATATTCTGAAATGGAATAATAATCCAGTGCCCACTATCGCAAAACTGAATCAGGCCATCCAGGAGAGCGGAAGGAAAAAGGTGGCGGTGATGATACGGAGGGGAAATGAAAATCTGAAGGTGGCGATGAAACCCGTCCGGGCAACGGATCATACCTACAAGATCGGTACATGGGTGCGCGAGGACACACAGGGGATCGGAACACTTACTTATGTAACGGAGGACGGAAGATTTGGTACTCTGGGACATGGGATTACCGATGCGGATACGGGAACGCTTCTTGACCTCCAGGGAGGTGAGCTGTACCGGACAAGAATACTCGGTATTACAAAAGGAGCCAGCGGAGAACCTGGTGAGCTGCAGGGATATATCAATATGGTGGCAGACAATGAGATTGGGGAGATAACGAAAAATACCGATCTCGGGGTCTTTGGCAGGATGAAACCGGCTGCGGGTGAGAACTATGCTGGAGAGCTTCTGCCGGTAGGCATGAAGCAGGAAATCCGCCAGGGAGAGGCCTCCGTCTATGTGAATCTGGATGGCACGGCGAAAAGATACCGGATCCGGATTGAGGAGATCAGCATGAACAGCAACGACAATAAAAGTATGGTAATAAAGATCACGGACCCCCGTCTTCTGTCCATGACGGGGGGGATCGTGCAGGGAATGAGCGGATCGCCGATTATTCAGAATGAAAAGATTGTCGGGGCGGTGACACATGTGCTGGTAGACGACCCCGCAAAGGGGTATGGGGTGTTTATCGAGACAATGCTGTCGCAGTGAGGGGAGGTATCTCTTTAGCTAAAATAAAACTGGTTATATCCCAGGGCATATGGTAAAATATAGTTTAAGTGACGGGTAATATGAAATAACGATTTGGAGGGGTTAGTATGGCGATGGAGAGGATATCTGAAATCCGTCTTGGCGATATGCTTTTGATTTTTCAGCAGGAGACCGATTTCAAGAGGGTGGGATTCTACATGGTGCCGGCGGAGATGGCGGAACAGGATGTCTCTGACAGGAAGTTTTACCGCATCAACAGCCTGGCGCAGCTAAAGCTGGCGGGGGATATTTATCCCAACTGTTACGGCAGCGGGCAGACTATGCGGAATGGTGAGACGGCAAATCTTTTTGAATATGATTCCCAGACGGTGGAGTCAGAGGAGGAAAAAATATGTATCAGGACGGTGATGAGAGACCGCCGCGGCTATGAAGTGGTGAATGTCATTACATGGTATCAGGGGGAGGAAAGCTTTGAGATGAAGAATATCTTCACCAATCACAGTGAGGATATGGTTACGCTGGAGATGCTGGCAAGTTTTGAGATGGGAAACCTGACCCCCTTTGAGGAGGGGATGGCGCCGGACACGCTGACGGTCCACCGGCTTCGCAGCAAGTGGAGCCATGAGGGAAGACTTGTGTCTGAGACAGTGGAGGATCTGCAGCTGGAGCCCAGCTGGTCCAACTGGGCTGTCGGTGTGGAGCGGTTTGGACAGAGAGGTTCCATGCCGGTGATGAAATATTTTCCCTTTGTGGCGGTGGAGGATACGAAAAATCATGTCCTCTGGGGTGCGCAGCTGGCCCATGAGGCATCCTGGCAGATGGAAATCTATCGGCAGGACGATGGCTTACATATTTCGGGTGGACTGGCTGACCGGGAGTTTGGCCACTGGATGAAGAATATCAGCGGGGGAGAGAGCTTTGAGACGCCCACGGCGATACTCAGTGTGTGCAGCGGAGACATCGACCGGCTGTGCCACCGGCTCGTCTCGGCGGGAGAAAAGTATGTGGAGCAGGGGCCGGAGGAAGAACAGGAGCTGCCGGTTATCTTTAACGAATACTGCACCACCTGGGGATGTCCCTCCCATGAAAATATCGCCGGTATAATTGATGCAGTGAGGGGCAGAGGCTTTGATTATTTTGTCATTGACTGCGGCTGGTTTAAGGAGGACGGGGTTCCCTGGGATATCAGCATGGGGGATTATAATGTCTCGGATACGCTGTTCCCTGAGGGGCTGGAGAAAACGGTGGAGCTTATCCGGGATGCGGGGATGCGGCCGGGAATCTGGTTCGAGATCGATAATGTGGGACGTGCGGCGAAAGCATATGGGTATACGGACCATCTTTTGAAGAGAGATGGGTATCCGCTGACCACCTACAGCCGCCGGTTCTGGGATATGAAGGATCCCTGGGTAAAGGAATACCTGGGGGAAAAGGTGATCGGCACGCTCAGAAAATATGGATTTGGGTATATGAAGATGGATTACAATGATACCATTGGAATTGGCTGTGACGGTGCGGAATCTCCCGGGGAGGGACTGCGGCAGAATATGGAGGCCTCCGTGGATTTTGTGCGGCGGGTAAAGGAAGAGCTGCCGGATCTTGTGCTGGAGAACTGTGCCTCCGGCGGGCATAAGCTGGAACCGCTGATGATGAGCCTCTGTTCCATGGCATCCTTCTCTGACGCACACGAGACGGAGGAAATACCGATTATTGCGGCGAATCTGCATCGGGCCATCCTTCCGCGCCAGAGCCAGATTTGGGCGGTGATCCGGAAGGATGATTCTTTGAAGAGGATTGGCTATTCCATTGCCAATACCTTTCTTGGCAGGATGTGTCTTTCTGGCGATGTAACAGAGCTATCGGATGCACAGTGGGATGTGATAGAGCGGGGAATCGCATTCTACCGGCAGGCGGCACCGGTGATCCGGAAGGGTATGACGCACCGGAGGGGGCCGAAGATTACCAGCGATCGCTATCCCCAGGGGTATCAGGTGGTACTCCGGACCGGCGTCTCAGGAGGGGCGCTGGTAGTGATCCACTGTTTTCATGGGGATCTGCCAGAGGTCATCGAAGTGGATCTGACAGGATGCGCCAGCCAGATCGCAAATATATATTCATATGACAAAAAAGCCGATATTCATGTGAAAGATCAGACCTTATTCTACCGTACCCGGGAGAATATGTCGGCAGTGGCGGTGCACCTGGTCTGATGCGGCTTGTCCAGACGGCGGCAGGTCGAACCGGAACATGGATTTGCCGTCGAGAATTACAGATATAGCATAGAATAAGTCGAAAAAGACAGAAATATTAAAAATGTGTAAATAAAAAGTTAAAAAAATATTATAAAAATTGCATTTTGTGCTTGAAATATGGCGAATAACGGTTTATACTACGCTTGTCGACACTTTATAAATATTTTATATTTTAGACAAGGAGGTATAATTTTGGATAAGCTTAAGGTTTTGATTGCAGAAGATAATCCCCGGATAGCAAGTCAGATAGAGCAAATCTTGTCAGAAGATCAGGAAATCAAAATTGTCGGAAAGGCAGAAGACGGCATGGAGACGATGGGCATGATCGACGAGACAGAACCAGATGTACTGCTGCTGGACCTGATTATGCCTAAGCTGGACGGGCTTGGTGTCCTGGAGCGTCTGACTAAGACGAAGGAGAAAGAAAAACGGCCGGAGGTAATTGTAGTTTCCGGCATCGCCCAGGAGCGGATTACGGAGAGCGCGTTTAACCTGGGGGCAGCCTATTACATACTGAAACCATTCGACAGCGAGATGATATTGAATCACGTCCAGAAATTTAAGCCGGGAGCGAGGAAATTTATTGCTACACCAGAAGAACGGCGGATGAATGACGCCATGGCGAGATTTAATCTGGAGTCCGATGTGACGAATATTATCCATGAGATCGGCGTGCCGGCGCATATTAAAGGATATCAGTATCTTCGTGATGCGATCATGATGTCTGTGGATGACAGCGAGATGCTGAATTCCATTACGAAGATCCTGTATCCTTCCATTGCAAAGCAGCACGGTACAACGCCGAGCCGGGTGGAGCGCGCTATCCGCCATGCCATTGAGGTGGCGTGGAGCAGGGGAAAGGTGGATACCATTGACGAGTTGTTTGGCTATACAGTCCACAATGGCAAGGGGAAACCGACAAATTCGGAATTTGTGGCACTGATTGCCGATAAGATACGACTGGAACAGAAAATGAAGTTATAAAGGGGAATCCTATGATACACATTTTAGTTGTTGAGGATGAGAGGGCGATTTCAGATCTGATTCGACTGAATCTGATAAGGGCTGGGTATAATTGTACCACAGCATTTGACGGAAAGACGGCAGCAGATATTCTGGAGGAAAGAAATTTTGACCTCATTCTTCTGGATATTATGCTGCCTTTTATTAATGGCTATGAATTGATGGAATATATAAGGCCCATGAAGATCCCGGTGATATTTATTACGGCGAAGGCCGCTCTTTCGGACCGGATCAGGGGACTGACTTCTGGGGCGGAGGATTATATCATCAAGCCCTTTGAGGTAGTGGAGCTGCTGGCAAGGGTTGCCATTGTTCTACGGCGGTATCACAAGCTGGATGACAATCTTGTGTTTGCCGATGTCCGGGCGGATGTGGAGAACCAGAAGGTAACGCGGAGAGGGGAGCCGGTGGAACTGACGCCGAAGGAATTCGAACTGCTGGTATTTTTTATGAGAAATCAGAATATAACCCTTTTCAGGGAAAAAATATACGAGGAGATATGGGGATCTGAATATCCGGTAGAATCCAGAACCCTGGATCTGCATATACAGAGGCTGAGAAAAAAGCTCGGTCTTACAGAGGAACTGAAGACGGTATTTAAGGTGGGTTACAGATTAGAGGGGACAGATGAAATTTCGAAATAAGGTTTTGATCGTGAATGTGCTGCTGCTCTCGGCAGGTCTTGGACTGGTGGGATACCTGATGATCCGCAAGAACTTCGAGATTGTCCAGAGAACAGGACTCTCCCGGGCCGTTGTGGAGAATAATCTCGTGCAGTCCTCTGTGGAGTACGATCTTCTGCAGGTTCTGAATAGCAGTGATTATCAGGAAAAAACGGAGCAGTCCAGGGCCTGGCAGATCAGGCGTGAGCTGGAGGAGATCGGCGGCAGGGTGAAAGGCAGTATGATGATGGCGGATACTGCCTTTTATATATATTTTAAAGGCAACTATGATTACAGCAGCGATGGTGGAGAGAGCCGTATTCCCGTCCGGCTGTTTTACAATATGAAGGCTGGAGAGAAGAACTATCTCCTCTGTGAGGAAGAGGACAGGAATGTGATCTATGTCACCTCCTGCAGCCTGATCGGGGAAGAATATCTGCATATTATCAGCCGGTCAGACATATCGGAGAACTATGAGACGCTGGAAGAACAGATCTGGTATTTCCGGCTGGTGATCCTGCTCGTCCTGGCAGCGGCATCCGTTCTGATGCTTCTTGCCAGCCGTTATCTGACCAGGCCGCTTGAATTACTGAACCGGGCTTCTTCTGAGATTGCCAGGGGAGACTATTCTCAGCGGGTGGATGTATCGTCCCGGGATGAGGTGGGGCAGCTGGCGGGACAGTTTAACCATATGGCGCAGGCGGTGGCAGGCCATATTGTACAGCTGAATGAGATGGTGCAGAGCAGGGAACAGTTTGTGGCTGATTTTACCCATGAGATCAAGACACCCATGACCACTATTATTGGCTATGCGGATACGATGCGTTCCATGGAGCTGCCGCGGCAGGAACAGATCCTTGCCCTGAATTACATCTTCTCCGAGGGAAAGCGGCTGGAGGATCTCTCCGGCAGGCTGTTTGAACTGATCTACCTGAAACGGGCAGAGATCGAACGGCTGCCTGTGCATACCTCAGATTTTATAAAACAAATCAGTGAAATAACAGAGCCGATGCTGGCCAGAGGGGAGCTTTCTGTTACGACAGATGTAGAAGAAGGGATTGTTTATATAAACAGAGAATTATTTATAACGGTGTTTGTAAATATTATTGACAATGCCCGTAAGGCATCCTGTCCGGGAGGCGAGATCCGGATCCTTGGACACCGGACCGGCACAGAGGGGGAGGGGGCTTATGAATTCTCTGTGGAAGACGATGGCATCGGTATGAATGAGGAAGAGGTGAGAAGGATGTGTGATGAGTTCTATATGGCGGACAAGTCCCGCTCCAGAAAAGAAGGAGGAGCGGGAATCGGCATGTCTCTTGTCGCTTTGATCCTGTCCAGCCACGGGGCAGAGTGGGATGTGGAGAGCGAACCCGGTCATGGGACAAAAATCCGCATCTGTATAGGAGAGGGGGAGGCGGAATGAAGAAGATACTCCTGATTCTTGGCGTAGTTGTTTTTCTGATCTGTGCCTTTTTCCTTCCCGGGTATCTCCTTCTGTGGCAGAGCAGGATGGAACAGGGGACAGTTGCCACCGTTTCCAAGGAGAGCTACCAGGCTGAGGGATCCGCTCTTGCCAGAGAGGCATCTGCCCGGTTGTCAAAAGAGGAGAAGCTGCGCCTGGTGAGAGGGGAGTGGGAGAGCGAGATATCAGAGGCGGCAGAGTTTGAGATGCAGCTCCAGGGCTATGAGGCGGTGCGGCTGGCGCGGCAACAGGCGCAGAAAATGTTTCAGGAGGGCAATTTCCCCGCCGATCTGTCGGAGTTATACCAGAACTGGTACGGATGGCAGGTAACCCCGTATAAGGCGGTGGATACTACATTTCATACTTATACGGCGTATTACTGGGAGATTGTCTTTGAGAGGTTTGACCAGAAGCAGAGCTATACGGTGCGTATGCTTGAGGACGGAACCATTTTTGATTATTAATACATCGCAATTTGTGTGGCATTTACAACTTGTTTACAAGGCAGGGTTATGATTGGATCAGTTCACAAGGGAAGGGGCGGATGATAATCATGAGGAAGTGGGGAGGAATCCTGAGGATACTGCTGCTGATGGTGACAACGGCTTGTCTGTGGGCCTGCTCTGCCGGGGATGACAGTGGTTCGGAGGACCGGGAGGGAAGAGCCGGAAGGGAAAGCAGCGCCGGCCTGGGACAATTTGCGGAGGAGAAGGGAAGTATATGGGATGATACATGGACTGCCAAAACTGCCAGCGGTGATTCTGTCCAGGTGAACCTTACAGCGTTTGTCGAAGTACCGGATCTGGAACAGATGTCTACGGTAGAGGTACAGAGATATGAGTTCAACGAAGAGAATAAAAGGAAAGCGGCGGAAGGCATCTTCGGCGAGGTGTTCCTGAATGATGAGAAGCATCTGCCGGTGCAGGAGATCCGGGAACTGCTGGATACATGGCTGGATATTGAGAGGGCACAGCAGAAGGCGTTGGAGGAATTGAAACAGGAGGAGGGAAAGGAGGGGGAGATGAAGGATCTGGAGTCGGATCTGAAAACGGACCGGGCCACGGTGAAGAGGTATGAGAGGCTTTTGAAAAAGGCGCCAGATGACTTTGTCCGGGCAGAGGCGGATTTTTCGGGAAAGGAATACACCGGCACCAGAGAAGGGGTCCGGTACAGGCTGGATTTTGTTACGGAAAAGGAGGGGGCATTTGAACGTATCTGTATGGAACCCTATGAGATAGAGGACATATATCCCGGCCGGTTAAAGGGAAAAGGGGAATCATATTATTGTATTGGTGGGGATATTAAGCTGGAATCCGCCAATCAATGCCATATGGGTAAGGAGGAGGCAGAGAAGACGGCCAGACAGTTTCTGCAGAAAGCCGGCTTTGGAGGACTGATCCTGACCGGGGAGGAGACCCTGCAGTGGATAGACGGCGGAGAACGGAATAACCGGAATAGGGATTCCATGCTTGTGGACGGCTGGCATTTTACCTTTTCGCCCGGTGCGGAGGATGTACCGTTAAACGATTATGTGGACTTCTTTGATTATTCCGGCGGCATCACCGAATCGGATACGATGATTTACTGGGATAAACGCTTTTCACCAGACTGCAGTATCTCCATCGACGTGACGGACAGAGGGGTGATTCGGGCAAATCTGGCGAATCCTGTCACGGTGATTTCCTCCGTTCCGGGAGTGAAGCTGCTGCCGCTGGCGGACATAAAGAATGTGATACGGAATGATATCGGAAAATTTTCCGGACTGAACCAGAAGAAAAAAAGAATTCCCAGTGCCAGCTATAACCGTCTCACACTGGGGTATTACAGGGTGTCGGATCCGGGGCATGATAATCTGTATACCTATCTTCCTGCCTGGCGTCTTTGGAGCAACAAAAACGATTCTCCATCGTTCGTAGTCAATGCCATGGACGGCAGTGTCATCGATGACTGGGAAGAGAAGTGGGAGATCGTGGATAAAACAAAACGATAAGAGGATCAGAGATTAGGGGGGCAGTGTCATGAGAAGGATAAAAGAGAAACTGTACATGGGCACATTTATACTGGCGGCATTCTGCCTCGCCGGCTGTTCTGCTGGCGATGAGGGCAGTTCCGGAAAGAAAGAGGCAGAACAGAAAAAGGAGAGCAGCGCAGATGTAGGGCAATTTGCCGCCGAGGCAGGGAGCATATGGAATGAATCCTGGGGAGTGAAGAGGACAGACGGCGAGGGCACCATTCATGTGGATCTTATGGCACACGTAGAAGTGCCGGGGCTCAGACAGATGTCTACGGTGGAAGTACAAACCTATGCCTGCAGTGAACGAAATAAAAGGAAGATGGCAGAGACTATCTTTGACAGCCATGTGAGCCTGTATGATGAAAAGCATCTGCCGAAGTTTGAAATCCAGGAGCGGATAGACGCATGGAGCAAGGCTGAGAGCGAGGAGCAAAAGGCTGTCCGGGAACTGGAGGGAGAGAATGGGAGCCAGGCCGGCTTTGATCTTCACAAAGAGAACCTGAGAGAGGCCAGGGAAATGGCAGCGAAGTATGAGAGGCTGTTAAAAAAGGCGCCGGAGGACTTCACTCTTGCAGAAGGTAACTTCACAGGCAATGATTATATAGGCAAAAGGGACGGAATCCAATACAGGCTGAGCTTCGACCCGGATGGGGCGGGCGGCTTTGCGAGTATAAACATATTTGCCCAGGACGGGGAGGTGTACCCGGACGGATTAAAGGGCGAAGAGGATCCCTCTTATATGGAATACTCTTATATCAGCCAGGCGGACGACAATCGCTGCAGTCTGGAAAAGGAAGAGGCGGAGAAGGCTGCCAGACAGTTTCTGCAGAAGCTCGGATTCACAGATCTGCTTCTTGCAAAGGAAACAGTACTGGAGTGGAGAGACCCGGAGGCGCAGATAAACGCGCAATCGGATGCTGCTTTTGTAGATGGCTGGCGGTTTATCTTTTCCCCCGGTACGGAAGGTGCGCCCTTTAGCGATTATGCGGACTTCGCAGGTCTTTCCGGCGTTATTGTCAATGGGGAATCCATCCTGGCGGACTGCAGCATAACGGTTGCCGTAACAGATCATGGAGTGATCCGGGCAAAGCTTTGCAATCCTGTCACGGTGATATCTTCTGTTCCGGGGGTGAAGCTGCTGCCGCTGAAGGACATAAAGAACGTGATCCGAAAGGAACTGGGAGTATTTTTGGAGGGAAGGGAGCGCAGCAGTGGGAGTTACAGTCATCTGGAGCTGGGCTATTACAGGTTATCTGATCCGGAGCACGGGGACCGGCACACCTATCTTCCCGTATGGGGCCTGTGGAGTGGGAATGAGGGTTTATTTTCTACCTTTTTAGTCAATGCCGTGGACGGCAGTGTGATCGATCTCTATCCGGAGTGGAGTCCCCGGCAGTGAGACGGGACGCTGATCGAGGTGGGAATACGATCCGCAATATTATTTCAAATTCATGCTTTTCATGGAACTCAATTTGGTGTATAATGGAAACAATAATATGAATCCAAACCGAAAGGGGAGAAATGTATTGAAGAAAGTATTATTTGTTGCTTCGGAATGTGTGCCATTTATTAAAACCGGCGGTCTGGCTGACGTAGTGGGATCCCTGCCGAAATATTTTAATAAGGATGAATTTGATGTGCGGGTAATGATCCCCAAGTATATGTCAATTCCACAGGAATATAAGGATCGGATGGAATATGTAACCCATTTTTATCTCGAACTGGCATGGAGAAAGCAGTATGTCGGTATATTTAAGATGGAATATAACGGGGTCATCGTTTATTTTCTTGATAATGAATTCTATTTCAACGGGGATAAGCCATATGGAGAGATCTATCAGGATATCGAGAAATTTGCTTTCTTTGACAAGGCGGCTCTTTCCACGCTCCCGGTGATAGATTTCCGGCCGGATATCATTCACTGCCATGACTGGCAGACCGGGCTTCTGCCGGTATATCTTCAGGACTCCTTCCAGCAGGGAGAGTTTTACCGTGGCATCAAGACGATTATGACCATACATAACCTGAAATTCCAGGGGATATGGGATAAGAAGACAGTGATGGATACGGCGGGGCTGGATGCGTTCTATTTTACGCCGGACAAACTGGAGGCATATGGGGATGCCAACTATCTCAAGGGCGGTCTTGTCTATGCGGACCAGATCACGACGGTGAGTGACACCTATGCGCAGGAGATCAAGACGCCTTTTTATGGAGAGAAGCTGGACGGATTGATCAATGCCCGCGCGGGCTGCCTCACAGGGATTGTCAATGGTCTGGATTACGATGAATATGATCCGTCGAAGGATCCGCTGATCGATGTGAATTACGATGCCAGAACCTTCCGGAAAGAGAAGATCAAGAATAAGAGGGCCCTGCAGAGAGAACTCGGCCTGGCGCAGGATGACAGGAAATTTATGATCGGTATCGTATCCCGGCTGACAGATCAGAAGGGATTTGACCTGATCGACTATGTGATTGAAGAAATCTGTGCCGAGGATACCCAGCTGGTCGTGCTGGGAACCGGTGATGAGAAATATGAGCATCTGTTCCGCCACTTTGCCTGGAAGTATCCGGACCGCGTTTCGGCAAATATTTTCTATTCCAATGAGCGCTCACATAAGATCTATGCTTCCTGTGATGCGTTCCTTATGCCGTCCCTGTTTGAACCGTGCGGCCTGAGCCAGCTTATGAGCCTGCGGTATGGAACGGTCCCGATTGTCCGGGAGACCGGCGGCCTGAGGGATACGGTAGAGCCGTATAACGAATACGAGAATAAGGGTACCGGGTTCTCATTTGCCAATTATAACGCCCATGAGATGCTGGATACGATCCGCTATGCGAAGAGAGTATACTTCGATAATAAGAGAGAGTGGAACAAGATCATTGACCGCGGTATGGCAATGGATTTCTCATGGAATAATTCCGCAAGGAAGTATGAGGAGCTGTATCGGAGGATGTAGAGGATCTGCCGTCTGTTTTCCGGCGGGTGCTGCTGTGTCCTGCCGGGAGCGGACAGGAATAAGAATTTTCCAAAAAATCAGCAGAAGTGCTTGAACTTTTTGGTAAAATTGGGTATTATAAAGGAAAGCAAGTTTGTGTAAATTTTAACAAACTTAACTTTAACTAAATTTTTAGGAGGAAATATCATGTCAGTAAAAGTAGCGATTAATGGTTTTGGACGTATTGGACGTCTTGCATTCAGACAGATGTTTGG
>CAOKDX010000013.1 GCA_948467395.1 uncultured Clostridia bacterium | reverse complement strand
TTTATTTATATATCCGTGAAGTGGAAGTGTCAAGTATTATGATACAACATCACTGAGCAGTATCGTCCGGGAGCACCGCCAGTCCGCTTCTGCTCCTCCTTCCTCTGCCTCCGCGGCTTCTGTCAGTTTCAGCTTCATCCTCTGTGTCCATGAAACACCGACGGTAAGATACAGACGGCCATGATATACCATGATGCCATAAATACTGCCCTCGCCTTCGTGTCCTTTCCTGCCCCACAGGGAGATTTCCTCCAGCTTCGCCTGGATGGCATCCTTAGGGATCACTCTCTCTGCCTTTTCCGCCATTCCTCCATACCGGTAAATCTGTTTATTGTCCGGAGAAAAATAAATATTCTCTCCACACCGCTCTATCTCGCTTCCACTACTCAGGAAGGAGAGGTCTTCCCCATAATAAATCTGTTTCCACTCCCCGCTGTCTGCCTTCAACGAATATAAGCTGTCTTCGTCAGAAAGAAACAGCTGTCCCTGCAGCATCAGGGGGCCTTTTTCTTCCTGTTTTCTCCACACAAAAGCCGCCTCCTCCAGCTTCTTATCACCCATCACAGGTATCTGCCGCTTTGTCTCCAGATCATAACGGTACAATGTCATTTTCCCGTCTTCCACCCCATCTTCACCGCCAAGATAGTAAATATACGAATCCAGCACACACAGATCCGTCAAATGATACATAGAGAGAAGCAGTTCCTTTTTTTCCAGAACCGGATGATCGCCATCCGTTTCCTTCCCTGCCGGTGCCCGCCATACCTCACACAGACGGCAGTTATCATCATCCAGATCATCTTCCCTGTATACACAATAATAGATCCATTCGTCCGTCACCCGGTTCAGCTGGTAGAGATCTTTTATATAAAAACGCCGTACTGTAGTCCCATCCAGTTTTTTCTGCACCAGAAAATTTTTGTCTGTGTCCTTTTTTTCATCATAGGTTTCCAGCACCTCATACGCATTCTCCTTGTTGGCAAACCAGCTGGAATACTCATCCCTCTGCTGCTTTACTTCATCCCGCAGGCCGCTGCCCGCCCCGCCGCTGACCGCAGTCAGACTCCCTCCTGTTCCCTGTCCACAGGCGGTCAGCCCTGTGGACAAAACAGTCAGTACAACAAGAAACCATCTACGCCAATTTCTTTTCATCACACCCGCTCCTCATACAAATTTTAAACTAATTATAGGGAACTTATTCTAACTTGTCAACCATAAAACAGGAGTGATCCGGCTTTGTTTCCTGACCACTCCTGTATCCTGAACTACTTATTTTTTAATTGTCACTCTGATTGTTATGCTCTTTTTGCCGCAGGTTACCTTCACCGCAGCCTTCTTTGCCTTTTTCACAGGCTTCACCTTACATACGATCCTTCCATAGGGATCCACCTTGATGTATTTCTTACCTTTCGTAATCTTGTACGTCTCTCTGCTGGTGGTCTTCGGTGTGAGCCCCTTCGTCTTAATCTGTGACACTGCATTTTTCTTCTTCAGAGTCACAGTTCTCTTCGAGCGTAACGAGAGCTTCTTATTTATCTTTTCCTTTTTTACTACCTTCACTGTAATACTTGTCTTGCTGGCACCATCGGCAG
Organism: uncultured Clostridia bacterium; assembly: GCA_948467395.1. Classification (GTDB taxonomy): domain Bacteria; phylum Bacillota; class Clostridia; order Lachnospirales; family Lachnospiraceae; genus Eubacterium_F. The sequence continues at coordinate 78,301 of CAOKDX010000013.1, read as the reverse complement.
AGGTCAGGGTAATCTTCGCCGTCCCTGGCTTTTTCGCCCGGATCCTTCCCCCTGCTGTGACGGATGCGACAGCTTTCCTGCTGGAGCGGTATACCACTCCCTGTCCGGCTGCCTGAGGCTTTACGGAGGCTTTCAGCTGCGCCGTCTTTCCCTTCACCAGATAGAGTGTCTTTGTTCCATACCGGTAATTTTTCACAGCAGCTGTAACAGATGATGCCTTTACTTTGTTGTCCTTTGTTCCTGTACCGCCATCGGCTGGTGGATTTACTGTTCCTGGTCCCGGTGCCGGTGATGGTTTGGCGGAATCATCTGGTTTTGATGGATCCTCCGGAGTCTGCGATGTCTTCCCAATCATCGCTACGCCCGCTGCGTCCAGGGCGGCGCTGTAAATATACACATCGTCTATATAACCGCCGAAATTCTCAAATTCTCCCTCCGACGCCCCGGCGCCCAATACCAGATGCCCCTGATTCAATGCGGCAAGAACGCCGTCAAGTCCGGAAGCTTCCCATTGACAGGTGAGAATCCCGTCTACATACAGGCATACCTCTGATTTTGAATAGACATATGTGAGCCGGTACCATTTGCCAGCATTTTCTTCCTGAGAGAAGTAATTGTAGTCGCTGCCCACAGGATTTCCCTGCACCCAGCCGTCCCCCGGAAAATGTGCCTGATAGGGGTCGCCGTGCCTTGCGATAAATCCGATGGTGCCATCGCAGTAATTATAGGTTCCATGGGTCTTTGTCTGTCCGATGGCAAACAGGTAATTCCAGTCGCTTGCGTTGGCTGTGGGCCGGACGTTCAGTGAAACCGTCACCCCGCCGGAAAAGTCATAAGAGGACAGATCATTGGACGCAATCGCATAATTTCCGCCATTCTTTCCACCCGCCGTCTCATCCACCAGAAGCACCTGATTTCCGGCATTGTCCGGATCCTCTGTCAATTTAGCCTTTCCAAACAGAGTGACCTCCTCCGCCCTGTCAAATTTCAGTACTGCTGCCGGTTTCAGATTGGAATAATCCGTAACTGTAATCTTGCAGGATGCGCTGACGTCTCCCGCCGCCTTTGCTGTAATTGTCACAGTTCCTTCTTTCTTCGCTTTTACCAGTCCTGTCTGGGTCACGGAGGCCACAGCATCATCGCTGCTGCTCCAGGTCACGTTTTTGTCCGATGCGTTCATCGGCAATACGGTTGCCGACAGCTGAAGCTCCGAGCCAACGCTTAAAGATTCAGAAGTTTTATTTAATACAATCTTAGCTGCAGCCACATCCTTATAATATTTCTCCTTCGTCTCTTCGGTACAGATCGTATAGGTGGTTACCACCTTTCCTTCCAGATCCGTAATATCCACGGTGTTGCCATCGTGAATCCACCCGCTGCTGTAATTTGCCTTACATCCATAGTTGCCGTCCACGGTCAGATGGCTGAGAAATTCACTGTCTGCCAGCCCTGTCTGCGGAATCTGATCCACTACGATGACGCTGTGTGCATCGTCAATATCATACTTATCGGAAGTCATGGCGTAGCCATCCGCTTTGACCTCAAACAAGGTTGCCCAGCCGGCCTCATTACAGCCGGTTGCCGTAATTCGTATAAAACGCGCCCTTGAGAGCATCATGGACTCCGTGATCTTTCCGGGCTCTGTATTGTCCCTGCGGTTTATAATATCCGTGTATTCTTTGCCATCCTCGCTGACTGCAGCCACATACCGGTAAGCACGGTTTCCGTTTTTGGCATCCCACAGCAAAGTAAGATCGCCCAGGAAATATGGTTTTTCCAGATCAATGGTGATGCTCTGGGGATAGGTGCCGTTCTCTGCCGTCCACTTCGTGGCGCTGTTGCCATCCACTGCGTTTTTGCCGGCATTTCCCGTCTCGCTGCTGCTGACCTCAACCTTTTTATTGAGACAGAGATTGGACGAGATCACAGTGTAGTCGGCTTCTGTCTTACCGTCCTCCGCAACGACATGAATCCTCATGCCCGGTACAATGATGGTATCCTCTTCTGTCACCTCTGACTCCCCATCATATATTTTATACACGGCGTTATTTACCCCTTTTACCTTCTCCCTAAACTCTTTGCAGGTGACATTGTTTTCAACGACAATGGTTTTTTCCTTTGTATCCACCGCAAAGATTTTGGATTCCAGGTCTGCCTTGTTGGAAATCTCCCTCTTCCATGTACAGGTATCGGTGTACTGCTCTGTATCACCGGTGACAGTACCCACCGTCTTCACGTTAATGTCTCCCACCGCCAGAGGGACATTTTCCATAAGAAATACGCCGTTTCCTTTGTTCTGCATCTTGCCAAGACTCTTGTCATTGACAAACAATTCCACCTCGTCACAGTTGGAATACGCTTTCACATAGGTCTCAGATGTTTCCCGTCTGGTCCAGCGCCTGCTGGTGATATACGTGAAAGAATCTTTTTTATTCCAGTTTGCCTTATAGAGATAGTAGCTGTCCTTTTTAATCTTACGGTCCGCCGTTACCAGTCCCTTATCATTCAGTGCCGGCTGTGAACCCTCATTTCTGCTATCCACAGCGAAATCAAACATTACCCAGTAGTAGGTGCCCCACAGTTCATCATGCGTATTGATATACTGCAGTGCCTCCTCATTCATCAGGTTCTGGTATTCCTCCGGGTGCCATGTCCCGCCCGCTGTCAGATTGTTGATGCCAAGCTCCGGATACGCCTCATGCTGATTCACATTGGCTCCCCAGCCATATTCGGAAATACCCATGGAACGGCTGTCCAAAGCTGTCTTGCGCTTCATTACCTCATCGAAGGTTCCATAAAAATTCGCATCGGGATACCAGCCGGGATAAATATTCCACGCCACAGTGTCCGACTTCCATCCCCTGTTTGTATCAAAATCCTTGTTGACAGAATCCGGGTCGTTGCCATCCATGCTGTAATCGCGGTTCACCGCCTGGGTCGTATAACGTCCGGTAACATCCAGCTCCTTCGTCAGGGCATCCAGCTCATAAAGAAGCTTCTTAGCCGACGCCAGATTGGCATTTGCCTTTGGATCTGTCAGGCTCTGTCCGTTGCCGATCTCATTTTCCAATCCCCAGAACACCACAGACGGTCTGTTGTACTGCTGGGAGATCAGCTCGGTCAGCTGCTGCTTCGTAATATTTTTAAAGTCCTCGGTCGCCCTCACCTCATTGACAACAGGAATCTCCGTCCACACTACGATACCATTTTCATCACACAGATCATAAAAATAATCGGTCTGCGGATAGTGACACAGGCGGATCGTATTCACGCCCAGCTCCTTTATAATCTCCATATCGGCTGCATGCTGTTTTTCCGTCATGGCACTTCCCACTGACTTCAGATAGGAGTGGCGGTTTACACCCCTCAAAGGAAATTTCTTCCCGTTGAGGAAAAATCCCTCGCCGCTCTCGCCGTTTTCTTTGGAATCAATCCAGAAATAGCGGAATCCCAGCTTATCCTGTACCTTGTCGATTACCTTTTCCCCATCCTTCACTTCCAGTGTCACCTTGTACTGATACCCTGCCTTACTATTATCCGCTCCCTTTTCATAACGAATCCCCTCCCACAAAGTCGGATCCGTTATGGTACAATGTTCTTTAAACTTCTGCGTTCCTCCCGCCGGAATGGTAATCTGCTTCTGAATCGGAGCAGGGGCATTATCCCCCTCTACCGCCGCCACTACGGTGACGGTCCTGGCACTGCCGGAGGAATTTACAATATCTGCCTCTATATCAAACTGTCCCAGATCTGCCGGTGCTTTCTCACTCCTCATATTTCCAGTTTTCAACGCCAGTCCCGAAGAACCGTTTTTCTCCAGATCTACGTGCACCTTATCTACCGCTGCCAGATAGACGCGGCGGTAGATGCCGCCATACATATTGAAATCCCCGGAGATGGGAGCGATGGTCTGCGTATATGTATTGTCCACGCAAACATCCAATGTGTTTGCCCCTTCTTTCACCAGTCCCGTCACATCATAGCGGAATGCGGTATAACCGCCCTTATGGGTGTCTCCCGCCTTTTTGCCGTTGACGTACAATGTCGTCTGTGTATTGGAACCGGTAAATTCAATGTAGATGCTCTTCTCCAGCATCTCCTTTGCCACCGTGACCTCTTTGTGGTACCAGTAGGCCGCCCGGTCATAATTTCCTCCGCCGTCTTCCGCATCCTTTGCATTCCAAGTATGCGGAATGGTTACCTTATTCCACTTGGCGGTATCCGCATTCAGGGCGTCAGCAGAACCAAGATTCTTACCGCCAAAGAGCCACTCGCCGTCTATCTCCCTTACATATGCCCCATCGCGCCCACTGGCAGTCTGAAGCGGAACTGAAAAATCCCCTTCCCCGTCATTTCCTTCATCCGGATCCGGTGCCGATCCATCTGCCGGGCTTCCATATATCTCCAGTTCATAAATAGAAGCCACCTGCCATTTATTGGAATCCAGCTGGTTACATGAGGTCACCTCCACCAGTACATACTGTGCACTGGTGTCTGCCAGAGCTTCCTGTACAGGGCTTTCTGATGATGTCGACGTAGTATTTGCCGTCTTATCAACTACCTTTGTATATCCGGCGGGAACTTCTCTCTTCCCTTCCTCTGGAGCTGTGTCCGACACATAAATATTGTATCCATAATAACGTGCGCCATTTTTTCCTTCAAATGTAATATCAATCTTTTCCAGATTATACTTTTTCCCCAGATCCACGCAGATCCATTCCGGGTACTGTGCATCCCAGTTCTGCCCATCCGGTTTACCGTTGGCGGACCAGCATGTCGTTACATCTCCATCCACTGCTTTCTCCGCATGGGTGTCCGCGCCACTTGTTGATGTTCCCTCCTCACTGCTGCAATATACTGTTTTTCCCAACGCAATGTTTGTCCGTGCCGTTCCCTTCTCAGCTGCCTTTGACGGCGGCGTGAAGGAAATGCCTGAAATGCACAGAACTAGAGCCATTGCTGCTGCCAGAATCCTTTTTGCCATATGCCTCTTCCTCCTTATAATTTTTCATAAATTATAAGATGCCGGGGCCGTTTTTTCAATGATGTATCCTACCCAAAAATTGATCTATCCTCATATATTGGTTATGCATGCCGGATATTGGTAAATTCTGAAATCTCCCTGCTCAGCGTCACCAGATCATCCACCGAGAGGTCATGCACCGAAGAGTGGCCGGTGATTCTGGCAAATACTTTTAACTCCTCCTTCGTCACTTTCAGGTAATTTGCCACCCGCTGGGCAGACTGATCCACCTTCAGTCTCTTTCTGAGTTCCTCGTTCTGTGTCGCAATCCCCACCGGGCAGTTCCCCGTACCGCAGATCCGGTACTGCTGGCATGCCGCCGCCATCAGCGCCGCGCTGGCCACCGCCACTGCATCCGCTCCCATGGCGAGCGCCTTTGCCACATCCGCCGATACCCGCAGCCCTCCCGTGATCACAAGGGAAATATCGGAATGCACGGCATCCAGATATTTCCTTGCCCGGTACAGGGCATAGACGGTAGGTACGGTAGTCGCCTCCCGAAGCAGCAGCGGACTGGAGCCCGTGGCGCCGCCCCGTCCGTCCACCGTGATAAAATCCGGCTCCGCAAAGACACAGTATTCCAGATCCCGCTCAATCCTGCCCGCCGCAATCTTGATGCCGATGGGCCTGCCGTCCGAACGGTCCCGGAGCATGGCCACCATTTCCCTTAAATCTTCCTTCGAATTTAACTCGGGAAATTTGCTCGGGCTCTGCACATCCTCACCCTGCTTCTTTCCCCGCAGCCGGGCAATCTCCTCCGTCACCTTTTCTCCCGGCAGATGACCACCCATCCCGGGTTTTGTCCCCTGCCCGATCTTGATCTCGATGGCATCCGCCCGGCGCAGGTTTTCATCCGTGACGCTGTACTTATTCGGGATATATTCAAAGATATATTTGTAGGACGCCTCTCTTTCCTCTGGCAGAATTCCTCCCTCTCCGCTGCACATGGCCGTCTTCGCCATGGCAGAACCCTTCGCCAGCGCCACCTTAATTTCCTTTGACAGTGCGCCGAATGACATATGGGAAATATACACCGGATGATCCAGGATCATCGGTTTCTTGGCATGCTTCCCGATCACCGTCATAGTAGACACCGGATCGCCTTCATTCAGGGGAGCGGGATTCAGCTGTGCTCCCAGAAGCAGAATATCGTCCCAGTCCGGCATAGGCATCTTTGTTCCCATGGCGCCGCTGATGGTATTTGCTGTCACCGCCATCTGGTGAATTTCCTCCATATAGCGGCAGGATTCGTCCACCCGGTAAAGGTTTCTGTCGTATGCCAGGCCATTGTCCTCTGCCTGCTGATGCGTCTCCTGTTCCAAAGGCGCTTCCCTGAATTTCTCCCCCGGCTGATGACATACCGGACATTCCTCCGGCGGCTGTTCTCCCTCGTGGACATAACCGCATACGCTGCAAATAAATCGTTTCATATTCATTCTCTCCTTTCTTTGCTGCCTCCCAGCAGTCTAATTCCCCTGCAGCGGCAGCATCACCTCGGTGACGAATACCCCTTCTTCATCCTGCCGCTCCAGATAACCATGATACCGTTCCACCACCTGATCCACCCGCATCAGGCCAAAGCCGTGATATTTCCCACTCTTAGTGGACTCATAGATCCGTCCCTTCCGCTTTCTGCGCCCCTCTGCCGAATTCATAATATAGATATAGAGCTGTCCCTTCAATATATCAATATAAATGCGGATAAATTTCTCTTTGCCCTCATGGATGACATCACAGGCCTCCATGGCATTGTCCATCAGATTTCCAATCACCAGGCTAAGATCCACTTCCGACAGCGGCATCGCTAACTCCTTTGGCACAATAGCCTTTGCCTCCACCGTTATCCCCTTTGCCCCCGCCAGCGATATTTTGCTGTTCAGGATGGCATCGATCATCACATTACCGGTTTTAATAACGGTATCCACCGAGGTCAGATCCCTGTCCAGCTCTCCGAGAAAACGGGATAATTCCTCCAGCCTCCCCATGGCCAGATACGCCTTCATCGTCTGGATATGATCGTGATAATCATGCCGCCAGCCTCTTGTCTGGCGGTACATATTCTGTACCTCTTCACAGTGCTTCTGCAGCAGGTCGCTCTGATAGAGATGGGTCCGCCGGTCCATCCACCGGATCATCCATCTGCTCATAAAGAAAGCTGCGAGCAGGATGGCAAACATGCCGGCCGGCACGAGAAAAATCAACCAAGTAATTTTCATGTCTGTCTCCCTCTTCATTCCTTGCGAAAATATTGAATAAATGCCTGATTTACCCCTTTGTACAGCCGCCGGCTCACAGGAATCTGGCTGCCGCTGTCAAATGTGATATCCGTCCTGCCAATGGTGCGGATGTTCCGGATGCCGCAGAGGTAGGAGCGGTGGCACCGAATGAACCCATATTCTTTCAGCATCTCCTCCAGTTCAGAAATATTCTCAGATACAAAATCTTCCTGCGGCGTCTCCGGCTGACCGGCCGCTCCCCACAGCTCGATCCGGCAGCCATGTCCCCGGGCCTCGATATAATCAATCTGCTCTGCCGCCAGCCTTCGCACCCCATCCCTGCCATGAACAAGAATATAATGGGCCTGCTCACTCCGTACCCGGATCTTGTCCATGCAGTCCCACACCTTCTCCTCATTGATAGGCTTCATCAGATAACGCATCGCCTCTACCTCATAGCCCTCTTCCAGAAAGTCTGCAAGACCTGTTGTAAAGATAATGCTGACCCTGCCATCCCTCTCCCGCACCTGCTTCGCCATCTCCATGCCGTTCATCCTCTTCATCTGGATATCTATAAACAGGGCGTCCAGATCCTGCTCTGTCTCCCAATCAAACAAAAAGCCCTCAGCACTGGAAAAGCGAAGCATTTCTACTGGTATCTGCCTGTCCCGGCTCCATCCCTGAAGGAATCCCTCCAGCAGCTCGGCATGTACCGGCTCATCTTCGATAATCGCTATCCTCATGCTGATTCTGAGTTCCTCCTGATATAATCCCTCACCTCTGCCAGATCGTCGAACCGGCCTGCAATGATATCCAATATTTCCTGATCCGGCTGCCACAGATCCGGCACCATAAGGGGGACGCATCCCGCCCGGTAAGCGGACAGCAGTCCGTTTCTGGAATCTTCCAGCGCATAGCAGTCCCCCGGCTCCTCCTCCAGCAGTTCACACGCCCTCAGATAAATATCCGGCTCCGGCTTGGACCTGCCCACCATGTCGCCGCCAACAACCTCCTGAAAATAATCCGTGATTCCGGCCTCCTGTAAATGCCTGTCCACTTCCTCCTTTCGGGAAGAAGACGCCACCGCCATTTTATACCCGCTGTCTTTCAGATAATCCAGCAGGATATACAACCCTTCCTTTACCGGCAGGGTATTCTCTTTAAAATATTCCGTGAAAAATTCCTTTGAATATTGCCGCATCTCCTGGATAACACACCGGCCGCCAAATTCTTTCCTCCAGATTTCCTCTGTACTTGCGGCGTTCATACCCAGCGTCTTCAATACCATATAGCCGGCCCTGCCAATGCCGATTTTTTCCCCTGCATAATCCCACGCCTGTATACAGAGTCGTTCGGTATCAAACATCAGGCCATCCTTGTCAAAGATTACCGCTTTCATGCAATCCCTCCTCTCGTCCTGTTCTATGATTATATCATCTATCGCAGTCCTTGTTCAAATATTTTTTTACCAGCTCGAGGGCGCCGTTGGGGTTAGAACTTGAATCATACAAGATTTTCATGTAAAATGGTATATAGCAAACAGTCTCGGATGAATACGCTGACGAAATGGAGGATTATATGAAATTAGAACAGATATACCAGCTATTAGAATTACCGGAAGAGGTAACAGACGCCATGAATATTTACAGAACTACGAAAAATACAGTGCTGGATGCCGATATCAGGCAGAGATTAGCAGAACGGGATACCTGGGACAGCGCCATCCAGGAGATCCGGAACAGGATTGGGGAAGATCCCTCCGGTTTCTATATTCTCTGCGAGCTGATGCGCTGTGCCTGTCATACATATGAGAACTATCAGGACATGAAGATAGCGGACTCTGTCTTTGCCGCCACGATGAAATTCTGCACACGATTTCTGGAAGAACACAAAAAAACATACGGCGTCTATGCATTTACCTGGGCATGGTGGTTTCCCAGACAGCTTGCCATGCAGGAGTTCCGGATCGGTGAACTGGAATATGAATTGATATCCTCTGATACAAAGAAAATCTATATCCACATCCCCTCAGATGCCCGTCTCACCCCGCCGGCAGTCCGCAGCTCCTTTGACTCTTTTCAGAATTTCCTGAAAAATCATTACCCGGACTGGACCGATACAGACTGGTACTGCGAATCCTGGATGCTGTCGCCGGCGCTGACCGGATTACTGCCGGATGATTCCAACCTGCTGCAATTCCAAAAGCTGTTTGACGTCATTTCTACAGATTACGAGAGCATGGCCGTACTGGACTGGGTCTTCCCCGGCGAGGGACCAGATCTCGCAAATCTGTCTGAGCATACATCCCTCCAGAAAAAGCTAAAGGATTTCCTTTTATCCGGGCAGAAATTCGGATGGTCTGAGGGGAAAGTCCGGCGCCCTTAACTGCGCCTGGCGTCCACCCGCCACAATACAGCTGCCGCCACACCAGCGACAAAGATTGAGACGATATCGCCTTCGTCCAACACAGGTTCTGATATATAGAACGAGAGACAGTAATTCACCAGTAGCTGCAGCGGTATACACAATACCGCTGTAATGGCGCCTGCCAGATATTTTCTCCTGGAAAGTATCCGGAACAGTCCATAGATGGCCCAGGCATATGGTATGGCGATCAGGGACATCCATATACCGATGGGCAGCAGAAGGCCGCCGGATGGAATCTGCAGATGCAGGACATATAGAAAGGGAACCAGCAGGACACTTATGGCAGCCAGAGAAAACGGGATTCCTTTTTTTCCATATCGAACCAGCGGATATCCCGCAAACAAGGCAAACAGAATGGAACTATCTGAAATAAGAGACCATGTAAAAGATCCTGAAACTGCCAGATCACATATACTGCACGTAAGTATCCCCAGTACAAGCAGCAGGGAGAATACATCCGCAAAGATGACCTTCAATGACCGGAGCTTCCGCTCTGCTGTCCTATCTGCATACTGCAGGACGTGCTCCACCTTCTTCTCCTGTACCTCCGGCACGGTATCCTCTTTTTCCCCGTCCAGCAGTTCACTCACCGTCACACCCAGAACGTCTGCCAGCCTGGAAAGAAGAGAGATATCGGGATAGCTCAGGCCCCTCTCCCATTTTGAAACGGCTTTGTCTGTAATACCCAGTGCCTGCGCCAGATCCTTCTGCGTCATCTTCTTTGTTTTCCGCATTTCCGATATAAAACTTCCCATATTGTTGTTGTTCATTTTTCGTTCGTCCATTTCCTACCTCCATAGCATTGATAGGCAAATTATAAAACAATATGCGGTATTTGCCAACCGACCAGCCGGCTATCCGGGCAAAGTAAACCAACGGTAGAATGAGGGAACGCCTATTGCATGCCGTTTTTTCCATATTCATTTAATTGATAACAATCAAATTCTGACAACACTTTTATCGTCCGTATGGAGAGGTAATGTCCATCACACATAAAGATTGATGCGCCTGTGTTTCAGGGCAGCCAGATCCTGACGGAGCTCTGTCTCTTCTTTCTGGTCCACGGTCTCCTGCTCCTTCTCTGTCTCCCGTTTCTCCTGCCGGAGTTCCTCCAGTGCCTCTGGATCCTCCGGTGCCAGCTCAATTATGTCCTCCGCCAGCTCCTTTATCTCATCGGTAAGCTCCTCCAGGCTCTCGGTGATGCCGCCGCTGCTCTCGTCTGTCCCCATAGCCTCTTCTGCCAGCTCTTCCTGTCTCTCCTCGGCTGTCTTCGGTTCGTGCTTCTTCAGCTCCTCCGCAATCTTCTCACCCTGTTCCCTGGCCTCGTCCAGCACGTGGAACATCTGCTCATGGTTGTATGCCTTTTTGGCTGCCGCAATCTCATCCTCACAGGCCTGAAGCTGCTCCAGCCGGTCCTTTATCGCCTCCAGGCTCCCGCACTTCTTCCCTTTAAAGCTTTCCTTCTTATTCTCCCAGTAATCCACCTGGCTGTCCATCTTCTGCTGGCGCGCCGCTTTCTCCCTGGCGCTGTTGGATGATGCCCCCAGGCTGATCTTTTGAAAGACAGCGAGGGAAGACGCCCTGACATTCGACATAAAAATCCCTCCTTATGATATTGACAATATCATTGCATACTGTGATCCACCAGTTTCTCAAATTCCTGCACCGGCACCGGCTTAGAAAAAAGATAGCCCTGTGCCCAGTCGTAACCGTATCCTGTCAGGAGGACAACCTGCTCCTCCGTCTCCACTCCCTCGAAGATAATCGTCTTCTTCGCTGACAGGATCAGATTGCCGATCTGATTGATGTATTCCTTCTCGTCCTTGGTCTCATACCGGTCGATAAAGCTCTTATCCACCTTTACATTGTCCACTGGAGCAAAAAGAAGCATATTAAGGGATGAATATCCCGTTCCAAAATCATCAATATCAATCTTAAAACCATGTTCCCGAAGATGTGACATCTGGGAATATAAATTGGCCCGGTCACTGCTAAATACACTCTCCGTAATCTCCACCTCAATATACCGGGGATCGATGCCATACTGTTCCGCCAGCCGGATAATCTTTTGATAGGCGTCCTGATTGCGGAAATGTACCCTGGAAAAATTAACCGAGATGGGGATCAGGGAACGGCCCTGCTCCTTCCAGCTGGCCAGCAGCCGTAAAACCTGTTCGTACACACACATATCTACATCCACAATAAAGCCGGATTCCTCCAGCACCGGAATAAACTGATCGGGATAGCGGTATGTGCCGTCTTCCTTGCGCCACCGCACCAGTGCCTCCGCTCCGATAACTGTGCGGGAGCTCATGGAAAATTTGGGCTGCAGAAAAGCTTCGATCTCTCCTGATGAGATTGCATCGTGGATGCTTCCGATCACATCCTGAATCCGGTTCCTCTGCTCCCACAGATCACTGGTATAGATCCCGATGGAATCGTGATGCTGTCTCTTCACACTCTTTCTCGCATGATTGGCGGCATCGATCATTGTGTAAAGGGGAAGCTCCGGTGAATCCAAAAAGAAGATTCCCGATGTGATATGAAAATCACTCTGGGGATATTTCCGGGCAAGGTATTCCGCAAATTCATCATTCACCCTCTTGACCCTCTCCTCAATGGCGCTGCGCTCTTCCCGGAAAGAAAATACAACAAACCGGTCACCCTCCAGCCGGCACACAAATACATTGGCCTCATTTCCTGCCAGAATCCGCTTTGCAAATTCCCGCAGCACATGATTTCCCTCTTCAAATCCAAAGGTCTCATTGAGAAGAGAGAAATTTGAAATATCGGAATAGGACACGGCATACGCCTTGGACTCATCGAACTCACTGAGCAGCTGCGCCACCTTTCTCTTAAATGCCTTATACAGATAAGCGCCGGTCAGTTCATCCCGGGACAGATATTCAATCCTCTGCCGGTCCTTCTTTTTCTGCATGCGGAGAGACACAAAGGAGGCCAGCAGACGCCCCAGCTGAATCAGGGAGTTGGTGGTCTCCTCCTCCCATTCCCTCCTGCGGTCTCTGCAGGAACAGGAGAGATAACCGATGGGCCGTTCATTGCAGTAGAGAAGGATGTTAAAAAATCCCATGATCTTCTTCTCTTCAAAAAATTTCCGGTCCTTGTCTGAAAAGGAATGCTTGGTGATATCCGGCACGAAACTGATGCCGTTTTCATCAAAGCCGGAGAGAAATCCATCCCACTCATCCAATGAGACAACCTCATCCATCTCTTCCAGCACACCCTGTTCCCGGGTCCACTTATTGGTCATGCGGACCCGTCCATTCCCCTCAAATTCAGAGACAAGCGCCTCGTCAAATCGAAAGCGGTGTCCGATCCGCAGCAGCAGCATATCCACACCGCTGTCCAGATTTCTTGAATTTGACATAAGGCTCACGGCAAAAGACACAAATTCCATATCATAGCGTGCCAGATTCTCCCCTTCCAGCCCGCTGTACAGCTCCGCCAGCTGATAGGACTCATACTCGTCTGACATAGCCGGCTTATATACCACCACCGGTTTTCCCGACACGCGGCTGCATTCCATGGCGCAGCCTGCAGGGCGCAGGGCGTCTGGCAAAGTCTGTACCTCTTCCCCCAGATGGCAGAGCGCTATAGTCAGCTGTGGTTCAAGATCCCTGCTGCGGCCAAAATAAGTACTTTTCATTCTTTCATAAACAAGGGCAGCCCGTTGTTCCACCGCATGGGCGTCCGGACACCGTAAAAATACCAAAAAGGTATCCTTCTGCATCCTGCCCAGCACGGCTTCCTCTCCAAAGCTGCCCAAATATTTGCGCATTATGATAGCATAGTTTTGAATCATTGCCATGGCAAAGGCGGTGCCGTATTCCTCCACAAACTGATTCATGTTCCACAGATGGAACAGAACAAGATGACGTTCCTTTCCCGTACTCTGCTGAAGTACTTTGCTTACCCGCTCTTCTGCCGCCTGCCTGGACAGAACGCCCGTAAGCAGATCAATCTCTTCCGATACTGTTTTTTCTCCCTGATCACTCACTCAATCACCTTCTTTTTACCATTCCTTATCTTCACCGCCGGGTTGTATGTAATCTCCCCTGTCTCGATATCGTATGCCTCGCAGGGAAGAAAGCTTATACTGGAGACATAAGCAGGCGCCACTGCCACGCCTGACAGGATCACTTTCCCATCTTTTATGCCTGCTATCCTGGAGGGTGCATATACCTCTGCCTCATCCGGATACTCCGTAACTATCTCAAAATCTGTCTCCGCCTCTTTCTCATATCCCAACATATAATTCAGAAGCCCTTCCAGGCATACCATATTCCCTGCATCCTCTGTCCCGGCAGAAAACAGAATATTCCCTATCTTCTTGTGCTCTGTATTCCCGCCTTTTTTGCCCCAATCCACCGTCACCGAGAAATACAGCCTGTCTCCATATGTATAGATATCGTCAATCGTGTGGTCCCGGTACTCTCCGTCCGTTCCCCACAGCCGGAGCTCCTCCAGCCTTTTCTGAAAGGTATCACCGCCGACCACACAGACCGGTTTCTTTTCCCCGCCGTCATACCGGAGAACCTGTCGACAGTCCGGTGAAATGAACATGCTGTCTTCTGCTCTCCCCATAACAGCATATACATTCTTATCCTTACCCGTCAGCCTTGTGATTTGCCCACTCTCGGGTTCCAGAACGTAAACAAACCTGTTTGTCTGAATGATCAGCCGCCCGTCCAGCACCGCCAGCTTATGATCGCTGGTAAAGCTCAGCACGCCTCCTGCATATTTATATCCCTTACTAAGAAGAGTACATTTCTTTGTGTCAAGATCGCATTTATATATCCCGTTGTTTCCATTTTCATCCATTCCCTCAAATACCACACAGGTCTCTGACACATACATGCTTTCGTACATATCTGCCAGCACCGGCATAGTTGTAAGCTCCTCCTTCTCATCCATCCGGAGGGCGCCGCTTCCCGCCGGTCCTTCCAACGGAACACGCCAGAGCGTCTCCTCTTCTTCCCAATTCTGTGTCGTATAATAGAGCCATTGCCCGCCAATCCCCCATACTGCCGTCAGGTCCTGGATGTTATAACGCCATAATTCCCCGCCATCTGGTCCCTGCTGAACAAGAACCCATCGCTCCGTCCCCTCTTCGTCGTCGTCATCCTGCAATTCTGCAAAATAGGTCATATTCTTATGGGAAAATTTTTTCTCCTCCAGCCCCAGTCCTTCCTGTACACGGCTCCAGAATTCCTTCTGTGACCGGTCCCTCAGCTCTCCTGCGCTGATAGACACTCCTGAGAGCGCATTGTCAACAGCCGCCGTCACTCTCCCACCGCTCTCTTCTCTCTGACAGCCGGTGGTTCCTATAAGCGCCAGCACCAGGATCATACCCGCCGCACACCTTCTCAGAACCATACTATCCCCCCATATCTTCCGCTACATCTCCAACAGATACTTCTTCGTCTGGCTGATCTCCTCAGGCAGATCGATGTTATTCTTTTCAAACTTGCGCTCCAGTACGGTCAGCGTCTGCTCCTGTTTGCGCTTCTCAGTCATAAAGCGTCTCGCCGCCTCCTGATAGGCATTCTGAACCAGAAGTCCCTGGGCTACATCTGAAGCAAAGGGACAATATGTGAACATAATGCCTCTGTTGATCCGGTTCAGGCGCATAGCCCCTACAGCCTCGCGAACGATCCAGTCCTGATAATCCCTGGCAAATACTTCCCTGTGCTTATTATTACACTGCTGCAGCTGCAGCTTGATTTTTTCCTTCTTCTCCGGTGTAAGTTCCGTATTCTTGCGGTAAAACTGCAGATAATCGGTATATTCGCTGGTGAGGGACGGATAGCGGTAATTATTCCACTGCGCCCCCATGTCAGTGCGGCATTTCTCCCAGCGGAAATGCGCCATCAGCTTCAGGATTTCCTGGGACAGATCCTGTTCAAAAAGCGACGGCAGAAGAATCCTGGCATGGGACTGTTTTACCCTGCCCTCGATATCCTGCCACAGAACGCCGTTGCGTCCATAGACCGGAAAGAGGATAAAGTCCGGTGTAAAACGGACGATATTGGTGAAATTCGGAATCTCTACCTTGGGATAAGAGGTAAGCTTCTCTCTGTAGAAGATACTGTAATCCAGTTTTTCCAGCTTCCGCACCTCGGAATTGATGGCGGCTCCTGTCACCACGGCATTGTCTATCTTATTATAAAGTCCCTCGGAGCACAGAACCGGAACAAACGTAGATATATTTCCATTGACATTGCGGTCAGCATACCGAAGAAGCTTATCTACCTCAAAATGCATTCTCTGATCCGGATCCATAAATGTATCCTGTACAGTTTTGGGATCCCGTTTTCCTGTGGCCGCTTCTTTTCTTAAATATTCCTCGTAGTCGGTATCAAACTCATCCTTGGACGGATTTTTCCTTCCCTCATAAATCTCCTTCAGCCACATAGGCATTGTATAAACCTTACACTCCAGCGCCTCATTGTCAATCTCCGGCAGGCCGATCAGCTCCTGAAGCTGGTCCGCCGTCAGAAGTTCTTCACTGACATAGCCGAACCGCAGAAACAATCTTACCGCCAGCGGCGGGGTATCGTCCTTAAAGCTTCTCTTCACAACCGACTCATAGATCGTAAAGAAGCCCTTAGTCAGTCTCTTGCGCACAGCGGCCGCCTCCGGAACCCTGGCAAACTTATCCTGCAGCCGCAGAAATTCTTCCACGGCAGCCGCAAAATCCTCCGCCACGCCCTCTTCCAGTACGGTGTACTCCAGAATCTGACGCAGGGAGCCATTGAGCACAGATATATCTTCCTTTTCACTGGAGGCAATATGCGTCTCATCATTGGAAAGGAGCGCCAGATAAATCTTTTCCATACGCTCTCTGTCAAGATTGGGAGAAGCGCCTACCATATCTGTCAGAAGACTCTCCGTCTCATCGATTTTCTTCATCAGCTCATCCAGCATACGGACAAGCCCGCTCTCATCCTGTCCCGCCTTTCTGACAGCCATGGCCATCTTCCCGACCAGGGAGAAAAGATTTTTCTCATCCATGATCATAATTCGGAAAATACGGCCAAGCCACTCTCCATAGCTGCGGCAGGCCTCCAGAATCGTCGGAATTACCTGGCACTGGGTGGCGAACTGTTCCTTTGCCACATACGCACTGCCGCTGTAAAAATTCCTCTGGGCCTCCACTGGAATCTGACTGCACTGGATGCAGTATTCCAGCCGCTCATGAAAGGATGTCTCACCCGGTCTCTGCTGCTCCAGCCGCTCAATGGACACAAGCTCCTCCGGCATAAGGCCGCAGGAACTGACGGCTGCCATGTATCCGTCGTACATATGCATCAGAAATTCATTGGCTGACTCCGCCTCTTCCTTCAGCTTGCGGAACATCCTGCTGATCTGTGCTATGATAAAATTGTATGATGTGATCAAAAGCCCTCTGTACTGCTGCTTTTCATCCAGCACAAGGCAGGCCTGTTCATAATTACTCACCGGCAGGCCGTATACGACAACATCGTCCAGAGCAGTATAAGTAAAGGAATGCACCTTCGAGTGTGTATCGCACATCCCCAGAAAATTACCCGAACCCAGGTTCAGCCGTATCCCGTCCGCCTGTACGGCGACCCTTCCTTTCAGAATCAGTCCGACGGATTCAAGAGGCTCTCCTTTGGCAAAAACAACAGCTCCTTTTGGAACTGAATTGGTTGTATTCATCGTAAGCTCTACTGACATAATTAAGTCTCTCCAATATTCTTCAATCTACTGCTGATTATATCTTTTTTTGTCCGCCCTGTCAATAAAGGGCTCTGCTCATTTTCACTCATTCTCCCCGGATATATTCTCCCATCTGCTCCTCCGCACGGCGGATCTCTGCCTCCAGGTCCCTGGCAGACAAAAGGCGGCATCCCTCACCCCGGATGATGATCTGCTCCATTCCATCTGAGGTAGCTACCGTCACATGGCAGCGCCTGGCATTTTCATGGGCGAATTTCTCGATATACTGGTCCGCTGTCTCCGCCTCTTTTGTATATACTACCGTTATGTTGTGATAGGGAAAGACCTCCGTCCGGTGGTTCTGCACCCGATAGGCGTCAAATACAAGGATCAGCCGGCACTGCCGAAACCCCTGATAATTACAAAGGATATCCTGAAGCCGTCCCCTCGCCGCATCAATGCTGATGCCGGACAGCTCCCGCAGTTCCTCCCAGGCAAAGATGATATTGTAACCGTCCACCAGCAGAAAGGATTCTTTCTTAACCGATTTCTTTGCCGGCCTGGACAATCCCTCCTGCTTTGCCGTGACAGACCTCACTCGTGCAGCAGATATTCCCTTATGGGAGACCGGACCGCTTCTGCGGTTCGCAGAGGATGTCCGCTCCAGAATCCGGTCAATCTCATCCACATCAATCCATTCCTCCTGAGACTGCCCCGCAGTAACATACTCTTCCTGGTCCTGACTGCCCTCTCCCGGAACCCTGGCTCTCTCTGCCGCCGTATCAATGTGCATATAATCCCGCACCTCATTCCACGGCACCTGAAATCCGGCGCCGTGGGCACAGAATACCGATCCCGCCGGATTCCCGGCATCGCGTTCGGGATCATACCCCTTTGCCAGAATCACTTCATCTGCATTGTGGCAGGGACGGCAGCCCGCCGGGCTGCAGAACAGCCTTCCCCGCCCTTTCGTATAGGCGGTCACCTCCCGGGGATAATCCCGCATGGTGACCACCGGGG
Source organism: uncultured Clostridia bacterium (assembly GCA_948467395.1). Classification (GTDB taxonomy): domain Bacteria; phylum Bacillota; class Clostridia; order Lachnospirales; family Lachnospiraceae; genus Eubacterium_F. Next base: position 59,911 of record CAOKDX010000013.1, on the reverse strand, counting down.
CGCTCCCCGTAAGTACTGCCGTGCCGGATGAAGCCTCCAGTGTAAATGTCCCCGACATCCTCTCCATATCCGTGATGGCCCTTCCCACACATTCCTCCGGCACCTCCAGCCGGAAATCATAGAAGGGCTCCAGTAATATGGATTCCGCCCGCATCAGACCCTGACGGACGGCACGGTATGTCGCCTGACGGAAGTCCCCGCCCTCCGTATGCTTCTGATGTGCCCTGCCGGCGATCAATGCCACCCTTACATCCGTCAGGGCGGCTCCGGTCAGAACCCCGCGGTGCTCCCGCTCAAGAAGATGCGTCAGAATCAGCCGCTGCCAGTTTTTATCCAGTACATCTTCACTGCATTCCGTAACCGCCTGAAACCCGCTGCCCGGCTCTCCCGGTTCCATCCAGAGATGAACCTCCGCATAATGCCGCAGCGGTTCAAAGTGTCCCACACCCTCCACGGCTGAGGCAATGGTCTCCTTATATACAATATTGCCCGTGCCAAAGGTTACACACACTCCGAACCGCTCCTGAATCAGCCGCTGCAGCACCTCAATCTGAACCTCCCCCATCACCTGGGCCTGTATCTCCTGCAGCTCCTCCCTCCACACAATGTGCAGCTCGGGTTCCTCCTCCTCCAGCAGTCTCAGCTTCGGCAGTATCGCCGCTGCGTCCGTCCCCTCCGGCAGATGGATCTGGTAAGTGAGTATCGGCTCCAGTACCGGTTTCCTGCCTCTTCCCTCACTCCCCAGTCCCTCCCCCGGATATGTCTTTGTCAGTCCGGTAAGAGCGCACACCATCCCCGCCGGCGCCTCGCTCACTGTCTCATATCTGCTGCCGGAATAGATGCGGATCTGATTGACCTTTTCGTGCCACCCCTCACAGATGTCCCCTATCTCCATCCGTGCACGCAGCACACCTCCCGTTATCTTTACATAGGTCAGACGATTCCCCGTATCATCCCGGGCTATCTTAAACACCCTGGCGCCAAATTCGCCGGGATAATCCCGGGGCTCCGTGTAATCCCGGAATCCCTGCAGGAAATCGTCCACTCCCCGAAGCTTCAGGGCGGAGCCAAAGAAACAGGGATACAGCCTGCGTTCCCTGATCAGGCTGGGAATACAGGACAGATTCAGGACACCTTCCTCCAGATACCGCTCCAGAAGCTCTTCTTTGCAGAGAGCAATCTCTTCCACAAAGCCATCGCCATCCTGGCAGGTGAAATCCACACAGCTGCTTTCCAGCCGTGTCTTTAGTTCTTCCATCAGCTTCTCCCTGTCCGCCCCCGGCTGATCCATTTTGTTAACAAAGAGAAATACCGGAATCCGATATTTCTTTAAGAGCCGCCAGAGCGTCTCCGTATGCCCCTGGACGCCGTCTGTCCCGCTTATAACAAGCACCGCATAGTCCAATACCTGAAGCGTCCGCTCCATCTCTGCCGAAAAATCCACATGACCCGGCGTATCCAGGAGCGTCACTCTCACATCATCCAAATCCAGCACAGCCTGTTTGGAGAAGATGGTGATTCCCCTCTCCTTCTCCAGATCAAACGTATCCAGAAAGGCATCTCCATTGTCTACTCTTCCTGGTTCCCGAAGCCTGCCCGCCTTATATAATACTGCCTCTGAGAGAGTTGTTTTACCAGCATCCACATGCGCCAGCAGAGCGGCGCAGATATGTTTTACCGGCTTCGTTCCAGATATAGCACCCAATTGGAAATGCCCCTTTCTGTCAGTTCAGTCAAGTATTTTAAGCGGAAAAACTGCTCCTGTCCCAGCCCTTAAAAGCAAAACAGAAGCAGAATTTCCGGATCCATTATTTTTCATATTGGAATCGTCCCACCAGCTCCTTCAGCATATCTGCCTGGCCGGATAATTCCTGGGAAGAGGCCGCGCTTTCCTCGGACGTGGCAGAATTGGACTCTACCACGGTGGCGATCTGGTTAATGCCCTCTGTAATCTGAGCCACCGCCTCGGCCTGAATATCCGACGCTTTGGCAATTTCCTCAATGGAATCATTGACCTCTTTTACATGATCCACAACTGCCGTCAGAGAATCTGCCGTGGCATTTGCATACTCCATTCCCTCGTCTACTGCATCCATGGCGTTCTGTATCAGATCCTTTGTATTCTTTGCCGCATCGGAGCTCTGTTCTGCCAGCAGCCCAACCTGGGTAGCCACCACGGCAAATCCCTTTCCATTCTCTCCTGCCCTTGCCGCCTCAATGGACGCATTCAGTGCAAGAAGTGCCGTCTGGTCTGCAATCTCTTCGATACTGCTTATGATCTCTGCGATCTTATCCGATGCCTGCCTGATGTTATTCATGGCCTCGGTATTCTTCTTCATATGCTCGTTGCTCTCAATGACCTGCTGATTCATGCCCGCAACGATACCTCTTGTATTCTGGGCATTCTTTGCGTTCACAGATATTTTTTCTGACACCTCTGTAATCGTGGCAGTCAGCTCTTCGATGGCACTGGCCTGATCCGTAGCACCTTCCGCCAGCACCTGAGCCGCCCCGGACAGATCTGTCGCGCCATTCTGGACATATTCGGCATTGTTGTCGATATCCCGCATAGCCGCACTAAGAGAATGTACGATACCCCGGAAGGATTCGCTGATCTCCGCAAAATCCCCCTTAAAATTCCCATCTACATGGATCAGGAAGTTTCCTTTGGACAGTTCCGCCAGATGATTGTCAATATCCGTAATGATTTCCTTCAGATCCTGAACGGTTCCCGTAAGACTGTTCATCAGCGTTGCCGTCTCATCATTCACCTCCGGTACCGGCGTATCGGAATGAAGATCCCCCTCCGCCAGAAGCTTCAGACGGTCCACAACGACAGTAATGGGCTGTACCACCTTTTTGCCCAGTTTGATTCCGCTCCGGACACCTGCAATCGTAAATATGATCACAAAGATTATCGTAACCACCAGCGCCAGATAAAACATGCCCAGGAATTCATTGCGCACCGCTGCCACACCGATGCTCCATCCGTTCATATCCTCAACTGGCGAGTACGCCACAACCTTTGTCTTGCCGCCGTAGGAATATGTGCCTGTCCCATTTTCCCCGGCAACCATTTTCTTACAGATAGCGCTGTATTTTTTCAGCTTGGGATTTGTCTCACCGAGATGGACGCTGTCCTCTACTCCGACATTTTTGGAATCAATATCCGCAATGGTGATTCCGTTGGCATCCAGCATAAATGCCGTGCCGCCCTCGCCGACTTTAATGGATCGCATAATATCATTCAGAAACTCACCGTCCGGGAGATACACCACAGCCCCCACGACATCCGTTCCCGCATTGCCCTCGTCCCACAGAGGGGCAGAAACCGCATAGGAAACTGATTTTGTCACCTCGCTGTAGGCAGGCGTGGATACGAAGGTATTTCCCTTCATTGCCTCCTTAAAATAATCCCTGTCAGACAGATCCGTCCCCGAGAGAATATCAATCCCCTCTTTATCTAACAGAAACGCCCCCTGAAGCTTGTGTTCCTTTACTTTCTGGTCCAGTATGGCCTTCTTCTCATCCTTCGTCAGCATGGGCGAGGACAGGCGGGACAGCGTCCCTGTCTCATAGGCGATGGCCGTGTACTGCTTCAGTGCTGCGGCCACATAATCCGCTGCGATATCCGATGTACTGTTGATGGTCTCCGTCACCGCACTGACCGATGAGATATAGCTTAATACCGATGTAACCACTCCCAGAACGATACAGCATATCAGTATATTCTGTGCGAAACGCGATGAAATCTTCTTCTCTATGCTGACAAAACCGTCCTTCTTTCCTTTTCCAGCTCTTCTGGATTTCTTTTCCTTCTGCATATTTATCCTCATTTCTGTACCACCCTTACTTCCAAACAGCAGCCCCCATGCCTTACAAATGATGAATCGATCAGGTTTAAATATGTGCCAGGCAGCACAAAAACACATATTATGCAACTAATTATATCAAATTTTATTTTATTTTTCTAGTTTTTTTCTCTTACTTTTTATAAAAAATTCACCTTGCTATTTTTATAAAATTATTTCATAATATATCTATAAGCAAATGACGTAAACGGACAGAGGAAAGGAGCAAGACTATGAATGACACGACATGGACCGATATGGGCCGGCTGGCAGATGCCATGAAGACGGCGGCAGAAATGCAGAATCGGGCAGAAGCTGCGAGAAGATCAAAAAAGGCGGAACGGGAACAGGAGGAATTTGAAGAAAAACTGATGCGCGCTGCCGCCAGCAAGGCAGAGCTGGAGGGGCTGGCGTCAAGAATCAAGGGAAACGAAGCCGCTGTTCTCAGGGATCAGCTTGTAAATCTGATTTCTGCATTCTGATTTTTGACAAGGTATTGAAATTTTATTAAAAAGTAGTATAATTATATGTAAACTTTATGAAACAGCAGCTATTAACAATTATTAAACGTTGCAACGCAACAGAGGGGAGAATTTTAAGTAATGAACAAAAAAGAAAAAATTGAAAAAAAGCTGACCGCCTCATTTTTTAAGGTGTCAGCGATTACAGCAGCGGCGGCGGTACTAGGTATTATCGCCCTGGTTTTCATTTCCGCCCGCTATTCTTATGCTCTGCATAACTTTGGTTTTGCGCAGGGGGATATCGGAACAGCGATGTTCCAATTCGCAGATATCCGGTCGTCACTCCGGGCTGCCATCGGCTATGATAACGAGGAAGCTATCAATACCGTCACAAAACAGCACGAAGAACTGATCGTCTCATTTAAGGAATCCTTTGCCAAGATTGAAAATACCATTGTATCCGACGATGGCAGGACCACCTACGATGCCATTGAGAGTGAATTGAATACATACTGGGAGCTGGATACTAAGATTATGGATATCGGTGCCACCACGGACCGTGCAAAATGCGTTGAGGCACAGGAGCTGGCCCTGAGCGAACTGGCCGGCATCTATAACAGCATCTATCAGAAGCTGGAATCACTGATGGACGTTAAGGTCAATGAAGGAAACAGCCTTGCCACTACCCTGACTGTAATCGAGTGGATTCTGGTAGCGCTTATTCTTGTGGTGATTGCCACCTCCATGGTTTTGTCCACCAAGATCGGCAAGAAGATTGCCAGAAGAATTTCCGTTCCGCTGGAACAGCTGGGCGGGCGTCTGAAAACCTTCGCCACTGGCGATCTTGTCTCACCGTTCCCTCTGGTTGACACCGGGGATGAAGTGGAGCTGATGGAAAGAGACGCCAGCGAAATGGCTGACAACCTCAACACCATCATCAAAGATATCGGTGAGATACTGGGTGAGATGGCAGGTGGAAATTATACGGTAACTTCCAAGGTAGCTGACCGCTATACTGGAGATTTCAAACAGCTGAGCGACTCCATGAGGGGCCTGCGGGACCAGATGACAGAGACATTATTGGCCATTGGCGAGGCATCGAAGCAGGTATCTGCCGGATCGGATGAGCTGGCGAATGCCTCCCAGGGTCTTGCAGAGGGCGCCACAAATCAGGCAAATGAAGTTATGAGCCTTCACACAACGATTTCTAATATTACCGAGGCTATGGAAAAGAGCGCACAGAGCGCCGATGATTCTTATACTAAGGCACAGGAATATGCCAATGCAGCCGATAAGAGCCGTCAGGAAATGGATACCATGATGGCCGCCATGGGACGGATCAGCGATGCTTCCACAAAGATCAGTGATATTATTTCTGAGATCGAATCCATCGCAGCCCAGACCAATCTCCTCTCACTGAATGCATCCATTGAGGCCGCCAGGGCGGGAGAGGCAGGACGCGGTTTTGCCGTAGTGGCTGACCAGATCCATGAACTGGCTGACCAGAGTGCCAAGGCAGCGGTAGACACAAGAGAGCTGATCGAGGCATCCATCCGGGAGGTGAATGAAGGAAATAGTGTGGCTGACCACGCGTCCAGTTCCATTGAATCCGTAATGGATGGTATCAAACAGATTGCCGACTTCTCCAAGAGCCTGAAAAACATGATGGAAGAGCAGGCAACCGCGATGCGGCAGGCGGAGATCGGCGTCAATCAGATCTCTGGCGTCGTAGAGAGCAATGCGGCAACCGCCGAGCAGGCTTCTGCCACCAGCCAGGAGCTGTCCGCCCAGGCTACTATGCTGGATGAGCTTGTAGGGCAGTTTGACCTGATCAAAAAGAACTGACAATACAGGGATAACATTGCATATCAGAAGGAGCAGACTCCCCGACGGAATCTGCTCCTTTTCACTACCCGGTAATCGCAATACAATGTCGTCACAGCTTTCTTGCCTTTACAATAATGGCAGGATTCATAAATATCGCTCGTCCCGCCGCATAGAATCTTATAAGTAGATAATTTCCAGTTGTGCAGTCGGAATACAAGGGAATCACCGCCCACCAGGCCCACAGTCCGGTTCTGAATGTGTACACTTTCTTTATGGTCTTACTATATAGCAGAACAGATGATTTCACAAGCGAAGGTTTTTTGAAGAGATTAAACTGACGGTTGAGTTAAAATTCCACTCCTCTGCACCCGGTAATAATCGATAATGATCATCAGAGACGCTCCCGCCCATGCTGAAATCTCGGCCGCCATAACACCGCGGAACCCAAATACAAGCGGCAGTGTCAGAACAAGGCTGATCCTCAGCACCAGCTCCAGGCCGCCTGACAGCATGGGCACAATGGTACGCCCCATCCCCTGCAGGGCAGACCGGTACGGCCACAAAAGCCCCAGAACCCATAAGAAGCAGCTCAGGACAATGATGTACTCCGTGGACCCTGAAATGGCTTCCGCCGCTCCCCCTTTAATGAGATAACGAGAGATGGCGCCCGCAGACAAAAACATCAGGGCACACAGTGAGGTACAGATGGCTAAATTGATCAGAATGCATTTTCTCACGCCCTGCCTGATCCTGTCGTACTGCTTCCCCCCAAGGTTCTGCCCCACATAGGTGGCCATTGTCATACCGAAGGTTGCATTGGCTGCTGGATAATATTTACTATCTTACAGCCAGAAGCATAGGCAACGGTATACACCTCTCCCAGCCGGTTCACGGAGCCCTGCAGAATCATTACCCCCAGAGCGGTTACAGAATTTTGAAATGCCATGGGACATCCGATGACAATCATCCTTTTTATCAGGGGAAGGTCAATACGAAAATCCTTCCCGGAAAGTCTAAGCTGATGAATATCCTTCATGCGGAATAAATTAAATCCTGTGGCAGAAAGCTGTGCTAACGCCGTGGCAGCTGCCGCGCCTGCCACCCCCCAGTGGAAAACAAATACAAAGAGAAGATCCAGCCCGATATTTACAAAGCAGGAAATAATGATAGAGATCAACGGCGTCCTGCTGTCTCCCAGTGCACGCAGTATGGAGGAAGTCAGATTATAAAACACCATACACCCGATACAGCCGTACACAATGCGGGAATATAGAACCGCATCCGCCATATAAAGACCGGGGGTCTGCATCAGTGTCAGAATCCCCGGGGAAAATATAACCGCCAGGACGCCTACAATTACAACGCTAAAAACCGCCAGCAGAATACTCATGGCCGCTGATTTCTTTAGGTTTACGATATCCCCGGCGCCAAAATACTGACTGATGAGAATAGAAAATCCCTGGCACAGCCCCATGACAAAGCCTATGATAAAAAAATTCATGGAACTTGTACATCCGACGGATGCAAATGCATTGACCCCCACCCCATGGCTCACTACTATACTGTCCACGATATTATAGAACTGCTGAAATATATTGCCGGCAAGCATGGGAAGAGCAAACATCAGAATAATTTTGACAGGACTGCCCTTTGTCATATCCTGAACCATATAAATCTCCTCCTTATATCAAATCCTTCTTTACCACTTTATACATGGACAGGATGGAATCCACAAACTGACGATACCCAAAATAGATGGGAACAGAAACCGGCAGGATTATCCTACATGCCTTTCAAATGGTACAAATCCTAGAATCTTATCAATCTCTTCCCGGGCGTCCTCCGGAATCTTAAATCCGGCGGCGGCAAGATTGCTCTCCAGCTGGGATGGCTTACTTGCCCCCGTGATCACACTGCAGACAGTGTCCTTACGAAGGATCCACGCCAGGGCGAGAACCGACATGGAAATGCCAAGCCCCTCTGCGATCCTCTCCATGGCCGCCACCTTATCCAGATTTTCATCTGTCAGAAGATTATTTACCTGCTTATCTGCCTGATGCGTGGCACGGGATCCCTCAGGATAGGGCTGGCCTTTCTTGTACTTGCCGGTAAGAAGCCCCTGGGCTAGAGGTGAAAACGGCGTAATGCCGATTCCGTATTCCTCACAGATCCCCATAATCTCATGCTCGATATATCGATCCATCATATGATACTGCGGCTGAAGGCTGGTCAGGGGGTGCAGGCCATACTGTCCAATGATCTTCTGTGCCTCCACCAGCCGGGCGCCGCTCCATTCCTCGCTGACTCCATAATAGAGGATCTTCCCCTGATCCACCAGGGCGCTCAGGGCACGGAGCGTCTCCTCCATCGGAGTGGTCGGGTCGAAACGGTGGCAGTAATATAGATCGATATACTCCAATTGCATATTTGTCAGCGTACGGTCTATGTTTTCAAAAATATGTTTTCTGGACAGCCCCCATTCTGTGACGGAAGGACCTGTAGGGAAAAATACCTTACTGGATACTACATAGGAGCTCCTTCGGTAATCCTTCAGCACCCTTCCAAGAAAACGCTCAGCCTCCCCGCCGCTGTAACCATCGGCGCAGTCAAAAAAATTGACGCCTCGATCGTAGGCAAGGCGGATCGTCTTCTCCGCCACATCCGCCTTTTCGCTCCCTGCAAGATCCGTCATCCAGCTCCCCACTGCGATCTCGCTCACCTTTAATCCTGACTTTCCCATACTGCGGTATTCCATATCGCATTACCTCCTGATTATTTGATTCTTATTTTCTTTGTCTGATAACTGCTGTACTTCTTCACACCATTTACCTTTGAATACGTCCGGATATGAAAATAATAAGTCTTCCCCTTCTTCCACGTCTTAGCGGAACGGGAATAGGTCACCGTTTTTTTGGCAATCTTCACTATCCCCAGCTTTTTGTGCTGCGTTCTCTTTCTTCCATAAGAGATCTCATACATCTGCCCCTTTGCTTTCTTCCAGGACAGCTTTACCTTTGTTCTCTTTTTCTTTTGTGCCGCCTTACCTTTCAGTTTCTTCACTTTGGCAGGCTTTACCACCACGGTAATAGGAACCTTGGTTGTCTTCTGCACACTGCCCTCTTTATATATTACAGAAACCTGATATTTCCCGGGTTTTTTCTTCTGAAAGGAAGCCGCATTTGTCGTAAAATCCCTTGTTTTCTTTGTCACGCCATTGGCATAGAACAGCGTCAGGGAAATATTCCCCCTGGCCAGCTTCTTTCCCTGCAGCACCTGATTTTTTTTCACCCTGGCAGCAATGGAACGAAGCGATGAGTCTTCCCTGTCCAGACTGGTATAAAAGGTGGCGGCCTCTCTGTCCTCTCCATTTGCCAGCGCCAGTGTGCCATTGATCATGGTGAGAAAATATCCCGGATAGGCTACGCTCTCTAAGGAAACTCCTTCGGAGGTTCCTTGGGAAACTCCTTTGGAGGTTCCTTGGGAAACTTCTTCGGAAACTCCATTACTGTCAGCGAGGCCCCGGACCGTACGGAATGTCTGGCGCCTTGCCGTCCCCGCTGAGGCGTCTGTATCCTGTGCCAGCGTGACACCAGATTTGGAATTCGCTGTCAGATAGAGTCCCGGTTTGTTCTCCGACTGGATGGACACATAGGAACCACGTTTTTTGTCTGCTTTCCCCGCCATGATGAGCCATTTCGCATCCGCCGGATCTTTTCCGATCCCAGCCCCCACTTTTACATCCGTATATGGATAATCCCTCTCATTGCTGGAATTCACAAAATACTCATGGGCCAAAGGTTCACCGGAATTGGTATAAATGATGGAAGTAGTCCCCATAAGTCCGCTGGCCGTCTCCGGTATTTCCTGTATGCTCCCGTCCCCGTTAAAGTGCAGTTCAGCAATGCAGGGAATCCGCCGGTATCCATTACCGCCTGGCTGTGAACCATTATGATACACAAAGTAGGTCTTCCCCTTAAAATCAAATACAGCCATATGGTTTGTGTTTGATGTCGCATTGGGCGGCATCAGGATTTTTCCATACTTCCAGCTTCCCTCCATCAAATCGCTGGTAGTGGAATATGCCATCTTTTCATGCCATCCGGAGGCATAAAACAAATAGTAATCACCATAGTAGTTCCCCGCCGCATCCCTCCGGCGGTAAATCCAGGGAGCTTCCGTATATCCGGAAGGAGAGCGGTTTATAATATCCGCCGTCCGGCCGTCCCTTCCGCAGGTAATCCTGCCGTCACCATTTCTATCCCTTACCGATATCATATCCTCGTTTAATTCACAGATATAATACTGACTATTGCCCCATGCCAGATAGCGGTGTTCCACCCCCCTGGTGTCAGTTTCGATCCACACTGTCGGATCAATGTCATCCCAGTTGCTGTTCTGAGGCTCTGTCTGTGTTCCCCTGATCAGCGGGGCGCCGATATCCTTAAACGGACCTGTAGGCCGGTCTGCCACCGCCACGCCAATAGACTGCTTTCCCTGTGAGGTTTTATCCCATGTACAGAAATACAGAAAATATTTATCCTTATACCGCACCACCTGGGAAGCCCAGCCGGAAGAAGAATCCCTTGCCCATTTCACCTCGTCCGTGCTCACTTTCATAACACTGCCCTCCGGCCTCCACGTCTTCATATCCTCCGTAGAATAGCAGATATACTCCTTCTGATTGTAAATCTTACGCTTTACCTCGCTGTCACTGGACTCGTCGTGGCCGGCATACAGATACACCCTTCCGCCATCAACCAGAACCGACGGATCTGCCCCATATACCATCCTTCCACTGGCATCCGCCGTAAAAACGGGGTTTCCTGCCACATCCTTTTCGAGTACGATTTCTGCCGCCGCCTCTGCATCCTTAGCCGGACAGACCGGCAGAATAAGACTGAGCGCCAGCACTACAGCCAATACCTTTTTCATCATATTTATACCTCCTATTTACAAATGCTAACACTTCAAGTATACTTGAAGTCAAGAGGAATTTCGAAGAAATAAGAAAGGACGAATCCATGAACACCTATACCATCAAAGAAATACGGGAGAAATTTGATATCCCCTCCTCTACCCTGCGCTATTATGAGGAAATTGGTCTCTTCCCGGAAGTGAAGCGCACCGAGACAAACCAGCGCATTTATACGGATGAACATATTGACCGCCTGCATGCCATCCACTGTTTCAAACGGACAGGGCTCCCCATCTCAAAAATACAGGATTTCTTCCAATACTCGGAAGACCTTCCCCGCCATATTGACGATATTATCCTTATGATGGAAAATCATGAAAAAGATATTATCTGCCAGATGGAAAAAATGCAGCAGGATCTGATACACATTCAACAGAAGGTACGATACTATAACCGGATTAAAGCTGCCATGGAGCAAAACGAACCGTGGCCCTGCTTTGAAGATTGCTGACGGCTTGTCCTTTTACAGCGGATCGGTTAAACGATCCGGGAGATTCCATGAAACCCTGACTTGTTCCAAAAGGACTGGCTGCGATTCACATCCCTCCTCCCGGCATACCGAACACTTATAATCCGGATGGATCGTAAATTCCTGAAAGGAATACGTTCTCCCTTCATACAGCAGCGGCAGAGGCCGCCCGTCGCTGCCAAAGGAAATGCAGAAGGAATCTAGGGGAATTTTCAGCCCCAGTCCGGACGTCTTGATAAAGCTCTCTTTTAAAGTCCACAACCGGAAAAACAACTCCTGCATTTCCTTATCTGATTCCTGCTGCACCAGCTGCCGATACTCTTCCCCTGCGAAAAACCGTTCTGCAATCCGCATATTAAGCCCCGTCTGTCTCTCCACATCACATCCTATCTCTCCCGGTGAGACGGCACAGAGGGCAATCTCTCCTGCGTGGGATAAATTAAAATGGAGCTTCGTCTCTGCCAGCAGATAGGGTTTTCCATCTTTTCCGTAGCGGTATGCCATATCCCCTCTCGACAGTCCGGCCCTGCCAAGAGCATACTGCAAAAGCATTTCTACACCGAGGGAAAGCCGCCTGTCCCTTCCAAAACGCATGTCATCGACCTTCCTCCGGCGCTCATCTGACGCCTTCTGATAAGCGGCATTATACAGGCGTTCTTCCCGCAATTCGCTCACATCGGCAGCATAGAGCCTTGTAGTCATCTCCCCTGCCTCCTCCATGGTCTCTGCCATATCAGGTATCCACCCCCCAAAACCAGCAGGCCCGCCGCCCACCACTGAATGATCGTAATCCCCCATATCATCCCACTCCCCTTCTGGTCCATAAAATACTCCGTCAAAATGATATCGGCAGCATATCCTGCCACCATAATACCAAATACATCATAATCTTTCACCATCAGAATCAGGATCAAAACAAGCAGAACTGCTGAAATTGCTGCCTCCAGCAACTGGGACGGAAAAACCGGATACGGCACCTCTCCTCCGGGCATGCGTATGGCGCCAGGGCCACGATAATATTTCCCATAGCAGCAGCCGCGGAAAAAGCATCCCAGTCTGACGAAGATGTGCTGCACCAGCAATCCGGCCGCCAAAGAATTCAGCACGATACGGTGGCATCTTTTCTGCTCTTCTCCGGGAATACGGAGAAACCGTGACAGAATCCAGGTAAAGGGCAGGCACAAAAGGGCACTGACAAAAACAAGACCAAGATAATGCCTGCCCTCCCCCGCCATCACGCTGCGAAGCAGGCTTCCCTCCTGCAGTTTGCCGTAGGAGGTCTGACGGATCAGTGCCCCGGCATATAGTCCAATCAGGGAATACAGTCCAAACAGGGCGGAGAATAAAACACACCTCTTCCGGCACGCCTTCCGGTACAGCAGGATCATCTGCACAAGCACTGCCATAACTGCCCCGGCAATCTGCATCCCCTCATATAGTTCCAGTGTTCCCCATGGCGTCTCTACATACGGATACATAGCTTCACCCCGCTTTTCTTACTCTTCACTGTTTTCCCACCAAATCTGCCGGACGCTGCCACCCGGTAATATCTCTTTTTCCTCCCGCATGTAACAGTTATTTTATTCCTTCTCGTCTTCTTCCACAGCTTATATCCACTTCTTTTTCGGGGGGAACGGTAGATATACCACTGTCTCACCCTCTGTCCTGGGAGTTTCCAGCTAAGTTTCGCCTTACTCTTCTTCTTCCCATAACTTCGTTTCAGAATTACGCGGGATCCCTGAAACTTTTCTGCTGCCATCTTTCCCTTCTCTTCCTTCTCTGGCTTTCCCCCCTTTTCTTGTTTTTCTTGTTCCGCCGTACCGGATGGGACAGGCGGACTTTCCAGATCCACCCCGTCTGATGAAGAAGGCGGCTGTTCCGGTTTCACTGATTCCTCCGGCGTGCCGGAATCCTTACAGGGAGGTGCGGCTCCTGACAACCAGCCATTCACCATATCCAGCAGATCCAGCCGCTTATAATTCAGCTTCACGCCCTGCGGCGCCCGGTGCTGAATCGTATGGGTCTGACTCTGGAGAAAGAGCTGCTGGAGCCGGGCAGCCGGATATTTTTCCCGGTCCGGATACATGGAACGGTATACCGCCATTGCCCCTGATACAACGGCCGCGGCGGGGGAGGTTCCCGTAACATTATCATATTTTCCTCCGGGAACAGTCGAATAAACCGCACTTCCCGGCGCCACCAATTCATATTCCGCTCCCACTCCGGGATCGGCATCCCAGTTTGAATAACTGCCGATATCCTCCCGCATGTCCATTGCCATCACCCCAACCACTTCCGGATAGGCCGCCGGATATAGATTTGCCGCCTCTTCGTCCAGATAATCATTCCATGTCGGCAGACTTTCGTTGCCCGCAGCAGCAGCCAGCATACAGTGTTCCGAGACCTCCTGGATTGCTGTCCGCAGCAGAAGGGAATCATGATAGGTGCCAAATGACATATTGATCACATCTGCGCCGTTGGCAGCTGCATAGCGGATTCCCTCTACTGCCGTATCCGTTCCAAAATTTCGGTCCGTTCCTATCTTTACCGGCATGATCCGGGCGCCATAGGCAATCCCGGTGGATTCGGCGGCACCGGCCTCCAGCCCAATGATTCCTGCCATCTGGGTGCCATGTCCACAGCTATCCGTCATATTAGTAAAGGTATTGACCAGATTTACACCATAGAGATCATCCACATAGCCATTGCCATCGTCATCCACTCCTTCTTCTCCCAACGCCTCCTCCGCATTCTTCCATATGCTGTTGATAAGATCCGGATGATTCAGCGATACTCCCGTATCGACTACCGCCACAACGGTTCCCTCCCCCGGACAAATTCCCTGGTCCTCCAGCTTCTTCCATGCCTCCGGCGCCCTGACGGCACCAAGATGCCATCTCTCTGCCACTATGGAATCATCGAAGGGATAGGGCACTTCATTCGATAGACTATAGCATATATAATCCGGTTCTGCACATACAATTCCGTCAAAGCTCTCCAATTCCCGGATCACCTCTTCCACATCTCTTCCCTCCTGCAGATATCCGGAATAGAAGTCTGTTATTTTGTCCCCTGACTGCGACTCCTGAATCCATTCCATATGACACATGCCGCATCTGGCCAGCTCCGGGGACTCAGCCATACCCGTCCCCCGCTCCGCTGCTACGATTACCCGGTCTTCCAGATAATTCTTTTCATGCTCCCCCGCCTGTCCGGAAGAGATACCAGACCGGGATATAAAGATTGAAAACAAAAATAATACCGCCAGAATTCTTCTTCCTCGTTTCATTCGTTCCCTCCTATTCTAGTACTGTACTAGAGCATGTCTGCATCAAGAGAATGCAGCACTCCGCTAATTTCTTCTTTATATTTGGATAAAAATACTAGATGATCCCCCTCTTCTGCCGGAATGTCATACTGCGTATATGTTCCCAGGGTATATTCCTGCCAGGAGATACCATGGGGCCTGTCACCTGATTCGATCTGTACAGAATAGACCGGGCAGTGGACCTGGCCTTCCGTCACCAGCGGGAAAGCGATATTCTGTTTCACAACCAGATACGCCGCCAGCAGTATTCGTGTCACTTCTTCCTGATTTTGAAGAACTGCCCCTTCCTTCCATTCTGACAGATACGATGGAAACATCTGACGCAGGATCGATATGGCCTCCTCCTCCGCTCCCGGCTGCTCACCGGCAGAAATTGGAACAGCCTCAAACATAAGCAGTGCTCCGGCATAATGCCCCCGTTCCTCCAGACGGGAGGCCAGCCGCAGGACAATGCTGCCCCCCTGCGAATACCCCGCCAGGATTCCACCATCCCGCCATACTTTCATAAGCTCCTCTTCAAAGACAGCCAGTGTCTCCTGCCACATATCTCTTATATTTTCTGTTTCTTCTGCCTTCCGCCGCATCTTCTCTGTGGTCAGTTCTGCATACTTCAAATATTTCGGATCCGCCATGCCATATACAGTGCCCGGATAGTCCCACTGCTCCAGAAGCTCCTGATAACACAGAACAGTTCCCCCTGACGGCGGCAGACAGTACAGAGCCGGAAATTTCCGGTCTCCCTCCCGCAGAACAAGAAATCCCCCTTCTCCTGTCCCATGCCCTTTTTCCACTATGTGACTCTCCTCTGACGCACGCAGTCTCTCCTCCATCCTCTTTCCTATCTTCTCCGGAGTCTGGTATACTGCCAGATCCTGAATACCGATCCGATACGGCATCAGCTCAGAAGCAAGCTTCATCACATCAAGGGAAGTGCCTCCTAAAGAGAAGAAGGAATCCTTCCTGCCGGCCTTTGGAATATTCAGAATTTTTTCAAACTGCCTGGCCGCTATCTTCTCATAGTAAGTAACCGGCGCTTCATATCCCCCATCCCTGTTTTTATCCAGCGCCTTCAATTTCTCTTCATCCAGTTTTCCATTTCGGTTCAGGGGCAGGTGCTCCACTCTCTGCAGCCGGGAAGGTATCATATAGGAGGGGAGCATCCGCTGCAATTCATCCCGGACAGACGCCAGTTCCCATTCCTCCTCCAGTACAACAAAGCCGGAGAGGCCGGCCCATCCACCGCACTCCTGAACACAGACTACCGCAGCCTCCCGCACACCGGATATTTTCCGGAGACATTCTTCCACTTCACCTGGTTCAATGCGGGTTCCCCGGATCTTCACCTGGCGGTCCATCCGTCCCCTGAATTCAAGATTGCCATCCGGCAGATACCTGCCAAGATCTCCGCTCCGGTAAATACGTCCGCCGCCATATGGATCGGAGGTAAAGCATTTCTCTGTCAGTTCCTTCTGATGCAGATATTCCCTTGCCAGTCCCCCACCGGCGATGCAGATCTCTCCCTTCATGCCAATCCCGCACAACCGGTTCCCCTGCATCACATAAATCTTTTTATTTCCCAGTGGACGCCCAATGGGCACACTGCGGTAACCATAAACAGATTCATCTCTCCTGGAATAGCGGAATGCCGTGGCGTTCACAGCTGTCTCCGTCGGTCCGTAGGAATTGCTCACCAGCTCTGCTTTATCATAACAATCCAGCATTTCACCACTGGCTGTGTCGCCGCCCACATCCAGGAAACGCAGTGTACCCAGCTTCTCCGGGTGCAGCGTACCCAGCATTGCCGATGTACTGATCAGCACAGATACATTCTGGCCGGTGCAATACTGCTCAATGCCCTCTGCCGTTCTCATCTCTTCCTCTGAGATCAGGCACAGTGTCCCGCCTGCCGCCAGAGTATTAAAAATGTCCATCACCGATTGGTCGAATACATAGTTTGCCAGCTGCAGCACACGGTCTTCCCTGCAGAAATGATAAAACTCCTGGTTGGAATAAATCATATTGCTAAGTGCATGGTGCTCCATCACAACCCCTTTGGGACGTCCGGTTGTTCCCGATGTATAGATCACGTAAGCTGCCCTGTTCCAGAGCTCACTATCCTGCCATAGCACCTCCGTCAGGTCTTCTACGGGTCCGCCTGCTGCCGCTGATACTGCATTCTCCCCGGAAAAATCCTGCCATACAGCCGGGTAAGACGGGACATGGTTTTCTTCCAGCCACCTGGCCAGCGTAGCCGGCAGCCCCTGAGAAAGACTGGTCACGACGGCCGATGGCTGACAGTCCTCTAACATATAACGCACCCGCTCCCATGGGCAGTCCGGGTCAATGGGCACATACGCCGCTCCGGCATACAGTACGCCGCAGAGTGCCGCCAGCCGCCCGAACCCGCGTTCCGCAACCACCGCCACGTAGCGTTCACCGCCCGATCCTATCCTTTCCGCCAGCTGAAGCGATGCCAGATGCAGCCCCTGATAAGTCATGATCCCTCCCTTCCAGACAGCCGCCTCCTTCCCGGCAAATTCCCGGAAGGAATGCTCCAGCAAAGATACAATGGTCTTCTTTGGATAATCCCGCCATTCCCCTGAGAAAGCTCCCGTCATAACGTCCTTTTCCAACGGAGGTATCAGATCCAGCGCACCCATCGTCTCATCTCCCTGACGGATCATCTGCTCCAGGATAAACATCAGCCGTTCCATCTGTTTCTCCATCTGAACCTTTTTATATCTGGCGGCATCCCAGAACAGATTCAGCCGGATTCCGCCGGATTCTTCTTCCACACAAAGTGTCACGGGGACATCGGTCTCTTCCCATAAGCACTCGGACGCAAAATCCTGATCCCCCTGTTCCCTGATGTAATAATTTTCATAGACAACCAGGGTTCCCATTTTTCCCAGATCGGTTTCCTTCTGCAGCTCTTCCCAGTCCATCAGTTCAAACTGCATGGATTCCATTGCCCTCTCCTGCTGCCTCTCCAGCAATTCCACAAAACGCATGCTCTCCCTGCTGGTGACCCGGACCGGAACCGTATGAATCAGCGGCCCTGCCACCCCGTCCGCCCCTGGCAGGCAGATATTCCGCCCGGAAACAATTCTGCCAAACACCACATCCCGGCAGCTGTTTTCACGCTGCAGAAGAATTCCCCATGCCGTCTCCAGAACAACGCTCATCGTAAAACCATGCGCCTTTGCCATATCCCGCAATGCCGTCTCCACAGGCTCCGGGATCCGATATGCCAGCCGCTCTTCCCCCCTGGCTGCCTCTGGTTTCCAGAAGGGCTCAAGCTCTGACTGCCCCTCATATCCATCCAGATATCCCTGCCAGTATGAGATCCCTTTCTCATTTCCCTGACTGTCCCGCCATGCGGCGTATTCAGCAAAGGAACAGGATTGCTCCCTGTCCCTGCACGCCTGTTTATGTACCTCCTCATACGGCACACCGCTGCACAGCAGGCGGAAGTACCGGTGAAAGCTGTCCAGGATGAGTGAAAAGCTCCAGCCATCCAGTATGATATGGTGCCAGGAGATAAGGAGCTCTGCCCCCTCATCTCCTGCCGCAAATGCATAGATACGGAATAAGGGTTCCCTGGCAAAATCAAACCCTCTCTCCTTCTCCTTCTGTGCCACCACATCCAGAGTTTCCTCCGGCAGAATAAAAGTAATCTCCGGTTTCCGTAAAATAATCTGCCATGGCTGCTCCAGTCCTTCATACAGAAAACGGCTCCGAAGGACATCGTATCTCTCTGCCGCCAGTTTCCAGCCCTCTCTCAGACAGTGTGGTTTCCATTCACCGGCAAGCGATACGCGGTCAAGAATATGATATGCCGGAGACTCCGGATCGGAAACCCGGCGGTACAGCATTCCCCGCTGTACCGGTGTCAGGGGGCAGACTGCCTCCACCTCCGGCAGATACACCATGTTTTGAAAATTGTGCCACTCCTTCCATGACATTTTTGTTCCGGCACACAGGTCAGAGGGTGTGGTTACGGCGTCACTGCCGGACAGTTCCGCTGCGATATGCCGAAGAACTTCCTGATATCTGTCCAGCAGGGCACAGATTCTCTCACTGGAGAAACAGGTGTCATAACGGCACACGATCTCCAGTCCCGTTTTCCCCTCCCGGATATCAAGGCTCACAGTGCGCGAATCCCCATTGTCGGCATCCATCTCCTCCCCATTCTGCCAGGATGGCCAGTCTGGCCATGTAAATTCTCCAAACTCCCTCCTCCTGCCCTGCCCCAGATAATTCAGCACAATACCGGGCTGGCAAACCTTCCTGCCCTCCTGCTGCCGCCATATCCCATATCCCATTCCCACATTTGGCACATGGATCAGAAGTTCCTTACAGAATGCTATCTGCTCTGAAAGATCTTCGCATCCTTCCACAAGTACCGGATATACCGCCGTAAACCAGCCCACCGTCCTGTCCGTGCGCACCGGACAGTGCAGTTTTCCGCGTCCATGCCCTTCCATCCATACTACCAGCTCCGGGACATTTGTCAGTTCCCGGACTGTCCATGAAAGCCCTGCCAGTAAAACAGCATCCAGCCTGGTATGGTATTTCTTTTCCGCCAGCTCCCGAAGCGCCTCTCCCGTACTGCCCGTAAGCATCCGGGTCATAACCCCAAACCCGCATGCTTTCCCTCTGTCCTCCCCTAAATATTCTGCTATCCGCCCATCCAGAGATTCCCTGTCTCCGAACCATTTCCATGCCTCTCTTTCCCGCTCAAAAGCATCTGTCCTTCCATACTCCCGCAAAAGCCAGGTCCATCTTCCAAAAGAAATCGTATGGGAAAGAGAGGACCATTCTTCCTGGTAGAGCGTATCCAGGTCCTCCAGCAGGATTTCCCACGACACCTCATCTACAGCAAGGTGATGGATTCCCAGGAACAGATAATCCGTCTCCCGCCCCCGGAACAATTCTGCCCGGAACATCCTTCCCTTCCCCGGACAGATCTCCCGATGCAGCTCCCGGCATCGTTCCAGCATTTCATCCGCCTCATCAAAGTGCCTAATCAGACATTCCACCGGCGGCATTTCTGACTCTGGCTGAATGACAAGCCGCTCCTTCCCTGCATTATGGTTCCACTGCAGTCGCAGCATGCCATGACATCCCGCCAGCCGTTCCAGCGCCCGGCATAGGGCCTTTCCCTGCGCTCTCCCCTTCCATTCCAGCAGCACGGACTGATTATAATGTTCCGGATACGGCATAGCCGCCTCCAGGAATCCCTGGATCACCGGCGTGGGAAGTACCTCTGCAGATTCCCCGTCATCATAGCCCTCCTCCTGGTATACCAGTCGTCTTGCCAGCGCCCGGACCGTCCGGCAGGACAAAATATCCCCCACATCTGTCTGATAGCCAAGGTCACGGAGCTTTGAAACAATACGGATCGCACGGATAGAATCCCCGCCATACTCAAAAAAATCACAGTCAGTCCCCAGTGATGGGATCTCCAATACCTCCTCCCAGACCGCGGCGCACAGGCTCTCTTTCTCCGTCTCCGGTTTGCGGCCTCCTCTCTTCTGCAATACTATGGGATCAGGCAGCGCCTTCTTATTGACTTTGCCATTCATAGTGAGAGGGAGCTCATCCAATAATACCAGTGCAGAGGGCACCATATAATAAGGAAGTGAATCCTCCAGCTGCCGGCGGAGCCGATCCGCTGCCAGATCAGTTTCTGCCGTATAATATCCACACAGCACAGATTCCCCCGCCGCCGTTTTCTTCACCACTGCCACCGCTTCCTTCACCTGCTCCCCAGCGCGCATCTGTGCCTCAATCTCTGCGGGTTCAATACGATATCCGTGAACCTTCACCTGTTCGTCCATACGCCCCAGAAATTCAATATTGCCATCCGGCAGATATCTTGCCAGATCCCCGCTCCGGTACATCCTCCCCTCCCCGAAAGGATTTTTCACATATTTTTTCTCCGTCAGCTCTTCCCTGTTCCAATATCCCCGGGTGACGCCTGCGCCTGCGATACACAGTTCTCCCGGAACACAGATTCCAGCCAGTTCCTCTCCCTGCATAATGTAGATCTGCGTATCAGGAATGGCACGTCCAATAGGCACCCTGCCGCTTTTCCGGACCCTGCCGTCAAAAAGAAAGCTAGAGGCATTTACGGTTGTCTCCGTCGGACCATATGTATTAAATACCCTGCGCCCCTTGGACCACACCAACAAAAGTTCTTCTCCCGGCGCCTCACCCCCGACATCCAGGAGACGTAAGGACGGCATACGATCCGGGTGAAGAAGGCTGAGCAGTCCCGGCGTCAGAGACGCTGCCGTCACCCGCTTATCCTGACAGTATTTTTCCAGTCCCTCCGGGTCTCTGGTAATCTCTTCCGGAATCAGGCACAGCGTCCCCCCCACTGTCAGGATATGAAAAATATCCCATACGGACTGATCAAAAACAAAATTGGCGAACTGCAGGACACAATCATTTTCCTCCAGCTGATAGATTTCCGTATAGGCCTCCAGCAGATGTGCCAGCTGTTTATGTTCCACCATGACTCCTTTAGGAATTCCTGTTGTCCCCGAGGTGTAGATCATATAGGCAAGCTGACCGGGCAGCGGCATCCTGCCCCTCCTTTCCACCCCGGCATTTCCAAATAAATCCTCCCCCCTGACTTCTATGACAGGGATATGCTTCTCCTCAGCATAAGAACGAATCGCTGCGGAAAGCTCTGCCTCAGATACCAGGATAACGGAAGGCTGGCAGTCCTCAAAAATCGTT
Source organism: uncultured Clostridia bacterium (assembly GCA_948467395.1). Lineage (GTDB taxonomy): Bacteria > Bacillota > Clostridia > Lachnospirales > Lachnospiraceae > Eubacterium_F. The sequence goes on along the minus strand of CAOKDX010000013.1, from coordinate 38,250 downwards.
CGAATCCTTCCATCCGGATATGCTGGCGATACCGGCACATATGCCCCTCCGGCACGCAGTACGCCAAAGATGGACGCCACCATTCCAAATCCCCTGCCTGCGTATACCACAGCAAACCGATCCCATATCCCATATTCGGCAAGCCTCCCTGCCAATACCGCTGTCGCCCTGTCAAGCTGTCCATATGTCATCCTGTCATCTCCGAACACCAAAGCCGTCTTGCCCGGATTCCGTGCCGCCTGACTGACAAATGACTCCATCACCATCTTGCCTGCTTTTTCCTCTGCCCCTCCTGTTTCCCCCTGGAATTCGACTAACAGCTTCGTCTTCTCGGCCCCGGTCAGAAAGGATATGTCTTTTAGCTTCTGTTCCGGCGCCCCGGCACATGCCAGGACAAGCGCCAGAAAATGCTGTGCCAAAACCTGAATGGACTCCCTGGCAAATAAATCCGAATTATATTCAAAATCAAACTGATAGCATTCCCTGCTCTGGACAGCCTCCAGGGTAAGGTCATACATGGCTGTCCCGGTCGTAACGAATTCCAGCTCCGCCTGCCCGCCAGCTGTTCCGGCAAATTCTTCTGCCAGCCCCTGCATCACAAACATTACATCAAAGAGAATGTTTCCGGACGGCAGCCTCTCCGCCCCGGCTGCCCCTGCAATTTCTTCCAGCGGGCAGGACTGATGCTCCATAACAAAGAAAAGCTCATCCCTTACCTGCTCCAGCAGCTCCTGAAACGTCTCCTCTTCCCTGATCTCTGCCACCACCGGAAGCGTATTGGCAAACATCCCCTGCACCTGTCGCCATTCCTCCCGCATTCTGCCGGACATGACAGTTCCTGCTATCATCTCCTCCTGTCCTGTATACTTGTGAAGCAGAACAAAAAAGGCAGCAAAAAGAAAGGTATACTCCGTCACCATATGCTCCCGGCATATGTTCCTGATGCGGTCAGAAGCTTCCCCTGACAGGGTAACAGCCACATGTCCGCCCCTATGTCCCGGTTGTGCTGTCCGGGTATGATCCAGACACAGATCCAGTACCGGAATCTCTCCCTGAGGAAGATGTCCCGCCCATGCCCTTCGTTCATTATCCCAATCCAGTCCCGCCTCCCACTGGGCGAAGTCTTTATACTGAAAAGAAGGAAGCCCGACCTGTCCTTCCCCACAAAGCAGCGCCATAAATTCCTGACAGAACAGAACTGCGCTGATTCCGTCACTGATACTATGATGCCATTCAAACAGGATCTGTATTTCATTTCCACCCGCCACAGCTGTTTCCTTATATCCCCAGTGGAATAACGGCGCCTTTCCCATATCAAAGGAAGTGAGGACAGAAGCCGTATTATCCTGTGCTCGCCTTTCTTCTAACTCAATATAGGATTCCTCCACGGCGTGCCGGATCCATTCCTCCCCTCTTCCACGGATGTCCTGCACCAGATCATTTTCCTGCCTATGAAATTCTGTCCGCATACTGTCATGCCGGCGAAACATTTCCGCGAGCTTTGCGGCAGCAGATCCGCGGTTTATTCTTCCAGAATTACCTGATATATGAAGAATAACAGGAAGATGGTAACTCCGGTCTCCCTCCTTACACATCATCTGAGCTGTATACATCCTGCGCTGGGCAGCGCTTGCCCGATACACATGACCGGAAGAATCATACGCCATCTGGCAGTCTGGTTTTACTTCTGCATTCCGGACACATTCTGCCAGCTCCCTCACAGTCAGGTGTGCCATCACCTCCCCTATACCGGGGGTACAGCCAAATTCACCTTCGATCCGGAACAGAAGCTCCGCTGCCAGCAGCGAATGTCCTCCCAGACGCAGAAAATGGTCCTCCCTTCCCACATGATCTATCCCCAGCAGTTCCTCATACAGGCGGGCAAGCTTCTCCTCCTCTGCATTTTGCGGTCTCTCATATACTTCCCTGCCCTGGTTCCTGTCTGGAAGAGGCAGACTTTCAAAATCCACCTTACCATTTATATTGAGTGGAATCACATCCAGTCGGACAAAGAAAGAGGGAACCATATATTCCGGTATTCTTTCCATAAGAAATGCCCGGATGCGGGATTCCCTGCATCCCTGACCCGCCACATAATAAGCCGCCAGATATCTCTCATCCCCCAGACGTATCGCTGTCACCGCGGCGTCCTTCACCAGTCCAGACTGCCGCATTACCATCTCCACCTCAGAAGGTTCCATGCGGAACCCCCGTATCTTCACCTGGCGGTCCTTCCTTCCCATATATATAAGAAGGCCGTCCTGTCCATAACGCACCAGATCCCCCGTATGGTAAATCGTCTCGTAGCCCTTCCTGTCCGAAAAGGGATTTTTTTTAAATACAAGGGCCGTCTGCTCTGGTTTGTTTCGGTATCCCTGTGTGATATGCGGTCCTGCCGCGCAGAGTTCTCCCTGCTCTCCCTCTGCCACCGGATGTCCATCCTCGTCCAGCACATAGATCTCCACCTGATCCAGGGGGCTCCCAATCGGCACTCCATCCTCATACAGCCGTTCCACAGGCTGTACTGTCAGAAGGATCGTTCCCTCCGTGGGGCCATATCCGTTGTGAAGCTTATAATTCTCCGGTGGCTGAAGCGGCCCAAGCGCCTCCCCCGCCACCGTCAGGTGGCGCAGGGAATGATTCTCCATCTGCAGAGCGAACTGTCTCCCAATCCGGGTCGTCATGGACGTATGGGTGATTCCATTTCTCTCAAAAAACTCATTGAGCCTGGAGAGATCCGCACGGATCTCTTCCGGGACAATATAAACAGCGGCCCCCACCGTAAGCGGCATAAACATCTCCATTAGGGAAACATCAAAAACAAAGCTGGCATACTCTGCCATCCGGCATGTCTCGTCCGCCTCATAATAAACCATATACCAGTCCGCAAAGGAACAGATATTCTTATGATCCAGCATACACCCCTTTGGTTCACCAGTCGAACCAGATGTATAGAGCAGGACAAACAGATCGTCCGGACAGATCTCTGGCAGTTCAAAACCATCCTCCTGCGGCAGCCTGTCAATCTCCTCCACCGCCATCCACTCCACTGGCAGTCCCTCCGCCATGCCGGCATATTCCTTGGCCGCGATCAACAGGGAGCTGCCGGCATCCTCCACCATATACTGGATTCTCTGCTCTGGATAAGACGGCGCAAGGGGCTGGTAAGCCCCCCCTGCTTTCAGAACTCCAAGCGCTGCCATCACCATATATTCAGAGCGTGGAACAAGGACAGACACCACATCTCCCCTGCCAATCCCTCTCCTTCCCAGAGCTGCCGCCAGACGATCCGTCATTCTGTCCAGTTCCCGGTATGTATAACGATGGTCACAGAATACCAGTGCTTCCTGCTCTGGCATTTCCTCTGCTCTCTCTTTGAAACGTTGTATCATAGTCATAACGTCTTCTCCTTCACATTCTGCCGCATGAATCCCGGTAAATCGTATCTACAAGCTGAAGGTCTTCAAAAGAAAAATCAAAACCAATCTTCTCTGCTGTAGAATAATTTATATATATCTTCGGCGTGCATTCACACACCATATCCAGTTTTTCAAATGCCACACCCTCTTTGACATACCGGTCCATCTGCCGGACCAGAAACTCCGCCTGCTCCCCATAATCCACCAGGGATACTCCGAAGAGGGCGCCATTTGCCACAGGCGATACGTCATCCTGTGCCAGTGTTGGAATCTTATTTGGGATAATGCTGTCCTCCAACAGCTCTTTCAGCTTTCCCGGGTAATCAATAGAAGCCACCGTAATATACAGGGTATCGATTCCCCTCTCAACCAGTGTGCGGTATGCCTCCTTTAGTTGACGATAATAGCGTTTCTCATCGGTTTTTGAAGAGGGCTCCGCCACATGAATGCTCTCAATCTCAAATCCCAGTTCCCCCGCCTTCTGCCGGATCACATCCACTGCCGTATATTCATACGCCTCCCTGGAATTTTCATATACGATGCCTAGTTTATGAAATCCCAGCATCCGGTGTCCTGCCTCCAGCTGGCGCTGATAAGGTGTCTTGTCGATCAGGGCATAGGAAATATTGTCATACCGCTCCGTCTCATTTTTTACAATGCCAGACGCAATGGGGTCTGCCGCCAGCATCACCATATATTTGTTTTTCTTCTCATTTTCCCGAAAATAGACGCCTGGCGCTGTCCCCATGACAAAGGTGAGATCAACATCTTCCCGGTTCACCATCCCACTGTACTCCTTCCTCGGCATCGCATCCATATCAAAAAATGCTTCCGGCACGAACTGATATGCCGCCCCTTCTGTATTATAGCTGCATATGTCATTCCACAGCTTCATGGTATCGCCTGCGGTAAACCTCTCATCGAAATTTACCCCGGCATACTTCTTAGAAAATCCCGGACGAATGCTCCCCTCATCTTCCAGTGCCTTTGCCAGAACAAGCAGCTGCTGGGCATAGGAAGAATACTCGTCGGACTGGGCATACCCAATCCGGATGATCTTACCGGAAGTATCATTTTCTGCCCCTGACGCCGGTCCGATACCGATAGTCATTACGAATACTGTCAGCATAAGCAGGACAGCACTGCACCATTTCTTTTTCATATGTTTCCCTCACTCTCCCAAACATGCCGCCGCAGGCGGCGCCTTGCGAGAAACTACGTGATGAGTTTTTTCGAATCCGTAGTTTCATTACACACTTCCCGTCATGGCATTGAATGCCAGATACAGTCCCGCTCCAGCCAGCAGAATCACCACTATCGTTCCCGTAGCGCCGGCAGCGCCGCGGCCAAGACCTGCCGTAACAAGCACCGGGCCCGCCACCATTCCCACCTTTCCGAATATCATCTGGAGCAGCGTATTTTTCTCTCCCGTCGTTCCCTTTACATCATCCAGTACCGAATCAATAACTACCATGCCAAAACAGTCCCATATACTTGTAAGAACCAGTGCGAGAACAGCCGACCAGGCACTGGCAAATAATACAAATTGTCCGATGCCTGCTGCCTGCAGAAATACATAGCATACTATGGCTTTCCGCGCACTGATGTGCCTGTTTACCCACTCGGAAACCGGATCAGTCAGATAAGCGATAATCAGAAAATTCAGCATCAGACAGCCCGACACAAGGGAGTTGGAAAATCCAATCTCATCCCCAAACAGCGGAAATGTATATTCGACAAAAAGAGGCGCTATATAGATCGGAACTACAAGAAACAACATAAAAACCCATACCCTCCGGTACTTCAGTTCCCGGAGGGCTCCGGTAAAGAGCATCCGGCTTCCTCCTTTCTCATCAGAAAACCCAGAGAAGCCGATAAGAAACAGACACACCGCACCCAGTACTGCACCCAGAATGAAAACTGCCGTATATGCCGATACATCTGCCACCAGTCCGCCGATCACGACACTGCAGCAAACTCCCAGATTGATGGCGGCAAAGTAGGTAACCAGTATTTTATTATGCCTTTCCGCATCTACCTGGGAGGCTGCATATAGCCGGATTGTATTGATCACCAGGCCGTCGCAGAAGCCAAATACAAACCGTGCCGCGATAAACATCGGAAGATTCACAGCCGCCGCACACAGAATATAGCCCGCCACTCCCATACTGACACCGAGCAGCAAGGTCTTTTTCGTTCCCAGACGTGAGATAAAAAAACCACATCCGAAAAGACCCATCACAATAGACAGCGACTGCATGGTGCCGGGCATGCCGCTGAGAAATGACATAGAATCCGGCAGCGCCATCTGATCAAAGAGCTGTCTGCTGAGTATGGATGCAAAACCACTGTCCAAAGAAAAAGCGATTCCGGATACAAATACGAACAGACGGAATCCGGGGAAATACATCTCTCCCCTCTTCCTCGCGCTCCTCTGCTTCAGATGACTGGTGACAAAGCCAATCATCTCCAGGCTGACAAAGATCGTCACCATAATAATAATAAGGGTATCAACAATATGATTCACCATCTTCTTCCGTACCAGCTCCTCATTGGTCTCTGCCCTTACCCGGAGCTGTGGCGTCTGCTCATCCCGCAGCGATATCAAATAAGTCTCTCCGCCGCCGGCTTCTCCTTCGCCTGTCATCTCCATCCGGGAGAGCTCTTCAATATCTCCGCATAAATTTTCCAGATACTCATCGACCCCTTTCAATTCAGAAAACCGCATTCCCTTATCCAGAACCTCATTGATATCGGATTCCACCACATGCATGGCTGATTCTGCAATATGCCCCACAGAATCCTGATAGGAAACCGCATCATAAACTGTGGCGAAGGTCCCCAGAACCAGCTGGCCTCCTACAAGAAGTACCAGGCTCATCACCTTCACCCGGTGCAGGTCTGCCTGCTCCCTGCCGCCAGACAGGGTATACAATACCAGCACGAGAAGAATCGTGGCGGTAATAGACAAAATGATCTTTGCCAGCCAGCTAATATAAGCCGACATCTGCTTTTCCATTTTTTCCTTATCCAGCCGGAGTACGATCTGTCCCGCATCAAAATCGGTGAAGGAATAGACCCCATCCTCCTGGATCCGGTATTCTTCCCCCTCACTGACCTGCTCCACTTGTCTGCCCGCGTCCCCCACGCCGGCTGCCGTCTTCCCCTGCCTGTCACGTACCTCCACGGCAAGGATATCCTCCGACAGATTCATAACATTCTGCATCAGAAGCTCCAAGCCGTAAAACTTCTCTATGGGCTTGCCAAAACCAATGGCATAATCAAGCCTGCGCACCATCCCAACCGTATTCAGGTTCGCCGCATGCACATAGGATTCTGCCAGCATCCGGCGGTGCGCCATCGTATTCAGCACTGCCGAAAACAACAGAAGCAGAACACTCACCACACATATAATAAAAGACATTTTTTTCTTCTTCATAGGTATCCTCCACACAACGAATATAAAATTTTCATTGTGCCAGCTCAACGCCGGGTTCAAATTGGCGCCGTTTCACTAGTCATAATAACTGGTATTTTGCCAGGTCATAAAACTTCCCCCGCTGTTCCATCAGCTCAGCATATGTTCCCTGTTCTGACACCCGCCCCCTGTCCAGACAGATAATCCGGTCACAATCCATAATTGTGGAAAGGCGGTGTGCAATTACGATCCGCGTCACATTTTTTCCGGCCAGTGTCTCCATTACAATCTTTTGTGTCACATTATCCAGTGCACTGGTGGCCTCGTCAAAAAGAAAGATATCCGGCTTCATTGCCAGCGCCCGGGCAATCAGAATCCGCTGCTTCTGTCCTCCGGATATTCCTCCCGCCCCGTCCGACACCATGGTAAACATCCCCATAGGCATATCCTCAATATCCCCGGCACACCCTGCCTGCCCCGCAATCTCCCAGGCTTCCTCCATCGACATCTCTGGTGCGCACAGCGTAATATTCGAAAAAATATCACCGGCAAACAGGCTGCCCTCCTGCAGCACCGTCCCAATACGGCGCCGCACTGACTGGATATCCAGCTCTTCCATATCCATCCCGTCATAATAAACCGCTCCTCTGTCCGGTCTTTCAAATCCCAGAAGAATCCGGAGCAGAGTAGATTTGCCGCAGCCGGAAGGGCCTACTACCGCCACATATTCCCCTGGTTTTATAGAAAGGGAAACATCATGCAGGACATCCCCCATTTCCTCATCATAGCGAAACGAGAGCCGGCTGATCTCAATGCCGCCTGCCAGCGACCCGACATATTTCCTTCCCCTTCTTCTCTCCGGCTTCTCCTGAAAGAATGGCAAAAACATCTGCATGGCTGGTCTGATGTAAGCGGTGAGTACCGCAATGCCAGACACCTTTTCCATTGCGCCGGTGAGAAATGCAAATGCCACTTGAAAGGAGATAAATGCTGACGGACTCAGGCCGTTTCTATCCGCCGCCCGGTAAATCATCACTGTCCCCAAAAGCAGGATCAGCGTCTGAAACGCATCGGCAAATTTTACAAGAAAATGAGGTACTACCCTTATCTTCCCACTGTAATGTTCCGCCCACCGGGAAAAGGCCCGTACTTCCGCACCATTTGCTTTCAGTGTCCCGACGGACTGAAACAACTGATAAGAGAATCCGGACAGAGCCATGGAAATAACATTCTGGCGCTTATTCATCCGAACCATCAACAAATTCGTGGCAAAAGAGAGGGCAAACAGACTGAGCAGGATCAACACAGATGGGAAAAGCAGGCGGACAGAAAGGCTGCCGATCTGCCCCAAATACACAAAGGAAGCAAGCAGCGTCAGCAGTGCCGGAACCACCGACAGCATAAGTGCATCGCAGACCTCCCCCAGCGCCAGCGCCCTGCCTGCCAGATCTCCGGAATCCTTCCCCTGGAAAAATTTTACCGGCAGATTCAGAATGCGGTTCCAGAGCCCGGTCTCTGCCAGATTCCTCACCTTATCCCCGATCCTGGCGGCCCAGACAGACCGCAGCAGTGAAAACAGGGCGCTTGACAGCACTACTCCAAAAAGCAGCGAAAAAACAAACGGGATATCCGTCTTTTCACCGGAAGGGATGACAAACTGGAACACATACCGGTTTACCAGAGGAAATACCATTCCCAGCAGTGACGCAAACAGCGAAATACCCGCCAGAAAAATATAGTCTGACGCCGGCAGCGAGCCTGCCAGAAAGCGAACCAGCCCCATCGGTGTCAGAGCCTCCTCCGGAAAGGCCGGACTGAAACAGACGGCCTCTGTCTCAAACTGCTGTGCCCCGGCAGCCGTGACACGGATCCTCCTGCCGCTCCCAGGCTCTTGATAGAACAACCCCCCAAACCGCCCCGGCACTAAATAATAATGTTTACCCTCTCCCTTTTTCTGACACAAAAGAGGCATCGCATCATTTTTCCACCACCTCCCTGTCAGATGAATCCGCCGGCTCATGACATCCGCCTGTTCCAGCACAGAATCTGCCCCAGCTTTCTCTGGTACACCCTCCGCCGCCTCACACAAGCTCCGCATTGCATCCCTGTACTGGCGGCGGTCACCATATTTCCTCTTTTCAATGGTCTCGCTGATATCCAACATATCCTCCTCTCTGCCCTGTGCCATTTTTCTGGGCTACTCACTGCGGACAAGGCGGGCATAAGCCCCATTGTCTTTCATCAGGCTCTCGTGGGTTCCTGTCTCTGCCACATGCCCGTGATCAAGCATAATGATCCGGTCAGCGTGCCGCACAGTGGACAGCCGGTGGGCAATAAAGATACTGGTTATGTTCCGTTTCTTCAGTGCATCCATCACCCTTTTCTCTGTCACCGGATCCAGTGCGCTGGTTGCCTCATCCAGGATCAGTATAGAGGGCATCCTGATCAGTGCCCGGGCAATCTCCAGGCGCTGGCGCTGGCCGCCGGACAAATTCCTTCCGCCCTCCGCCAGCATATAATCCAGTCCTTCCGGATGCCGCATGATATCATCAAAAACCTCTGCCACCCGGCATGCTTCCACAATAGCCGGCTCCTCCACACTGTCATCCCATAAAGTCAGATTGTTCCGGACCGTATCGTTAAAGAGGGAGATCGTCTGGTTCACAATTCCAACGCTCTGTGTAAATATATAACGGTCTGTCTCTGCCCTTGTCCGCCCGTCAAACAGGATCACTCCGCTCCGGGGGGAATAAAGCCCGGTAACCAAACTGGCCAGCGTCGATTTCCCGCTGCCGCTCCCCCCAACAAGGGCAATGGTCTGTCCCGGTTCAATCACAAGATTGAAATTTTCGATAAAAAGAGGGCTCAATCGTCCATAGGCAAAACACACATCCCGGAACTCCAGTCTTCCCTCCAGACGCTTATGCCGCCTTCCTTCTCCGTCAGAGACGTTCCCGGGATTCCAGTCCATATCTTCCGATACATCCGCCGGATAATCCAGTACATCAAAGATCCGCTCCAGCTTTGATACCGCCTGCTGCATATCGCTTCCTATCTCCAGCAGAGCGCCGGCAGGAGCCAGAAGCTGTCCAAAAAATCCCTGAAACGCCAGCAGCAGACCGATGGTAATCCGCCCCTCCAGAATATAATAAATTCCCATGATCAGTAAAAATGCATCACATAGCCGGCTTAGCAGTTCCGGCAGAGATTCCATTGCCAGCATCCTGGTTCGCAGCATTACCTTTGAATTATTGTACTTCGCCAGATATCCGGTAATCTTCTGAAAGTACCCCTTTTCCGAGCCGCCTGCCTTGATGGTCTCAATCATGAAGATACCAGATACAGCCGCGCCTGCGTACTTTCCCCCGTCCCGAGAGATCTTCCGGCTCTCTGTCTGGTTCCTCCCGGACATTCCTTTCATCAGCACAAATTGCACAAGCACGGCAGCCAGCGCCACCAGTGCCATCGGAAGATTCAGCATGGCAAGAAGTACAAAATACAACGCCGCCATCATAACCTCCAGCAGCGCAGGCGCCGCCTTCCGGAACAACAGTTCCGCCACAATCTCATTATCCGCCTGCCTGCCGCTGATATCCCCTGGTGAACGCTGACAGAAAAACTCCACCGGAAGGTGCAGTGCATGCCACATAAAGCGGGCATTCATCTGCGTTCCCACTGCCTGCTTCGCCCGGAACATCAGTGCACTGCGGACCACCTTCATAAAGAAGAGCACCGCCGCCACCGCCAGCATGCCTCCTGTCAGGTAAGGCATCCACTCCTTAGCTGATCCCAGCAGGACATAATCCATAAATATCCTTGAGAATACGGGAGCAGCGACTCCCAGGACAGCAGTCAGAAATCCACTGAGAAGGATCAGCAGCATAATATTCCTGTACTTCATTATGCTGCCGCCGAGAAAATCCCAGACATTCTTTTTCTTCCCGCAGCGCTCAAATCCTTCCCCCGGCTCCATTGTCAGGGCAATGCCGGTAAAGGATTGTCCAAACTCTTCCATGGAAACTTCTACGATCCCGCCCGACGGGTCATTGATCACCGCCTTTTCGCCGCGGAATCCGTCCAATACAACAAAATGGTTGAAGTTCCAGTGAATGATCAGGGGGAATACCTCCATCTTTTTGATCTGTCCCACAGAACAGCGAAATCCCCTGGCCTCCATGCCATGATACCTGGCGGCCGCCAGAATATTGCCCGCCCTGCTCCCATCCCGTGAGACGCCGCAGTCTGCACGAAGCTGTTCTAGCGGTATATACCTGCCATAATACGCCAGCACCATTCCTAATGATGCCGCCCCGCACTCCAGTGCCTCCATCTGCAGAATCATGGGTACTTTTTTATATTTTCTCGCCATATCTACCTCTCTCCTGTCCACAGCCTTCAGAAAAAAAGATGATATGGTTTCTTCTTTTCCACCACTGCCTGAATATCACATACAGTCCCGGCTTCCACTGTCACTCTTTCTCCTTTTTCACTGGACCATCGGAAATGGTTCTCTGAATCTTCATCCATCTGGATACCAATCAGGACTTCGATACAACTCTGTGATGGCAGAATGTCCGCCACATATTCCAGGCTGCCATAATATTTTCGCAGGCTGTCTTCCGTAACGGGCACTTCCCCGATAGAGGAAATATATCCCTCCATATAGCCGTACTCTTCCCTGCTGATATATGATGGGCAGATCTGAACCTCCATTCCCGTGTCCAGCCTCTTTGCCACAGTTAATGGCACATAGGCGGCAATCTGCCTGTTGTTGGAATACTGGCTGTCTACGAGAATATTCGCCACCGGGTCTCCCACCTCCAGTAGTTCCCCCGGACTGGCAATATTGTGGATCGTTCCATCGTTTGTGGCACGGATAATAGAATGGTCCTCATAGTCGGCGTATAGCAGCTCCAGCTCCTTCTCCCGCATATCTGCCTCCTCCGGGGTTGCCGCAGTGGCAGCCGCCTCCCTCTTTGCCTCAATTTCCTTAAGGAGAGCCTCATCCGGAATCACTGCGATGATTTCTCCTTTCCGGACTGTTTCCCCAATCTCATACAGAACATTTGAGACAGTACCCTGATTCCGGCAGAAAATCTGCTCTGCCCCTGCCTTCGGGAACACCAGTCCCTGCAGCTCAATGGTGCTGTTAATATTTCCAAACAATGCCCAGACCGTAACTCCTGCCACCAGAAAAAGCACCGCCAGTATACCGATCCAATGATAGGGCAGGACTATCCTGACCTGCTGGTCAAACTGCTCCGGGCCTGCCATATGGTCCATCGCTGATCTGCGAAATAATTTACTCATAGGAACCCTCCGTAACGAACACACTGTCATGGACACAATAATATGCAGCCGCCGACTGAATCTTCCCTTCCCCCGAATAAGAAATCTTCCCGCTAACTCCGTTATATCCCGTATCGGATTTGAAGAAATCCCGGATCAGGGTGCCGTCCTTCTGACTGTTTTTCTTATCTGTCCCGTCTCTTCCCTGCAGGGCTTTCCCTGCCATCTGTGTCATATCATAGCCCTGGCAGGCGCCGTCTCCTGCCGGAGCCATATCCGGATATTTCTGCGCATACCGCTGTCTAAATTCCACGATTCTCCCAGTCTCTGTAACGGAATATGGTCTTGGATAGGTGATCCCCTCCATATATTTACCATATTTTTGAAGATACTCTGGTCCGTCCAGGGAATAGTCCCCCAGAATAAGGAATTTGGGGTCTCTCTCCCGGATATACCGGATCACCTGGAAAATCCAGTCCTTCTCTGCCTCGGTCTCTGTATATTGGCAAAGGAATAAAGCCCGGATCCCAAGATTGTTCCAACGGCGGTATGCCTGCTCCAGTTCATTCCATGAATCCGGTCCGGACTGCAGGTCTGCCACAACAATACCTTCCGCCTCCGCCTCTGTGCAAAAGCCCTTCACTTCATCTTTTTCAAAGGTCGTATCGGTATGGCTGCAGGCCGCACGGACAATCCCCTTCCCAGCACAATACTTCGCAGCAGCCGCCCCCATATCCTTTGAGCTGACATAAGAGGAGAATACATACTCCAGTCCCCGCTCCAGCGTCTTTTCATAGCATCCCTGGACAGCCACCAGCGGTTTTTCCGCCTCTTCAAAATAATGGGCCTCCGCCTCGATAACCTCAAAATCCTGAAAGCTGAATACGGCTGCCACACGATCGTCATTTGCCAGCCCCTGCGCCATCAGAAGCCCTTCATCATAGCTGCCCCCGTCGTTATAATATTCCTTTTTCAATAAAACACTTTCACCCAATTCTTCCAGTGCCATATCCATTCCATTTATAAAATCCTGGTTTCCTTCCACATATTCATCCCAGCCAAGGATCGCAATAATCTTCTCCTGCGCTGCACCGGCGTCTGTTTTTTGCGTCTCTTCCCCTCTGCCGCATGCCGTCAGTGAGTAGATTATGGCTGACGCTAAGAGAATGCAATATAATCTGCCGAAACCCTTTTTCCACTGCATCCGGTATCCTCCTCCTGAAAATCAGTTATCCTTTTTTTATCACGGCACTTCTCACAACCAGATCATATGCCTTCCTGTATAAGATCCTCTGTTCCAGACGGTCATGGTCAGTCCCTTCCATCACTTCCTCCGCCGTCTCATACTTACTTCCATCCACATAAGCCTCCACACCCTTGCGGAACTCTTCTTCCGTCAATGTCAGTCCTTCCTTCTTTATAACTGCCTGGTACACCATCTCAGATGCAAGGTCTGCCTGGGCAATCTTTTGTATCTGTTGGTCATATTCTTCCTGAGACAGTCCCATCAGGCTGATATACTGAACCATATCCAGCTTCCTCGCTGCTGCATCCGCCTCATAGCCTTTGCGGATCTCTGCGGCAAATTCCTTCAGATAGCTTTCTGGGTATTCATGGATCTTTGCATTTTGAATCACTTCATTCATGATTATCTGCCCCATGCGCTCTTGTGCCTCTTCCTTACACTGCTCCTCCAATTCTTTTCTGATTTTCTCTTTCAGCACCCTTACTGATTTCTCAGACAGATATTTCCGCACATTAGCATCCGTCAGCTCTGGAATCTCCATCTGCCAGGCATCCAGTATCTTTACATCGTATTCCATTGTTTTCCCCGCATACTCCTCCTGGTAATCATCAGGAATCTTCACGGGAATTGTCACTATATCTCCTTTTTTAGTGCCCGCCAGTCCGTCCTCAAAGTCTTTCAGCATCGTATACTGTCCTACCAGAAGTGTCATGCTCTCAGCCCGTGCCTCTTCCACAAGGACATCACCCAGATATCCCTGGAATGCCACCCTCACATAGTCCCCCTTTTTCACTGCGCCATGAAGCGCTTTCTTTTCACTGGCCTCTGCCGCCATCTGCTGTTCCATTTCCTGACGGATGGTGGCGTTCTTTACCTTCCGGGGCTTAACCTCACTGACCGTGATTCCCTTATATTTCCCAAGCGTTACATATGGCGTCAGGTCCGCCACTCCTGTTACGGCCGAACCGCCAGCACCTGAAACAGCATTTCCCGAGGCATCTGCCCCGGGACTCTGCTCCTCATTCTTATGGGATGCAGAAGCACCGCATCCCGTAAGAATGACTGCCGCAAGAAACCATAAGCCGATCCCGCCAATCCTTCTGACTAACTTCATGCTTTTCTCCATTTCCTGCCTTACGCTCTGTCTTTCATATCATCTGTAATAGACCGTGTCTTGTGTACATACCTTGCTGCCCCGCCGACGACCTGATCCAGATCCCGCTCATCCAGTTCTTCTAATGTCTCCGTCTCTGCTGCCGTTTCCTTTACTTCCTTATTCTTATCTGCATTCATAGGCTCATCCTCCTTTCTTTCCCGATTATTTTATCTTCATCTTTGATGTGATACCGGTCCTCTTTGTCAGCTTCTTCTTATACTTTTTCTTTGATTTCTTAGGTACTTTCACAACAGCCTTTTTGTATATGCCAGAGAAGGCACTCTTGCCAATCTTCGGCACTTTCTTTCCTTTGAACCTAATGCTCTTCAGCTTCCTGCAGCCCTTGAATGCATTCCTGCCAATGGTCTTTACCTTCTTGCCAAAGACAACAGATTTCAATTTCCTGCAGTTCTTGCATACACTGCTATTGATCTTTGTGACAGAATACTTTTTGCTGCCAATCTTGACCTTATCAGGAACCGTCAGTTTCTTCATGCTCTTCTTCGCCTTTATTACCATAGCAGATTTGCCGGATATCTTATAGGTAACCCCTGACTTTGTAACTGTCTTCTTCGCCGTTTTCTTAGCCGGAGCCTTTGGTGTATCTGTCTTTGGATCATCCTCTTTATCCGGTGGCGCCGGCGTCTTATTGGTATCATCCGGTGCAGGCGCATCTTCGCTAACGGTCACCGTTGCCTGATAGCTCTTCAGCGCCTTATTCGGAGTGATGACAAAGTCGTTGGAGTGCGTGCCAAAGTTATACTGTGATGTGTCGCCCTCTGTCACCGATATCCTGGTAGTTTCATCCTTTGGATACACATAAGCGGTCAGCTTCGTTGTACCCTTCTTCATTCCTGTCAGGATTCCGTCGCCACTCACACTGGCGATGCTTTCATCCTCCGTGCTCCAGCGTGTCTGCAGTCCCTCCGTTCCTGTTACCCCGGTCTTTTCATCTGCCAGGGAAGAAACGAGATTCAATTCCTGATGCAATGTCTCTCCAACACCGATCCGGATCTCATTACCGCCAGCGAAACGGGCACTCTGGATGCTGTCGGTCTGTTTCAGCTGTGCATCGCTGGCCGTGCGCACAACAGATGCCGTATCCCGGCTGTCTCCAATATCGACATAGAAGGTCCCTGTCTCTGTCATCTGTCCTTCTTCGTCTTTACCTTCTATAAACTGCCTTGCTGAATCTACTGTGACAGCAGCCATTACGGTCTTCTT
The DNA here is from genome assembly GCA_948467395.1 of uncultured Clostridia bacterium. Classification (GTDB taxonomy): domain Bacteria; phylum Bacillota; class Clostridia; order Lachnospirales; family Lachnospiraceae; genus Eubacterium_F. The sequence continues at coordinate 22,498 of CAOKDX010000013.1, read as the reverse complement.
CTCTCCCTTCTCCATGGCAGGGATCGTCACATCGGCAAGTTTCTTGTCGCCCTCCGCTGTCACTACGCCAACAGCCGCTTTCCTCTCCGGCGCATCCTTCCAGACACCATTCTCCACATCAAAGCTTATGTCATAGACATCACGCTCATCCGTTTCCACCGCCTTTACTTCTGTGACGATTCTTTCTTCTTTCACTTTACTTTCGTACTTATCCGTCAATAATACCCTGCCGTCCTTGTCTGTCACATGAATCCGGATCTCGCCCATATCCGCATGTTCTGGAAGAGAAAGGGTACATGGAATATGGTAAGTACTTCCCCCCATCATTTTGTCAATCCTGGCAGAGGCTGCCACATTTCCATCCTCTCCACGCAGAAGGCTTGTTCCTGACGCATCCGTAACGGTAACGTCCGCCCCCTTAATTGTATCCATACCATCATTGATGAGCTCTATGGTCACACTGTTCTCTTCCCCGGCAATGAAATCATCCGCCGTCCAATCTTTTACCTTCAATACGCTGCAAGGTGTCACTGTCATGGCAACAAGGGTTTTGTTGTCCTCATCCACTGCTGCAAACTTTGTAAAGTCCTTTTCTGATACTTTGTCCTGCTGCTTATCCGGATCACCGATATTTTTGTTGTAATCCTCTACAGTCTCATTGAACTCGGCGGCATTTACTACCTTCGTCCCGGCTTTTGCCGCCAAGGCAGTCAGGGTGCTGTCATTATTGACAACGAAACTCATATTGCTGTAGTTGTCCCCGCTTCCGCTTGTCACCTGCACAGCATCTGTCATGCGCCCCTCATCAAAATCATAACGCGCCATATAGATCTGCGTTTCAATGTTCTGATTCTCGGCCACTGCTGCCTCATCAGAATCTTCCTCTATTCCTTTTTTCAGTGTCTGGCCGTTCTGTGTCCATGTCACATAAATATAATCCTTATTTGATTTCACATCAAATCCTGTGATCTCGCTGACAGCCCCTTCTTTCTCTGTACCGTCATCTTCCCTGGCGACTTCGCCCTTCACCATTATCAGTGCCGGTTCATATCCGTTTTCCTCTTTCTTCGACTTATCTACAATATAATATTTCTGTCCATCCTTTTCTTTTTCCACCAGACAGTTTTTCACCACATTGGAAATATTCAGGGCTGTGATATCACCATCCGACAGCCAGGTCAGATAGGTATCTTTATTCTTGTCATTTTGCGCTTTCACAAAATGCACATCGCTGTCCTCCCTGCTGTTACTTGTAAGAACGATAGGATGGGTCATGGCTCCCGTCTTGAAGTCATAAATCTGTATAAAGATATCCCTGTCCCCGGTTGTCTCCATGCTCTGGTCATAATCACCGGTGAAAGCGAAGATTCCCAGGTCGTTGTAGCTGATGGCGTCGCTGTCTATGATCTTAGGACCCCAGCTCTCATCAATCGTCTCACTTCCTCCAACTGTGACGCCGCCTTCTACGATTCCCGTCTTATCCTCTGCGTTCTCTCCCTTTACCTGGGAGGCATCCGTCACCTTGGCACTGTTATAAATCTTTGGTTCCGCATTGTTCCTCCAGTATCCTTCCTCATCCAGCTCTTCATCGATATATAACGGAGGTATCGTATCAAACATCACCTGCCCATACCAGTCTTTGATATAGTCCTGATAATAGGCTTCGAATGATTCAAAGGCTGCGAAATCCGGATGATTGTCCGCTTTCGCTTCATTATATCCTGCCTCCAGTCCTGTCTTTACTGTTGTGTCTTTCAGGCTGTCATAGTCGTCAATCCAGCTCCCGGCCGTATCGCCGGCGGACGGCGTACTATTTGTAAAATGATATTCACGATATGCCATATAACGGGAAGCCGGGTGAACCACATCACCGACTACTTCTCCCTCTGCCTCCTGATCTGACACCTCATATTTATTCTTTGTATAGTACACCAGCAGGGAATCATTATTGAAAATCACGCTCGGTGAAACATCTGCCTCACTGTCCTCCCCCGTGGTTTTGGTAATGCTCATTTTTTCTCCAAATACCTTCGTATTTTTATTAAAGAAGGCCGCATGGATATCCAAGGCATTCATCATATCTGTCCTGTTGTCCGAATCCGTAAATCTCTTATTTGCCGATGACCAGGTGACAATGATTCCTCTCTCTCCCAGATCAAATGCGGATACATCCTGGTCTGTCGTCTGGTCATCTTCCAGCAGGACAGGGGACGACCACTCACCAGTTACATGGCTGTAGATGGAATAATAAATCTGCGCGCCGTTGAGCGCATCCGTACCCTTGCCGGGATCATCCAGAAATACGCCCAGATAATCTCCCTCCTCGTTGATTTTCATCAGCTGAATATCGGTTCCGGAATAAATTCCTGTCTGAATCGCCGCTTCCTTTACGCCTTTCTCATTTTCGTCCAGGCTCCTGGCTGACATGCCGCCGCTATTCCATCTGCCCCGGTTCTCCAGATAGTTCCTGTCATGAGCCTGCAGCAGGGAAGCACTGTCATGAAGATAATTCTCATCGTCCAGAGAAAGTCCTGCGGCACGGCTGTTCCCAAAGAGATTGACATCCTTCGACACAAACGGCCAGCTGGCCTCAATAAAGAGAACCTTTACTCCAATCTTTGCACTCAGATTCACCATTCCATTATTTTCCTGGTCATCTGTGTAAAAATTCATTTTAAAAGCAGCAGTTCCGGATACCTCCACGTCTACCACGCCGCCGATTCCCACTCCCGCCGTCAGGGTCAGTGCAGGGTTCACTTCAAATTCACCGCTCATCTTAAATGGCTTCTCTACCCCGTTTCCTGTCTTGAAAAGATTGATCTTTCCTGCATTATCCGTGATAGAATTTTCATTCTTTACCGATGTCAGATAATACTTTGGATTCACTTCCTGGTCTGTCTTACGGGCAATGATAAAGCTTGCCACGGCGTTTCCTTTTATCTCAAAGCCAAGGCTGATAGTAATGCCGATGGGAGTGGCGAATTTTACTTTCGCCCCGGCGCCTCCGTCAATTTCTACCGCAAGCACCATCCGCTCAAAATAATTTGCCGTCTTCTGTTCATCATAGGCAAATGTCATGGACAGGCGGACAGCCATACCCAGGCTGGCATTGCCTGCTATTTCCGCAGAGCGCTTCTCACCTGCCGGTGAACTGCTGTCCTTCACTTTATTTTTATAGTCCTCCTCTGCCTTCCGGGCTTTCTCTTCCAGTTCCTTCACCTTGGCAGCATCTGGTTTTGTTTTCTTCTTTTCATCGATCAGTGCCTGATCCGCATCTGCCTTGTCTGCTGCCAGACTCTGCAGGGTCTTCTTATTTGTCTTCTCCGTACTCACCAGATCTGGTTTCTCAAATCCAATGGAAAGAGTGATGGACTGATCCTCCCCATATGTTACATGTTCGTTCTCGTCCCTGGCATTCAGCGACCCATTCCAGCCCAGATCGAACTGTGAATCTATCTTGCCCACCAGCTTAATGGCAGTATTCACGCCGCCGAAATCAAAGCTGTTCACCATGTCGATAATACCGATGGACTCTTTGATGGCAATTCCTGTCTGTCTCTCATAGTACATCTCGCCGTTCTGGTCGTAGATCCGGAGAGCCGCCGTCGTACCGCCGGGAAGCGCCAGCTCCGATGGATTGAATTCGAAATGAAACTGCCCTGCATGCTCCGCATCCACGGTATCCTCCACTTTCGCCTTTTCTGAGCCGTCACAATAAAAGACAAGCTCTGCCTTCCTTGGCTGGACAGAATTCTTCTGGCTCACAACATCAAATTCCATGCAGCAATTGTAATCCCCATTATCTACATAGCGGAAATCCAGGTCATTCCAGCTTTTACTATTCTTGTCCTGGTACATCACCCTGGCGTCTTCTACCGTCATAACAGAATCCGTCTGGAGTTCAATATTTTTGTAGATCCCCGGCTGCATTACCTCAGAGCCGATCAAAGTACTTCCGTTTGACGCCCGGTACTGAATATTTACCAGATGATAGTCATTCACATAAAAGCTGCCATTTCCCGGAATTTCAAAATATCCGTTCCCTGCCTTCGCATAGGAATTTTTCTTATCCAGTTTCCTTGTAAGCGTCGAATAGCGGTTATCCTCCTGACCTTCTTTGACATCGGCGGCCGACTCGCCTACCGATACGGTGGCGCCATTTATCTTTGTTATCACTTCCTCTCCGGTAAAGATCTCGGTATCACTCAGATAGATCCTGCCGGCGATAGAGGTCTGCTGACTCTTGTCTGCCACGGACGGCACCTGGAAATCATAATAAATCTTGCTGTATGGCTCTCTTGGTATATACTGGAGAACCTCCCCGCTGACAGAGCTGAATCCCTTGTGGTCACGATACCGATCCTGTTCTTCCTGTGATATGATACCGTTGTTGTCGTCATCCGCTGTCCCATCCGACCATATTGCACGATAGCCGGGGGAAGCAAGCCCGATAATATTATACTGATTGTTCAGCCTGATATTATGTATGGTCATGGTTTTCCCATTACTGCCCACTACTGAATTCTCCGGGTTTTCAGAATCATAATAGAGTACAGAGCCCTTATCCTTATTGCCGCCTCTTGGATGTACTGCCACATCTATAGAAGCATCCTGATATGCCGCTGTCACTACAATCTGATTTGTACTCTGTGGTGCAAACGTTACCTCATCCTTCCGGGAATCGTCCACAATCCTCCGGGAACCAGACACCGTAATCGCTTTCACAGCATAGCCTGACTTCGGAGCCGCAGATACCTGGATTGTATCCAGCAATGTCATATCAGTAAATACATCGCCATTATTAAAACCATTAAATTCACCTGATTTTGTATCTGTGACAAACCGGATATTCGCCTGTCTGATCTTAAATACCGGACGCAGCCTGAACTTATGGTCTTTGGTTGCATAACTGCGGTATGTCGTCAGAAGTCTCTCTGCGCTGACCGATGTACCGCCCAGGGACTCCCACCTGCTTTTGCCATTGTTATACAGCTCTATATCCTTAAATTCAACACTGTCTGACGAGGGTGCAAGCCCGGCAGAATTTTTCGCATTTGCATTCAGGGAATACCCGATACTCAGTACATTACCGCATTTGTAAATCATGCTGTTAGAAGAGCCGTTTACCTTCAGGCTGCCCAGCGCATAATAATTTCCGGTCTCTGTGAATTTTCCCTTCGCTGTATATATTTTTTCCTTATAACAGTTCGCCTTATTAAAGATTTTGTTCTCATCATTCAGCGCACCGTTTGCCACTTCCACCGTGTAATCCTGATAGACAACCTGGATACTATTCACTTTCATCATGGCATTGTCATTATTATTTTCCGGACGGACAACCGCTTTCAGAGTCATATTATTTTTCTGATAATCCTTAAGGTCTATCTCCACTGACGTATTGGAAAAAGAAGCGCCCCACTTTTTGGATACCTGATTATTATTCAGATAAAGGGCTACCGACCGGTCGCTGCTGCTTCTGTTGTCGCAGCCGTCCTTCCATGTACGTGAGCCCTGTGTACTGGTATAGGTCACCCGCATGCTCTTTGCGTTCCTAAGATCCAGCCCACTCCTGCTCCATTCAGCGGCATTCCAGTTTCGTGCCCAGATGTCAGGGCTGCCGCCACAATCTTCCGTCCTGTCCCTGGCTGATATGCCATCGGAGAAGGTGCGTCCTGCTTTCTTCATCTTTCCGGCCGGAGCTTCAATCGTAACCCTTGTTACTTTTGACGCCGCATCGATAACGCTGTCCTGATTCGAGGCAGCGCCAACATAAAAGGAGACGTCTCCCTCGGTATCCGAATCCACAACAAGCGGAACGGTAATGGTCTTTTCTTTCACCCCGGGAGGAAATACCAGCGTCTCTGTCACTGCCTCATAATCCCTGCCGGCCCTGGCAGTATCAGCGATGGTGCCGACTCCCATGACCGCCATCTGCCCCGTCCCCGAGGTCCGGCAGACCGTCAGCGTAATCTGCTTCTCACCGCGCCTTACACGGATCCGGGAATCCTGCATCCGAAATACATTTACTTCGGATGATTCATTGTCCTTAATATTTACATATCCGGTATGGCTGGCAGAAAGCTCTGAGCCTTTGGCGTCTGACAGCATCAGCATAATCTGTTCGTCAGACTCCGCCATATCGTCGTCTATCGTCTCAAGATCAATGACCTTTTTATATTCGCCTTTCCCAAACGTCAGGGTATAGGTAGCGCCGCTCATTGCCTCCAGTACGTCTTCCAGCGCATCGCCGCCCTTCTTTGTGATCTCCTCCGCCTGAGCATATTCACCGGATTTCCCGTCGGATTTCTCTATCTCACGCCAGGATTTCTGCCGGCTCACCTTCCCGCTCTGAAGGGCCTTCGCCTTTTCTGAACCGGAGAGCTGGCTCAACGATACCTTTCCATTCTCCGTCAAGGCGGTTTCCACTGCCTTTTCCGCCGCATTCCCTGCGTCCTCTTTCCCAGAGTCCCGGCTCTCCTCGGTATCGTCCCTGCCTTCTACTGTCATGCTGTCACTGTACATGCTCAGCAGGGATTTCTGATTCTGCGCTGCCGCCAGAACAGTAGTGTCCTTTCCCTCTGTCACAGAGAGCTGGTAATCTTTTCCATAATCCGCCGATACATCCACCGCTTTAAATTTCACGGTAGCTTTCGTATCCGTTCCCCCCTGTCTCACAATCTCAATCCTCGTGCTGCCGCCTTCTGCCACCGAAAGCTGACTGGACATAAATCCGATAGCGCCTTTCGGAAACTCTGATCTGGTCGCCGCCAGCTGTTTCTTAAGTTCCTCCTCCTGACGGGCCTCCTGCTCCTTTTTGGCAGTCTTTGCCTGGGCCAGCCCCATCGAAAGATCCGACATGCTGGCTGCAGCCATTCCCAAAACAAGCAGCACGGCAATGCCGCGTGATAGTCGTTTTTTCATAGCAGCCTCCTTTCTGTACATACAATTTGAAATTCGATGTATTTAATTCTAACAAAACCCATTTTGATCAACAAGATAGTCAGTGTATTATTATTCACAAATTGTATAAAAGAGCGGTATATTATAGACTGGTTTGATAGTAGAAATCAGGATGCACCTGAAAAGAAATGAGGAAATACATATGAACGAGTATAAGCCATATCCATTACAGATTCCACAAGCCTATCCATTCATACTGGTAGACCGGATATTAGAATTATCAGAAAATCATATCAAGACGGAGCGGTCTGTGTCAGAAGGAGATCTTCTTGCCGTATCCGAAAGCTATCTGCTGGAAAATATGGCGCAGTCTGCCTCCGCCCTTCTGGGTTTTCGATACCGGGACAATCTTCCGGATCTCCTATACCTTGCCGAAGTCAGATCCTCCCGGGTCCGCTCCTGTCCGGCGCCAGGGGACTGCATAAGGACAGATGTGTCCCTTCTCCTTGCTGTGGGAGGCTTCGCCAGGGTATCCTGCCACAGCCTGATCCGCAGAACCCCCTGTGCGGACTGGTCACCCATCGGAGACGCCGTTCTTACCCTTGCTTTCCGTTGAGCCGGCTCGGTCCGAGCGGGGCCTTAAGAGAGCCCGCCATCGATAACAACCGTCTCTCCGTTAATATAGGCGGCACAATCACTGGAAAGAAAAACCAGAAGATGCGCGATATCCTCCGGTGTGGCAAAACGCCCCAGCGGAATCTGAGAAACAGCGGCCTGTCTTGTGCCTTCGTCCATCTTCTCCACCATATCTGTTTCCACAAATCCTGGCGCTACGGCATTGACACGGATATGATTACGTCCAAGTTCCTTTGCCAGGGACCTGGTCAGCCCGATCAGCCCTGCCTTCGCTGCCGAATAATTAGCCTGCCCCGGCATCCCTTTCATTCCGCTGATAGAAGAAACATTGATGATAACACCATTTTTGCGGGCTGCCATAGGCGGAACCACCTGTCTGGCAGCCCGGTATGCCCCCGTCAGATTTGTCTGCAGGACGTCCTCCCAATTCTCTTCCGCCATAAAGGCAAATGACTGATCTCTGGTAATTCCGGCATTATTGATCAGCACATCAATGCCTTCCAGCCGGCTCATCAGCTCCTTCATCCCCTCCCGGACAGAATCCGGGCAGGTAATATCCATATGGGTATAAAAAAAATCAGCAGCACCGCCGGCAAACTCCTGTTCCATCGCCTTCACGCGGGACTGCGATGAAACATATGTAACCCCAACACAGGCGCCCATAGCCAGGCACTCTCTCGCCGCCGCCTCTCCGATTCCCCGGCTTCCTCCGACAATGATAATTTTCTTTCCCTGTAATATTTTCATTTCAGTCCCCCATTTCTGAGCAATTTATCGCGAATAATTAAAAGATACCCGTTTCCAATGAATGCAGAAGCACGGCAAAATAGTTGCCACAGGCATCGTATCCTGTCACCAGGATATTCGCTGGTTTCCCACTGTCCCCGCTGCACAGTGACGATGGTATCGTTCCCTCCTTCAGACAGAGAGCTGCCACAGCGATATTTACATAAAACATATCATATCCCAGACCAGGAAAGAACCGGTCTGCCGAAAGGCATTGAGTCTGGGGAAAGTATTTCATAAACGTCCGCCGCTCCGCCGTATTGACAAAATCGGCACCTCTCATGGAAAATATGGCGTCTGGCACGAGCTCTGCCTGACGACAGCAGCGGTCTGCCAGTTCCAGAAACCTCTCCTTTTCCCATTCTTCAGGAGCCCCCGTCAAAATCCCTCTGTCCAGAGTACCTGTAATAATCCTCCCAATCCGGCAGTAGCCTGTCTCTGACTGCCTGCTCTGCAAAAAAAGCTGAAAGCAGTGATCCCTGCCGCCAGAATAGGGCAGGCAGCCTTCCGCTTGTTTCCCTGCCAGCACATCATGGAACTCTTCTGCCACACTGCAAAGCATCTGGTCACAGTCCCCATTTTCCACAAACATATGCGCCGGCAGAAGAGGGGAAGCCCCCTGCATGCTTGTACTGTTCTTCCTGCAGTTCATATTGATGCATAGATGTCCCAGCGGCGCATTCGGTGAAATATTAGCAAATATAGTTGGGCTGCACAGATCTGGTTTTTCTTTGTCAACCATTCTTCCAAAGCCGATCCTGTCCTTCAGTGCACCGTAGAGAGAAGAAAATATTGTGCCTGTTCTCCCGGCATCCCATGCCGCATGATCCGCACCCGCGTCCCTCTCTGCCTGGAGGGCGGCTGACAACACCATTCTTGAAAGCTTTGTCATGCCCCGGAGTTTCTTTGCCGGAATCCCGGGTGTGGACAATTCCTCAACCTGGCAGACTTGATCCGCACCTTCCTGATTCCATGTCCCCTTATCCTTCCGTTCGCCGGAACCGCCCTCTCTCTGCCAGATTCTTTCCTTCACCTTATGAATGCCGGATATCCCCGGCAGAATAATCCCGATTCCATTGAGATATACATCTCTCTTTTCTGTCACGATCCCACTGATCTGTTCCACATCTGCTCTGGCAAAGACCACGCTTGCCGTATTGCCGGCGAAGGCAAAAGAATTTGACAATGCATAGCGAATGGGATACCGCTGGTTCTGATAATCCCTGGTCTCCTCCATGGGGCAGTCAGCACTGCACAGGGGAAAATACTGCTGATGCTTCAGGCACAGCACCGTCAGCACTGCCTCCAGTGCCCCTGCCGCCCCCATGCAATGTCCGGTCAGCGCCTTCAAAGACGACAGGTATGGCCTTTTCCCGGCACCGGCATATAATTGTTCCACCGCTGCCAGCTCCGCCTGGTCATTGGCAAGCGTCCCCGTTCCATGAAGGTTTATATAATCCACCTCATCCGGAGACAGGTCACCCTTCTGCAGTGCCGTGTACATGGAATCATAAAATCCCTCACCATCCAGACATGGGCTTGTGATGTGAAATGCCTCATTCCCCATGGCATAGCTGACACACTGCGCATAGACGCCAGCTCTCCTCTGGCGGGCATGTTCCCGGCCCTCCAGCACAAGAACTCCACAGCCCTCCCCGATATTGATGCCATCTCTTCTCTGATCCAGGGGATGGCATATACCGCAGCTCAGTGCCTTCAGGCTGTGAAAGCCGTATGCCACCATCTTAGACAGGGCATCCACACCACAGACAAGGACTACCTCACACCGCCCGGAACGAATCAGCTCCATGGCGGTTCCCACTGCCGCCGTCCCCGCAGCGCAGGCCGGAGAAAAATTGTAGCAGCCTCCCCTGACACCGCAAAGCCTCTTGAGATAAAAGGAAAGCGTCTCCTCTTCCAGATAGGAAACGTCTCCCCTGACTGCTTCCAGAACAGAATAATCATCGTAGCTGAGAGCCGCCGTAACCAGAGCAGCGCGGTCACCAAGAGCCGCTATCGCTTCTTTGGAAAGCCCGGCATCAGACAATGCTTCCTCCAGTGCCCGCTTCGCCAGCGCCCTGCTCCGATATACGATATTTCCGGCAAATTCTTCCTGATATCCGGGAACTTCATCAATCTGCCCCCAATACTCTGTCCGAAGTTTCTCCGTACCAGCTAACGGAATCCCCGGAATATGGACTCCTGTTTTCTTCCTCTGGCAGTTCCGAAAAAACTCCCCCGCATTCCGTCCATTGGGCGCCATAACCCCAAGACCTGTTACAACGGGGATCATTCCCCGAGGGAATGGTCTCTCTCCTGTATATCCCACTGTCTTTATACCCCGCCTGTTTTCTTTTCTGCCACAAATTCAGCGATTCTGGCTGCTGACACCAGTCTGGACATATCCTCATCCAGAACCGTAATTCCATATTTCTCCTGCAGCAGCACAACCAGTTCCAGTGCATCAATAGAATCCAATGCAATTCCCTCCGAATCCATTGACTCAAATAACGGAGTATCATAGGCAAGCTTCTCCGGCGGAAGCTCCGCGATCACCTCTGCCAGCCCCATCCTCTCTACAATCGCATCAAAAATTTCCTTTTCCAATGATTCGTTGTTCATAATCCGCTCCTCCTCTTCCATGTATTGTTGTCCAACAGTATAACAAATCGTTTCCATGATTTCAATGCTGGTATTTTGCGTGTAATATCCCAATTGAAAAAAAATCAGGTGATTTACAGACAGACATATGGTACAATGAGTTCAAAAATCTACATTGCCAAGAGAGGACGAACCAGGTATGAAACGACTGACAATGCTGCCGCAGCAGGAAAATATTGAATCCATTATGTATCACTATCCCGAGAGAGAGCTGTGCAATATGGGTGGTTTTTTTTCCATTGCCTCCGGTGAAGATATTACCTGCTATCAGCATATGCTGGCTCTCATGCCTGTGGCCCATGCCGCATTATGCCTGTCAGTGGACGGTCCCGGAACCATGCGGGCCGCCACACCGGCAGAAGCTGAAATACCACTTTACGAATGCACGGAATACACAGAGGAAGAAATCTGCCAGAAGCTCACTGACTGGCTCCTGGCCCCCTTCGAGGAGGACAAAGCCCTGTTCAGCGCCTGCCTGTTCCATTTCGCCAATGGGGAATGGTATGGATGTGAGAAATTCCACCACCTCATCATGGATCGAAAATCCATTATCACCCTGATACACTGGCAGGAACAGCTTCTGCCGCGCCTGAAGGAAGAAGGCTATGCAGAAGTCCGCCGCAGCATTCAAACGGATTACCGCTATCTGGAACTGATGCAGGAAAAAGATCAACGATATGCCAGTGAGGAGCAGACAAGGAACTGGCTGAACAATACATTTCCTCACACAGCGGAGTGGTCTGGGCAGAGAACTGCTCTGTCTGCAGCCGCCGGCTGTATCGAATTGACAATGCCGGATCCCCTCTTCCAGCAGCTCCACGCATACGCGAAACAATATAATGTATCCGCGGAGTCCCTCTGGTTTCTGGCCCTGCTGGCAGAACGCTGCAAAAGTAAGGGAATACACCATACTGTCATTGGGCGCATGACGGAATACCGCCAGCGCCGCCAGCGTGATATCGTCGGTCTTTTCAGCCGGGTCCTGCCCATTTCCTTTCATGACACCCCGGCGGATACACAGGCATTGTGCTCCCAATTAGAAACTAATTTCCTCGCCGCCCTCCGGTACGGCGCTTTCTCACTGCGCACACTTCGAAAGCTGGATCCGTCTGCCCAAATTGACTTTGACACTCTGGTATCCTACCACCCGGAAAATATGATGACCAATCCTATCTCCGGATACCATGAGGCTGATGTAAATTTCACGGACACACCCCTCCGGATATGGATCCATGATTCGAAACACAGGCACAGCCTGCAGATTTTCTACCAGAAACAGACTTACGGACAGGAACAGGTCAGACAGCTTGCCTGCCGCTATTTCCTTATCCTGGAACAGCTCACTTCCGGAACCAGATGGGAGGACATCACCCTTTTAGCCCCCGCTGACAAATACGCCTATGATCTGTTGAATCACGCTGCTCCTGCCGTTTCTCCCACCCTGACGCTTCCCCAGACTTTTCTTCAATGGGCTTGTCCCACCGTATCCCGCCGGGCTGACCAGATAATATTAAAGGATATCGAACAGGCATGGACTTACCGGGAATCTCTGGCATGGTTTTACCAGATCTCTGACTGGCTCCGGGAAAGAAACATTGGGAAAGGAGATACCGTCGGTATCCATCTTCACCGGTCGGTATGGCTGCCTGTCCTGATGCTGGCTATCCTGCACCGGAACGCCGCCTTTCTCCCCATCCATCCAGAGGAACACCCACAGCGCCTTCGGCAGCTGGCCGGGAACTGCCAGCTCATCGTATATGACCGCACATTGCAGAATGAAGTGATAGCTCCCGCAGAAAACAAATTCACAGAGGATCATTTACAGGAGGGGACACCTCTCTGGAATCATCTCTGCCGCCGTGCAAAGGAGGACTGTGGCAGAAATAATCCCATCCGTGCCCTGCAAAGCCAATGTGCTTATCTTCTGTACACCTCTGGTTCCTCCGGGCTGCCAAAGGCAGTGCAGATCAGCCATTATTCCCTGATGTGCCGCCTGCAGTGGATGAACGATACCTTTGGTAATGGCGGCATTACGCTCCAGAAGACAGTCAGTACCTTTGATGTGTCGGTCTGGGAGCTTCTCTTATCCCCCGCCTATGGGGGCTGTCTCTGCCTTATGCCCCAGGGAGAGGAAAAATACCCGGACCGGATCGCTGACCTGACGGATCTGTGGAAAATCCGCCGTATCCACTTTGTACCTGGTATGCTGGAAGCCCTGGTAAGGGATCTGGAACAAAATGGGCGTACCCTGCCATCCCTCCGTGAGATTTTCTCCAGCGGGGAGACGCTGAAACCAGAGCTGGCAGCCCGGGTCTGCAGACTGTTTCCCTCTATCCGGCTGATTAACCTCTATGGACCAACAGAATGCACCATTGACGTCTCTTTTCACGAATATGTGCCCGGAGAAGGGACGATTCCCATCGGACGGGCGGTGGCCAATACCCGTCTCTTTGTCCTTCCACCGGAAGAAACGATCCCTCTCCCTGCTGATGTTCCAGGGGAACTATGTATAACCGGGGATCTGGTTGGCATGGGATATCTGGAAGGAAACACCGGCGGCTACTTTACCTGGAAGGGATTACCCGCCTACCGGACTGGAGATTTCGTATCCCTTTCTCCCAATGGGGAGCTTCTCTATCTCGGCCGCAGAGACCGTCAGGAAAAGCTGCGGGGCATGCGTATAGATACCGGTGCCATAGAGAATCTTCTCTTGTCTGATAAGGATGTCTCTTCCGCCCATGTAGAAATACAAAACCATTGCTTAACTGCCTACTACGAGTGTGACACGGAGCTGGCGGCCCCGTCGGCCATCCTCATCGGAAAGCTCCCCGACTACAGCATTCCCCGCCAGTGGTTCCGGCTGCCAAAATTTCCGAGAAAGGAAAATGGCAAGCTGGACCTGGTAAAGCTGCGTCAGGAATCCAGGATAAAGGAACGACAGCCAGAAGAAATACTGCCTGTCAATAGAAAAAAAGCAGTTTCTGCTAATATTCCTTTAGAGAAACGGCTTCTTTGTATTATAGGAAAATACTTCCCCGCCAATGTACAGGCCGATACGGACCTGATCGAGGAAGGACTGGATTCACTGACTGCCATCCAGATCATACAGGATATTCGCAGTCATGGCTATGATTGCTCCTATTCCCTGATCTTCCGCTATCCGTCTGTCACTCTCCTTGCCGGCATCCTGACAGAAGAACAGCGGCCAATGCAGGAATGCCTGACGGAGCCAGAGACAGCTTCCCCTGTTCTTCTGGATTATCTTATATCCCGGCAGGAAAGACAGCTGCTTTTATGCGTTCCCTTTGGCGGAGGAAACAGTGAGATTTTTGGCGGTCTTGCCAGGCGGCTTGCTGATCTGCCATGGGATATCGCTACCGTCTCCACGGAGAAGCCCGGCAGAAAGACCATCGAAGAGGCAGCCGAAGATCTGCTTGCCTCCCTCGACAGATATGAGCAGATTGTCCTTACAGGATACTGTGTCGGCAGTGCCCTTGCCACCGAACTTGCCAGCCGCCTTTCTACGGAAGGAAAGACCGTTCTCCATGTTTTCCTGATCTCATCCCTCCCTGCCTCCTGGATACATATGGGAAAGAAGAAATTCTCTCCCTGGGATCTCCTGTCTGACAGGCAGATCATCCGAATCCTGAACCGCCTGTATCCCGGACAGACAAAAGCGGCTAAAAAGGCCAAGGGTCCGGATTCCGGTCCTTTCCATGCCAGAATCCCCCAGTTCCGGCATGACACGGCCCGCTTCTTCTCCTATATGGAAAATTACAAATTAAAAGACCTGCAGATCAGTGCTCCAGTCACTTTGTTTTTTGGCGGAAAGGATCCCCTGTCTATTCATTATGACAAAAAATCAAAGAAATGGCAGCATTTTTATGATTCTGTCCCCTCTGTCGTTTCCTTCCCTGACGCAGGACATTATCTGCTGTCAGAGGAGCTGGCCGAAGTGTCTGAAATAATCTATAAGTGCTTAAAACAGTTCTCTCTCTTCGTTTAAGCAGTGCTTTTGTAATGGGAGAACCTGATTATTCAAGCTGCTTATAGTTATATCCACTTTTTGGGTAAAAAAGCAGAGCCAGCAGGTTGTGATTGTGAATCGCCCCCCATGTCATAGCCAAAATAATACCACCAAAAGGAATGAGGCTTTCTTTTTTCAACAAGGTTTCAATCGCTTTTTGCCCATATATTATGATTAGAACAACAAGTACCACTTCAAATATATAATACAAATATGTCCATTTTACTTCTCTAACCATTATCCTCACCTTATAAAATTCGTTTTCTTATTATACTTGACTTCCCGACAAACAGGAATTCTGATAAGATACTTTTTATCATTTAATAACTGTTATATCTTATCTTCAAAAAGTCCTCAAACCCTTGAAAATGCTAAATTTAGAGCAAGTGAGTTTGCCCTTATGCTTTCCCTTGTGTTATATCCTTTTCCCTCATGTTACGAACCCTCATAAGGGCAAAAATAAGGGAAAGAAAAACCTGTAACAAATTATAACACAGAATAAATTGGGCAGGAAGAACTGATAGAAATGCTTTCTTACATAACTTCAGATTTTCAATATGCCAATTTAAAAAAACTTTTTTCAATTTTTTTATTAACAATCCGATTACTCTATCATCTATGTTCTGATGATAGAGTAATCGGAGGATTTCCTGCTTTTTCATCTTTGTGTTTAATGATTGCTCCTAAATCTATAATTAAAACACAACTTTGCAATTATTTCCATATTGTTAACAGTTCAAAGATTCCCATTGACTTTACATAATTAATAGTTTTTTTCATCTCAACATTTAGAGAAAAATCATTTTCAATTATTTGGTCATGATAACTCTTCAATGCCATATTACAATTATACATAGCCTCAAAATAATATTTATCACCCTTTTTCCCTTGATATGAATAACTTCGCATACATTTTTCAAATATTTCAGCCAATTTAGCCTGATAAATATCATCCTCATTAAATACTCTGCGAATAAGCTGTTTGAGAATATTCCAAATACTTTTAACATACTTTATATCCGAATATTGCAACGTCTGCATTATTTCTAACACGGTATCTTTTATAACATCTGTATTTCCATTATTTTGTTTTAAAATATATAGTACTCCTTGTAACCCCAGCGAAGCCTCGGATATCACTTTTTCATCATTTGACCAAAATGCATCTTTAAGTTTTCCTATTGCTTCCATGTAATCTCCGGAAACAGCTGTTTTTATTGCTTCAAAAGCACTTCCATTAGTCCCTTTTTCATTTAACAATCCTATAGCCTTTTCAATTATTGGAAGTGTTTTAGCAATTTCTAAGTCAGCTTGCCCTAATGCATACAACATAACCGTAAATTCATTCAAGTACCTTTTTTGCAATTTTTCCGTATCAAATCCCCAAATCTCTATTCCGCTATCATTCTTAATCTTATTAATTCTATCTGCAACCGCATTAAGTATACCCATTAGACAATCTGCATCCCACTTAATTCTCGTATATTTATCATTGCTCATAGGAGATGTAAGATAAAATAAATTAATATATTGAAATACATTCCCATTCGAAGGATTCCCCAATCCACCTAATATATAATCCTTATACAAATCTGCAAAATTTACTTCTGTAGGATACGGTAATTCTTCCCATATTACAACATTAAATTTTTTCGTTTCTGGTAATATGTTAGTTTCTTTTTTCCAAATAGCCGCTTCAATTTGCTTACTGAATTTTTCGTTTTTTGAATTTCTCCATAAAATTAGTAATTGCGCAATTCCAATGTCACGCTTTTCAATATCATTACTCTTAACCAATTCAATTGCATTGGAATAACATTCAACATTATCGTCCAACATAATGTTTACGTCATTAAAATAAGATGCTAAACATAATTTACTTTTATCAACTGCAAATAATTCATCTTTTAGCTCAGCAGCAATTGAACCATTAAACCTAGTTGATAATCTTTGAAGAATATTGCTTATATTAGACATATACTGTATATTATCATTATGATTAATTCCAGCAATAAATTTAATTAGTTCAATAATTTTTGTATCATCTAAATAAACTGCCATTCTGGATAAAACATCTAATGCATTGTTGAGACTCAAAAATGAATGACGGTATTCAAAATTTTTATATTTTGTTTTCTGCACACAATTCCATATATTACGGTACAGAAATTGCATTACTTCCAACTCATAAATTGCAATACCACGCCTTGACAAAATTCTTTCAATAACATCTTTATTATTTGATCGAATCATAAAGGAAAACTTCCAATATGTATTATTACTTGTGTGTAAAATTTTCTCCATAGCAGTTGGCAATAAAATACTTTGATCTGTAAATATTGGAAGGCAAAGCATATCCAACATTAAAATAAATTCAAAACTCAAACGTTGTAGTCTGCTTTGTCCAAAAGTTATCGGGTTTCCGCGGTTTCTATTTACTTCAAAAACATTTGCCTTTGTGTCATCTTTAACGGATGAATTTAAAATTTCCTCTCTTAATTGATTTTCCAAATCCAAAATAATCGTTCTGGTTCGGTATTCATTATCCTTATATTCGGAATCCGAATAATTACTGTCTTGCCGCATCCAATTGCCGGAAGCGGCATAACACAAACTCAGATAACTTTTATATGACGCATTATGCGGAGCATCCAATCTCTTTTTTCTTAATTCATCCAAACATTCTTTCAAAATTCTCTCAGATAAGTCACGTTCGCCAATTTGAAGATAAAGACCTGCTTTTACAATTTCATTTTTTATGTTTGTATGTGCTATTTTATCTAATGTACATTTCATTTTCTCAATATCAAACATAGCTGCCGCATGTTTTACTAATTCAATCCAATAGGCCGCTTTATTGGAATCAGGCAATTGATCTAAATATTTCTCGCAGACTGTAGTAATCTGTTGATACTTTTCTTCATCCCCATCAATTCGATACATCTGAAGCAGGTACAAATCTATTTGCAATCTCCATTCCAGCTTCACGTCTAAATCTCGTTCTTCAACAGACTTACAGATGGACTTTAATTGATCCGCCTGATTATCATATAATGGTATCAAACACATCATTTGCAGTTTTATCAAGTTTGACAAAGTATGTATAAAATTTGTATTAATGTTTTTACACTTAAAAATAAAAGTATCAAATCTGTCAGAAAAATAATTACGATATTTATCCCTCTTTGCTTCGGGTAACAAGACATAATCTCCCTCTTGCTCCAAAATTTCATTTGAAAATTCTAACATATTGAGAACATAGGTATCCTCTTCACTTTCCTCCCATTTATATGGATCTTTATTTATATATGGGGCTCTGTCTTCAAAACGCATCTCTTTACTTTCTTCTATTTTAGAAAAAAATCTTTTGTATGCTTCCTCATATTTATTATGCTCATTTCCTTTAAGCAATGTCTCTAAATCAACCAACGCAATTTTTCTTTTCCTAAGCACTTCCTTCTCAGAATCATTCATATTTCCAAATAAATTTATTAAATATATCTGCGGACAGTTTTCTCCTAAATTATCATGCAGCCATCCATGCCAGCTAAGGAAATTGGGATCATCACCAGAAAAACCAATCATACACAAAGTTGTTTCTATTAACGACTGCTGTACTGTATTCACAAACGCTGCATATTTCATTGGATAACAACGATAATCCTCTTCACTAATAATATATGGCCGCACACTTGGAATACTGCCATGAAGCTTAATGATTCTTGCTAATCCGCTACTGCTACCCGGCAAATTGTCTTGAGACAGAATAACTTTATATTCTTTGTCTTGTAGAATTTCATCACATGTTCTTTCAAGCAAAGTATCATAGTTGGTAGTAAATATATCTTTCCAGTTTAATTTTAACAATCTTCTATGCAGCTCTCCTGGCACAAACATCTCATCACTAATATTATTTTCAATAAGAGTATTCATTTTATTCCTATCAAAAAAAGCAATGTATTCTTCTGCAAGGCGAAGTGTATTTTTACCTGAAGTTTTAACAATCTTTTCTTTTTCCCAATTCTTAATTCTTATCTCTTCACTTGGCTTAGGATAAAGTTCTTCATACATTGCAGCTGCCAATTCACTCCAATCGGGCGGTGCTACACGATTTCCAATCCCTTCTGCATTTTTAGAAAATCCAGCGCCTACCATAAGTGATACTCCCCCGAACATTTTAGGATCGTGTAATTTTAAAGCAATGTCTTTTATGTATGTCAATGTAGCATCCTTACCCATTCCGATACCTCCTAATTTTATTCCATTAATCTCGTAAATATGCTTGTTACAACGGTGTTATCCGATTTTACAGCTACTTTGTATTCATAGCTAATTTTACTATCTGCCATATTACTCAAAAAATCCATCCGTTTCAAAGATGTGGTCAATCTCATCCGTATTTATCGCTTTTAATACCTTCTTCCTAATACTCCCATGTGACATATCAAGGCGTTTAAACTTATCTTTGCCAGACGCATCTTTTTCACGGCGGATTAATTGAACACGTCCTATTTTTGGTTCTTCCTCTGCATATCCAGCCAATGCCTTAGCTTTCCCAAGATTGTCTTTAAAATTAGGATTATGCGGCTCCAATATGTCTATTACATAACCAAGGACAGGATCTTTCCTGACAATAATAAAATCCGGATATGCAGGCTTTGTTTCACCTTTCATCTCATAAGGCATACACATTGACCATTTTTCTCTGGGCGGATTCCGTAACCAGCAGACAAAATCAGAACGTTTCGACTCCTCATCTATCAATCCGCTTTCCCAACCATTTAATTTTATTTGTGCCATTCCGTCCGCATATGCAAATAAATGATTATCATATTTTTTACCAGTTGGCTCTATTTTCACGCTGACTGTTTCTGGCAGCGTAAAATTGTGTTTGCTGACAATATCGCTGTTTGCTACGATATCATCATACTGTTTCCTGCATTTTTCAGACTTCCCGACAACATAACGACGATACTTATCATTCAATTCATGAAATTTCTTTTCTGCATACCTGTTCAAATTTGCAATACAGTTATCATCTGCGGCAAATAAGATACAGTCAATTTTATACTTATTAACATCCATGATATCCAAGTAACGCCGACCATATAAGTTACAAAAACCATAATTACCGATTCGCGCATCAGCTGCCCTTAATTGACGGTCAATATCCGAATCAGAAATCGCCGTAAAATTTAGCTGACCATAATTTCTAATAGACTGCCCGAAAACATCAAACACATCTACAAGCAGCTTAAATTCAAGCACTTTGGAAGAAAGCGCTTCATATTCTCCCGAATGGTGCAGTTTATCTACATATTCCCGCATCATATTAAGAATATCTTCTTCAACCTCGTCCTTCGCGCCTTGATATATCATGTTATATGTCAGCAAGCCTGCAAGATCGAGTAAAGATTTTAAATAGCTATGAATCTTAGCTGTTTTTACAACATAGGTCAAAAAACCTTGATCATTAATAAATTTTGTGATTCCCTCGCGGTCAATTTCAGGCAGAAGCGAAAGCTGTTCACCCTCTACAATCTGCCCCTCTGCCTCCATATTTGTATTCACTGGAACAGAAATAACCGGAAGCGGTTCGCTTTGCGGACATGGTTGCTGCAATGGAAACAAATTATCATTCTCCGTTCCTCGTTCAACACTATCTATATCTTCTAATTTACTGTTTTGCTGATTATCAGGCTCTATTTTGCTCTGACCTAAAACTGCGGTATCAGGCATAAATTCTTCCAATCCAATCTGTCCCGGAATGGATGCATTTTCTTTTCTATGCTGTGTCGTATGAATCGTCCAAGGTACATATACAACCTCCTCAAGCGATTCACTATCAACAACTGTTGGAATATCTTCACCCTCTGAATTTTGCAATTCTTTTACAACATTTTCTACTGTATATGCGTTGAAATATGGCAGATATAATCGGACATCATTTAAATAGTCATCTACAAGGATATGGCTTTGCAAAGGCGTTCTGACCATTCTCCCTAATAACTGGGCAATATATGTAGCATCCTCTGCATGGCGAAATGACATCATTGTTTCAGCTCTCGGGCAATCCCAGCCTGTAGAAAGATTTTCTTTAAACAATACTACTTTTATCCGTCTGTCATCTGTAATTTCAGACGGTTCAATATGCGGAACATTCAAACCATTGACCAAAAGCGTGGCTGTCGAACCAAATGTATGTACCACCTCATTTTCCTTGAAAGCCACTCCTATACGTTCCTCAATTTTAGCAATTACGTCATCAAGATTTGTGTTGGAAATCAATTTTCCACTGCCAGCCTGAACCTGTATTACGAAAACCGGATTGACCTGCGCATAATGCTGTTCGTAACAATATTGGCGCCAATGATCGCATTTGCTTTTCCATTCATCAGTAGCAGCTTGCAACACTGCCATATCATTATTTTTCGCCGGATCATCAGGATATGTAATCAAAATACGGTCTTTCAGTAATCCTGATGCCCGAACGTCATTTGGTGTAATAATAACCCTCTGCAAAGTTGAATTGGTATCTCCTACAAGTTGGTTAAATCTTGCAGAAGTTGCACTCATCCCTATAACTAATGGTATTGGAGAAAGTTTATGCGTAACACTTCCTTTGATAAATCTTTGCATAATTGATGTTGCTGTTCCTGCCGCTGTCCCCTGCATTCCCCTATGCGCCTCATCAATGATAAAATACAGTCTGTCTGCTTTTTTCTTCGCCGTATTCTCCAAAGTTTCCCAAATGGTATACTGGCGGTTATCCGAATGTTTGACAAGATTCCCTGCTTTCCCTAATTTCTGTGTATTCAAAAAATAGATATGCCCATCCTGCAATTCTTCCATATCAAAAGAGTCATCCTCAATGACAACGCATTGCCCAAATTTAATACGATCTGCTTTTAAATCTATCTTCTGCTTTGACTGTTCATTTAAAGCTGGAGAATCTGAAAGCCAAACAAATATTGCCTCTGGCTGATCCGCATAGTTTTCCGTTCCAAAATAAATATCTTCTATCAAGGCTGCCATAATAATCGTCTTACCTGCACCTGTTGGAGCCTGTAAGGAAATCACTTGGGGAATATGTGTGTTTTGATACATCCCAAGCGCTGCCGCAGTCCTTGTTCTAAGTTCATAAACTGCCTTCTTTTGAAATGGGAATAATTCTACTTTCATGCCTGCTTCCTCCCCTGGTTAATTCTGAAATTGTCAAGATAATCCCGATATAGCTGATAAGTATTTTCTACAGCAAGACTTTGTATCATAGTACGATATCCTGCTTCATAATCCGTTACAATAAAAACGGTTTCAATGTTAGAATCTTGCTTAACTTTTTCTTCAAATTCCGAAAAATACTTTTCATCTAACAATACCGCAAACTTATTCTCTGATAAAATCATCATAGTCGGGAGCTGTTCAGTATTAAGTGACGGACAAGGTCCTATTGCCCCTGCTTTCATCCAAATTACCGGCAAAAGTTCC
>CAOKDX010000012.1 GCA_948467395.1 uncultured Clostridia bacterium | reverse complement strand
TCGTGGAACGAAAAATGCAAAGCATTTTTCATAGGGCTGCGGTTTTCAGCCAGCCTAGGGACAATGGATCAGGGTGGTTTTCTTTCGTGGAACGAAAAATGCAAAGCATTTTTCATAGGGCTGCGGTTTTCAGCCAGCCCTTTTTCACAAATCAAACACAATTAATGGGTATAATTATCCCAACTTAAGAAGAAAGGGTGTATCATTATGGACGAAAATAATAATACAAATCAGGAAAATGGATTTGTCTTGCAGGACACACCGACATTGGAGCCAGGACAGCAGCAGACAGTACAGCCGGAGGTACATGAGGAGCAGTCCCAACAGCAGGCGCAGCCGGAGAGCCGTTTTCAGGCACAGCCGGAACCACAGCCTATGCCTTCCGGCGACAACACGTATCGTTTTCAGAATACAGAGACAAGGAGAACATCAGGGGAATCAGGACGGAAGAAGGGTGCTCCCGTCACAAAGGTGATTCTAAGTGCGGTGGTCTTTGGCGTGGTGGCAGCCGCATGCTTCTTCGGGGTGACGAAGCTGCTTTCTTTTGCCACTGGCGGCAGTTCAGTAAGCGACATCGGCCAGAGCCAGCCGAAGATTCCCGTCACCACCGTGTCAGGCACTGCCGCTTCCCAGGTGGGGGTTTCCGACATTGTGGAGCAGGTAATGCCGTCTATCGTGGCCATTACGGAGAAGAGCACCAGGAGATCCTATTTTGGCCAGACCTATTCATCCGAGGGGGCGGGATCCGGTTTTATCGTAAAACAGGATAACGATCAGCTCCTTATCGTGACCAACAACCATGTTGTGGCAAATGCTGATAAAATCTCTGTGCAGTTTAATGATGGAGAGAGTGTAGAGGCGGATGTGAAGGGAACGAGTGAGTCGCACGATCTTGCGGTTCTCACTGTGCAGCTGGGTAAACTGAAGGACAGCACGAAAGGAAAAATTAAGGTAGCCTCTCTGGGCAGCTCCAACGATGCCAGGGTAGGTCAGATGGTGATCGCCATTGGGAACGCTCTCGGTTATGGGCAGTCTGTCACCGTGGGATATCTCAGTGCAAAGAACAGAGAGGTTTCTGCCTCGGATAATTCGGGAAAATCCACAACGCAGATTCTTCTCCAGACGGATGCGGCCATCAATCCCGGGAACAGCGGCGGGGCGCTGATCGATACGAATGGTAATGTCATTGGTATCAATTCTTCCAAATATTTTTCATACGGAAATACATCCGTGGAGGGAATGGGGTATGCCATACCTATGAGCGATGCGGTGTCGATCATTAACGATCTGATGGACCGTCAGGTGCTGAGGGATGAGGAAAAAGGATACCTGGGTATTACGGGACGGACCATTGACGAAACGGTGAGCCAGAGCTACGGCCTTCCGGTAGGGGTTTATGTGGCGGCGGTTTCTGATACAGGCGCTGCTTATAAGGCCGGCATAAAGCAGGGTGATGTAATCACCAGAATCAATGACCGCCAGGTGAAGACCATCAATGAGGTACAGGAGATCGTCAACAGTACAAAGGTGGGAACGGAGATTACGGTACTTCTCAAGCGGAGCAGCGACGGGGAGTACAAGGAGAAGGAAGTTAAGGTGACGCTGAAGAGCAAGGATACACTGGATTCCCTGGACGACGGGACAGAGGAAGGCGGCCAGGATGACGGCGGGACATGGGAAGGCAATCCAAATAACCAGGTAAACCCGAATAATCCGCAGTCAAATGGAAATTATAATCAGGATAACGATTCTCAGGTTATTCCCTGGGGAAGTATTTACTAAATAGAGTTTTTCGTGTATAATATATCCCATCGTGGTATTTTTGCCGCGATGGGGTATTTCTATCATGTGGAGGACGATTATGAGCGATGACAGGACAAATACGGAAGATAAGAAGGACAATGACAAGAAAGAGTATGAGCGCATTTGTTATATGTGCCACCGGCCGGAGAGCCAGGTCGACAAGATGATTACAATCCCGAACAATATCATTCTCTGTTCGGATTGCATGCAGAAGACCTTTGACCAGATCGGTCTGCAGGGATTTCCCAATATGCCGCAGTTTCCTGGGATGGATGTGATGGGAATGGCCGGTATGGGTATGGATATGCCGGAGGAATATCAGGAACGGCACAGGATAAAACCGAAGAAGAAAGAGAAAAAAGCAAAGCCGGCACTGGATATCAACCACCTTCCGGCACCGCATGTGATCAAGGGCAATCTGGATGAGTATGTGGTTGGACAGGAGCGGGCCAAAAAGGTTCTCTCAGTGGGGGTGTACAACCACTATAAGCGGGTGCTGGCGGAGCAGAGAGAGGATGAGATTGAGATTGAGAAATCCAATATGCTGATGCTGGGACCGACAGGGAGCGGCAAGACATTTATGGTGAAGACAATGGCGAAGCTGCTGCAGGTTCCGCTGGCCATTACGGATGCCACCGCACTGACAGAGGCCGGCTATATCGGTGATGATGTGGAGAGTGTGATTTCCAAGCTGCTGGCCAACGCAGATAATGATGTGGAGCTGGCGGAACGCGGCATCGTATATATTGATGAGATAGACAAGATTGCCAAAAAACAGAATACGAATACACGGGATGTCAGCGGAGAATCGGTGCAGCAGGCGCTGCTTAAGCTGCTGGAGGGCGCCGAGGTGGAGGTGCCGGTGGGGGCTTCCAGCAAAAACGCCATGGTTCCGCTGACCACCATTAATACAAGCCATATTTTGTTTATTTGCGGCGGTGCATTTCCCGGGCTGGAGGATATTATCAAAAGGCGTCTCACCAGCCGGGGCACTATGGGATTTGGCTCCGTGCTGAAGGATAAATACGATGACGACAACGATATTTTTTCACGGGTGGAGACGGAGGATATCCGTGAATACGGACTGATACCGGAATTTATTGGACGAATGCCCATCGTATTCTCACTGGAGGCGATGAACGAGGAGCTTCTTACCAGAGTGCTGACAGAACCAAAGAATGCCATTGCCAAGCAGTACCGCAAGCTGCTGCAGATGGACGAGGTAGATCTTGAATTCGAGGAGGATGCCCTTTATGCCGTGGCGGAACGGGCAGTGGAGAAGAAGACGGGAGCAAGAGCACTCCGTTCCATTATCGAGGAATTTATGATGGATATTATGTATGAGATTCCCAAGGACGAAATGATCGGGAAAGTGGTGATTACGAGGGATTACATTGAGGGAAAGGGAGCTCCCACGATTATAATGAGGGGGAACTGCTGATCTGCCGTTTTGCGAGCCGCGCTCTGAGCAGGAGTTGTTTAGTGTGAAAAATAAGCTCGATAGCTTATTTTTTACACCACTATTTGTGCCGAAGCGCCACAAATAGTATTGATGTACAGAACAAAAACAGCTTCGCTGCTTTTTGCTCGTACTTCCTCCGCTGTGCTTCGGAATCGAGGATTTATATGGGGTTCTACTTAAATCCTGGAAATAAAAGCTTCTGGGAATCTACCCGTTCTGAAATATATGTGGATAAGACGGCGTTGATTGCCTATACAAACAACTATATCAATACGAGAGAGAAGTATCTCTGCGTCAGCCGGCCTGCATCTGGGGTATCTGGGGTTTGACTTTGAGAAAAGGCAGGTAGTCATTCCGAATAAAGAGATAATGAGTGAGTTTGATAACGCAATGAGCGTTGAGGGTTATATAGGGGAACGTGAATCTTTCGCATACATCACAAGGCAGACTATTGCTAAAACGGTTTCAACAACTGGCTGCGCGGCAATGACGCCATCCAGCTGCCATATACTATTTAGGAGTATCACTGCCGGGATAAACAATACGGCGTTTCTCATAATAGTGATGAGCAATGATTTCACTGCTGCGCCCAATGCCTGGAAATAACTTGTTACCATGTTGACGATTCCAAGCATCGGTGCCGACAGGCCTAATATTCTGATAAAATAGCCTGCCTGCCCGATCAGTCCTTCATCGTGGAGAAATACGCCTGCCAGTTTCGCCCCGGACAAATAGAATAAGGCGAGAAAGATTGTCCCTAAAAGGATTCCATAAATCGTCGATGTTTTCATTATTTGCGACATTCGATCTCTTTTCCCTGCCCCGTAGTAATATCCTACTAATGGGGCAACTCCCTGGGAAAGGCCCACTGACAACATAATAGGAACCATATCGACTTTGTAGGCGATCCCATACGATGCCACTGCATTGGAACCATAGATTCCTATATAGTTGTTGAGAACAATATTAGAAACGCTTAATAAAGCGGTTATAAGTGCACCTGGTATCCCAATGCTGACCACACTGCAGACCATTTTCTTATATGGTGCAAAGTGTTTGATGGAAAGTGTGATCAGTTGGTTTCCTTTTCTCTCCGCCCGGATCAGACAGATCAGGTAATATATCGTGGAGCAGAAGAATCCAACGGATGTGGCAAGTGCAGCGCCTGCCGTCCCCCAGCCCCATAGTACAATGAAAATAAAGTCAAAAACAATATTGATGAAGTTTCCAAGAGCCAGTCCGATGGTACTTTCTTTAATAAAGCAAAGAGAGCGGAAAAGAGGAACCGCCCCATTGGAGAGGATAATAAAGGGGGTGCCGAGAAAAATATATTTGAGATAATCACAGGTATGAGCCATGTTTTCTGCATCGGCACCAGATATTTTTGCGATCGGTTCCATAAAGAGAATGCCTGCGATTAGGATGAGGATCCCGGCGAGTGTCATGGCATACATGCAAAAATTCAGCGTCCTGCTTACCTTCTTCTTTTCCTCTTCCCCTAACAGCCTGGCGATCACACTATTTCCGCCTATGCCAAAAATAGATGCAATGGACATAACGATCAAAAGAATCGGCGTACAAAGCGTAACAGCAGCGAATCCTGAACCAGCATGAAGCGGAGGGAGCGGTAATAAAAACGGGAAAAGGACGCTATAAACTTATATAAAAACAGAATGATACATTGGGCATGGAGGTGAAGTGTTTTCTTTCTATAATTTTTTATACAATAGAGTACCAACGGATATTACCATTGCTAATATAACAATGTTATATTGCATTGGTGCTAGATAGCAGATATTAAAAGTTGCGTGCATAATAGAAATAAGCAATATATTTCTGCATTGATAATAGGTGATTCCCAAAACAACGGAAACAAGTAATGTCCATATACAAAGACAAACAATCGGTTCCATGCCCAGTGAATTTCTGATGATCCACATTGGCATATGCCACACTGCCCAGATGACACCAACAAATAGAGTATTACCAATTTTTTTAAAAGGAAGTCGTTCAAGCAGAAATCCCCGCCATGCTATTTCTTCAACAAACGCTGTGATCAGCAGGTATAGGCAGCTTGTTATTAGTGATGCTATTGTCAAATATATTTTGTTGAAAACGTCTGCTTCTACTATGAACGAATAAAAATAAGTTCCGAATATTCCTGCTGCCATACATACAGCCCATATCAAAATATATTTGATCGTTATTTTCCCTGAAAACATTTGTGTAAAGTATACCCTGACGTTTTGTTCGCAAATCAGCAGAAGAATAGCAGCTAGGGCGGGAATACACACATATAAATATTTCAAGTACAATAATACATGGGGAATCGTAATTCCGTTCTGTTCTAACAAGGCAGGAACATAGCATATAAACGATAAAACATATACCACGGAAACCCATACTGTGATTTTCAACTTATTTGTGCAGCCTGCCTTCATTGTTGCTCCTTGTAACATAACAATAATCCATATTCTCAATATCAATACTGTTTTTGTGCTGGATATGTATGCCTATATGGCCGATACCTAAAATAAGCGATGCTATTAACATAGATACAACCTTTCCATACATTCCCAACATGAAAAAAGCGATAACCGGAAGAGTTGCCCCGGCAAGGGGGATGCCCCAAAAGCTGCTGTAGAAGTCGGATAACTTGCGTTCACTCCGAAAATAGTGTACCCACCATGCTTCATACAGTATCATGAAGAGGAAAGCAGCAATCAGCCAGAATGACCACGTCGTCCATTTATGTATATTAAAATCGGAAAACACCAGGGAACAGCAGCAAGTCAGTCCTTCCCCTAATCTTTCAAGGAACAACAAGATTCTATTTTCCTTTTTCGATGTATATCCCTGTGGTTTTCGTTTTGACCATATCATATTGGGAATAAACAGCATCAATAAAAAAAGTAAGCCTATATATGAAAATCCCAACTTTCCAAACATACTACTGTCCTCCAGCTACATTCTTTTTTCAAATAGTCATGTCCATTTTCTGTCAGATTGATATATTATACCGTGTTTTTATTCGGATTTCAACTAAAAGCTGACAAAAGGTGTCAGTATAATTGTGTTATACTAATTCTCATCAATTACCAATTTATAAAGGAGGTTTTTATGCTTGAAATGATACCTGGTGCGGAAGAGATGAAAACTTTAGTTGGCGAGTCACGGTACGATGTTTGGATTAAATTGAGTGCTCTCATTGAGGAAAATTATGACATGGACTGCTTGTGGAATCAAGGCGGTAAAGCATGGAAGTACGAATATAAATATCGTCGGGGCGGCAAAACGCTATGTGCATTATATGCAAGAGAAAACTGTGTCGGATTTATGATTATCTTAGGGAGAGATGAAAGGTTGCGATTTGAGGCAGATAGAGATAATTATTCAAAAGAAGTGCAGAGGATCTATGATGAAACTCAGACGTATCACGATGGGAAATGGCTTATGTTCGAGCCAATAGATACGACTTTGTTTGATGATTTTTTAAAACTGCTGAGAATGAAAAGAAAGCCAAATAGAAAGACGATCAAAAATGGGGGGGGTCCCCGCTACGCCTGGCTGAAGACTACGGTAACGATCATACAGTGGTCTTCTATCTCGGCAAAGATTTCCCCGCCCATCCTGTGCATCAGCTGGCGGCAGATATACAGCCCCAGGCCGCTTCCGTTGGAGGAGCTGGCATTGGATCCCTGCCAGAAACTTTCAAAGATATGGGGAAGCTCGTCCGGCATCAGCTGGCAGCCGCTGCTTGTCACGGAAATCAGGATACAATCCTCATCTGGCCGGACAGAGATCTCCAGCAGTTTTCCGTCGCCATATTTCACAGCATTTTCAATTATGTTGTGCAGAACCTCGGCGCTGCGGCCGGCGTCCCCTTTCAGCAGGCAGTCGCTGTATTTCCGTATTACAAGCTCCTGCCGGATCAGGGACAGCTTTTCTTTGTAATAGACCGCAATTCCGTCTAATAATCCGGATAGATAAAATTCCCCTGGTGTTACCTGGAAATCCATGAAATCAGACCGGGAGGCCCGGACGATCTGGGAGATAAAGTTCTGGATCTCATCCGCCTTTTCATTTATGTTTTCGGCGATTTCTGCCTGCTGCTTCGGATTGCTGCAGAGACCTCTGGACAAGGCTTTGGCATATAATTTAATGGCGGACAGGGGCGTCTTGATGTCGTGGGAGAGGGATAGGAGCAGCGTTTTTTTCTCCTTCTGCAAAGCGAGTTCCCGCTGTTTCTGTTCTTCTGTATTTTCCCGCAGTAGATTGATTCCCCAGATGAAACGCCCGAAGAAATGGCTTTTGGTTTCCTGGAGAGGAATGGTGAGATTTCCCCTGGCCAGCTCCACAGGAATGTCGGACAGCCGGATAAAGGGCATGATCAGTTTTTGGCGGATCCATAAAAGCACGGAAAGGGTCAGGAGGAACAGGGCGGCCAGCATAAGGTTCAGCGGAAGGAACAGCCGGCCCCGGTCGGTCCGGACCTCCGTCCTATAATCAAAACGATATAGTATGCCGCGGATCTCCCGTATCACATAATCGCTGTCTGAGGTAAAAAGGGAACGGTCATTGTACTTTTCAATATGAGTGACATAGCGGCAGCTGGACAGGTCTGCAGCAGTGTCGCCATGCTGTTCCATCTCCCGGGCAAGGCGGTTGATTTCCACCCGGTACGGCCTGTCGTTTTCTGACAGGTTTTTATTCTGGATGCAAAGATTGATACAGAGTATAAGGATTCCATGAATCGTAAGGATAATGGCGCATATCCGGTGAAATGATTTCATATATACTGATACCCCACTCCCCATATTGTCCGTATGATCTCGGGATGTCCCGGATCATCTTCAATCTTTTCCCGCAGCCACTTAATGTGTACGGTCAGTGTCTGGGGCTCAGAAAAACTGTCCGCTCCCCAGACCTGATTAAAAATATATTCCTTTTTCAAAGCCCTTCCCTTATTTTCCATAAGAAGGAGCAGAAGATCAAATTCCTTTGCGGTCATGGCAAGAGGGCGGTTGTCTTTGTATACGGTGCGGCTGATGCGGTTGATACGCAGGGCTCCGTCAGTGATTTCGTCAATGGCGCAGCGGCGTTTAAAGATCCCTTTGATCTTAGCCAGAAGGATGTCAATGTCATATGGTTTTTCAATGTAATCGTCCGCTCCATAGGAGAGTCCGGTGAGCTTATCCTCTTTTGCGGTACGGGCACTGACGATGAGAATCGGTGTGTTGCTCTTCTGGCGGATCCGGGAGCAGATGGCAAACCCATCGATTCCCGGCAGCATGATATCCAGAATCACCAGCCTGGGGTCATATTTTTCAAACAGCTCCATCGCCTGCCCGCCAGTGGAGGCGGCAGCGGCGGTATAGCCCTCTGCGGAGAGAAAGGCTTGGAGAAGGCCGGCCAGCTCCGTATTGTCTTCTACAATTAATATATCCATAGATTCCTCTTTCTGGCTTAACGGCGCCAATTTAAACCCGCCGTTGAGTGATCAGCCTGCTTTGGCGTTATGGAACTGCCGGACTACCAGCCCATTTCCATCAGCCATCCATTTAGTTTCCGCTCCCGCTCCCTGAGCTGGGAGGAGTTTCTGTATCTGTCTAAAATATACTCCCCTTTTATATCGCCGTCAACCAGATAGAGGATTCTTGTGCAGCGGGCGGCTACCTTCACATCATGGGTCACAAGCATAACGGCAGTCCCCTCCTCATTGAGACGGATAAGCTCTTCCATTACCTCATCGGAGGCATTCCGGTTCAGGGCACCGGTGGGCTCGTCGGCAAAGATCATTCCGGGGCGATTGATCATGCTGCGGCAGATACAGGCACGCTGGAGCTGACCACCGGATACCTCATTGATATCATTGCCGGCGATATCTATGATTCCGAGCTTCCGCATCAGATCCTCCCCGCGGGCCACTGTATCCCTGCGGCTTTCCCTGATCTTGCCGGACTGGCAGGCGGGCAGGATTATGTTATCCAGAATGGTGAGGTTTTTCAGCATATACATCTGCTGGAAGATAAAGCCCATTTCATCCAGGCGCAGATGAGCCAGTTCCTTTTCCCGCATGCCGGAAAGTTTCTGGCCGCAGAAGATTATTTCCCCGGCAGTGATACTGTCCATTCCGGATGCGCAGTACAGCAGGGTGGATTTGCCGGAACCGGAGGGTCCCATGACAGCGGTCATCTCTCCCTTCCGGATAGTGAGGTTTACATTTTTAAGCACATTATTTTGACGCTTATTGTTAATATAGGTTTTGCAAAGATTAGTTATGTGTAAGATTTCGTTCATATTTACCTCTCATTTCAATGAATCATGTAATGTTTGCGCAAGCGGCCCGCAGTCATGATACCTGCTTAATCATGCCGCCGCTGCTCTATTCCATATTTGATATTTCCGACGTTTCTATTTTTCTCAGGCACTGGGCAGAGAAGACGGCGGCGGACACGGTTACGGTTAATATAATCAAGGGATACAGGAGATAAACCTCGGCGGGGTGTATTTCGAGATCTATGCTCTGTGCCCCCATCTGCCGGAAGATGGGGTTGATGATCAGGCTGGCCAGGGGAGCGGAAAGCAGACTGCCAAGTATGGCCGCTGTCAAAAGCACAAGACCGATGCGCATGGCCTGCCACCGTATCAGGGAGGAGTTCCGAAATCCCGTAGCCTTCAGCAGGGCAATTTCATATTTCTCTTTCATGATGAAGCTTTTTACCATTAATACGGTGACGAGCAGGTTGATGCACAGTACGACGGCAAGGATCAGTGTCTTAATGCCTTCCATCTCATCCGCGGAATTACCGATCATCTGACTGACGTATTCGCCGGAGGTATAGATGTCGGATTCCGGGTTCCATTGTTCCAGAAGGCTTTTTCTTCTGGTCAATGTCTCGTGGCCGGGCTTATCCAGATATCGGATCTGTGTTCCGAAGCAGCCCGCCGCATAAGAATAATCCAGCGGTTCCTCCGGGTGGAAACGTATGCTCTCACCAAGATTAGTCATGGACTCGTTGATTGCGCTGATCATATAGGTACGCGTCCTATTGCCTGTGTTGATTTGAACCTCATCTCCCACAGCCACCCCGATCTTATCCGCCACCATATGGGAAATGGCAACTTCGTTTGACGTGGAAGGCGCTTTTCCGCGAATGTAGGTGTACTCGTCTGTGGTCACGTCACCGATTCCCTGAAAAGCAAGAGAGGACATGGACTTATCACCATGGCTGATGTTCATGCGGAACGTAACTTCCCGGAAAACCTTTGCCGGGATTTTCTTCTCCTGAAGATGATTCCTGACGGTGTCCAGTTTTTCATCCAGTCTGTCCCGGCTGCTGCCGTCGGTGGTAAAAAGAATCTCCTCCGTTATGACATGGTCGCACTCTGCCATATTAAACCAGGTGAGCAGTTCGTCAGACCGCAGCGTGTTAATGGCGTCTACCGGAAGAACCACCAGGAGGATACCGATGGTGAAAATCAGGATCATGGAAAGATACCGCCGGATACCGCTGAGGATGTCATTTGCTGCGAGAAATGGAATGACGCCGAGCCGGGTGCGGCTTAGGTGAAGGAGTCCCTTGTGGGTGTAGCGCTCCCCGGTTTCACCGCTGTGTATGGCGTCAATGGGGGAGAATTTCCGGATCTTTCGGGTGCAGAGGCAGCAGAACAGTCCTACCATAAGAGCCGTCCCCAGGGCACTGATGATGTTCAGAAGATAACGGCTGCCGCTGGAAAGAATGATCCTCTTTGCCACTTTCCCCAGCATCAGGCGGCTGTAGGGAAAACTCAGGACAAGACCTGCCGCTGCGCCCACGACTGCGATGGCTAAATACTTGATCATGTACAATCCGCGGATACAGCGGTCCGGGATTCCAATGGCTTTCATAACGCCAATTTCACGGAAATCTTCATTTACGGTGAAGCGTATGGAGAAGTGGAGAATGACCATGGAAATCAGAATCAGGCACAGACTTACAACAAGCATAATGGCAGCGGTGAGTATATCCATAAGGTACATCAGCTTGATTTGTGAACAGTCCATATTAAAGATCGTATTCAGCTCCAGTTTTCCATATTTCTCAGAAAATAATGGATCATGGTCCGTGTAGACGCCGATGAATTCCAAGATGCCGCCGCTGTCTGCCGCCAGTGCCTGATAGTCGTTATCACTGATAAGAAAACGGGTCATCCCCACCATTGTGGAGCCGAAAAGGACGTCCTTGGTGTAGTCCTTCACTTTAAATTTCCTGCTGACACTGCCGGTGCTTATGGTCACAGTGCTCCCGGGACTAAGATCATTCTTTTCCGATTCGGACAGCTCCGCCGTAACATAAATCTCACCGTCCTGTATTTCCTGGATCTGACGGGAAGTACTGTCGAAGACTTTAGACTTCTCAATCCTGGACAGGAAGAGGGAATTATTATAATCCAGTGGAATGCCCTTGACAGTAACTTTAGTGGGATCTGCCTGGATCAGACTCTGACGGTTATAGGTATAGCCATTGTCCTCTGACCAGCGGCAGAACCGGTCCGCTTCCGCCTCAAAGCCTGTTGCCAGCCAGTAGTCCGGCACCTCTGCTTTTATCAAATAGTCATCCAGCGCGGTGGAGACAGTAACCATATTGTTTGTGCTGCTGGCAATAAATGTGGCAGCCAGGACGATAAAGACCAGAAGAATGATATTCATGGTTCTTTTTCGCCGGAGTTCCTTTTTCAATATTCTCAGATACATAACGATCCCCTTTCCGTAGCATGCGGCCTTGAACCGGCTTAGTTGCAGCTTCATTCACATTATAACAGGATAAATATTAAATAATCCTTAAAAATGTGGTAGAATAAAACAAAAGGAGGTCTGGATCACGATGAAATACGATATTATCATTATAGGGGCAGGTCCGGGGGGGATTTTTTCCGCATATGAACTGACGAGGATATGCTCCGGCAAAAATATTGCGGTTTTTGAATCCGGCACGGAGCTGGAGAACAGAAGATGTCCCATTGACGGGGACAGGGTGAAATCCTGCATTCATTGCAGGAGCTGTGCCATTATGAATGGTTTTGGCGGGGCGGGGGCATTTTCCGATGGGAAATATAACATAACCAATCAATTTGGCGGGACGCTGCACGAATACATCGGGAAGCAGCAGGCGACAGAGCTGATGAATTATGTGGACAAGATCAATCTTCGTTACGGCGGGGCGGGCACGGCGCTGTATTCTACGGCCGATACAAGGATTAAGAAGCTCTGTGTGGAAAATGACCTGCATCTGCTGGACGCCTCTGTGCGCCATCTGGGGACGGACATTAATTATATTGTGCTGGAAAACCTGTATGCCCGGCTGAAGGATGCGGTGGATTTCTTTTTTCGGACGCCGGTGGAGCGGGTGGTTCGGACGGAACAGGGCTATCGTATATCGGCGGGTGGAAAGGAGTATGAGGCGGATCAGGTGATCATATCCGCCGGGCGCAGCGGCAGCAAGTGGATGGAGGGGATCTGCCGGGATCTGGATATTCCGACGAAGTCCAACCGTGTTGATATCGGCGTCCGGGTAGAGCTGCCGGCAGAGGTCTTTTCCCATCTGACGGACGAGCTGTATGAGAGCAAGATCGTATACCGGACAAAGCAGTTTGAGGATCTTGTCCGGACCTTCTGCATGAATCCAAGGGGCGTCGTGGTGAATGAGAATACAAATGGCATCGTTACGGTAAACGGGCACAGCTATGAGGATCCGGCAAAGCATACGGAGAATACCAATTTTGCCCTGCTTGTGGCGAAGCATTTTTCGGAGCCCTTTAAGGACAGCAACGGCTATGGGGAAAGTATTGCGAAGCTTTCCAATATGCTGGGAGGCGGCGTGATCGTACAGAGGTTTGGAGACCTGATCCGGGGCCGCCGGAGCAATCAGAAACGGCTGGATGAGGGCTTTGTCACGCCGACGCTGGCAGCCACTCCGGGGGATCTCAGCCTGGTGATGCCAAAGAGGATTCTGGACGGCATCGTAGAGATGATCTATGCACTGGATAAGATCGCACCGGGGACGGCAAACGATGATACCCTGCTCTATGGTGTGGAGGTAAAGTTTTATAATATGGAGGTGGAGATTGATGAAAATCTGGAGACCCGGCATAAGGGGCTGTTCGTCATCGGTGACTGCAGCGGGGTGACGCATTCCTTGTCCCATGCGTCAGCCAGCGGTATCCATGTGGCGAGGGTTTTGGCGGCGCAGGAATAAATTTCCATTTCAGCGGGAGAAAAATTTCTTGCCTTCCGAACATATGTGTGCTAAACTATAACAAACAAATGTTCGGAGGGCATTTTTATGGGCTTATCACAGGATATTTTTCGAAAATTGGAGATTCTTACCGACGCTGCCAAATATGATGTGGCCTGCACTTCCAGCGGCTCCAGCCGCCGCGGGGTAAAGGGGACTATGGGAAGTGCCGTTTCTGCCGGACTCTGCCACGCCTTTGCGGCAGACGGCAGATGCATTTCACTACTGAAGATACTGCAGACAAACGAGTGTGTCTATGACTGTAAATACTGCTGTAACCGCTGCTCCAATGATGTCCCCAGGGCGTCCTTTACGCCGGAGGAAATCGCGGAGCTGACCATCTCCTTTTACCGGAGAAATTATATCGAGGGGCTTTTTCTCAGCTCAGGGATCCGCAAAAACCCAGATTATACGATGGAACAGATCTACCAGGCGGTGTATCTTCTCCGGACGAAATACCGGTTTAACGGTTATATTCACGTGAAAGCGATCCCCGGCGCAGATCCGCTGCTGATCGAAAAGACAGGCTGGGTAGTGGACCGCATGAGCGTGAATATGGAGCTTCCCACGGCGGAGGGGCTCAGACGGCTGGCACCCCAGAAGAACCGGAGGAAGATTCTGACGCCCATGCGGCAGATCCAGACCGGGCGGAGGGAAAGCCTGCTTCTGCAGGATTACAGAAATTACGCTGCATTGCCGGAGATACGGGAAACTACCCTGTATCCTGCCGTTACGCAGAAGCAGGCACTGCAGGAGAGCCATCCCGGGGCCGCCTTCGTTCCGGCGGGGCAGAGCACGCAGATGATCATCGGGGCCTCCGGTGAGAGCGATTATGAGATCGTCCATATGGCTGAGGCCATGTACCGGCAGTTTGAGCTGAAACGGGTTTTTTACTCGGCCTTTATCAATACAACCGGGGACGACCTTCTTCCCGATACGTCGCAGAGCGGACCGCCCCTGCTGAGGGAACACAGGCTGTATCAGGCAGATTTTCTTATGCGGTTTTACCACTTCCGGGCGGCGGAGCTGATCACGGCGGAACGGCCCCATCTGGATACCCGGGTTGACCCGAAGTGCAGCTGGGCCCTGGATCATCTGGAATTTTTCCCGGTGGAGGTTCAGGCTGCCGACTACCACACCCTGCTGCGGATTCCGGGAATCGGAGTAAAGTCGGCGAAGCGTATTGTGGCAGCCCGGAGAATGGGGCGGCTGGATTTTGATTCCCTGAAGAGGTTCGGCGTGGTACTAAAGAGAGCGATGTATTTTATCACCTGCGGCGGCAGGATGATGATACCCCTGAAGATGAGCCGTTCCTTTATACTTACCAATCTTCTCGGACTGGGGGAAAAGCTGCCTCCGGGTATTATGGGGCAGACCACATACCATCAGATGTCGCTGGCGGATTTATACGGGGACGGGTAAGGAGGGGCTATGGAGGAGCGTTATATTTATCTTTGCGAGGATTCCTTCGAGGGAATTATGTCCGCCGTCTGGCGTGCCTTTGAGGACAGGCATGGACACAAAGGAAATGAGATCCGGATTCAACAGCCGGGCTTCAATCAGGAACTGTTCTGCCGGTATATACCAGTGGAGACGGATTTTGACCATGCGGTAAAGGTGGCGCGGACCGTCCGGAGAGATATCTCACGGCAGGCATACGAGTTTATAAGGAAGGCTGCCATATCCTGTTTTCCCGAGAAAGCGGATGCTGTTTACCGGTTTATTATTTATGGACTTCATGTGGGGAAACGGATTCTGGACTGTCTCACGCTTCCCTTTATGCAGACCCTGTATGAGATTGAGAGAAATGTAAATAATGAGATTTATCACTGGAAGGAGTTTCTTCGCTTTCAGGAATTGGCAAACGGCACATTATTTGGTAAAATAAACCCGAAGGGCGCCGTGCTCCCTTATCTGGCGGATCATTTTTCAGACCGGTATTCCGGGGAGGACTGGCTGATTGCCGATACCGTCCATCAGACTGTCCTGATCCACAGGGGAGTGGGGGGATGCCTGTACGCTTCTATGGAAGAGGTGGATTTTGATGAACTGGCACTGCAGTATTCGGCAGAGGAAAAAGATATGCAGCGGCTGTGGAAGCTCTTTGTCGATACCATTGCCATTCAGGAGAGAAGGAATATGGATCTGCAGAGACAGATGCTGCCGCTCTGGTTCCGAAAATATATGAAGGAGTATCAGGATGAATGAGAACGGATGACAAAGCAGCCGGTATTTGGCCGCGTTTTTATCTGGCGCCGCTGGAGGGCATTACAACATTTGTATTCAGGAATACACTGCAGGAAATGTTCGGTGGCATGGACAAGTATTTTACCCCCTTTATTGCCCCCACCTCCAGCCACAATTTTAAGAGCCGGGCGAAGAGAGACGTGCTGCCGGATAACAATAAGGGGATCCCTGTGGTCCCGCAGATTCTGACCAATCACGCAGACGACTTTCTCTATACTGCCGGGCGGCTTTTGGAATACGGCTACAGGGAGATCAATCTGAATCTGGGCTGTCCGTCCGGAACGGTAGTCTCTAAGGGGAGGGGATCGGGTTTTCTGGCATTTCCCCAGGAACTGGACCGCTTTCTGGATCAGATTTTTGCAAAGACAGGGGCACCTTTGTCCATTAAGACCCGGCTGGGCAAGGAGGATCCAGAGGAATTCCCGGAAATTATAAAGATATATAATAAGTATCCGGTTCATGAGCTGACCATTCATCCCAGGGTACAGCGGGACGCCTACAGAAACAGTCCGGACTGGGATATGTTTGAGAGGGCCTTGGAACTGAGCACAAATCCAGTCTGCTACAATGGGGATATCAATACATGCGGGGATTATGAGCGCTTTCGGGAGCGTTTCCCTACGGTAGACCGCATTATGATTGGGAGGGGCCTGATAGCGGATCCCGGCCTGGTCCGGCAGATCTGCACGGGGAAGCCCCTGATGCCGGATGAACGTCTGGCATTTGTGGAGAAGCTCTGCGATAGGTATGAGCAGATTATGCCCGGGGAGCCCGCCCTGTTCAAGATGAAGGAGATCTGGTCTTATATGTGCAGCAGCCTGCCGGAGGGCAGGAAGCTGTGGAAGAGGATTAAAAAGACGAAAACAATTTCAGAATATAAAAATATAATCCCTTCTCTGCAGCGCAACGGCGCCATTTGACCCCGCCGTTGAAGTATTCTTTGTCAGATGCACAGGAATGTGTTAGAATAAGGAATTGAAAATAAGTCCGCCAGGGGATTTACGGTGGCGGCGGGACAAGATGGGAGAGGTGTATATGAGTGTGATGGAAATATTGCTGATCGGCATCGGCCTGGCGATGGATGCCTTCGCCGTCTCCATCTGCAAGGGGCTGTCCGTATCAAAGCTGACATGGAAACATGCACTGATTCCGGCCGTGTACTTTGGCGGGTTTCAGGGACTGATGCCCCTTATTGGCTGGCTGCTGGGAATCCAGTTTCAGAGCCTTATCACCTCTGTGGATCACTGGATCGCATTTTTCCTCCTTCTCTTCATTGGAGCCAATATGATCCGGGAGGCAGTGGGAGAGCAGGAGGGAGAGACGAACGATTCGTTTTCCTTCCTGATCATGATCACTCTGGCGGTGGCCACCAGCATCGATGCCCTGGCAGTGGGGATCACTTTTGCCTTTCTGTCGGTAAATATCTGGCTTGCCATCGGACTGATTGGCGGAGTAACCTTTGTGATCTCTGCGGCGGGCGTGAAGATCGGAAACGTTTTTGGTACGAGGTTTCAGAAA
Source organism: uncultured Clostridia bacterium (assembly GCA_948467395.1). Taxonomy (GTDB): domain Bacteria; phylum Bacillota; class Clostridia; order Lachnospirales; family Lachnospiraceae; genus Eubacterium_F. The sequence continues at coordinate 75,339 of CAOKDX010000012.1, read as the reverse complement.
AAAGCAGAGATCTGCGGCGGTGTGATCCTGATCCTGATTGGGACGAAGATACTTTTGGAGCATCTGGGACTGCTGTCCTTTTGACCTGAAATGATTCACCATTGAGCAAAGATGGAGGTATATATGAGTGAAATAAGAACCGCACTGACCATTGCAGGCAGCGATTCCAGCGGTGGAGCCGGAATCCAGGCAGACATTAAGACGATGATGGCAAATGGCGTCTATGCCATGAGTGCCATCACAGCGCTGACGGCGCAGAATACAATGGGGGTCACAGGCATTATGGAAGTGCCGCCGGAATTTCTGGCAAAGCAGCTGGACGCCGTATTCACGGATATCATACCGGATGCAGTGAAGATTGGAATGGTGGCGTCCGGGGAATTGATCGAAGTCATTGCGGACAAGCTGGTACAGTATCAGGCACAGAATATTGTAGTGGATCCTGTTATGGTGGCCACCAGCGGGTCCCGGCTGATCAGTGAGGAGGCGGTGGCCGTTCTGGAACAGTGTCTTCTTCCGCTGGCTATGGTGATTACCCCCAATATCCCGGAAGCAGAGGTTTTGGCGGGGATTTCGATTCATTGTGGGGAGGATATGGCCCGGGCGGCGGAGATTATTTATAATAAGTATCACTGCGCCGTTCTCTGCAAGGGCGGGCACAGCCTGAAGGATGCCTGCGACCTGCTCTATTCGGGCACGGAGAGCCGCTGGTTTGCCGGACGCCGCATAGAAACGGAGAATACCCATGGCACGGGATGTACGCTGTCCAGTGCCATTGCGGCGGGGCTTGCCAGAAAGAAGCCGCTGGAGCGGGCGGTAGAAGAGGCCAAGGAATATATTTCCGGCGCCCTTGCCGATGGGATGGATCTGGGGAAGGGGAGCGGCCCGCTAAATCATGCATATCGGTTATTTCAGTAGCCAATTTCATTTCAGGAGGTACTTATGAGGAAGATAAGAGGGTACTTGGTATTGTTTTTCGTTCTGTCCGCCGTTTCTCTCTGGCTGGGAGCCGTAGTGGAGAGCCGGGCCGAAGAACACACCGTCTATCTGGGCAATGGGCAGATGGCGGAGGAGGATGGAGACATAGGGAAAGAGGGATCCTTCCAGGCAGGGGATACCGGGGAGATCCGGCTGGGCTATACGGAGGAATGGCTCTATGGCCCCCTGGAGCGGACCGAATATGCCTCTTCGGATCCGGCGGTGGTAAAGGTGGATGAAGCCGGCCGGTTTCAGGTTGTGGGAGGCGGCCGGGCTGTCGTCACGGTAAGGGGTTACAATAGCGAGGGACTCGTAGTCTTTCACGCCGGCTATTGTTTCCGGTGCCGGGCCGACGTATCTGGTGCTGCCCTGCAGAAAACAGAGCTGCGTACATATATCGTGAATCAGCAGGCGGATGAGATCACGGCCGCCTTTCTGAATATGCCGGATCTGACGTATTATATTTTCCAGTACAGTTCATCTAACCCGTTGATGAACATAGATTGTATTCTGGATCCCCATGCAAAGACGCTGAAAATATATGCTGGCGGCAGTGGAACGTCGGTGCTGGCCGTTACCATTAACAATATGACCTTTACCCTGAAGATCATTGCCACGGAGGTTAGTATCAACAAGGTCTCCGCGGTGCTGACGGCAAAGAAAACGGTGGCGTTGAAGATAAAGGGATATCCGGGCAGCGTGACATGGAAGACGACAAAGAATAAGGTGGTCTCCGTTACATCCAAAGGGGTGGTGAAGGCGAAGAAGACGGGGAATGCCGTGGTTTATGGGATTATAGATGGGAAGAGGATCGGATGCGCCGTGTCAGTGGTGACGCCTAAGCTGAAAAAGGTAATCAACGCGGCAAAGAAGATTGCCAGGGGCAAATACAGCCAGCCCAAAAGGATGAAGAAGGGGTACTATGACTGCAGCTCCCTTGTGTGGCGGTCCTACAAAAAGATCGGAAAGACCTTCGGGGACCGCAGTTATGCGCCGGTGGCGGCAAATATTGCCAAATATCTCTTCGGCAGGAAGAAACGGATCAAGGGCGGGCTGAACAGCAAAAATATTCAGGGGATGAAGCTGCGGCCCGGCGACCTGATGTTTGAGACCGGCGCAAAGAATGGGCGGTACAAGGGAATCTACCATGTGGAAATGTTTGTGGGATATCAGTGCGAGGGCTTCGACAGTAAGGGGAAACCGATTCTGGGGACGCTCTGGGCAGCGCGGCCCGCAAATGCTTATTACGGTCATCCGATGGGAAGGCCATAGACAGACAAAAGGAAAGGAGCACAGAAAATGTTATCACAGAAAATGCTGGAGTTGGGAACGAACCGTTCCGTGATCAGGGATTTATTTGAGTATGCGAAGGAGAGGAAGGCAGAGATCGGAGAGGACAAGGTATTTGATTTCAGTATTGGAAATCCAAGCGTACCGGCGCCCGCCTGCGTGCATCAGGCGGTGGAAGAGCTTATCCGGGAGGGGGATCCGGTTCTTCTCCACGGATATACGTCGGCACAGGGGGATGCTGGACTCCGTCAGGCTATCGCGGATTATGTAAACGGACAGCATGGGACAGCTCTGACAGCGGATCATTTTTATATTACAGTGGGGGCGGCGGCGTCGCTGTCCATCACATTGAAGGCACTGGCGGAGGAGGGGGATGAATTTATCACCTTTGCCCCGTTTTTCCCGGAGTACCGGGTGTTTGTGGAGAATACCGGGTCGAAGCTGGTGGTGGTAAATTCCGATCCGAAGGATTTTCAGATCGACCAGAGAGCTTTTGAGGCGGGTATTACGGAGCACACAAAGGGAGTTATTCTGAATTCCCCCAACAATCCTTCCGGCGTTGTGATCTCAGAGGAGGGGATCCGCGAGATGTGTGGAATCCTGGAGAAGAAGCAAAAGGAGTATGGACATCCGATTTTCCTAATTACGGATGAACCCTATCGGGAACTGGTATACGGCGGCGTCAAGGTTCCCTATCTGATGAATTATTATGACAATACCATTGTCTGCTACTCATATAGTAAATCCCTGTCCCTGCCTGGGGAGAGGATCGGATATATCGCCGTATCCGACAGAGCTGTGCAGTGGAAACAGATTTATGCGGCAGTGTGCGGAGCGGGCCGCGCGCTGGGATATGTGTGTGCGCCGAGCCTGTTTCAGCAGGTGGTGAAACGATGTCAGGGAGTGACATCGGATGTGTCGGTCTATGAGAGAAACAGGGATATCCTGTACAATGCCCTGACGGAATATGGATACCGCTGTATCAAGCCGGATGGGGCATTCTATCTCTTTGTGGAGGCATTGGAGAAGGATGCAGGCGCCTTTTCGGAGAGGGCAAAGGAATATGAGCTGCTTGTTGTTCCGGCAGACAGCTTTGGAACGCCGGGCTTCGTCCGCATCTCCTACTGCGTCAGCACAGAGCAGATAGAAAATTCGCTGCCGGCCTTCCGGGCATTGGCGGAGTCATATGGCAGATAGCCCCGGCGTCATAGAGATAATGAAACATGTATAAACAAAAGCATTTCTGATAAAACTTTACATTGATTTTACATTTTTATAAATCAGGTTTTACTTTGGCATGATATTGTGCATATTGAACTAAAATATAAAGATGTCAGATCAGATGGAGGTAAGTATGGATTTATCAGAAATGTTTTTTGGTGCGCTAACATTGATCGGTGGTCTTGCCCTGTTTCTGTATGGTATGCATGTAATGGGGGAGGGGCTGACCAGTATATCCGGCGGACGGCTGGAGAGAATATTGGAGCGTCTCACAGATAATCCGATAAAAGCAGTTCTGCTTGGGGCAGGGGTGACGGCGGTGATCCAGTCCTCCTCCGCCACAACAGTGACGGTGGTAGGGTTTGTAAATTCAGGAATCATGAAGCTGGGGCAGGCAGTGGGCGTCATCATGGGAGCCAATGTGGGAACTACGGTGACGTCCTGGCTCCTGAGCCTCACCGGGCTCGAGAGCAGCAACTTTTTCCTTCGACTGCTGAAGCCCTCCTCCTTTACTCCGGTTATGGCCATGGTGGGAATCATTCTCATAATGGGGGCAAAGACGGAGAAGAGAAGGGATATCGGAGGAATCCTGGCGGGCTTTGCCGTGCTGATGTTCGGGATGGAGGCCATGAGCGACGCAGTTAAGCCTTTGGCGGATGTGCCGGAATTTACAGGAATACTCACTATGTTTTCCAACCCATTTCTGGGAATGCTGGCAGGTGCCGTGCTGACGGCTGTGGTACAGAGCTCATCGGCTTCGGTAGGTATTCTGCAGGTACTTTGCGCCACCGGCAGGGTCTCATATTCCATCGCGTTTCCTATCATTATGGGGCAGAATATCGGGACCTGTGTCACGGCACTGCTGTCTTCCGTAGGAGCCAGCCGAAATGCCAGGAGGGCGGCGCTGGTGCATCTGTATTTTAATGTGATTGGCACCGCCTTCTTTATGACCGCCTTCTACAGCCTCAATGCAATCCTTCATTTTGCTTTTCTGGACCATGCGGCGGGTGCGGCCGGAATCGCCGTAATCCATACCTGTTTTAATGTCGGGGCGACGCTGCTTCTCCTTCCCTTCGCCAGATGGCTTGAGAAGCTGGCAATGCTTACCGTGCGGGATGACGGCAGGGAGACGAAGGATGAACTGGCCAATCTGGACGTAAGGTTTCTGGACACCCCGGCCCTGGCTCTGGCACAGTGCCGACGCAGTGCCGGAGAGATGGCGTTCCTCGTGCAGAAAAATATATCAACAGCCCTTCACGCCCTGACTGCATACCGGCAGGAGGATCATGCCGCGCTGGCAGAGCGGGAGCGGAAGATTGACCGCTATGAGGAGGCGGTAACGGATTATATGCACAAAATAGCCGGGAGAAGCCTTCTGGAGGAGGACAGCCAGAAGCTGAATATGCTTCTGTACTGCATCCGCGATTTTGAGCGGATTGGCGATCACGCCTGCAATATTATAGAACAGGCGGAGCTCAGGGACAGAAAAAAGCTTGAACTGCCGAAGAAGACATCGGAAGAGCTGACCCAGTATATCCACGAGGTGTATAAGATCGTCAGTATCACCGCAGACTTTTTTGTAAAAGAGGACGAGGGAGCGGCAAAAGAGGTAGAGCGGCTGGAGGATGGGATTGATCTGATCAATAAGCAGATGAAGAAACGAAATATGAAACGGATGAAGAAAGAAAAATATTCACCGGAGGCGGGTATATTCGTCAACGAACTGTCCATTAATTTCGAGAGGGTGGCGGACCACTGTGAAAATATCGCCATCTGCTTTCTCGGAGGCGGAGACATGGAGACGGAGGAGGTGTAAAGCCAGCGGGAGTACCATACCGCCGTCGAAATCTTACAAAAAAGAAGAGGTATCCCCTTGTAAATTTTTCAAATAATGATATGATGGAATTATCAAAATTAATTGTAGGAGGAAGGGTAACTATGTTTGGGAAATTAATCAGTATTCTGAAAGAGAATCCGAAGAAAATCGTATTTACAGAGGGAAGCGATCCCCGTATTCTGGAGGCATCCTCCCGGCTGCTGGCCAGTACTTTCCTGTCCCCGATACTGATTGGAAATAAAGATGAGATTGCAGTATCTGCGGAAGAGAGCGGTTTTAATATCCGGGGCGCTGAGATCCTTGATCCGGCGGAATATGAAGAAATTGATGAGATGGCCGAGTGTCTGTATGAGATACGAAAGAACAAGGGAATGACAAGGGAGAAGGCGAAGGCCACCTGCCTGCAGGCCAATTATTTCGGCACCATGCTGGTGAAAATGGGGAAGGCGGACGCCCTGCTGGGGGGAGCTACCTATTCCACGGCAGATACGGTAAGACCGGCCCTGCAGATCATTAAGACCAAACCGGAGAATAAGATTGTTTCCTCCTGTTATATTCTGGTGAAGGAGTCAGCCGGCGGCAATACGGTCCTTGCTATGGGGGACTGTGCCATCAACATCCATCCGAACGAGGATGAGCTGGTGGAGATTGCGCTGGAGTGTACAAGGTGCGCCAAGATATTCGGCATCGATCCGAAGGTAGGCTTCCTCAGTTATTCTACCTTTGGTTCCGGAAGCGGAGAGGATGTGGACAAGATGCGGAATGCCGCCCGGAAAACGAAGGAAGCGGCTCCCAATATTCCCATTATAGGTGAAGTTCAGTTTGATGCTGCCGTGTCACCCCGTGTGGCCCGGACAAAATGTCCTGACAGTGAGATTGGCGGCCAGGTGAATACCTTTATCTTTCCAGATATCAATGCCGGCAATATTGGTTATAAGATCGCACAGCGCCTGGGCGGGTTTGAGGCCTATGGCCCCATTATGCTTGGACTAAACGCACCAATCAATGACCTCTCCCGGGGATGCAACGCTTCTGAGGTTTATTCCATGGCTATTGTCACGGCAGCCCTGGCATAATCCGGCATACCACCTCAAAAACCAAAACGGAGAGAAACCAATGATCAAAGACCTATTTCATAAAAACAGACCTACCTATTCACTGGAGGTATTTCCGCCCAAAAAGGACGCCGATGTAAAAGTAATCTATGAGGCGCTGGACCAGTTTAAGGCGCTTCATCCCAGCTTTATCAGCGTGACCTACGGCGCCGGGGGAAATACGGCAGAGAATTCATTTGCCATTGCCTCGTATATCCAGAATCAGTGTGGGATAGAGGCATTGACGCATCTGACCTGCGCCGCGATCCCGGACAAGCTTTTTCTGGATAATTTTCTCACAAATCTGTACCGCAATGGCATCCGCAATCTGCTGCCGCTGCGAGGCGATCCGCCCCAGTGGATGAGTGAGGAGCAGTTTGCCGCCAGATACTATGAATATGCATCCGATCTTATCTCGGATGTGAAGGCGGCCTATGATTTCAGCATTGCAGCCGCATGCTACCCGGAAGTACATCAGGAGGCGTTGAATCTCAGGGAAGACATAGCACATCTGAAGATAAAGGTGGATAAGGGCGTGGACTTCCTCATCACCCAGCTCTTCTATGATAACGATACTTTTTTCTATTTTTTGGAAGAGGTGCGGAAGGCGGGAATTGAAGTCCCGGTGCTGCCGGGCCTGATGCCGGTGACATCGGTTGGACAGGTAGAAAATATCGTCAGGATGTCGGGGACGAAGATACCGGGAGAGCTGGCTGACCGTATAGAGAAATACCGGCACGATCCGGATGAACTCAGGAAGGCCGGACTGGATTATACAAAAGAGCAGATGAGGGTACTGCTTGACCATGGGGTAGACGGCATCCACCTGTACTCCATGAATAAGGTAGAGATTGCGAAGGCGGTTTATGAATAAGAGAGAAAACATTGTTCTGATCGGAATGCCTGGTTCGGGCAAATCCACGGTCGGGGTACTGCTGGCGAAGGCGCTGGGAATGGCCTTTGTAGATACCGATCTGGAGCTGATGCAGCGGACGGGGAAGAAGCTGCAGGAAATACTGGATCAGGACGGCCTGTCATCCTTTCTGGCCTGGGAGAGCGATACGGTGTGCGGTATAAATGTGCGGCAGGCAGTTATCGCCACTGGAGGAAGTGTGGTGCTGGAGCCGGAGGCAATGGCGTATCTCCATGAGACCTCCTGCATTGTCTTTCTCGATGTGCCGCTGGAAGAGCTGCAGAGACGTATCACGAATATCCGGAGCCGCGGCATCGCCTTTGCACCAGGGCAGAGCCTGGGGGAGATCTGGAAAGAGCGGATGCCGCTGTACCGGAAATATGCAGATATTACCATTCCTATGGAAGTTAATGTGGAGGATACTGTGGAAGCAGTGTGGCAGATTATTAAAAATGGCTGACTGGGAAACACATTGCCCTGCATATCACGGTCTTTCTTAAAACAAAAAAAGAATCCCGGAGAAAACCGTGATACGTGATCATGGAATTTCTGCCGGGATTTTTTTTGCCGCGTTTCTCAGCGTCCGCAGCACTGTTTATATTTTTTACCGCTGCCGCATGGACATGGATCGTTTCGTCCCACCTTGCGGTTCTCATTGTGGATCGTTCCGGAATTTTTTTGTTCCCTGTACAGCTCCTTCCGGCGTTCCTCGGACAGGATATCGTCCCACTGGGGAAGTGTATAGAGCCATTCCGCTTTGCATTCCACCATATTATAATAGAGTTTTTCCGGGTCGATGTCGATTCGGACTAACGTATCCTTCTCCATTGTGTCAATAGGATTTTCCGCCTTGAGGCTGTCATTGATGCCATCCAGAAAACCTACCATCATGGAAAGCGGTACATCATATCTGGCAGCCAGTTCTTCCACTGTTCCCTCAACTGTCTCCGATGGGTTTGCCAGAAGCTGCTCATAAATTCCTTTTTCAAGGGTAAAATAATTCTGCCAGAGCTTTTCCCCCTCTTTGGAATTCTGCATTTCGTCACCGTATGCGTAATCGCGCCATTCCTGTAACAATGCCATGTTCGTAATCCTCCTGTAAGTAAACACATATAGTTTTAGTATGCAATCGTATAAACTATATCATATTTTCAATAAAAAAGCAAAAATAATATTTCTTTTTCTGCTTATGAAGGTTTTTAGCCCGAAAGGCTTGTCTGGCGGCCGATACAAAAAAATTTCATTTTTTTGTATATAAATGAAAAATGTGTGAATACTATAAATACCGGCAGGGCGGAGCCAGAATCCCCCCTCTGATCCGCTCTGCTGTATTCAACTGAAAGGTTGAATACTTATCCTCCCCTTTTAGTATCCCATCACTGGCGAAGATGCCGGTGGTGGGATATTTTTCTGATTCAAATGTATTTTGCCATAGTATTGTTTTCCTGCACTGGAACATACAGGTAGCAATGCTCGTGAGTACCATCTTCCGGTCTGAGAAAACCATAATATTCAATGATTGGTAGTGTGTCATTGCCATAAGTATAGCCGAGTTTAGGGGCAATCTGCTCCCCGATCCAATGATATGGCGGAATGCCCCCTGCCCACGGTTCGTGTCCGGGCGCTCTTGCGGTTTCGCCACACATTTTTATTCGCAAAAATGTTGCAGCGGGAATTTTGTAAATATCATATGAATCAGGCTGAACATCAGCTGCGACAAGAAATCCGAACATCAAGCCGCTGGGGCGTTCGAATGAAAGATAATTCAGACTCATGCATATTCCCCCAATCGAAAAATGATAAAAAAAATACCGCCCCCTAATTAAGACAATTAGTGGGCGGTATTTTTTAAAAGGCAACAGGGGCACTAGGAGTTGAACCCAGCTCTGGAGTTTTGGAGACTCTCATTCTACCGATGAACTATGCCCCTGAATCGTGCTGCAAGCAACACTCACTTGAACATAATACATTTTTTTTGGTGATTTGTCAAGAGAAATTAAGAGTTTACCAGTTTATTTCCCTGTAATATTTCCGAAATCCCCGCACGTCATCCGTATATCCGGCGGATTCATAAAAGCGGTGGGCATCTTTCCGGAAACCGGAGGAAACCAGAATAGAATAGCTGCACCTTTGTTCCACGGCCAGGTCATCCAGACGCTTCAGCAATTTTCGTCCCACTCCCATGCCCCGGCAGTCCTCCCGGACCACCACATTTTCTACCACCAGAAAAGGGGAGTCCGGGGCGGTGCAGATAAAACCCACGGCGGTGCCAAGGACAAGGCTTTCCCTCTTTGCAGCAAGAGGAAAATAACCGGGTTGTTCCAGAGCCTGCCTATAGTTTTTCTGCATGGTGGAGAGGGGACATTCCTCCTGCAGAAGCTCCCGGTACAGTGTCTGGATCTGGGGCAGATCCTCCGGGCGCATTGTCACAATATTTATGTTTTCGTTTTCGCTCATCTTTTTCCTCATTTCTGCGTTTCTTTTTGCGTATATTGCAATTACATTCATTCAGCATGTATCATAACATATATTGCCATGCGTGCCAATGTTATGACAAAAAAATCCTTTAAAGTAAATTCCTGTCAAGAAAATTATAATTGAGGTGATACAAATGCACAGGATAAAAACACTTATGATCATAATGCTGGGAGCAGTGCTGTGGATGGGAACTCCGGCCGCCGCATCAGCAACGGAGATATCCCCTGCGCCTACCGTTCCGGCCGAAGAGACGCCATCCCCTTCACCGTCGGCATCACCGTCGGCATCGCCATCGGCGTCGCCTTCCACCACGCCGACCCAGAAGCCGTCTCCGACACCGGAACCGGAGAAGCTGCCCCAGGTAACAGGGCTCCGTATGGGGAAGGGGACGGCCAGCTCCATGGAGGTATTGTGGAATGCCGTGCCGAAGGCGGAATATTATGAGGTCTATGTGTCGGAAACCTTCGATGGCGTGTATACATTGATGGCAGAGACAGATAAGACTACATATACGGTGAAGGATATGAAACGGGGCAGGCTGTTATATGTAAAGATACGGGCCATGTCAGAGGAGCAGACAGGAATCGATTCGGAGCTCCTGGCCATAGCGCCGGTACCGGACAAGGTAACTGGTATCCATTCCACACAAAATGTAAAGACAAAGATCACGCTTCAGTGGAATGAGACAGCGGGAGCCACTGGATATATCGTGTATTACCGTCCTTCCACGAGCACGAAATACATTCAGGCGGGCATGACCGGCGATACCTCCCTGCAGATCACGGGACTAAACGCGGCGAAGGAATATTATTTTATTGTGTATGCCTATGCAGCGGATATCGAAAATCTGGGCGCAGTGTCCGATGAGGTGATGTATGGAACAGCCCCGGCACTGCCCAAGCTCAAAAAGGTGAAAGGCGGGGACAGACGGGTAAAGGTGTACTGGTCAAAAGGGACTGGGGCCCAGTTATTCCGCATCTATGTGTCGACTGACGCCTCATCCGGCTATGTGCTGGGAGCTGTGGCAGGCACGGACGAATATATGATCCGGGCGGTGGACGGGTTGCTGCAGAATAAGAAATATTATGTAAAAGTGGCAGCTGTACGTGTGGTTTCCGGAATCGAGATGGAATCGGAGTCCGAGGTTCTCTCGGCGACCACAAAGAAAGCCTCCGCCACAAGCACAAAGGCGAAGAAATATACAACGAAGGCAAAGTTTAAGAAATCTGCCGCCTATAAGAAATATAAGGATTTCAGGAAACAGGTGGTATACGGAAAAAGCTTCGTGCTGCCGGGTATGCGGAATACCAACGTGGCGGGCTTTAACGCAGCAAGGATGGTTCCCCAGAGCATTACCTTTGCGGGAAATTATCTGCTGATGTCCGCCTATGATTATACTAAGACGCAGGAATCCGTCATTTACATACTGAATAAGAATACCCGAAAATATATTACGACGTTAGTGCTACCCCACACGGGGCATTTGGGGGGGATTACCTTTGATGGGACCAATATCTGGATCACCTACGGCAAAAAGGTACAGAGCTTCCGCTATAGCCTTATTACCAGTGCGGCGGTAAGCGGAAAGCCCTATGTTGAGACATTCTCCCTGCTGAATACCTGCCAGCTCTCGGATACGGTTTCCTATCTGGCTTATTATAAGGGAAAGCTCTGGGCGGGGGCATACAATGAAAAGCTGAAGAAATATATGTATGGATACACCATACAAAATAAGACGGGTGCGCCCACACTGAAAATGACGAACCGTATGCTGATGCCGAACCGCACGCAGGGGGTGGCGTTTACTTCCGGCGGCAAAATGCTGGTTTCCCGCTCCTGCCAGACAAAGAAGGGCAGATCCGGCTTTCTGTCATGTCTTGATACCTATAAACCTACATGGAATATGGGGAAGAAGAGCATAAAGAAGAATAAACGGAAAAAATCCGTTCCACTGCCGCCTATGAACGAAGGCATCGCCATCAGCGGGTCATACACGTACATCATATATGAATCCCCGGCTTTCGCTGAATGCGAGGCGCCGGTGGACCGGATCACGGCGTTTAAGACCAAAAAGATAAGTTGAGAAAGAGTACAGCCTGAGCAATTTTAGTCAGAATAAAAAAAGGTCTATCCCTTCCCGCCATTTTGTACTATAATGATATTACGATGCTGGCAAATTATAAGAATATCCTGACGGCAGACTGGAATCACCGCCGTCTGACAGGACAGAATGGAGAAAGAGCATGTACGAACTGATGGCCCGGGACGGACGGGCAAAGAGGGGAAGACTTCATACACCACATGGCGTTATTGAGACGCCGGTATTTATGAATGTAGGGACAGCAGCCGCGATTAAGGGTGCTGTCTCTACTGTAGATTTAAGGGAAATACACACACAGGTAGAATTGTCTAATACCTACCATCTTCATGTGCGTCCGGGGGATAAGGCAGTGAGACAGCTTGGCGGTCTGCACCAATTTATGAACTGGGACCGTCCGATCCTGACGGATTCCGGTGGATTCCAGGTGTTTTCGCTGGCCGGACTGCGCAAGATAAAGGAGGAGGGAGTGACGTTCCGCTCCCACATAGACGGCCATAAGATTTTTATGGGACCAGAAGAGAGTATGCAGATCCAGTCCAACCTCGCCTCTACGATAGCGATGGCATTTGACGAGTGCCCGCCGCACCCTGCCGCCAGGGAATATATGCAGAATTCCGTAGACCGCACTACCAGATGGCTGGAGCGCTGTAAGAGGGAGCTGGAGCGGCTGAATAGTCTGCCGGATACCATTAACCAGAAACAGATGCTCTTTGGCATCAATCAGGGAGGTACATTTGAAGATATCCGTATAGAGCACGCGAAACGGATCCGGGAACTGGATCTGGCCGGCTATGCGCTGGGCGGTCTCGCTGTAGGAGAGAGCCATGAGGAGATGTACCGGATCCTTGATGTGACGGTGCCGGAGCTTCCGGTCGACAAGCCGGTGTATCTTATGGGGGTGGGAACGCCGCAGAATATCCTGGAGGGGGTAGAGCGGGGCGTAGACTTCTTTGACTGTGTCTATCCGGCGCGGAATGGGAGGCATGGTCATGCCTATACCAATTTTGGAAAGATGAATCTGCAGAACGCCCGGTACGAGCTGGACGACCGGCCGCTGGAGGAGGGATGTCAGTGCCCGGCCTGCCGCCACTATAGCAGGGCCTATATCCGCCATCTTCTCAAGGCTAAGGAAATGCTGGGACTGCGATTATTAGTCTTGCATAATTTGTATTTTTATAATACAATGATGGAAGAAATCCGGGAAGCCATCGAACAGGGCAGATTCGCCGGATATAAAAAGGAAAAGCTGGAGCGCATGTCCTCCGGTGAAAACCTATAACTTAATATTAGGAGGAAAAAAATGGGTTCAGGTATAAGTATTATCTTATTGTATGTCGTAATTATAGGGGCGTTCTATTTTATTGCCATTCGTCCCCAGAAGAAGAAGGAGAAGGAACATCAGTCACTGGTAGCTTCTGTGGCAGTGGGAGACAGTATTCTTACCACCAGCGGCTTTTATGGTGTTGTTATTGATATGACAGATGATGTAGTGATCGTTGAATTCGGCAGCAATAAGAACTGCCGTATCCCGATGCAGAAAGGGGCCATCGTCGAGGTGGAGAAAGCAGAATGACACTGATTCTAATTGGGGCAGTTTTCGCTGTCCTGAATTTTAATGTTCCCTTTGGAGCCGGTGCCATCGGTGTCCTGCCGGACACGCTGGGGTATATACTGATCCTCCTGGGAATGGCATCCATGGAGAATCAGGTGGAGTATCTCTCCGGTCATTTCCGGAAAAGTAAATGGTTTGCGGCTCTGCTGGCGCTTATGTGTGCGGTGGATTATGTGAGGATATTCACGGGCTGGGCCATGGGGGGGCTGGAGATTATGATCCTCTGGGGAACCGCACAGGTTTTCCTGATCTTCAGCTGCTGGCAGGGAATAATTTTTGGCATAGCGGAGATACAGAAGAGAGAGGATGCGGAGCTGAAGGCCAGAGCCCTTCTGAAGGCCATGAGCATTATGGTTCTTGTGAAAGCGCTGAGTATCGTGATGCTGACCTTTGGCGGCATGATCATCCAGTTCTGTGTGATCGTGGAGATTGTCGTGGGACTGAGCTTTATCATTCAGATTTTCTATACAAAGCGCAGATATGACAGGTTTCGGAAAGAGGGCGCCTGACCGAAGGGAGTGTGGACAGGGATGAAGATTCTGGTGACAGGCGGAACCGGCTATATCGGTTCCCATGCGTGTGTGGAATTGCTGCAGAAGGGGCATGAAGTGGTTGTCTTCGACAACCTGTACAACTCAAAACGGGATGTACTGGATAAGATCAGGGAGATCACGGGTAAGGAAGTGATCTTTTACAAGGCAGATATGCGGGACAAGGAGAGTATGCGCCCGGTGTTTGAGGAACATACATTGGATGCCGTTATTCATTTTGCCGGGCTGAAGGCGGTGGGGGAGTCGGTGGAAAGACCGCTTCTCTATTATCAGAATAATATAACGGGAACGCTGAATCTGTGTGAACTGATGAACGAGTACCAATGCAGGAGGATTATTTTCAGTTCCTCGGCGACGGTTTATGGTTCGCCTGAGACCGTACCAATCCGGGAGGATTTCCCGCTGGGCACTACGAATCCTTATGGCAGCACGAAGCTGATGCAGGAACGCATCCTCTCAGATCTGTGTGTGCCGGACCGGGAATGGAGCGTGGTACTGCTCCGCTACTTCAATCCCATCGGCGCCCATGAGAGTGGTCTTCTCGGTGAGAGCCCCAATGGCATTCCCAATAACTTGATGCCGTATATCATGCAGGTGGCTTTGGGGAAGCTGCCGGAGCTGGGCGTATTCGGCGACGACTATGACACGCCGGACGGAACCGGGGTCAGGGATTATATCCATGTGGTGGATCTGGCAAGGGGGCATGTCAATGCCATAGAGAAGGCGGTATCATCCGCCGGCGTCCATATATATAATCTGGGAACCGGGAACGGTTACAGCGTACTGGAGCTCGTCAGGGCATTTGAAGAGGCCAGCGGCCTTACGATCCCCTATTCCGTCAAGCCCCGGAGAGCAGGGGACATTGCCGCCAGCTATGCCGATCCGGGGAAGGCGAAGGAGGAACTTGGCTGGGAGGCAGAATACGACCTGGCCAGAATGTGTCAGGATTCCTGGAGATATGCAAGACATAATTTTTAATATATTTTATATTTTAGGAGGTAAATACAATGAGTGAGGCAAAAAGTGTAATTGAGAGCGGTAAAGCGGTACTGGGGATTGAGTTTGGTTCAACCCGTATTAAGGCGGTTCTGGTGGACGATGAGAATAAGCCTATCGCATCCGGCAGCCATGAGTGGGAGAACCAGCTGGTAGACGGCATCTGGACGTATGGGATCGATATGATCTGGGACGGCCTGCAGGATGCCTACAGAGAGATGACGGAGGATGTACAGAAACAGTATGGCGTACAGGTGGCAAATCTGGGGGCCATTGGTTTCAGCGCCATGATGCACGGCTATATGCCCTTTGGTGAGGATGGCGAAATTCTCGTTCCCTTCCGCACCTGGCGAAATGCCATAACAGAAGAGGCATCAGAAAAGCTGACAGAGCTCTTCCAGTTCAACATCCCGCAGCGCTGGAGCATCGCCCATCTGTATCAGGCAGTCCTGAACGGGGAAGGGCATGTTAAGGATATCAAATTCCAGACCACACTGGCAGGGTACATACACTGGAAACTCAGTGGGAAAAAAGTGCTGGGCGTGGGCGAGGCATCCGGTATGTTCCCCATCGACAGCACTACAGGCAAATTCAACCAGAAGATGGTGGATCAGTTTGATGCGGCAGTGGCAGACAAGGGATATCCCTGGAAGCTTCTTGACATATTCCCGGAGGTACTGGATGCCGGAGAGGATGCCGGCGTGCTGACGGCGGAGGGAGCAAAGCTTCTTGATCCCTCTGGCACACTTCAGGCTGGGGCGCCCATGTGCCCGCCGGAGGGGGATGCCGGAACCGGTATGGTGGCGACCAACAGCGTGGATGTGAGAACGGGCAATGTATCTGCCGGAACCAGTGTATTTTCCATGGTGGTACTGGAGAAGGATCTCTCCAAAGTGTATCCGGAACTGGATCTTGTCACTACCCCAAGCGGGGCGCCGGTTGCCATGGTGCACTGCAATAACTGCACCTCGGATCTGAATGCATGGGTCAATATTTTCAAAGAATTTGCCGAGGCATTTGGCGTCGATGTAGACATGAACAAACTTTTTGGAACGCTGTATCATAAGGCAATGGAGGGAGATCCCGACGGCGGAAACCTTCTGGCCTATAACTATATATCTGGTGAAAATATCACGGGAATGGAAGAGGGACGCCCGATGTTTGTCCGCACCCCCAACAGTAAGTTCAGCCTGGCAAACTTTATGCGCGTGAATCTGTATACCGCACTGGGCGCGCTGAAGATCGGCAACGATATCCTTCTGAAGGAGGAAGGCGTCAAGGTGGATAAGCTTCTGGGACACGGCGGGCTTTTCAAGACAAAGGGCGTGGGCCAGCAGATCCTTGCGGACGCCATGAACACCCCCATCTCTGTTATGGAGACAGCCGGGGAGGGCGGCGCATGGGGGATCGCGGTGCTGGCTTCCTATATGATCCAGAAAGAAGAGGGCGAGACTCTTGGGGCATATCTCAATGATAAGGTGTTCGCCGGTCAGCAGGGCGCGTCCCTGGATCCGGATCCGGCAGGTGTAAAAGGTTTCGATGAATTTATCAAAATATATAAGGCAGGACTTCCCATCGAGCGTGCAGCAGTCGATTCCATGGCTCTGTAATGCCTATGAGAGAGAAACGGATCAAATTTCAAAAGGCGCTGAACCGTGTCTACGAGCGCCTGAACAGTATCCGTCTGCTGCAGGCTGTTAAGGGGAGCCTGGTTATGATCATACCGGTCATCATGGTAGGGGCGTTCACGATCGTGCTGCGCTCCCTGCCGGTGCCGGTCTATCAGACATGGCTTCACGGCTTTGCGGACGGGGCGGTGGACACATTTTTTGGATACATACATCAGGCAACCTTCGGGATCCTGTCCCTGTATATGGTGGTGAGCCTGGCATTCTGCTATGCCAGCAAGGTACAGGAGATGTCAGGAAACTATATGGGGACCATTATTTCCTCGATTCTCGCATTTTTCATTTTCAGCGGTATTTTCAACGAAGGTGCCGATGTGATGGATCTGCTGGGGGCAAACGGACTCTTTACGGCTATTATCAGTACACTTTTTGCCAATACGCTCTACTTCTGGCTGAATAAAAAGATAAGGATTGACATACGCATTTACACATCAGGGACAGATGATGTGTATTTTCATATGCTCCGGTATATCCTTCCGATACTCATTATCGGAGTGGCGTCGGCTTTGCTGAATCTGGTGTTCTATGCCTTGTTTGGCGTCCAGAGTTTTCAGGACCTGTATGTGCTGGGACTGAGTTCCCTGTTCCAGTGGGCGGGCCGGAATTTTGGGTCGACCCTCCTCTATGTATTTATGGTGCATTTTCTCTGGTTCTTCGGAATCCATGGGGGGAATGTTCTGGACTCTGTGTGGGGCGGCATACTGGACCCCGGAGTGGATCTCAATGCCGCTGCAGTGGCAGCGGGCGGCGTGCCGACGGAGATTTACAGCAAATCATTTCTTGACATCTTTGTGATCATGGGAGGATGCGGCAGCACGCTGTGTCTTCTGGCTGCGATCCTGCTTTTCGAGAGGAAGAGAGGTATGCGCAAGCTCGCCCGTTTCGCGGCAGTACCCAGTCTGTTCAATATCAATGAGCTCCTGCTTTTCGGCGTTCCCATTGTATACAATCCCATTATGCTGATTCCCTTTTTTCTGACACCCATTGTAAATCTGCTCATCAGCACGGCGGCCATGAAGCTGGGCCTGGTTCCGCTGGTGATACAGCAGGTGGAGTGGACGACGCCTATCTTTCTGGGGGGATATTATGCCACCGGTTCCATTGCCGGCTCCATTCTCCAGGGTGTGAATCTGTGCGTGGGTGTTATGATCTACCGGCCGTTCGTGCGGCTTATGCACCGGGAAAACGCAAGAAACAGCCGCGCCCGGATCGGTAAACTGGTAGAGCTGCTTCAGGAGAGTGAGGACACGAGAATACCGGTGAAGCTGCTGGAGCAGGACGGGGACGCCGGCGTGGTTGCCAAGATGCTCTGCGACGATCTGGAAGGGGAGGTAAAGAGCGGCAGGCCATGCATGTATTTCCAGCCCCAGTACAACAACGAGAATCAGTGTATCGGCGCCGAGGCACTCCTTCGATGGAACCATCCGGTCTATGGCATGGTGTATCCGCCCCTGGTGATCAAGCTGCTGGAGGAGACAGAGCTTCTCACGAAGGCAGAAATGGTGATACTTCAGACGGTGATGGAGGAGATGGACCGGATCAAGGCGGTATATCATGATAAGGTAAAGATATCGGTGAATGTCACAGGGGTTACGGTCCAGCTGGATGAATATGAAAGCTTTCTGCGTGAGATGGCAGAGAAGTATCCGGAACATACCGGCAATATTATGATCGAGATCACGGAACAGGCAAGCCTGCAGATTGACGAGGGATTTGTGGCGAGGCTGACGCGCATCAAAGAGATGGGATACCGGCTGGCCATAGATGATTTCGGCATGGGAAATACTTCGGTAAAATATCTGCGGTCCAATGTATTTGACATGATCAAGCTGGACGGTTCACTGATCCAGGATATCGAGAGCAATGAGCGCAGTCAGGGCATCGTGCGGAATATGGTAAATATGGCGCAGGAATTCAGCATAGATATTCTGGCGGAGTTTGTGGAGACAAAGGAACAGCAGGAACAGCTGGAAGAGCTGGAATGTCATCTCTATCAGGGGTATCTGTACAGCCCGGCGGTGCCGCTGGAGAAATTTCTGGAGTAGTGGGCCGCTTATTATCCATAAAAAAAGAAACGCTGAAGCCTGAATGGATGGAAAGGTTTCAGCGTTTTGCTGTCACTGGTGGAACAGCATCCTCTCCGCATAGGTATTCCGGTATTCGGAGGGGCTCTGCCCGGTAATCTTCTTAAAGGCATTTGAGAAGTTATGATTGTCTGAGAATCCAATATCATAGCCGATCTGTGAGATGGGAAGGTTTGTGTCCGTAAGCATTGACTTTGCCAGTTCCATTTTTCGCTCCAGAATATATGCCTTTAGGGAAATGCCGGCTGACCTCTTAAAGAAAGTAGTGATATACTTTTCATTGTAGCCGAAATAGGCGGCAACCTCCCGTACCTTTACCGGTTCACGCACCCGCCAGGAGATGTAATCCACAATATCCGTGTAGAGCTGATGCTTCTCCCCCTTCATGGTGATCCTTCCCCCGGACAGGAAGAGCTGGCTGTAGAGCTCGCAGAGAATACCGGTCAGTGTATAATTGTTCTGATTTACGTTGCGGTAGTTGCGGTTGCAGTCCTGCAGCTGCTTGAGGAGTACGATCATACGGTCCATCCTTGGCACCTTCGCATGCACCGGCAGCAGGATCCGGGTTTCCTCCGCAGAGAGCGGGGTGGAAACCGTCTCATGGATCCGCAGGTCGCTGTGGTTTCCGGGATAGGAGAAGTGCGTCCAGTAAAAGGTGCACTGGGAGGGACGGAATCCGTGCTGATGGCATGGCGGGCAGATAATTACATATTCCCCCTCATGGACGACAAACTCGGTATCGTTCTCAGCGATATACAGATCTCCCTTTGTCATCAGAATCAGTTCGAAATCCGACAGCGCCCGG
Source organism: uncultured Clostridia bacterium (assembly GCA_948467395.1). GTDB lineage: Bacteria > Bacillota > Clostridia > Lachnospirales > Lachnospiraceae > Eubacterium_F. The sequence goes on along the minus strand of CAOKDX010000012.1, from coordinate 55,691 downwards.
GACATGTGGGTCCAGTTCTCGTCCGGGGCGATAAATTTGCCGGTCCAGTTGAATTGAAGTGGCTTCTCAAGATGGAAATTCAATGTATCCATATAACTTTTTTATACCTTTCTCTTTATAGCTATATTCAATGATAAAACATAACAGAAAGAAGTGCAAGAAAAAAATTACACCTGAACGAACATTTTCATAAAACTTTTCCACAACAAACAGAACCTTATGGCATGGTGTGTGGGATATAACCATGATAGAATAGATAAAAAGCCCGGCGGCACTGGTTTGAACCCGTTGAGCTAAGATGCAGAGGCAATACAGGCTCGGCTGCATTGACGAAAATATGCGGCTGAGAAAGGAAAGGAAGAGTGCGATGAGAAGGAATGGCTTATTTGAGAGAGGCAGAAGGGCGGCAGCGGTTGTTCTTGCCGCTGCCATGGCAGTGCCCGGTGTTCTGGCGGCACCGGTGGAGGCCGGGGCGGCGGGAAGTGCGGCAGACCGGGAAGACAGCTCCATTATTTACTTTGTGGACTGTGGGGATTATAATGTGAATACGGTGTCGGAGGGAGATCAGCTGGGAACCCACAACAGCGTGACGGATCAGGTCTACAAGGAGGATCCGGTGACCGGTTATAAGTGGGGTATTGACGATGAGATCAGCAAGCCCCTGATTAACGGGGACTCTGGCACGGGCGGCGTATCCACCGACTGGACCTGGCCCTATGAGCTCAATCCGGCGGGATCGGATAACCTGCCGAAGACAAGCAGCAACCGGTACACGAAGAACCAGTTCGAGGAAGGCATTGCAGAACGCTATCTGGACTATAAGTTTGAACTGGAAAACGGGACGTATTATGTGGAGGTTGGCTGCTCAGACCCCTGGGGTGTTTCCAGGAGCCCGTCCGTATACCTGAATTATGAGAAGGACGGCAGCGTAACATTAGCGGAGGCACTGAATATCCCAGGCGGTGAAACGGCAGCCGGAAATGTAGAAGTAAAGGATGGAGAGCTCACCGTAAACCTCAGAGGAACCGGTGATGAAAATAAGGCCATCAATGTCACTTATATTATTATAAAGGAAGCAGGAGACGCCTCTATGGTGCAGACAGATCTAAATGATATTACCGTGAAGACACGGGCGACAGGAAATCTCACGCTCCCCACAGTGGGAAAGGCGGGAAGCACCATCACATGGAAATCGGGAAATACCGCTGTCATTACCGACGATGGCAGGGTTACCAGACCGGAAGCCGGGCAGCCGGACGTGGAAGTGACCCTGACGGCATCGGTAACCTACGGTAAAGTAACGAAAACGAAGGATTTCCTTGTGATTGTTCCGGCGAAGAGCGATCTGATGGGGATGAAGGAGTTTGGCATTTCCGAGGTGACGGTGACGGATCCCTACTATGCCAATTCGCTGGATAAGGAAATTGATTATCTCCTTATGCTTGACGCAGACCGGCTGCTTGCCGGATTCCGGGAGACTGCCGGCTATGCGGCAAAAATGTCGGAGGCAGAAAGAAAAGAATATATGAAAAACAAGCAGCGCTATCCCGGAGGCTGGGAGGACGCCCTGATCGGAGGCCATACGCTGGGACACTGGCTCACGGCCATGGCACAGGCATGTGTCAACGAGGGTGCGTCCGCGGAGGACAAGGCAGCTCTTAAGACAAAGCTGGATTATGTCATCGCAGCGTTGAAGGATTGTCAGGACAAGACGGCAGGGACGGAATATGAGGGATATCTTTTCGGTGCAAAGCTGGCCAGTACAACGGATCTGGATATTCAGTTTGACAACGTGGAGAAGAACCTCACCAATATCGGGACCCAGGCCTGGGTGCCATGGTACACCATGCACAAGATTCAGGCAGGCTTGATCAGTGCCTGCGAGCTGGCTGGCAGTGAAGAGGCCTATGCCGTGGCAAAAAAACTGGGAGACTGGACATACAACCGGGTCAGCGGGTGGAGCGATGCCACTCAGAAGACCGTACTTGGCATTGAGTATGGGGGCATGAACGACTGCCTTTACGATCTCTATGCCATCGTCAAGGCGAAGGAAGGGGAGACAGCGGCAGAAAAATATGCACAGGCAGCCCACAAATTTGACGAGATTACGCTGTTTGAGCTGATCAATAAGGGAAAGAAAAATGCAGTGGACGGCAAACATGCCAATACGACCATCCCCAAATTCCTTGGCGCCCTGAAGCGTTATATGGTTCTGGGGGATGAAAAATATCTGGAATATACGGAGACCTTCTGGGATTACGTGCTGGACCACCATTCCTATATTACGGGGGGAAACAGTGAATGGGAGCATTTTGGGGCAGATGATATTCTGGATGCCGAGAGGACGAACTGCAACTGCGAGACATGTAATACATACAATATGCTGAAGATGACCCGGCAGCTCTTTATGATCACAGGAGATCCGAAATATACGGATTACTATGAAAATACGCTGATCAACGCCATTATGTCCTCCCAGAACCCGGAGACGGGGATGAGCATGTATTTTCAGCCGATGGCGGGGGGATACCAGAAGGTATTCGGTGAACCGGAGACGAAATTCTGGTGCTGCACCGGTTCCGGCCTGGAGAACTTTACAAAGCTCAATGACAGCATTTATTATCAGAAGGATAAGAAGCTGGTGGTGTCGCAGTATCTGGCATCGGAGGTAACCTTTCAGGCGGGCAACATGAAGCTGATCCAGACGGGGGATCTGACAAAATCAGAGACCATGGCGTTTACTGTTCGTGCGCTGGCAGAAGGGGCAGTCAGCGGGGAACTCCGCCTTCGCCTTCCCGACTGGCTGGAGGAGGGCGCACAGATCACCATTGGGGGAACCGTGTATGAGTATGAGACAAAGGACGGGTATGCGGTAATACCAGCGGAACAGCTGTCCGATGGCGCGAAGATCGTTGTCAATCTTCCCATGAAGACGGCGGCATACAACCTGCCGGACGGTGAAAATACCTATGCCTTTAAATATGGCCCCTATGTGCTGAGTGCGAAGCTGGGAACCTCCAGCCAGACGCAGTCCACCACCGGTGTGAATGTGTCGATTCCCACCACAAAAGCCATCCCCAATGACAAGGTGGCCATTAAGTCGGCGGACACGGTAAAGGAATATATGGAGGATATCAGCAATAATCTTGTGAAAACAGAGGGAAAGCTGGAATTCTATCTGAAGGGCACGGACAATGCATTTCCTTTTGTTCCGCACTTCAGTCAGTACAAGGAGAGTTATGCGATTTACTGGACCTATTCTGTGGATGAGGGTGCCAGGGGCTCCGAGGTCATCATCAGTGAAAAAAATGCGGCGAGAGTACAGGACGCCGTGCTTGAGGGTGCGAGACCGGGGTATGGGCAGGATGAGCTGGGATTTGAAGAGGCCGGTACAAAATCTACGGGAAGTTCAAATCCATGCTGGCGTTACGCCAATGCCGGAGGGAGCTTTAAATATGACATTAAGGTGACGGAAAAGGGTGACAATTATCTCCTCTGCGCCTTTGCCAAAGAGGAGGACGGCAAGACCATGCGGATCACGGTGGGAGACGCGGTGATATTTGCGGGTGAGCTGGACAGCACGTCGAAGGATGCGGTGAATATCAATCTTCCGGCAAGTGACGCCGTCAGCCATTATCAGATGAGATTTAAAATTCCGGCAGACGTCATTGCGGCGAATAAGAAAACCAGCCGCATGGAGGGAACGGAAGAGAAAAAAGCTGAGGAAGGCTTTGCCTTTCTTCCGGTGAGATTTTCCAGCGGCAAGGAAGATGAGGCTTCCGGCAGGATTGCCGTGATGCTCTATATGATGCGGGCATACCGGACAGACAATGACCTGACGGGGATCATCTCCTCCACAGGGAAGGTCACGAAGGATGGAAACCGATACCAGCTGCTGGTGCCATATAATAGAGAGGCAAGAGCGAAGTTTTCTATTCAGGATGCAGGCGGCTATGTGATGGTGGATGGCAACGCCATTGATGAAAAGGAAGAAAAGGCCCTTGTTACAACAGGCGCGGAGACGGAGATTCCTGTCACCGTAATGGCAGAGGATTTTGAGACAAAGAAGGAATATATCTTAAAGGTGGTGTTTGATTATACCGGCTTTGCAGGGGAAGTTAAGCAAAACTTTGTGAAGGGCTACACCTTCGATGATACAGTGGGGGACGCCATGGCAGTGACAAAAGCATTCGTGCCGCCGGCAGTGGCAGACCCGGTTTATCAGTTTGCAGAGGGAAAAGAGGGAAGGGCGCTGAAATTGTCCGGCAGCTATGGTTTGAAGCTTCCGGGAGCGGCCGGCCTTGGTGAGAGCTATACCATATCGTGGTGGATGAAACCGGATAAGATCGGAAGTGAGTTTGATCCCACTTTTGCGGCGGGAACCTTCAGCCCGGAATGCTGGCTCAACGCAACCTTTGATGCGAAGCTGTGGAGCAAGAAGGACGGCACCTATATTGATACAACTCCCGCGAACGTCTATCAAGCAGGCCAGTGGCAGCATGTGGCAGTGGTTGTGGATGGCAGTGCGGAGGGAACCGCGGCCGGAACGGTGATAGGAACCCTCTATCAAAATGGAAAAGAGATCTGCAGGGGCAATGTGGCGAAGGGTATTATGACAAACTCCGGTGCGGAACTCTACTTTGGTTTGAATGCATGGGATGCCTATTACCAGGGGGCGCTGGACGAGGTAATGCTCTTTAATAAGGCGCTCTCGGCAGCTGAGGTCCAGGGCTTTGCGGCTTCGGCAGTGAAGGCGGATGAGCTGGGGGCAGAAGGCGGTAATAAGGAAGAAGATAAGGGTACACCGAATCAAAATCCCTCCGGAACCGGCGGCAGTACCGATAACAAAAATGAGACGCCGGCAGTCAGTATAAAGGCGTCATCCGTCTCCGTTAAGGCGGCAGGCTATACACTGGCAGGCAATAAGCTCACATTGAAAAAGGGAAAAAGCGTGAAACTGGCGGCGTCCGTCTCACCGAAGAAGGCGAGCCAGAAGGTTACCTACGCCAGCAGCAGGAAAAAGGTGGCATCTGTCTCCCGAACCGGCGTGGTAAAGGCAAAGAAAGCCGGAACGGCAAAGATCACAGTGAAAACGGCGAACGGAAAGAAAAAGGTGATCACCGTCAAGGTTGTGAAAAAAGATAAGGTGAACCGGAAGCTCACCCTGTCAAAAAATAAGCTGTCTCTCAGGAAAGGCAGGACCGCCGGAATTAAGATTAAGAAGATGACGGCGGGAACTACCAGCAGGCTCACTTATAAATCTTCGAAGAAGAACGTGGCAGCCGTGGATAAATACGGAGAGGTGAAGGCAAAGAAGAAAGGCACAGCGGTTATAACGGTGAGCTGTGGAAAGAAAAAAGCAAAAATAAAAGTTACGGTAAAATAAAGACCAGAAGAACAATTCTCACAGTGAGGCGGAAGTAAATGGAGCCGGGGAGGGATCCTGAAACACGGAATCCCTCCCCGGTATATTTCTGTCCGGGGATCATATTATTCCTGTAAAAATATTTTGTATGTCATGTTAAACTCTGTTATAATATTAGTATCACGGACACAGTATCCGAATCCGAATATTGGAGTGAAACAGCGTGGGGAAAAGCTGCAAAAGACCCGGGGCAGCCGCCGTCTTTACTTGACATTTCCCGCTTTCTCCGCTATATTATTCACAACAGAAGAATATATAAAATCGTATGGAGGCAGAGATGAAAAAGGAACTGGGGAAGACATACGATCCGAAAGATATTGAGGATCGGCTGTACACAAAATGGATTAACAGAAAATATTTTCATGCGGAGGTAAATTCACAGAAGAAACCGTATACCATAGTGATTCCGCCGCCCAATATTACGGGTCAGCTCCATATGGGGCATGCCCTGGATAATACGCTGCAGGATATCCTGATCCGCTTTAAGAGGATGCAGGGGTATGAGACGCTGTGGATGCCGGGGACAGATCATGCTTCCATCGCCACAGAAGCGAAGATTGTGGAGACGATGAGGGAGGAGGGCGTCACCAAGGAAGACATCGGGCGCGAAAAGTTTCTGGAGCGTGCCTGGGCATGGAAAGAGACTTACGGCGGCCGCATTGTATCCCAGCTGAAGAAGATGGGCTCCTCCTGTGACTGGGACAGAGAGCGCTTTACCATGGATGAGGGCTGCAATAAGGCGGTGAAGGAAGTTTTTGTGAATCTGTACAGGAAGGGTCTGATCTACCGGGGGGAACGCATTATTAACTGGTGTCCCCACTGTCTCACCTCCATATCCGACGCCGAGGTGGAATACGAGGATCAGAAAGGGCATTTCTGGCATCTGCGCTATGCCTTTGCGGATGGCAGTGGATATATCAATCTCGCCACGACGCGTCCTGAGACACTGCTGGGCGATACGGCAGTGGCGGTGAACCCGAAGGATGAGAGATATAAGGATCTGGTGGGAAAGACACTGATCCTGCCCATTGTCCATAGGGAAATCCCGCTGGTGGCGGACGATTATGTGGATATGGAATTTGGAACCGGCGTCGTAAAGATCACGCCGGCACACGACCCCAACGACTTTGAGGTGGGGCTGCGTCACGGCCTTCCCATAATCAACGTTCTTACAGAGGATGCCAGGATCGTGGAGGATTATGGGAAATATGCGGGGATGGACCGCTATGAGGCCAGAGAGGCCATTATAAAGGATCTGGAGGCGGAAGGGGCGCTGGTGAAGACAGAGGATCACGACCACAACGTGGGAACCTGCTACCGCTGCGGTACGACAGTGGAGCCCCGTGTATCCAAACAGTGGTTTGTAAAGATGAAACCGCTGGCCGGCCCGGCCATCGACGCCGTAAAGGATGGCAGGACGAAATTTGTGCCAGAGCATTTTAGCAAAACGTATTTCCACTGGCTGGAAAACATCCGGGACTGGTGCATCTCGCGTCAGCTCTGGTGGGGGCATCAGATCCCGGCCTTTTACTGCGATGACTGTGAAGAGCTGGTCGTGACAAAGGAGGATCATGCGGTCTGCCCGAAATGCGGGAAACCGATGCGGCAGGACCCGGATACACTGGATACCTGGTTTAGTTCTGCGCTGTGGCCGTTTTCTACCCTGGGGTGGCCGGAGGAGACAGAGGAGATGAAATATTTCTATCCCACCAGCACCCTTGTGACAGGGTATGATATCATTCCGTTCTGGGTGATGCGTATGATGTTCAGCGGTCTGGAGCATACGGGAGAGGTGCCCTTTGACACGGTACTGATCCACGGTCTTGTCCGGGATTCCCAGGGGCGCAAGATGAGCAAGTCTCTGGGGAACGGCATCGATCCGCTGGAGGTTATCGACAAATACGGCGCCGATGCGCTGCGGCTCACCCTGGTAACGGGAAATGCCCCGGGAAACGACATGCGGTTTTACTGGGAACGGGTGGAGGCCAGCCGGAACTTCGCCAATAAGGTATGGAACGCCTCTCGTTTTATCCTGATGAATTTTGCACAGAATGAAGGACTGGATTATGAAAATGTGGATCCAGGACAGTTTACCCAGGCGGACAGATGGATCTTATCCAAAGTGAATAATCTGGCGAAGGACGTCACCGCCCTGATGGAAACCTTTGATCTGGGCATCGCTGTCCAGAAGATCTATGATTTCATATGGGAGGAATTCTGCGACTGGTACATTGAGATGGTGAAACCCCGTCTGTACAGCGAGACGGACGGCACGAAGGCGGCGGCGCTCTATACGCTGCGGACAGTGCTGATTGATGCCCTGAAGCTGCTGCATCCGTTTATGCCGTTTATCACGGAGGAGATCTACTGTACCCTGACCGACAGCGAGGACAGCTCCATTATGATCAGCCAGTGGCCGGTATTCAACCAAGAGCGGAATTTTGCTGAGGATGAGGCGAAGGTGGAGAGGATCAAGGAAGCGGTGAAGGGCATCCGTAACATCCGCGGGGAGATGAACGTGCCGCCTTCCAAGAAGGTTTCCGTCATCGTTGTGTCGGAGAAGGAAGAGGTGCGGAAGATCTTTGAGGACAATAAAGTGTTTTTTGCCACACTGGGCTGCGCCAGTGAGACGGACTTCCGGCAGACAAAGGAGGGGATCGCAGGGGATGCCGTATCTGTCGTGATCGCCGATGGGACGATATACATGCCGTTTGCGGAGCTGGTAGATATCGGCAAAGAAATTGAGCGGCTGAGGAAGGAGGAAAAGAAGCTGCAGGGGGAACTGAAACGCTCTGAAGGGATGCTTGGCAATCCGAATTTCGTCAATAAGGCGCCGGAGGAGAAGATCCGGCAGGAGCGGGAGAAGCTGGCGAAATATCAGGGCATGATGGCCCAGGTTCAGGAGAGGCTTGCCCAGCTGGCGGAGTGACAGCAGAAAGGAGAAGCGTGTGAAGCAAAAATATAAAATATTAGTGACGGGAAAGAATAAGGCTGTTATCGACGATCTGTTTGTGCACATGGATACCGATATCGAGTGCCTGAGTACTTCCAGACGACTGGATGATGTGTTGGGGCATCTGAAATATTTTGAACCGGATGCGTTTGTTTACTGCCTGAAATCCGAGGACACCGAGGATATATACGGACTGAAAAAGATCGGGCCCAAGATGCATCAGGCCTATACTCCTTTTATTATTGTAGGAGACCAGGCGGATTGCAGCCAGTTCCAGAAACTGGCGTATAACACCGCGGATCTTGTTATTACCCGGCCGGTGACGCTCACGGTCATTCAGGAAAAGGTATTGAAAGAAATCCAGGAGTGGCAGAAGAAGAGGACGGAGGCGGAAACCAGAAAGGCAGAAGAGGCAGGGAGAGAGGGATATAAAGGAGAGACAGCGGAGGAAGAGCCGGAGAGCGCCATGGATGTGCTCCGGGAGTTGAATCAGGCGGCAGAGGGAGAGAGGCGCCGGCATATTCTTGTAGTGGATGATGATCCAAGGATGCTGAAGGTGATCCGGGCCCATCTGCGGGATGAGTATGATGTGGCATCTGCAGTAAACGGGAAGCTGGCGCTTAAATTTCTGGAAAAGAAGATGACGGATCTGATTCTGCTGGATTATGAGATGCCGGGGATGAAGGGACCAGAGGTATTCAGGACGCTGAAAAGAAATCCTGAGCTCAGTGATATACCAGTGGTTTTTCTCACCGGTGTAGGAGAGCTGTCGAAGGTGCAGGAGGTGCTGGAAATGAAGCCGCAGGGCTACCTGCTAAAACCGGTGGACCGCACGAAGCTGCGGACCTGTATAAAAAATCTTATCGGATGATTCCGGTATGGCAAATACCGGGCCGTACTGACAGAATAGAGAGAGAATGGGGGGCGGGCTATGATAGAGATGGATGATGATCTGGAATTACCGGATCTGATCAACATGGAGATCCTTGACAAGCTGCAGAATTCACTTCATTCATTGCTGGGAATCTCCACCGGGGTGGCGGATCTCAGAGGGGTGGCTCTGGCGAGCCATGCGTCCTGGACTGATTTCTGCGGCGGACATATTAAGAAATCCAAACGCGGCCTTGCCGCATGTGAGAACTGTGACAGACAGGGTATGATCAGCGCCATGGAGGCTGGGTGTGCCGTCACGTATACCTGTCACACCGGCCTGACGGATTTCGCCGTGCCCATCGTGATCGGCGGAAAGACAATGGGCTGTTTTCTGGGGGGACAGGTGGCGACGAAACCCCTCACACGGGCCCATGTCAGTATGCTGGCGCGGCGGTACGAGATTGATCCGGAGGAGCTCTGGAAGAGCTCGAAGAAGATCCGGATCATCAGACCGGAAAAGATGGAAGAGGTGGCCAACTATGTCTATGAGATCATTAATATTGTCTCGAATCTGGCCTTTCAGCGCTATCAGCTGTCCCGGAGCAATCTGGAGATCGAGCGCGCGGCCAATTTGAAATCCGATTTCCTGGCCAATATGAGCCATGAGATCCGGACCCCGATGAACGCCGTAATCGGCATGGCGGAGATGGCGCTCCGGGAGGAGCTGCCGCCGCTGGCGCGGGAATATGTAAATCTTATTATATCATCGGGAAAGACACTGCTGACCATTATCAATGATATTCTGGACTTCTCCAAGATAGAATCCGGAAAGATGGATATTATTGAGGAAGAATACGAGCCCATGTCTATCCTGCATGATATCACGACAATGATCACCACCCGGATCGGCGATAAGGATATTGAGCTTCTGATTGACCTGGATCCCCAGCTGCCGAATAAATTATATGGCGACAGTATCCGCATTAAACAGGTTATTGTAAATCTGGCGAACAATGCGGTGAAATTTACGAAAGAGGGAAAGGTGGAGATCCGTGTTTCCTTTGAAAAGAAATCCGCGGACCGCATCGATCTGCACATTGCGGTGGAGGATACCGGCATCGGGATCAAAAAGGCGGAGATGGAGCAGCTGTTCCAGTCCTTCCATCAGCTGGACAGCAAGAGAAACCGGAATATCGAAGGGACCGGTCTGGGCCTGGCTATATCCAAACAGCTTGTGACCCTGATGCACGGCAGCATCCGGGTGGAAAGCGAGTATGAGAAGGGGAGCACCTTCTCTTTCACCCTGCCTCAGAAGATCGTGGAAGATAGATTCTGTGTCAGCCTCAAGGAAAAGGAATCCGTAGTGTGGGGACTGCTGGCGAATCCATATGTCCGGGGACAGCTGGGCCGTGATGTGGAGAAGCTGGGAGACATATTTGAGGAGATTTCCAGTGAGCGGGAGTTAGATAACAACGACTGCACCGGAGTGACACATCTTTTTGTGGAGGAAAAGCTCTTTACGGACAGTGTGCAGCACTGGCTTCGGGAGCACGATACGGTGATCGGTGTGATGATTGCGGATTATTATGCCAGTGCCGAGAGTGATATACCGAATCTAGTGGTGGTGAGGAAACCGGTCTATGTTTTAAATGTAGCGATGATTTTAAATCATGACGATCTTCATAATGCCCTCTTCGAGGAGGAGGGGGAGAGTCTGGATTTCACGGCGCAGGAGGCCAATGTACTAATTGTGGATGACAATAAGGTAAACCTTACGGTGGCGGAGGGGCTCCTTGCCCCGCTGGAAATGCAGATAGATACAGCCCTCAGCGGCAAGGAGGCGGTTGCCATGATCGCCATGAAACACTATGATCTGATCTTTATGGATCATATGATGCCGGAGATTGACGGAGTGGAGACAACGAGGCTGATCCGCAGATTTCATCCCGAATACGATGACGTGCCGATTATTGCCCTGACAGCCAATGCCGTAGAGGGAACGAAGGAAATGTTTCTCAGCGAGGGAATGAACGACTTTGTGGCCAAACCCATCGAACTCCGTATTATCACGTCCAAGATCAAGCACTGGCTGCCCAAGGAGAAGATACAGAAGATTGCGGTGAGGCATGAGGAGAAAAAGGAGACGGCAGAGACGATCCATATCGACAGCCTGGATACGGCGTACGCCATGAAGCTTCTTGGCAGCGAGAGCCTGTACAGAGAGGTGCTGAGGGATTATTATCAGGTAATTGATAAGAAGGCAGATTTGATCCGTGAACTGGAGGAGGGGGAGGACTGGAAGACATATACCATAGAAGTACATGCCCTGAAAAGTGCTTCAAGGCAGATCGGAGCCCTGGAGCTGGCTGACCTTGCCGCCGAGATGGAGGCGGCAGGGAACCGGAGGGATGGGGAGAGGATTCACCAGGATACGGAAGAAATGCTCTCAATGTACCGGCAGATGAAGGGAATACTGTCCCCCTATGCGCGGACGGAGGAAGAGACTGTCAGTAAGGGCGCTGTCGGCAGGGAGGTCCTCCTTGCCCTGTTTGATTCGATGAAGGAGGCGCTGGAGGAGCTGGACATCGACCGCATGGAACAGGTGGCGGAGGAATTGTCGCAGTATGAGTATGAGGTGGAGCAGTCCGAACTGCTGGGACAGCTCTGCTCTGCCGTGGAAGACTTGGATGTGGACCGCTGCGAGGATGTGATCTTTGCGTGGGAGACGCTAAGCCAAACAGCTGGTTCCGACTCGCACCGTTGAGCGATATAAGGGCGGCCGGAACCTGGCGAAAACGGCATATTTTGTCGTATCCCCACGATATTTCCCTCTTGCATTTTCTATAAAAAATCATTATTATTGATATTATAGAGTGAAGGAGGTCATAAACTGCGTATGCTGAATTTCGAAGAGGAGCTGGCGAAGTTCCAGCCCAGTCTGGAAGTGGAGAAAGTAGAGGAGGTTGTCTATAATAACAATCTCACGGATATAACTGATATTGTAAAGGAACTGATACAGGATGCCAAAGGGACCCTGTGAGAAAAAGGATATTGGAGGAAAATAGACGATGAGATGTCCAAGATGCGATGCGAGAGTCGGTGACACAGCGGTACAATGTACCTTTTGTGGACAGGATCTGTCGGTCGTCCAGTATGTGAGGCGAGTCTCCAATTCCTATTATAACAGGGGACTGGAGAGAGCCAATGTGAGGGATCTGTCCGGTGCGGTGGAAGCGTTGAAGAAGAGCCTGCAGTTTTATAAGGCAAATACCAGTGCCCGCAATCTGCTGGGACTGATTTATTATGAGATGGGTGAGATCGTGTCGGCGCTGAGTGAGTGGGTACTCAGTAAGTACCTGCAGCCGGATAACAATGCCGCAGATTATTATATCAACACCCTTCAGAGCAATCCGACGGCGCTCGAGGCCGCCAATCAGACTGTGCGCAAATACAATGCTGCCCTGGTGGCAGCCCAGGCGAGGAATGAAGATCTGGCCATTATCCAGCTAAAGAAGGTAGTGAGCCTCAATCCCCGGTTCGTCCGGGCGCAGCAGCTGCTGGCCCTGCTCTATATTAAGACGAAGGATTACCAGCGGGCGGCGAAGTGCCTGAACCGTGCCAGAAAGATAGATTTTAATAATACTACCACACTCCGCTATATGCAGGAGGTGGGGGACAGGGCGGCGGCTTTGGAGCGAAGGGCCGAAGCGGCGGCGAAAAATCCGCCCAAACCAAGGAAGGATCCGCTTTCCAATGTGACCCCGGTTGGCACTTATAAGGAGGAGAAGAGGTCCATGATGCCGGTGGTCTATGTGGTTCTGGGAATTATTTTCGGTATTGTGGTATCCTTTGTGTTGATCCGCCCCACCTTTTTGAAACAGCTGGGCGGCGGTGGGAGCGAGCTGTCGGATGCCAACAGCCAGCTGGCGGTGCAGTCAGCTAAAATTTCCACACTGGAGAAGGAGAGAGACAGCCTGGACACAGAGCTTGAGCGATTGAAAAAGCAGATGGAGGACGGAAATACCGCGGCTCAGAAGAAGACGCAGAATTATGAAAAGCTTCTGAAGGGCGTGGATTATTATGTGGCGGAGGATAAGATCCAGGCGGCGGCCACCGTGTCAAAGTGTAAGAAATCAGATTTTGACTCAGCGGAGGCAAAACGTGTATATTCGAAGATTGCAGCCGTTTCGGCAGAGGATATCGCAGCGCTGGTGAGGCAGGGGCGCAATGAGATGAATACATCTTATGATACTGCTATCGCCACCTTTAAGAAGGTGTTGTCCGTCGATCCGGAGAATCAGGAAGCGATGTTTTGTATGGGACGCTGCTACCAGCGCAAAAATAAAAATAAGACTGCGGCGAAATGGTATGAAAAGGCCATCGCCCTGGATGGCAATACAAGTTTTGCTGTACAGGCGAGGCAGTATCTGAACCAGATCAGCCCGGAGGAACAGGGGGCGACCCCTGCGCCGGAACCGACAGTCCGGCCATAGGACACGACAGAGGAAACTGAGTAAGAGACCTGTAGAAAAGAGAACATAATTTTCTGCAGGTCTTTTTGTATGGAAGGATTTATCTTAAGCTAATTTGGCAGACAAGAAAAGGGAGGCAGAGATGGAGAGATTTTCACTGGAGCGGAACGGCTCCACACTTATTTTGCACATCAGTGAGGAACTGGATCATCATATGGCGATGCAGGTGAGCAGGACGGTGGACACACAGATTGAGAAGGGAAATCTAAAGACCCTGATCTTTGATTTTACCGGGATGACCTTTATGGACAGCTCCGGAATCGGGATGGTGATGGGGCGTTACCGCAAGATGAATTTCCTGGGTGGACAAACCTTTGTCTCCGGCATCGGAGATGGCGTGGACCGGATTTTTACCATGTCCGGTCTGTACCGGATCATACCGAAATACGAAGAAAGGATACAGGGAGCATGAAAAAGGAGAATGAGATAACATTTATTTTTGACAGCTGTTCAGAAAACGAGAGCCTGGCAAGAACCGTTATTGCTGCTTTTATCGCCAGGCTGGATCCCACGCTGGGGGAATTGTCAGATGTAAAAACCGCGGTGTCAGAGGCGGTGACCAATGCGGTGATCCATGGATATGAGGGGAAGGAGGGAAAGATTACGATACATAGCCGGATTGAAGGGAATACCGTCCGCATTGAGGTGAGCGACCGGGGAGTTGGCATTCCCGACGTCACGAGGGCTATGGAACCGCTGTATACAAGCAAGCCGGAGATGGAGCGGTCCGGCATGGGTTTTGCATTTATGGAGGCGTTTATGGATGATCTGGAGGTGGTGTCCACAGAAGGGGAGGGCACTACGGTGAAAATGCGCAAAACCATATATAGTGCGTTAAATCTTTCATAGGGGAGTCTGCCAATGGAAACCATAGAACTGATCAAACAGGCACGGGCAGGGGATAAACTGGCGAGAGAACAGGTGATAAAACAAAATATGCCATTGGTGTACAGCATCGTCCGGCGATTTGCAGGACGGGGACATGACCTGGAGGATCTGGGACAGATCGGCTCCATCGGGCTGATCAAGGCAGTGGATAATTTTAATCTGGACTATGATGTGAAGTTTTCCACTTATGCAGTTCCGCTTATCACGGGAGAGATCAAACGCTTTCTCCGGGACGACGGCATGGTGAAGGTGAGCCGCACGCTCAAGGAAAACGGATACCGCGTCCGGCGGGAAGCGGAGATCCTGGCAGGAAGGCTTGGGCGGGAGGCAACGTTGGAGGAGCTCAGCGCCGCCACGGAATTGAAAAAAGAAGATATCGTTATGGCGCTGGAGGCGGGAAATGAGGTGGAGTCGCTGCATAAGACGGTCTATCAGAAGGAGGGCAGTGAGATTTCCCTGATGGACCGGATACCATCAGAAAAGGATGAGAGTGAAATTGTACTGAACCGGATGATGCTGGATCAGCTTCTGGCAGATCTGGAGGACCGGGAACGCCGGCTGATCGAGTTGAGGTATTTTCACGATAAGACGCAGATGCAGGTGGCGGAGCTTCTGGAGATGAATCAGGTGCAGGTGAGCCGTATGGAAAAGAAGATTCTGCAATCCATGCGTCAGAAATTTTTATAAATGATGGATAAGAATGAAGAAAATTGGCAATGGTAAGAGCGAAAGGAAGTGTTTCTATGAAGAAAGCAGGCCTGATTACCATTGCCCTTGTTTTGGTGGCGGCGGGTGTCATTGTCTTTTACCAGCTGCAGGGCAGCGGACAGAAGCTGCCGATCGACCGGGAGCGGGGAACTATGGTACAGAGGGATGCGGTACCGGTGAAGGAGTATATCAGATGGAAGAGATATTATATGTAAAGATTGAGCAAAATATTCCCGTAAAGAAGCGTGACCTGACTTATAAGGATATTGCGGCTCTGTACTGTACCAACAAAGACATTGTAAAAAAGCTGGAGCAGGAGACTTTTTATACCCTTCCAAATGACTGCCAGCAGAAGACGATGTTTACCATCAGTAAAGTATACGAGGGGATACATAAGCTGTATCCCAGCCTGAGGATAGAAAATGTCGGAGAGCGGGACTTTATCGTGGATCTGGAGGAGCCGGATAAAAAGGAAAAATCCCGTGGGATGGAATATGCCAAGGCGGTCTTCGTCAGCCTCATTGCATTTTTCGGGGCGGCATTTACCATTATGACCTTTAATGAGGATGTCAGTGTGAGCTCTGTCTTTGACAAGGTATACCGGATGGTTATGGGAACGGCCAAGCAGGGCGGCTCCATCCTTGAGATCAGTTATGCGGCAGGTCTCCCGGCCGGTATTCTGATCTTTTATAACCATTTCCGCCGGAAGAAGATAAAGAACGATCCGACGCCGATCCAGGTAGAGATGCGGAACTATGAGGAACAGGTGAATAAGGCGCTGATATCAACGGCTTCCAGGGAGGGACATACCATTGATGTTAATTAAACAGGCTGCTCTCTGTTTTATCGGCCTCTGCAGCGGGCTTACAGTGGCGGCGGGAGTATTTTCCTTTATTACAATGCTGGGAATCGTTCCCCGGCTGGCTGCCAGAACCAATACGGCGAAGCATATCATCTGCTATGAAAATGCCATTATACTGGGAGGGACTCTGGGGAATATATGGATCCTGTTCCAGCTGCCGGTCCATCTCTCTGTGGTGATGGTTATGGTATTCGGCGTTTTTTCCGGTATTTTTGTGGGATGCCTCTATATGGCCCTGGCGGAGACACTGCGGGTCCTTCCCATTATGGTGAACCGCATACAGCTAAAGGAAGGCTTTCCCATTATAGTGGCAGCTATCGCCGCCGGAAAACTCACCGGCACGTTATTTCAGTATTTCTTTCATTAAAGTGAGGTGTTTAAATATGGACAAAAATAAGGTAAACATCAAGGAAGTGATCAAAGAGGACGCCCCGGAGAGACGGGACCAGAAATACAACGAGTATGTCAAGGAGAATACGCCGAAGAAGAGCTGGTTTATCAATCTGTGCAAGGCATATTTTGTTGGCGGCCTGATCTGTACCTTGGGCCAGCTTCTGACAAACCTCTACCAGATGTCGGGGATGGACAAGGAAACCTCTTCGCTGTACACAACACTTTCCCTTATTTTCCTCAGTGTTCTCTTCACTGGCCTGAACCTATACCAGAAGCTGGCAAATTTCGCCGGAGCGGGCACTCTTGTACCCATCACAGGATTTGCCAATTCGGTTGCGGCGCCCGCCATTGAATTTAAGGAA
Source organism: uncultured Clostridia bacterium (assembly GCA_948467395.1). Lineage (GTDB taxonomy): Bacteria > Bacillota > Clostridia > Lachnospirales > Lachnospiraceae > Eubacterium_F. Next base: position 38,695 of record CAOKDX010000012.1, on the reverse strand, counting down.
GAGGGCTGGGTATTTGGCGTTGGAGCCAGAATCTTTCAGATCTCCGGGCCGGTGATCCTCTATGGGGTATTCTGCAGCTGGATCCTCGGAATGCTTTACTGGATCGGAAAAATGGTGGGCTGGTGCGGCTGACGCAGCCGGGGGCAGCAGAGACCGGGCCGGACACCGTGGAAATACTTTACACCCGGCGTATCTATTGATATAATTTAGATGTTAATCGATATGGCACACAGTCTGATGCCGCTGTCAGTTAATGATGGCGGCATTCGTCTGTATAAACAGAGGGGTAAGGATACATATGATTAGAAAGGCAGAGGATCTGTACGAAAAATATAACGATCTGATGTATGTGACGGCATATCATATTCTGAAAAATCGTGAGGATGCAGAGGATGCGGTGTTTCACGCATGGGAGAAAATAGTTCGAAATATGGATAGGCTGCCTGACATAAACTGCCCAGCGGCCAAGAGCTTTATTATTATTGTAACGGAACGTACTGCCATTGATCTGTACCGAAAGAGGAGACGGAGAAGAGAGATGGAGGTGCCTATTGCGGAATGTGAATCTTCTCCCTATTTTATCACAAAGGATCAGAGACTGGAGGAGGTTGAATTTACAGATATCTTTCGCGGCCTTACAAAGAAATACAGTGAGGTGATGATTTTATACTATGTAAATCAGCTTACTGCCAGGGAGATTGCTGAGCTTCTGGACCTGACTGAGGCGGTAGTGCTGCAGAGACTGCACAGGGGAAGGCAGAAGCTGAGAAAGGAGATGGGGGCATATGGAAGATAATGAAATAAAGGAATTATTTCAAACCTATGTTGATGCAGAAATGAACTTGATCCGGCCAAAGGAAACAGAGATGGGGCAGCATGAATTTTTCCCCAGATACAGACGGAGGATCAGGAAATTAATGTGGTCGGCGAAATACTTTGGCAAAAAAATATATACCGGATATATGGTAAGGCGGGCGGCTGTGGTTGTACTTGTGATACTGAGTATTCTGACTGTCACTGAGGTTAGTGCCAGAATGTTTGGATTTCGGCCGTGGAAATATATTGCCGACTTTGACGAACAGGCGAAGATGGATCAGAGGGATTATCTTGAGCTGGACGAAAAGGCTTATTCTGCTAAAGCGTTAAGAGAAATCAAACGGGATATTCCGGGATATGTTCCACAGGGGTTTGTCCTTGGGAAGGATGAAGCGAACCAATATGGTCTCTTTCTGGAATGGCATGGTGCAGAGGACGCATCTATCTCCTATAATCGGTTAGAGATAAGTGGTTCCATGTCCATTCTTACAAATGGGGAGTATGATTCGAAAGAAAAGATTTCCATAGCTGGGTATGAGGGAGATTATTGCATCAGGGGGAGACAGTCTTGGGTGCAGTGGGATGATGTCAGGTATTTTCACCGAATGGACGCTGTCAATATGGAGAGTACGGCAGATGAACTGATTCGGATGGCAGAGAGCCTGTATTAAAGCTACATGGGTAGAAGAGCAGCGGAACCTGTTAGTGAGGTGACGCTGCTTTTGTCTGTAAAAGATTTTTGTCATATATTGCTTTTTATCTTCGTTGTAATTTATAGAGGGAGAAAAAAGAGGAGGTGCCGGGCAGATTGTGTATATGGGGGAGCTGATAAAAAACTTCAAGAAGGAACGAGGAAAGGAAGGATAAGTATGGGGATTAAAAGGTGTTTTGCTGTTATGATAGCAGTTGTTATGTTTTTTTCAGTGTGTAATATCGGTTGGAAGGAAAGTGATGATGTACTAAAGGCAAAAGAAAGAACAGAGGACTTTATAGTAATGTCAACAGGGGATGCAGACCTTAAAAATATGACCAAGGAGTTTAATGATTCAGAACAAACTGTAAATAATGATAATTTAGTGGTGTGTGAGATGACCGAATCGGATGCGGAAAGATTGAGAAAAAAAGACGATGAGATTATTGTTGAGAAAGATATTGAGATATTTGCATCTTCAAAGTCAGTGAATAATCATAGGAACATCAGAACAGGAAAAGAGTGGAACATGAAGGCGATACATGCAGAAAAGGCGAATCAAAAAGACACAGAGGAGAACATAAAAATTGCTGTAATTGATTCAGGTGTGGATGATTATAATGATATTGTATTAGCTGGAAGTGTTAATTTTATACCAGGAGAAGAAAATGTGTCACCATTGTATGTGGATGTTACAGGACATGGCTCCAGTGTGGCAGGTATCATAGCAGCGCAGGATAACGGGGAGGGGATTACTGGTATTGCGCCGGAAGCAGAAATATACTCGGCAAAGGTATTTGACAAGGAGAATCGTTCAACTATTAGTCGGGTTATTGACGCTATTTACTGGGCGATGGAACAAAAGGTCAATATAATCAATATGAGTTTTGGTACATTACAGGACTCATCTGCCTTGCATCAGGCAATACAGGATGCCCAAAAGCAAGGAATATTACTTATAGCAGCTGCGGGAAATGAAAAACTGGTTGAATATCCGGCAGCTTACAAGGAAGTTATGGCAGTGGGTTCAGTAAATACAGCTGGAGAAATTAGCGACTGTAGTGCAGAAGGTAAAGAAATTGAAATTGTTGCTCCAGGTGAATAAATCTGTTCGACAGGAGCATTTGGAGGTGTCGTAATAACAGCAGGAACAAGTATGTCTGCGCCACATATTACGGGAGTCGCTGCGAAGCTATGGGGAAAGGACAGATCAGTTTCAGCAGAATTTATACGCCAACTTATCAATGTGAGTGCAAACCAGTTTACAAAAGCATCTGAATGTGGCAATGGTATAGTTGATTATTCATATGCAGAAAAAATATATGATGAGTTTAAAAGTACATACGAGGAAGGAGAAAAATTTTATAAAAACCAGTCAGACATTAAGCCCAATGAAAAAGATATTCTGTCTTTTCGTGAAGTGGATTATGTCGAAGGAAGATGGTCGGGAGATGCGCATAAAGCCGGCATTGTGAACTCCAGTTTGACAAAAGCGGAAATTAATGTAATTAAACAGGGCACCATTTATCCGGATCAATGTTCTGCGACGGTAAAACTTTCGAACCATCCTTACTGGCATGGAGGATATAAGTGTTCCAATTATATTTCAAGCTATATTTATGCCACTAATATGGCACTTGCTTTAAAAAGTGGAAAAAATGTGTATGAAGCAGCTAAGCCGGCAGGACTGAGTGACGCAGATAAAAGAAGTATGGCAAATGCAGTAAATGGATTGAAATGGTCCAGCATTTTGTCATCTTCTACAAAAAAGAATAAATGTCTGTTCATATGGGGAATGGCGATACATAATGCCATGGATGTTTATTCGCATAGTGCATGGGGAAGAATTAACGGAGTGTGGCAGCATCTGGATCATCCAAGACCAATTAATGATAATCCTAAAAATGGTTTGGCAGATCGCACAGATGCTAATGCTTTTCCAGAACGTTATAGTACTGCAGTAAAGGTGGCGAAAAAAAGTCTAAGTACCTATGTAAGTGGAAAAGCCGGTAATGTATATGATTTTGTACCTGCAAATGCTTATAAAGGAGCGGGTACAAATTGGACAATTAACAAGCTTGAAAGAAATGCGAATATTCTGAGTAATCTGGCAGCTAATTCTTTAAAAACATACTCATGTAATCGTGGGTAAAGGATGTATCAATTTAATCTGTTATTATATAGAGAAGGATAGTAAGCGATGAAAAAGAAAACATTGAAAAGACTGATCATTTGTTTGGGACTGACTGTTTTAATTATTTCGGTCGTATATATTTTCGATTATAAACAGATGAAGAGAGTTCAATTAGAAAAACATTCTGGAAAGAGTTCAAGTGGTGTTGTTATAGATTTAGGCAGGATTCCCCTGCGATTGACCACACCAGGTGTGTATCGAAAGGGACCTTTTCGCTATGAAAACAATCAATTCATGCGGAAGGAGGGAGACTTTATCTCTTGGGAGGAATTGGAACGGCAGGGCATTGTAATGGTAGAAGATGGTGAACTGTCTACTCCATGGCCTGAAGGGGATTATGGTCCGGACAATAGTTTGGCGCAGAAAAATGTAGATGGCGTAGTTATTCTGCCAGATACAATAACCACTATTGCAGAAGGGACTTTTAGTAATTGCAATATTACAGAGATTATTTTGCCAGATGGATTAAAAGAGATTGAGAGAAATGCATTTTTCCATTGCAATGAACTGATGTCGGTTTCTATTCCGGGAAGTGTTAAATATATTGGGGAGTCGGCATTTGATTCATGTGGGAAGTTACAAAGTATTATTTTTCATATTGGATTGGAAAAAATTGAAAAGAATGCTTTTTATAAATGCTCCGGAGTGACGGAAGTAAGTCTTTCGCTGGGATTGCTGGAGATCGGAGAGGGAGCTTTTAGGGAATGCAGGGGGCTGAAAAATGTGAAGATTCCAGACACCGTGAGAAAAATAGGGAGTGGTGCATTCCGAGGCTGTGGAGCAGATAACCTTACAATACCCGATCAGGTAGAAGAAATTGGCCCCTGCGCGTTTCAGGGAGTGATATCGATCGAATATCATGGTTCTGCTGTTTTTGGCAATAGGGATCAATTCTGGGGGGCAGAATCCATGAATGAAAGGAATTGAGAAAGTGAAATACATGAAGAGAAGAATGATCTGGGTTTTAACCGCTGCTGTTTTTTTGACAGCAGCGGTTTACGGGGTCAGAAGATGGGGGAAACAGGAGAATCGTTATGAAACCTATCAGTACAATAATGTGATAAAAGATTTGGAAACGGAAGAAGGAAAGAGATATAAGAAAAGGGAACCAGGATTATATCAACCTGGCCCTTTAAAATATGAAGGAAATGGGAAGTATGTTCCGAAAAACATACAATTTACTTCCTGGGCAGAGCTGGAAAAGCAGGGTGTTTTAACAATAGAGAGTGGTGAATTATCAACGCCAATTGACGATAATGAGGGGAATTATTTAGTAGAAAGATATATCTCAGGCGCATTGATTCTTCCAGATAATATAACGACCATTGCAGAGGATACATTTAGCTTTTGCTCTCTTAATGAAGTAATAATTCCAGAGGGAGTTGAAAAAATAGGCAGCAGGGCATTTAAAGGGTGCACTAAGCTTAGTGGTATCTCGATTCCAGAAAGCCTGCAAATAATTGGCGAGTCTGCTTTTTCTGGTTGTGAACGAATGGGGAATTTAAAATTATCAGATGAGGTTGAAACGATTGGATATAATGCATTTTTAAATATCCCTCATGTAGAATATTATGGCAAAGCTGTTTATGTAAGAGAGGATATTTTTTGGGGTGCGGAGTCGATGAATGGCAAGAGCAGATCAGATATTCAAGAAAACCTGCCCCAGAAGACAAAAACTGACAGTGATGGAGTAATCTGGGTCATATCACGGGACATGACAGTAGAGGCCGATGGACTCATCTATCATGCATATTTGTCTGAGGATGGAAAATACAGCTGGATTTACAGAGTAGAGACAAAAAAAGGGGAGACATCAGAATCACTTATTTTTCCGGAAGAGGTAGAGGGTGCTGTGCTGGTGAAGATTGGCAAGATGCCAAAAGAGGATTCCTGCTGGGATATATTTGGCAATTCACTAGAACCATACCATGAATTGGATGGATGGGAACTGGACAAGGGGGATTATGTTGATAAAACAAATATAAAAAAAATACAGTGTCCAGCATCTGTGAAGAAGATAGCAGGGGCATCGTTCTGCGGTTTCCGAAATTTGGAGGAAATCGTTCTCCCAGAAGCAATGGAAAAGATATCAGAGTATCTACTATTCAACTGTATGAATCTGGAGAAAATTGTCCTGCCGTTAAAACCAGATTTTACTAAATCCGTCAATAGTTTTAGGAATTGCCTGCGTATAAAGGAAGTTGAACTGCCGAAGAACTGCAGAACCCATTGTGTGGAGAAGGGGATGGTTTTGTCAAAGGACAAAAAAGTCCTGTATCAGGTACTAATGCCTGAAAAGACAGTAACGATTCCAGAGAAGGTATCCCGAATTGCCAGTTATGCAGTAAATGCCTGGAATTTTCCCCGGATCCGTTCTGTAAAATTGTCCTCTGCTGTAAGAATTCTTGATGAAAATGCGATAATGGACGATACAGGTAATGATTCTTCGATACGAAGTATAACAGTACACAAGGATAATTCTATTCTGGCAGAGGAAAACGGATGTGTATATGAGCGTGATACAGGCATTCTGATAGCTGCGGTTTGCCGGGATGGATGTCTGGAAATTCCTGCCCGGATCCGACAAATCAGTAATCAGTATTCCTTAGTCGGAGAATATATTAATAAACTAGTGGTTCCGGACACATTGCAGGGGCTCTCGAAACATAAATACGGAAGGATTACTGGAAGTGTTGACTTGGATCATCCCCAAAGAATAAAAGGAGGGAAGATATTATATTCAAAAAAGGATAGCTGAAGAAAAGAACTTAAATAAATGAAACCTTGGAAATACATTGTCAAATTCATATAATTGTGTTACAATTCTAGGTAAGAGGTTAAATTGTTCGTTGTGTTTATTGGGTTTGCAGAATAAAGGTAGTGGAGTGAAACTACAATGGGGGAAGGTCTTGATAGATATGGATAGGAAAAAGATTTTGATGATTGACGATGCGCGTCTGAATCTTGCCACGGCGCGTGAGGTGTTGAAGGAGGATTATGCGCTCTATGAGGCAACCTCGGCAAAACAGGGCTTTGAGATTATGGAAGAGGTGCTGCCGGATCTGATCCTGCTGGATATCATTATGCCGGAGATGGATGGCTATGAGATGATCACCCAGCTGAAGAGCAACCGCAGGCTCAAGAGCATTCCTGTAATCTTCCTTACGGCAGTGGCAGATCCCGTCAGCGAGGTGAAGGGGTTCAATCTCGGGGCTGTGGATTTTATAACGAAGCCGTTTGTGGCGCCGGTTATGAAACGCCGCATTGCCACGCAGCTGGAGCTCTATTCCTACCAGAATGAGCTGGAGGAGATTGTGGAGCAGAAGGTAGAAGAGGTTGAGAAGATGCAGCATATGCTGGCATCCGGATTTGCGGAGCTGGTGGAATCCAGGGACGGCGTCACCGGCGGGCATATTAAGAATACGCTGATTTATTATGAAGCCTTCGTGGAGGTGCTGCAGCATGTGCCACAGTATAAGGACGAGGTAACGCCGGAATTCGTGAAGCTTTCCGTCCGCGCGGCACCCCTTCATGATATAGGCAAGATTGGAATCGACGACAATGTACTTAGGAAACAGAGCGGCCTTGAGAGAAGTGAGATGCAGTACATGCAGACTCATTCCGAACTGGGAGGAGCTACGTTCCATAAGATCCGCAAGATCTTCCCCGAAAATGAATTTCTCCAGATTGCCGAAAATATGGCATTGTACCATCATGAGAGGTGGGACGGCAACGGTTATCCTGTGGGGCTGTCGGGAACAGAGATTCCCATTGAGGCACGGATCATGAGCGTGGTGGATGTGTACGATGCCCTGACCTCGCAGCGTCCTTATAAAAAGCCCTTTACCCATGAGAGATCCATGGAGATCATACGGGAGGGCAAGGGCACGCAGTTCGATCCGGATTTGGTGGATGAATTTGTCAAAGCCGGCGAGCTGATCCGGGACCGGCTGAAACATAAAGAAGAAATAAGAAAACAGATGCTTTAATGAATAAAATCCCTTTTTTTCTGGAATGCTACCAATAGTAGTATGCCTGAAAGGAAGGGATTTTATGAGTCAGAACAAAATGGTGGGCAGACGGAGCATACTTTTTGGACGGCCGCCAGTGGTTATCGGTGCCGGAAGTGTTGCCGGAGAGAAAGAGGGGAACGGGGCATTTGGCAAATATTACGACATGGTAGAGAACGATCCTCTATTTGGTGCGGAGACATGGGAGGAAGCGGAAAGCAAGATGCAGCAACTGGCCACTCAGGTGGCCCTGAGGAAAGCGGGGCTGGAGCCCAAAGAGGTCCGGTATCTGGTGGCGGGGGATCTGCTGGGGCAGCTGATCGCCACATCCTTTGGCATTATGAATTTCAACATTCCGATGTTTGGCGTTTATGGAGCCTGCAGTACGATGGGGGAATCCCTTGCCATTGGTTCCATGCTTGTGGACGGCGGATATGCGGATTATGTCGTGGCGCTGACATCCAGCCATTTTGCCAGTGCGGAAAAACAGTTCCGCTATCCCCTGGCCTATGGAAGCCAGAGACCGTATTCCGCCACCTGGACGGTGACGGGAAGCGGTGCGGTAGTTTTGGCGTCCTCGGAGGCCCGGTGGAGGAGAAAAGAGACAGGCTATGTGGAAGTGGCGGGAATCACCACGGGGATCATCACGGATTATGGGATTAAGGACAGCATGAATATGGGGGCCTGCATGGCGCCGGCGGCGGCAGACGTCATTTTACACAACTTTAAAGATCTCGGAATCGGCCCAGGCTATTATGACCGCATTATCACTGGGGATCTGGGCACCATCGGGCAGCGTATCCTGATTGACATGATGCATGGCTATGGATACGATATTGAGCCGCAGCACTTTGACTGCGGCACGGAGATCTATTATAACAAGGAGCAGGATACCAATGCCGGCGGCAGCGGCTGTGGCTGCAGCGCCATTACCCTGTGCGGTTATATTCTGGAAAAGATGCGGAAGAACGAATGGCAGAGAGTACTGTTTGTTCCGACGGGAGCCCTGCTCTCCACCGTAAGCTTTAATGAAGGAAATTCGATTCCCGGTATCGCCCACGGCGTGGTACTGGAAGCAGTCTCGGGAAAGGAAACGGAGGTTAAATAAAATGGACTATCTTATTGCATTTCTTGTGGGAGGCGCTATTTGTGCCGTCGTCCAGATTGTTATGGACAATACAAAACTTCTGCCGGGGAGAATCATGGTGGGACTGGTGTGTACGGGTGCCATATTGAGCTTCTTTCATCTGTACCATCCCTTCGCCGAGTGGGCCAGGGCGGGTGCCACGGTGCCGTTGATCGGCTTTGGGCATCTGTTGTTCAAGGGAGTGAAGGAGGCCGTGGATAACCAGGGATTTATCGGTACTTTTTACGGCGGTCTGGAGAGTGCTGCCGTAGGGATTTCCGGGGCGCTGATCATGGGATATCTGGCGAGTCTGGTGTTTAAATCAAAAATGAAATAAAGCCTGGATTTAGTTGTTTTTTAAAGTTTCCTGTGCTAAACTAATAGTTATAAAAGCGGAGGAACCGGAATATGAAACGATTGAATACCAAATTTGACAAATATCTGTATGCGGGAGTGACGGCTTTCCTTGTAGTCACTGCCGCTCTTGTCGTAAAGGCACTGCTGGACAATCTGGGAGTCCTGGGCGGCGTGCTGGCGGCTGTGAATTCGGCGCTGGCCCCGGTGTATATCGGTCTTATCATTGCCTTTCTCCTGAGTCCGCTTGTAAATTCCATGGACGAATTTGTTTTTATTCCGCTGATGCGGAGGATCATAAAGAAAGACAAAAAAGCGTCCGGCATCGCCCGGGGCTTTTCTGTCACAATCGTGCTGATCCTGGCCCTCTTTGTTATATTTGGCCTGATCATGATGGTGGTGCCAGAGGTGATTAACAGCATATCCAGCCTGGCGGCAAACCTGCCCTCCTACTACAAAAATATAGTGGCCTGGGGTGACGACGTATTTAAGTCAAACCCTACGCTGGCAGAATATTTTCAGAACTTTTCCGGAACGATGTACGAAAAACTCATCACCTGGCTCCAGAACGACCTTCTGCCCGAGAGCAGTAAGCTCCTGTCGCTGCTGACAGACGGCGTGGTGAATGCCATGAGCCTTTTACTGAATGTATTTATCGGAATCATTGTGTCCATCTACCTTATGGCGGAGAAAGAGAATTTCTGCGCTCAGGCAAAGAAACTGATGTTTGCCATCCTTCCGCAGAAACGGGTGGATGGAACGCTGGAGGTGCTTCGGGAGACGCATACCGTATTTGCGAAGTTTATCAGTGGAAAGATTGTGGATTCCCTTATTGTGGGGATGCTGACATTTATTATCATGAGCATCGCCAATATACCATATGCCCTTTTGATCAGCGTGATCATCGGTGTGACGAATGTAATCCCGTTTTTCGGGCAGTACATAGGAATCATACCGAGCGCCGTCCTGGTATTTATTGCCAACCCTTCCAAGGGCGTGATCTTTCTTATACTGATCATCATTCTTATGCAGTTTGACGGAAATGTGCTGGGACCGAAAATATTGGGGGATTCCATCGGGCTGAAGAGCTTCTGGATTCTCTTCTCTATCCTGTTCCTGGGCTCTCTTTTCGGTTTTCTGGGTATGCTCTGCGCCGTTCCGGTGTTTGCCATGATCTACCGCTGGGTGAAGCGCTGGTGCAGCAGAAGACTGGCAAAAAAAGGAATACCGGTGGAGACGGAATATTACCGGAAGGAGCCGGAAAGCAGGAAAAAGAGCGTTGATAAAAAGGGTGATAGGTGATATACTTAAGCCGACAATGCACAAGCAGATTCAGAGTATAACGAGGTGAAGAGTGATGGATTACATGAGAGGTTATAACAGCAGGAATTCCAGGAGACGATCGTCCTACCGCAGAAGGAGGGACAGCTACAGGAGACGGAGGCGTTCTGGTACAGGAGCCTTTTCCATATTGAAGTGGGTAGTTCCGGCCGCCCTATTGGCAGTAGCAGCCATCGGCGTATATTTTTTCTGGCCCGACGACATAGAGCAGTCAGGAAAGCAGGCTGCCACATCAGCGGGAGTCCAGGCGGTGCAGACAGCGGGGCAGCCGGCAGTTACGCCGGAGGCAGCCCAGGGAAGGGTATCGGATGCAGTGAAAGCAGTGGGAGCCCTGTCGCCGGATGCCATAGTGAAGCCGACGCCCACGCCGTCAGTCCGCTCGAAAGCGGTGGCGCTAACCTTTGATGACGGACCGAGTACTGAGAATACGCCGAAGATTCTGGCTACCCTCAAAAAATATAATGCCCACGCCACCTTTTTTGTCGTGGGAGAGCGGGTGGCAGCCGGCGCAGAGGTGCTGAAGCAGGAGATTGCCCAGGGCTGTGAGATTGCAAATCATACATGGGATCACGCCGATCTAAGCAAGCTGAAGATAAAGAAGGTCAACAAGAAATGTGATCAGGTGGCGGAGCTGGTGAAGAAGCTGACAGGTGCGGATGTGAATCTGCTCCGGCCGCCCTATGGTGCCATTAGTGATGTCATGCGGGAGAAGCTGAAACATCCGATGATCTACTGGAATGTCGATACACTGGACTGGAAAACGATGGATGCCAAAAAGACCTTCAAGGCGGTGAAGAGGGAAGTATCCGACGGTGATATTATACTGATGCATGATATTCATGCCCCCACGGCGGAGGCGGTGGAGAAAATCGTGCCATGGCTGGTGAAAAATGATTATGATATCCTGACCGTAAGCGAACTGATGCAGCGCAAGGGCATCAGGCTGAAGGACGGGAAAGTATATATGAGTGCAAAGAAATAGTATTTTGGAGGTAATATATTATGTGTAGTTATGATCCAAAATCCAGCATTGCCGGTGAATTTATCAACGATGCTGAAATTCAGGAGTCGCTTGCCTATGCAAGCCAGAATAAAAATAACAAAGAAGTAATTGACGCCATTCTTTTGAAGGCAAAGGAGATGAAGGGAATCTCCCACAGAGAGGCGGCGGTCCTTCTGGAATGTGAACTGGAGGAGGAGAACCGGGAGATTGAAAAGCTGGCAAAGGAGATCAAGGAGAGATTTTACGGCAAGCGCATAGTTATGTTTGCGCCGTTGTATCTGTCAAACTATTGTATCAACGGCTGCCTGTACTGCCCGTATCACCTGAAGAACAAACATATCGCCCGGAAAAAGCTGACCCAGGAGGAGATCCGGCAGGAGGTGATCGCGCTGCAGGATATGGGGCACAAGAGGCTTGCCATTGAGGCAGGAGAGGATCCGGTAAACAATCCGCTGGAATATATATTAGAGAGTATCCGGACGATTTACAGCATCCGGCATAAAAACGGAGCGATCCGGCGGGTAAATGTCAATATAGCTGCCACCACGGTAGAAAATTATAAGAAATTGAAGGACGCAGGAATCGGAACATACATATTGTTTCAGGAGACCTATGACCGGAAGGCGTATGAGGAGCTTCATCCCACAGGGCCCAAAAGTGATTATGCGTATCATACTGAGGCCATGGACCGCGCCATGGAGGGCGGGATTGACGACGTGGGCTGCGGAGTTTTGTTTGGACTGGATAAATACCGTTATGAGCTGGTGGGTCTTATTATGCATGCGGAACATCTGGAGGCGAGGTTCGGCGTTGGTCCTCATACCATCAGTGTGCCGCGGGTGTGTCCGGCAGATGATATCGACCCGGCAGAGCTGAACGCCATATCCGATGAGATCTTCCAGAAGATCGTGGCAGTGATCCGCATTGCCGTTCCGTATACAGGCATGATCGTATCGACCCGGGAATCCCAGAAGGTCAGGGAAAAGGTTCTTGACCTGGGGATCAGTCAGATCAGCGGGGGTTCCCGCACCAGTGTGGGCGGCTATGTGGAAGAGGAACCAGAGGAGGAAAACTCAGCCCAGTTTGACGTGACTGACCGGCGGTCCCTGGATGAGGTGGTAAACTGGCTGCTTGGCATGGGATATATACCCAGCTTCTGTACTGCCTGCTACAGGGAAGGGCGTACCGGCGACCGTTTTATGTCCCTTCTGAAATCCGGGCAGATTGTCAATTGCTGCCAGCCCAATGCCCTGATGACGCTGAAGGAGTATCTGGAGGACTATGCCTCTGCGGACACGAAGGCAAAGGGCGAGAAAGTGATCCGGGAGCAGCTGGAGGTGATCACGAATCCAGTGGTGAGGGAAAAGGCAGCGGAATACATTGACAATATACATGCCGGACAGAGGGATTTCCGGTTCTAGACAGGGGATAGCGATGGGAGACAGAGATGTTATCGTTCTCGTGGACGATGAGGAAGAGATACTGGATTTATTGACAGTATATCTGAAAAACGAAAATTATATTGTAGAGGTGTTTACGGAGGGGGGAAATGCCATCCGTTACATTGAGGAAAACGGCGCAGACCTTGTAATACTGGATGTCATGCTGCCGGATATGGATGGATTTTCCATCTGTCGCAGGCTTCGTGAAAAATATTTCTTTCCGATCATCATGCTGACGGCAAAAAATGAAGACAGCGATGTGCTGAACGGTCTGACGCTGGGGGCGGACGACTATATTACCAAGCCCTTTAAGCCCATGGAGGTAGTTGCCCGGATCAAGACGCAGCTGAGGCGGTTTAAGAAATACAATCAGAAGAAGGAAGAGGTTCAGGAACAGGAGGTGGACATTCGGGGGCTGTATATGAATGGGGCCACTCATGAGGCGAGGTTATACGAAAAGGAACTGCCCCTGACCCCTCTGGAGTTTTCCATTCTGTTCTACCTCTGTTCCAGGCAGGGACAGGTGGTTTCCTCAGAGGAGCTGTTTGAGCAGGTCTGGGGCGAGAAGTATATCGACAGCAATAACACGGTGATGACGCATATCGGGCGGATCCGTGAGAAGATGAAGGAATCGGCGAAAAAGCCCAAATTCATCAAGACAGTGTGGGGAGTGGGATACAAGATTGAGTGAGAGAGCACAGCGGAGATACCGGAATACGGGAAAGAAGGTGGTTGCCTTTGCGGCGGCTTATGGCAGTGTATGCCTGACAGGACTTTTCTGCTATCTGTATCTGTCCACTTTTATATGGCAGAAATGGGACGTCTTCTATCCCATCTTACATTTCCTGAATGATAATAAGCTGACAATCTTCCTGGCGGGTCTGTTGGGAGGCATTATCATTATCCTTCTCTATGATTATAAAAAAATGCATGAGCTGGTGGAGGAAGAGGTCAGGCGGGCGGAACAGCGGGCGGATGAGGCGGAACAGCGAAAAAATGATCTGGTGGTCTATCTGGCGCATGATCTGAAAACGCCGCTGACATCCGTAATGGGGTATCTGGAGCTTTTGCAGGACGAACCGGATCTTCCGGAGCAGACAAGGCAGCACTATATACAGGTAGTCTCAAGAAAGACAGAGAGACTGGAGGATCTGATCAATGAGTTTTTTGAGATTACCCGGTACAACCTGACCCATATTACACTGGAAAAAAGCGAGATCAATCTGACGCGGCTGCTGGAGCAGGTGATCTTTGAATTCCAGCCCATGATGCTGGAAAAGGGCCTGGCCTGCGAGGTCTCCCTGCCAAAGGACTTTATGTTTTTCTGCGACTCTGACCGGATGCAGAGAGTGTTTGATAACCTGCTGAGGAATGCCCTGAATTACAGCTATCCCTCCACAGTAGTCCGCATATCACTGGAGGAGCGGGAGAGGGAGATTGAATTGAACTTCGAAAACCAGGGAAATACCATTCCTCCAGAGAAACTCCAGCGGATCTTTGAGCAGTTTTTCCGTCTGGACAACTCCCGCGGCACGAAGACCGGCGGAAGCGGGATCGGGCTTGCCATTGCAAAGGAGATCACCCAGCTCCACGGCGGGCAGATCACGGCATTCAGTGAGGACAACCGTATCCGGTTTCAGATCATTCTGCCACGATAAGGAAAAGCAATGCCCTTTGTGAGGAAATCGTGAGAATTTATTTGGAAAATAGAAAAGAACCTTCTTGTTCATTCTGGTAAGATAATGTCAGATTGAACAAAGGAGGTTTTTTGATTATGAGGAATCAGAGATATCGAAGGAAGCGGAGACAGAGATTGAATGTGGTGAGGATATTTATGGTCACGGTGCTGTTCCTTGTCTTTCTGGGATTTATTGTGACACAGAGAAGCCGCCATATGGAGACAGAGCAGGGGGGACAGCAGCAGAAGGTGTCGGAGAAGGGGCAGGACAGCGCCAGGGATACAGAGGCGGCCATGAGAAAGATCCTTGCGGACGAAAGGAGGTATCCCTAGCGAGCTTCTGGAGATGCTGGAGAGAAATCCGGAGATGCTGGATTTTGTCGCGGGATATCCGAAAGCGGACAGGGAAAAAGTAGGAAGTTTTTCAAGGGAAGAGATAAAAGCAGAGCATCCCCTGCTGCTTCAGTGGGATAAAAGATGGGGATATTATGGTTACGGAAACAGTATGATCGCAGTCTCCGGCTGTGGACCGGTATGCCTGTCCATGGTGATACTGGGAGTGAAGGACAAAGCAGTACTTCCATCCAAAATCTGCCAGTTCAGCGAAAAGAAAAAATATTATGTAGAGGGCTCGGGAACTTCCTGGCTGCTGATGACGGAGGGTGCGGCACATTTTGGACTGAGAGGTTCGGAGCTGTCATTGAGCGAGGAATCCATGAAATCCGTTCTGGACGTGGGAGGAATGATAATCTGCGCCATGGGACCGGGAGACTTTACCACGACAGGACATTTTATTGTGATCCATGGCTATGATGGGGAGGGGTTTCAGATCAATGACCCGAATTCGAGACAGCGCAGCAGCAGGAGCTGGGGCTATGATGAATTGTCGGGGCAGATCAAAAATTTGTGGGGGTATACGGCATAGATAGATCGCGGAGAGGCTTGTCTTTGAGCCTCTCTTTTTATCTTATAGGAAAGACCGTCTTGTGCGGAGCAAGAATCAGCCTTGCTGATTCTTGGAGCGTCGTGGTTTTTAGTTGACGCTTTTTTATATTGCGGTTCCCGTTCTTTTTGTGTAAAATGGTGATAGATAATTTCCATATGGACAAGGGGGGATACCGGATGAGAGGGAGAGATATCATTAAAAGATATGGAAAAGGGCTTGCCGTGCTGCTTATCTGTCTGCTGCTGGTAGACAGCCTATCATATATCACAGGAATGGCTGCCGCTCCAGAAGAAGAGGAGCGGATGCTTACAGTGAGAGCTACTATGCTTTCAGGGGAGGTAGTAGAAAGTAAAGGAAACAGCCTGCTGGAGGCGCTGGGAGGAGAAGCGGCGGGACAGGTTATGAGGCTGGAAATCCTTTCGGGAACGGTTACAAAGGAAGATTGGGGGGCAATAAGGAATTTTTCCCAATTAACAGAATTTCATGCTGGCGGGGAGGTGAAGGGTGAAGAACCGAATTGGCCGCTGAATATGGATTTTGATGAAAGCTATTTTCCACAATCCATTCAGAAGATAGAGATTCCGGAGGGGGTGACCAAGCTGGGTATGCAGGCTTTTCAGAACTGTGTTAATCTGGAGGAGGTAAAAATCCCACAAAGCATGCGCTCCATCGGCTCCGGAGCATTTATGCGCTGTACAAAGCTTGCCCATATAATATTGCCAGAGGGCTTAAGAACCATTAACGGAAGTGCATTTTTTCATTGCTATCAGCTGAAGGAGATCAGGGTGCCAGGTACAGTGACTTTTATTGGTACTGCCGTTTTTTGGAACTGTTATGAACTCGAGCAGATAACGCTTCCGGATTCGCTTCGGCAAATAGGATCCATATTTAATGAGTGTAAAAAAATGTCGAGAATGAACATTGTAGTCAGCAGTCAGGACAATGTAACCCCTGTTTTGGCAGATGAGGATGTGTTTCGAAATTGCCGGGAGTCACGTCAGGTATTCTTTTATAATGAAAGAGGGATTCCGTTATCCCATGCCACGACGCCGACATTGGACAGGGCGGCAGCGGCATACCGTGCGGTAGAGGACGGAGACACCTCTGATACAAAATGGTATGGCTGGGAGATTGGTGCAGAAGATCCAGTCTATGAGGTGACGGTGAGGACAGAAGGGTGTGGAAAGACGATCCTGAAGTCAGCGGGGACTATTATTGATCCCGGTGAAAATGCTGTGCATGAGATCCTGGCCAGGGGTGAAACACCTCTGGAACTTACCTTTGTGCCGGAGAAGGGGTGTACTCTGCTTTCGGTAACAGTAGATGGAGAAAAGGTGGAGGTGAGCAGCCATACCTATCTCATTTCTGATCCGGAGAAAAATTATTCTATTCTGGTATCTTTTTCTGAAAAATCTGTATTGCCAACAGTGGAACCCACTGTCAGCCCCAGCCTAGAGCCGTCAGTTACTTCGGAGCCGGAAGCGACAGAGGATCCCGTATCACCGCCGCCGGAGTCTCTTTCACCGAAGCCGCCAGCCAGTCAGAACCCTTCCACGGAGGCGCCTGCTGTGCCGACTCCGTCTGCACCGGGAATAGAAAGTCCGCCGCCTGCTGATCCGTCGGTGTCCGTACCGGACGAAGATATATCTGATATAGCGGATGGCCTGGGAGTACCGGGTGACACGGCAGAGAAGATTCAGGCTGCAGCAAAGGAACTGGATGTGTCAAAGGATACGATCCTGGTCACAGACAGGACCATTACTTCACAAAAGACGGACAGGGATATAAAAGGCGCTTATTTTGCCAGGATTCAGGCAAGGGCATCCCAGATCACACAAAACAATGTTAAGCTTGTATGGAATAAAGTGAAAGGGGCGGATGGTTACCGTATCTATGGAAACCGTTGTAATACGAAGAAATGGATTTATGAATATAAGCTGAAAAAGACAATTCAGAACAGCGGCAAAAAATCCTATATAGAAAGAAAATGCAAAAAGGGAACCTATTATAAATTTATCGTGCGTGCTTACAAGATTATAGATGGCAGAAAGGTGACAATTGCCGTATCGAAGACAATCCATGTAATAACAAATGGAGGGAAGAATGGCAATGCGGGATCGGTAAAGGTGAATCGGTCCAAGATATCCTTGAAGAAGGGAACGACGTTCCGGCTGAAAGCAAGGGAGCTTCGAAAGAAGAAAAAGTTGAGACATCACAGGGAGGTATGTTATGAGTCTGGCAGCCCCAAGGTGGCATCAGTAAATAAAAAAGGTGTGATCCGGGGGAAGAATAAAGGAAAATGTACGATATTTGCCTATGCACAGAGTGGGATTTATAAGAAAATAAATGTTACAGTGAAATAAATTTAAAAAAAGTGAATGGATTCTTTGTTTTCAATCGTATTATAGGTGAAAGCAGAAATGCAGACCAATAATAAAGGAGGAAACAGATATGGTAAAAAAAGTATTGGCAGGTCTTTTGGCTGTTACCCTGCTTCTGCCTGTCGGAACAGCGGGCTCACTGGCGGCCACCCGTGGTCAGGGCCAGGGGCGTTATTTCGTGGACGAGGACGGAGACGGAATCTGTGACAATTACGCAGAGGGCAATTGTCCCCAGAACGGTACTGGCTGGAGAAGAAGCAGTACGAATACCCCGGTGAAAGCCTCCCAAACAAAGGTGTCTATCCGGAAGGGAAAAACATACCGTCTGAAGACGAATACAAAACAGATCAAGAAACTGTCAGGCAGCAGTAAGGTATCTTATGAATCCAGTAACCCGAAAGTGGCGGCAGTGACAAAAAAGGGAGTGATCCGGGCGAAGAAAAAGGGAAAATGCACGGTTTACGCCTACGCGGGAAACGAGATCTGCAGGAAAGTGAAGGTTACTGTGTCCAAATAATGATGGATGGGGATGCGATGCGGACGGAACAAGAGGTGAACAGAGTGCTCGAACGGTATTCTGATACCGTTCGAAGGCTCTGTATGGTGCATTTGAAAAATTATCATGATTCTGAGGATATATTTCAAAACGTGTTTCTGAAATATGTCCTTAGTTCTGTTTCATTTGAGAGCGAGGAACACGAAAAGGCCTGGTTTATCCGTGTCACCATTAACGCCTGCCGGGATTTGCTAAAAAGCTTTTTTCGCAGCCGAACGGTGCCGCTGGATGAGGCCGTCATGCAGTCGGTGTCCCTTCCTCCGGAGAACAGGGAGGTTCTGGACGCCGTGTTATCGCTTCCATCCAAGTACCGGGACGTGGTATACCTGCATTACTATGAGGACTATACTGCCCCGCAGATCAGTCAGATTCTGGGGAAAAATGTAAATACGGTCTATACACTCCTGACCCGGTCCAAACAAATGCTTCGTGAGAAACTGGGAGGTGACAGAAATGAAGGACAGAATTAAAAATACTTTCGACGGAATCTGTGCAGAGGAGGAGTTGAAGGACAGGACCAGGGAATTTCTCGCGGAAAAAACCAAGGGTTATACGAAACGGCATACATTTAGTTATAAATATCTCGTGTCTGCCGCTGCGTGCCTTTTCTTCGTACTGGCTGGCGGTTACTGGATGTATTTTATGCCGACGGCTGCCATCAGTATTGATATCAATCCCTCCATCGAGCTGGGAGTCAACCGCTTTGACAGGGTTGTATCTGTGCATGCCCGGAACCAGGACGGCGAGGAGCTTGCACGGTCGCTGAGCATACGGTTTATGGACTATGACAAAGCGGTGGATGAGATATTAGAGAACCAGCAGGTGGCCAGTCTGTTATCCGGGGATGAGATCGTGACAGTTTCCGTTATCGGTTCAGAGGGGAAACAGTGTAAGAGAATGCTGTCTCAGCTTGAGACATGTACATCGGGGAGGGGGAACGCATACTGCTATTTTGCCAGGCCCGATGAGGTGGAAAAGGCTCATGAGGCAGGACTTTCTTACGGGAAGTACAGAGCCCTTCTGGAACTGCAGGAGCTTGATCCTGATATAGAGGCAGAGGATATACAGGGAATGTCCATGCGGGAGATCCGGGACTGGATCCTGCGTCTATCACCGGATTCAAATGCCGCACAGGAGGATGGCAGAGGATATGGGCATCACGGCCAGGGAAATGGAAACGGGCATGGAATGGGAAATGGAAATAGATTCCGCGCCTCTCAGAGGGGATGAGGCCCGGCGAAACTCACTGTCTTGACGTTCCGCTCCTTTCTGTGATACTATAGGGAGAGTGAAAAGGAAAGGAGAATTTTCGTCATGAGTGAACAGAAGATTCCATATAAAATCTATATTTCAGAGGATGAGATTCCGAAGCAGTGGTATAACGTGCGTGCCGATATGAAAGTAAAGCCGGCGCCGCTTCTGAATCCGGCAACGCTCCAGCCCCTGAAACCGGAGGAGCTGGCTCCGATTTTTTGTGACGAGCTGATCGCACAGGAGTTAAACGATACCGATGCGTATATTGATATTCCCCAGGAGATACAGGATTACTACAAGACCTACCGCCCGGCTCCTACCGTACGCGCCTATCATCTGGAAAAGGAACTGGGGACTCCGGCTAAGATATATTACAAATTTGAGGGAAATAATACAAGCGGAAGCCACAAGCTGAATTCTGCCATTGCCCAGGCATATTATGCGAAGAAACAGGGCTTGAAGGGCGTTACTACCGAGACCGGAGCCGGTCAGTGGGGAACCGCACTTTCCATGGCATGTGCCTATCTCGGCCTGGACTGCAAGGTATATATGGTAAAGGTTTCCTATGAACAGAAGCCCTTCCGCCGGGAGGTTATGCGAACCTATGGCGCCAGCGTCACCGCATCTCCGTCCATGGATACGGAGGTTGGGCGTAAGATCCTGGAGAAGCATCCCGGAACGACAGGAAGTCTTGGCTGTGCCATATCGGAGGCGGTAGAGGCCGCGACGTCCCAGGAGGGATACCGCTATGTGCTGGGAAGCGTACTGAACCAGGTTCTTCTTCACCAGTCCGTGATCGGTCTGGAGGCAAAGACGGCGCTGGATAAATATAATGTGGTTCCGGATATCATTATCGGATGCGCCGGCGGCGGATCCAATCTGGGCGGTCTGATCTCACCCTTTATGGGGGAGAAGCTGAGAGGGGAGCGGGATTACCGGTTTATCGCCGTGGAACCGGCGTCCTGCCCGAGCTTTACGAGAGGTAAATTTGCCTATGATTTCTGTGACACGGGCATGATCTGTCCCCTTGCTAAAATGTATACGCTGGGCAGTAATTTCATTCCATCGGCAAATCACGCCGGAGGGCTCCGTTTCCATGGCATGAGCACCATTCTCTCCCAGCTGTACCATGATGGGTATATGGAGGCAGTGGCAGTGGAGCAGACTTCCGTATTCCAGGCGGCGGAACAGTTTGCGAGAACAGAGGGCATTCTGCCGGCACCCGAGAGCAGCCATGCCATCCGGGCAGCCATCGACGAGGCCCTTACGTGCAAAGAGACAGGAGAGGAAAAAACCATTCTCTTCGGCCTGACAGGGACCGGATATTTTGATATGGTAGCGTATGAACAGTTCCACAACGGCACCATGTCCGATTATATACCGTCAGATGAGGATCTTCAGTCCGGCTTTGACGGAATTCCGAAATTTGCCGGAAACGAGTGATAGTTATGAAGGAGAAAGACAGACTGGAAAGACAGATCGCCTTCTGCCGGGAAATCGACAAGGAGAAGCAGGTTGGCAGGCAGACCTATCTGGCGGACGGTTCAAGAAAGGAAAACGATGCGGAGCACGCATGGCATATGGCTGTTATGACCTTGCTGCTCAGCGAATATGCCAATGAAGAGATTGATGTGCTGCGGACGGTGAGCATGCTTCTGATCCATGATCTGGTGGAGATTGACGCCGGTGATACCTTTGCCTATGATGAGGAGGCGAAGAAGAGCCAGCGGGAGCGGGAGCGGAAGGGAGCAGAACGGCTTTTTGGCATGCTGCCGGAGGATCAGAGGGATCGGCTCCGGGCCATGTGGGATGAATTTGAGGCGGGCGAGACAGCAGAAGCCCGCTTTGCCCGCACTATGGATAACTTGCAGCCAATGATGCTGAATGCGGCGTCAGACGGCAAAGCCTGGTTAGAAAGAGGGGTCCGGCTGGAGCAGGTAGAGCACAGGAACGAAAATACGGCGAAAGGGTCTGCCGAGCTGTGGAGCTATGCCGTGGACAACTTTATAAAGCCCAATGTAGAGAAGGGACGACTGAAGGCTTAATTAACAAGGAAAGAGGCGTCTTATCTGTAATTCCTATCACAGATAAGACGCCTCTTTGTTACAACCTACTTGTAATTCTTAACTTTTATGTGCAATGTCTCAGTTTCCCGGACGACACGAAAAATCAATGATTAGAAATCGATTATAACTTTGTTACGTTTGCAGCCTGCGGACCTTTTTCGCCTTCGATCACTTCAAACTCTACCTCGTCGCCTTCATCCAGAACCTTGAAACCGTCCATCTGCAGAGCGGAGAAGTGTACGAATACATCATTTCCTTCTTCATCGGAGATGAATCCGAATCCTTTTTTGGCATTAAACCATTTTACTGTACCTTTCATGTGTTTGGCCTCCTAAAACTTAAATTATTTAACACTTATTTACAATACCATACCTGCGGGGAAAAGTCAAAACAATTTTTTGCGAATTTACAGGGAATAAGCGCAATATTTCTCCTTTGTTCGGCTTGAAGGTTTCCGGGTGATGTGATATGGTATAAAGGATGGAAAAAGTAGTAAAATATCCTTAGAGGTGAAATTTTAATAACTATAAGAATGGAGATTGACATGGACATAAAAAATTGTAAGGCGTATGAACTGAGGGACAGGCAGGAGCTGCCGGATCTGAACAGTACCGGCTGGCTTCTGGAGCACAAAAAGACGAAGGCAAGGCTTGTCCTGCTGGAGAATAAGGATGATAACAAGGTGTTTTCCATAGGATTCCGCACGCCGCCAAAGGATTCCACCGGCGTGGCGCATATTGTGGAGCACACTGTTCTCTGCGGATCCAGGGAATTTCCCCTGAAGGATCCCTTTATTGAACTGGCGAAGGGATCCCTGAATACGTTTCTAAATGCCATGACATATCCGGATAAAACGGTGTATCCCGTGGCGAGCTGCAATGATACGGACTTTCAGAACCTGATGCATGTCTACCTGGATGCGGTATTCTATCCCAATATATATAAGGAAGAAAAAATTTTCCGGCAGGAGGGATGGCACTATGAGCTGGAGAGTCCGGAGGCACCGCTGAAATATAACGGTGTTGTGTACAATGAGATGAAGGGGGTTTTCTCCTCTCCCGACCAGCTTCTGTACCGGGACATCCAGCATTCCCTCTTTCCGGATACGGCATACGGCGTGGAATCCGGGGGGGATCCGGACGCCATTCCGGATCTGACCTATGAAGCCTATCTGGATTTCCACAGCAGATACTATCATCCGTCCAACAGCTATATCTATCTCTATGGCGATATGGATATGGAGGAGAAGCTGAACTGGCTGGATGAAAAGTATTTGAGCCATTTTGATTATCTGCAGGTAGACTCAGAGATCCGTCTGCAGAAACCGTTCGACGGAATGCAGGAGAAATATGGCTTCTATTCCGCCACAGAGGGAGAGGATACGGAGGGAAAAGCATATTTCAGCTATAATGTGCTGGCCGGCGACAGTCTGGACCGGGAATTGTACCGTACCCTCCGGGTACTGGACCATGTGCTGGTGGAATCGGAGGGTGCGCCGCTGAAGCAGGCCCTTCTGGACGCCGGCATCGGCAGTGAGATCAAAAGCACCTATGAGGGCAGTATCCGGCAGATGTATTTTTCCATTATCGCAAAGAATGTCCGCATGGAGCAGAAGCAGGAGTTTCTGAATATCATCCGGGGGACGCTGGAGGAGCTGGTGCGGGACGGCCTGAATGAAAGATCTGTCCTGGCAGCGGTGAACGCTATGGAATTCCAGTACCGGGAAGCGGATTACGGCTCCTATCCCAAGGGTCTGATGTATGGCCTCCAGATCTTTGACAGCTGGCTGTACGATGATGGGAAGCCCTTTATCCATATCCATGCCGGCGATCTCTTTGACTTTCTGAAACAGCAGGTGGGGACAGGGTACTATGAGGACGTGATAAAGAAATATTTCCTGGATAATCCCCACACTACATTTGTCAGCGTACAGCCCAAGGTGGGCCTTACGGCACGGATGGATCAGGAGGAGGCACAGCGGTTAGAACAATACCGCGCCTCGCTGACAGAGGAGGAGAAAGAGAAGCTTGTCAGGGAGACAAGGGAACTGAAGGCATATCAGGAAGAGCCGGACGACCCGGAGAAGCAAAAATGTATTCCGGTGCTTGCCAGGGAGGATATCAAAAAGGAGACAAGGGAGTTCCGGAATGATGAGAAGACCATGGCCGGACTTCCCGCCATCCATCATAATATTTTCACCAATGGGATCAATTATATCCGGCTCTCCTTCGACATCCTGGATCTGAAGGAGTATGCGCCGTATCTTGTGCTTCTGGCGGACCTGCTGGGCTTTGTGGATACAGATGCGCACGATAAGCTGGAGCTTGGCAATGAGATTCTTCTTCATGCCGGTGGCACATCCTTCGCTACGGCCACCTATGAGCGGCGGGACGGCAAAGAATTCAGCATGCGTCTGGAAGCAGAGGCGAAGGTGCTGTATCCGGAGACGGGAAAAATACTGGAGCTGTTTGGGGAGATAATGCGGACTTCGCATCTGGACGATGCGAAGCGTCTCCAGGAGGTTATCGGTGAGCTCCGCTCCTATAAGCTTATGAGCCTGCAGGCGGCGGGACACAATACCGCGGCGTGGCGCGCCATGTCCTATCTCCGTGAGAGATATTATTATGTGCAGCAGATGAAAGGAATCTCCTATTATGACTTCCTCTGTGATCTGGAAGAGCATTTTGACGAGAGAAAGGAAGGGCTTGTGAAGGTGCTGCAGGCCCTGGCCCAGTGCATCTTTACAAAAGAGCGCCTGCAGATCGGCGTTACTGCTGACGGGGAAGGATACGCCGCACTGGAGAAAGAGATCCCGCAGCTTCTGGACCAGCTGCCGGAGCACGTAGATGTGTCCGTGCCTGAGCCGGACTGGAAACTTCCGGCGGCGGAGATCAACGAGGGCTTCCGCACCGCAGGGAAGGTGCAGTATGTGGCCCGGGCCGGACAGTTCAGTGACAAGGGGATTCCCTACAGCGGTGTATATAAGGTGGTCAGGACAATACTTGGCTACGACTATCTCTGGAATGAGGTGCGGGTGAAGGGCGGCGCCTATGGCGTCCGATGTGCCTTTCTGGATTCCGGTATAGGCTTTGTCACCTCGTACCGCGACCCCAATCTGGAGGCGACTGACCAGGTATATCAGGGGATTCCGGAATATCTGAGAAATTATGACGCCCATGAGAGGGATATGATGAAATATATAATCGGCACCATCAGCGATCTGGACATTCCGCTGACCCCGCGGGACTGGGGCGACCGGTCCTACGCCGCCTATATGACCGGAACGACCCAGGCGGACAAACAGAAGGAACGGGATGAGATACTGTCGGCGGATCCGGAGAAGATCCGGGAGGCGGCGGCCATGGTAGAGGCCGTTCTTTCCGATGGCAGGATATGCGCCCTGGGCAGTGAGGAGAAGATCGGACAGTCAGAGAATCTGTTCGAGCATAAAAAAACTTTGAAGTAGCGGGTTACAGTGAAAAATATACGGGAGGAAAGGAATGGAACAGACGTTTAAATCGGGATTTGTCACCATAATCGGGCGGCCGAATGTGGGGAAATCCACATTGATGAACAGGATCATCGGACAGAAGATTGCCATCACATCCAGTAAGCCGCAGACGACGCGGAACCGGATACAGACCGTGTATCACGACCAGCGGGGCCAGATTATCTTTCTGGACACGCCGGGGATACACAAGGCGAAGAATAAATTGGGGGAATATATGGTAAATGCGGCGGAGAGCACATTTAAAGAGGTGGATCTCGTTCTCTGGCTGGTGGAACCAACTACCTTTATTGGAAAGGGGGAGCGCCATATAGCAGAGGTGCTAAAGATTTCCCAGGCGCCGGTGATCCTTGTTATGAATAAGATCGATACGGTAAAGAAGGCGGCGATTCTGGAGTGCATCGCGGCATATAAGGACACTATGGACTTCGCGGAGATCGTCCCGGTTTCCGCTGCCACCGGGGAGAGCGTGGAGGAACTGGTGACAGTGATGTTTGAATATCTGCACGAGGGGCCGCAGTACTATGACGAGGATACCATTACCGACCAGCCGGAACGCCAGATCGTGGCAGAACTGATCCGGGAAAAGGCGCTGCGCCTGCTATCTGACGAGATTCCCCACGGCATCGCCGTCTCCATCGATCGGATGAAGGATCGTCCGGGAAAACGGCCGCTGGTGGATGTAGACGCCACCATTGTCTGTGAACGGGATTCCCATAAGGGGATCATTATCGGAAAGCAGGGGAGTATGTTGAAGAAGATTGGCACGAATGCCAGAGAGGATATGGAAGAATTTCTTCAGGCAAAGGTTAATCTCAAGCTGTGGGTCAAGGTAAAGAAGGACTGGCGGGACAGCGATTTCCTTCTGAAAAATTTTGGATTTAAGGAGAATTGATCCGGCAGCAGCCATAATGGAATAAAGTGCCAGCATATCCAATTCCCATGGCGGATATCCTAATAATGTAATCCATGGCGGAAACGGGCATCCGTTTTTGACGGGATAAACTACATGCAGGAGGAAAACGCAATGGAAAATACAGAGAGCTGGAATACATTTACCCGAACGGGAAGTGTGTCGGATTATCTGAATTATGTAAGCAGCAGCAGTTCGGACAGGGAACCGCATCGTGACGGGATCAGCAGACGGGAAGAGAGGGGACAGTGTGAAGGAACGAGTGATGGGAATGGTGCTTTCGGCGGCAACCATTGGTGAATACGATAAACGCATTGTCCTTCTGACAAAGGAGCGGGGACGGATTTCGGCGTTTGCCAGAGGCGCCAGACGGCCCCGGAGTCCGTTGTCAGCATCAACAGAACCCTTTACCTTTGGGGAATTCTATATCTATCGTGGACGTGATTCCTATTCTGTGGAGCAGGTAGAGGTAAAGAATTTCTTTCCGGAACTGAGAAAGGATCTGGACGTCCTGTACATGGCATTTTATTTCTGCGAGGTGGCAGATTATTTTACCAGGGAGGGGATGGACGCCGGTGCGGAGCTGAATCTTCTCTATCTCTCCCTCCGGGCCCTGACCGTGCCCTCGCTGCCGAATAAGCTGGTCCGGTACATATATGAATTTCGGATGCTCTCCATCCAGGGCGAGGCGCCGAGAATCTTTTCCTGTATCCGGTGCGGCGGCACCGGGGATCTGCATCATTTTTCTATTCAGGAAAACGGTATTGTTTGTGACAGCTGCTGCGCCCGGTCCGGCAGCCAGCAGCGGAGCGGACTGCCAGCAGCGGATACAGCAATCACATTGTCAAAGACTGCCGTGGCATTGTCGGAGACTGCCGTGGCATTGTCGGAGACTGCCTTATATACCCTGCAGAGGATATTGTCCTCCCCCATTGAGAAACTCTACACCTTCACGGTGGGGGACAATATCCTGGCGGAGCTTGAACAGGCGGCAGGGCGGTATTTTAAGGCCCACACAGACCGCGAATTCCGTTCGGGAGCGCCCTTTTGATCACTCTGCTCTGCAGTTTCTGTTACACATAATATACTGTGATCCCGGAAAATGTGCTCTCTCCCTCCAGAGTGAGTGTGACATGATCCCCTGACGGGCTTTTGCCTTTTTCCGAAATTCCTGCCACCGTACAATCCAGGTGATTGATGACCCTCCAGTTGTCCGGGATATATAACTCTGCTCCAGAGAAGTTAATATCTACATGAAGCGTGGCATTCCCGGAGGGAACCGAAGCGTTGTCAAAATAAATCTTTACGCCGCTGAAATTAGCCTCCAGCTCGGCATAGCGCAGATTGTCGGAGGTCACATAGCGGAGCAGGGAGCCGAAGGAGGACTTCATATAGACATACTCCCCATGGATGCTCTCACTGCTGTCCGGGTTATTATTTTTTTCTAATTTATCCTTTATCGTCTTATTTTTGTATTTCCACTTGACCTCCCATTTCTTTTTGGAAAATATAAGGTTTAGGCCGATGGTTCCCAGAAGCGCGGCAAGAAGTATGGTCCATGGCGTGATGGCGGTGATCCCCAGCGGATCGTCGTACAGGATGCCGATAAAGGCAAGAGGGAACAGCATTCCCCCGAAGCTGAGATGCATCAGGCTGTGGATAAAGGCGGCGGCGCAGGCGATGGTGGCGATCACGGTGAATACACTGACCGTCATGGTGTGGAAGAATCCCAGCCGGCTTATGATCAGATAGGCAGCTCCCAGTACAAGAAAGACGCCCCAGAAATAATTTTTTTTCATCTTATTTTTTCCTCCATTCTAATAATTTCTCTCTCAATTGTCTGTTATAATGTCTCGAAACGAAGACCTGTTTGTGTGACCCGGCAAAGGAAATTACGCCTGTTGCGGAAAGAGTGCTCTTACTCAGGGAATAAATCTCCCGCACATTGACAAGGGCAGATTTGGATACCCGGGCAAAGCTGCCGGAGCACAGCTCCTCCAGCTCGTAGAGCCGGTATCTGGTCTGGTATGCGTTATCCCGGGTATGGGCGTTCAGAACGGCGCCCTCCGTCTCAAAGAAGAGAATATCTTCTATGGAAATGTAGAATTCTGTGTCCCCTTTGTAGAGGATGATATTCTGCTCCGGCGAGAGCGCATCGGAGACAGCCCGCTGGATCCTCTTTATCTCATCTGTCAGAGAACGGCAGCGGATCACCACCTCATCCTCCTTTTGTTCCTCATCCAGTTCAATCCTTATTTTCATGGGCAGTTTCCTTTCATGGCGTCATCAGGTAATGCTATTGTAACAGATTCCGGGAAATTGTAAATGGATTTTGGCCAAGTGGCAGAAATCGGAGGGTAAGCGGTCCGAAAAAAGGAACAGGATAAAAAATCATTTGCTCTGTGCAACATTTTGTTCCTCTGGATCGTTTATTAGATATAAGGCCTTAACAAAGAATGAAGAGATAATATGGATATGTGGAAGGAGGAATTCACTATGAAATCAAAACATGTAATGATAACAGCCGCACTGTTATTTACGCTGGGAGGGGCAGTGGCGCTGACGGGGCAGGAGGCTCAGGCGGCAAAGGCGAAGAAGGTGAAGGCAGTCGTAAAGGGGACGACGCTCACAATATCTGGTAAGGGGGCGATGCCGTCCAGCCTGAAGATAAAGAAAAGTAAGATTAAGAAGATCAAGAAGATCGTGATCAAAAAGGGCGTGACTTCGATTCCGGTCGATGCTTTCAGGAAGTACAAGAATGTAACCAGCGCAACGGTCCCGTCTTCTGTCAAGACCATTGGGCAGAGTGCCTTCCGGTGTGAGAAATTAAAGAAACTGACACTGCCAGGTAAATTTGAGATCAAGTACTTAAAGGGATTGCGCCAGCGGTACTGGATCACCGATACCATTGATACGGTGGCTTTTAATACGAAACTTGATCTGGAGAGTACCGCTTTCTTTGATGCAAATAATTTTGTAGTAAAGAAAACAGATCCTAAGTATAAAAGTGTAAAAGGAATTATTTATTCCAAGGATGGGAAAGAGATTGTCCGTGTGCCTTACCAGCGCAGTGTGGTTACGCTTGCGGATGGGTGTGAAGTATTCTGCCTCCAGTCAATTATGTATAACAATCCAATTGCCCCTGGCGGGGAGGGTGGATGCAGGGTGAAGAACATCGTACTCCCGGCGTCCATAAAGAAAATTGAGGCGGAAAGCTATGTCACAGAGTGCCAGGACGGACTTCGGAAACGGATCGTGGCGGGCAAAATGACAGGCTTGCAGCTGGATATCCGTGCAAAACAGCTGGATGGCCCGTCCATTGTGGAGCTGATGCATACGCTGCAGTTAGATGTAAATGATATCATGCAGCAGTTCCCGGAACGGATTGTTTTATCTGGCGATTATTATATCTTAGATAAAGATATTCTGTTCCACTATGCAGGAAAGGACAGCGAGATCAAGTTCCCGGAGGGGATAACGGGAGTGGGAAATTATGCATTCTGTGATAACCAGGGAATCGAGAAGCTGGAATTGCCGGAAGGGCTGACAGAGATTGGAAAATACTCTTTCAGCAGTTGCTCTAAACGTGAAAGTGAATTTGCGCCGAGGCAGGAGATGGAGGTTACGTTTCCATCGACCTTGAAAAGGATTGGTGACGGGGCATTCAATGATAATAAAATCAGTAAAGTAGTACTGCCGGCATCATTGGAGAGCTGTGGTGACGGAGCTTTTATGGGGACAGCTATGGAGGAGCTGGTACTGCCGGAGGGAATGAAGGTGATTCCGGAAAGTATGGCATATGGGAACTATCTGAAAAAGATCGTGCTGCCCGATTCTGTTGAAGTAATAGGGGAAGGAGCTTTTAGTTACAATCAGCTTGAAGAGATCCAGTTTGGCAAAAATGTGAGGGAGATTGGCAAGCGGGCGTTCTCCGGAAATCCCCTGAAACAGCTGACGATACCGAATACCGTCACGAAGATTGACGATCAGGCATTTGACGATATATACGGTATTGATATTGTAATACAGGGGGAGAGTAAAGGGTTTTCTAATACGGCATTCAGCCCATACTGCACCCTTGTATATGCAAAAGGACCGCAGGAGATGAGGGTTACACTGAATGATCTGTTTATCCAGTCGTATAATAAGAAAAAAGCAGTGGTAAAGGTAGCGTGGTCAGAGGTAAAGGATGCGGACGGATACGAACTGGTGGCTGCCGCCAATGCCAAGTATACAAAGAGCAAAAAGAAGGTGACGGTGAAAAAAAGTTTATTAGCAAAAGATATCACATTAAAGGGGAAATTTAACAAAGATACAACGATTTATGTCAAAATCCGCCCCTACTCTTACCTGGACGGCAAAAAGATTTATGGAAGATGGTCAGAGACGAAATGCAAGTGTAAATCCTGACTTGAAAAATTTCCGTCATGATAGTACAATGAAACAAAATCTGTAAAAGAGTTGGAGGATCACATGATGGAAAAGACAATGGACAAAATCGTAGCGCTGGCCAAGGGAAGGGGATTTATCTATCCGGGCTCCGAGATTTACGGCGGGCTGGCGAATACATGGGATTATGGAAATCTTGGCGTGGAATTGAAGAACAATGTCAAGAGGGCCTGGTGGCAGAAGTTTATCCAGGAAAATAAATACAATGTAGGTGTAGACTGTGCCATACTGATGAATCCGCAGACCTGGGTGGCCTCCGGCCACCTGGGCGGATTCTCCGATCCGCTGATGGACTGTAAGGAATGCCATGAGCGTTTCCGCGCGGATCAGCTGATCGAGGACTACGCTGGGAAGAATGATATCGAACTGGGGGGATCCGTGGACGGCTGGAGCAACGAGGACATGGAGAAGTTTATTGAGGAGCACGGGATCTCCTGCCCCAGCTGTGGAAAGCACAATTTCACGGAGATCCGGCAGTTCAACCTGATGTTCAAGACGTTTCAGGGTGTCACGGAGGATGCGAAAAATACCGTATATCTGCGCCCGGAGACGGCCCAGGGCATCTTCGTCAACTTCAAGAACGTTCAGAGGACTTCCCGCAAAAAGGTCCCCTTTGGAATCGGACAGATCGGCAAATCCTTCCGAAACGAGATTACGCCGGGTAACTTTACCTTCCGCACCCGTGAATTTGAACAGATGGAGCTGGAGTTTTTCTGCGTGCCGGATACCGATCTGGAATGGTTCTCTTACTGGAAAGAATTCTGTATCAACTGGCTCCAGACACTGGGAATCCGGGAGGAGGAAATGAGAGTCCGGGATCATGACAGGGAGGAGCTTTCCTTCTACAGTAAGGCTACCAGCGATATTGAATTTCTCTTTCCCTTTGGCTGGGGCGAGCTGTGGGGGATTGCCGACCGCACCGACTATGACCTGACACAGCACCAGAATACCTCTGGTGAGGATATGAACTATTTTGATGATGAGCGGAAGGAGAAATATATTCCGTATGTGATCGAGCCTTCTCTTGGTGCCGATCGTGTGACGCTGGCCTTCCTGTGCAGCGCCTATGATGAAGAGGAGATCGGCGAGGGAGATGTGCGCACAGTGCTGCATTTCCATCCGGCCCTGGCACCTGTGAAGATTGGTGTGCTGCCGCTGTCAAAGAAGTTAAATGAAAAGGCAGAAAAAGTATTTGAGGAACTCAGTAAATATTACAATTGTGAATATGATGACCGTGGGAATATCGGTAAGCGCTACCGCCGCCAGGACGAGATCGGCACGCCATTCTGCGTCACCTATGATTTTGATTCGGAGGAGGACGGCATGGTGACGGTCCGTGACCGCGATACGATGGAGCAGGAGCGTGTGAAGATCAGCAGTTTGAAAGAGTACTTTGCTGATAAATTTTCATTTTAACCGGTATCCAGGCCATTTCGTAAAAGGGTGAGGAAAGGTGAAGGAAAGAAATGGCAGTATAATAAAGGGAATTTTTGCCATTCTAATCATTGTGATAACGATATTTTCCGGGCTTTTCATAGAGAAAGTCCGGCTTGTGAATCGGGGAGAAATGTTCGCCGCGCCGGCAGGAGTGACCTCCTGTGCGGCGTCTGGTGCAGCATCGAAACCAGCCGCGCAATATGGGCCGGAAGAGCAGAAGAAAATTGAAAATAATTATGATAGGATCAAGTCCGTGCGGATTTCCAATCCGAAACCAGTAAACACTCCGGCATCTTCAGCCGGTGTGGACAAGCCGGACAGAATCGTTTCATATTTTCAGGGGAGCGCTTCCTGGAGATCAGGGCTGGCATGGTCCGGTGACTGGGGAGAGAAAAGATACCACAATAAGAAATTTGGTGCCTTTGGCTGCGGTCTCTGCGCCATGGCAAATATATATGCTTCTCTCACGCCATTTAACGGGTCACCACTGGATATGTATCAATTCGCAAAAGAGAATTCGGGCTATAAGGGTGCGGGCGCCATCGACTGGTGGAATATGGAAACGGCACTGGAAAAGGCGGGATTTATCTGTGAGACAGGGAAGAAACCGAAGGATTATAAAGAATTTCAGCGCATTGTCCGCAGATCGAAGGCGATGATCATTCTCGTCAGCCGTGATAATAAAAAAAGCATGTGGAAAGAAACAACGGGACACTATGCGGCTCTGTTTCTGTACGACAGCGCATCGGACAAGGTCTTTCTGACAGATTCCGGCAGCTATGACCGGAATCGGAAATGGGTGCCGTTAAAGAAGATATATCATTCGCTTAAGACAAAGAGTGACCGCCAGTATCTTGCGGTGACATCATACCGGAAGAAAAACGATTTATGGAGGAATACGGAATTTACCGGAACATGTAACTTCCCATCAGACGGGAGACCGGAACAGCAGTAAGGCCGGATTCCGGCATTATGCAGCAGGAATGTGCACGAATGGAGGAAATCATTGAAAAGACGCAATTACAGCAGGCGGCAGATTGCCCTGATCTGCTTTCTCAGTATAGCAATGCTGGCCGTTGCCGCTCTCTTAAACAAAACTCTGCCCCCGCGGTCAGAGCCAGTGTCAGCCACTCCGGCAGCGGCGGCAGAAAAGACATCTTCCCAGACGGCGGTGGAGGGGAAGGCCTCTGGTGCTTCTGGCGAACTGGAGACGGGCGGCGTGGAGGAAGTCTCCGACCCCACTGAGAGAATTGCCACATGGTTCCAGGGTCCCAAGACCTGGAAGGCAAGGGCGGAATGGTCAGGTAAATGGGGGGATACGGATTATGACGGCAGCAGATTCGGAGCCTTTGGCTGCGGATTGTGCTGCATGGCCAATATATACTGCTCCCTGACGGATTACCGATGCTCTCCTTCCGATATGTATCAGTACGCAAAGAAGGCATCCGGATATGGCGGCGGCGGTGCCATAGACTGGGGATTTATGAAGGATACACTGGAAAGCGCCGGATTTACCTGCAGTGTCGGAAACAAACCGGCAAAATACAGTGAATTTCAGCAGATGATCCGTCAGTCTCAGGCATGTATCGTTGTAGTGAGCAGCTACGACAGTACCTGCTACTGGAAGGATACGCCGGGCCATTATGTAACCCTGTTTCTGTATGATGAGACCACGGATAAAATATTTCTGGGCGATTCGGGAGATCCCGATCATAACAGGCAGTGGGTGCCGTTAAAGAAGGTTTACCGCTCACTGAAGACATCCAACCGAAGACAGTATCTTACTGTGACAGGGTACGATGAGAGGGCAGATCATTGGAAACACAAAGGAATAGGCGGCGAGTATGTCCTGCCGGAGGGCTGGAGATAACGCAAGGATATTAAATGATTGAGAAACAGCACCGAAGTTTACCGCTTCAGTGCTGTTTTTGTACTGTTATGGTGACTGCCGGCAGCCTGTTAAAGAGCTTTGATATATCCGATCCCCAGGCAGTTGGGGCCGATGTGGGTTCCCACTACAGGACCGATGCAGGTAATGAATACCTCGTTTGCAATACCGGCCTCCCTGAGCTGATCCCGAAAGGCATCGGCACGCTCTGGCGCGTTGGAATGTCCGATTACCAGCTTATATGCCGTATCCGGCGCCTCTTCTTTTAATTTATTTATCAGCCAGGCATTACAGGATTTCTTTCCCTTTACCTTATCCACCGGTTTGGCGCCGTCGGCCACTACCTGGAGAACAGGGTGGAGCTTCATCAGTCCTCCCAGCAGGGCGGCGCTTTTTGAAATCCGGCCTCCGCGTTTCAGGTATTCCATCGTGTCGATGACGATGTAGGTCATGGTTCTTGGCAGCAGAGCGGTGATCCTTTCCACGATCTCATCCGCAGTCATATCCTCATCCCGCATGGCAACCGCCGTCTCGATAAGAAGAGTCTGCCCCATAGCACCGTTTTCGCAATCAATGAGATGCAGTCTTTCCGAGTTAATATTTTCAGCTGCTATAACGGCCGACTGGTAGGTAGCGCTCATATGTCTGGAAAAAAGGATCGCCACCACATCGTCGCCGGCATTCAGATATCTCTCGAATATTTCTTCGAATTCATAAGGGTTGACGGCAGCTGTTGTAGGAGACACCGGGCTGGTGGCCAGCTTTTCGTAAAATTCTTCATTTGTCAGTTCGATTCCGCACTTAAATTCTTCCTCTCCAAACCGCACAAGAAGGGGAAGGATATCAATATTCAACTCTCTGGCACGTGCCATTGTCAGGTCGCAAAGACTGTCTGTAATAATCCGTATCATGGTAATTCTCCTCTGTTAAAAAATTTCATATTTTTATTATAAATGTAGTACTATACTTATGTCAAGTGACCTTATTTTTTAACAAAAATTAGGAAAAAACCCTTTTCTATCAGTTTTATTTGTGCTACAATATTTTTAACGACTGCAGAAGCATTGTGTCCTGTCATGCGGACGCGTTGCATGGCAGAGCCAGGATGCTTCGTGAGCCAGTCAAATACAAATTTTAGGAGGATTATTGAAACATGGCTACTAAATGGGTTTATTTGTTCAGCGAAGGAAATGCTGACATGCGCGAACTCCTTGGTGGTAAGGGTGCCAACCTTGCAGAGATGACCAGCCTGGGACTTCCCGTACCTCAGGGTTTCACCATTACAACAGAGGCATGTACTCAGTATTACGAAGACGGCAGAGAGATCAATGATGAGATCCAGGGTCAGATCAATGAGTACATCGTAAAAATGGAAGAGATTACAGGAAAGAAATTTGGGGATAAAGAAAATCCGCTGCTGGTATCGGTTCGTTCCGGCGCACGTGCTTCTATGCCGGGTATGATGGACACGATCCTGAATCTTGGCCTGAATGAGACGGTTGTCAATGTAATCGCCGAGAAATCCGGCAATGCCCGCTGGGCATGGGACTGCTACCGCCGTTTCATCCAGATGTATTCCGATGTCGTAATGGAAGTAGGAAAGAAATACTTTGAGGAACTCATCGACAAGATGAAAGCCGACAGAGGTGTTCAGCAGGACGTTGAGCTGACAGCAGATGACCTGAAGGAGCTGGCAAACCAGTTTAAGGCTGAGTACAAAGAGAAGATCGGTTCCGATTTCCCGGATGATCCGAAAGAGCAGCTGATGGGCGCCATCAAAGCCGTATTCCGCTCATGGGACAACCCTCGTGCCAATGTATACCGTCGTGACAACGATATCCCATATTCCTGGGGTACAGCGGTAAACGTACAGTCCATGGCATTCGGTAATATGGGTGACGATTGTGGTACTGGCGTTGCCTTTACACGTGATCCGGCTACCGGTGAGAAGAAGCTGATGGGTGAGTTCCTGAAGAACGCACAGGGCGAGGACGTAGTTGCCGGTGTCCGCACACCGATGCCCATCGCTCAGATGGAGCAGGAATTCCCGGAGGCATTCGCCCAGTTCAAAGAGGTTTGCTCTACACTGGAAAATCACTACAGAGACATGCAGGATATGGAGTTTACCGTTGAGAATAAGAAGCTGTACATGCTTCAGACACGTAACGGTAAGAGAACAGCTCAGGCAGCCCTTAAGATTGCCTGCGATCTGGTAGATGAGGGAATGAGAACAGAGGAAGAGGCAGTTGCCATGATCGACCCGCGTAACCTGGATACTCTTCTTCATCCGCAGTTTGATTCTGCCGCCCTGAAGGCAGCGACTCCGGTTGCCAAAGCACTTGGCGCTTCTCCGGGAGCAGCATGCGGTAAGGTAGTATTTACTGCTGAAGACGCAGAAGAGTGGAATGCCCGTGGAGAGAAGGTCGTTCTGGTACGTCTGGAGACATCTCCGGAAGATATCACCGGTATGAAGGCTTCCCAGGGTATCCTTACCGTCCGCGGTGGTATGACATCCCATGCAGCCGTAGTGGCACGTGGAATGGGTACATGCTGTGTATCCGGCTGCGGCGACATCAATATGGACGAAGAGAACAAGAAATTTACACTGGCAGGCAAAGAGTACCACGAAGGGGATCCGATCTCCATTGATGGATCTACCGGTAATATCTATGACGGCATTATCCCTACCGTTGATGCAACCATCGCCGGCGAATTTGGCCGCATCATGGGATGGGCAGACAAGTTCCGTACCATGAAGGTTCGCACCAATGCGGATACACCTGCTGACGCAAAGAAAGCGCGTGAGCTGGGAGCAGAGGGAATCGGCCTTTGCCGTACCGAGCACATGTTCTTCGAGGAGGACAGGATTGCTGCATTCCGTGAGATGATCTGTGCCGATACGGTAGAAGAGAGAGAAGCAGCCCTTGAAAAAATCCTTCCCTACCAGCAGAGTGACTTTGAGGCATTGTATGAAGCTCTGGAGGGGAATCCGGTTACGATCCGTTTCCTGGATCCGCCGTTGCATGAGTTCGTTCCTACTGAGGAAGCCGACATTAAGAAGCTGGCAGACGCACAGGGCAAATCTGTTGATGATATCAAAGCCCTCATCGCATCCCTTCATGAGTTCAACCCAATGATGGGACATCGTGGATGCCGTCTGGCCGTAACGTATCCTGAGATTGCGAAGATGCAGACAAAAGCGGTGATCCGCGCAGCCATCAACGTTCAGAAAGCACATGCAGACTGGACGGTGAAACCGGAGATCATGATTCCATTGATCGGTGACGTTAAAGAGTTAAAGTATGTGAAGAACTTCGTGGTTGAGACGGCAGACACCGAGATCAAGGCAGCAGGCAGCGATCTGAAGTACGAAGTAGGTACGATGATCGAGATTCCTCGTGCCGCACTGACAGCAGACGAGATCGCGAAAGAAGCTGACTTCTTCTGCTTCGGTACGAACGACCTGACACAGATGACATTCGGATTCTCCCGTGATGACGCTGGTAAGTTCCTGGATGCATACTACGATGCAAAGATCTTCGAGAACGATCCATTTGCAAAGCTTGACCAGACAGGTGTCGGCAAGCTGATGGAGACAGCCCTGAAGCTTGGCAAGCCGGAAAACAGTGCACTTCACTGTGGAATCTGTGGTGAGCACGGCGGTGACCCGTCTTCTGTAGAATTCTGCAATAAGATCGGTCTTGATTATGTGTCCTGTTCACCGTTCCGTGTGCCGATCGCAAGACTGGCAGCGGCACAGGCGGCTATATCACAAAGATAGGCGAAAACCATTTTGGACTTTTACCATAAGTTTTGAGGAAGCACAGGCTTTTCGCAAGGCAAATGGCGGCTATCTTAGAAAAAATCAATGGGAAGATTTGACCGTTGATGTTTATATCTAAATAATCATAAGCGTATCATTAGAAATAGTGGTACGCTTATTTTTTTGACACAATTTGCACCTTTGAGTGTTAGTTCTAGTTTCTTGTATAATGAAGCCAAGGATGGTGGAATTTATGAGAGAGAAGAAAAATCATTTATATGTGGATAGTGAGGAAAGAAAGCTCTTGTTACATAGTCTTGTTGCACTGAAAAATCAGCTCATACAGCAAGGTAGATATACGGACTGCGTTGACGAAATTATTATCAAGGTTATCCATGCACCTGTAAAAAAGTTAAGGGTAGAAATGGCAGGGGAAAGTGATGTGTGATAAGGAATTTAAAGAACTGGTGAAAATAGCGGTCGAGAAACTAAAAGACGAATCTGTATTGAAACTGTTACAAGCGGATGCAAGTTATCAAAAAGATAGTAATAACGAGGGAGATGCAGAGGATGCATTTAATGAGCTTGATTTGACGGAAAAGCAAAGGGCAGTTTGCCAATGTCTTTTAGATTGCAGGGATAAGCAGGATTTTGAATATGGTACTCATGCGTATATTGCAGGGCGGATAGATGCGTTTCAAATTATGGCGGTATTGTTCCCAGAAAAATGGGATACAGAGAGAATAAGAAAAGCCTTATCATTAAAGGGCAGATAATAAAACTGAATAGATTTTTACATAGCCGATTGGTGTAGTTTAGTAAATAAAAACAGCCAGTCGGCTTTTTTTATTGCCATGAATCCTTTACATAGCCACTCTG
>CAOKDX010000011.1 GCA_948467395.1 uncultured Clostridia bacterium | reverse complement strand
GCTTCACTCAAAAATCCAATGACTTTCTCCATTGAAGTGGAACCGTCGGTGGCTACTGTTTGTGAACTCTTAGTTGTCTCATTTGCTGTACTTTTGTCAGTGGACGAACCAGCATTGCTGCCGCACCCTGTCAATACCCCTGTCATAAGCGTAAAAATAGTTGCAATCATAATAAGTTTTTTCATATTGAACACACTCCTTTGTTTTTTGTATGAACCAAGTATACCGTTCCCAATGTTAATTCTAAAAGTGCATGTATGTTAA
Source organism: uncultured Clostridia bacterium (assembly GCA_948467395.1). Classification (GTDB taxonomy): domain Bacteria; phylum Bacillota; class Clostridia; order Lachnospirales; family Lachnospiraceae; genus Eubacterium_F. The sequence continues at coordinate 94,087 of CAOKDX010000011.1, read as the reverse complement.
TTGTAGGTTAATTGCACAGCAAAAAAGCATAAAATATTTCGTCTATGCCTTTTGACGACGGAATTATTTATCTGCCCCGTACATATTCCTCATCGTATTTCCGATACACAGGACGGTTCTCCCTTGCACGTTCTTCCGGTTCCACATCCTCCATGAAACTCTCCACTGCCTTCATATACACCTCTGCCTGTTCCAGCGTACATATCCGGTTCTCCGGCGTGATTTGCTCCCTTATTTCAGAAACTTTTATGGCTTGTTTCGTCTGCACATTCCAGAATCCCTCCAGTTGGTAATCCGTTCCCCGTCCGTTATAGTCCTCATACACCGGAATCACTTCCCCTTTGGAAGTCTGCCACGAGGCAACCTCCGGGAACATGACAAGTCTGTCATACCGGGGGAGAGGGGTACGGTACTCCCTTAACAACCTGCCGAGAGGGGTATAGCCATACGGGGAGGCTGCCCGTATATCCCTCTTTTCTTCCACAAGCCTTGCAAACTCCCTTACCAGCGGAATCATGGACAGCAGCTTATAAAAGAGTGCTTTGAGTTTATCCAGTACGTTGATGAAATCCATCCGCTTGTCAAACTCTTTATCCAACACCCCGATATCCTCTAAAAGCCCCTCCTTTTTTGCCTGTATCTGTTCCTTTTCGTCTGCTGCTTTGCGGATATCACGCAAAAGACGCTCTTTATCGGAATGCAGGGTAAGCGTATCTATTTTTAACAACAGATTTTCCTGCTTTATTTTTTCCTGTTCTGCCAACAGCTTTTGTTTCGTTTCCCTGCTTTCTGTTTTTATCTGTATCAAATCTTTCTCTGTTTCGGCAAGTTCCATTTTCGTGTCGGATAACTGCCTTTCCGCCTCTGAAACCTCTTTTTCAGCCTGTTCCAAACGATTGCTTGTATCAAAAAGCCTGTCCTGTTTTTCATTGAGGAATCCCGTCACCATATCCAGCCGCTTTGTTTCCTGCTGCACCTTATATTCCGCAACGGTCAGGTCATGGTTTTTCCCTTTCTGCTTATCTTTTACAAGCACCCCGAAGTGGATAAGCATTTCTATATTTGCCGTTTCCCTCAAGCGGTTCTGTAAGATGTTCTCCAATGTCTTGGGAGTAAAAACAGAGCGTTTGGAAACCTTTGTCTCCAGCCCACGTTTGAATCCCCTGCCTATAGGGACCCCCACCACATGCATGTGCGGGCTCGCCTCGTCAAAATGAACCACCGCATTGGCAACCTTAAAATCCGGCATTTCTTTCTGCAACTGTTCCAGTAAGGTGTCATATACCTTGCAGATGTTTTCTTTATTCTCTTTGTCGTTTTCGGTTTCTATAAAGATGTTTTCCCAGAAGTTTTTATCCCCGCACTGGAAAATAATCTCCACTGCCATGTCTTGGTTTTTATCCGATACATGTTCAAAATAATCTTCAATCCGTCGGTCTGCCCTTGTCTGCTTTTGGTTATACTGTTGTAGTGCCTCTGCAAAAGTGTCCCGGTAGACTTTTTTCACGTCCCTCATAAGGTTTGTGCTGCCAAAGAGCAGGACAATGTTCTCCCTGTCATATTCTTTGGAACGGTACTTCCGCAGATTGTGTTTTGCCACACTGGACAGCTTGCCTTTGCTGTTGATGGCACTTTTCCCATTGCTGATATGGGCACTATATGATACATCATCCATCCCATCCTCCTCTCTGCCGGAGGGAGACTTTTTCTTATCCGTCATTCCCTGCCCGGCTGCTTTCCTTATCAATCATTTCATGTTTCCGATTTTCCTTTCGGCTGATGGAACGTGGCGGGGTGCGGTTATCATTTCGGCTCTGCCGATAATGATAACCCCCTAGCATTTTTGTCAAGCCAAAAATGCGGGGGCCCTGCCGGGGGCTTGTTCAAGCGGGTGTATATCCAGCTTTTGCCTGTTATTTTGCCTGCCGGAGAAACCATCTGCCGCTGACCTGTATTCTGCCAAAGTAAAATACTGCGGATAAACATAAGTGCCAGCATGGTGTAAGCATACTGCCTACAGGTGCAGGCATAAGTAACTGCATAATCTTCATAAGTACCGGCACAGGTGCAGGCACCTGTCTGTTTCCCCTAATTTGGGTGCGGGCAGAGTGCAGGCAGAGGTGCAGGCACTTTTCCCATTGATTCCCCTGTCATGGTGTAGTTTTGATGTAGGCTTTGCCCCAAATGATGCAGGAATGGTGTAGTATTTCAAAAAATGATGTAGGAACGGTGTAGAAAAAATCTACACCATTGCTACACCAAAACTACACCATTCCTGCCCTGCCAAAGAAAAATTCCGGTTGATAACCGGAGAAGTCTGTGATACACTTATCTTGCGTGTAGGTATATCAAGACTCCGGTCTGATTGCCAATGGGGCAGCCGTTATGGCTGCCTCTTATCATGTCCGGACAGTTTTTACTTCCGGGCGGTTCCGCAGGTCTTTCCCCTCATTTGCTGCCATAAACCTCTCCAGCACATCCCTGCGTATGATTGCTTTCCGTCCAATCCGCAGCACCGGGATTTTCTCCCATTCCACCAGTTTCCGCATGGTGTTCCTGCCAATGCCCGTATATTCGGACGCTTCCTCTATCGTCATTCCAATCTTAATCTCTGCCATACAAATATCCTCCCTCTTTTCCGATAACCTGTTTTTCCTGCATTTTCATTCCTGCTCATATCCGTATCCCCTTTCTTGTTGATTTACAATATTGCATTATGCAACGCTGTAAAATACATAATAAATAAATACGATGGTTTTGTCAAGTCCTTTTGCAGTTATTTCTATTTTGCATATTGCAATATCTGTTTTTGTGTGTTATTATAGTCTTGTAACAACGAAACAGATTTCCCTTTAACAGCTTATAACAAGCAGGGGGAACGCAGTGCAAGGAGGTCACGATGGAGAAGAAAGAACTTCGCAGGACAATCGGTGAACGGGCGAAACAACGCCGCAAGTCGCTGAAACTCCCCCTCCAGTATGTTGCCGGACAGATGGACGTGAACAAGACCACCATCCAGCGGTATGAGAATGGGAGCATTGACAACACAAAGAAACTGATTGTTGAGGGATTAGCGGATGCACTTCATGTATCAGCGGCATGGCTCCGGGGCGAAACAGAGGATATGGGGGCGGATATGTCGGACAGCAGGGATTTTAAGATTGAATCCGCCATGAGCCGGATAATGGGCGATTTCCCGCTTGACATGAAAGAGGAAGAAAGCGATTTCTCAAAGGATTTGCTGCTTTTGTTCCTTTATGAGTACCGTATGTTTAACCAGTCCCTTACCCATGCGAGCAAAGAGTATGGTAAGAGCGGGGATTTCAACGAGGCAATGTCAAAGGTCATGGGCTTTGAATCCGAGCAGGAGTTTAACAACGTCATGTTTCTTCGGGAGGTTATGCGTTTTATCAACAGCACAAGTGAAATCAGCGACATTGTAAGGGTGTATGCCAAGGAGCCGGAACTTGCGAAAATAAGGCTGAAAAATCTGCTGAGTGAACATTCCTTGTAACAGGGCAACCGGGGTTTTGATATGCCTACACGCATATGCTCATAAATGAGCAATCGCGGGCAGTCGCCAAATGCAAGCAAGCTTGGATTTGGCTCGTTGCTTTCGCAAAAACAAGCATATCTTTTCAGTTCCGATTGCCAGTTAGGAAAGGAGATTTTTATTATGGCAAAAGGTTCTGTAAGAAAAAAAGGAAAGAAATGGTACTATCGCTTTTATGTAGAGAATGAAAGTGGAAATCTGGTGCAGAAAGAGTACGCAGGTACAGAGAGCAAGAGCGAAACGGAGAAACTTCTTCGCAAGGCAATGGAGGATTATGAGGAAAAGAAGTTTGTGGCAAAGACGGAGAATATCACGCTGGGCGGTCTGCTGGACGTATGGGCAGATGAAGAACTGAAAACGGGAACACTGAGTAACGGAACTGTTGAAAATTATCTTCTGACTATTAGCAGAATCAAACAGCACCCTATCAGTGACCGTAAACTGAAATCGGTCACATCGGAGCATTTACAGCAGTTTTTAGATCTGCTCACATTTGGAGGCACTGCTGGGGGATTTACCTCAAAAGGGTATAGCAAAGATTATATCCATTCTTTTTCGGCTGTATTACAGCAGTCTTTCCGGTTTGCAGTATTCCCAAAGAAGTATATTACTTTTAATCCAATGCAGTATGTAGTGTTAAGGAAGAAGTCTGAAAATGCCGACTTATTCACAGATGGAGAAAGCGAAGATGCCGGAACCACACCATTAACATTTCAGCAATATCAGGAGTTGATGGCTTATCTGGAAAAAAAGAATAAGCCTGCCATCCTGCCAATGCAGATAGCTTATTTCACAGGTCTGAGGCTTGGCGAGGTATGTGGGCTGGCATGGCAGGACATCAATCTTGATGAGCAGTATCTTACGGTACGGAGGAGTGTCCGTTACAACGGTGCAAGGCACAAGACGGAGATTGGCCCGACAAAGCGGAAGAAGGTGCGGACCGTTGACTTTGGCGATACACTCACTAAAATTTTGAGGAAAGCCAAAAAGGAGCAGCACCGACAGCGTTTACAGTGCGGACAGCTTTACCATCTAAACTATTACAAGGAAGTGACAGAAAAGAGCAGAGTATATTATGAACTGTACCATCTGGACGGTACAGCAGAGATACCCGAAGATTACACAGAGATTTCCCTTGTATGTTTAAGACCAGACGGGGCATACGAATCCCCAAGCACAATAGGGATTGTTTGTCGGACGATAAAAGACCGCCTGCCGGGATTTGAAAATTTCCACTTCCATACGCTTAGGCATACCTATACTTCCAACCTGCTTGCCAATGGGGCACAGCCGAAAGACGTGCAGGAACTGTTAGGACACTCTGACATCAGTATTACCATGAATGTATATGCCCATGCCGACAGGGAGGCAAAGCGTAATTCCGCTAAACTTCTTGATAAGGTAGTGGGTAGTGATTAACAATCCGCAAAAGAGTTTTCCCTTGTAAATACCCAGCAAGGGCAAAAACAAGGGAAAATGATACATAACGTAAGGTTCTAGGTACTACAAAGCCTTAAAAATAGGGAAAGTTTGAGCAATTCACTTTCAAATTTCGATTTTACGCTCCCTGCGATTTCCCGACAAATGAGAAATTGAAATCTACGATTTCATATGTGGTTATCGCCTTTCATAGGGCGCCAATAAAAAATATTATAACGGAGAAGATACAGAAAAGCAATTATGACTGAGGAAATCATTTACGCATAAGTGACAAGGCGGCAGAGCATGAAAAGTTCTGTCGTTTGTTTTTGTTTTCTTGATTTGTCCAAACCTCTATGGTATAATTAGTCGCTAACATAGATTGCTGGCTTTGCTGCTTGACCAAATCAATCAAGGAGGAGGCCGCATATGAAATATATCAATGCAAATGCAATTCTCCCTGTCAGGCTGGTTGAAGAATTGCAAAAGTATATGCAGGCAGGTTATATCTATATTCCTGCAAAAACTGAACAACATAAACCTTGGGGAGAATTATCTGGCTACCGAAAAGAGCTGGAAGACCGTAATAAAAAGATTATATCGGATTATAAGCAAGGTATATCTATGGAGAACCTTGCGGATTTTTACCATCTTTCGGTTTATGCTATTAGAAAAATAATATATCAAAAATAATTTCTGGGAGCTGCTGTAAGAAAAGCGGCTCTCTTTTTTACACCTTACGTCTGTAATGTTTGGTGTATTGAAAACAACACAGCAAATGAATAAAATTATTTTATACATGACCGACAGGAGGGTTTAAAAATGGCTGATTCAAAGAAAATATATCCACGTATAGGAGATATGCAGACAGTTTATCTTAAAAATGTGATTACAAATCCCAATATTGAAGTAGGCGATTATACGATGTATAACGATTTTTCAAATGACCCTAGGGGATTTGAAAAAAATAACGTATTGTATCATTATCCAATCAATCATGACAAGCTCATAATCGGAAAGTTTTGTTCCATTGCCTGTGGTGCAAAATTTCTTTTCAACAGTGCAAATCATACGTTGGCTTCATTAAGCACATACCCTTTTCCGCTCTTTTTTGAAGAATGGGGGTTGGATAAAAAGAATGTGGCGAAGAGTTGGGATAATAAGGGCGACATTATAATCGGCAATGATGTATGGATTGGCTTTGAAGCTGTTATCTTAGCAGGAGTTACGATTGGTGATGGAGCAATTATTGGCGCTCGTGCCGTTGTCACAAAAGACGTGCCGCCATATACTATTGTAGGAGGTGTTCCAGCAAAACCAATTAAAAAACGCTTTGATGAAACTGTCATTTCTGATTTGCTTTGTATCAAATGGTGGGACTGGCCAAAAGAAAAAATTGCCCAGAATATAGCGGCAATACAATCGGCTCGAATCAATAGAAACTAGTCCAAAGCATAAAACAAGATGTCCGTCCAGCTCAGGGAAAAGGAGGAAAGGAAAAAAGGCATGTTGTTTCTGATTGGCTTGTTACAAAATCTCAGCCGCAAATTTTTTAGAAAATGGTCTTGTTTGTGACGCGGCGTAATGATGTATCATACATGATAGGAGGTAGATAATTATGGCAAAACATAGAACAATACCGCCTGGGTTTATGACAGTTGGAGAAGCTGCAAAGAAAACAGGAGTTACTGTCCGTACACTGCAATATTATGACAAAGAAGGCTTGTTATCCCCTTCGGCAGAAAGTGAAGGCGGGCGAAGACTTTATACAGATAAAGATTTAGTTATGCTTCACCAAATTATATCTTTGAAATCATTGGGTTTTTCTTTGGATGATATAAAGCATCGCTTAATTTCTTTAGAGACACCGAATGATGTGGCAGCCGCCCTTACCGAACAGGCAGATAGTATACGAGAGAAAATAAAACAGCTCACCGCTTCTTTGACAGCAATCGAACAGTTAAAGGAAGAAGTGTTACAAATGCAGACAGTCAACTTTAAGAAGTATGCAGATATTATTGTCAATCTTCAGATGAATAATGACTCTTACTATCTCATTAAACGGTTTGATGATGATACGCTCGATCATATCCGCAATCGGTTTGATCAGGAAAGCGGTTTGAATTTTATGGATAGATTTAACCGTTTGAGTGATGAAATTATAGAACTTCAAAAGGCAGGTGTGTCTCCTGAAAGTGAGGGATGCCAACGAATTGTAAAAGAGTATTGGGGATTGATTATAGAATTTACGAACGGTGATATGAGTATGCTTCCGAAATTGATGGAGATTGGCAAGATTGATACCGCTTCAAATGCTTGGGAAGAAAGACAAAAAATTGTAAACGACTATTTAGAGCCGGCTTTGCAAATCTACTTTTCAAGACTTGGAGAAAATCCATTTGAGGGGGTGGAATGATGAATCCTGCAATACAGGTTCGTGGATTAAAGAAAAGCTATGGCAGCAACATTGTTCTGGGTGGACTTGATTTAGAAATTGAAAAGGGAGAAGTTTTCGCTCTGCTCGGTATAAATGGTGCAGGAAAAACAACAGCCCTTGAATGTATTGAGGGTTTGAGAAAATATGACAGCGGTACAATTACGGTAAACGGGAAAATGGGTATTCAGCTGCAATCATCCTCTTTACCTGCCCATATCAAACCGATGGAGGCGGTAAGATTATTTTCAAAATGGAACAAGGCAAAGATTGATTTCACTATGCTGGATGCTCTTGGTATAAAAGAAACCACGAAAAAGCAGTATATCGAACTATCCACAGGACAAAAAAGGCGATTGCATCTTGCCCTTGCACTGATTGGTAATCCAGATATTATTTTTCTCGATGAGCCGACTGCGGGGCTGGATGCCCTGGGCAGGGTTTCACTTCACGAGCAAATTCGCACACTCAAGTCACAAGGAAAAACGATCGTTTTGGCAAGTCACGATATGGCAGAAGTGGAAAACTTATGTGACCGCCTTGCCATTTTGAATCATGGGAAGATTGCCTTTTGTGGCACAGCGACAGAACTGACAGATAAAATTGGGGAAAAGTATATTATCCATATCAAAACGAGACAGGGGAACAGCACTTTTGAAACAGATACTATTGAAGATACTTTGATTTCCTTGCTTCATGATTGGAAGCAAAAAGAAATCCATCTATTGGATATTAAAGTTGACCGTGGTACACTGGAACAGCATTTTATCGAAATGGCAGGGAGGGAAACAGAATGAACGGTTTTTTATATGGTATGGCATTACAGTGGAAATTGGATATACGAAGTAAATCCCTCTTAGTGACCTGTTATATCGTTCCGATTATTTTCTTTCTTCTTATGGGCGGTATTTTTACTTCCATTATGCCCGAAATGAGAAACACACTAATACAATCTATGATTGTAATGAGTGTTTCAATGGGGGCATTTATCGGATTACCGCCGTCTTTGATTGAAACTTACGGAAGTGACATAAAAAAAGTTTATAAAGCAAACGGAGTACCTATCTGTTTAGGACTTGTTACAATGTTCCTTTCCGCATTTGTTCATTTGATGATTACCTGTGTTGTGATCGTGCTGCTTGCCCCCATTCTATTTGATGCAGCTTTGCCGACACAACTCCCGTTTTTCTTTCCTGCACTTGCTATATACATTACCTCGTCGTTAAGCATTGGAAGTGTTTTAGGATTGATGGTAAAAAATCAAGCGAAACTGACGATGATAGCACAATTATTGTTTTTGCCCTCAATTATGCTTTCCGGAATTATGTTTCCCATTGAGTTTCTACCCGATTTTTTGGAAAGGATAGGACGAATTTTCCCAGCCTCTTGGGGATACCGATTGATGTTGGACCATGGATTTTGCTTTGAAAATCTATGGTATCTAATCTTTATCTTTTTTGCATCGGTAATTGTATGTGGAATAGCTTTGAAAAAACAAAAAGCAAAATAGTTTGGATGGAAAAGTTCTTTTGCCAGCGTGCACGGAAGAGCATGTATAAAATCCACCTGTTACAATATGGCCAGAGATAGTTACAACGTACATGTGCTGTCGGATCGCATTACCAGTTATGTCAAGCGGAAGATTTGGCAATTTTGGTCATAAACTATACAAATTGCACAATTGTATTGCTTTCTGAAGAATCTCATAAATGGTGAAAAGTTTAACTTAAGATAATCAGCCAATGAATATAATAAAAATTATTTTGTATATATTGACGAAAAATAACCAAAAATTGCCAACCTAGTTGATTTTTCCAACTTATTACAGTACACTTGAATAAAAATAATCGGAGGAATATTATGTTATCAAAAAGACTCATGATTTTGCTCACAATTATATGTTTTATTCTCTACTATACAATGCCAGAGAGAATTATCCTGCAGGGAAAAAGCGGCGAAAAACCTAAAAATTATATAATTTATTCAGAAAAAACCAGCCAACTTGGAAAAATCCAAGAGAAATATTCAAATCAGAAAAATAAAAATATGAGTAATAATAGCAGACTTACAGAGAATCATCAGATGATTTCGATAGCATTGTCAAAGAATGAAGCTGCTAAAATCAAAGAGACCCCTGGAATTAAATTTATAGAGGAAGATTTCAACGTAAAAGCAAATAGTAATAAAAATAATATGTTGAAAAATAAATCAATCCACAAAAAAAATAGTATCATGGTAAAAACAAATAATAGTGCAAATGAATGGAATGTCCGGATGATACATGCAGATAAAACAAAAAAATCAAGTACAAAGAAAAGAATAAAAATAGCAATTCTCGATTCCGGTGTAGATTACGGAACTGATATAAACATTGAGCCATCAAATACTATTAGTCTTATTCCTGGAGAAGAAGAAATGTCACCATTGTTTATGGATGGCACAGGACATGGAAATAGTGTTGCAGGCCTAATTGCCGCTAAGGATAACAATACGGGAATAACTGGAATTAATCCAAATGCAGAAATATATTCAATTCGTGTTTTAGATGATAACAACTTGTCACCTGTTAGTCGCATAATAGAAGGAATATACATAGCTATCAAGGCTGATGTCAACATTATCAACATGAGTTTTGGAATGGACACCTATTCTGAAGCTCTTAAACAAGCTATCTGTGACGCAAAAAAAGCAGGAATACTTATTATTGCCTCAGCAGGAAACGCAGGCGAAAACGGGGTACAATATCCCGCAGCATTCGAGGAAGCCATGGCCGTCGGATCAGTTGAAAAAAATGGCAATCTGGCAAAGAGCAGTTCCATCGGAGATCAAATAGAAATTGTTGCTCCTGGCGAATTAGTTCGTAGTACAGGTATATTTCATGACGAAATAGTCGCATCTGGAACTAGTCTCGCAACCCCTCAAGTAACTGCAGCCGCATCACTCATTTGGGAAAAAGATCCCTCTGTATCCGCAGATTTTGTTAGGGAATTATTAAATGAAAGTGCCAATAGTTATGGTGAAAAGCAAAAATATGGAAACGGCTTGTTAGATGTCCAATATGCATTAGATAATTATGAATCTTTCAAAGAATCTTATAAAAAAAGAAATATATTATCCAACCAGAACAATATGACAATAAAAGAAAATAAACGAAAAGTAATAAGCTTTGATTCTACAAACTGCATAGAAGGAAGTTGGACAAAAGATGCACATGCAGGTATGCTCCCCTCCAATCGCAGTATACTTAAAAAGGGAGCAAGATTTCCTGACACCAACAAATACACGAAAGGTATGGGAGACAATCCATGGTGGCATGGATTTTACACTACTAATTATATTGCAGCATATATTTATGAAACAAGACTTGCAAATCAACTACAGTTTGGCGGGACAGCGACATACCCAATTAAAAATATGCAAGAATTAGCCAGTGCAATCAAAAATGATATAAATAACATCCCATGGCAACAGGAATTTGGCAAAGCACCTACCAAAGCCCAAAAAAGAGAATTTGTCTGGGGCATGGCAATTCATAATTTACAGGATGCCTTTGCCCACAGTACGTTTGTTAGAAATGGAGATATTTGGTATCGACTAAAACATAACAACAATTTTGACATCTCTTGTGATAACACAGCAAAAAGCCCAGAACGATATGAAGTTGCCAGAAGAGTCACAAATGCTGCATTGGTAAAGTTTGAAAAATCAGACCATCCAAGTGGAACATATAACGAATATTCAGCAATGTTAAATATTTATTCATTCAAGCTAGGCAATATCTATAAAAATATTAGTATTATAGTTGGTAGTACACTGGCTGCCCCCTATCTATCTGTTAATTATTCTACAAAATAAACTTTCCTCAACTAAGAAAGGTGCTTATTATGACCATTTATAAACAAACAATTATATTTCTAGTTATCCTCACATCCATAACCTTCTGTACCTCCTGTGAAAATTCACCTGCTGCTCCCCGGCAGCAGTCTAAGGAAGAATCAATTAGAGATCAGTTGATCGAGGGAAAGATAATAGAAGAAAACGATGTAGAGATTGAGGGAAACCATTATAGCTGGATCAGGTATTGTATGGGAAATCAGGGCATTTGTCTCCTAGGCATTAAAACAGAGAAGGAAGAGTTGGTTATCCCCGCCAGATTTCATAATTTCCCAATTAGTTCAATCGGTATTCCAAGAGATGAATCTGAACCTGATTACGGAAACCATGAAGCAGGTAGTCTAAGCCAAAATCTAATGTGGAATACAAGCAAGGACAAGATGTTAAAAAAAGTTGTTGTTTCGGAAGGCATTAACAATATCTATGATTCTGGTTTTGCTTACCTGAAAGCAGTTGAAGTAATATTGCCTAAAAGCCTGGCAGCTGTGGACAGATACGCTTTTATGGGAAGCCAGATAAGAAAAGTTGTTTTAAACGGCACGGACACCTCCTTGGAATATTGTTCCTTTTCTGAATCTTTGGTAGAAGAAATCATATTCCCAGATGGATATAAAGGCCATATGGAAACATGCTGTATGTGCAGATCAGGAATTAGAAAAATTACACTTCCAGACCACATAACAAAAATAGATTATTTTTTGCAGAATTGCAAAAATTTAGAGGAAATTAACTTTTCCGAGAACCAAAAAGAACTTATTATTCCAGAATGTGCATTTGCAGGATGCCGTTCACTAAAAAACCTGACGTTTCCTGTTTCAATACGCAGCGTTAAGATTATGCCAAGCCTGTATGCAGATGATCAGAAAGAAGAAGGTGTTGAAACACTAACGTTTCTCGGTAAAAAGACGAGCCTCCAGTGTATAAATGATAATGACGAGGAAATTCCCCACTACATTCCAGCTGGCAAAATTATTGCACCAAAAAATTCTCTCGCTATTCGTAAAGCACAAAAATCGAAAAAAATTTCAGCTTTCACTTCTCTGGGCAAAAAGTTGATCGTAGAAGATGTAGAATTTATGTATAAGAATCCTGAGTTTTATAAAGAAAAAAAGTTTGTCCATCTTGTCCCAATGGATTACGAATATCTGCCGGATTAGGCAGAACGAAGGGGATAAACGAGAAGTTGTTTATCTCTTTAAATTCCTTTTTTATATACGTTGGAACAACATACACTTCCATAATTTCGGGCATATACTCATTGTAACAAAACGATTTTTTCAACTGAACACAAACGAATCCAACTACTCTCATAGTTGCAATCCTTACCACCACTACCTCCACAATCATAATTTAGCCGAAATATTCTTTAAGAACAATTCGCATAGGTTCCCTTATGTCGATATTGTTGGTTCCATACATTTTTTCCTCAAAGAAATGTACTCTATTTGATACTCCCCAAAAGTCTTGATTAAACCATTCTTCCTTATCTGCACCATATTTGATAAGGTAATCAAGGATTTCAAATAATCTTTTTTTAGTTATTTCCTGGATATCTGGATAAGCGCCCTTGCGCACTAAAATCATTTCTGCCTGGTTTACTGCCGTACCTATCGGAAGCATTCCTGATGATGTTTTCCGATTTGGATTGGCTCCATCTTCAAGCAATATTTTAATGATACTCATATATTTTTCAGAATGGCTATACTGTTTATAACATAATGTAGAGAATACCCCTATGATAGCATCATGCAGGACAGGCATACAAACGCTGTGAGGCGGAACGAGTGCAGGATCTTCCATAAAATCAGGGTCAGCGCCCTCCTCAAGCAATAAATCTATAATTTCAAATTCTCCGCATTTCATCGCTACCTGTAATGGGGATTGTCCTATATCCTTCTTAGGCGATTTTGCATTGTAAACCTCGTTTACAACCGCGGCGTTTTTTGATATTGCCGCCCGTACTGCTTCTATGTCGCTATGCCTTATATCTTTAAATAATTTATTCATTCCATTTCTCTCAAATTCCTATTGTCTTTTTTTAACAACATTAACAGTATATCATATCATTAAATATTTTTCTATCAGAAATAAACATTACCAACAGAACCATCTGCTTATCCGCCTCTCGCATATTCCTCGAAGTTGATGAAATCCAGCCGCTTTTCAAACTCTTTATATGCAAAAAGCATTTCAATGCACTTCTGCCTGTTCCACTATATCTTTGAGCTGTTTCAGCATATTCCTTTTATCCTGAACATCCGATTGAGGATACATGATTTCCATATAAGTAATATTTCTTTTTAATTCAGTTAAAATTTTGCGATACTTTGTATTTTCCTTCTCTAATCTCTCAAAATACTTAATCTTTTCTTTTGCGGCATTTGTTACTCTGATGTCAATCTGACTATTTTTACTTTGCCTGTGTAACAGTAAGAGCTGCTGAAATTCTGTTTTCCTGGACCTCGAAATTTTTAATATCTCACCTGACTTCAAAATAAGTATTAGCTCCGCAATATCAATGGAATGAATATATTTCATGTTTACGATATAACTTTGATGCGGACGGCCAAACCCATATTGAACTATCATGTCATAGATTCTAGCCAGACTTTCTTTTATAAAAAATCCTTTTTCTGGTTCTCTGCCATATTTGCCCTCTTTTAATTTATCTGGCAGAATATGAATACGACAGCCATGTTTCACAATAGAAATGTAACTGATATCATCCAATGAAATTGATAATTTATCTCTTCCAGCCAACGCTTCAATATTTACAGTATCTTCCATCATAAAGACCTCCCATAAAAATCTTTGTTTTTCTCTTGTTTTCTCCTTACATATAAATTAAAAAAATTATGCATAAAAATCCCGCCTTACTATAAAGAACACCGTCACTTCGCAAAACCCTACAAAAAATTTTAAAATATTATAAATATATCTTGTCATTCCCTCTCATTTTCTTGGTTACGCAGTAACCAGCTGGGTGGAACAGAAAAAAAAATCGATATCAGTCAACGTTATACTGGTAATAGCGGGAATGAAATCCTTGGTTATGCAAACAAAATTCGTATGTGGAATACCGATGAAAAACAACGGCTGAAGAAAATTATTATTTCTAAAGGGATCAAAAGAATTACAGACACTGGCTTCGCATATGTAAGAGCAGATGAGATTATCTTCCCTGAAAGTTTATCCAGTATTGATAGATTCAGCTTTCATAGCTGCTTTATTGATAAAATAACCATAAAAAACCCGGCGCTTTCTATCGGATCACAGGCATTTGCACACTCCACCCTAAAAGAGATCCGTTTCCCAAACACTTTAAGGGAGTTTCTGGCCTCAACCGGTTCCATCGTATTGGAACAGTGTGATTATGCGGATAATTTCAAGAAAGGCGGGGTAGAAACGGATATCTGCCCCCAAAGCCAAAACAAGAAATCCTAAACGGCAATTCACCAGATTACTATACTGATTTGGAATATGCGAACATCCGACTGGTGCCTATGGAATACTCCTATCTATGACTGCAGATGCTCAACAACACAAAGGCATCCGTAGCAATTGCCTGCCATTGTACGGATGCCTTTATATTTTTATTATGCATTACAAAACGAAAATACTGCCTGATGTCCTATCAGCATTTTATAACTTTCACGGCAGCTTTTTCTCCCTGATCCAGCTCCAGGCTTGCATTGAGCTTGCCTCCCAGATTGGTAGGGATGCGCCCGGCAGACACACCGTTTACCACAAGCTTATACTCGGTAGACGGTTCCATCTCCAGCGTAAAGCTGATATCGCCTTCTGCCTCAACATCAAACTCAGCTACCTCCCCATTTCCCCTAAAATTCGTCACAGCGGAACCCGGTACTGACTCATAGACCATCGCCCCATTGCGCTCCAGCCTGGTAATCTCCTTAAACGTCTTGATCTTGTAGGTGTCCCCCTCAAATTTGAAGTCCGCCTTCTTGGTCTTCGTCTCAAGCAGATAATTGCCAAAACTCAATGTTCCATCGCCGTTTCCCTGAATCAATTCTTCCACTACGCCCATGTCCTTATCCTCCTTCGTTGTCATTCACGCAGAGAGTCTTGCCGCTCTCCTTCTCTTTCCTACTTACTAGTATACAATACTAACGCAGGTTTTTCTATTCTTTTTTTGTGAACTTTTGAACAAAAATCATTCCTCCCGGCAGAATGTCCGGGTATGGAACCATCACTCATCTTCAAGGGAACAGGACCTCACACAGACCTTATCCTTTCCGTCTTCGTTCTCCATATAAATCTCCGCCCTTCCGCCGCGCATCACTTCTCCCGCCAGCACCGCTTCCGCCAGAAGGTCCTCTACCTCATTCTGGAGAGCACGGCGAATCGGACGTGCCCCGTAATCCCTGTCAAACCCTTTTTTTGCCACATAGGCAGTTACCTCGTCCGTAATATGCAGCTCGATCTCCATCTGATCTTTCACCCGCTTCGCAAAGTTCCTGATCAAGATCGCCGTGATATCCCGGATGTTCTCCTTATTGAGTGTGTGGAATACGATCATTTCATCGACCCGGTTAATAAATTCCGGTTTAAAGATGTGTTTCACCTCTTCCATCACGCCCTCCTTCATCTTCCTGTGATCCTCCTCCTCGCTTGTAACCTGTCCAAATCCCAGCGTCTTTGGAGAGATAATGCGGTTGGCGCCGGCATTTGACGTCATGATGATAATAGTATTTTTAAAGTCTACCCTTCTTCCCTGGGCATCCGTAATATGACCATCCTCCAGCACCTGCAGCAGCATATTAAACACATCCGGATGGGCTTTCTCGATCTCGTCAAAGAGCAGCACGGAGTAGGGCTTCTGTCTCACCTTCTCGCTGAGCTGCCCCCCCTCTTCATAACCCACATAACCCGGCGGGGAGCCGATCATCTTGGAAACGCTCTGCTTCTCCATATACTCCGACATATCCACCCGGATCATATCCTTCTCGGAGCCAAAGACCGCCTCTGCCAGCGCCTTGCTGAGTTCTGTTTTGCCCACGCCGGTTGGTCCTAAGAAAAGAAACGAACCAATGGGACGTCTTGGATCCTTCAGTCCCACGCGTCCACGGCGCACCGCCTTTGCCACGGCCTCCACCGCCTCTTCCTGTCCCACCACTCTCTCGTGGAGAATATCCTCCAGTCTCCGGAGACGATCCATCTCTGCCTCCGCCAGCTGCTGTACCGGGATATGTGTCCATTTCGCCACAATCTCGGCTATGTGATTCTCCGTAATGGTGCGGTCTGCCTTCTTTCCCTTTCGGGCAGCCTTTTTCTTTTCCTTCTGCAGCTGCTCCTCCAGCTCCTTTTCCTGCTCCCGTATCTTCATAACAAGCTCCATATCGCCGTCGATCAGCGCCTGTTCCCGTTCGTCATACAGCTTTTCCGCCTTTGCCTCCAGCTTCTTCTGATTATTTCCCTTGCGCACGATCCTGCCAAGACGAAACCTAGCGGAAGCCTCATCCATAAGGTCAATGGCCTTATCGGGAAGAAAACGGTCGTTGACATACCTTACGGACAGTCTCACGGCAGCCTCTATGGCATCGTCGCTGATGATAACCTGGTGATAGTCCTCATATCGGCTGCGCAGACCCCGCAGCATCGTTACGGTCTGTGCCTCCGATGGTTCCTCAATGACCACCGGCTGAAAACGCCGTTCCAGCGCGGCGTCCTTCTCTACATGCTTGCGGTATTCTTCCCTCGTGGTAGCGCCGATCACCTGCACCTCCCCCCGCGCCAGGGCAGGCTTCAGGATATTGGAGGCGTCAATGGCCCCTTCCGCACCGCCGGCGCCGATAACTGTATGGATCTCATCGATAAATAACAGAATATTTCCCATAGCCCTGGTCTCCCGCAGGGCGCGTTTGATGCGCTCCTCAAATTCACCGCGGTATTTGGAACCCGCCACCATTCCCGACAGATCCAGTGTCAGCACGCGTTTATCTGCGATGGAATCCGGCACCTCCCCCTCCACGATACGGGTGGCAAGCCCCTCTGCAATGGCAGTCTTGCCGACTCCTGGCTCACCGATCAGGCACGGATTATTTTTTGTCCGGCGGCTCAGGATTTCGATCACACTGCTGATCTCGGTATCCCTGCCAAGAACAGGATCCAGCACCCCGTCCCTGGCATACTGATTGAGATCTCTGGCATACTGATCCAGCACCGGGGTGGCTGACTGACTGCGGCGGTTCTTCGTCCGGCTGGCGATAAGATCACTCTTGGCCAGCGCCAGGTCCGCCCCTGCCGTCGTGGCGATATCCATATATATTTTCTGGATGTTGGCCCCTGCTGCCATCAACACATGATAGGCGACGCAGGACGTATCTTTCAGGATCGCCATCAGCATGTGCTCTGTTCCAATCCTGCTGCTCTCCATCTTTACCGCCTCTTCATCGCATTTCACAAGAAGTCTCTCCAGCTTCGGAGACATGTCCCCGCTGAGCGGGCTCGCCACCGCCGTTGTGCCGCGCCCGCAATAGTTCTCTATCTCAAACTGGATCCCATCCTTGTCCAGTCCGTTTTCACGAAGTACATGGGAAGCCATGCCGGGCGCCGCCACCAGTCCAAAAAGCAGATGCTCCGTACCCATCACCGGATTTCCCATTTTGACGGCAAATTTTGCCGCTTTCCCCAAAACCTTTTCCGCCTCAGCGGTAAAATCTCTCTTCATCATAGCCCTCACTTATCTGTTTCTTTTCTTCTTTCCTTTTCATCGCCATCTTCAGCATGGCGATAAGCATACTCAATATAATAATGATCAGCCCGATAATAATCCCAAACAGGACGTAATTGGAGACAGACAGTACAGAACGCTGTTCCTCTGCCCCCTCACTGCGGTTCACCTTGTCTACCATAGTCCCGGTATACCGCTGCAGGGTCTTCTCCGTGCGGTCATACTGATAGATGGTATTCTCCCCCGCCGGCCCCTTCAGGTACATAAGCAGATAGTTATTGTCCAGATCATTCTTCATGGTAAATGCCGGAATCTGGACTCCCTCCACCTCAATCCTTGACAGAACATACCCCGCCGGCACTTCCTTCAGGCCGGAGGGGTCCAGTACTTCAAATTCATAAGAATTTTTCAATATGATCCTGTTTTTATCCTTCGCTGCCGCAAAAGAAATATCTTCTCCGGCAGGTTCCTGGCCGCCGGTTCTCTCCTGCATTTCCTTCGCTGTTTCCCTTGTGACAGTTATGGCATAGGTTCTGCTCTCACCGTTCTGGGCTGTCACAATAACGCTTACCGCATTGTCGCCCTCCTTCAGATTTTCATTTCCCTTAAGCTGCACCCGCGCCGTCTCGTCCTCAGTCTGAAAGCTGATAAACAGCGTGTCCGCGCTGTGCTCTACCGTTGCCGTGTACCGGTCCCTGCCCCCGTTAAACGCCGGGGTGAAATCCAGGGCACTGGTCCTCAGGCTTTTCAGCTTATTATTGGCAGAGAGCACAGGAGCCGGCGTGGCCCGGGGCGGCTCCGTGGGCGCAGGGGTCTGCTTCTGTGCAGTCCCCTTCTTCTGGATGCCCACCACCAGACGGTTGCTGGAGCTGGAGAAGGAATTTCCCTCCTCATCCCGGATAGAGGCATTCCCCTTAACCTGAAATACGGCGCTTCCTTTTTTATTCGCCACAAACTGCAGTGAAAATGTCTTTTTCATCGACGTCTCTTCATTTCCGACAGAGGACACGGTGAGGATGCCGTTATCCCCCGTAACCCTGCTGCCGCCATTCAAAAACTGCACTAACTCTGCATCATACTCGATCTGAAACTCTGTGTCAAGATAAGATTCTGTAGAAGTTACCTGACATATGACAGTAAATATATCCCCCTTCTGTATCTGCTGTTCCGCTGTAGTAAACTGGATCACCGCACTGCCCGCCTGTATGTGCAGCGGCGGTGCGGCAAATGCCAGTATAAATCCCGCCAGTATCACTGCTAACCTTCTCCTGCTCTCTGCCATTCGGTTCTGCCTCCTATTGCGGCGCTGCACAGGCAGCCGCCGGCATATTATTATATACGGGTATAGAGAATATGATCGGTGTCGCATTCATCGTCTCTGCATACGCCGTCTTTGTCTTGATGGCCTCTGAATATGCCGCCTCAACATTGGTCATATACTGATGCTGAAACTGCTGATACGGCGTCACATTAAATTTCTGCAGATAACCGGTATTCTGACCCTTGGCGATATAGCTTGTACCGATATACATGGCTCCTCCCACAATAGAGCGGTAGCGGTCTGTCCATGGTCTCAGGTAAGTCGTCCCCGAATTCGCCCATTTGAGTCCATTGAGTACCGGATTTTTACTGCTGACAGCCCCGATATTGTAGAAATTATATATCCCCGGATAGGTATCGTTGGTGCCGGTCACTGCGCCGCTTGTGGTCGTCGGTCCAGTGACAACCTCCTGTTTTACCCGGGAAGCCAGATGGTACGGACTGACACCGGACTGCTTTGCTGCCGCCAGAAAGGCATCCGTATAGGAAATAGTCTTTGCCGCTCCCGTCTCCGGATCCTTATAGGAAAAAGACTTCCCGGCAAAAGGCGTGTTGCGGAGGATCGTCTCCACTCCCGCCTTTGTCTGGTACTGGCTCTGGTATTCCAGCGACTCAAACATAAAGATATTGCGTTCGTTCAAAAAATTCCTGGGATCCATATAATAGGAAATAGCAGCCCGCGAAGCAGCTACCCAAGTGCTGCCGTCAAACACTGTCCACTCGCCCGTAATGGCATCGTATGCCCCCGGTTCCGTGGATTTCCAAGCCGCTGACTTGGAATTGGAGATCAGGTTGACGCCGAGCTTCGACTCGTTATCAATCACCGTGTTCCAGTCAAGATTTGTCCGGTATGCCACAAACTGCCAGTATGGATATTTCTTGTGCAGCGCCCGGAGACTCTCTTTATAGGAATCCGGAAATCCCTGCTGCACCAGGCTCTTTTCAAAGTCAGCATCCGACAGGATTGTTACCGGGATTCTTTTGACCACCTTTTTCTTCACCAGCTTAATATATTTGGCCGCCACATAACCCGTTTTGGTTTTTCCCTGCCAGACATAGGACAGCTTGTACCACTTCACCTTTTTCTTTCGGATATCCTTTGTAATGGTAACCTCCGCCCCCTTGGCCAGCCTGATATATTTATTTCCTGATTTTTTATATCCCGACTTCACGTCCGCCTTCGGGCGCACCTTAATGGAGGTCTTCAGACTGTTGACGGCCCCCGGCACCGGCGACTTCAGCGTCATCTTTACATACAGGTTTCTCACATAACCGGTACGCTTCTTTTTCTTATAAGTGAAGCTGATCTTAAACCATTTCTTTCCCTTCACCATCTTCTCCGCCGTTATCTTTACAGATCTGCCCTTATTCAGCGAGACCTTTTTTTTCGCGATAACCTTTCTCTTTCCTCCGGCTTTGGCATATACATTCGTTTTCTCCAATGTCTTGGCCGATACATTGATGGCTTTATAGGAAATTTCATTCCGGTATGTAACGGTACTGACCGGCGCCGCAGGTGTCGGAACCGGCGCTGGCGATGTAGTAGAACTGGCCGCCGTCATTGCTATGTAGGTGGCGCTCACATAGCCGTCCACCGCCTGTCCGTTCACCGTTGCCGAAATCCTGTACCATTTCTCATATGTGCCTGCCGCCGTGACCGTCTCCCGGATCGTCACCGCCGTCCCCTTTGACAAGCTGGTCAGCCTCTCGAAGCTTGTGCCTGCTCCACTGCGCACGTTCAGGCTTTCCGCCGTCACAATGCCCGTCGTTTCTGCCGCATAGGAAACATCCCTCACTACTGCCATGGCTGTGAGCCATGCCAGAACTCCTGCGAAAAGGAATATGGCGGCCCATTTTCTCTTACCGTTCATCAGTATCCTCCCTTTTCTTCGCTATCATGTATATCCGCTCACTGTCCTCTTTCGGATCCTCCTTCATGGATGAGTCCAGCACACCGGCCACGGTAAAGCCGCTCTGTTCCAGCAGTTCTCTCACCGTGGATACAGAATATGCCCTCTGATAGTGGACCTCATCGATCCGTTCATATAGACGGCCCCCCGGCTGCCGCTGAAATATCGTCAGCTCATATTCATTGATCCTCTCATCCTCGTAATAATAATTATCCCATATATAACTGACATCCTCGTCCTGTTCTGCAAAGACCCGGCTGCCAATAACATTACGATAACAGTATACGGTCTTTAAGTCAAATATAAAATATCCCCCCGGCTTCAGAAACCGGCTGACTCTGCCGAAAACACGGCACATAGCAGTTTCTTCCAAAACATAATTCATCGTGTCGCAGACACTGATCACCGCGTCCACGGGGCCCGCCAGCTCCAGCTGCTCCATATCCTGCTGGATATAAAGGATATCCAGGTCCTCTGCGTCCTTTCTGTTGCGGGCGGCTGCCAGCATGTCCGCTGAGAGATCCACACCGATCATATGAAACCCTGCCCGGGCAAACCGTTCTGTCATACTGCCTGTCCCACAACCCAGCTCGCATATCGTCCCCTCTTCTATGCCGTGCTCCGCCAGATACCTCCGCAGCGCATCAAACCATGCGTCATAGGGAATATCACTCATCATGCGGTCATAGACATAGGCAAATCCTTCGTACATGTTCTTCCTCCATTCAGACAGCTTCCATTTCTTACACTCCTGTCTTTCCTGCCGGACACGGGATCGCTTTTCCCAGTGAGAAGGAATACAGGATACATTCTGTCACAGGTTTCTCCATCATTTCCTCCAGCGCCCTGCCATACAGACGCATCTGCTCCTGATAGCGGCTGACCAGCTTCTCTTCCTCTCCCCGCTTCAGGGCGTCCGTCTTGTAATCCAGCAGGACAATGCCGTCCTCCATCTCATAATAGGCATCGATAATTCCCTGCACCAGTACGATTTCCTCTTCCGTCCTGTCCGGAAATATATCCTTCGCCGGTTTCCCCATTACAAAGGGCTGTTCCCGGTGAAGCCTGCCGCAGCAGTCCGCCTCCCTCATGCGGCAGCCCAGGGTAGATGTGAAAAAGAGAAGCATTCTTTGGTAATTCAATAGCTTCGTATCTTCCTCCCTCAGTCTGCCCTTCCGGACAAGCTCTTGTACCGCCTCCCGAATCTCCTCCTCCGATCCAGTCCTGGCAAAATCAATGGATGCCATAACCTGATGCCAGATGGTTCCGTAGGCAGCACCCTGTCCCGCCGCATCGTTCTCCTGTTCTCCCTTGATAAAGGACGGCACCGGCATCTGCGTCTCATCCTCCTCGTGGGTAAGTATCGTAAAGTCCTGAAAATCCTGCTCTTCCATGGATTTTACCTTCAGATCCGATACGGATACCTTCACGGGAAGGGGTTCCGGTTCTCCGTCTTCCCCATCCTGAAATTCCTGCAGATACCTGTGTAGTTCCTTATGATAGATGATAGATGTGTCAAAATTGTAAAGCGCCTCCGTCTCAATCTTTTCCCGTGCCATATCCCGAACAGATTCCGCCACCAGACTTTCCCGTTCCACCAGTTCCACCCGAAACCATTCCGGCTCATTCAGTGCGGCGGGAAGTATCATATCGAGGAAGCCTGCCATCTGGCTCCTCCCCAGATAATTCACCGGGACTGACCGGGCCTCTTTGGCACAGCCGATCAGGATCAGCTTCTCCTCCGCCCGTGTCATGGCCACATAGAGGACACGCATCTCCTCCCCCAGATCATCCATCTCATTCTGCCGGATCAGGGCGCTGCGATACAGATTGTCCTTAACGGTCCTGGTCTCGTTGTCCACAATCCTGGAGGCAATGCCAAACTCCGGATGGATCGTGAGAAACCGGCTCCGGCTCCCCCCCAGCTTCCTACCCAGTCCAAGCAGGATACAGACCGGAAATTCCAGACCCTTGCTTTTGTGCATCGTCATAATGCGGACAACATTTTCCTCTTCCCCCACTATATTGACCTCGCCCATCTCCTCCTGCTGTTCCCGGATCCGGTTGATATACTGTACGAAGGCGTGCAGGCCATGGTATACTGAGGCGTCAAATTCCCTTGCCTGTTCCATCAGAAGATCCATATTGGCCGTTCTCTGCACGCCGTCCCTCATCATCTGTACGGACTCGTAAATCCCCGTCTCATCGTAGATATCCTGGATCAGCTCTGCCACTGTGGCGTATGCCGTCTTTGTCCTGAGCCCCTTCAAAGTCCCGAGAAAGCGCCCCGTCTTGTCCTGCAGCGCCTCCTCCTCCCGGGAAGAGGGGCTCTTCTCCTGAAACGCCAGAAGGGAGGAGTACAGATCGGTCTGACGGCTGCCGGCCCGGAGCAGGGCGAGTTCTTCCTCCAGGAAGCGGTACATCGGACCACACATCACTCCCGCCAGGGACAGATCCAGCCTGGGGTTATCTATGATCTGCAGCATCTGTGTCATCAGCTGGATCTCCCTTGTGTCAAAGAAGCCCTGGCTGTGTTCCATCACGACAGGGATCCCGCACTGGGACAGCACATCAAAATACGCCTGCCCCACCGCCCTGACACTTCTGGTCAGTATAACAATATCCTTATATTTCACCCGGCGCAGTGTCTCTCCATCCTGTATGTACAGAGGCTCCGCCCCTTCTGTCATGGCCAGGATCCGGGATGCGGCAAGCCTTGCCTCCAGCTCCGCATCCCCCTTATCCAGTATCACATAGGTATCGATCCGGTCCGCCACAGGTTTCCCTGTGCCGGCAAAGATCCTGCCCGGCTGCAGGTGTGCCTCCGCATCGTATTCCACGCCGCCGATATCCCGGTGCATCATGCGCCGGAATACAGCATTGCACCCCTCCAGCACCACCTCCCGGCTCCGGAAATTCTGATGCAGGTCAATGCGCCGGCTCCCGGCTCCCGGCGATGTCTCATAGGTCTCCAGCTTTTCTGCAAAGAGCTCCGGACAGGCGTTGCGGAAACGGTAAATGCTCTGCTTCACATCCCCCACCATAAAAAGATTCGGTTTCCTTCCCGGAAGCCCGTCTCTGGATACGCTGGAGAGAAGGGTGTCCTGGACATGGTTGCTGTCCTGATATTCGTCAATCATGATCTCCTCAAAATGCTCAGATAGTTCCAGTGCCGCCTCCGAGCGGACATACTCTCCCTTCTCCTCATCCCATCGCAGCAGGATTGACAGGGCCAGCTGCTCCAGGTCATGGAAATCAATGATGTTCCGCTCCCTTTTCGCTTCGGTAAACCGCTCCATCAGCTCCCCGGCCAGCCGGAGCAGGGTGGAGATCCTCCCGCCCATCACGATAAGATCCCGGAGATGTTCCTTCCGGCTCTGGTAAAAATACCGGTCACGCATATCGTTCAGCACGGATTTACACCGATTGCGGCGCTCCTTAACCTCCTCCCTCTTCTCTGGAGAGATGCCCTCTCCCTTCTTCCGGGACATGCTGCCCACCTGCAGTTCCCGGAAAAGGGTGCGGAATTCCTCATAGCAGCCTGCGGCCTGAAGTCTGCCGCAGAACTCCAGCAATTCCCTTACATTATCCTCATACACATAGGGACCATCTGGTTCCCCGCATATCCTCAGCTGCTGCATCAGCTCTTCCTCCAGCCCTGCCGCCATCTGGCGGCAGTCCTCCAGTACACAGCGGCACACAGCTGACTGCTCCCACTCCTCTTCCTCCCGGATCTCATACAGAGCCAGCATCTGTTCCAGCCACTGCTTGGGAAACGGCTGGCTCATCGCCTTGTCATAGATATCCGACAACATTTCCTCCAGTTTTTCATCGGAGCGGTTAAACATATTCATATCTGCCAGCGCCACAAATGCCTCGTCCTCCTCTTCGTACTTCTCCTCAAGAAGCTCTGTCAGCACCTCCTTCCGGATCAGCGCCAGTTCGCTTTCCGTCCCCTGACGGTAAGAGGGATCCATACCGATGCGATGGAAATAATTCTGAATCACATAGCCGCAGAAGCTATGCACCGTGGAAATATGGGCCGACCCCATCAGCTGTATCTGCCTCTGCAGATGAACATCCTCCGGGTGCTTAGAGAGAGCCTTTTCCAGGCGCTCCCGCAGCCGGTCCTTCATCTGTGCCGCCGCCGCCTTTGTGAAGGTCACTACCAGGAACTGATCCACGTCCACCGGGTCATTTCTGTCCATAATCCTGCGGTAGATACGCTCAATCAGAACGGCGGTCTTCCCGGAGCCCGCCGCTGCAGAGACAAGGATGTTCGATCCCCTGGCTTTTATAATTTCTTTCTGGTCACTGGTCCACCGGATCTTGTCCATACAGCACCTCCCATACCTCTTCTTCCTTCATCTGTGGATACGTCCTGACACAGGAAGCCAGCGTTTTGTCCTCCACGCCGCAGATTCCCCGCAGCCCGCAGTAGTCACAGCCGCACTCTCGCCCCATGCGGTAAGGGGCCGCTCCGATCTCGCCGTCATAGATCCGGCGGCCGAATTCCTCCAGCTTCTTTCTTGTATGTTCCATCAGTTTCCAAAACTGTTCCGTGGAGAGAACATGGGAATACTGGCTGAATGTCCCTTTGGTTTTTGTAATATCCACTGGCACAATAGCCGAGCTGCTGCCGGGCCTGACGGCACCGCCGCTGGCAAGACCCCGGTCAATCCTCTCCAGCACCTCCGGTTCCTCATTGACATAGCCGGTGCACCGCAGATCCCTCAGTGCACGCTCCCTTCTCTCCGGCTCCGATTCCGGCAGCCAGGCAAGTTCTGGCTGTTTCATCTGATAATACAGCATGGCCGCCGGAACGGTCACCGCGCCGGGATGCTGCTTTTCCTCCAGCTCCAGCGCCGCCGCCATATATACCGTCAGCTGCAGCTGTAATCCATGGTACACCTTGTCCAGGGACAGATCGTGTCTTCCGCTCTTGTAATCAATGATGCGGATCAGCCGCTGGTCTCCCGACCGGCATGTATCCACCCGGTCGATCTGGCCTCCCAGTACCATCTGTCTCTTGCCTTCCAGCGGGATTTTCAGTGACTGAAGATCATCCCCCGCCGTAAATCTCTTTTCGGAGGCCGTCTGTTCAAAGCTCCCCTCCCGCATCTGGCGCCAGATCCCCCACACGGCGCTTCGCATCACATTTTTCATCCGGCGTATCATAAACTCTACCCGTTTGGACTGATAAAACATGTTTCCCCTGTACTCCTCCACCACGCGGTCGATACAGATTTCCGCCAGTCGGTATACCTCTTCTTCTTCCAGCTCCTGCCAGCTCCGGTTCCCCTCCTCCAGCAGATGGGACAGATGCTCCATGGCCCCGTGAAAGACATTTCCATAATCAAAGGCCGCCACTGCGTACTGTTCCCTCTCCCGCAGTCCCAGGCCAAATATAAGGAAGTGGGCATAGGGGCACCGGGCAAACTGCTCAAGCCTTGTGACGCTGCCATGGATCCGGTCTCCATAAAGAAGCTCTGCCGCCTCCCTGGTGAGCCTTGTACGGCTCTTATCCTGCTGCCGTCCCGCCAGAAGCCATGGCAGAAGCTCCGGTTCCCGTCTTCCATAGTAGGCCGCCAGCTCCCACCAGCACATATCCTGCCGGAACGAACCGTCCGACAGATGGCGGATCAGATAACCCCGTCCTTTATCCGTTCCTAGAATCTTCCTTAGGGAGTTCTCCCTCTCATCATCCTCTGTCACCAGGGCAGGAAACATCTGATGGATCTTATGGATCAGATAGGCAGGGCGCTTTCCGGTGCCATCGTTTCCCATCCGGGAATAGGACAGATAGAGCTGTTTGGAAGGCTTTGTGAGAGTGAGATACAGATAGAACTGCTCCCTGGCCGACTCCTTCTCCGGCGTCGGCGCCAGTTCGATCCCGCACTCGGTAATCTGTCGTCTCTCCCGCTCAGACAAAATACCGCAGCTTCCCCTGCTCCCGGGAAACCGGTCGTCACTGATGCCGAGAAAGAACAGAACCTTTATCTCCCCCAGCCTGCTTCGCTCCATATCCCCCACCACAACCTGATTGGATGCGGGCGGTACAAACCCCACCAGTCCCTCCGAGATTCCCGCCGTGAGAAGTTCCTCATATTCCCGAAAGCTGACCCTCTCCGAGCCAAGCAGCTCCACCATCTCGTCAAACAGCTCCATCATCAGACGGTAGATACTCTTATATTCCCGGGCCAGAAGGATTTTTCCCTCCTCCTCAAATACCCTGGCCTGTTCCCGAATTTTCTGATAAATGTCACTGTCAATAATAAGCTGGTACAGAATCCCGGTAAATTCCCTGACGGTCTTCCTTCCTCCCTTCAGCTGTCGGAAGGGTTCTGCGACAGTCTCCAGAACCCGCTGGCGGTACTGGTTCACCAGCACCAGGTCTACCCTGTCCACTGCGTATTTCCATTCCTGCTGCCAGGACCGGATTCCCCGGCGGCCCTGCGCCGCCACATAATTCTCCAGTATATCTGTCTCCTCCATGGTAAGGGGGGAAAGACCACACCGGAGGAAACGGAAGGTACTCTCATAGTCCATACCACGCCGGAACATTTCCAGAAAGGCGGTGATAAATTCTGCCATGGCATTGGCACCGATGCTTTTCTTATAATCCATAAAATACCGGATCCCCATGCGTTCAAATTCTCTGGCAAGGGGCTGCTCATAGGCGGCCAGGTCACCCGTCACCACAGCTATATCGTCAAAGGTATATCCCTCTTCCCACACCAACTGCCAGATCCGCCTCGCCGTCCAGGCAGCCTCATCGGATTCACGGCGGCACACCCGTACATGAATATCCGGCACCTCTTCTTCCCATGCGATTCGTTTATAGGAAAAAATATTTTTCTCCAGAAAGCCCAGCGTGGGACTTCCCATCGTGCGGTACGGGAGCTTTTCCTTCCCCCTTCCCGTAAACACTGGTTTCTCGATGCGGACTGGCACTGCGGCCGCCAGCTTTGACAGGCGGTTCATGGTATCCGTGCTCATCTGAAACACCATGCCCCGGTCCCCGGTCCGGTCTGTAGTCACGGTGACGATCATTCTGTCACAGCAGGCCAGCAGCTCTCCCAGCAGTTCGTACTGGACCGGCGTAAAGCCGGTAAAGCCATCCAGGCAGA
Organism: uncultured Clostridia bacterium; assembly: GCA_948467395.1. Classification (GTDB taxonomy): domain Bacteria; phylum Bacillota; class Clostridia; order Lachnospirales; family Lachnospiraceae; genus Eubacterium_F. Next base: position 65,733 of record CAOKDX010000011.1, on the reverse strand, counting down.
TGACACTGCCCCGCAGCATGGGAATGGATGCCGCCACTCCGGTGAGCTGGGACACCAGTTCCTCCGCCATCATATAGGTATCTCCCAGCTTCTCCTTCAGGGCATGATAGATCAGACGCAGGTCCCGGAGCTTCCATGCCATCAGCCCTTCTCCCCCCACAGCCCTCTCCATAATGTCAAAGTCCTCGTCTTTCACCGCATACTGCATCAGCTCACAAAGAAAGGACTTGCACTCATCCAGAAAACCCGGCTTATACAGTCCCCGTTTAAAATAACACAGCTCCTCCTTATGTTCCGATAGTACCTTTCGGAGCAGCATCATCTTCCCCATATCCTCCAGCACAGTCTTCCTCAGCACCGGAACCTCCTCAAATACACGATAGGCAAGACGGTGGAAGCTCAGTACATCCACATTCAGTATTCCGCCCCGGCCGCTCATCTGAACGAGGGTCTTCTGTGTCTCCAGCGTAAACTGGTCCGGCACCAGAATAATATACTGCCTGTCCCGGTGTTCTGCCGCCTCCCGGCTGATCATATGATATAACCAGGTGCTCCTGCCGCTTCCGGAGCCACCCATGATAAATTGTAATGACATACTTCCGGCACCTCCTGCATACAATATACTAAGCTGGTAATACACTCCATATCTCAAAGGAGGCTCACCTATGGCAAAGACTAAAATTGTTGTCATTCAAATGAAAGAACTGGTCTATACAGCTATTTTTGCAGGACTTGGCATCCTGCTGATCCTGTTGCTTGTCTTTATGTTTCTGCCGTCACGAAAGGACGGTGAAAGCACTTCCGACAGCACCGCTGCCGGCAAATACAATCCCGGCGTCTATAATTCCCAGATCACCCTGGGTGACTCCACACTGAATCTGGAGCTGGTGGTAGACGCCGATCAAATTAAATCCGTATCCTTCATTAACCTTGAGGATTCCGTGGCCACCATGTATCCTCTGGTGAAACCGTCACTCGCATCCATCGAGAAAGAACTGGTGAAGGGCACCGGACTTGACGATATTCCGATATCGGAAAAAAGCAAGTATACAGAAACCCTTTTGATCGAAGGAATCCGCTCAGCGCTAGACAAGGCTCTGGTAAATCCGGTCTAATTCGGCTTTCCAAAGCGCATCACAAGCATCGCTGGGCATCCTCAGATCACCCCGGGGCGACACAGAAACGGTCCCCACCTTAGGGCCATCCGGCAGGCAGGAGCGTTTAAACTGCTGGCGGAAAAATCGATGATAGAACGTATATAACCATTTGAAAATGGTTTCTTTCCCGTATTCATCCCGAAAGGTATAGACGGCCAGGCGGAAAATCTTGGACGGCGAAAATCCGCATCGCAGCACATAGTACAAAAAGAAATCATGAAGCTCATACGGACCCACGATATCTTCTGTCTTCTGGGAGATTTCCCCCTTTGTGGGCGGCAGCAGCTCCGGGCTCACCGGTGTGTCCAGAACATCATAGAGAATCTCCTTAAGGACGCCGCTGTCAGACGTGTCGGCATAATACTGAACCAGATACCGCACCAAGGTCTTTGGCACGGAACAGTTTACACCGTACATAGACATATGATCGCCGTTGTAGGTAGCCCAGCCCAGGGCAAGCTCCGACATATCCCCGGTGCCGATCACCATACCTCCGGTCTGGTTGGCGATATCCATCAGAATCTGGGTGCGCTCCCGTGCCTGCCCATTTTCATATGTCACATCCTGCACCTGGATATCATGGCCGATATCCCGAAAATGTATGGATACCGCCTCCTTAATATCCACCTCCCGCAGGGTAGTGCCGAGCTCTCCTGCCAGCCGCACAGCATTCTCATAGGTCCTGCTTGTCGTGCCGAAACAGGGCATGGTAACGCTGACAATGCCGGCTCTGTCCAGTCCCAGCCGCTCAAAAGCCCTCACTGTCACAAGAAGTGCCAGCGTGGAATCCAGCCCGCCGGACAGGCCGATCACCGCACTGGTGCAACCAGTGTGCCGAAGCCGTTTGGCAAGTCCATTTGCCTGAATATTCAGAATCTCATTGCACCGCTCCTCCCGGTGTCTTTTGGCGGCAGGCACAAAGGGCATTCTGTCATAATGCCGTGTCAGTCCCGTAACCCACCCGGTCCTCACACAGAATTTCCGAATCTCATACCCACATTCTACCGGATCCGCCATAAGCGGAAAGGTCGTCATCCGGCGTCTCTCGTTGCGCAGCCGGTACAGATCAATCTCCGTAATGATGTCATGATTCTCAGCGAAAGGCTCGCTCTCAGCCAGAATGACACCATTTTCCACAATTAAATTGTGTCCCGCATATACAACATCCTGTGTTGATTCGCCCTCACCGGCATCCGCATACAGATAAGCCGAAAGCGTTCTGGCGGACTGGTTCTTCACAAGCTCCCTGCGATACGCCGCTTTCCCGGTCAGTTCATCGCTGGCCGAAGGATTCACGATAATAACGGCACCTGCCATGGCAAGCCTGCCGGAAGGCGGCTCCGGCATCCACAGATCCTCGCAGATCTCGATGCCGAATGTAAATTCCGGCATATCCTGGGCCTCGAATAAAAGCCGGTTCCCCAGCACAGTTTCCTCTCCCCAGGGTAAGCGCACCTCACAGGCCGGGCCGCACCAGGGCGCGAACTGCCTCGCCTCATAAAATTCTCCATAGTTCGGCACATGGCTCTTGGGCACAAGGCCGCAGACCATTCCCCGGCAGACCACTGCCGCCACATTATAAAGCCGTCCCCGGTGCAGATACGGCAAACCGAGGACGGATACCAGATCTAGGTCCTTTGTGTCTTCCCTGTATTCCTTTAGCTCCTGCAGCGCCCCCTCCAGCAGCGTATCCTGCAGAAACAGATCATGGCATGTATATCCCGTCAGGGAATACTCCGGAAATGCCAGAAGCTTTACGCCCTCCTTTGCCATCCTTCGGGCTGCCGCCGTCAACTGTTCCCGATTGAACCGGCAGTCCGCCACCCGCAGCTCCGGCGAGGCCACTGCCGCCTTTATAAAACCATCCCTCATAATTTCCTCCTGAACATATATAGAAAGGCAGCGATATTCTCGCTGCCCCAGATCTTTCGTAATATACCCAAAATGCCGGCTCCTGATTTTTGACTCCTAGCACACAGCTAGGTGGGCAACCGCATGGTGTCTTCTGTCTTCCGTTGATATGTCACCATAATACCCACCAAGGTGGGCAGTGACGGCCCGACATCTAACCCCAGATATAAGAATCCCGTTTAAAGTATTGTAGGTTCAAAAATTCAAGAGTTATCGAACATCTCAGGATATATTATCTTCTTACTATTAGTATACTGAAAAACTTCCAAATTATCAAGAAATATTTTCAGAAGTTTCTGGAAATTCGACAAAAAAACTGGTTCCCGATTCTTTGTCACTCCGGGCGGATATCTTTCCGCCGTGGCGCTCTACGATGCTCTTCGCCACGACAAGCCCCAGGCCGGATCCCTCCTTCCCGCCATGATTGCTGGCACGGTAAAATTTGTCAAAAATATTTTTCCACTCTTCCTCTGGAATCACACTTCCCCTATCCTTTACCGTAGTGATGATCCTGCCTTCCTCCCGGGCTATATGCACAAGAATCTCTGTCCCCTCATCCGAATATTTCACCGCATTCTGCAGAAGTATCGTAAAGAGCTGGCGGATCCTGTCATAATCCCCATCCACCAGGGAGCATTCATCCTCATAGGTAACGCTGCCCGTAAGATTTTTTTCCGACATCAGGATCCGGATGCTGCGCATGGCGTCCTGTGCCACGGCAATGACGTTCAGCACCTCCCGGTTCAGCTCATAATCCGGATTCTGCATCCGTGAGAGGATTAGAAGGTCCGACACCAGCCTCTCCATGCTGCCGCACTCATTCTGGATCCTACGCAGATATTCCTTCTGCTTCACAGGATCCCCCACATATCCCTCCGCCATCGTATCCGCATATCCCTTCACCACAGCAATGGGGGTGCGGAGCTCATGTGATACATTCGAGAAGAAATCCCGCCGGTTCTGCTCGATATCTTCCCGGTATTTCTCCGCCTGCACAAGACGGTCCGACAGGATATCCATACTCTCTGCCAGGGAGCCCAGCTCATCCCGCCGGGTAATCCCCGTACGGCAGTCATACTGCCCCGCCGCCAGAACAAGCGCCGTCTCCTTTATGCGGATGATGGGGCGCACCAGCTGTCTTGAGAAGTAAAAGGCCAGCAGAACCGCCATCAGAAATCCCATCAGCACGCAGATCAGCATATATTTCTCATACTGTATAATGGTATTCTCCTGCATCTCCATCGGTCCGGAGGTCACAACGGCCCCCATCACCTCTCCGGCGCTGTCGCGGATCGGCACTGCAATATGGAGCATGGTCTTCTTATAGATATCGTCGTAATCGCTGTAGTTCTTTTTCTTTCCATTATATGCACTTTCCAGAATTCGTTTCGTCTCTTCCGGGAGTTTTATAGTCCGGACATCCATCGTAGTATAATCTTCGGAAAGAGGACTGGCGCTGTCGGGATTACTGAGAATCCACACATCGATATCCTGCTGGTTACCAAAATCCTCCAGAGCCTTCATATAATCCAGAAAGGCATCCGCCTCATCATTCTGCGCCGCCCTGCTTGTGCGCTGTGCAACGCCGGCTCCCAGATCCCCCAGCTGCTGCTTGTATGCCCCCACGATGTTTGTCCGGTTGAACCGGGTAAACATAAGTCCGATCATTACGGTGAATACCATAAGCACCACACTGAAATATACAAATACGCGCCAAAAAATCTTTTTCATCCCATATCACCCATCTATGTGTTCAGTTCAAATTTATATCCCAGGCCCCAGATAGTCTTAATCTCCCAATCCGGGTGCGGCACCTTATCCAGCTTTGCCCGGAGCCGCTTAATATGGGAATCCACGGTGCGGCTGTCACCGAAATAATCCTGACCCCACAGACTGTCCAGAAGATTATCCCGGGTAAATACTTTACTGGGATTGCCGGCAAGGATCCACATCGTCTCCACCTCTTTTTTGGTCATCGGAAGTCTCTCGGCGCCGACATATACCGTATATGCCTCAATATTGATCGTCAAGTCGCTGATGCTCAGAACCTTCTTCTCCTCTGTCACCTCACCGCGCCCCATGCGCCTCAGCACGGCCCGGACTCTCGCCATTACCTCTTCCCCGCTGAAAGGCTTTACCACATAGTCATCCGCTCCGATATCCAGCCCCATCACACGCTCATAGTCCTCGCCCTTGGCGGTGACAAGAATAATAGGCACATCCGAATCCTCCCTGATCTTTTCGCAGACCTTATAGCCGTCCATTCCCGGCATCATCACATCCAGAAGGATCACGGCAGGATCCGTCTTGCGAAACATCTCCAGTGCCTCAAATCCGTCCTTCGCCACAACGGGCTCAAATCCCTCTTTCGCCACATAGGTCCCAAGAACCTCGCGGATATCCTGATTATCATCTACAATCAATATGCGCTGCATATCCTCGCCTCCTTTTTCTATCAACATAACATACCATATTTTAAATTTCAAGTCTTTGGGGCAAAGTGACATTTTTGTGCCATAGCAAAATGATACTTTTAGCTTAGCCCAACATCGTGCCAAAAGATAATGGCACTTCAAATGTAGAAAGGAGACTTGTTTTTGAAAAAGAAAACAGTTTGGCTTTTGGCATTTGTTTTTCTGGCTTTTTCAGTTCTGGCTCCTTATGCTCCCGCACAGGGCGCGGTCAAGAAGCCGAAGCTGAATGTAAAAAAATTAAATATGACGCTGGGAAATGATTTTCGTCTGCGCGTGTATAATCTGAAAAAGAAACATACTGTGACATACACATCTTCCAATACAGCGGTAGTTTCTGTGAACAGCAAGGCATCAAGAGGCAAGACAGCGACGGTAAGTGCTGTTTCCACCGGCTCCGCCACGATCAATGTCACCGTCCGCAGAGGGAAGAAGCTGATACGCAGGCTGAAATGCCGCGTCCGGGTGACACCCGTTGCCTTCAGCATAAAATTCCCGAAACGCACTGTTCGGATGAGCCTGTTGGACCGGTTCCATCTGGATCCCATTATCAAACCCAATACCTCCTCCGAACAGCCAATTTTCGAGAGTGATAATCCCTCCATTGCCTCCGTCAGCGCCCATGGGGTTGTAACTGCCCTGGCGCTGGGAAAGACGACGATCACAGCGACACTCCTCTCCTCTGGTTTTACTGCCACATGTACCATTGAAGTACGGCTGCCCCGTGAGGATGAGGCCGATAAGACAGAGAAACCTTCCAGGACCGAAAAGCCATCCTATTACGAAAAGACAATTAAGAATGAAAAGAGATCCCTGGACGACACAAAAGAATATGTAATCAGTTAAAACGAAAAAAGCGTCGACTGAAAACCGCGACGCTCCAAGAATCAGCAAGGCTGATTCCTGCTCCGCACAAGACGGTCTTTCCTATAAGACGAAAAAGGGGCTGCCGGAAAGGAAAATAACTCGATTTTCCATTCCGGCAGCCCTTTTTCTAATATTTTATTTTCTGAACTTTCTTATAGCGGACGTATGATCTTCTTCGGACACTTCTCCGCACACTTGCCGCAGCCCGTGCATTTCTCTCCGTCAATCACCGCAATGTTATTCTCCAGCTTCACAGCGTCAAACTCGCACTGCTTTACACAGAGTCCGCAACCGATACAGCCGGCCTTGCAGACACTCATAACATCCTTGCCCTTATCCTTTGAATTACACTGGACAGCATAGGCAGAATCATAAGGGACGAGACTGATCACCTGGTTTGGACAGGTTTCCACGCACTTGCCGCAGGCAACGCATTTCTCTATATCTACACAGGCGATGCCGTCTTGGATAGAGAGAGCGTCAAACTGGCACGCCTCCACACAGGAGCCAAGTCCCAGACAGCCGTAAGCACATGCCTTGTCTCCGCGGCCCGGCACCATCACAGCACGGCGGCAGTCCATTTCTCCTACATAATTATATTTATTGGATGCGTTCTCACAGGTTCCCGCACATTTTACATAGGCTACCTGACGAACCGAGGAACCCGCCTCTACGCCAAGAATCTCTCCGATCTTTCCCGCCACCGGAGCGCCGCCCACCGGACAGGCATTCACCGGGGCATCTCCTGCCACGATGGCGTCCGCAAGGCCATCGCATCCCGGATAACCGCAGCCACCGCAGTTATTCCCCGGCAGGCATTCTCTGACCTGTATTACCCGTTCGTCGGTTTTTACCTCGAAGGCCTTTGCTGCTACACCCAGCAGGACTCCGATCAGAATCCCCAGTACGGCAAGGAGTACTACCGAGAAGATTATAATTGTTGACATTTCGATTTCCTCCTTTACTTAAAAGCTCACGCCGCCGAAACCGCAGAAGGCGATCGCCATAAGTCCAGCTGTGATCAGCACGATCGGCGTTCCCTTCATCGCTGACGGAATGTTGCAGTTTTCCAGTTTCTCACGGATTCCCGCCATCAGCACGATAGCCAGGAAGAATCCCACAGAAGCACCGATCCCGCGGATGGTAGCTTCCAGAATATTATCATTGTTCTGTACGCTGAGCAGCGCTACACCGAGTACGGCGCAGTTCGTCGTGATCAGCGGCAGATATACACCCAGTGATTTGTACAGGGCGGGCATCGACTTCTTCATAAACATCTCCACAAACTGAACCAGTGCTGCGATCACAAGGATAAACACAATGGTATTCAGATATTCCAGATTGTTTGGAAGCAGAAGCAGATTGTATAATGTACTCGTAATAAGTGAGGCAATCGTAATAACGAAGATTACGGCTCCGCCCATGCCGGCAGCGGTCTCAACCTTCTTGGATACTCCAAGGAACGGGCAGATACCAAGGAACTGGCTCAATACAAAGTTACTTACCAGCGCCGCCGTAAAAAGAATCGTAAATAAACCCATTATTCGTTAACCCCCTTTTCTTCTATTGACTTATCTTCCCCCTCCGGTTCCACATTGGTCGCACTGGGCATCTTCATCCGGTTCTGCAGGGCAGTCAGGGCAGCCAGTACGAAGAAGGCGCCCGGCGCCATAACAAAGATGGAGATCTGGAAACCGTCCGGAATAAATTTGAATCCAAAGACAGCGCCGCTGCCAAGGATCTCACGGCAGATTCCGATCAGTGTCAGTCCCAGTGTAAAACCGAGTCCCATGCCGATACCGTCAAAGGCTGAAGCAGCCACTGGATTTTTGGAAGCATATGCCTCCGCACGTCCGAGGATGATACAGTTTACCACGATCAGCGGGATATATACGCCCAGCGCACTGTACAGGAACGGAATATATGCCTGAAGAAGGAGCTGGACAATGGTTACAAACGAAGCAACCACTACGATAAATGCCGGAATACGCACTTTGTCGGGAATAATCTTCCGCAGCGCCGAGATCAGCATATTGGACAGAATCAATACCACGGTGGTGGAAAGCCCCATGCCAAGTCCGTTAATGGCAGATGATGTAACTGCCAGAGTCGGACACATACCAAGCATCATAACGAAGGTAGGGTTTTCCTTAATGATACCGTTATGAAGACGTTCTGTATACTTGCTCATTAATTAGCCCCCCTTACTGTTTCATCAAATAACAAAATACCCTTGACAGCTCTTGTGATGGCGCGGGACGTCACCGTCGCGCCGGACAGGGCCTGCACCTGGGATTCATTTGATTCATTTTTATTATACATCTCCTTGGACGGATCCTGCGGCGCTACCTTGCCGGCAAAGCTTTTCTGCCAGTCCTCGTTCTCACAGTTGGCGCCAAGACCCGCCGTCTCTGCCTGAGAGGTAATGGAAATTCCTGTTACCGCTCCGCTGGCATCCACACCCAGGGCAAATCCGATGGCACCGCCATAACCCTTGCTGGCTGAGGCAAGATATACCCTGCCGCCGTTCTGTGTTGGGTGGATCTGCTCGATCAACAGATAATTCGCCAGAAGATCGCCGTCCTTTGTCTCATTGTTGGAAATATCATGGGAAACGATATAATCAGCCGCCTTCTTCACCGCCTCCGCATCGTTGTCCAGTACCGAATCACCATCTGCCACAACGGCCTGACACGCCTCGTTATTCGTCTGTTCCTGCGCCTTGTCAATGGGATCCTTTGTTATGGCATAGACACCGGCCAGCACGGCCCCCAGAATCAGTGTGATCAGACAGAGGATCACGGCATCCTTAATCATACTGCTCTTATTCTCATTCATTTGCCTTGCCCTCCTTTCCAAATGCTTTTGGAACGGTAAATCGCTCAATCAGCGGAACACAGAGGTTTCCGATGATAATGGCAAAGGACACTCCCTCTGCGGACTCGCCAAAGAATCGGAACAGTCCTGTCAGAAGACCCAGCAGGATACCGAATATAATCTTTCCCTTTGGCGTAATGGGGCTGGTAACATAATCTGTCGCCATAAAGAAAGCGCCCAGCAGCAGTCCGCCGCCGCACAGTTCGAAGAAAACCGGGTACGGCGATGTCGCCATTCCTCCTGATACACAGGAATACAGTAAATTGAATATCATAAAGGAACCAATATAGCAGGCAGGAATCTTCCAATCGATGATCCGGCGAACCAGAAGATAGGCCGCTCCGAGAAGAATGGCCGCTGCCGATGTCTCACCGATGGTACCTGTCGTAGTTCCCAAAAACATCTTAAGAAGATCCGGAAGGGAGCCCCCGGATGACGCAGCTTCTTTCACCTGCATCAACGGTGTCGCGCTGCTGCTGGCATCTACCGCGATGCCATAGAGAAGATCACTTCCTTCTTTCATCGTAAAGCTTGTCATGGCACTGCTGAAGGACAGCATCATAAAGCATCGTCCTGCCAGTGCCGGATTCATAAAGTTCTGGCCCAGCCCTCCGAACATCTGCTTTGCCACGATAATGGCGAACACACCGCCAATGACACACATCCACAGCGGAATGGTGGCAGGCAGGTTCAAGGCCAGCAGAAGGCCCGTCAGCAGGGCGCTAAAATCATTTGTTGTAACCGGCTGCTTCATACATCTCTGCCAGATATATTCTGACAGCACACAGGTTACACAGGTTGTCAGTATAACCAGCAGCGCACTGACACGGAAATTGTAAATACCTACCAATGTGGCCGGAATCAGTGCAATGACTACATCTCTCATAATGGACTTCGTAGAAGAATTGTCCCGCACATGAGGAGATGAAGACACATTCAATAATTTCTCTTCCATTTTATTATCCTCCATTCTATTGTGTCTGGGTTATTTCTTTCTACTGGCGTCCATCACCGCACGCCTTGCCTGTTTGAAGATCTGTGTCAGACGTCTCTTCGCCGGACAGACAAATGTACATGTACCGCACTCATAACACTCCATGCCGTTGATCTTCTGGAAATATTCCAGATCATCCCGCTCCGCCGCCTGCGCCATCATCTGGGGCACCAGATGGCTGGGGCACACATCCGCGCAGCGTCCGCAGCGGATACAGTTTGTGGGTTCCCACTCAGCCACCTCGTCCCTGCTCATGGCAAGGATGGAAGAACTTGTCTTTGTAACCGGAGTGTTCAGGTCATACATCGCCATACCCATCATTGGACCGCCGGAGATCAGCTTCTGCGCGCCTCCCTCTTTGAGTCCGCCAGCCGCATCCAGCATCTCGGCATGGCTCATGCCGAATTTCACTTCATAATTCTGAGGCTTTGCCATGGCGTCGCCGGTCAGCGTGATGACCCGGCTCATGCTCGGGGTGCATTTGCACACGGCATTGTATATGGCAATAATTGTCTGCACATTATCCACAATGCATCCGGCATCCGCCGGCAGCATCTTAGAATGGATCCGGCGTCCGGTGGCCACATAGATAATCTGACGTTCCGCACCCTGCGGATATTTTGTCTTTAAGATTTTTACCTCAATATTAGAATCTCCTTCTGTCAGATACTGCAGCTTGGAGATTGCCTCGGGCTTATTGTCCTCAACGGCGATAACCCCTTTCGCATGGTCAAACAGGGATAGTACGACACGGAGTCCCTGAATGATCTCTTCCGGCTTCTCCAGCATAAGACGGTAGTCTGAGGTAAGATACGGTTCACACTCAGCACCGTTCACGATAACATAATCGATATCATCTTCATTTTTCGGGGTTACTTTTACATTCGTCGGGAATCCGGCTCCCCCCATGCCGACAATACCGGCGTCCTTGATGATCTGGCGGATTTCTTCTTTTGATAACTTTGTGTAATCCCTCTCTTCTCCGAGTCCGTCCACAGGCGTGTATTCACCGTCGTTTGCGATCACTACACAGGTAGCCTTCGCCCCGGATGAGAGCAGCCTTGGCTCTATCTTCTTCACTTCTCCGGATACGGAGCTGACGATATTGGCTGAAATAAATCCACTCGCCTCACCAATAATCTGCCCCATCTTCACTGTATCCCCTACGGCGACGACAGGTGTTGCAGGGGCTCCGATGTGCTGGCTCATGGAGAATACAAGCTCCTCCTTTGGATCCATCACCTGAATCGGACTGTCCATACTCAGTTCCTTGCCCTCATATGGATGCGTTCCCCCCTTAAAGGTTGACTGTCCCAATGAAATTTCCTCCTTTTCAGAATTTTTCGATAGATATTATCATTATAGCACATTCAGCAAAAAGTACAAGTTTTCGACAAAGATTTTCGTGCCAGCGGCCTTCTGCCAGTAATGACATATACTATACTAACAGCTTATGAGGGATGTTCGCATGTTAAAACGAATTTTTATGGATTCTCCGACCGCTGTTCCACAATATTCTGCAGCCAGATTCCCTTTTTTAGCAAGAAAAAGCCCACCGCCGCTTTTATGAAATCGAGGGAATAATAAAGAGTGTAGACAGCCAGAATCGGAAATCCCGTAAAATGTACGACACAATAAATAAAGGGTATGGACACGCACCACGAAAAACCGCTGTCGAAGAGGAATGTAATAATGGTCCTCCCCCCGGAGCGGATGGTAAAATAGGCGGCGTGCAGAAATGCCTGCATTGGCATAAGATATGCGGTTATCCGGATCATGGCGCCCGCCATGCCGCGCACCTCCTCTGTCGTGTTGTACATTCCGGGGAATACTCCGGACAAAACAATCATCAGAAGGCTGGTGACAACCGTACAGCAGACAGAGAAAGCGATTACCTTTGCCGCTGTATCCTTTGCCTTGTCAAACTCACTTGCCCCCAGCTGCTGCCCCACCATAATGGCCACGGCACTTCCCATGGCAATAAAGACAACATTGAACAGATTGCCGATGGTGGATGAAATATTTGTGGCTGCCACAACAGGAAAGCCCCGCACAGAAAAGCACTGGTTCACCAGTGCGATGCCTGCCGACCAGAGGGCTTCGTTCACCATGAGGGGCGATCCCTTTTTCACGATATCCAGGACAAGCCTCCCGGGCACCCGCAGGCTCCGGTACGCCCCCAGGATAAACGGGTTCTGCGCCTTCCGGTGATGCGTCCAGATAATCACAATGGCGCATTCTATTATTCTGGCCAGAACGGTAGCGGCGGCGGCTCCTGCCACTCCCATCCGGGGCGCACCAAATTTCCCGAAAATCAGCACATAATTTCCCGCCAGATTGACAATCACTGCCACTATACCGGCGAGCATAGGAAGCAGGGTCTGTCCCGTCTCCCTCAACGTACTGGCATAGATCTGCACCACTACAAAGGGTATGATCTCCAGCAGAATGACCGCCAGATACTCTTTTCCGAACAAAAATGTCTGTTCCAGATTTCCACCCTCGCCATTTGTCAGATACAGCCGGATCAGGCTTTCCCCAAAGGTAAGAAGAACAGCCAGCGTCACAGCCACAAGAAGGATTCCCATTATGATCTTAAACCGGAACGTATCCCTCACTCCCTTATGGTCTCCATGACCATAGAACTGCGCCCCGAATATACCAGCTCCTGACAGCCCCCCGAATACCAGAAGATTAAAAACAAAAATCAGCTGGTTGACGATGGCCACTCCTGACATCGGCTCCGTCCCCAGCTGACCTACCATGATATTATCCAGAAATCCAACAAAATTCGTTATGGCATTCTGTATCATGATAGGCACCGCCAGCAGAAGCAGCCGCTTATAAAATTGTTTCGTTCCTACAAACCGTCTCATTACCATAACATCTGTTCTCCTCGTATTTTTCATCTTAGCAAGTATATTATATATCCTTTCAGATTTTTTGGAAAGCACTTTGCCAAAATTATAAAACAGCCACCCGGCAGCTCGATCTGCCAAATGACTGCTCTTTTTTAATTGATGTGCTGCCTTTCCCGCAGGTATTTGTCTTTCGTCGCCAGGCCTCCCCGTATGTGACGCTCGGATTTATTGACATCCAGTACTTTCCTTGCCTGAGCGGCAAGAGAAGGATTTATTCTTAGAAGCCGCTCTGTCACGTCCTTATGTACGGTGCTCTTGCTTACGCCAAACCGGGCCGCTGTCTGACGCACAGTTGCATTATTCGCAACAATATATTCTGCTACTGCCACTGCCCTTTCCTCAATCGGCGTCTGATGCATATGATATTGATTCAAGTTCTCCCCCTGAAACAGTGTTTATACAATCTATGCCTCAAGGGGGATTTTTATGATTTAAATGCTATTCAAGTATTGAATTGTAAAAAATTCAAAGGATGGTATATCTGCTGATCTCATCAATCAGATACATCCGGTAAGTCATAGTGCCTCCCTGGATTTCCCTTGTCCTTTCCTCCGCCCGCTCCGCCGCCTGGTTCATCCATTCCACGGCAGTACAGACGGAATCCCACTCCGGAAATGGCTGCGTCAGGCAGGTTCCGATCAGTTCCGACAGCATACAGCCGCTGCCCGTAATCCGGGCAGAAAGTGCCGAGCCGCCCTGAAACACCTGATGCCGTTCACCCTGCACCACCAGATCCTCAATGCCGGACACAACAACCACCGCTCCGGTCTGTCCGGACAGCCGTTCCGCATCCTCCAGACATCGTTCCAGGTTCGTTTTCTTCATCACCTGAGACTCCTCCGCATCCACGAAAGACTGCAGCCCCTCCCCTTCTTCCCTTTCCGAAAGCAGCGACAGGGTACGAATCTCGGAGGCATTCCCCCGGATTGCTGTCAGGCGCAGCTCCCGCATCAGCCGAAGGCTGGTCTGCCGGCGGAGGGCAGTGGAACCGGCAGCTACCGGATCAAATACTATAGGATGGTTCAGGGCATTTGCCGTCTTCCCCGCCCGGAACATCGCCTCTCTGAATGCTACAGCCCCCAGGTTCAGGATGAGACCATCACAAAGAGACGTCATCTCCGAAGCCTCATCCGGGTCTGACGCCATCACGGCGCTGCCCCCTGCCGCAAGGATTATATTGGCACAATCATTGATGGTGATTGTATTGGTAATGGAATGAATTCTTGGATTGGTCTTATCTATACTCTGTAATATCTCATGTCGCATATCCGACCCCCGTCTGTTATCCTGCTATTTCAGCATCTCCTGCAGCTTCACAAGAGAACCCGATCTCTTCATGGACACTAACGCCGCATATCCCAGCAGTGCACCTACTATACTGGCAGGCATAAAGAGCGGGATGTAATAAAACGGAGAGGCCAGTGCAACGCCAAATCCATAATACATGGCATAATAACTCGCGATGGCACTGAGGATACCTGTCCCGAAAATCTCTCCTATCACTGCCAGCAAGATATTTTTCGATAGATGGTAACATATCCCCGCCAGAAAAGCACCAATAACGGCGCCTATAATGGCGGTAACCGGACGCCCTGTCAGCAGCATCCTCATACAACCTGTCAGCAGCGCTGAAAAGAACCCATAGAATGGTCCCACCAGCACGGCACATATCACATTAAAGAAGTGCTGGAACGGCACCACGAAGGGAAAGGCTGCGAAAGTCGACAGGATAAAACTCAGGCATGACATAAATGCGGAAAAACATACTTTTTTTATATTCATAGTATCCTATCTCATGGCATATTTCTTTGCGGCCTGCGCGATATTCAGACAGTGGTCAGCCACACGTTCCAAATCTACCAGAATTTCGCTGTAAAACAGTCCCTGGTTGGCTTCACATTTCATCTTGGCAAGACGTTTGATATTACTGTTTCGCATCTTATCTACCTTGTCGTCGATCTCAGCCTCAAGATCATAGATCACCTTGTACAGACCCCTGTCCGGCTCCGCAAAGTATGTACATGCCAGATCGTAAATCTGGTATACAGAGTCACACAGGCTGTTCAGTTCCTTCAATGCCTTTCCTGAGAATTTCTGTTTATTTGACTTCAACTGGTTGGCATATCCGAGCATATTTTCCGCATGATCGCCAATCCTCTCCAGATCCGTCACGATATGGTACAGATTACCGACATGCATGGCCTCTTTTGCCGACAGGCCCATCTCACTAGTACGGATCAGCGTAGCTGTAATCTCTTTATTCAGAAAGTCAACTGTGGACTCATTCTCATTAAAGGCTTCATTGGTCAGTACTTTTTCTGCAAAATAAGCTTTGGTGGAAGCCTCCAGATTGTTCCGGACAAGGCCGCACATCCGGCCTACCTCCTGATCGATCTGCCCGATCAGCACGGTGCCCGACTGATAACCGGACTCGTCTATGTAATGCAGCTCTGCCGCCTCTTTCCTGTCCTTGCCCCGGATGATCCACCGGGCCATCTTAACAAGATATCCGGAACAGGGCAGAAGAACCATCACCGTCACTAAATTGAAGATGGTATTGGCATTGGCAATCTGACGGCTTGGATTGTTGGGTGAGGTAGATGCGATCCAGTCCAGCAGTGCCGGGAAGATTGATGATACAATCATAAACAGCACCATACCGATGCTTTCAAACAATACTACGATAAGCGCCACCCTCTTGGCGTCCTTACGGCCGCTGAGGGATGCCAGGGCCGGTGCCACACTGGCGCCGATATTCATTCCCAGCATAATAAAGAACGCCTGATGGAATCCCATCACGCCGCTTACCGCCATCATCTGCAGGACACCCACCGACGCCGATGCACTCTGGATGATCACGGTAAAGATAATACCCACCAGTACGCCGAGGATCGGGTTGGAAAACTGCTGCAGGATATTCTGAAACCAGGCTTCATTTGCCAGCGGCTTCATCGCCTCGCTCATAGTACCCAGGCCGATAAAAAGTACGCCCAGGCTGGCAATGATCTGTCCCACATTTTTTATCTTAGGTTTTTTAAAAGACATCGTTATGGCCACGCCAACAAAGGCAATAACCGGTGCGATCTGTGAGATGTTAAAGGCGATAAGCTGGCCGGTAATGGTAGTACCGATCTTAGCTCCCATCAAAATACCCACAGATCTCTCCAGTTCCATCAAACCTGCGTTTACAAAACCTACTACCATGACGCACATGGCGTTGGAGCTCTGGATCAGGGCGGTCAGTCCGGCCCCCACCATCATGGCGACAATACGGTTCTGGGTAAGCTTCTCCAGAATTTTCTTTAGATACGAGCCAGCCACCAGCTTCAGACCATCACTCATCAGGTTCATTCCGAAAATGAACATTGCCAGTCCGCCCATCAGGCTGACTACATTCCATATACTCATTGTTATATTCCTCTCTCATGCATTTTGATGAAAATTGTAATAAAATGTAAGTTGCTAATTCCCATTTTTAAATATAACATTATTGAGAGAAATGCACAATAACTTTATGAAATCTTTATAGATCCAGTTCCTCCGCAATCTGCCTTAAGGTCTCCGCCGATTCGCACAAACCCGCCTTTTCCCTCTCATTCAGGGAAATGGGCACCAGATTTTCCACACCGTCCGCCCCGATGATCGCCGGCATGCTCAGCACCACATCACCCACGCCGTACTCGCCATGCATTCGTTTGGACACCGGAAAAATAGATTTTTCGTCCCGGACAATGGCCTGGCAGAGCCGCCTGACTACCATGGCGATGCCGTAATAGGTGGCATCCTTCTTCGCTATGATTTCATATGCGCTGCCCCGGACCCGGTCCTCTATACTTTCGGTATTTCCTTCATGATCATAGTGTCCCCGCATCTCGCAGAAGGTATCGAGAGGTACTCCCGATATATTCGCACTGCTCCAGGCTGCTATCTCACTGTCACCATGTTCCCCAATCACGAAAGCATGAACGCTGCGGCTGTCCACTCCCAGATGCCGGCCAAGATGATACCGGAGCCGGGCAGAATCCAAAATAGTTCCCGAACCAAATACTCTTTTCTCCGGCAGTCCGCTGACCTTCTGTGCCACATGGGTCAGTATGTCCACCGGATTGGAAACGACCAGCAGCATTCCCCTGCATCCGTTCTGTGCAATCTGTGTCACAATGGATTTCATGATCTTCGCATTCTTATGCACCAGGTCGAGACGCGTCTCCCCGGGCTTCTGGTTGGCTCCGGCCGTGATGATGATTACCGCCGCATCTGCAATATCCCTGTAATCCCCCGCATAAATCGTCATTGGCTCCGCCAGCGGGACACCATGGCTGATATCCATTGCCTCTCCCTCTGCCCGCTCCCTGTCCACATCGATCAGTACCATTTCCGAAAAGAGCCCGCTCTGCATCAGGGCAAATGCCGATGCCGATCCCACAAAGCCGCAGCCGATCACCGCCGCCTTCCTGTTATTCGTTCCAGCGCATACATCCATAATAACCTCCGTCCCGGAGTATCAAAAAGACCTCCTGTTTTTTCCATATCATTTCCACAACATGAAAAAATATACAGAAGGTCTTTCTGTCAATCTAGAAACCCAGCTCCCGCCACCGGTTCAGGCAGGCAAACACCTCCTGCCGGCGGGGGAGGGCAAGATTGCCGGGAAGAACGGCGGCGCCGCAGATTCCCTCCCAGCCTCTGTCCTGCAGCACCCGCATGGTTTCCTCCACGGCCTGCTGCAAAGTCCTTTTTCCGTCAAATACCCGCATCCGCATATATTTCATCAGATGCGACAGCGCCGTGAGCTGTTCCGTATCCGCCAGCTGTTCCACATACCGAAGATCAATCGTATCCCGGTTTATACTGATGCCATCCATGCCAAGGGTCTTCATCTTCACCCTGCCGTCCGCGCCGAATCGCCGGTCCCCTTTTGGAATCCGGTTATAATCCGGCTTCTGTGACTTCGGCGTATCACCGGCAGGAAGAGGAAATGCCTCTGCCTCCTTTTTGGCGAAGGCCGTAATTTCCACCGGCTCATACCGGTTCATCTGGATAATGCAGTCCGCCTTATGAAAATAGCTGCCGGAGCTCCCCGCCACCAGAACAGTAGAGATTCCCTCCCGCTCATACAGTTCCCTGACACGCTCTACAAATGGCGTGATGGGTTCCATCTCCCGGTGAACCACACGCTGCATCAGCTCGTCCCGGATCATAAAGTTCGTGGCGCTGGTATCCTCATCAATAAGAAAGACCCGGCTGCCCGCCTCCATAGCCTCTACCACATTGGCCGCCTGGGAAGTGGAGCCGCTGGCATCCTCTGTGGAAAATTGCCTCGTATCCTTTCCATTGGGCAGATCATTGATAAACATGGAAATATCACTTTTCTTCACACTCCGCCCGTCCTCGGCCCGGAGCTTCACCGCCGTGCCATCCGTTACCACATATTCCCTGCCGTCTCCGGCGATATGGTTATATACCCCCAGCTCAAGCGCTTTCAACAGCGTAGATTTGCCGTGGTAGCCGCCTCCCACAATAAGGGTTATGCCGCGGCGTATGCCCATACCTGCCATTCTGCCCCTGTTGGGAAGCTCCATGACCAGCTCCAGCTCCTCCGGCGACTGAAAAGCCACCGCCCCCTTCATGGGACGGCTGCTGACGCCGGATTCCCTTGGCAGCACCGAGCCATTTGCCACAAACGCCACCAGTCCCAGCTCTGCCAGCCGCTGTCTCATATAAGTCTGGTCCTCCGCCAGTTCTGCCGACGCTTTCACCTTAGCCCCGTCCAGTGCCCGTGCATACAATGACTTCCTGACACAGACCGGCAGGAAATCAAAGAGAATCTTCTCCAGCTCACGGCTGTTCACCGTGCGTCCATTGGCGGGAAAGCCAATCTCCATGCGCAGAATGATATCCCCATTCCTTCGGTCAATCTGGCAGGCCGTGCGGGGCAGGATCTCCTGTCCCGGTACGCTCACTGCCATCAGACCGGATTTACCAGAGCCCTTCGCCTGGAAGGAAAATCCCCTGAGCTGTCCTGCGAATCCTCTCAGGAGATAATCCTCCAGCGCAGTCTTCTTCTCCGGTGTATCATACAGATTCCGGTCAAATCCCGCCCGTGCTCCCGCCACACGCACACTTACCTTTGACGGGGAGGCAAAGGGATCTCCCTGTACATGGTCGATTCCCAGTGTATATTCCGGAAAATGGTACTCCCCCTTCAGCTGTTTGTAAGCCGGATATCCCTTGTGGTCAATCTGTCTCAATATATTTCTCAATTCCTGATCCGCCTTCATCTCTTACCTCCGTTCAATTTATCTTTCATCTAATAAGCCCGCAGCCATTTCACTACCTTTCTTCCAATCTTATAGGCCGGTCCCTCCAGTTTCTTTCTGGCATTCGCCAGCTCCTTCCGAATCTCTATATTCTGGGGACAATGCTGCTCGCATTTGCCGCACCCGATACAGTTTGACGCTGCGGAAGACGTACTCCGAAGCGCCGTGCACATGAGATATTCCTTCTCTGCGGAGAACCAGCCCTCCGAATACCGCCGGTTGTAAGCGGCAAAGGTTCCCGGTATATCTACATTCTGCGGGCAGGGCATACAGTAACGGCAGCCGGTGCAGCCCACCTTTATCCCCGCATTGATGGCATCCACCACCTGGGACAGCATTTTTTCCTCTGGTTCTCCCAGTTCCCCGGCCCTGGCTGCCGACGCTGACGCGGTATTTTCTTCCACCATCTCCAATGAATTCATGCCGGACAAAACACAGGTTACCTCCGGCTGGTTCCAGAGCCAGCGGAATGCCCACTGGGCCGGCGTATGCCGCACCGGATATTTCTCCATAACCCTGTACGCCTCTTCTGGCAGGCGGTTCACCAGACGGCCGCCCCGCAGCGGTTCCATGATGACCACCGGAAGTCCCTTCTTATGCGCATAGTGAAGTCCGGTCCGCCCCGCCTGGGAATGTTCATCCATATAATTGTACTGGATCTGGCAGAAGTCCCAGTCATAGGCATCCACTAACTGACAGAACATATCGGAATTACCGTGATAGGAAAAGCCTGTCTGCCGGATGGCCCCGCTCTCCCTCTTCTTCTCCAGCCATTCCAGTATGCCAAGCCCTTTCAGGCGCTCCCATGTCTTCACATCCGTGAGCATATGCATCAGATAATAATCAATATGATCCGTCTGCAGCCGCGACAGCTGCTCGTCAAAATATTTGTCCATGCTGCCCTGATTTTTTATTAAATAATGAGGGAGCTTGGTGGCAATATAAATTTTGTCCCGAATCTGATTTCTGGCCACGATCTCTCCCAGCACCTTTTCACTGCCCGGATATACATAAGCGGTATCGTAATAATTGACGCCGGCGCGGTAGGCAGCCATTATCTCCCTCTCCGCCTTCTCTTTATTGATCCGCCCCGCAGTCTGGGTAAAGCGCATACATCCATAGCCAAGAATGGATATCTCGTTGCCGTACCGGTCCTTTCTGTAATTCAAAATAGTCACCTCGGTCTTCCACGTCTTCGTTTCTTTCCAGTTTATCACAATTCGGCATAAAGTCAAATGCTTCGTTTCCCTGCCCCCGGCGGTTCCATATCCGCCCTTCGTTCCGCATCCACTGCGATCCACTCATCCAGGGACAGCGGTGTATAGTCCGAGAACATACAGAAACAGTTGATCATCTGGCAGGGGATGGGCAGCGGCTCTTTATCCCCCGGCCCCTGCCAGAGCATCTGTTCTGTCTCCCGGATAAAGCAGTTCACAAGTATCTCATCCTGGGTATTATGGACATGCCCGTAGAGCATATAGGTCTTTGGGTTTCCCTCTTTATCCCGGCGGTACTGCCCATTATAGCAAAAAACCGGATAGTGGCTGAGTATGATCTTCCTCCTGTTATCGTGCAGCTCTGCATATGGCTTGATCCACTCAAAACGAGATGGGTCAAACTTCCTGTCATTGAGATAGGTATCATGATTTCCCACAATGAGATACAGCCGGCCGTTCAGACGCCGGAGAATTTCACTAGTGGGGCCTCCCCTCTCCATTGACACATCACCCAGGATCACCACCTCATCAACAGGACGCACCTTTTCATTCCAGCGGCTCAGCATATATTCATGCATCTCTTCACAGGTGGCAAATCCCCTCCTGTCCATCTTCGTAAGAAGACTTTCATGGAAGAAATGCAGGTCTGATATAAAATATCTCACAACTCTCTACCGTTTCCTTTTTCCTGTATTCTTATATTTTTTCACCGCGCTGAACTTACTGTATACGCACTTTTTTCCTGCGGGCTTTATATACGCCCGGATCTTATAATAATACGTTTTCCCTTTCTTATGTTTGATGCTGGTGCACCGGGTAGTCTTCCCCTTCCGGATGGTCCGGGCAAGCTTATATTTCCCCTTCTTTTTCGCACTGCGGTAAATCTGATAGCCCCCGGCCTTCGGCACCCTTTTCCACAGAAGCCCGGCCTTGCCCACGCTCCAGAACTCCGCGGAAAATTTCTTCACCGCAGAGGGCGGTACTACCGATTTTGTGGCGGAACTGTACTTCCCATATGTTTTTCCCCCGCCCGGCGTTGTCTGAAAGGCACGGAGCTTAAAGATATACTTTGTGCCCCAGGAAAAGTTTTTTGACCAGGAGAGCTTCGTCCCCCCTGTGATGGTCTTTATCCTCTTATATTTCTTTGTCTTTGTATTATACTGATAGATACGGTAGCCGCTGGCACCAGTAATCTTGTTCCACCGAAATCTTACTTTTCTGGAGCCATTTTTAACAGAGGCCGTCAGCTTTGGTTTGGCTGTGGATAATGCCGGAACCGCTGCTTTTTTCACCTCTGCGGGCTTCGTTCCGGCCAGGGGAACCGTTATGGCAGACAATCCGCTGCTGTCCACATAATCCACTGTCGGCGAGCTGGCTGCGCCGTTTTTTCCAACGAAAGCAACCGTGGCTGCAAAAGCGGCGGATGTCGGTTTTAAGCTGACGGTTCCAATTTTCACGGTTCCATTTGCAAGAAATATCTTCTGATCCTTCTTACCGGACAGTATGATATCCATCGTATAACTGTTATCCTTCTCTTTTCGAATGTCTGCATCGCTGACCGCGCTCTTCACCGCAGGGTCAAAGATAAAGGCCGGCTGATCCATGGTTCCGCTGCCGACAGATACCCGCAGCTGCAGGCGCAGGGTCGTGATGGCCTCTGTCCTTCCCTCGGGGAGTGCCACCGTCACGGCCACGTTATTGCCCGCCGCCGTAAGGGTTCCGCCCGCCTTTTCTGCCGCCTGGGCAGCGGCCGGGACTGCCGTGATCAAAACAAATGCTGTCACCAAAATATTAATCCACTTTTTCACTTCTGCCTCCATTTGTTAATGTAATGTTCGGAATCTGATCCGGTATACGGATCACCTTTGTATCACTGACGATCCGTTCGCCCTCCAGTGTCAACGCGTCGTCCACACGGTACAGCTCTGCCCGCACGCCCGGAAGCTTCTTCAGTGCGGCGGCATCCCACTGCCCCGGCTCCACATAATATACCCAGGTTCCCTCTGATGTCTCCCCAAGATTTCCCTGTGCCGGAACATTGGCAAATATCACCTGTCCCGACTGGGTTTTTCCGTCCTTTGCACCAATAACATTGCCCTCCGTATCATACAAGATTACTACGTTATAGGCAGGATTACCTTTATACGTCCCGGTAAAGATCAGCGATCCCTTCTTTATAATATCCGATGCCTGGCTTCCATATTGATGATCCGCTGTCAGTACACCGATGGATGGCTGGCCGGATTCCGCCGCCATAAATTCCACGTTGTCGCCGGTGGGGCCGCACAGCTCGATTTCCCTGACAGCAATATTACCTGTATGGGAAATGGCAAGCCTCACATATCTGGCGTCATAGGTGCCGATCCAGTGGTCTCTCTCGCCGTCCTTTACCGAGTCAAACCAGATGGTCTTCTCTGCAGATCCCCCAATGCCCCGGACATTTTCCTTCACTGTGATCCATTCCGCACCGTCCTGGCTGACCTCTATGACAGCCTCCGTCAGTGGATCGCCGAGATATTTCATCGCCGTGACCTGTTCCGTCCGGTGCATGTCGATGGTGATCACCGCCGTACCTTTACTGCTGCCGTGATACGTGCCGGCTTCTGTCCGGTCTCCGTCTACAATGCGGTCTATACTGTGCACCCTCTTTGCCTCTGTGCTGTCTGGCTGGTCGGCATGATAACCGCTGTCCGGATCGTCTGTATCGGGCTCCATGACAATGTCGTCTGCCGACGTCATATCCGTCTCCACCGTCCACTCCGTTTTATCCAGTATACCGTCCGTCTGAATCTTAGCGGAGCCTGCGGCAGCCGGTCTGGAATAGTTCAGGTACTTATCCACAGCCCTTACCTCATATTCCATGACTCTGTTATTGATGGAATAAATCGTATCGGTATAAATTGTCCGGTCGGCGGTATCCACCGGCTGGAATCCTACTACTTCCGTTTTCTTCCTGCCATTTGAAATCATGCTCCGGCTGATCTCATATCCAAGGATCAGGTCCGCATCCCGGTCTGTGCGGATGGTAATCTCCACCTGGCCTCCCCTGGCCGCAGCGGATGCCTGAACCGCATCCTGATCTTTAATGGTTCCGGTCTCCCCCGGGTGGGCGGCGCGGTAATCCCTTGCCGCATCGTTGACATAATAGAGCGCTTTCGTCTCCGCCTGCCCATATTTCCGTGCATAGGTGATGGTGGCCGCATCCGGCTCCATTCCCCAGCGCTGGAAAAAGGGAAGGATATTTCTCTCCGCTGCCGCGCAGGCCAGCCGCATCAGATTCTGATCCGTGCCGCCATCCAGCTTCAGTCCCTCTTTCGGAGCCTTGGCAGGATTTCTCGCATAGGTGTCCACCCTGGCAAAGAAGAGATTGTTAAACTGATCCTCATATTTAGCATATATATATTTGTCCTCCGGGTTGTCATCATAGGCAAGGTGAAGCTGCCAGTACAGGGCAAGCTGCGTGGCGACGTTAGAAGAACGCCCCACCGTACCGGATGTTACCTTTTCATACACCTTGGCATAATCAAACCGCGTCCTGCCCGGCGTCTTTGTCAGCAGCTGGGCAAAATAATTATTGGTAACCTCGGCGACCGCATAGCTGCCCTGGTTGATATTGTGGCCAATCTCATGGGCGACACCCCAGCCAAATCCGGACCAGTCACTGGGAGCGCTGGCCAGTGTAGCGGAGTTCCACTCAATTCCGATATGGTTTCCGGCAGCATACATAAAGGCTCCGGCAAACATTCTCATATAGCGGATATTCAGATGCTGTGACGGCAGTGCATTTCTGCCTCTTTCCGTTCCCGCAGAATCGCTTAGTCCCTTGTGCTGGTAAAACAGGGTCATGGTTTTCTCCATCGCCTGTAAAGCCTGATCCAGTTTGGCCGCTTTATCTTCTGCCCCTGCAATCCCTGCCCATACCTGTTCTGCCGGAAGGGAATACATCATTTCCTTCATCATGATATCAGTAGCATTTAAGATACAGTTAGTTTTGTCATATGGGTAATCTACATTTTTAGTTCCCGTGTGCTGTCTGCCGTGATCCTCCTCCAGTGTTTTGACATAGGTCTCCAATTCCTTCACATAGGTCTGAATGGCCCCCGTCCTGGCTGCCCCTGTCTTTCCATATACGCTCAGGACGGGAATGCTGCTGCCCCCGCTGATGCGGACGGCATACTGATCCGCGGCATTGTTTCCGGTATAGGCGATATAGAGCTGGCCGCCCCGTTCCTGATCTGTCGTGGTTATCTGGGGAATCGTGATCTCGTTTCGCCCCACTTTCAGATCCATGGTTTTCATTACGGCGGAAGACTCGGCATGATGCTGCGTCACCACCAGTTTCAGTGCGGCGGCATCTCCTGTCCTCTTCGTATTATGTCCCACATACACAAGAAGAACCTCGCCCGCATAGGCTGCTTTCCCAAGGGGCTGCCAGGAATTCAGGCCGCCAAATCCCAGATGAGTGTCTTTCGCTGCTGTGATCTGGTTCTCCACCCGGCGGGCCGGCTCCAGCGCCGACGTCAATATTTCCCGGGCAGTCCTTAATTCCAGTTTTAGCTCCTGATACAGCGGATGTTTCTCCCCGCTCTCTGTGTCCGCCGTTTCCAGCCGGCGTTCCAGTGCGTCGATCACCGACGCCGTCACATCCTCCCGCAGGGTCGTATGCATGTCATCCTGGTACAGTCCCATGATATCATCTTCCAGGGAATCGTATTTGTGGAAATGGATCTCACCCACAACGATATCCCCGGCACCGCCCCAGCTCCTGCCGAGACACAGGTGTATCCTGTCTGCCGTAATGGTCCTGTCAAATTTCACGATATAGTAAGGATTATTCCCTGCATCGGTCTTTGCGATCAGGCGTGCCCCCACCGTCTGCTCCTGCTTATCTTCTTTACTCCAATAACCGACCCGGACCGTATTCACACCGGTTTTCATATCCGCTGCCGCAAAGGTCATATAATTCATCTTATAATTATTGTCCAGTGTCACTACCATGCCTTTGGAAGCAGCAGGATATGCCACACCGTCATCCCAGTCTGTCTTGGTCCAGTAGGAGCCGTAGTTGTCATCCACCAGTCCCAGAGCGCTGTTTGCCGCAGTATCCAGCGTGCTGCCTACCATCCGGGCGCCGCCGCTGCCGCCATATACGGCATTTTTTATATGCGCCGTCAGAACCCCTTCCCCGTTTGAAGTATTCAGAAGGCGGTATTTCGGCAGCTTCGGGGGCGCTATATTCTTTGTAAATGCTTTTGATACAAGAGATGCCTTACCCCAGCCAAGCTCATTCCAGCCCATGACGTAGACAGAGTACTCCGTATCGTCTTGCAGCCCGGATATGACATATTTCGTTCCCTCCAGCTTTCCCGTCCCCGCCTTGACGGGCTGAAAACCTTTTACCACCGGCTCATAAGCCGCACCCTCATCGGATGATTTTCGGAAATATACCATATATCCGCTGGCATCATCCATATCCTTCCAGGATACCGAAATGGACCGGTATCCCCCCTCCGCTTTGACATGATCGGGGGCTGCCGGAAGTTTCTGCGGTTTCGGCACCCCGGTCACTTCTTTCGACCAGGGGCTCTTCCAGTCCCCGTTGACAGAACGGACTTTGATAAGGTAGGTCTCAAAATTCTTCAGTTCCCTGTCATTGATCGACGTGATCAGATGCTTTGTATTTGCCACCCTGACAATCTGTGACCCGCCCGTGGCCTGACTGGACACATATACCTCATAGCCGGTTATGTTCCGCTGCGCAGTCCAGGAAACAGTCAGCGACTCATTCCCCGATACCGGTGTATTTAATGTCGGTATATCCAGCTGGGGTGCCGGTATGCGGTCCTCCATATTATTGACAAATTCTACCTTGGCTATATTGATCAGGGGCTCTGTCTTCTTCGTTCCAGTAATACGGATCACAACCCTCTTCACCGCCAGCTGCGTGCCAAAATCTAATACGAGGGCGCCGCTGGCATCTACGCTGAGGCTGGCAGCGGAAACTGCCCTTCCGGTACCCCCGCCCAGTTTCTGGATCTCATTTTTCGCTGCCTTCTGCCCTCCTGAGAGGGTATAAACTGTTTCCTGTTCCTTTCCATCTCCGTTATCACAGACGATCACGGCCTCGCCATCTGTAATGCCGCTGGTTAAGGTACCATCCTTTTCCTCGACGGGCGCATGGATGGTAATCCCTTGAATCTCCGGCACCGGATCCGATGCCTTTTCGTCTGCGAGTGTGAACTCCAGCCCTGCCGGATTCTCCTTCGAGATGGCGCCCTCCCGGTCTAAGGGCCTGAGAGTGACAGCCGCCTCCCCGTTCATAAAGGCATGGATGTCGCCCTCTGCCACAGTTTCATCCGATGCCTGAACCTTCCTTAGAAGTCCCAGCTTTTCGATATGGGACACCTGATTTTCATCGATGCTCTGTACGAGATTCTGCAGATCCACAAGATCCGTACTGCCGTCTCCGTTGAGGTCTGCCGCTGCACTCCCCGGATTCCTGCGGAGCGTGGACAGCACGATATCGGTGTCCTTACTGTCTATCACCTTATCTCCATTAAAGTCCCCCGGGCGGATCCAGCCCGGAACGGCACTGCTGCCTGTTTCTGTCCTGACCGGGCAGACCTGCACCTTTGAGATCCAGCCTTTCTTGACCGCTGCGTTCTGGGAATACCACGCAAACCGGTCCGCCTGGACCGATACTGAATAATTTCCCTCTGAAACATCAAAACGGGCTGTCTGCGAAGAGCTGTCTGTGTTTTTGAAGTCCAGAACCTTCTGCTGTTCCTCTTTATTGCCGCTTATCCGAACGGTTACATTCCCCTGAAACGGAAATAACAGCGAAGATCGCACCTCAACCTCCAATGCGCACTCTGTCTGTGATATCCCTTCACTTACCGTTTGGGAAACCGTCTCTTTTGTTTCCTCTCTCTGTACTGCTGTTGTCCCGGCTGCAGAAGCCGAAATATCAGCACATGTCCATGTCTGCAGGGACAGACATGCCGTTATCATAATTGCCATCCAGCGTCTCATAGATACCTCCTATTAAGATACAAAAATATTTGCCTGCATCCCTTGGGACACAGACAAATATTTCAATTGATTCCTGTATCATGCTGCCATATATTCTACTGCCTGATGGTGGAATGACCGTAGTAGTATTTTCCATTGTGCTTATGTTTCCTGGTCTTGCGGCAGTTTAATACCGTACACTGGCTGTATCTTCTGCCGCCGGAGGCATGCCCGTAATAACATTTCCCCTTGTGCCTGTGCTTTGCATTCTTATGACAGCCAGACACCGTACACTGCCTGTAGGTAATACAGCTTCCATTATAATATTTGTTGTTGTGCCTGTGCTGGCCTGTCTTATGACAACCAGACACCGTACAGGGAGCATACGTTTTCTTCACCGTACTGTGATGACTATTTCCATGATGTCCATGCGCCTGTGCTGTCACTGCCGATGGCAGGATCATAAGGACAGCAGCAAAGATCAGAATCATTTTCTTCATTTCCTAAGTCACCTCCTGTTCCTGAAAAAGTAAGCCAGAGCTGGCTGATTTTTTTCATTGTAACATGGATAGATGACATATACAACTGATTTAGATGAAATTCTATCTATTATAGCTCCCCCGTATCACCGCATCCTTCATCTCCCGGACATATTCCCCCACGTATGCCGGTGCGCTCCTGCCATATTTTCCGATGATCTCGATAATGGCAGACCCTACGATGGCGCCGTCTGAGATCCCCGCCATCTTCTCTGCCTGTTCCGGTGTGGAGATGCCGAAGCCGATGGCGCAGGGAATGCTGGTATTCTGTCGGACCACCTCTACGATAGAAGCAAGATCTGTTCGAATCTCTTCTCTTGTTCCCGTCACACCAAGACTTGACACGATATACAGAAATCCCTCCGCCTCCCTGGCAATCATGGCAATACGGTTCTCCGAGGTTGGTGCGATGAGGGAGAGCAGCTCCACACCGTACTGATGAAAGACTGGAACGAATTCCTCCTTCTCCTCAAAGGGCAGATCCGGCAGGATGATACCCTCCACCCCGGACTCCCTGCAGGACGCTGCGAAGCGTTCCGCCCCATACGAGAACACCACATTCGAATACGTCATAAACACAAAGGGCACCGTTACATCCCGGCGCAGCTCCCGGACAAGCCCAAAGATTTTATCTGTGGTGGCGCCGCCCTTCAGCGCCCGGAGACTGGCCCCCTGAATCACCGGTCCCTCTGCCGTGGGATCCGAAAAGGGAATGCCAAGCTCGATGAGATCCGCCCCGTTCTGTGCCGCGGCACGGACAGCCGCCGCGGTGGTCTCCAGATCCGGATCACCGCAGGTAATAAATGGAATAAATGCCTTTCCGTTTTCAAAGGCCGACGTAATCTTACTCATGAATATCCTCCCCTCTGTAGCGGGCAATGGCGGCGCAATCCTTATCGCCCCTGCCGGAAATAGTAACAACAATAATCTGATCCTGTCTCATGGATGGCGCCATCTTTATCACATGGGCAATGGCGTGGGCAGACTCGATGGCGGGAATGATCCCCTCCGTTTTCGACAGATATTCAAATGCATTTACCGCCTCCTCATCCGTCACTGGCACATATTCAGCCCGTCCCGTATCGTGCAGGTAAGCGTGCTCCGGTCCGATGCCAGGGTAATCCAGCCCTGCGGAAATGGAGTATACCGGCGCGATCTGTCCATATTCGTCCTGGCAGAAATAGGATTTCATTCCATGGAAAATACCTACCTTACCCGTGTTGACAGTGGCGGCAGTCTCAAAAGTATCGATTCCCCTCCCCGCCGCTTCACATCCCACAAGCCTTACCTCCCGGTCCTCTATGAAGTGATAGAAGCTGCCCATGGCATTGGATCCGCCACCGACGCAGGCTACCACGGCGTCCGGAAGTCTTCCCTCCCTGGCCAGGAGCTGTTCCTTTATCTCTTTGGAGATAAAGGATTGGAAATCCCGGACGATCATGGGAAATGGATGCGGTCCCATCACGGAGCCAAGACAGTAATGTGTGTCACTGATCCGGGAGGTCCACTCCCGCATAGCCTCCGACACAGCATCCTTCAGCGTTGCTGTCCCTGTCTTCACTGTGACCACCTCGGCCCCCAAAAGCCGCATACGGTAGACGTTCAGCGCCTGGCGGACTGTGTCCTCCTCTCCCATAAAGACAACACACTCCATTCCCAGCAGTGCGGCGGCAGTGGCGGTGGCAACCCCATGCTGTCCGGCCCCGGTCTCGGCGATCAGGCGGGTCTTCCCCATCTTTTTGGCCAGCAGCGCCTGCCCCAGAACATTGTTAATCTTGTGGGATCCGGTGTGGTTCAGATCCTCCCGTTTGAGATAAATCTTTGCCCCGCCCAGGTCCCGGGTCATCTTTTCGGCGTAGTACAGCCGGGAGGGTCTCCCCGCATATTCATTTAACAGTGTATTCAGCTCCCGGTTAAACTCCGGATCCGCTTTATATTTATTGTATGCTTCTTCCAGCTCGATCACCGCATTCATCAGTGTCTCGGGGATATACTGTCCCCCATGGATACCAAAGCGTCCCTTTTTATTCGTCATATTGTCCTCCAATCCTGCACCTTAATGTCTGGCTGATACACGCAGCTCCTGAAGAGCTGCCCTCTTATCCTCTGATTTCATCAGAAACTCCCCAATCAGTACGGCGTCAGCCCCCGCCGCCACAAGATCTGAAATGTCACTGGTGTGGGAAATACCGCTCTCCGCTACAAACAAAATATCCCGGGGAATCTGCTCCCGGAGCTCCCGGCTCCTTCCCACATCCACCGAAAAATCTTTGAGATTCCGGTTATTTACTCCGATCATCCTGGCTCCGGCCTCCACCGCCGTCTGTATTTCTTTCCCATCGTGGGCCTCCACCAGCGCCGACATCCCCAGTTCATCACAGAGGCCGAGATATTCCCGGATCTGTTCCCCGCTGAGGATAGAGCAGATCAGCAGGACGGCCGAGGCGCCAAGGAGCTTCGCCTCGTAGATCATATATTCATCCACCGTAAAATCCTTCCGCAGGCACGGTATGGATACACGGGCGGCAATCTCCCGAAGATACCGGTCGCTCCCAAGAAACCATTTCGGCTCCGTCAACACAGAGACCGCGTCGGCCCCTGCCGCCTCATACTCTGCTGCAATTTGCAGATATGGAAAATCTTCCGCAATAATGCCCCGGGAGGGCGAAGCCTTTTTACATTCACAGATAAAGGAAAGCCCTTCCTTATTTAATGCCTTCTCAAAAGAAAATACTCCCCGGGGAAGAGATAGCGCCTGCTGCCTCACCAGCTCCGGCGGCGCCTTTCTCTTCGCCTCTTCTGTCCGCTGCCGGGCATACCCTGCAAGCTCATCCAGTATCGTCATGTCTCTTCCTCCCCGCATCCGCTCACAGCGATCATTTTCTGAAGCGTTTCGTACGCCCGGCCGGAATCGATCATCTCTGCTGCCAGCTCAATCCCCTCCTCCATGCTTCCGGCCTTCCCACCGACATACAGCGCCGCACCTGCATTCATCAGTACCGCATTTCGCCGGTGCCCTTTTTCCCCATTGAGGATAGAGAGAGTAATCCTCGCATTCTCCTCCGGCGTGCCTCCTGCAAGATCCTCCTTCTGACAGCGGGCAAGCCCGAAATCCTCCGGCCGGATTACATAAGAGCGGAACCAGCCGTCCCGAAACTCACATACCGTAGTAGGTGCGCTTAAGGAGATCTCATCCAGCTTATCCTGTCCATAAACTACCATGCCCCGTCTCACACCAAGATTGATGAGAACCTGGGCAAGGGGCTCCACCAGATATTCATCATACACACCCAGCAGCTGCATAACAGGACTGCCAGGATTGGTTAGTGGACCCAGAATATTGAAAACCGTGCGGAAGCCAAGCTCTCTGCGGATACCGCCCACATATTTCATAGAGGTATGATATTTCTGGGCGAAAAAGAAACACATTCCCACCTCATTCAAAAGCTTAATACACTGTTCGGGACTCTGCTGGATATTAACCCCCAGGGCCTCCAGACAATCCGCCGTACCGCACTGGGAAGAAGCGGCGCGGTTGCCGTGCTTCGCCACCTTTAGCCCGCCTGCCGCCGCCACCAGAGCTGAGGTAGTGGAGATATTGAAGCTGTGGGCATTATCCCCTCCCGTGCCAACGATCTCAAATAATTCCATCCCCGTGTCTACCCGGACTGCATTGTCCCGCATGGCTGCGGCGCAGCCGGCAATCTCATCCGTCGTCTCCGCCCGGGCGCTCTTGGTGGAAAGCGCCGCCAAAAATGCTGCATTCTGTGTGGGTGTAGTCTCTCCACTCATAATCTCATTCATAACGGTGTACGCTTCATCGTAAGTGAGATCCCCTTTATTTACTATTTTAATGATTGCCTCTTTGATCATGTTATTTCCCTCCATTCATACATGCCCGATCCGCAGCGTTTCTATTTCCACGATTCCTTTCTATCAATAAAATTCCGTATCATCCTCGTGCCGTCCGGCGTCATAATAGATTCCGGATGAAACTGCACTCCAAAGATAGGATATTCCCTGTGCTGGACAGCCATTACCTCACCGTCGGCAGTTACCGCCGTGACCAGCAATTCATCCGGTATCTTATCCCGGTCCGCCGCCAGGGAGTGGTAACGCGCCACCGGCGCAGTCTCCGGACAGCCCCGGAACAAAGGGCAGTCCCCCTGAAAACGAACCTCGGAAGGCTTTCCGTGCATCAGCTCACCCGCATAGGTGATAACGCCTCCAAACGCCAGGCAGACTGCCTGATGCCCCAGACAGACACCCAGGAGGGGAATCTGCCTGCCCAGCGTTCTCACTGCCTCTACGATGATCCCGGCATCCTCTGGCCTGCCCGGACCGGGTGACAGGATAATGTGATCCGGTTTCATGGACTCTATCTCTTCCACTGTCACCTCATCGTTTCGGACCACGCAGATATCCGGTTCCATCTCACCGATGAGCTGATAGAGATTGTAGGAAAAGCTGTCATAGTTATCAATCAGCAGAATCATGCGTCCACCTCCTCTGCCAGCTTCAGCGCATTCACCACCGCCTTCGCCTTATTGATGCACTCCTGATATTCCTTTTCGGGAACCGAATCGGCCACGATGCCAGCCCCGCTCCGGACAAATACCCTGCCGTTTTTCTTATAGGCGATCCGGATGGCGATACAGGTATCCATATTTCCGGAAAAATCAATGTATCCAATGGCGCCGCCATAGATGCCCCGTTTGTTGTCCTCTAACGCGCCGATCAGCTGACATGCCCGGATCTTGGGAGCACCGGATAGCGTCCCGGCAGGAAGTACGGCTTCCACCGCATCCAGGGCATCACACCCCTCCCGGATCTCCCCCCTGACGGTGGATCCTATGTGCATCACATGGGAGTAGGCTTCGATAGAATGCAGCTTTTCCACCCGGACAGATCCGAATTTACTGATCTTCCCCAGATCATTCCGTCCCAGATCCACCAGCATATTGTGTTCGGCAAGCTCCTTCTCATCGGCCAGCAGCTCCTCCCGCAGCTTCTGGTCCTCCTCCTCCGTCCTTCCTCTCGGTCTTGTACCGGCAAGGGGAAAGGTGTGCAGAATCCCGTCCTCCAGTTTCACCAGAGTCTCCGGGGACGCCCCCGCCACCTCTACATCCGTACCGGCAAAATAGAACATATAGGGGGATGGGTTAATGGTTCTCAGAATACGGTACGTATTCAGGAGACTTCCCTCAAAGGGGGCCGAGAGGCGGTTAGACAAAACGATCTGGAATATATCGCCCTCCCGGATATTGTTCTTCGCCCTCTCCACCATTTCACAATAGGTTTCTCTGTCAAACAGCGGAGTGACCTCCCCCAGCAAATGTCCGGCGGCGTCCTCAGCCGGCCCGCCGGTCCGCAGCAGCCCACACAGCTCCTCCAATTCCCTCACCACCTGCCTGTAGCCTGTATCCGGATCATCCAGCGGCATATTGACAATGAGAATGATCTTCTGACGAAAATTGTCGAAAGCGATCACCTTATCAAAGAGCATCAGATCCATGTCCTTAAACGCCTCGTTGTCCTGCGCCTCTGTCCGGACAGCCGGTTCGCCATAGCCAAGATAATCGTAGGAAAAATATCCCACCAGCCCCCCCGTAAAAGAGGGAAGATACTCATAACGGGGACTCCGGTAACCAGATAAAAGCTGCCGCAGAAACGCCGAGGGGTCCTCTGTCCTGAATGTCTTATCCCCAGCTCTCATCTCGCCATCCATGCATGTGATCTCCAGCTTCGGGTCATATCCGAGAAATGTATAACGCCCCCATTTTTCGTCCTGCCATGCCGACTCCAGCATATAACAGTGCGTCGATTTATTTTTCAGTATCTTCATCGCCCCGATGGGTGTGCAGATATCCGAAAGAATTTCACAGCTCACGGGAAGGATATCATACTTCCCCACCGCCGCTATTTTTTTAATTTCCTGTAAATCCGGTCTGACTTCCATACCAGCCTCCTTTTCCTGTTTCGCATATGAGGAACCCTCTGTCAGGGAGCCGATAAGCAAAAAAAGTCCCTGACAGAAAAACACATTCTGTCAAGGACGAATAATCAACATATCCGCGGTGCCACCTTGATTCACAGGAACGACCTGTGCGCTTAGCAGGATACCAGCATATCCCCGGCAACTGACGTATGCCCACACGTTGCAGAATACTCTGTGGAAACCCACATTTGACTGCACCCTCAGCGGTCCATTTGACAACTTGTTTCCCGCCCGGTTCTCAGCATCCCGGACTCTCTGTAAAGGCATCATTGCCGTTATCTCCGCCTCAACGGTTTGACTTATTAATCTTTTACAAGAATATCATGTTCCCTGTCGGATGTCAACAGAAACTTTTGCCAGTTCAACGGCGGGTTCAAATTGGCGCCATCGGGCTGCTACTCTGTCTTCGCGTACCGCTGGAATATCTTATCCTCGCCGCACACATGCTTCGTTCCGTCTGCATCCGTAATAATATAATCATTCTCACCGATAAAGGTTCTTCCCCTCCTATGTACAATATAGGGACATACGATGAAACCATTCTCATTGGTGACCTTAATCAGCGTATCCGTCACGATCCAGCCCTTAGTGACAACATCCGCCCACAATTCAAAGCCGTCTTCCAGCCCCTTATCCAGTTCATATTTCACAACATCCGCATCCATCTCAACTCTTCTGCATTTCATATACCGCCCCCGCCTTCCTTTTTTCTATATTGTATTACAAATTACAAGAAAATGCTATTGTTTTTTTCAGATCTCTTCCCCGCAATGAACATAGTGCAGCTGATCCCCCATGATCTCTTTCATCATTTCATAAGCCGGAACCCCCGTACAGTGGCAGGTGTAAAAAACTGTCCGGAGCCTCTGTAATTCACAGGCCGTTTCTCTGATATTCTGCATTTCTTCCTCTGTATGCTCCGTCTTCTTCATCAAATGGAAACCGCTCACCACTGCATCCGGCTCTGTGCCGTACAGCTCCCTGTACCGGTCAAGGATATTGAGAATTCCGTTGTGGGCACAGCCGGAAAAGAGAACCGCCTTCCCCTCCTCCCGCACCACCAGGCACTGTTCATGGACAAAGGAATCCGAAATATAGCCGCCGCCATTCTTTTGCATCAGCCGCTTATTTGTCTCCGGCAGATTCCTCCTGCCCCGGATGCCGCAGAATACTGACAGCTCTGTATCAATCTGCACCAGCTCCTGATCCACATACACGATCTGTTCCAGCTCCGTGACGGCCGGATCAATACCGATATACCGATAGCCCTTTTCCCTTCCGTCATAAGCATAATATTCCCCGGCGGCCTCTCTGTGCATATAAATTCTGGCGGATGGGTTCAGACAGGCAAAGGGCAGGATGCCCCCGGCGTGGTCATAGTGGCCATGACTGAGAACCACCGTATCCACAAGCGAGAGGGGGATTCCCAGTCTCCGGGCATTCGTCAGAATATCCCCGGAAGGGCCGGTGTCCATCAGCAGCCGGTGACCCGCTGTCTCAATATAAAAACTCAGACCGTGGCCGATAAGGCATCCCTCCAGCCCCACGGTATTTTCCATCAGGTTTACTACACGCATGGCTCTAATGGGATCCGCAGCCATGACTGCCGCAGGTGTGCTCTCCGCCGTGTCCATGATGATCGCAATGTGCTTCCGGATCATACTTTAATGTCCCGTTCACCAGAGCCCTTACCGCCTCGTCCGCCGAGCCGCTGACACCGGGATACAGCCGGATCCCCGCACTCTGCAGGGCATTCTGTGCCCCCATGCCGATCCCGCCGCAGACCAGCACCTCCACACCGGCTTCACCCAGAAGGCCTGCCAGCGCCCCATGCCCGGTGCCGTTTGTATCGAGAATCTCTTCGGAGACAATGGCGCCATCCTCTACGTCATACAGCTTGAACTGAACTGTTCTCCCAAAATGCTGAAAAATATTTCCTTCTTCATAAGTCACTGCGATTTTCATTTTTTCTTCCTCACTTTCATAATGTTATTAGATATTAGTACAATATTTCTCCCAGAAGCTCCAGCAGCTTCGGGGTATCGATTGGTTTCGCCACATGACCGTTCATCCCCGCTTCAAACGCCGCCTTTCTGTCCTCGTCAAAGGCATTGGCAGTCATGGCAATAATGGGAATCTCTGCCAACGGGCAGTTCTCCAGCCTCCGAATCTGCCTGGTGGCCTCATAGCCGTTCATAATAGGCATCTGTATATCCATCAGGACCAGATCATACTGACCGGGCTCCGCCGCCTTAATTTTATCAACGGCTACAGCCCCGTCGTCTGCCACATCCATAATAAAGCCCGCCGCCTGCAGGATCTCCACCGCAATCTCCTGATTGATCTCATTATCCTCCACCAGAAGAATCCTCTTCCCCTCAAAGGAGACGCTGTCTTCTGTTGCAGCTGCATCCTCCGTTACGGTAAATGGCGACTCCAGGATTTCCCGGAGCTCCGAAAGGAAGATGGGTTTGGAACAGAATGCGGTGACGCCGGCCTTCCTGGCCTCCTCTTCAATATCCGACCAGTCATAGGCAGTGAGGATAATGATCGGCTTATCATCCCCAATAATTCCACGGATCCGCCGTACCACCTCAACGCCGTTCATATCCGGCATAAGCCAGTCGATAATATAGGCGGCATATCCGTCATTCTGCTCCACCGCCAGCCTGGTGCGGAGCACCGCCTCCTTGCCGGATGTAGTCCAGTCCGGACGCATGCCAATGGTAGACAGCATCTTTGTAACACTGGAGCAGGTATTGAAATCATCATCCGCCACCAGTGCCCGAAGACCCCTTAATTCTGGTATGATCTCCTGTCTGACCGGACCGGAACAGGTTCTGAACTGCAGCGATACGGTAAAGGTGGATCCCCTGCCCTCCTGGCTGGCTACGGAAATCGTTCCTCCCATCATATCCACAATGTTTTTTGTGATGGCCATACCCAGCCCGGTTCCCTGTATCCCGCTGACCGTACTGGTCCGCTCCCGTTCAAAGGGCTCAAATACATGTTCCAGGAATTCCTGGCTCATGCCAATCCCGGTATCCTTGATCTGGAAGTCGTATGAGGCAGTGCCGTCCACCGCAGTCCCCTTCTGGATAATGCGGACACTTACAATCCCGCCGGGCTTGGTAAATTTCATGGCGTTGCTCAGAAGATTCAGCAGCACCTGATTCAGCCGCAGCTTATCGCACAGTACATTTTCATTCACCACATCCGCCGTATCAATATAAAACTCCAGCTGCTTGGAAGTGATATCAGACTGCACGATGGTCTTAAGATCATGCATCACCTCCGGCAGTGACGTTTCTTTCTCTTCTATCTTTACCTTACCGCTCTCAATGCGGCTCATATCCAGCACATCATTGATCAGGCTCAGCAGATGATTGCTGGATGTGGATATCTTTGACAGATAGCTCTGGACCTGTTCCGTATTATCAATATGGGCCGCCGCCAATGAGGTAAAGCCGATAATGGCGTTCATCGGCGTCCTGATATCGTGGGACATGTTATTGAGAAATGTAGTTTTCGCCCTGTTTGCATGCTGGGCCGCCGCCAGAGCGTCCTGAAGATCCTTTGTCTGTTTCTCCAGCAGCTCCTCCATCCTTTTCTCATCATCAATATCAAGAAAAAGACCGACAAAGGTGATGGGGGAACCGTCCTCACGGCGGGACAGCCTTCCGGCGGCGCGAAACCACCTCCAGCCGGCATTCTTTGTCAGCAGCCGATACTGCACATCATAGGTTTTCTCACCGCTGTAATCCCGCACCGTATCCCAGAACTCGCCTACCGCCCTTTCCTTATCCTCCTCGTGTAGCAGATCCGACCAGGATTCCAGCCGGTTAGGAAACTCCTTCTCCCCCTGATAGCCTACCATGCTGCGGAAAACCTCCGTCCAATTACAGGAAACCAGCTCCGCCTGTTCATTAAACTCCATACTCCACAGGCCGGAACCCAGCGCCGCATGGATGTTGTCCATTGCCGCCCGCTCCCTCTCAACCTGGGCATAGGCGGCACGTATCCTGTTTCCATCCGCCTTTTCCCGTTCCAGAAGAAATCCTGCGTTCTTTCTGGACTGGTGGATCAGCGCCAGAAATACCATCAGCATCACCATCACCGTAATTATGATCTGGATTATGCCCCGGCTCATCATACCGGAGCTGATGGAGCTGATATGGCTGCTGATTACATTGTCCCGGATCAGGATTGTCAGCATCCAGTTCGTACCCTGTACCGGAATATAGCATAGGGCTTCCTGGGCGCCCTGGTAGCGGAAGGAAATCTGGCCCGGCCTTCCATTCATAAAATCAGTCTCCATCTGTTCATAGCTGCAACCATCGTCGATATCGGCGTCCCTCAGCGCATCCAGCAGATTTTTTCCCGGCTTCACATTGCCAAACTCCTCATTGGTCAGGCACTCCCCATTGTTATAGTACAGGCTGCAGTAGGTCTCATTGTTGTTGGTCTGCAGAGTCAGGGAGCTCAGCATCTCATCAATATTGATCTGAATGAAACACACCTTCATCCTAATGCCCTGAAAGAAGATATGTTCTACGGGAACCGCAAGAACCACCTGCTTTTTTGCCCCGTACAGATTCGCCGTACTGATAACCGGCTCCGTCAGCTCTTCATTCAGAAAGCTGTATCTGCTGAGACCGGACGTGGTGCTGTGCTCGGTATACACAATGCCCTTCTCATCCACCAGTGCAAACTTATCCACACCATACAGCTTCTTCACCCTGCCGAGAAAACGGCGCAGCGTCTCCTGGGATTTCAGGTGGGATTCATCCATAATCGCAAGGGCGTTCTCAATATAGGTAAAATTATTTTTTAATTCCTCTGAAACTACCTGCGCCCTCCGGCCGGCCAGCTCCTCCAGATAGAATCCACTGACCCGGTTCACCGCCTGATCCGTGCCGGTCCGGGCGCTGTTCGACACCCATACTGTCGTGACAAGGAGTATGGCGGCTATCATGATGCCGCCCGCAACTGCGTAGGCTGCTGTCTTTTTTAACTGTCTTTTCCTGATGCCCTCATCCTGTATCTGATCCATTTTATGCCCCCGTTATCTCTTCTCTTTATTCTGTTTCACCATACAGTGTCTGGAGCATTGCTGCGGCACCATCCTGGTAAATAATCGTCGTTGTCTCTTCTGTTTTTTCCGGGTAAGTCTCCCCCGGCAGATTTCCATCCGCTATCCTGACCGCCACCTGAACGGTGTCAAAGCCGATGGAATAGCAGTCCTGGACTCCCAGTGCATAAATCACTCCATCCCGGAGATACCGGAGAGCCTCCTGATCGTGATCCATGCCAACGATAACAATCTCATCCTCCCGGCCGGCTTCTACCACCGCCTCAGCGGCGCCCACCGGATTGCTCATATTGCAGCAAATGATCCCGGAAAGA
This sequence comes from uncultured Clostridia bacterium, assembly GCA_948467395.1. Lineage (GTDB taxonomy): Bacteria > Bacillota > Clostridia > Lachnospirales > Lachnospiraceae > Eubacterium_F. The sequence goes on along the minus strand of CAOKDX010000011.1, from coordinate 26,044 downwards.
TCCTGATGCTTCTTCAGAAATTCCCTGGTAAATTCATAGGCCTTCTCCGCATTATCGTCGTCGTAGGCAATCTCCACAATCTCCATTTCCGGATAATCCGCTATCACACGCTGCGCACCAAGCGCCCGGTCTTCATGACACGGCGCCCCTTTGGTTCCCACCAGGACGGCAACCTTCCCGCGATATCCCAGCTTTTTGCACAGTGCTTCCGTAAGATCCGCACCATCTTTATAATTATGGGTGTTTCCCACATAGGCGATCCGGCGGCATCCATCCTCCCGGCCGGCATCTGAACTGGAAAATGTCATAACCTTCTGACCATTCTCAATGAGCCTGTTAATCTCCGGCGTCAGTCTGGCAGTATCCGCCACATCCACCCCGATCACATCAAAGCCCCGCTTGGCTGCACCAGACAGCCGACGGATCTGATCCTGGGCAGACACTTCATTCGGCGCAAGATATTCATACTCTATGATGATTCCCTTCTCCTCATACTGGGCTGCCGCCTCCTCAATTCCCAGAGCGACAGCGTCCCACCAGGGATGGATCATCTTATATGTAAAGAAAAAATTATATTTCTTCTTCTGCGGCTGATATTCATCCAGTTTATGATCAAAATCCACTGCCCCGGCCATGCCGCGGTCTTGCCCGCTGACAGCCTCCCCGGAAACGGATTCCTCTCCAGAAGACGGCAGTTCCGCTTTCTTACTGCCGCACCCAGCCAGCCCAAGGCTGCACACACCGGTCAAAAATAGAAATGCAATCCTTCTGAACACAGCACATAATCTCCTCTCTATAAATATGTCCTATTATACATTGTTTTTGAAAAAAAAGAAAGCCCCCAGTATGCGGTAAAAATACAAGGGCTGTCCTTTCCACATACTACAGGGCTTTGATTTCTCATCCATCTATTCTGTTTCAGTTCTCATTTCTCAGGGTATACCGCAGGCTTTTCACCACGGACAGGATCACCTTCATCTCATAATCCGAACAGCAGCTCAGTTCCTGCATAAGTACATTTTTTAACTTCAGGTTCTCCTCCACCTCAGGATAAAACAACTGAAAAAGCGGCAGGTCCAGCTCCCGTACCAGGGGGTACAATATCTCAAATTTAGGATTACCTGTATTGCTCTCTATATCAATTATCGTTCTCTTACATACACCAATCCGCTCCGCCAGAGCTTCCTGTGACAAATGCCTGCTCTTCCTTGTCGCCCGGACAACATCTCCTAGCACTTCCCTATTGCAATACATTACAACTCACCTCAAAAAGTATTATATAACACCCTTTTGATCGAGACAATTCACTATAGTTCATTATAATATGCAATATTGTTCATGTATTCGACAAGATGCGGCAAAAAACGCTTCATCCTCCATTGCGGCATGATCCCTGCAGGTCTTGCCAATTAGAATGCCTGGGCTTATAATAATATTAACTTAACTGCACCAATAGAAATAAAAAACCAAGGAGGTTGATTACTATGCCGGATTATGTAAAGGTTAGTAAAAATGACGACTGGATCGGGGTATGGTTCTACAACGAGAACGACAAGCCCTATGCCATCGGAGAAAAAATGTGTGAGATCAATGAATATGCGTATATGAACGGATACAACTGGGACGCCTTATTCAACTATTATCTCGCCGAACATGCACCTGACATTCTGGAAGGGCTGGAAAGCGATCCCGAGGCCGGTTCCTATGCCGCTTACTATGAAGACATTACGGAAGAAAATGAAAAAAAGGCGCAGCGGTTCGCAGAAATCATTGTCTCACTGATTGAAAATGAGGATGAATTATACCGCATCGTCCGCGAAAACGGCGACGACATTGAGTGGGACTGAACATCTCCTTTCCCCTCTACACCTCATCCTTTGTCTTCGGCAGGAGCCGGTTATCTTCCGATAATCTCAGGAAAGGCGCATAGGCAGCCTCCCAGGGATACCCGTCCGGATCCAGAAAATATCCCGAGTACCCATCGCAGCCTCCCCAGTCCTTCCACTGCGGCTTCTGCCAGCTTGTGGCACCGGCGTTTACTGCCGCCTCAAACAACTCGTCTACTTCTTTCGCACTGCTGCCGTTAATGGCCAGGGTGAACCCCCGGTACTGCGTTTTGGGAGTCACCTCCATCTGGGCATCATGCCCAAGGAAATCATAGGGAACCAGACCCAGCACGATATTGTCCGCAAGCATATAGGTGCAGATCCCAGGATCTGACTCCGGTGAACATTCCCATCCAAGGGATTCATAGAAACGGATCGACCGCTCCAGATCATCCACCCCCAGGGTGATGATCGAAATACTTTTTGCTCTTGCCATGATATTCTCCTTTCTGCCTTCCCAGACGAATCCTCTATCGTCTCAGCCTGGCGGTGCCAATTGGAGGCCCGCCGCCAGGCTGTCCTGATTTTTAACACTCCTCTTTTAACTCTTTGATCTTTGCCTTCAGCGCCGGAATATCATCGTGCAGCTTCAATACGGTGCTGCCTACAAATACGCCGTCTGCCCCTGCCTCCTTCGCCATCGAAACATCCTCCGGCTGGTAGATCCCCACACCGCAGTAGATCGGTCTTGTAATGCCACGGTCTCTCAGGTACTGTATGCAGTCCTTCAGTTCTGGATACTCCGGATTGACATTCCCTGTGGTGGGTTTGGCCTGGAGATAGACAAATCCATTGGAGCGGATGGCCGACTCCACCTCGTCTTCATCCAGATGATACTGCACATAGCAGCTCACCCGGACGCCGGCTTCGATCAGTTTATTTTTAATCGTTTCGTCCTCCAGCCCCACCAGAATCAGATCCATAAAACCGTGTTCCAGGCAAAATTTCTCGAACACCTCATATCCCATTTGTCTGATGGTATTTTCATAGGACAAAAGAATAAAGGATGTATCGGGGTTGTTTTTCTTCGCCGTCACCATTCCGTCCATATATTTCTGGAAATCGCTGCAGTTTTCCAGCGCCTTCGCCATTCTTCCAGAGATCAGCTCGCTTTCCAGAAACGGATCTGCAGACGGAAAGTCGATTTCAATCACATCACAGCCGGCCTCTGAATATATTTCTGCCATCTCAATACTGCTTTCAATTGTAGGATATCCATTGGATAAATAACAGATCAGTTTCATTTTTCTCCCTTCCTTCTAAAAAATAGTTTTGAACAGCTCCTCCATCTCTGCCTTTGTGGGTATGACAGGATTGGTCTTTGTACATCCGTCTGCCAGCGCCATGTCCGCCATCTCCGGAATTCTCTCCTGATATTCTGCTCTCTGTTCTTCACTGAGCAGTGCCGAGATTCTATCTGCAATATGTAACTTCTTATTTAATTCAAGGATGCTTTCCTCAAAGCTCTCCGCCTTCTGTTCTTCCGCCAGATTCCTGTAGATGTCCCGGGCCCCGTCGCTTTTCATCTCGTTGAAATGAATCACATAGGGAAGCACAATGGCGTCCCCAAGCCCATGAGCGATATGGAAGAAGCTTCCCAGTGTATGTGCGATGGAGTGGACGATCCCAAGGGACACATTGGTGAAAGCCAGACCTGCCGCCATGGAGGCGTTCAACATTTTCTCTCTGGCTTCCACATTCGCTCCCTCTTCGTATGCCACGGGCAGATAGGCGAAAATATCTTTCACTGCCTGCCTGGCCAGAATGTCCGATAAATAGTTTGCACGCTGGGAAACCAGAGCCTCCACCGCATGCGTCATGGCGTCCATTCCCGTCTCCGCCGTGATGTGCCCAGGCATGGACATGGTGACTGCCGGATCACAAATGGCAATGTCAGGCATCATTTCCATATTTCCTATCCCGTGTTTTACGCCGCGTTCATTATCCGAGATCACGATGGAACGGGATACCTCGCTGGCCGTCCCGCTTGTGGACGGGATACAGCAAAGTCTTGCCTTATTCCTCAATTTAGGAAATTCATTGGGCGGCAGAATTTCTTCGATGGTCTTCAATTCCGGGTGCTCATAATAAATCCACATAGCCTTTGCCGCATCCATGGCAGATCCACCGCCTAAGCCGACGATGAGATCCGGCTGGAACTCCAGCATCTCCCCCGCCCCGCGCAGAACCGTTTCCAGGGACGGATCCGGCTCCACGCCGCGGATCACGCTTACCTGCGCCCCCGCCTCGCAGAACAGCTCCTGCACCTTCGCCAGCATGCCACTCTTCTCCATACTGCTTCCGCCCACAACAATACTTGCTCTCTCCACATGGATACTCTTTATGTAATCCAGGCTGCCCGCTCCGAACATCAATTCAGAGCCTGCCAATTTCATAGGTCTCATCATAATCTCACTCCTTATGCTAATCCGTTCAATACTTTTTTCACCAGGTCATAGTCGATGGGATTCGTCAATATGCCGCCTTCCTTTAAGCTGGAGCCAATGATCGCACCATCCGCAACCTGCATCTGTTCCTTTATATTTTCTGCTTTGACACCACTGCCGGCAAAGACAGGGAGCTTCACTACCTGCTTGACACGTCTGATCAGATCGATCGGCGTCTCTTCTCCTATCTGCGTCCCGGTTACGATAATCCCGTCTGCGCCGCTGTCTGCCGCCTCGCATGCGGACTGCTCAATGGTGATATAGGGCAGCACCATATGGGCATGCTTTACCTGGACATCCGCCAGGATCTTCACATGTTCCAGGCCCATTTGTTTGCGAAACTCCATACATTTCTTCGCACAGGGATAAAGGATCCCATCGGTGGTGCACACGGTATCGACAAACACCGGAACCCGGATAAAGGACGCCCCTGTCACCGCTGCGATGGCGATGTCCGCCTCACAGTCGTTAAACGCTGCATCGATTCCAATGGGAATCTTCACAGCATTCCGCACCGCTGCCGCCGCCGCCGTCAACGCCGCTAATTGAGCTTTATTCACATGGGCAGAAAATGGAGTGTCACCCATATTTTCTACAATGACTGCGTCCACCCCCGCTTTTTCCAGTGTCACCGCATCCTGCACCGCCTGCTCTATCACTTTCTGATAATCTCCGGAAAATCCGGCCGTCGTCGGCAGCGGAAGGCAGTGTACCATACCGATAATAGTAGATGCCTGTAATTCAAATAATTCTTTACTCATAGTCTCTTTACCTCCCTTTTGCATGATAATTATAAATTCCTTCTAAAGCCGTCCTGCACAACAGATCTTCTGCATCCGTCCGTTCCCGGCCCTGGAGTGTCTCTTTCAGATTTTCCAGAACGGTTACCAGTGTAAGCACACAGGTTTTCACATTCATCAATCTTCCCAGAGTCATCATGCAGGAGGATTCCATATCAATTCCGGTGACGCCAAGTTTCTTTACCTCCTCAAAGGTTCGGGACATATCGCGCCCCCATTCCTTGGAAAACTTAGAATCGTGCATGCAGCTATAGAATCCGTCCATAGTACAGTTCAGGCCGTTTGCATATCGTTTCCCCATGGCTGTAACCGTTTCGTTCATAACATTTACCAGTTCGAAATCGGCAACTGCCGGATAGCTTAGATCCACATATGTCTGACTGGTGCTTTCCCGTCTCATAGCGGCCAGTGGGATCATGAAATGCCCCAGCATATCGTCCCGCATGGACATCACCGTTCCCATGCGGACGGCGACCTCCATGCCCGCCTCATACATTTCCTCCATGGCGATAGCCGCTGACGGGGCTCCGATCCCCGTGGAGGTCACGGTGACCGCCACACCTTTATATGTCCCGGTATAGGTATTGAACTCCCTCATAAAGGCAACCTGTTTCGGCTCATCGAGATATTTTTTTATCACCTCTACCCGCCAGGGATCTCCGGAAAATAAAACGTATTTCGACACTGTCTCTCTGTCAGCGCCCATATATAAAGTACTCATTCTCACTCATCGCCTCCCTTATTTCATCCTGTTCTCTTCCGCCTTCGCAAGAAGCGCCTGCTCCGTCGGGATATTCGAGCAGCATCCCTCTTTTTGCAGTACAAAATGTGACAGGGCGCTTCCCAGCTCACAGCAGTTCTTCGGATCACAGCCATTCAGATAGCCATAGATAAATCCTGCCATATAGCCGTCGCCGGATCCGGTGGCGTCCACCACATGCTCCACCTCACAGATTCCGATTTTTTCCCGACGGATCCCGTCCTTCTCCCGTATATAGCACAGACTTCCGTCCTTCCCCAATGTCGTTACAATGATGTTGGCTTTTCCGATCCGAAACAGCTCTTCGATGTCCTTCATTCCCAGCAGCTCCTCCATGATCTTCCGCTCTACTTCATTGGAAAAAATGATATCACTCTCTGTCAGCAGTGTCTTTAAAAACTCCTCCGGAAACGCATTAAAATCATCCTTCATGCCAAATACGATGGGAATGTTATGTTTCTTACACTGGTTAAAAAATTCCCGGTTATCCTTCTGCGGCGCCACCGTGATCACGCCAAGACGTACATTTTCAAACATTTCATCCTTCATCGGTCCCGCATATTTTTCATCCATCGCGCCGGGATAGAAAATGGTGATATGATTGTTGTTGTTATCCTGCAGCAGATAACACACACTGGTCTTTTCATCGGGAATCTCTGTTATGCCGTCCAAGGGAACATTTCCCTCCATCAGGAACTGCTTAAACCCGTTGGATTCGAAGTCCTCGCCAACACGAAGGATTGGCAGTGCACGCATGCCAAGCCTGCACAGGGCATAAGCAATATTGACGGAGCATCCGCCGTAGTTGATGTCCACATTGGATTGGTTCTGAACGAGAGAGGTGAACCCAATGCGCGCCGGCGAAGCGATCCGAATGATGTGGTCCATACTGACATAGCCACTTGTCAACACATCTGTTTTTCTTCTACTCATTTCCAAGCCAGACCTCCTTACACTAGTTTTTGCCGATCATTCTATAGTTCCTCCTGATCTAACATCTCCTGAAACCTCTTCATGTCGATGACATGCCCCAGATACTTATCAATATCCTTTAGATGTACCTCATTGACCACTTCGTCATTGGTAGCCACGCATTCCCGGATCACATACGGTGTGTAGTCCAGATAAAAGGCGTCGGTTACGGTGGCACGAATGCAGCAGTTGGTTTTTGTCCCGACAATAATCGTATTTTCAATGCCGTTTTCCCGCAGTACCAGATCCAGATCGGTGCCGAAAAAGCCGCTGTATCTTCTCTTTGGAATCACATAATCCTTCTCCTCATCCACGGTCAGGAGCGGATCGATCTCGATTCCGAATGTCCCCTCCATGCAGTTTGGTCTCATGGCAGCCGCTTTCCGGTCTATCTTTCCCCTGCGGTTCCGGTGCTGAAGGAAGATAACCAGGAGATTTCGTTTTCTGGCCGCCTCCAGCACCTTCTGAATATGTTTCAGTATATTTCTGTTTTCCGGATAGTAGACAAGTCCCTCGGGATCGGTAAAGTCCCGGACCATGTCTACTATGATCAAAGCACTCTTTCCCATATCTTACACCCCGCGTACTTTATGATTTCGATATTTCACAATAGATACCACAGTCAATACCACCGTCATCACCACATAGGGAATGACGTCGAATACGGCGGCAGCGGCGCCGGCATGTAAGCTAAAATTCACAGAAAGCGCTCTTGCCAGGCCGAAGATAATGGCATACACAGAGGAAGAAAGCGGGTCGCCCCTTCCGCAGTAGATGGCCGCAATGGCGATAAATCCACGTCCTGCCGTCATATTGTTTGTAAAAATAGTCATCCGCTCCAAGGCCAGATTGATTCCCGCCAATGCGCAGAAGAAGGAGCCAAGCAGTACGGCCAGATAACGATATTTGTTTGTATTCAGTCCAAGACTTTTCGCCGAATCTTCATTTTCCCCAACGACACGCACATAGATTCCAAACTTCGTGCGGTACATCAAAAACCAGATGAGGACGATACATACAAAGGAAATGTAAGTGATCACTGTGTGTCCGCTGAGAATGCTCCCGAGGATCGGAATGTTTTCGACCACTGGAATGTTGATCTTGAAATTCGCCGCGTTAGTAAAATTCAGTCTGATATTTGCGGAGTTCATAAGCTGTAAAACAAATCCGGCAATGGCGGTGACTGACATATTGATGGCAAGGCCAATGATGATTACATTCCCTTTGCAGGAAACCCCAAAGAAGGCGAAAATCAATCCGATTACCAGGCACGCACCGATGGCAGCCAGATATCCCAGTATAATATTGCCCGTCTGAAAGCTGATCAGGACGGAGAAGAAGGAACCGGCCAGCATCATGCCCTCCAGCGCTATATTCAGCACATTCGCCTTATAGGCGAAGATGCCGCCTAATACACAGAGCAGAATCGGCACTGCATGATAAATTGAATCGTATATTATTCCGTTAAGAAATGCCATTATGCCGCCTCCTTTCGACGCATCCATTTACGGATACGCTCTTTCAATCCATAGCGTTCATTCAGGAACTGCACGGCAAGGAAGAGAATGATCAGGCTCTGGAGGACGCCTACGATTTCCTTTGGCACCGATGTATACATGTTAATGTTGTCCGCTCCGGTTTTCAGTGCGCTGAAGAAAATAGCCGCCAGCAGGATACCGATCGGATTGTGTCTTCCCAAAAGTGCGATCAGCATTCCGTCCCAGCCAAGTCCCGTTGTACCAGAGAACGCCAATGTATATTTGAATTTCTCACTCATCATCTGTCCGGAGCCGGCAAGCCCGGCCAGCGCACCGCTGATGCACATGAGGAGAATGATCTTTCTTCTGACGCGCATTCCGGTTGCCTCTGCAAAATCGGGGTTATTCCCGATGGCGGTTATCTGCAGCCCCAGCTTCGTTTTCCTGAATAGGAAGGTCATAACGATCAGCACCGCCAATGCGATAAAGAAAAACATGGTCAGCCTGGAATTGTCAATGCCCAGCCTCTTAAACATAGCGCTCCCGTTGATGGTCGGCGTACATACATACCCAGAGCCGGCCTCCCGGAACGGACCGGAGGATAGATATTCCAACACCTTGATCATGGCATAGTTCAGCATCAGGGTGACTACCATTTCATCCACATGGAAGTATGCCCGCAGGATTGCCGGAACCAAGGCGAACAGTACGCCGCATGCCATTCCGATGGCCATGCAGATCACCTTCTCCAGCACAGAACTGGATAAATTCATGGCGGCGCCGGCTATTCCGGCGAAAAACCCGCCGAATAAGAGCTGTCCCTCCACTCCCATGTTGAATATATTCGCCTTAAAGGTGATGGCGATGGCGAGCCCTGTCAGCAGTAACGGGGAGGCATAATGCAGGGTATTTAAAAATCCTCTCGTCGTAAAAAGTGATTTCCCCAGCATCATGCGATAGGCCTCAATTGGATTTTCTCCAATACAGAGGATGATAATGCCGCCAATAAAGAATGCCAATGCCACAGGAAGCAGTGTATTTAGAATCTTTGGACCGATGTAGCTTACTTTACTCTTCCCCATGTCCGCCCCCTCCTTTCTCACCGGCGCCTGCCATCAGTAATCCAATTTCCTCCGAAGTCGTCACCCGGGGATCCACCTCGCCAATGATGCCGCCCTTATACATTACGGCAACCCGGTCAGATAAACTCATGATTTCTGACAATTCACTGGATATGAGCAGTACTGCCTTTCCTGCATTGCGAAGCGCCAAAAGCTGTCGATGGATAAATTCGATGGAGCCGATATCAACGCCCCGGGTCGGCTGACAGGCAATGATCAGATCCGGATTATTCTCAAACTCTCTTGCAATGATCACCTTCTGGGCATTTCCACCGGATAACTGGGATACAAGGCCATACCGGTCGGATACACGGATGTCATACTTCTGGATGAAATCATTACAGAGCTGTTTCATGTTTTTCCCACTGAGAATGCCTTTCCTGCAGACATTATGGGTGTCAAAATATCCTGCGATACAGTTCTCCGGTATGGACATATCCTGGCACAAGCCCTGGGCATAGCGGTCCTCGGGAATGATTCCGATTCCAAATTTGCGAAGCTTATCCGGCCAGGCGTTGGTAATGTCCTTGTTGTTCAATATCACTCTTCCCTTCGTCACGGTCATCACGCCCGTCAATACCTTGATCAGCTCACTCTGCCCATTGCCCTCTACACCGGCAATTCCCAACACCTCACCTTTGCGCACGTGCAGCGAAACATTGTGCAGGATCTCCTGATTGGCATCGTTTACCGTGCATATGTTTTCCACACGGTAGGCTTCTTCCTCGTTGGGAGCCGGACCATTCTCGTTCTTTACTGTGAGGACGACATCGCGTCCAACCATCATCTGCGCCAGCTCGGTCTCACTGGTATCCTGTGTCTTCACATTACCGATCACCTGGCCGCTCTTTATCACTGTCACACTGTCGCTCAGATACATTACTTCCCGCAGCTTATGGGTGATAACGATAATGGTCTTGCCCTGATCCCGCAGCACCTTCAGATTTTCCATCAGCTGATCGACCTCCTGCGGCGTAAGAACCGCCGTGGGCTCATCCAGAATCAGGATATCGACATTCCGGTATAGCATTTTCAAAATCTCAACCTGCTGGCACAGTCCCACCGAAATATCCTGTATCCTTGCCATCGGATCGATCTGAAAATGGTACTGCTCGATTAACTCCTTTACCTTTTCGATCTCCTTCCGTCGGTCGATCAAGCCCTTTTTCGTAATCTCACTTCCAAGCAGAATGTTCTCGTAAACGGTAAAGCTCGGCACCAGTTTAAAATGCTGATGCACCATACCGATTCCATGCCGGATGGCGTCGGTGGGAGAATTCATTACAAGCTCTTCCCCATTCAGGAGTATCTTTCCACTTGTCGGCCGGAATACGCCATAGAGCATATTCATCAAGGTTGACTTACCGGCACCGTTTTCCCCAACAATACATTTGATTTCCTGCTTTCCTACCTGGAGATTAATATTATTATTTGCGACAAAATCACCGAATTTTTTCGTCAAATTTTGTGTCTCAATAATCATACTCATAGCAACTCTCCTCATTTTGGATACAGCAAGGGCGCCTAAAGCCCTTCACCACATCCTTAGGCGCCCTTAGCTGGTTGTATGTCTATTCTGTTTTCACTGTTACATTGGGACAGGATGCCGGATCAAAATCTTCGTTTAACTGTTTGTTCGTCACGTCAATTTTTCCGTTGGCAATGTCATCGCTGACCGCCTTTACCTTCTCTTTGATCTCTGTCCATACCGCCTGATCCTGCACATGCTTGCCCATCTCTTCCAGATCGGTAATTCCGGTAGCCCCGGACGCAAGATTGTATGTCTGCAGCCTTTCCATCTCGTTAATCCTGCCATCTGCATAGGCCTCTGTGATCGTCTTCACCGGAACGCCTGTGATCTTCAATACACTGGTGAGGACGAAGCCCGGCTGCTGCGCATCTAAATTGGCGTCTGTCTGGATCGCCAGCTTGCCAACCTCCTTGGCCTTAGCCGTAATACCGTCGCCAACAACGCCCGCATCTGCAAATACAACGTTTGCCCCCTCATCGTAGAACGTTCCTGCAACGGTACTTCCAAGGGCGGAATCGGTAAAGCCTGCATCGTATTTCGCATAGTAGTTGTATTTTGCCTTGTACTCCTCCGCCGCCTTGTTGATGCCCTCAATAAATCCATAGGAATACACAAGAATCCCATTGGAATTCGTTCCGCCGATGAATCCGATTCCCCTTGACTTATCCAGAGGCGTCAGCTTATAAGAATTATCAAACAGTTTTCCCATATTCTCATTTACCTGTACCGATAAGTAACCGGCAAGGTAAGATGCTTCATGAACATCAAACAATACGGAAATTACATTATTGTAGATCTGTTTGCCCGAGTCGTCCTTGTTTGGATCGTCATTAAACACGACAAATGTTGTATCCGGATATTGCGCTGCAATCGCCTCAGATCCGCCAACACCCTTGATCAGTGCATCGAAGTCATATTCCAGGGAGAAAATCAGGTTGTAGCCATCTGCCGCTAAGGTCTCCAGCGCTTCCGGAACACCGTTGGCAGGCTCGATGATCTTATATTCACATCCGATCTTTTCGGATAATTCCTTGATACCATCGCAGGCGGACTGATTGTACCCGTTGTCATTCTGTCCGGAATTGGAACATACGATCGCAACCTTCAGATCACTGGAGCTGCCCGCCTTATCCCCGGAATCCCCTTCACTGCCGCAGCCTGTCAATATCATGGAACACAGTAATGCCATTACTAAAACTAAAGTACCAGCTCTTCTTTTCATGCCGTTCTCCTTTCTTTTGCTAACGCAGTTGATGAATATAGAACTTGAATTTATCGGTTCGATAACAGCATTTGAAATACTCAATGGGAATTTCTTTCCCATTCACCTGTCCATATGTTGTACAGCAAAACTGCAGTAATGGAACATTTTCTTCCACGTCCAGATTCTCCGCCAGTTCACCGTGGGCGCTGACTGCTTCGATGGTGCGTGTCGCTTTCGTAATCTTCACACCATATTTCTCTTCTATAATCTTGTACAAAGAAACCTTTGAAAAATCATATAGATCGATATCCGGAAAAATCTTATACGGAAGGTATGTGGTGGTAAAGTTTAATGGCTCCTCGTCCGCAAAATAAATACGTGACAGCCGGAATACCTGATCTGCATCGCTGAGATTCAGACTTGTCCGCCTCTTTGCATCCGCAGGGATGACCTCATCGCTTAAAACCTTCCGGCTCGGTGTGTAGCCCAGCTCCTCAATGTCCTGCGTACAACTGGTGATGGATACCAGATTGTTCTGATCTCCTTCCCCTTTTACATATGTACCTTTTCCGTGAATACGGTATAGATATCCCTCATTGACCAATTCGTCAATTGCCTTTCGAACCGTAATCCTGCTCACATCGAAAAGTGTGATCAATTCCCTCTCACTGGGAATCGCTTCCTTTTCCTTATATGAACCGTTATCAATATTATGTATTATCTTCTGTTTGACCTGGAGATATTTAGGCGCCTTAAATTCCTCCATTTCAATTCCCCCTTTCTTTTTCTGGTTATATCCATAATTAACTGGTCATAACCACATCTGTTGTCATTATAATATAATAATACCAGTTAAAAGTCAATATCGTAAAAATATCTAGTTTTTTTGTCATTTTTTATGCATTATATACAAATTTTTCAGGTTTATTTGCTAAATAGCAGTCAAATTACATTCTAAATTGGTTATAACCAGTTTGGAGTGGTTATATCGCTGTCTTGCCGATCTTCCACTGAAAACCGCCCTGGCAGCTATAAACACTTCGTGTTTTCCCTCCGCACAAAAGGAACTTTTCTGTAAAATAAAAAAAGCACCCATCTTTGAAATGAGCGCTTCGTAGGAGGGGATACTTTCCTTTTTTCATTGTATTACGGCCGGTGGACTATGTCAAATATTTTTAATATAATCATTTCTGCAGTGCCCGTGAAACAGCTGCCAGTACTTCTTCCCTTTCAAGGGGCTTTACAATAAATTCTTTCGCCCCCAGGCGCAGCGCCTCCATCACATAAGATTCCTGATCCATAGCGGAGCACATAACCACCACAGCTTTTGCATCATACTCCCTGATCATGGCAAGTGACCGAATACCATCCACACAGTCCATAATGATGTCCATAATAGTAAGGTCTGGTTTGAGCTTTTTATATTTTTCCAATGCCTGCTGCCCATCCAGAGCCTCGCCCACTATCTCATAGCCTGCACCAGATAACATATCTTTAATCATATTCCGTATAAGAGCGGAATCGTCTACAACAAGAATAGTATTCATGGTGTCACACCATCCCCTTTCGATAATATCATATTATTGTTGGCAGAAGATTGCAACCCATTAGGTATCGTTTGCACTTTTTCCGGTATTATTTGCCGGTATACAAAAACTATCCTTGACATTACTATAACGCAGTGCTACGCTTGCTATATCGAAGTGCAGTATATTGTATAATAAATGGTGAACCAGAAATCAGCCCAGGCAAAATCCGCTCTACCAAATGCACTGTGCAGATTGAAGTTATTAGCGAGCATCGGATGGGAGGAAAAGGGGATTAATATGCTTTATCAAGTTTCAGCTATAGCTATTTTGATAACGTTTTATGGGTTTTACATTGCCAAAATAATTGTTCAAAATAAGAAATCAATAAAAACTAATCAAATGGGAACAGGAAACAAATCAAAGAAGGTATTGCAAATTGAAAAAATAATGGGTCTGGCTACTGTTTTAATCATTATAGCTGACGTATGCAGTATCTTTGCCGTAAAAAAATTCCCCATAGTGCAAGTAAGAATTGCCGGGATTATGCTTGGTATCCTTGCAGTAGTTTTCTTTGGTTCGGCAACTATCACAATGAAAAATAGCTGGAGAGTAGGCATACCAGAAGAAAAGACTGCATTAGTCACAAATGGAATTTATAAATGGAGCAGAAATCCTGCATTTGTAGGATTTGATTTATTGTATGTATCATTATGCCTTTTGTTTTTTAACATTCCATTGCTTGTCATTTCTATTTGGGCGGCAGTAATGCTGCATCTTCAAGTGCTGCAGGAAGAAGAACATATGAAAAAGACGTTTGGAGAAGATTATATCCATTATATGAAACATACTTTTCGATATTTTGGGAAAAGATAAATTTCCCTTTGCCGGGAAGCAGATTGCGCCTCTTTAGGTGACATTGAAATTTCTGTCTGTGAGGAAAACATATGATTAGAATAAGACCATATAAAACTTCAGATGTGGATGCGATATTATCGTGGTGTCAAGAAGAAAAAGCATTTTATCAATGGACAGCAGGTATACTTGGCAATTATCCCATCACACAAAAAGAATTTTCTTTTGTTGAATCCCTAATGCCGTTTACCGCATTTGATGAAACAGGAATTGATGGTTTTTTTACACTAAGAAATCCTGATAAATCGTTGGACGAACTGCGCTTTGGTTTTATTATTATAAATCCTCACAAGAGAGGAAAAGGCTATGGAAAAGCTATGCTCCGGTTAGCGCTGACATTTGTATTTGAAATATATGGGGCAAAAAAAGCATCGTTGGGCGTTTTTGAGAATAATCTTCCGGCTTATTACTGCTATAAAGCAGTCGGTTTTAGGGATGTAGTTCTTGATACAACAGAAAAATATTGTGTCATGGGTGAAGAATGGAACTGCAAAGAATTGATTATGGAAAATATGGATTTGGCTTTGCAGGGGGACAGAAAAATTTAGGATTCGGGAAATGTGTATGCAGAGCAGGTGAAAAATCCAATCAGACAGTTGAAAAGGCAGGTCTATTTGCTGGCGCATTACCTTCAATTCCATCGGATCAGGGTATGGATACAAGGGTATGTTATTTTGCTCCATCAAAACAGCCCTGTGGATAGCGGGTATATCATTTTCAGTCAGCGGGATGGGGGCCAATCGTAACCAGCTAAAGCAGTACAGCGCCAGAACGCAAAGGGAATTAAAAGTCTATGCTTCTTTTTGCCTAAAATGCCATTAAGCAAAGATGAAAGAAAGGGGCTGATGCCAATGAATGAACTGGAAAAATGCCTGGCCGGTCAGAATTACAATTGCCATGACAAAATCTTTCTCGAGTTAAAAAGAAATGCCCGGGAGCTGCTTACCGGGTACAATCGGCTTTCCTATAACCAAAAAGCCGAAAAATATGAGGTATTACAAGAGCTATTTGGAGGCATAGGCACTAATGTGTCTGTTGGCAGTCCATTCCTGTGTGATTACGGAAAACATATTTTTATAGGCAGCAATGTCTCCGTCAATATGAATTGCACCTTTGTAGATTGTAATACAATAAAGATCGGAAATAATGTCCTGATAGCATCAAATGTACAGCTATACACAGCGGCGCATCCTGTAGAACTTTCTGAGCGGGTAATCGAAGACTGGCAGCCGGAGAGCGGGACGTATTTTTGTCAGACCTATGCTCTCCCCATCAAAATCGAAGATGGCTGCTGGCTCGGGGGCGGTGTCATCGTTCTTCCGGGAGTAACAATAGGGAGTGGAACAGTAATCGGTGCAAGCAGTGTGGTGACAAAAGATATTCCTGCGAATTGTGTTGCGGCGGGTAATCCCTGCCGGGTTATCCGGAAAATAAATCTATGCCTGACGCAATAAGTAGAATTCCCAAACAGGGCAATCGCTCTCATGTTCCCGCTCCCTCTTTCACCATGAGTTGATTATAAGCGATTGCATCACTTTACCGTAACCTTTAGCTTTTTCGCAAAGCCGTTTCTGGCATAGACATAGATGGTACACACACCTTTTCCTACTGCTTTTATCTTTCCATTTACAGACACCGCTGCCACAGTTTTATCTGTGACCGCATATCGGAACTTCTTTGCATGGGCATTGGTAAGCTGCTTCTTGTCCTTGTCCACCAAAACAATACCCGCCGATATTTTAGCTGTTCTCCCCTGCTTAAGTATATAAGAACTTTTCTTTGCCTTAACCGCTTTTGCGTTTGTGTATTTTTTATTGTTTCTGCCAACGACATGGGCGGTTATGGTTCTGGCAAGGGTTACTTTTCTGCCGTCTGCCAGCTTATAGGCAAGAACATAAATTTTATAATTCCTTTTTAGGTCTAATGCCCTTCCATTCACCTTCTTTACCGCGGCTTTCGTTGTGCCGGCCTTCTTAATTGGCGTAATGGATTTCTTCGTAAACTTCTTTCCACAATACTGGACATAGACGTCGTATCCATCTGCCCCCGGCACTCCCCCCCATCTGACACTGATTTTTTTACCGGTCTGACTAACCTTCAGCTTCGCATTAAGGTATAACGCATTCTTTTCCTTTTTTTCCCGTGATACAGCCACAGGCATCGGAGTTACCTTCTGCTCTCCCGTTGGCGGCATATCCGGAGTAAATGCAGGCAATATAGTTGGCGGAATCGCTGTGGGCGTATCTGTTGGTGTTTCTGCTGGCGTTTCTGTCGGTGCAGTCGGTAGTGTGGCAGCCGGTGGGGTAGCAATTGGTGGGGCAGCAGTTGGCGGGGTGGCAGCCGGTGTTTCTGTCGGTATGGGAGCCGGGAGCTTCTCAATTATCTTGCTTATCGTAATACTATCTGTTACGGTTCCGCACTCAAATGATATAACGGCGTCTATCCTTCCTTCATCACTTGTGGTAGGCTCCGTTTTTGTAAATGCAACCGTTACGGCTACCTCGGCAATTCCTGCCTGATCCAATGCATTAGCTATCAGATCCTGTATGTCCCCTTTGGTAGTATCGTTGTCCATGGTAATGCCATCCAGTACCCCCAGCACAGCTTCTTTTGCAGCTGTCAATTTTGCATTATATATGTATTCTGCCGTAATCCCATTCTCAATATAAACATTGGCGAAAGCAACACTGTGAACGGTATGGCTTGCTGCTGAACCGGTATCCGAGATAGAAGAGACAAAGCCAATGCTTACATCCTCATTTGCAAACTTCCGTGCAAGTTCATACCTCCCCTCCAATGCAATCTGAGGAACTTCAGGTCTTACTGCCTCTGAAAAGCTCCCATTTGCATACCGGACAAATAAATCTTCCCCATTATATTCCACCCAGATTGTAAAAAGTCTATTATCCACCTCTTCCCCTAATACATTTAAATCACCTACATCAGCAAAGCGTGTCTCACATTTCGAGGAAGCGCTTGGTGCGCTGGCTGATAAATCCTGAATATTCACATATCTGCCATTCTCCACATAATCCGGCTTGATACCATTCAGGTAAGAAATACCGAAATGCTCCCTGGTTTCACCATCCAGCATAACTCCCACATGGTCAAATCTTCTATCCTGGGAAGCAGACAGTGGTGTATATCCATAATTGTTCAAATAAGTCCAGTAACCAGGCCCTTCACTGACCCAATCATATTCTGTTCCTTTATTTCTAGTATCATCGGAGACAGCCTGCAGATACCCACTGCCTGAATTTGCAAAAATTTGATTATCATATGCCCAGTTTACATAGTCAGTACCTGTTGAATGGAAATTGCAATACGCACCATTAAAATAAGAATCCAGTTCAACCACCAGGCTGTCCTGTAAGCCATAATACCCCATGCCAGTATTAATATTCCCCTTCACCGTACTGGCACGGGACATAATAAATGCCATTCCGTCACCACCGCTTTCACGTGCCGATTGGGAGCCGCCAGCTAGATTTCCATTTACACAGGCATCCGGCATGGATATTGTAAATTTTGCTGAAAATTCGCTGGTTTCATTTAGAGAAAACCGCTCTCCTGCCATTGCCGTACTCACACGCGACCAGTCCGCCGGGTCTGATGTATTAGGGTCGAGAGACCGTGCATTCATTA
This sequence comes from uncultured Clostridia bacterium, assembly GCA_948467395.1. GTDB lineage: Bacteria > Bacillota > Clostridia > Lachnospirales > Lachnospiraceae > Eubacterium_F. The sequence continues at coordinate 7,759 of CAOKDX010000011.1, read as the reverse complement.
ATCTTAGAATTTTCTCCTGATTTCCCGAATGTTCATTTTCTACAATCCCTGCCTGATTATCGGGATTGCCTGTAATATCCTCCGCCGTCTCCTCTCCGAAAGAAGTCTGCATCTTCCAGGTGTCCGATGAGAAATCTGCTCCGGTTCCCAATCCTTCTGCAAAATAAGCTCTAATTTCTTTATCAGAAACGGCAAAGGCATCGAATTTGTCACCTCCACGCCAACAGCCAAAGACCGTTGAAAATATCATTTCAACAAAAAGCAGTAAAGCCAGCCTTCTCTTTTTTATCTGTTTACACAAAATGATGTTCCTCCTATTTTAGATGTTCATGCCAATGAAATCAGATGGACAATGCGAACGCCCCCACAGGGGTAAATTTACAAACCATGAATTATTATATAACATTTCTTGTATAAAAGCTATAAATTTGAGTTTTTTCTGTCAATGCACAAGACAGCTTATTTATATTGACATATAGGTAACTTGTTTCTATAATGAGGAGCGTAACAAGTTGCCAATAAGGAGGGCTTCATGAATTTAGATGAATTGATTAACAAATATTCCCATTCTACGGAGGACCAAAGAAAAGCTATTTTCAGTACATTATTTATCGCCGGAAACAAGCTGCAAACGCTTTTTGATAACCATATTCCAGAAGTATCGTTAAAGCAGTTTATGTTACTGTCAATAGTCAGACAGTCAAAGAAACAGCTAACATTTACCCAATTAGGAAATTTGCTGGGCTGTTCAAGACAAAATATCAAAAAGTTAGCTGATGTTTTGATGAAAAAAGGTTTTATTACCATTCGGCAGAGTCCGCATGATATAAGAGCTATGTGCATCTACCTCACAGAAAAGGTCAATGACTTTTATACAAACGACTTTTCTAAATACCAAGAGGAATTGAAATATCTTTTTGAAGTCTATACAGACAGAGAAATTGAAACCCTTTTTACCCTTTTAACAAAGCTGTATGCAGGAATAGAAAATTTGGAGAAAAGGGCTGGCAATGAAAACAGGAAAAGCGAGAAACCACGGTAAGGCTGAAGACGCAATAGAAAATTAAAGAGGAGGACTTAACCAGATGAAAACAATCGTAATTTACAATTCACAAACAGGGTTTACAAAGCGTTATGCCCAATGGATAGCGGAAGAGGCGGGGGCTGATTGCCTTGCATTATCAGCCGCAAAAAAGAAAGATTTGGCTGCATATGAAGCCATTATTTTTGGAGGCTGGGCTTGCGCGGGCGGTATCAGAAAAATTAAATGGTTTAAGGGAAATATGGATAAATGGGAAGATAAAACGCTGATTGCATTTTGTGTTGGAGCAAGCCCGATGGATAACCCGGAAATTGACATAGCTCTTAAACGGAACTTCAGCAAACCGGAGCAGCAAAAAGTAAAAACATTTTACTGTCCGGGAGGATTAAATTATGAAAAAATGTCTACGCCGTCTAAACTGATGATGAAAATGTTCGTAAAAACTCTTAAAGCAAAAAAAGATAAAACAAGAGAGGAAGAAATAATGGTAAAAATGATTTCTTCGTCTTATGACATTTCAGACAAAAAGTATATTGAACCGATCCTGCAATATCTGAAAAAATAACGATCTGTTCAGTCTGTTTGATAACTGATCGTGAAAGGGCGACAGCCCAAAGCGCTGCCGTTTTATTTAAGTTCTGTTTTAATGAACAGGAAGTATAAAAAATTTCTTTCTTTTTTAGTAAAACGGATATATAATAAAGTAACAGCAAATCTTAATTTCATAAGGTGAGGAGAATGGTTAGAGAAGTAAAGTGGTCAAAATATTTATGGCTGAGCTTGCTCTCATTTGGAGCATTTATGCTTGAATATTTTTCAATATTTGTAATAGAAGTTTTATTTCTACATGTAGATATACAAAATTATACAGTGAATCAAAGAAGCATTCATTGTATGATAATGGTTTTTTTGTGGGCATTTTTCGCTGCTTCTCTCCTGTATTTTTCGAGAAAACAATATTATTTTCCAGTAAGAGGAAACAAAAAAGAGAAGATTTCCCTGAAAAATTGGATAATAACGCTTGTTTGCTTGATTGACTGTAAAATTATCACTTTCATTGATTGGCATACATTAAAACTTGTCGGAGAAGCACAGGGTAAAACCATACTCCAATTCTGTATACAATATTTATACTATATGCTTGAAGTGATGCTTGTTATTCTAATTATAATATATGGGCAAAAAGCGATTGAAACCTTGTTGAAAAAGGAAAGTTCAATTCCTTTTGGCGGTATTATATTAGCTATGACATGGGGAGCGTTTCATTTTATATCAAGAGGAGCAGGACTTGAAATATGGAACGGAATTTCTACTATGATATTTTCTGTTCTTAGCGGTGTTATGTATTTACGATTATACAAGAAATGCTTGTATAGCTATCTTTTCATCTCTATAGGTTATTTACTATAAATTCCAATTAAGATTTGATGGTTTTTAAGTTATCGCCTCTTTTTTATGGAGCAAACATAGCAAGCTGCATCACAAACCTTATCGGCAGTGCAGGATATTTCATCTGATTAAAATCCCCAACAAAAAATAATTCTCTACCGGGATAATAAAATGCATATGAGCCTGTTGACCCGCTATGACCTATCAAGTCACCTTGCCCCAAAAAAGAAGTGGATAGTCCGCCCATTTTTATTCTCATGTAACCGCTTCCATAATAGATAGGAAACATAGATAACTGCAATTTTCTATACGATTTTGACTCGAGAATTTTTTTGTCAAAAAGTTCTCCATGAAAAAACGCCTGTATAAATATCATTAAATCTCTTGTAGAGGTAATACAGCCGCCACTCGCTTTACTACACATTATAAATTGCGGTCTATATAACTGCTTATCCCCATAGTAAACCATAGGAATATATTCTTTTTCCGAGACAGGCAGATAAGTTTTAGTCATATTTATTTTTGAAAATATGTACTTTTCAAACACCCTTTCTAATGAGCATTTTGTGACTTTTTCAATAATATCGCCCAATATATTATAGTTAATATCTGCATAATGGGCATTGTTTTTGTAATTGGGGGGGAAATGAGCTTCTTTTTCTTTTGTTAAAGCAATATTTTTGTCAAAGGAAATAAAGGTATCCGAAATGATAGCTTGTTTTTTAATGCTGTTTTTTCCCTCCTCATATATATCTGCCAATCCGCTTGTTTGGTAGAGTAAATCGGATATTTTCAAATTATAAGAAAAATCTTTACCTTTATAAAAATGCAAACCACCTAAATAAGCAGGTTCATAAAAATTTAGCAGATTATCATTCAATGTCAGATAACCTTGTTCAATAAGAATAAAAATACATGCAGCAGTAAACATTTTTGTTATGCTTGCCGCTAATATTGGACTATCTATATCTTTTTCCCCATAAGCCTTTGAGAAAATAGTTTCCCCAGTCCCTTTTTCAATTAGGACTACGCTTTCATAAATCTTTTTCGACTGAGTATATTTATCAAATAAATCACCATAACTTTTTGTTCTCATAACATCACCAAATTATCTACTGCCGTTCACCTTTCCGTAATATTTTCAATTTTTTTACCCGCCTAAAGAATAAATGCGTTGTGCTATTTGGTACGACGAACAATCATATCCATAAGCCAATCGATCTTTGGCAATGGCGTGCTGGGGTTTCTGACTTTTTCCTGTGCAATTCCCTGTATGGCACCAAAAACAGCGACACAAAGTGAATGGGGATTTCCCTCACGAAACTCGCCACGTTGCTGACCCTCTAAAATAATAGGAATCCATTGCTTACAAATATCTGCTGATTCTAAAAGTAACGTGATCTCCTTTTCATTCACTACTGTGTACTGCACATTGTCCATAAACACAAACATTCTTGCAAAGAAAGAATTGTTTTCTAACTGCTCAAATGTATTTTCAATAATTTGAAAAAGATAATTGCAAGGTGATTCCATCGCCATTTCTGTATTGAATTTCATTTCTTGAATGCCAATCTTTATTAGTTCAAGGTAAATACTCTCTTTATTATTGAAATAGTGAAAAAACAAGCCAGAGCTAACACCAGCTTGTCTTGCAATTTCGCGAGTGCTTGTACCGTAGTAACCTTTTTCTATAAATATATCTAATGCAACTCGTAAGAGTTGTCTTTTTCTTTCATCTCCTTTATCCATCAGGAACCTCCCATTATCAAAATTAAGCATATGCTCAATTATATACCTCTATCTGCCAAATGTCAACGTATTTTATATGTACTCTTTAATCGTTTTTTGTGGGAAGGTATTATAAAAAACTAAAGCCGGACTTCGAAAAATCCGGCTGCTGGTGTAAAATATAAGTATGCAACCCCTTATACCATTACAAAAGAATTATACTTTGAACGAGGAAGGATATCAACTAAAACTTCCTGTAAATTTAGAAACAATCATTCCAGCATATGCTTCTGTATGGTTACTCAGTCAGTTTGTGGAGGCCATGGATTTATCTGACTTATATTCTACTTGCGAAAAGATAAATACGGTTTCGCCAATAATTCTCATGAAGATTGTTTTGTATTCTTACATGAATGGTGACTATTCCTCCCGCTCCATGGAACTTAACTGTAAGCGGGATATTAAGTTTATGTATCTGTTAGAAGGCAGGCCAGTCCCTGACCACGCTTCCTTTGCCCGGTTCCGCAGCATTCATTTTGCTCCATGTGTAAAACGAATCCTGGCGGAAAAGTCCAGTCTTCTTTATGATGTTGAAGAAATCTCAGAGGAACTCAGAGGAAATAATTTTTATTGATGGTACAAAAATCGAGGCCTGTGCCAATAAATACACCTTGTATGGAAAAAGCAGGAACAAAAAATCAGGAAAAGCTACTGGTAAGATTCATTTTCTTTGTCCTTTCATAATTTTTTAAAGCATATCAAATCAGTTCCCACGCTGTAATCGTTTTGTGTTATAATGTGTTATAGGTTTTTCTTTCCTTTATAGTTTTTCTCATTAGGCTTCATACAGTAAGAGGGAGAAAATAACACAAGGGAGAGTCTACGGAAAATGCTCACTTTGCACAGATTTAGTGTTTTCAGTGGTTAAAGCAATTTATGATAACAAAATATAAGAGTTATTAAATCCCTTAGATTTTGTGAAAATCCAATCGGGATTTGACCAGCAACGCAAGAAATATTGGTTGAATGGAAGTTCAATAGATTCAAATTTCTGATGGATAAATTAGCTTATATGGAGGTACTTATGCTAGAGAATAGAAATGATTTATTAGAGATCAAAAAAGCTGAGATTGTTTCAATTATTGAGAAAACAAATATTTCATCGAGAGAAGAAATTAATTCAAAAGTTATAATGCAAAGTCTCTTAAAAAGTGGTGGGCTTATGATAACCCCTCCACAACAAGAACCACCGATGATGCACATGTTGATTATAGACTCTTTAAGCAGTTACAATAAGGGAGAATCTATAAAACCTGGAAATGTAAAATTGAATATTCGTCGTCTGGTAGAATCTTTACCCGGTTTAACAGAGGCTGTGGTGGGAATTGCAATGGACATTACAATTTTGAAAGTATGTGCAGCGCTAAATATTTGGAAGATGCTTAGAGATATCACAACTATTGAGATAACTAAAGAACAAGCCATAGCTGTTGTTGCTTTATGGGATAACTGCAATCAACAACAACGAATCACATTAGAAAAAGGGTTTGAATGTTTTAAATCTCTTTATGAAAATATAGAAACATCTAACTGCACGTGGGAACAATATATTAAATTAATTAGTGATTTAGAGAAAATTGGTAGTCTTGAGGTAGATCGTAATGGAATATGGTTACGTGAGTGGGTAAGTAAACGATACACAAGATAATTATATATGTTCGGTATTTTGTTTGATTTAGATTGTAATTAAAGCGGGAATGGAGGCATAATATGAAACTTGATTATGCTATGGGTTTTTATAATATATCATTTTTTACCATAAATATTGAAACTGAGGAAGAATTGACACCAGATGTTCTTAAAAAGAATGAGGAAATATTTATTCACGAATTTATACATTATCTTCAAGATTTAGTACTACCATACAACATTAGATATAGTTTAAGAAATGTGCGTTGGTTTTTTAATATTTTAGAATCTGCACATAAAATTAGAAGTATTATCCGTCCATTCAGTGAGTGGAATAATGAATCATCTATATTATGGACTCAATTTTTTAGAAGTTTTGGTGATGGCGGAAGTATTGATTTTGTATCCCAAATATTTGTTACCAGTATTTGAGATTAGTAAATTGGTCCCAACATCCTATAATTTAGGTGCAAGGGACATATTAGAGTACATCGCTTATAAAGTCAACCTTAAGACTTTCCCGATCAGCTGGTGCCACAGTTTCCATATAAATCTATCGACTTAATTTTTGATAAAAATGGTTTATCACATATATCAGATGATATTAGATTGTGCATTGCGGAATGTTGTTTGCACAATGATGCACCAATTCATTTCTTGTTAAGTACATTATTGGGTAATGATGAGTTCAAAAAATACATTACAGATTCAAGTTATGAAGAAATTTATAATTATTTGCTGTTTTCCACTACTATGACACGAGACGGCCAATGCGAAACTCTAATTAATAAAACGCAAAGACGATTAATACAATTAGCAAATGAACTACAAATACAATATAGTGGTTTTGACGAAATAAAAAAATGGATTTTAGAGGTAAATAATTTTGTAGAACAAAATTTGTTGGGAAGATTTATATACTCAGATCTTTATAAAATGAATAGAGATGAAGTGTTTAAATTTATTAACGAAGTAATTCGCTATATCGGAATACCTTTGGTAATGAATTCGAGAAAAAAGTATATTTCGATACATTCTAATGACGTTGAAGTATCACAGTTTATTCAATTTTATATTTTACAAAATTTTATATATTTTGTTAAGTCTGAACAAACCCAATGTCCTATATATAATTTTTGTAAAGCGAACGGTGGAATATGTAATGAAAATTGTATTATAAATAAGCAAATGACAATTAAGGTTAATAAAAATTGCTACTATAGAAAATTTCTGGAACAACATGTATTGCTTGATATAAAGATTAATTAAATACAGAAATCTTATATATTATTTTGGTAGGCAAATTCATTTTTGTCGGAATGGTGTAGAGAACGAAAAATTGTTATTTAGGAGTGATGTCATATATGAAAAAAACGCATTTAATAATTGGAAATGTAATTCTTTTACTGTGGTATTTTCTGTCAATGACAGGATTGAAGATTGGAGACAAATACTTGGTAACAGGTGCGTTTAAGGAAGAATGGATATTTATGATTATTCCAACAATTACATTTGTTTTATGCTTGATAGTAGGAAAAATAGGAAGAAACATTCATTTAGCTTGGTTGGTAATGTGGTTTATTACCCAGTTTTTGAGTCATGAATGGTATACTATATTTGGTAGTGGATTTATGGGAGATATGGATAAAAAGATTGCTTATTTTTCGGACTGTATTAAATTGATAGATGTGAGTGGAAGATATGTTCCAGACTTATATCATATAGTATTGCATATATTGATAATCGTTGCGTTTGTAATGACATTGCTTTTTAGAAAAAAAAAGAATATTTCGAGTACGAAAGCGTGAACTTGCAATTTGTGTTTCAGATTTATATAATGTATTTACCGCTCAATCGAGTCTGTGAAACTTTTTCTGTAAAATAAAGAAATAACTGGTCTTCTATGATAAA
>CAOKDX010000010.1 GCA_948467395.1 uncultured Clostridia bacterium | reverse complement strand
CCTTAAGTTTTTATCTTAAGGACAAAAAAGATATGCATGGATGGCATTAATAAAAGTTGCATGGAGGCACGGATTTTATAGGATAAGACTGTGCCCGGCAGGGGGACAGTTTTTTTGATAAGGTTTTTCAGATAAAGGAGGGCTCGTGAATCTTATGAAGGGAAAAAATATTCTTGTAACCGGAGCATCGCAGGGAATTGGGGAAGCTATCACCAGAAGACTTTCAGAACTTGGCGCAACCGTCATCATGATAGCAAGAAATAAAGAAAAGCTAATTAAAATACAAAACAGTTTAAAAAGTAACTCTCTCCTATATCAATATGATTTAAAAGATTTAGATAATATTGAAGATATTTTTCTCTTTTGCAAAGAAAACAACGTTACATTAGATGGAATGGTTCATTGTGCAGGAATTAGCCGTGATATGCCGATACGTGCGAATGACACGGAAACGATGATCGACGTAATGAGGATCAATTATATGTCTTTTGTCACACTATCCAAATATTTTATTAGGAAAAAATATTCGAATAACAATAGTTGTATTATCGCCATTTCCTCAAATGCAACCAGAGCGAATGCAGCAGGAATGTGCATATATACTTCATCAAAATCAGCATTAGAAACTTCAGTAAAAATATTAGCCAAAGAAACAATAAATAGACAGATACGGGTTAATGCAATAGCTCCCGCATGGGTTGATACTGGTATGATGGAAAATGCAGAAGATTATGTCACTTCAGATCGTATTGTAAAATCACAGCCATTAGGAATTATTCCTCCAGTTTATATCGCTTATCTAGTAGATTTTTTAATGAGTGAAAAAGGAAAATATATAACTGGAACAGTTATCCCCGTCTCTGGCGGAATATAAGATCCAACTACAAAAATCACATACCGATATGCTATTGAGATATCCTGCCATAGACTAAAGGATATAAAAAATATATGAAAAGGAGAAAAACAAATGGAATTACAGGAAATATTAGAACTGCTGGAAGAGGTAATGGATATAGAAGAAGGAGTACTCGCTCCCGACACAGATCTTGCTGAAGTAGACGAATGGGATTCCTTAAGCAAGCTGGGTCTTATGGCAGAAGTGAAGAAACGGTTGAACCGCAGACTGACCACGGAAGAGATTTTAAACTTTAAAACCATTCAGGACATTATTGATTATTTGCAATAATCAGAATAGGAGATTTTAAATTATGACAGGCGAAATTTCTTCCATAAAAATAGCTGGTATTTCCTCAGCTGTGCCAACAAAAGAAATTGATAATTACAGATATGAAAATCTTATCGGCAAACGGCAGTTTAAACGCCAGACCCGGTTGACCGGAGCTTTCCGGAGAAGGGTGTCGGGAAAACGTCAGAGAAGCTCTGATCTCTGCTATAGTGCGGCAATGCCTCTCTTACATAAGCTTGACTGGAATCCTGAGGACATTAAAGTATTGTTAATGGTTACCCAGACGCCAAATTATGTATTTCCTTCCACCGCATTTCTTGTAGGCAGGCAATTAGGTATCGCGAAGGACTGTGTCTGCTATGATATCAATCTCGGCTGTTCCAGTTTCCCGGTTGGGATTCAGACCGTGGCGTCTCTTCTGCAAAATTGTGAGACAGGGAGCAAAGGGCTTCTTGTTATTTCTGATGTTGTAAAAGAATTGAGCTATCCAGAAAATAAAATCAAAAAGAGTGTCATTACCCATAACATGCTTTTTGGTTCTGCAGGTGCTGCCATTGGCCTGGAAAAAGTACAGGATGGCAGCGGAATAAAATTTATGAGCAAATCAGACCCGGATTCATTTGACGCCATTATTAAACGCTTCGGCCACCCCGCATCCATGGATGGATCCCTCGTATTTGATTTCGCCATCAATGATGTATCAGAGGATATCACTAAATTTAAAGAGAAATTTAATCTGTCTGAAAACAACATTGATTACTATGTATTCCATCAGGCACAAAACATGATATTAAACGCGATTTCCAATACCTGTAATCTTCCGGAGCATAAGGAATTACGATCGATAGAAGAGTTTGGAAATACCTCCGGTACATCCGTCGCCGTGTCGATTTGTGCAAATAAGGAGCAGCTTTCGGAGAAAAAAAATGTCCGTCTGCTCTGCTGTGGCTTTGGCGTTGGACTCTCCTGGGGTATCGTATATCTGGAGATCGATACCGAAAATATCCTGCCCATTATAGAGACGGATGAACACTATGATGAGGACAAAATACCATCCGGACCGCTGAAAAAGAAGACCATCCTTGTTTACGGGGCAGATACTGAGACAGGCGAATGTATCTCCCGTTATCTCAGCTCACAGTCAGCGGAGCTTGTATTGATCGGAAAAGATAAAGCCAGACTGGATGAAATCTCAAACGATCTGATTCACAAAACATATGTGTATGAACAAAATCTGCAGTCGGCAGATGATGTAATGACAGAAATTATGGATAAGAAATTTGAACATCCAGTCCTATCGGTAATTCTTTGCTCCGATACAGATGATCCGGCACTGGTTACAAAAATATTCGAACACCTGAATGAGGATGAAGAAAATAAAATCCGACTTATTCTCGTAAAGGAAAAATCCACAGCAAAGGGACTGCAGGAGCTTGTAAACAATTTAAGCGGCCGTTGTCTTTCCGAAAAAATGTGTGTGAATGCCGTTACCTATGATACTGACAAGCTGGAAATTTTCCGGCCTGTGGACGAGGAAAATGAATGGATGAATGAATTTCTTCAAAAAGGATGTCCCGATACTATGAAACGGCCCTTCCATATCGGGATGGCAATCAAATACTTACTAAATGATTCTGGAAAATTTATATCTGGCACTGTGATAAATCTGGACAGATAAAATATAAAGAATAGGAGAAAAAGAGATGGAAAATTCCGTATTAAATTATTTGGAAAAGACTGCCAAGAAATTTCCGGATAAACTGGCGATATCGGATGGGACGTTAGAAGTAACTTTTTCAGAGTGGCGTCAACGCGCCCTATGCCTGGCTGAAATGATTGAAGCAAAAATCAACAAAAAACACTGTCCCGTTCTGATCTACCTGCCAAAAAGTACAAATACACTCATATCCTTTGCCGGCGTATTATATAGTGGGAATTTTTATACCCCCACAGATATCCGCTTTCCTTTTCAGAAAATAGAAGGCGTATTACAGTGTCTGCAGCCCGAGTTGATCATCTCGGATCATAAAAGTGCCACAAAGCTTATTGAAAATGGTATCTCAGAAGAAAACATCCTGTTTCTGGAGGATGTGGATTTCTCCAGAGAGGTCAATGCAGATAAGTTTTTGAATACCATTATTGATACCGACCTTGCCTATGTTTTTTTCACCTCCGGCTCCACAGGAGTGCCAAAAGGAGTGGCCATTACGCAAAAAAGCATTGTCGACTACATTGACTGGGCGGCGAAAGAATTCGAGATTGATGAACACGAACGGATTGCCAATCAGGCTCCCTTCTACTTTGACAACTCAATTCTTGATATCTATCTGTGTATGAGCAGAGGCGCCACTCTGTATATCGTACCAGAGATGTTTTATGCCTTTCCGGCAAAGCTTCTCTCCTTCCTGGAAGAAAAAGAGATTACCTTTATCTTCTGGGTTCCCTCCGCTCTGGTGGGAACTGCAAACAGCGGACTGCTGGAACGTTTTCATCTGCAGTCCATACATAAAGTATTGTTTTGCGGGGAAGTTATGCCGAACCGGCATCTGAATATATGGAGAAGGGTGCTGCCGGAGGCCGTGTATGCCAACCTTTACGGCCCTACGGAAATAACCGATGTATGCGCATTTTTCCGCGTGTCCCGGCCTTTTGCCGACGACGATCCCCTCCCCATAGGAAATGCCTGCCGGAACACAGAAATTCTTCTATTGGATGACGAAAACCAGCGAATCACGGAACAGGATAAAATGGGCGAGCTCTGTGTGAGAGGTACTTCTCTTGCGGTGGGTTATTATGGGAATAAGGAAAAGACAAAGGAAGCCTTTGTACAGAATCCGTTGAATCCCTATTATGACGAAAAAATATACCGCACCGGCGATCTCGCCCACTACAATGAATGGGGGGAAATTATGTTTGACGGCAGGAAGGATTTCCAGATCAAGCATTTAGGCTACCGGATCGAACTGGGAGAGATCGAAACTGCTATTTTAAGCATAGAGGGAATTGATAATGCCTGCTGTCTATACGATACGGAACTGCAAAAAATAATAGCGGTTTACCAATCCGGCGCTCATATTGAGGGTCTGGATATTAAGAAGCTGCTATTGCAGATGATTCCTAAATATATGGTTCCTTCCGAATTTCAGGCGGTGGACCAAATGCCATATAACGATAATGGAAAGATTGACCGCAAACAGCTGAAGGCACAATTTATTCAATAGGAGGATATTATGATCACTACATTTCGCGGAAAAAGAATCACAGGAGTACTTGGAGTGCTCCCGGAGAATGAGTATGATTATGATATTGAGACGAAGCCCTTTCAGACGACCCATACAAAAAGATTAAAAAGAATTATGGGATATGGGAAACGAAGGGCCGCAAAATCGACTACTACTACTTCCGATCTGTGTGTCTTCGGCATGGATTATATATTAAGGCAAAAGTGGATCAGCAAAGATGAGATCGGGGCGATTATCGCAGTGACCATATCGCCAGATCACTATGTACCGCATGTCAGTAATATAATCCATGGCAAATTTGATCTGCCCCACGATATCGTATGCCTCGATCTGCCACAGGCGTGCGCTGGTTATGTGTTGGGACTGATGCAGGCATTTATGCTGCTGGAACATATGCCGGACAAAAAGGTATTGTTATTCACGGGAGACGTCTTATGCCGGAAAGAGCCGGAAACACCATTGGCATACCCGGTTTTTGGAGGAGACGGCGCCAGTGTTTCTATTATTGAAAACGATGAAACGGCTGATGACATTTATATGAACGTATATAATGACGGCGCCCACAGAGATATGCTGATCATTCCTGCCGGTGGATTCCGCCTGCCAAGAAGTCCTGAGACGGGCGTCCTTGTGGATATTGGTGACGGCACCATGAGAACGAAAAACTGTATGTGGATGGATGGCTCTTCCGTATTTAATTTCGTACAGCGGGAGGTTCCGCCACTGATCAATGAACTGGTGGAATACAGCGGCAAAGAGATGGATCAGATTGATTGGTTTCTCTTCCACCAGCCCAATAAATTTATGCTCCAGAAGCTGGCGGACAAATTGAAAGTACCCTACGAAAAAATGCCGATGAATGTAGTCGGGGATTTTGGTAATTCCAACAGCAATACCGTCCCCTTTGCCATGATCAGCAATCTGGCAGATGAATTGAAGAATCAGGCTTTTTCATGCTGTATGTCAGGATTCGGCGCCGGTCTGACCTGGGCAGCTGCGATTCTCACATTGGGAAACATGAATTTTTGTGAACTAATTATTTCCGATTTATAGGAGGCTTACCATGCATATGAACAGCCGGGATGTGATGTCAGAGATAACAAAGCGAAAAAAACCGGGCCTGGAGTCCGTGTCAAATTTTTTCCCCAGCCCCGCGATGGAACAAATGACATTTGAAGTCATTTCCGGGAACAGCACCGTAGTTTTCTGGGGAAATGATACCCTAGTGACAAGAGCCTATTTTTATTCATGTGATAAAAATGAACTCACTCAACTCCTTCGGGAAGTGCCAGCCGGTACAATGTTAGACTACATCTGCAGGGTGGGGCAGGTTCCCCGGGAAGAAATTGAAAATTCCGGATTTCATCAGATTGCGTCATATAGCAAACGCCAGTTGGCACTGGACGAACTGGACAATGAACCGGAATCAAAAAAAGAACGGCTGCTGTATGATATGTATCACCCGGATTGCGGGGACTATGCCTCGATAGAGGATCTGGTGCCGCTGCAGGAACTGTTTGCCGAGGTATTTGACCCCAAGGTGGATCATCTATACCCAACGGATGAACTTCGGGATATGATCCGTAAAAATGAGGTTCTGATCTATAAAGTAAATGGCCGCATTGAAACCTTTTATGTTTTCAAAAGAGAGGGCAAACGCCTGTATTCGGCCTTTGCCTATAATAATGCCACGGCTGATATATTGTATAATCTGGAGCGCCGCGAACGTGACAACGCCCGAAAACTCGGTATGAAAATTATGTATGCCTGGTTCAATGAAGAAAATCACAAGGCACTCCGCAGAACGATATTGGCAGATACTAATATACGAGACTATATTTTTACAAAGTAGGAGTTATGTATGAAAAATATTTTAGTAACAGGAGCCTCATCCGGCATCGGGGCTGCGGTCAGCCAGTATTTAGACAGCGAGGGATACCGGGTTATTATGGCAGCCAGAAGCCAGGATAAGATGGAGGACATGGCAGCCAGTATGAAGAATGCCCCATTCATTATCCCAGCTGACCTGTCCCAGGAGGATTCGATTCGGAATATGTTTGATACCTGCAAAGCATCTGGCATCCGTCTGAACGGTCTGGTTCACTGTGCCGGTATCGGAAAATCCATGCCGGTGAAGGGAATCCGCATCAACGAAGATATTCATGAACAGATGAAGGTGAACGCCTATTCTTTTGCACTGATGGGAAAATTTTTTAGTTCAAAGCGTTATTGCGACGATGGCTGTTCTCTTATCGCCATCTCTTCTATGGCCTCGGAATCATGTATTACCGGCCATTGTGGATATGCCGCATCAAAAGCAGCGGTAAATGCCATGGTCAAAGTGATGGCGAAGGAATTTGCCAGAAGAAAATTCCGCGTGAATGCTATTTTACCCACTTATGTGGACACCCCACTGTTAAAGGGCGATATGGAGACTGCCTTCGGCCTCGACAAAAGGATCGAACAGATACAGCCTCTCGGAATCATCCAACCGGAGGCAGTTGCATGGCTGGCAGAATTTCTTATTTCAGACAAAGGAAAATATATTACAGGTGCACTGATCCCTGTCACAGGCGGTGCCATGTAAAATAAATGGAAGGAGGAAAAAAATGGAAACGATTTATAAAATTCTGGAAGAAATCAGACCGGAATTTGATTTTAAAGAAAGTGAAGATTTTATCGAAGACGGCTATCTGGATTCCTTTGATATCGTAGCTGTCGTATCGGAGCTGGAAACTGCCTTTGGAATCCTGATTGATGGTCTGGACGTCATTCCGGAAAATTTTGTAAATGTAGAAACGATAAGCAATGTGATCAAAAAAAATGGCGGAAAGGCCGAATGAAATGGAGGAAAAAATAATGACGGAACAGGAAAAGATGGAAGAACTGGTAGATGTATTTGAGATGGATCTGGAGGAATTTGATAAGGACACACTGTTGGAGGATATGGAAACATGGGACTCTGTTGCCGTTCTATCTTTCATCGCCCTTATGGATGAAAAGTCAGGAAAACAATTTCACGCTTCCGAGATTACCGCATGTAAGAAAGTAAGCGATCTGCTGGAGCTGATGCAGTAAGACTTTCCGGAATATGACCTTGAATTTAATTTTCCAGATATGAGGAGAGACGCCTGATGAATCAACTGAAATTAGCGGAGATTTACTCTCTGGTTCAAGAGATACGGCAAAAGGCAAAGGACTGCTGCCAGACCATATACTCTAATATGTATCAGTTCTATAACCGGGACACAGAAGAAATTTTGTGCGATTACCGGATCGCACACTCTTCTCTTCTCTTCTCCTATTGTGACCAAGATAACATCCATCGTCTTTACTTCATTTCCTTTGATCTTCGCGAACTGTCAGAAGAACTGGTTTATTTCCCAAAGGGATATATTTTGGATTATATTTGTAAGGGCGACAATTTACTGGACTCATATTTCTGTGACGGAGGATTCAAAAGAATTGCTTCTTACGTCAGGAAAAGTACAAATTTACTGACAGAGGGCAAAGACTTTAAACGCTCCCACTCTGCTATGCTGGATCAATATTATGATGAGAGCATCGGCGAATATGCGGAAGAAGAAGATGCGGAAGAAATTGCATCCCTGCTGGATCAGGTATTTAACCGGGAGACCGACCGCATTCCCTCTGTTGAAGATCTGCGGGATTATATCAGAAAGAAATGGGTTTTGATCTACCGCTTATCCGGAAAAATACGATGTCTGTATATCTACCAGATCCAGGGCAGGAGATTTTATTCAAACTTCTCCTACAACTCCCTTCCTGCCATTGTACTGTATTGTCTGGAAAAACGTGCCCACACAGATGTGATCAGGAACTACGATGTACGGATTAAATACTCATGGATCAACACAGAAAATACCAGATCCCTGAGAAGAAATGTATTGCAGTCTGATAATATGTATATTTATGTGTATAAAAAGGAGTAAAAAATTATGCAGCATAAAATAGAACAAATATTCCGGGAAGTTATGGAACTGGATGATGACGTGGAACTCCGGGGCGACATGAACAGTGATAATTTGGATGAATGGGATTCGCTTGCCAGTATGTCGCTTATTATGGAACTGGAAAAAGAATTTGGAATCAAATATGAATTTGATGACATACTGCAGATGGATTCTCTGGAAGCTGTCATACAAATCACAGCAGGAAAGGTATTATAATTATGTTTGACTCCATTGTTGACGCAATAATACATCACGGAAAGCACATCGGTGAGAAGCCTGCCATAATTATTGATGATGCCGTGATAACATATGGTGAACTGAGCCGGCGTATCCCTTATCTGGCCGCACAGCTGTCAGAACAGGGTATTAAATATGGAGATAGGATTGTGCTGTCCGCGGATCATACAATACAGTTTATCGAACTATATTTCGCCATTCACTGGCTTGGAGCTGTCAATGTGCCAGTTGAAAAAAAGGCGGCGGTAAAATCCCAGTCGCAGCTGATCCGTACTCTTTCACCACAGCTGGTTATATTACAGAACGCGGAATCAGGGGCGGAATCTTATCAGACCTATACCGGGGCAGCCTATGCTGTCCCCAAAAACAGATATCCGTCGGACTCCTTAGCGGATATTCTTTTTACAACAGGAACTACCGGAACACCAAAAGGCGTAATGCTCAGCCATCACAATGAGACGGCAGGGGCACTAAATGTAATAAATGGCGGTGAAATGACAGCCAATGATATCAATCTGCTGACGATGCCGCTGCATCATGCCTTTGGCCTCACAACCCTCCGGGCTGTTTTGTATCAGGGTGGAACGGCAGTCTTGCAGGACGGTGTCGTCTCTCTAAAGAAAATGGATGAAAATATCCGGCTGCATCACTGCAATGCTGTCTATATGGTACCGGCTGCCCTGCGGGTTCTATATTTTCATACAAGACAGCGGCTGGATCTGCTGCTGGGAACGGTGGAAAAAATAGAATTTTGTACGGCTCCGCTGGACAGGAAAATGCGGTCGGTACTTTCGGAGCAATTAGATGGCGTGCGCTTATATAACTCCTATGGCGCAACAGAATCGGCCAGGTCGGTTTATATGCGTCTGGACAAAAATCAGGATAAACCGGACGCCATCGGACAGGCAGTAAAAAATGTTACCATAAAAATCACGGATGACAGCCACAGAGAAATCGCATCCTCCAGGCAAAATATAGGACATCTCGCCATATCCGGAGATATGAATATGCTCGGCTATTATAATGAAACAGAATTAACAGAACGTATTCTATCCAATGGGGTCTTTTATTCTGAAGATCTGGGATACATGGACAGGGATGGGTTTATCTATCTGTCCGGAAGGAAAAATGATGTCATAAATATTGGGGGAGAAAAGGTCTCTCCTCTGGAGATTGAAAATACTGCCCTGGCCTTTCCAGGCATCCGGGAGTGCGCCTGCATTGGCGTCAGTGACACTAATGGCGTCCTTGAAAATAAACCCGTTTTATATATTGCCGAAGAAATGGGATATCATGTGGATATAGACGGACTGAAAAAATATTTAAAAAATTATCTGGAAGCTTTTAAGGTGCCGGATGAAATCATGATAATCGACGACATTCCGAAAAATCAAATAGGTAAGATAGACCGGGGGATTCTGAATCGTTTGTGGAACTCACGGAAAATGGAAGGATGAATGTATGGATAGAACATTTCTGATCACAGGGGCAACAGGAAATCTGGGACAGGCTGTAATAAAAGAGCTGTCTTCCCGAGATGTAAAACTTGTTCTGCTTGCACGAAACAGCAAAGCGCTAACGGAGCTGCAGACTGAGTATACAAATATAATTTATTCCTTCCCATATGATTTAGAAGATATAGCTCATATCGAAACTATTTTTAAGGCGTGTTCCTCACAGGGAATACTGTTAAATGGACTGATCCACTGTGCCGGGATCAACGAAAGTACGCCAATAAAAATAAGCGATACGGATTCCATGGACCGGATGATGCATATCAATCTATTTTCCTTTATTGAGATGGGGAAATATTTCTGCAAAAAGAAATATACATCAGACAACAGCTGCATCATCGCCATCTCTTCCATGGCTGCCGAAGAAAACCCAAAAGGCATGTGCATGTATTCTGCATCAAAGGCAGCTCTTAATTCAGCTGTCCAGACAATGGCCAGGGAACTGATAACCCGAAGGACCAGGGTTAATGCCATTATGCCCGGATATCTGGAACAGAAAATGGCGAATGAAAAACGATTTTTGACGGATGAGGCACTAAGTGAAATACAGCCCTTCGGCCTGATCAGCTATTCGGATGTTGCAAAGCTGACTGCTTTTCTGGTATCAAATGATGCCCGGTATATGACAGGCGCTTTACTGCCTATAGGAGGAGGACAGATAATATGAAGACAGAAAAAAACTATAGATTCCGGCTCAATGAATTCAAAAATGAGTTTGAAACCAGGTTTCTGGAAAAAATTGGTGATCGAAAAATAATCGCATATGGAGCTACCGGCAGATGGTGGGAGCTCAACAGCGTTATCTATATACACGATCTAGTTGAGTTTTTTGTGGATGGAAATCCCGACCGATGGGGCGAACAATACTGTGGCAAAGAAATAAAATCCATTGCCAAATTAAAAAACCTGGATACGAAAAAATATGTGGTGGTTATCTCAACTGCCTATTATGAAGATGTCAGAAAAGTGCTTGACCGGTATAAATTAAAGTGTGATGTTGATTATTTCAACTTCTTTCAATATGTACATCTTCTTTACTGGTGCCCCATCGGATCACTCAATACCTTTATGAGATTCCTGAATACCGTTCCAAAGGAGATCTATGACATCACCCCTGATAAAAAGGAACAGAAAATGGGAATTGTCGTAAATTTAGAGACACTTAACTCTGGCGTCACGGATCTCCCGGCATCCATCGCCATGTTTTTAATGCTAAAATGGAAAGGCTACGATGCAAAATTGATAGTAGACCGCCTGCACTGGGGCGGTGATATCCTGCTATATGAAGGGCATTGTGATCTTTGCGGCCAGATTACCAGTATAATTCTTGACCGGTTAAAAACCATTGTTCCCCAGGAAGATATTATGTATCTGGATCCAGTCACCACCACGGCTCTTTCTCTGTCCGAAAAAGATAGGGAGGAATGCAAAACCGTTGCCAGATGTGCCACAAACTGGGATAAATGGATCAATCACTTTTATGCAAGATTTCTTCCCTGGGATTCCCTGTACCATGCTTATGCTGACGTCTATGAAAAAAATTGTTCATATGTAGACTACTTTTTCAGGGAGAATCATTTTGATGTGATCAATGTCCCAACAGCCCTTCACAAAAGAGGGGGCATCTATCACTACATCTGTAGGAAGAGGCAGATACGCATTACCTCTGAAGACGGTCTGGCAGAAGGAACCGTAACCATATCCGCCAACGGCGCAGCCGGCTGTAATATGGATACGCCAAGGCTGATCGAGGGGTGGCTGGATGAAGAAAGGGAACCGGCAGATCTATTAGAACGGGCCGCTTCGATGTGGGAAAAAAGGAAAAATATGACTGCTACGGTAAGTGCCGAAGCAGATACGGCGGAATACCGAAAGGTAATGGAGAGAAATGGCTATGCCTATACTTCATTCCAGCCTTCGTGGAAAGAGACCCATCAAATATACGATGTCGTTATCCCGCTGAACTGCAAATGCGATGGCGGGGCTCTGGTGGCCAACTCATTATTTGGAAGTCTGGAACAATGGGTCGAACAGGTTCTTGATTATATTATCAATACGCTTGGCAAATCTGTGCTGGTTCGTGAACACCCGTCAGGGCGGGTGGAATCTTCGGAACACAGCTGTACGGAATTGTACGCATCCAGCCCGGAAATACTGGAACGCTACAGAGATAATAAACTGTTCCATTATGTAAGATCCTATGAGGAACTAAATCTTTACCAATATATGGAAACTTGTAAGGTGGTTCTGCCCTGGACTTCAACAGTTGGACTGGAAGCGGCACTGATGAGAAAAAATGTTCTGGTTCATACCGATGTGTATTATCGAAACAGCGATTTTGTGTTGTCACCACAAAGCTGTGAAGAATATTTTGAAATGCTGGAAAATTGCCTGACCAGTGATAAATGGCTTGTTCCTGATGAAGAGCTGGCATACACTAAGGCATTAAAATACTTTTATTATACAATGCACCGCCTGCTTGTGACTAGGTTTAACATTTTTAATACGGACCAATATCCATGGAAATTCGAAAATTTCGATGATCTTCTTGAGGAACAGGGGGTAGAAGAAATTCTTCGGATTGTGGCAGAGGATATCCCAAGTGTTTACCTGATAGAAAAACAGCATCGGAAAATATATGATATATAGCGGAGAACGGAGATATTGACATGCACATTCTTCTACTTTCAAGGCCAGTGGTCAATGCCGGCGATTACCTTTTTGCAGCCAGGTCTCTTGAAGCATTTGAAACTATATGTCCTGGTTCAGACATTCAGACCGGGCATATTTCCAGAGAATATGAACTGGATTATCTGAATCAGTTTGATGCTGTAGTGGCTGCAGGCGGGCCACTCTATGACAACCGTTTCCTGACAGAAGCAGCTTTTCCCACAATCCGCTATGCGGAAACGATGCTGCCCAAACTCCATTTTCTGTCAAACGGATGGTATGGCGCGGATGCTGAAGCCAGCTCTCTAAGCAATTATAGATTTGAGCGCAATATTATAAAGAACCTCAACGCCATTGAAAGGAGGGGCGGCACTTTTTCCTGCCGTGACTTTATCAGTGAATACATTCTCAAAAACAATGGGATACGCACTGTAACCATGACCGGCTGCACGGCATGGTACGATTATGACCGGCTGGATATATACGAGCCGATCTGCCCCGCAAAGATCCGCAGGATCCTTTTATCCGATCAGGGTATCACAAAAGATCCCGCCGTATGGGAATGGAAATATATACAGATGGAGAGAACCATCTCACTATTAAAAAAACTCTTCCCGGAGGCCGAACTTGCCTTTACATTTAACGGAGGTATCCGGACAAAATATTCGGAAACATTTAATTTGAGAATATGTGATCTTCTCCGTGGCAATGATATTGACTTTTACGATATATCTGGCAGTAAGGAGGGCTTTTCTCTGTGCGATGCCACAGACCTCCATGTCGGGTTCCGTGTGCATACACATATCCACTGTATGAGCAGGCGAATCCCCAGTGTGCTTATCTCGGAGGATGCCAGAGGAATTGGATGTAATACCGCCCTTGGTCTGCACGATATCCGGGATTTTTCTGTAGACAGAGGACGAATCGTTTCCAACAGTCAGATGACAACGGAACTGGAATATTATCTTTCCGATCTCGTCCAATGTGACTTTCAGCTGCTGACCAGTGCGTATGTCAGAATGAACATCATTTACAAAGATTTTTTTGTTCCGTTTGTAAGGAGGATTGGTTTTTATGACAAAGGGTGAGAAAATATATAATCTCATGGAAAAATTATTTCCCATCTGCCGAAGTATTACCGGAGATGGTGTCCGACAGACCTTTCAAGGTTTAAAAGAAATATACCCCTCCCTTCAGACATATGAAATCCCCACCGGAACAAAAGTATTTGACTGGGAAATCCCAAAGGAATGGAATATCCGGGATGCCTATGTAGAGGATTCAAAGGGCCGCCGCGTAATCGACTTTAGGGAAAATAATCTTCATGTCGTAGGATACTCCCTTCCAATGGATACGGTATTATCACTGCCGGAATTAAAAAAGATCATACATACCTATCCAAAGCTCCCGGACGCTGTCCCCTATGTGACCTCTTATTACAAAGAAGCCTCCGGATTCTGCATGAGCCAGAACAGCCTGAATGCTCTGGAGGATGGAAATTATCATGCGGTAATCGACAGTGATTTAAGGGATGGCAGTCTCACGTATGGAGACATACTGATACCCGGTGAATCCGAACAGGAGATCCTCTTCTCCACTTATATATGCCATCCGTCCATGGCAAACAATGAGCTTTCCGGCCCCTGTACTGCCATTTACCTGGCAGAGCATCTGGCCCGGACAGAGCATAAATATACCTACCGGTTCGTTTTCGTGCCGGAAACAATAGGTTCGATCACTTATATAAACAGAAACCTGGAGCAGCTAAAAAAGAATGTAGTTGCCGGATACAATCTGTCCTGTCTGGGGGATGACCGGACCTATACCTGCGTATCCACCAGATACGGCAATACGCTGTCTGACAGAGCGGCAGAATTAGTCCTCCAATATAGATTTCCAGAATATAACCACTATCCGTTTCTCAACCGGGGATCCGATGAGAGACAATATAATATGCCAGGGGTGGACATCCCTGTATGCGGACTCTACCGCTCCAAATCCAATGAATATGAACAATACCATACCTCACTGGATCATATGGGCTTCGTATCCGCCGAGGCTCTTGGCGATAGTTTCGAATTCTTGCTGGATCTGGTCTTTGTTCTGGAGCATAATGCCATATATAGAAATCTTTGTCTGTGTGAGCCGCAGCTGGGCAAAAGAGGACTGTACCCAAAAACGGGCAGCAGAGGCAGTTCAAAAGCAAACGGAGCATTTAAAACAATTGATTTCCTCGCATATGCCGATGGAACAAATGATCTGATCTCCATCGCCAATACGATCCAGATGCCATTTACAGACGTATTTGATATCGCACAGAAATTAGCCGGAACCGGTCTGATAGAAAAATTATAATGAATCACAGGGAAAGGAAAGAAAAGATGAAAATACTGGCTGTCATACCTGCCAGGGGCGGTTCGAAAGGCATCCCTAAAAAGAATATCCGCCTTCTTGCCGGAAAACCACTGATTGCATACTCCATACAAAACGCACTGGCGTGTACCGGTATCGATGATGTGTATGTCTCAACGGACAGCGATGAGATTGCTGATATCGCAGATGATTACGGGGCCGGGGTGATCCACCGGGATAATGCTTTATCCGGGGATCTGGTCACCCTGGATCCGGTTATATACGACGCCGTTTCCCGGATCGAAGCGGCAAAGGGGTATCCATATGATTTTGTCATCACCATGCAGCCTACATCGCCGCTATTGAAACCGGAAACTCTGTCGGCTGCCATCGGCAGCATAAGGGACGGATCTGCCGACTGCCTCATCAGTGTTGTCAATAAACCCCATCTTGCCTGGGAGCCGCAGAACGGAAAACTAATGCCTGCCTATAAGGAGCGGCGGAACCGCCAGGAGCTCCCTCCCCATTACCTGGAAACCGGGGCTTTTGTTATCTCCAGAAGGAGCCTGATAACCAAAGAGACAAGGATGGCGGGTACGGTATCCGTCTTTCCGATCCCGGACAATGAGGGGATCGACATCGACGATAAAAATGACTGGGTGCTCTCCGAAGCCCTGCTGGGCAGAAAACGTATCGTATTCCGGGCAGACGGATACGCGCGCCTCGGCATGGGGCATATTTACAACTGCATCACGCTGGCTTACGCCATGATAGAGCACGACGTGCTGCTGGTGATCCAGGAGGACTCTTCCGAGGGGATCCAAAAGGTAAAGGAAACAAACCTCCCTTACCAGATCATCTATGATGAAAATGAGATCGACGGGATCATAGAGGATTTTAAACCGGATATATGGGTCTGTGACAGATTAAATACTACGGCAGAAATGATCTGCCATCTGAAGGAGCTGGTCCCAAGGGTGGTGACCATCGAGGACCTCGGGCCTGGAACCAGGTATGCCGATGCCGTGATCAACGCCCTGTATACGGACAGGGACCTGAAGGGAGAAAACATTTACAGCGGATGGAAATATGTCTGCCTCCGAGACGAGTTTCAGGTTGAGCGGCCGAACCGGTTTTCCAGCCAGGTAAGAAACGTCATGATCATGTTTGGCGGCACGGATCCCAGTAATTTTAACCGCATGCTGTACGATATCATCTCCCGGATCGCCTTAAAGTACCGGGATGTCAATTTTCACTTTATTGTGGGGATCGGGTATGACACAGAAGGGAACGGCCTCCGGTCCATAGAGGAAAAGAATATTTTCGTTTACTCGGACGTCCAGCGGGTAACGAAATATATGAAGCAGGCAGATCTTGCCATTACAAGCCAGGGACGTGCCATCTTTGAGTTTGCCTGTATGGGGGTGCCGGCCATTGTGCTCTCCCAGAACGAACGGGAGAAAACGCACAGCTTTGCCAGTATGGAGCACGGTTTTATCAATTTGGGGACGGAAAAAGAGATCGACAGCGACCTGATAGAAAACACGCTGGACTGGCTGATCAACACAAGGGCCGTCAGGGAGAATATGTACAATCTCATGCTGGAATACCCTCTCAGGGAGGGGCTGCGGCATGTCAGGGATATCATACTTGGGAAATAGAAGGGAGGATCATTCATGAAACCATACGTTATTGCGGAGATCGGGGTAAATTTTTATGACACGGCAGGGGTCATGGGCATCGCGCCGCTGGATGCGGCGAAGCTGTATATAGACGAAGTGGCCGGGGCCGGGATCGACTGTGCCAAGTTTCAGAGCTATAAGGCGGGAACGATAGCTTCCAAAAATTCCCCGGCATACTGGGATACCACGAAAGAACCCACGAAGAGCCAATATGAATTATTTCAGAAGTTTGACCATTTCGGGGAAACGGAATACCGGGAGCTTGCCGGTTATGCCCATGAAAAGGGACTGGATTTTACTTCCACCCCCTTCGATTATGAATCGGCGGATTTTCTGGAACCTCTCGTTGATTTCTATAAAATATCTTCCTCCGATCTCTCCAATCTCCCATTTATAAAGTATATCGGAGCTAAGGGGAAGAAAGTAGTTCTCTCCGTGGGGGCGGCGTATCTTTCCGAAGTGGATGAGGCAGTGCGGGCCTTAAAAGATTCCGGCTGCCGGGATCTGGCACTGTTGCACTGCGTGCTGTCCTATCCCACAGATCCGGGAGACGCCAACCTCAGAATCATACATACTTTAAAAAACTGTTATCCGGATATCCCGATCGGATTCAGCGACCATGTCGCTCCGGATGCGTCCATGATGACACTGTCCGCCGCCTATATGATGGGGGCGGAGATTATCGAGAAGCATTTTACACTGGATAAGACGCTGAAAGGAAATGACCACTATCATGCCGGAGATCCGGAAGATTTTAAAAAAGCCATCTCGAACTTCCGATGGATCGACATGGTTTTGGGAAAGGAAGAAAAAACGGTTCTTGACTGTGAACAGGTGCCGAGAAAAGAGGCCCGGCGTTCCCTGGTCCTGACAAGGGATATGCAGCCGGGAGATGTGATCACGGAAAGGGATGTAATGGCCAAGCGTCCCGGAACGGGGATATCACCCAAATATACAGAGATCGTTGTCGGCAGGCGAATCACTGTGAAAGCAGCCGAAGACACTATCCTGACATGGGGGATGATCGGCTCCAGGGGTTCGGATTAGATCAGCAGGGCCGGTCCTGATCCCCATCCCCCCGGAACAACCTCAATCCAGGAAGCCCATAATCTATCATTTTCAATGGAATATTTTCCTGTACAAATGGGTGGAAATAGTTAGGAATAATATTTTCACTGTGTTGATCACATCGGACGAATCCTCCCTGCTCATATATTTCCACTGGAATCCCATAAGAATATACATCCACAAATTCATATTCTCTCTCTTCCATAAGTCGGTCAAGAGCTCCCGCTATCTTCCCCAGATCCTCCATCCTTCCATAATGGTCTATAATCTCACATACTCTTCTATCCTGCATAATTTCATCCCTTGTAATAAGAACAGAATGGGAACCTCTCTTTTCATCAACAATCTTCCAGAAATCATAATGATATATAGGATGTCCAAAATAGCGCTTCTCAATATAAGCATAATCCTTACTTAAAATCTGTGCTGCCAAAGTTTCTTCTGAAATGATCTGTTGCATTTCTTCTACAGAATAAATAGATTCCAATGAATAACCAGTCTCTTCTGTAACAAGTATGTTTTTGTCTGCTACCCTGGCAATCTTATAGTCCTCCCTGTCTGCCAGACGATAATAATGATCCATCTCTGTTATATTATACCCCAGTAATTCATTAAGTCTTACTGCTTTATTGCTAAGCCCCGCCGCACAGTTATACCTTCCATTTAATTGTGTGTACATATACTCTGACAGATCCAGCCCCAGCATTGGATTGCAGCTCTTGATCACCTGCCAGGTACATCCGGAAACATCCGGATTCGAACTTCTGTTATACACAATAGCCCCCATTATACCATATATTTTGCCACTTTCATCATCCTCACCAAGGAACATATTGAGCTTATCCCCATCTACAAACTGCCACTCAAAAAAATCCTGGTTTTTAGCAAGTATATTACCAGGTTTCCAGTGCTCATCCATAAATCTCATTATATTAGCGATATCTTCATAACGGGCTCGTCGAATCGTAATCATTATTTCTTTTGCCTCCTGAAAATTTATAATCGACATACTACACTGTATTATATATCGGATATACTCCACGAATCTTTAATTTCCTTGACAATCCGCCGATATAAAAGTAGAATTAAATATAGCTATATCTCAAAAATATAAATGATTCAAAAGGATACAAATATGAATAAAAAAATAACCAAAATACCCGTCTGCAGATGTACTTATCAGGAGGGGAAACTTTACTGTCTGGCAAAAGATTTTAATCTTTTGTTTTCCATCGATCTACAGGACGGCTCTGTCGATTTGATGGACGCTGTGCCGGGAGAAGATGTCCTGTCCAGTTATTTATCCGGCTCCATCGCGGTTTGGAATCACACGCTGATACTGGCTCCCAACAAAACAAAGAAAATATGGCTTTATGATCTGATAAAAAAACAATGGAATGGTCTTCCAATAAAGGAAACGGACTGCCGGGAATCTGGAGGATTCTATCAGACCTATGTCTGTCATGACAAAGTATTCTTCGCAGGGGGCGGTTATCCCGCCATTCTCTGTCTGGATATGAAAAATAATACCTGTGAATATATCACGGAACCATACAAGGAGATGATAGATAGAAATCCGGATAGCGATTATCTTTATTTCCGTCCCAATGGTGTCCGTATAGAAGACACCCTATATCTTGCATCCTGTCTTGATAATTATGTCTTAACCTTTGATATGGCCTCCTTAGAACATCAGTGGATCGAAGTCGGTCCCGATGGTTATACCTATTCCGGGATCGCATGGGACGGCAGTCATTTCTGGCTTTCCCCGAGGTCAAATAAAGACATCATACGATGGGATGGAAGAGAAAATGTAAAGGCTTATCCATTACCGGATGAATTCAGGCAGCACCCCGAATATGTGTGGGACGCCTGCTTTGACGGCAGACAGGTGGTGTTTCCCGCTGTTAATCACGAAAAAAATCTTCAGCTGGATACGGAAAAAGACAGCTTACATGTTTATGGCGAACACTACACCTTGTTCAAAAGATTTGATAACGGCATAGTGATACGCCAGACCAACAACGCCGATCTAACTGTAACTACGGAGAAATACTCCGTGGAGAAATACTCCGTGGAGAAATACTCCGAGAGAGTTTTCCCTGTCTCCATAGAGGCGGATCAGCTCAGGCGGTTCTATGAAGAGCGAAACCTATCCATATACAAGGAGAATACCTTATATTATGAGACGGCGGACAGTCAGATTCTTTCCCTGAAGGGATTTCTGAATTTCGCCAACTCTGGATTCCAGCACCGGCCAGATTCAGAAGGTACTGTAGGCCAGGCAATCTGGGAGAAGATCCGATAATCCCCCCTGTCAAAAGAAGCACGGCAGCGAAATTCCCCTTCCCTGCCGTGCTTCTTCTTTTGTTTCATATAATTCTTCTATAATTCATCAATGAGGGTGATAATCTGATTGATGGGCATCAGTCTGTCATCCACTTCCTTGGCCCGGTGATAGGTCAGTATATCCTTGGCAGTCTGCACCATGGCAGGAAATGCACTCCGCATCAGCTGGTTGGCATAGATCACAATATTGACCCCATGCTTTTTCAATTCCTCCTCTGTAATGACATTAAAAGAGGAGGGGACCACCACGATAGGAGTATTCTTGTTTTCTTTCCGGAATCTGTCACAGAACTCCAATATCTCATCCGGTTCCTCTCTCCTGCTGTGGATCATAATGCCGTCTGCCCCTGCTTCCACATAGGCGTGGGCCCTGGTCAGGGCGTCTTCCATCCCCTGTTCCAGAATCAGGCTCTCAATGCGGGCGATGATCATAAAATCCTCTGTCAGCTGAACCTTCTTGGCGGCCGCTATTTTTTCACTGAACTCTTCTATTCCGGCCTGCGTCTGCCTTACCTCCGTGCCAAACAGAGAATTTTTCTTCAACCCGGTTTTGTCCTCAATGATGACGGCAGAAACTCCCATCCTCTCCAGAGTCCTCACCATATAGACAAAGTGTTCCGTCATGCCCCCGGTATCTCCATCAAATATAACCGGTTTTGTCGTAACCTCCATAACATCGTCAATGGTCCGGTATCGTGATGTGGCATCCACCAGTTCTATATCGGGTTTTCCCTTCGCCGTGGAGTCACACAGCGAAGAGATCCACATGGCGTCAAACTGGTCGAACTCCCCTTCATTCGCCACAATAGTTTTCTCCGCGATGAGCCCGGTAAGACCATTGTGGACTTCGATGGCCTTGACCAGAGAGCGGATCTCCATCATCTGTCTCAGCCGTTTGCGACGGTACTCCGGCATCGCCAGCTTCTCTCTCAATTTATCGTCAATTCTCTTTACACTCTCGTTGTAAGTATATACCGGTTCGATCAATTCTCCGCCGTTCTGTTCCAACAGATGAAGCACGTTATTGCGGATTGCTTCTGTGGGGCCTGATTTCCAGTTATCCCCGTGCACCACATAATCCGGATGGATCTCCTGAAAAACCTGGTCATACATAATGTCATGCTGTACGATAACCCGGTCAACCTCCGGTATCTCTCTTACTATCTTTAACCGCTGTTCAAAGTCCACGGTGGGGAAACGGTTGTACCGGATCATGGCCTGATCACTCAGGACACCCACCACCAGCTCTCCATACTGTTTGGCACAATGAATGATCTTCATATGCCCCTCGTGAATCGTATCTGTACAAAAACAGGTATAGACTGTTTTCATTATAATTCCTGTTCTCCTTTCTGTTTCTCGGGTGAATGCCTCTCATGGGTGCAGATATTTCATGAAATTACTTTTGTTCTCCACCGGCGTCGATGTCGGCCTTCCCAAATCATCCCTGGCTCCGATGGCTGCCCTTACCTCGATAAAAGTCAGTGCGCCGCGCCCTGCCGCCGCTTCCAGTTCCCGGTCAAGATCACGGAAGGATTCCACTCTGACGGAGCAGGGATATCCGCAGGCCGCCGCTACACCGGCAAGATCTGTCTCTCCCGCCACCGTAGGCATCCCGCCGACGCTTTCATGGGCACCGTTATTAATGACAATGTGAATCAGATTGGATGGCCGGCGGTTTCCCAGAACGGCCAAGGCTCCCATATGCATCAGGACGGCTCCATCCCCATCGATGCACCACACCTTCCTCTCCGGCGTATTTATCGCAATCCCGAGGGCAATGGAGGAGCTGTGTCCCATGGATCCCACGGTGAGAAAGTCTGTCTTATGACCTTGTCCATTCCGCTCCCGGATCTCAAATAATTCCCTGCCGGTCTTCCCGGTGGTGGCTACCACCACATCCCCGCCGCTGACCCTCAATATGTGCTCAATAATCTCTTCGCGGCGGAGGGTAAAGGGATTACTATATGCCGTTCCCTTGTCATAGGCCAGTGCTCCCTTTCTCACTACAAATGCCACACTCTTCCCACACTCCAGGCGTTTTCTGAAATCATCCATCGCGGCACGAAGCTCCGTCTCTGTCACATCCGGTTCCAGAACATAGGAGGAAATATCCATGTCCTCCAGCAGCTTCAGCGTTACCTTCCCCTGATAGAAATGCTGCGGCTCATCCCCCACTCCCGGCTCACCGCGCCATCCCACAACAAAAATGACTGGAATGGCATACACCTGGTCACTCAGAAGGGACGCCGCCGGATTGATAATATTCCCCTCCCCGGAGTTCTGCAGATAGACCACCGGAACCCGGCCGGTAGCCAGATGATAACCGGCGGCCAGTGCGGCACAGTTCCCCTCATTGGCACCTATGATGTGATGCTCTCCATCCGTCCCGTACCGGTCCATCAGGCAGTCACAGAGAGCCTTTAGCTGCGAATCGGGAACACCGGTATAAAATTCAGCACCCATCACATCAAGAAAAGTCTCCGCTCTCATTTCCGCTCCTCCTTATGGCATTGATAGCTGGGATCCAGCCCGCATAATTCCTCCACCGTATCAATTTCTACAATCTGATCCTGTGATACAGGATATACGATAAGCTTCAGTTTGTCAAGGTTCTCATTTACCACCTCGTCCCAAAACAATCCGGAACGGCCCTCCTCTTCATAAGCCCGCCGGATCATATGGCGCAGCCGCACAGCATCGTCCCTCCTGAAGTAGGATATCCCTACCATATTATAAGCATCGGTGCCGCCTTTCCCAACACGGGAAATCCACGTCCCGTCCAGATCAAACACCCAGTCGTCGGAATATCCCTGGACCATTCTGCCATAATAGCAGGAAGTTTCAGGGACTTCCTCCAGCAGGCCCGCATCGGATATTACCAGATCCGCCTCACAGATGAAACAATCCGCACTTCCCAGCACATCCCCCACGGCATAAAGGGAAGAAATATTATTGGCTGTCTCGTACTCTTTATTTTCAATTACAGTTATATTACTGTATTTCTCCTCCAGATAGGCGAACTGATCTCCCAGATAACCCACTACAATATAGATCTGCTGTACCGCCCTCCGCTGCAGAGCCCGGATCACGGTCTCAATCATCGGAACCCCGTTCACCGACACAAGCGGCTTCGGAATCTTTTCTGTGACGGGCCGCATCCTTGTCCCCATGCCCGCTGCCATCAGAATTGCTATTTCCATTCTTTTCTCCCTGCCTTTTGCCATTATTATTTTCCTTCGTATCGAACCGGCACTGCTACCCCTGTTCGGTTCAGTGCCTCTTCCAATACGATGAAAAAGTCCTCTATATCCCCTTCGTCAATAGCGCCCAGGGCGCACAGACGAAATGTATTCTGACCGGATACCTTTCCCGGATAGATAGTAAACCCCTTCTGATAACAGTAATCATGTATCTCTTCAAAATCCCAGTGCTCATCATCCGGATAGACCACAGACACCACAAGGCCTGCCTGCCACTCCCGGCGGATCAGGTCCCGGAACCCCAGCCGGCGAAGTCCCCTGTGGAGCGCCTCAAATACCCGGGTATGGCGCGCCCATTTCTGCTCCTCACCCTCCTGAAAGTATTCCCTCAGAGCCTGTACGGCGGCATACACAGTCTGCACCGGAGGAGTAAAATGCATCTCTCCTGTAGTTTCAAATACCTGGTACTGCAGATACAGATTGCAGTAGTAGGACCGCCTGGGATACCCGGCAGACGCTTCAATAACGGAACGGTTTCCTATGATAAACGACAGCCCGGTCATGGCCATAAGCCCCTTCTGGGCGGACGCCATACAGAAATCGATATTGTCCCGGTCCATATCAATGGGCCGCATTGCCAGTGTGGAGGTAGTGTCTACGGTGAAGACGGCATCATACCGATGAGCCAGCGCCCCGATCTCGCGAACCGGATTGAGGATTCCTGTCCCCGTCTCGTTGTGGGTAGTATGCACCAGGGCGATATCCGGGTTCTCTGCCAGAACCTCTTCTACCTTCTCCAGATCCGGAAGCTGATCCTCTGGGAATTTCAAATCGATATAAGGCAGTCCGTAATACTCACAGATCTCCACTGCCCGGGCGCTGTACGCGCCATTATTGACCACCAGAATCCGCCCGTCCTGGGGAAGCAGCGAGTTCAGGCAGACATCAATATTGATAGTACCGGACCCACAGAACAAAACCGACGTATATTTCTGCGGGTCGGCATGGACGATCCGCAGCAGATCACGCCGGAGCTTTCTCATGAGCTGCGTAAATTCCTTTTCCCGCGGACATATATCCGGCACGATCTGCGCCATTTTCACAGTGTCTGTCGTGGTTGACGGACCCGGATTCAACAGTATGTTCCGTTTGATCTCAGATAAGCATTCCCTGCCCATAATAATCCTCCATTCTACAAATACAATCTTCTCTACCTCTCCGCATCATACAGCGGAGAACCCAGCCCCAGTATCTTTTTCTCCCAAATCTCCCTGGTTTCCTCCCCTGCGAATTCAGTCAGCAGTTCAATATAAGTCTGCCGCATCTGCCCGGATTGTACAATGACATTGTCTGCATAGACAAGGCCCGGCGTATTACAAAATGCCTTCAGCATCTCCCGGGCACGATCGTCCTCCGGACCTGCCTCATCCATGACGAAGGGGGGAATATACACAAGCTGTTCTGTGTACTTTTTCAGGTTCTTAGCATAAAAAAACGGGTGTATTGTCAGTCCATAGTGGTATTCATCGTAGGGGTACTGGATGACGATCCTGTCCGGATGGCGGCTCTCAAAATTATACTCCTCATAAGAGGTGAGATCCACACCCTGCGGATATCCGGTCTCATAGTGGGGCTCCTCCGTCTTTGCCCTTCCACTGGCATCTTTATAAAAGTACGGCGCCGGCATGACAACTACCGAATATTCGCTGTCCTGCACTGCTGCCTGCCAAACACTCTCCATAGCGCCCCAGAAAGAAGTTTTATATGGAATGAAAACCACTTCCTTCTTATCCTTTAACTCCTCTGCCGCCGTGGCAGACAGAAGCTCTTCCATTGCCGACAGTTCCGCAGAAAACCGTGCTGTCATCCCATCCATTTCCCGCGGGGAAGGTTCCTGGAGCATCCGATGCAGCCGGAACATCGTCTCGCAATACTGCTCCAGTACACCGACGGACGCCGTACCCTCTCCTCTCTCTTCCTCGATAATAGTGCCCAGTTCAATGGCCGCATTCTGGCATTCTCCCAGAAGGGCCAGAGCCTGTTCCGATGCACCGTTCTGCACAGAGCTGCAGATCTCGCCATGTGCCTCATGAAAGAGAGGCAGGAAACCGGTAACCTTATCCAGCAGAGTCTCTTTCCTCTGGCGGGATCCTTCCGTCTCCTCCATCTCCTTTTGAGAGAACCGGAACGCAAAGAGACTGCCCGCATCCTCCTCCTCAAGAAACTTCTGCTGCTCCTTATAGGAAGGATATTCATGAGCGCTCCCTCCCCGGACCGGAATCATCCATCCCGCTCCATATTTCCTCCGGAGCAGCTCCTCATATCCGGCCGGCACTATGATCTCCGTATTTTCAAAAGGCACCTTAACGCCGCTGGTATAGCAAGCTTTCGGCAGACGGTAGGCGCGGTTCCTTCTCCACCAGGGAATACTTGTGATTTCTCCCGCCCCGGTTCCGGCATATCTTGGTTCCACATCTCTTTCCAGAATCTCATACAGCTGCTGTTTCACCGGTCTGCTTCGGTCAAAGGACACATGGCAGAGCTGCTCCGCCCGCCGGATATGGCGTTCCAGTTCGGCCGGAGCTACCGGCAGCACTCCTTCCTTATCCATCCTGATCTCATTGATCAGCGTATATAGAAACCGAACCAGTTCAAAATAATCCTCTTCCTCTCTGGAATCAGAAGGAAGCTCGTCCAGACAGAAAATGTCCAGCCCTGCCACATAGGGAAAGCCGTGATACTTCTCCAGTGCCTCCCCCTCCACAACAAGCACTCTGGAGTTAATAATCCTGCCAATGGTGTGGTCAAAATCATCCGACCACCGGTAATCCATAAACCAGCATCCGTCCGTGAGCTCCCTCTCTGCCGCCTCCCGGAACCGGCTGTAGTCCTCCCTCAGCATACAGAGATCGATATCATCATCCCAGGGAATCCTGCCGCCGTGCCGAATGGCTCCCAGCAATGTCCCCCATTCAGCGAAATACCGGATGTCATGCCGCTCACAGATCGTCTGTACCTGCTCCAGCACCTCCATCTGGGCTGCCCATGCCCGCTTCATTAGGCTGGATATATAAAAGCCTTCCCTTACCTCATCTTCAAAATAAGAATCCGGAAACTCCATAGCGTACCTCCGATCAATGGATTTTATACTATATCAATGCGTGGTATTGCTTATGGCAGTATTCTGGAACATAACCGGCTTTTTCTGATCCCGGCACATATTCGCCTCTCTTCCGGTATCCCCGTAATAAGCGTCCGCCATTCTCACTGCCCGCTCCAGCTCCTGGGTATCGTCATAAATGCCCCAGCCGTCCTCCCGGTACTCCTGCAGAAGATCGCGATATCTCTGCATCACTCCCGGCTTTGTCTTTCTCAATACCTCTCTTGTCCTGGGGTCGGGCCGCCACCACATCACCACATCATCCCTGTATTCCTGAAACAGTTGGAATACCTCCCGCATTTTGTCAACCTCCCGGTCGCCATTGCTAAAGAGCGCACTTACGCTGGTCACATAGAGAATTACCCTCTTCCGGCTTCCATCCGGGCGCAGGATTCTGCCGCGCCATTCCTCCGGTATGTTGTCGGAGCCAATATCCAAAGACGTTTTGCTCTCTGTCTGATCCTGTATCGGAGAACCAGAACCTGATATTTTATTTTCCCACATCTCCCTTGTCTCCTCTCCTGCGAATTCTGTTAGAAGCTCCACATAGACATCCTTCATCTGCTCTGACTGCAGGATTACCTGATCCGCATGAACGACTCCCGGAGTGTTGCAGAAATACCGAAGCGTCACCCGGCCGCGTCCGTCCTCCTTCTGAATTTCATCCATAACCATGGGCGGGATATAGACAAGATTATCCGTATATTTTTTGAGGTTCCGCGCATAAAAAAATGGATGGATGGTCAGACCGTAGCTGTATTCATCGTAGGGGCACTGAATCACAATACAGTCCGGATGATGAACTTCAAAATTATATTCCTCATAAGAGGTAATGACAACCTCTTCGGGATACTCTGTCTCGTAATGCGGCTCCTCTCTCTTTACATTTCCAAAATCATCCTTGTAATAATAGGGAGCCGGAATCACATATACATCCGTATCCTCATCCTCCATGGCAGCCCGCCATACACTCTCCATCCCCCCCCAGTAAGCGGTTTTGTATGGCACAAAAACAATCTCTTTTCTCTCCTGTATCGAAGTCCGGATACTCTCCTCCAGTTTTTCTTCCCATCGAATCAGTTCATCCAGGCTGCCAGAAATGAATGCTTTATCCTCCGTCTCTCCACTTATGCTCTGGTGAAGCCGGAACACTGCCTCACAGTATTGTTCCAATATGCGGATGGTGGCATGATCCTCTCCACACTCTTCCTCGATCATCGTGCCGAGCTGGATCGCAGCATTCTGACATTCACCGAGAATTCCTGCCGCCGCAGCGGCATCCCCGGTCTCTACCCTCTGCCCGACCTCGCCATGCGCCTCGTGAAAGAGGGGAAGAAACCCTAGAACCCGGTTTTTCAGGGTGTCCTTTGGCAGACGCTCCTTCAGCGCCTCTTCCATTTCCTCTTTTGAAAATCTGTATTGATAGGGTTCAATGTGCATCTGCTGGCGAATGCCTTCATGCACCACCTTATAGGCGGGGTATTCATGGGTATCAAATTCCCTCACCGGCCGCATATAGTCGCCATACTTAAAGCCAAGCAATCGGTCATACTCCACCGGAACGGTAATATATGTATTTTCGAAAGGAACCTGAATTTGGCCGCTATAATAGGATTTAGGAAAATGGTATGCTTTTGAATTCAAATAATAGGTAATGGCTGTCAGCTCATCAGAATTTTCCTCCTGAAACCGAGCAGCCACATTTTCCAAAGCCCGGGTCAGCTGCCGTCTCAGCGGCTTGTCCCTGTCCAATGTAATACCGCAAATCTGTTCCACTCCATGAAGGGCATGCTGTACCTCTTTGGTATCCATATCGTCTATTTCAACGTGATGATTCAGTTCTGCCACCAAACGTATGAGATCCCAAAACGCATCCTTACCCTCCTGATCCCGGGGCATGAAATCCAGAGGAAAGAGGTCGATGCTCGCCACATAAGGATACCCATGAAATCTCGGCAGCTCCCTCTCAGGAAGTACTGAAATCGGATAACTGATTATCTTGGTCACCATATTGTCGGTGTTATGAGTGCGATAATTCATAATCCAGTATCCTTTCGGAAGTTCTTCTTCTGCTATCTCAATAAATTTTTCAAAATCCTTCCGCTTCATACAGATATCGATATCATCATCCCAGGGGATCATCCCCCCATGCCGGATGGCACCCAGCAGTGTTCCCCACTCAGCAAAGCAGGTGAGCTGATGCTTCTGACACACTTTATATACTGCGTCAAGCACTTCCAGATGAGCCGCCCAAGCCCGTTTCATCATACCTGGCACATAAAAACCCTCGCGCACCTCATCTTCAAAAAAAGAATCCGGAAATTCCATGGTAACCTCCTAAATTTTGAATTTGAAAGAGTATCCCTCATAAGATAAAAGAAAAAGGATACCCCGATATAGAATACCGGGATATCCTTTCCATTATGCATTGTACAACTTTTCCATTTTCTCATGCACTCAGAGCGATTACCCGAGAAGTGAAAGCACTCCCTGATTTGCCTGATTTGCCTGAGCAAGCATTGAAGTAGCTGCCTGCTGAAGGATGCTCTCCTTGGAGAATCTGGTCATCTCATCAGCCATATCTGTATCACGCATACGGGATTCAGCGGACTGAAGGTTCTCAGCAGTGTTGTCATCAACTTTAACTGTGTACTCCAGACGGTTCTGGATAGCACCAAGCTTGGAACGCTCTGTAGATACGCTCTGCAGCATAGTATCAACAGTATTGATTACTGTACCGCCGGATCCAGCAGCACCAGATAATACATCTACATCAGCCCAGGAAGTCTTGTTAATTGTTACAGAGATACCCTGGCCATCGTTAGCACCGATCTGCAGATACTGGCTGCTGTAAGAACCATCCAACAGTTTTTTCTTGTTGAACTCTGTGTCTGTGTTAATTCTCTCGAACTCTGCTTTCAGTTCGTTGATCTCGTCCTGAATCTTCTGATAATCGTTCTCAGCTGTAGACTCAAGAACACCGGTGTTACCAGCCTGAACTACCAGTTCACGAGTTCTCTGAAGGATTGCATGCTGCTGCTCCATAGCACCCTCAGCTGTCTGGATCAGAGAAATACCATCCTGAGCGTTGTCAGATGCTCTGTTCAGGCCACGAACCTGAGCTCTCATTTTCTCAGAAATTGCAAGGCCTGCTGCATCATCTGCTGCACGGTTGATTCTATAACCACTTGCAAGTTTCTCTGTAGACTTTGTAAGATTGTTTCCTACAATACCCAACTGTCTGTTGGCGTTCATTGATGTAATATTATGCTGTACTATCATAATTCATTCCTCCTTGAATTTGTATCGGCTTCCCTGCCGATTATTTTTTTTATTTATAATATCTAAAGCAATGGCAGGTTCCTCCTGCGGGCCCGGCAGTGAAAACTGCCATTCGCTTTAGTTATTATCTTTCTGACATTATATATATCGGAGTAAGAAAATAAAACTTTACCCTCTTTTTCAATTTTTTGAAAAAAATTTATTTAATTTCATTGAGATAGTAAGACTGATCGGATTTATGGGCATTCGCCATATTCTGATAATAATTTGCCGCCGTCCTGTCCTTGACCCGGAACTGTCTGATCTCCTGCCTCTTGCGGGAGAGATAGCCTTTAAACCGCTCATTGTTCTGGTGCTCCAGCGCCTGCAGCTTCATGCTCAGCTCCGAAACCCTGCGGATCCGGCCCTGCACCTCCAGTATTTCTTCCCGGTAGTTTTCCCGGTTCTGCTGCAGCTCCTTTTCCACCAGCCGGAATAATGTGTCAAATCCCTGATCCAGCTGCTCCAGCTGTGCGATCCGGTCTCCCTTTTCGTCAATGGTCTGCTGAAACCGGTCCAGATCCGGATCATCTGACTTCAGGATCTTCTCCTGCTCCGCCGTCCTCTCATATAGAAATTCCAGTATCTCTTCCTTCTTTTTCAATGAATCTGCCATCATACTGACATAGACACTGTTTTCATATTTTTTTTCCATCTGACCACATCCTATCTGCTTACATGCCAGCTTTGTTCAGACGCATAACTTCCTTCCATGTATCCCGCATCTCTCGTATACGCCCCAGAGCCTCTTCCAGGGCTCCGGCATCCTTCCTTATATTTGCCTCAACCAGATTATTGTATATATATTCATATACACGCTCAAAATCCTCCCAGACCGGATATTTCCGGTCAAGGGAGGCACGTAATTCTGTTATGATCGCCTCTGCTTTTTTTATATTCTGATGAGCTCTCTGCACATCATTTTTCTCTATTGCTGTCAATGCAATGTTACAGAATTTAATAGCTCCATCATAAAGCATCAGCGTAAGTTCTGCCGGGGAGGCAGTCATTATGGCATTTTTCTGGTAGGCATTCATCGCCTTATAATCCATTATTTCCTCCAATCACACTCTAGTCTTCCGCCAGATCACAGGCAGCCGGTTATCATCCGCCAAAGAGACTGGAAAGAGAACTCTGCTTTGACTGCAGCTTGGCAAGGGCTGTTTCCATGGCGGTAAACTTCTTATAGTAAGATTCCTCAATATCTGCCAGGCGCTCCTCCCAGCTCTTGATATCCTTCTCATATTCCTTGACATCGTTCTTCATCTTGATGTCATCATAGAAGGTCAGGGCACTGCTGTTCTTTGTACCCGCCATCTTCTGGGCCATCTCTTTACGCAGATTTCCAAATATGCCCGTCATGGTAGCGATAAGGGCATCCGGATTTTCTTCAATGGCTTTTCTTAGTTTATCATCCCTGTCCGCATAGACAGAATCGTCCTTGTCACCATAAATATGAAGCAGGCCGCCCTCTTTGTAGTCCGTTGACGTCATGATGCCAAAGCTGGAAAGGGCATAATTCTTGCCTTCGTAGGAAACCGTACCCATCATAACGGACCGCATTCCCTGCATGATCCCGTTTAATGTCTGGTCACGGCGAAGAAGGGAATCCTTAATCTTATCCTCCCAGAGCTTCACGTCCTCATCCGTCATGGCTTCCTTCTCTTCGCTGGTCAGCGGCTCATAACCTTTGGATGAATCCGCATTGTACAATGTGTTCATTTCTTTCATCACATCATTGTATTCCTTCAGGAAACCTTTGATGGTATCATAGATGCCATCCACATCATTGGAAACGGAAAACGTTACCGGTTCATCGTCTTTCGTCTTTCCAATCAGATCTATGCTGAGTCCGTTGGCAGATACCACTGTAGAGGTAGAAGTCAGTGTCGCCCCGTTCAGGATGATCACACTATCTGACGCCTCGATCAGCTTCATTCCTGCCGGCTCCGTCCCCTTTGTCACAGTTCCGTCTGCTGCCACAGATATATTTGTAATACCCAGCGCCATCAAGGCAGCGCTGTCGCCGCCGGAATTTGTACGATCCGTAACCGATGCATAATCACTGGCCGCAGCACCAAGAGCAGCTTTCTCGGATGTCTGATCCACGCCCTGCATCGGTGCGGAAACGGTTTTTCCATCGGCATAATATTTGGCAGACGCCTCAGAGCCCAGTGCATCGAGATCGCTCTGTGACACGCCGTCGAAAACATATTTATCAATCTCTACTTTCGTAGCATCTTCCGTCATCTGCTTATTTACCCATGCGGTAGTCTCTTCCTCTGCCTTCTTGGCATCTCCGCCTGCCGCTGCCAGATTGCTGGCATACTGGGAGTCATAAAGCTTTGCTTTCACATATGTGGTGGCAGCCTGGGTGGCAGCATCTTTTTTATGTTCATAGGAAACCTGCGCAAGAGAGTCCAGCGCCGCATCGTATTCTGCTGTTCCCACTCCGGATGTCTGCAGTGATTTCACTGCCTGGTCAACAATCTTTTTGTTGGCAGCGCTCATATTGGAATAATCCAGATCGTTCAGCAGGGCATTCTTTTTGCTGATCTCATCTGAGGAGAACGCAGCTCCTGTTATGGAGAAAGAATTCCCTAAACCAGTTTCCTTGCTGCTGATAAACAGACGCTTCTGATCTTTGTCATAGCTTGCGTTCAGCCCGGCGCTCCGGAGTTGTTTTGTGAAATCAGCAATGGTAGTATTTTCATCCACTGTAAACTTCGTAGTCTTGGAGCCATTTGTAACAGTGATCTCCTCTCCGACAAGACCCGGATCCAGTTCGGACAGCTTTGCACTGTCTGACTTGGCGCCCACTACACCGCCGGTTAGATACTGCAGGGTAGCAACATTCTTCACTTCCATTGTATAATTTCCATTGACCGCATTGGTTCCCGCCGTCACCTTCGCCTTGGATTCATCGGACAGGGTCGCTTTCTTCGTTTTGTATGCTGATGTCATCTGCATCTTGGAGACAAAGTTGTTATACAGATTTGTGAGCTTCTTATTCAGATCCGCCCACTTCGTCTGCTTCCACTCTAATTTTGTCTTCGCCTTGACTACTTTATTTTTTTTGATGCTCTGGGCCGACATCAATTCCTTCACAATTGCTTCTGTATCCATTCCGGACATAAGTCCACTCATTCGAATCGGCATTCCAAACCCCTCCTATCTTTTTTCATCTACAAGAATTCCAGCCATCTCCCACATCTTCTGGAGCATCTTCAGGGATTTTTCCGGCGGAATCTCACGAATCACCTCATCGGTTTCATCGTTGATCACTTTGATGGACACCCGTTTCGTCTCCTTGTGGTATGAATACTCACAACGGGTATGCTCCATCTTGCGGTTTGCGCTGTTTACGGCATCCTGAATCGATGCCTCGCTTGCCGCACGCTCTTTCTGCTCTGCGTCCTGTCCTTCTTTCTGACCTGTCATCCCTGACTCGGCAGTTTTCCGGACAATGTGCTCTGCTGCTTTCTGGGGAACTGCCGCTGCAACCTCCGGCATCTCCTTCTCCACAGAAACCTTCGCCGCCTCCTGCGTACTATTGTAGTTCGCATTGGCTCTTGAAATCGTTTCTAATTCCATATCTAACACCTCCATGTGTCATTTTATCAGAATATTTTGTTGCTTTACATTAAATATCGGCATCCCTTCCTGGAAAATTAACCCTTAAGCAGCAAAAATGCCGGTATCTCCATGCTTTATGACTGCATAAACCGGGACAGTGCATCCGGCGTAGCCGTCTTGGCTGCCTCGGTATTGGCATCCTTGATCTGGGTATAAATTTCTTTTCGGTAAATCGGCACCGTTTTGGGTGCGTCAATCCCAATCTTAATCTGATCTCCCTTGATCTCCAGTATGGTGACCTCGATATTGTCATTTAATATGATCGACTGGTTGATTTTTCTTGACAAAGCCAGCATATGATTACCCCTCCTGCTTTTTATTGAGGATTTCGTATACTTTGTATTTCACCTCATAGTCCTGGTTATCGGCAATGATCTGTACCGCTTTTCTTGTATCTGCATTGATTATGATCGGCGCTTTCAGATTCACTGTCATTTCTTTGATATCCGCCGGAACCGTCATTGTCAGAAGAATCACCAGATTCTCTTCTGTCAGTTCCCCAAGGGGAGACAACAGTTCATCCTCCACCGTGGGATTATATTCTTCTTTTACCAGCCACGGCTTTATTACCGGAAGTGCCAGCGTCGGCTCATCCACACTCTGGAGCCATGAGATATTGGTTTCTTCTTTTTCACAGTCATACAGGATCGTAAACCGTTTGTAGTCCGCCAGACCAATCAGACCCCGTTCAAAGGTCAGGATCTTCTCTTCCGGCAGGTCTACTTCTCCAAAAAATTTCGTCTTTACAAGCATACCCTTCCTCCTTATGTCATTCCCGTTTTTATATGAAGTTAAGCAGGGACTGTCCCAAAATCTTGGAGGTGGCTCCTAACACCGCCTGGTACAGAAGATCTGCCTCAGTGAAATTCACCATCGCCTCTCCGAGATCTGCGTCCTCATTCTCTGATTTTGCCTCATCCGTATCAATCTGCTGCATCTCCAGCTTATTCTTTGTCATGATCATGCGGTTATAGCGTGATC
Organism: uncultured Clostridia bacterium; assembly: GCA_948467395.1. Lineage (GTDB taxonomy): Bacteria > Bacillota > Clostridia > Lachnospirales > Lachnospiraceae > Eubacterium_F. The sequence goes on along the minus strand of CAOKDX010000010.1, from coordinate 63,088 downwards.
CGTGATCCGCACATGCCACATTCAGTTTTTCCTGTGCCTTCTGACAAGTGGTGATACCGCCAGACAGGGCGTTGGTCAGCACGGTCTTCTGCAGCTGGATCTGGGTTGAGATCTGTTCCTGCAGCTCCGTCAGGCTGGCAAGCTTCGTCGTATCGTTCTCATCGCACTCTGCAATCCGCTTCTCCACTGCGCCGAGATTCTTCTCCATAATATCAATCTCATTACACAGATTCGTGATATCTTCAATACAGCGTCCGATGGATGTGTCAATGGCATTGCACGCCTCTGTGTTCACCGCCAGAATCTGGCTGAAATTCACCTGGTAATTCAGTTTCTGCGTGCCGGCATTGGTATACAGCGCCGTCTCTCCTGTCTTATTATTGACGGTAGAGCAGGAAAAATAGTGCTCGGGACGGATATCATTGATCTGGAATTCCGTCTTGTCATAAACTGCCGTCAAATCCTTTCCCGTGCGGACATCATTGTATACATCATCCCCAAATACAAGTTCACCGGTCTCCGGTATATAGTACACTTCATCTGCCGCCGGATGAAGATGTTCGTTATATACAGTATTGTCCTCTATATTTTTTGTAATGGGGGTCAGTGTCTGGGTCACCCCCGCCTGATCCACATAGGTGAGCTGGATACTTTTCAGATTCCCCTGATCGTCCTTCAGGTCACAGTCGTCATAGGACAGAAAGATCCTGTGGGTATTCTCAAATTTAGAAGCCTCGCTGGCATACTGATCTGCCGTTTTGTTATCGCCATACTCCGCTCCGCCATACACATACTGGTACTGCCTGATATTGTCCACATCCAGCTTTTCTGTAATGGTATATGTCACATCGCGCTGCTCCTCATTGAAGAGAAGCGGCACATCGGTGCGGTAACCCGTAAAGAGATAACGTCCCGCATAATCGCTGTTGGCATCCTGCTCATATATATAATAGGAATACTGCTTGAGATTCGCCACGATATCTGCCCGGTCGTCTGAATTCACAGTGCCGGTAGCTGCCTGGGTAAAATAGTCCACCATATTCCTCAGCACGCTGTCCACATCATTCAGCACGGTCTCTGTGGCATCCATCCAGGAAGTGGCGTCATCAATATTCTTCAGATACTGATCGATCTCTACCAGAGTGGTGCGGTATTTCAATGCTTTGGCCGCAATGATCGGATCATCAGAAGGACGCTGGATCTTCTTCTGTGTATTGTACTGCATCAGATATTTATTGTAGGCAACTTTGTTCTTCTGCATATTCAGCATCGAATTGTTGCGCATCATTGAATTGGTCACTCGCATTCCAAATTCCTCCTTGCTCTCATAACTGTTATCACACTGCCGTTCCGTTTATCAGCTTATCCAATACCTCATTTAATACGGACAGCACCTTGTACTGACAGGTCAGCATATGATTGAAGATAATCATGTTGGCACCTTCTTCGTCCTCATCCACGCCGGATACGGACTTGCGGTTTGTATCAATGGCATAGAGCAGATTACTCTGGCTCTCTGCCAGACTGATGGCCTTCCTGCCGTTGACGCCGAGAGAGGCTGTCAGGGAGCGGATAAAATCATCCGGAGCGCCGTGAACAAACATATCCGATTTATCCTTCAGCTTAGTGAGCCGCTCGATATTCTCCCCCTGGTCATTTCCGGTATTACTGCCGTCTGGATAGGGGAGCTTGCCCGCTATCTTTCCCGGATCCCCGATCATCTCATCTGTCACGCAGAAATTGGCAGCTGTCATATAGTAGTAGGAGCCCAGATATTTTCCCGTGGCCGCATCTACCTGGGGTTTCGTAGAAGAGAAGGAAGGATCAAATCCGTTGGCATCCTGCTCCACCATCACATAGTTTTCTCCCGTTGCCGGCACCTTGGCATTAAAGAAATCGATCCCCTTCTCATCCTTCAGGTCAAGCCCCTCGTTCTGAATGGTATTGAATTCCTTGGCAAAGGTACGGACAAATTCATTCAGCTGCGCCATATAGTACGGGATTCCCCTTGCCTCAACACGCTCTGCGGTGCTGATGGTGTATCCCTTCGCCATGGCATTCTGCAGCACCTTTTCATCCGCTGCATCCACCTTCGTGCTGAGGGTGAATTCATAGGTGAATTCCCCGTCTGCCCCAACCTTCACCTCAAAACTGTCGTAGGCATAGACCCGGCCGCTGACGATTATCTCCCCGTCACTGGCCGGAATATTCAACAGCTGGACATCATTACAGTTGGCACCGGTCAGGGTAAGCTTTAAGTTGCCGCCCTCATCCTGGGGCGCATTGGCCAGCCCGCCGATGACACCTTCCAGCGCTGTGCTGTTATTGCCGTCCCGCATCTCGATAAGCCCCTGCAGCTGGCCTCCCATCAGATTGTTGTGCAGTGGAAAATCTGCTCCATTTGACCATCTGATATTATAACAGCCTGCGATATCATTGATGTTGCTGTAGGTATCCTTCTGTACCACCTCCAGCTGATTCATACGGTAAGTATCTACCAGTACGCCTCCATTGATATAGACACAGTACTGGGCATCCCCCACGCCGTCGGGTGGTTCCTCATCCACCACTTCCACATTGCAGATTTTGGACAGCTCATCGATCAGCTGGCTCCTCTGATCTCTCAGGTCATTTGCCGTGGCACCATACATCTCAATGGTATTGATCTGCTTATTGATAGAGGTAATCCGCTCTGCATAGGCGTTGATCTGATCCACACAGGTCTTAATGGCCACATTGGCTTCCTCCTGAAGCTGCTGCATCTTTGTCGCCATATCATTTACAAATTTGGTAAAGGTCTGCGCCACCTCTACTGCCTGGGTGCGGACTGTCGGGTCATTGGGCTTGCCCTTCAGGTTGCTGAGGGCCGCATAGAAGTCGTCAAAGGCATCCAGAATCCGGGATTTATTATCCGCCGTCACATCCCCGCAGATGGCGTCCTGAAGGGAGTTCAGATAATATGCCTCCGTCTCATATTTGCTGAATTTGGACTGTGTCTGCTGGAATTTAGTATCAAAATATTCCGAGCGGGTCCGGGTGATACTCACCGTCTCCACGCCATAGCCCTGTACTGCGAAGGAATTTCGCTGTCCCACCACGGAAGTAATATTGGCAACCTGCTTCGAATATCCCTTCGTCTCGATATTGGCCACATTGTGAGCCACAACCTGAAGTTTATTGTTATAAGCCATCATGCCTGATTTTGCAATCTCAAAGCTTCCAAATGTTGATGCCATGTTCCCTTCCTCCTATCCTAATCGTTCTATCAAATACTCTAACATTTCAGCTACTGTCGTAATATATCGGGAAGATGCATCATAGCATCTCTGGAATTTGATCAGATCCGACAATTCCTCCTCCGTCGATACGCTCATTACATTGTGGCGCTCGCCGTCCACACTGGCCACTGTCATCTCCTGATTATCGATAATACCGTTCCACACGCTTCCCTGAGAACTCAGTTCACCGACGATCTGGTCATAGAAACCGGATGTGGCGTAAGAGGTAAGGGAGTTGGGATTGAGCTTGCCAATCTTATCATTCTCCAGATCGGCAATCTTATTTATCTCATCCGTCGCATAACAGTCTTTCTTTTCTGACTTAGGATTATACATAACCGGCAGGGTGGAGGAATCTTTCAGTATGGCAGGATTGATCTCCAGCTGTCCGATGGTATACATTGAGTAGATATCCGTGGGATCCTCTTTATTGTACACCTTTACCTTAAGGGGCTGGCCCTGATCGTCCACCAGAAGGTTTCCATCCTTATCCTTCAGGGGATTTCCATTGTCATCTGCCAGTACCATCTCGGTATACCGCTCCACACCGCGCCGGGAGAAAAGCTCTGTTCCCATTGTATTGTTGGCGTCATCCCCCACCATGGCATTGTCTTCATCCAGAATGGTCAGCGTCGTCCCGTCTTCGAGTACGAGCTCTTTATCCTGACAAAGAAGATTATTGATTCTGGTAACGACTCCGTGCACCAGAATGTCCAGCTGGCTCTGCACCGACATGATCACAGATGCCCCGGTAAAATTATTGTATTTTTCCAGTTCCTCCTCAAACTCAGCCATGGCCTTGTCGTACTCCTGCTGGTCTGCAAAGTCTTCTCTCTCCGGTTTCACCGGGGTGTCGGTATAGTTGGCGGCGTAGTTGCCCCTGGCTACCAGAAGCCCCCTCAGAGATCCCACATCCGTTCTTCTCGTATGGGAGTAGGCAAGGGTCTCCTCCTGGAAATAATCCCCGCCGTTCTCCCATACCGGCTTGAGGAGCCGGAAGGTGAGGTTCTGCTTGGAGGTAGTATCATCATACTCGGTTGCAAGGAAATTCTGTTTATGATTATCCAGAAGAAACGCCCCTTCTGCGTAGATGGTGATAACACCGTCCTTTTCTTCATTCACTTCGAAATCTATCAGATAACTGAGCTGATCCAGATACTCATTGCGCTTGTCACGGTAATCGTTGGCAGATTCCCCGTTTGCCTCATAGCGCCGGATCTGCTTATTTAGTTCGTGTATCTTGGATACCAGATCATTGATGGTGTTTACCTGCCTCATCACTTCGGAATTCAGACTTGTCTGGTATGTATTCAGCTCCGCCCTGACCACCTGGGCCCGCTCGATAAACTGGGAGGCCATGGATACCAGCTCATCCTTATTCACAACATTGCCGGGATCCTTAGCCAGCTCGGAAAAAGCCTTCCACATATCCGTCAGCGTCGTCTTGAACTGCTCCCCCTCCAGTTCTCCCAGCATATCCTCTACTTCTCTCGCCGCTGCGCGGTTCTGCTCATAGAACCCCTGCCGGCCGAATTCCAGCCTGTATCTGGCATCCAGAAACGTATTGCGGATCTGGCGTGTCTGTACGATAACGGTTCCCGTACCCACCTGTAGCAGATTGCTGTGCGCTCCCAGCGAGTTCTGGTAAAATGAATCTGTTATGACAACCTGCTGTCTGGTATACCCCGGTGTATGTGCATTGGCGATATTGTGTGACGCTGTATTAAGCGACGCCTGCGCGGACTGCAGTCCCGACACGCCGGCATTAAAACTCGCCAGTAAGTTTGACATATCAATAACCCCTTCCTCTTATCTGATTATACAGAGATACACGGATGTCTATCTCAGCTACTGCTTGGCATCAAATATTCCATGCTGTGGCGCCATTCCTTCCACCTCTGCGGCACTGCTGGAATAGTTGCTGCTCCCCGAAGACATCCGTGTACTTCTTATCACATTCATATTAAATTCAACCATTTCCATGGCCTCTTTCAACAAAAGTCCGTTCTGTTCATTTAACTCCTGCAGCCGCGCCACCGTCTTCTTCAGGCGGTCATGTATGATCTGCAGTTTTTTCTGATCCTCCGGCTGATTCTTCAACGCCCCGGCAATCTGTTCCAGCGTAATCGTCTTTGGATTCATCCCCAGAACAGTGGCGATGTCCACCGCAACCTGCTCGCGTTTATGCTCCAGCGCCGATGTCTGGTCCACCAGGTCATGCTCCTGAGCCGTAATATCCCGAAGAGAATCCAGATCATTGGCAATGATCGCCCTGGTCTTATTCTCTTCAATGGGTATCAGCTGTCTGTACAGGACCTCCTCCGCATCCAGGGTTGTAATCAGCTCTTCCATCAAACTAGCCAAAAGTTCTTCCTCCCGTCAGTCCGTTTCCTACAGCAGACTAAGCAAGCAGCTGGTCAGCCAGTTTGTCAGCAACATCCTCAATTGAGACATTGTAAGTTCCTGCTGCCATCTGCGCCTGAATCTCCTTTATGCGGTCAGCACGTACCGGTCCGCCCTGCTCTGCAGCCTGCTTCGCAACCTGATATGCACTGCCAAAATCAGAAATTTCCAAAGAATCCCTGCCATCCTTCGTTTCTGACTTCATGTCTCTCTTGGTCTTGTTGGTTTTATAGAGTTGACTTACCTGCATATATGCATCAATTCTCATAATCCTTCCTCCATTCTTCCAACGAAATTATCATTAACAGAGAAAAAACGTCCCGTGAACTCCTCTGTCTTATTATATTTATCGGACAATTGCCGGGATATCTTAGTGTTTTTTCGTTTTTTCTTTTCCGGCCCTTCTGGCGGCGCCGGATCTGTTTTTCACAGGACACACCGCCGGACTGCGTTACATCATATCCAGTGCGGCCCTCTGCCCCTTCGCCGCCCTGCGCCGGCAGCGCACCCGCCGGGCGTTCAGCGTCTTCCCGTTAAAGCAGAAGGTATCCGCCGTCTGTTCCACCGCCGCGGCATATACCACAAGATCTTCCCCCTCCAGGGTAATGGCCTTTACGCCCCGGCTGGTCTTCTTAAATTCGCTTACCTCACTGACGGGGAAGCCAAGGGAAAGCCCCTGGCCGGTCAGCAGGATCACTTTCCTGTTGTCCGCCAGGATATCCTCTGCCGACAGCAGGGAAACTCCTGCCAGCTCGTCCCCGGCATCCAGCTTTGTAGAAACCACCTGGAGACGAGCTGTCTCAAACTCTACACCAGATACAAGTTTAATATACCCACTCTTCGTGGTAAACATAAGCATGGATTCAAAAAGTTCCTGAAAACAGACATACAACAGTGCCTCATCCTGATTGTCCATCTTACAGAGGGCATGGATCAGCGTCCCCTTATCCCGCATCCTGCAGCGGGGGATCTTATCCGCCTTTACCTGGTACATCACCCCCGCCCTCGTAAAGATGCAGAGCCTGTCCGTGTTTTTCATCCTGACGATCTGTGTGAATTCCTGTTTGGCCTCCTCCGCCGCCCTTCCAAAGGCAGCCGCATCCACGGCCTTTGTGTACCCGAAGCGGTCGATGCAGATATACAGATCCTCTTCCACCACCTTCTCCACGTAGGCCTTCGCCGTTGTATCCGTCAGCATGGTCCTTCTGGCCGCGGCAAATTTTTTCTTGTACTCTCTGAGACGCCCCTTGATCACCTTATACAATTCCCTCACATCGGAAAGGACCTTCTCATATTCCCCGATATTGGCCAGAAGAGTTTCATTTTCCTCATGCAGCTTTAGTATCTCCAGTCCGATCAGCTTACTCAGCTGCATGGCCAGTATGGCATCCGCCTGGGGTTCGGTGAAAAGAAGTGTCTCCGCCTGTCTTTCCGATGCCGCGCTCTTGAACCGGATTCCCTCCGTCTCTCCCCGGATCAGGCAGGTCTTCGCCTGTTTCACGGAAGAGGAGCCCCGGAGGATCTCAATGATCAGGTCAATGACATCCGTGGCCTTCATCAGCCCCTCCACAATCTCCAGTCTCTTCTTCGCCTTCTCCAGCAGAAAACGGTATTCTCTTGTATACAATTCTTCCTGAAAGAGGACAAATTCCTCAATCATGGATTTGAGGTCAAACACCTTCGGTTCCCCGTTGCCGCCGGCTGTCGGCTTGATGGCAAGGAGATTGACGCCATAGGTATCTTCCATCTGGGTCTTTTTGTACAATCCGTTCAGAAGATTTTCAATGTCCCTGTCCTTCTTCACCTCGATTACGATCCGGATTCCCTCTTTGGATGATTCGTCCCGGACGTCATAGATCTCGTCAAACACCTTTTCCCTTGCCAGGGAAGCCAGATTCTCCACCAGCTTCGCCTTGTTGCCGGAAATGGTGTAGGGGATCTCCGTAATGATAATATTCTTTCTTCCGTTCTCCCCCTTCTCGATCTCGGTTCTGGCCCGCAGGCGGATCCTTCCCTCTCCGGAAGCATAGATCTCCCGCATATCGGACTGGTTTATAATCGTTCCGCCGGTGGGGAAATCGGGAGCCGGCACATAATCCATCAGTTTATCAATGGAAATTCCCGGCCGGTCCATATAGGCGATCACGGCGTCGATAATCTCCCCGGCATTGTGGGGAGGGATATTCGTGGCCATACCTACCGCGATACCGGTGGTTCCGTTGATGAGAAGATTCGGTATCATTGCCGGCAGTACGACCGGCTCCTTCTCACTGTCGTCAAAGTTCGGTATAAAATCCACGAGCCCCTTGTCCAGATTGTCAAGCAGCGTCATGGCAGCCGGGGACAGCCGCGCCTCGGTGTACCGCATGGCTGCCGCCCCGTCGCCGTCTATGGAGCCAAAGTTGCCATGCCCGTCCACCAGCGGGATATTCAGGGAATAATCCTCCGTCATATGTACCAGCGCATCATAGATGGAGCTGTCGCCGTGGGGATGGTATTTACCCATAGTATCGCCAACGATACGGGCGCTCTTCCTGTGAGGCCTGTCCGGAGACAGAGACAGTTCCTTCATGGCATACAGGATCCTTCTCTGAACCGGCTTCATGCCGTCCCTTACATCCGGCACGGCACGGGCGATTATGACACTCATGGCATAGTCGCGGTATGAGGTTTTCATTTCCTCCGAAAAATCTAACTGAATTATATTTTCTTCGTTCGCACTCATCGTAACCTCCATTCCCTACACGTCCAGATTGGCGTATCGTGCTTCCTGCATGATAAACTGCCGCCGGGGCGGTACATTGCTGCCCATAAGGACATCTGTGATCTCATCGGCCTCCACAGTGTCGCTGATGGATACCTGCGCCAGGATCCGGCTGTCCGGATCCAGGGTTGTCTCCCAGAGCTGGGTATCATCCATCTCTCCCAGTCCTTTATACCTCTGCAGCTCCAGTATTTTCTTTCCGGTCTTCCTGAACTTCTCCAGTTCAAAATCATTGAAGAGATATTCCGATACCTTCTGCTTTTTCTTCTTCGCCTTCGCCTCCTCATAGGACACCCTGTACAAGGGCGGCAGTCCCCGGTATACCTTGCCCTGATAGATGAGCTCCGGCATAAACCGGTAAAAGAATGTCAGCAGCAGCGTACTGATGTGGGCGCCGTCCACGTCGGCATCGGTAAGGATTATGATCTTGTCATAACGGAGCCTGGTAATATCAAAATTATCTCCTATGCCGCAGCCAAAGGCGGCGATCATCGTCTTGATCTCATTGTTTACCAGAATCTTTTCCAGCGGCGCCTTCTCCACATTCAGGATCTTTCCCCGCAGGGGCAGCACAGCCTGGGTCCTGCGGTTGCGCGCCGTCTTTACGGTGCCGCCGGCGGAATCCCCCTCCACAATATAGATCTCGCATTCCTCCGGTTTTCTGGAGGAGCAGGCCGCCAGCTTACTTTTCGTATCCACATCCAGAAGCTGCTTCATTACAGATTTGCGCGCCTTGTCACTTGCCGTCCTGGCCTTAAAAGACTTGTGGACATTTTCCAGAATCCGGCGCAGCACCTCCACATTTTTGTCCAGATATCTCTGAACCTCGGCGCTGAACACCTCGTCCACAGCGGCCTTGGCATCGGTATTCCCCAGCTTATTCTTGGTCTGGCTCTCAAACTGGGGATCCGGATGCTTGATGGATACGATGGCGACGATCCCATTCCGGATATCCTTCCCATCAAAATTGTCTTCGTTGTTTTTCAGGAAATTCAACTCCCTGGCATACTGGTTCATCACCCGGGTCAGGGCGGTCTTAAAGCCTGTCACCAGCGTTCCCCCGTCTGCCACATTGATCCGGTTGCAGTAGGAATTGATCTGTTCACTGAAATTCTGTGTGTACTGAAACGCCACCTCCACTTCGATGTCGCCGCTCTTTCCCTCTACATAGATCACATCATCATGCAGCACCGCCGCATCGCGGTTGATATATCTGACATAGCTCTGAATGCCAAATTCCTCCAGATAGACGGACTCCTCCCCCGTGTGCTCGTCGCGGAACACGATCTTGAGATTTTTGTTGAGATAGGCGATCTCCTTCAATTTCTTGCGGATGGTCTCCGGCTTGAATTCCACCGTCTCAAAGATCGTGTCATCCGGATAGAAGGTTACCCTGGTTCCCGTATTGGCCCTGGCACATTTTCCCGTCACCGGGAGCATCCCCTTCTCCAGGGCCGTCACCGGCTTCCCACCGTTGACATATTCATCCTGATAAATCTTCCCATCCCGGCGGATCTCAACGATCATATGCTTCGACAGGGCATTGACCACCGACGCCCCCACGCCATGCAGGCCACCGGATACCTTGTACACATCGCTGCTGAATTTTCCCCCGGCATGCAGTATCGTATAAACCACCCGTGCTGTGGGAATCTTCTTGGCCGGATGAAGATCTACGGGCACCCCCCGTCCGTTGTCCTCTACCACCACGCCGCCGTCCTTCTTCAGTGTCAGGTGCAGCTCGTCGCAGAACCCCGCCAGATGCTCGTCAATCCCATTGTCCAGTATCTCCCATATCATATGATGAAGGCCCCGCGCCCCGGTACTGCCAATATACATTCCCGGCCGTTTCCGCACTGCCTCCAGCCCCTCCAGTATAACTATGTCACTTCCGCTATAACTCTCGCTCATCTGTTCTGAACCCCTTCCGGCTTTCTTGCTGCTGCCTCCCCGGCAGCAATGATGAAGTATAGTATAGCACAAACAAATGTTCTTTTCAACAATTTTCTGTCGCCTTTCATCCCCCCTTCCCTTTTCTATTCATAGCCCAATGCTTCGATGGGATCCAGTTTCGCAGCCTTATTCGCCGGGTAATACCCGAAAAAGATACCGATGGCCATGGAGAACAGGACGGCGGCAAGGATGGCCATAACCGGCGCCGCCGCAGAATATCCGAGCAAGGAGGCCGCCGCTGCTCCCAGCGCCGTTCCCAGCAAGATCCCAAGGATTCCTCCGATCAGGCAGAGCACGACGGATTCCACAATAAACTGCAGACGGATGGAACTGTTTTTCGCTCCCAGCGCCTTACGCGTACCGATCTCCCTGGTCCGCTCCGTAATGGAGACAAGCATGATGTTCATCACCCCGATGCCACCCACAAGAAGGGAGATGCCGGCAATAAAGGCAATAGCAATGGATACCGTCCCAATCATCTCATTCATGGAGTCCGTCACCGCGCTCATCGTCGTCGTACTGATCTGATAATTTTCGTTCCCGGCATAGAACTCACGGTTCATATAACGCGCCGCCTCATCCGCAAAATCCGCGGCACTTCCGACAGAAGGATCGGTTACAATGGTAAACTGTTCATAACCGTCATCCGTGTGCATCCGCTTCTTTCCCGAAGTAATGGGAATATAAGCACTTGTAACCACATCCTCCTCTGATTCCGAGGAAAAGGATTCCTCCCCCTCATACTGATAAATGCCCACGATATAAAAACTGTAATAAATATCGTTGATCCCGATATTGATCTTCTTGTTCAGGGCTTCTATTATATTTCCGCCAAATATTTTTTCGGCCGCCTTGTCCGAAACCATAATAACACTTTTGGCACCGTCTATATCTGCATCCGTCAGACGCCGTCCCTCCAGAAGTGTAATATCCTTCGATTCAAAAAATCCTGCGTTTATGCCTGATACCTGCACATTTGCCGTATCCTCCCCTGCTTTTACAATCCCGCTGCCCGCGGATTCCTCCAGCGCAATGGTTTTAATTTTCGTATCAAAATGGTTCTTTAGGGAAGCTATCATTTCATCTGTGATACGGTCCTCCGCCTCCAGACTGATCTGACGGTTTGAGGCCCCAAACCTCATGCCATTGCGCCTCACCTCCTCCCCCTCTGACTGCTTTTTCAGTCCCACAGTAACATTATTAGCCCCCAGGCCGGCGAAGGTATCGGTAATCGAGCTGGTCAGCGAAGTACTCACGGTCATAATGGCAATAACAGAACCGATCCCGATTATGATTCCCAGCATGGTCAGCAGGGAACGCATTTTGCTGCACATCAGGCCGGTGAGGGCCAGCTTAATATTCTCCCAGATCAGCATGCCAGTTCCCCCCTTTTCTCCCCGGTAATCTCCCCGTCCCGGATCGTGACGATCCTCTCCGTCTCCTCCGCAAGCTCCATGGAGTGTGTAATGAGGACAATGGTCTTTCCCCTCTCCCTGTGAAGGCGGTGAAAGATATCCATGATGACACGGCCGGTCTTGGAATCCAGGGCCCCCGTCGGCTCGTCGGCCAGAAGGAGGTCGGGATCGTTTGCCATGGCCCGGGCAATTGCCACCCTCTGCTTCTGACCTCCGGACAGCTCATCCGGACGGTGCGTCATCCGATCCTTCATACCTACCAGTTCCAGCAGCTCTTCCGCCCGCCTGCTCCGCTCCTTCCCAGGGACCGCGGCATAGAGCATGGGAAGCGCCACATTGGACAGCGCAGAAGTGCGGGCAATCAGATTATATGTCTGGAAGACGAAACCGATCTGACGGTTTCTTATATCAGACAGACGCCGGTCCTTTGCCCGGCAGATATCCGTGCCTGCGAACATATACTTCCCCTCTGTGGGCCGGTCCAGGGCGCCGATAATATTCATCAATGTCGATTTTCCGGATCCGGACTCCCCAACAACAGACACAAATTCTCCCTGCCTGACCCGGAGATCAATGCCATGCAGTATCTCCAGCTCATTTGGCCTGCCGATGTAAAATCTCTTGACGATATGCTGCAAATCAATGATTGTATATTTACTCTCCATTCTGCGCCTCCTTACATTCCTGGTCCGCCGACGGGCGCCCCGTTTCCCCTGGTCTTTCCACCGGCATCCGGCCTGCCGCCGCTGCCGGGCACTGCCGCGCCGCCCCTGCCACTCATCCAATCGCCGAAGCCCATATTGTCTTCGTCTTCCTTTTCCGTATCCGATGCGGTTTCATCTGACGGGATGACCACCCGAAGTCCTTCTGTAAGCCCCTCGCCGCTGATCTCTACATAATAGTCGCTCTCCATCCCCTTCGTCACAGCAATTTCCTTTGTTCCGGAGACAGAATCCCTGACCGTGATGGCACTACTGCCCTCTTTATCCGTATGGACCGCATCATACGGCACCGCCAGTACATCCGCCGCCTCCTTCTGTATGATACTGCATTTCGCTGTCATCCCCACTCGAAGGGCGTCCTTCCTCTCCTTCATCTCAATCCTTACCTCGTATCCCGTGCTGCCCGTGGAAGAAGACAGTGACGCGGCAGAGGAAGAATTGCCTGTTCCTGCCGTACTGCCTGAACTGGAAGAGCCGCTGCCAGCCGTGACAGCCACATAGGTTACCTCTCCCTCTAATTCTTCCTCCTCTGTGGCATCTGTCAGGATTACGGCCCGCTGTCCCTTTTCGATCTTACTGATATCGTATTCGCTTACCATCGTCGTCACCTGCAGATTGTCACAGTCGCTGATAACCATAATATCACCTCCGCTGTACCGGTCTCCTTTTTCCACATTAATGGCAGTCACCGTACCGCTTATAGGCGCTCTCACCGTGCACTCTCCCAGCAGCTCTTCCGCCGAGTCCACAGATTTTTCCGCCTCCCGGAGTGATTTTTTATTGCTGTTTTCTACCGAATTGAGGGAATCCTCTGCATTCTGAATATTTGCTTTATTCTGCTGGGCCGCGCTTTCCCGCTCACTTTTCGCTTTCTCATAGGCCTCCTTCAGCTGCTGCACGGATTCCTCCGCCTTCTCTTTGGCCGCCGCATCCTCTGCCGCCTGCACCTGTTTTTTTGCCGTCTGGTATGCCTTCTCCGCCGATGCCACAGCCTGATCCTGCCTCGTGCTGTCGGTTTGGGCGTTCTCCTGGGCCTCCTTCAGCTTCCTTCTGGCCGAAGCGGTTTCCAGATCAGATTGTTCTTTCGTATCTGCCAGATTTTGTTCCGCCTCCTTTTTCGCCTCCGTCAGATCCGTTTTATCAAAGACAAGCAGGGTCTGTCCCTTCTTTACCTGGTCCCCCTCCTGCACCTTTATCTGCCGTATCTCCGCATCCGACACCCCGGCGGTAACTGTCCTGGAAGAGACGCTTTCTATCGTACCTGTGGCGCTGACGGAATCTGTCAGATCCATCCTCTCCAGACTGACTGTGTTCTCCTGCACTGCCGCTTTCGGATCTTCCTGTCCCTTCCTCAGCCGCGGTACCAGTATGACTGCCGCTGTCCCCGCTATCATCACCGCTGCGGCGATCACCATCACCCGTTTTTTCTCTGTTCTCATTCTCTAAATGCCCTCCTGTTCCTTCAGCCCATCACCCGTTTTCACTGATAGATAAATACAAAAGGCTGAATGATAGAATTTTCCTTTTTCTACCATTCAGCCTAATATAGAAATATGATTCAAATATGATGAAACTTTGAGCACAATGTGATGTTATTCTGAACAAAATGTGAACCGGGAGATTTCCTTTAGGAAATGCCAGAGCCCCTGACCGCTCACATCCATATCATGCCCGCCGGATCTTTTATACCAGATATGCTCTACCCCGTTTTTGTACAGGACATCGTGATAGGATTCCGGAAAATCCCTTACGATGGGATCCGATTTCCCCGCCACGATCATAATAAGGGTTCTGTCCCTGTATCGCTCTTTCAGATCAAAAATCCTCTCAGTAAAGAGTCCATCCTCCGTGACACCCATATTCGTATAGGGAAGTATTCCCGGCGCCGGGCAGAATGCCCCAATGCCTCCAAAGGTATCCTGTAAGGTCATTCCCAGATGAAGCGCCACTCTTCCTCCCATGGAAAATCCAGCAATGGCAGTATTTTCCCTGCCCCTGGCAGCGGCAAAATTTTCTTCGATAAAGGGCTGCAGATGGTCAGTGAAATCCTTGAGAAAATTATTGAAGGCGGCGTAATGTGCCAGTGAAAATGTCTCCTCTGGATGGACACCATCCTGTTTCCAGGCCCTGCAGTTGGCCAGAACAAGAATCATCTCTGCGGCGTCCCCGGCCGCGATCATGTTCCCCAGTATGGTTCCTGCCTTCCCCTCTTCCAGCCACTGTGTCTCATCCTGCCCCAGTCCGTGACAGAGATAGACTACCGGATAGGCTCTTTCCTCCGAATATCCCGGCGGAAGTATTACGATTGCCCGGCGGGAGCTCTTTGTCGTTCCCGACCAGTACTCCACCGTCCTCGTCTCTCCATATGTAGTATCCCCGCCTGCCGTCCGGTAATCCTCTGGAACGGGATAGGCAAGATCTCCGTCATAAGGATCCCTCCCGCCCTTGTTTTCCCTCTTATCAATCATAGCGCCCTGTCCCCTCCATCTAATTAGTATTCTAATTATACAAAATTATAGTTCCTCTCTTCCCAAAAGTCAACCTTCTAATCCTCCAGATTATCGATTACTCTATTCATCAGGTCATAAAGCATTTCCGTTTCCTCCTCTGACAGCCCCCGAAGGCTTCTGTCATCCAGTTCATCCATCAGACGCCTGACCTTCCCCGCCATCTCCCGCCCCTCCTCTGTGAGGAAGATCCGGTAGGCTCTCTTGCCGCCGGAGACCGTAACCTGCTCCCTGTACAGGTAGGCTTTCTTCTCCATCTTATCCAGCATAACGGTCAGTGTAGATGGCCGGATCCGGCACAGCTCTGCCAGCTCCTTCTGGGTGTGTCCGTCCTGGGCCCCTAGAATATAGAGTATCTTTGGCTGTCCATCCGAGAGATCCAGCCGCTGGAACCCCTCCCGGCTCCTGCTTGCATGGGCCTGGGATAATTCCAGCAGCAGTAAAAAAAATGGTTTCCTCATACTTCCCACTATCCTTCCTTGTCTCTGATACAATATCCCTTTAACAATTCCTCCAGCTGCGCATAGGTCTCAAGCTGGTTTACGGACCGCCTGAGATGAGCCGAATGGGGATATCCGGCTGTATACCATGCAATATGAGTCCGCATCTCCATGATACCACGCCTCTCCCCCTTCCACTCCGCCTGCATCGCCGCATGGCGCAGTATCATCCGGCAGACGGTATGAAAATCCGGTTTCGGCTCTGTCTCACCGGTCTCCCTCCACCTCTTCATCTGATGAAAGATCCAGGGATTCCCTCTTGCCCCCCTGCCAATCATCAGTCCGTCGCAGCCTGTCTCCCGCATCATCCGTTCCCCGTCCTGGGGGGTGGATAGATCGCCGTTGCCAATCACAGGGATCTTCACTGCTTCTTTTACTGCGGCAATACAACTCCAGTCCGCGGTTCCGCTGTAGTACTCCTCCCTGGTCCTGCCATGGACGGCCACTGCCGCCGCCCCCGCCGCCTCCGCCGCCTTTGCCAGCTCCACTGCCTGCTGCTCGCCCCGGCGGAAGCCCTTTCGGAATTTCACAGTCACCGGTTTGCGGACCGCCTTCACTGTCTTTTCAATGATCCGGGCAGCCAGTGGAATATCGTTTAACAGTGCCGACCCCTCCCCGTTGTTGACCACCTTCGGCACCGGACACCCCATATTGATATCCAGTATATCAAAATTCCGTTCCTGAATCCGCTTTGCCATCTCGCTGACAATATCGGGATCGGAGCCAAAGAGCTGCAGGGACACCGGTCTCTCTCTCTCGTCTATGCGGAGCAACTCCTCTGTGTTCTTATTGTTGTACAGGATTCCCTTGGCGCTGACCATCTCGGTACAGATCAGGTCTGCCCCCTGCTCTTTGCAGAGTATACGAAATGGCAGGTCCGTAACCCCTGCCATTGGTGCCAGAATAATATTTCCCTGCAATTCGACATTCCCTATCGTGAGTTTCCTACTCATTCGCCTTTGTCCGCTCATAGATCAGCCGCATTCCTTTCAGTGTCAGTTCCGGGTCATACACATCAATCTTCTCTGTCCCCTCTGAAATAATCCTGCCGAGGCCTCCGGTGGCAACCACCTTTATCCCCTTGCAGCCGGACTCCTCTTTAAATCTGTCGATGATATACTCCGTCTGGCCGATGGTTCCATATACAAGCCCCGCCTGCATACTGGTTATGGTGGTCTTTGCCAAAATGGATTTCGGCTTCACGATCTCAATCTCCGGCAGCTTCGCCGCATTGCTCCAGAGAGCCCGGGCACTGATGCGGATCCCGGGGGCCGTCACCCCCGCCGCCAGGGAACCGTCCGCCGTCACAAGATCGTAGGTGGTAGCGGTGCCATAGTCAATGACGATCACCGGACCGCCATAGAGAAAATATGCCCCCACAGCATCTACTACCCGGTCAGCCCCGATCTCCACAGGGTTCGTGGTGGCGATGCGGATGCCCGACCTCGTCCCCTGTCCCACCACCATGGGGTCGCAGTTCAGGTATTTTTTGATGCCGCTTGTGAGCGAATACATAATCTTGGGAACAACGGAGCAGATGATCACATCATGCACTTCCTGTTCCGTCCCCTGGGAATGGGACAGCTGTTCCATAATCTGCACACCGAACTCGTCCGACGTCCGGGGCAGGCTGGTGGTCAGCCTGAATTTGTGGCAGATCTCCCCGCCGTCAAACAGGCCGAATGTAAGATTGGTATTTCCGATATCAATGGCTAATAGCATAATTATTCCCCGCGCTCCTCCCGCAGTCCGGCGTCACCGTCACGGGAGAGAAAAAATGTTCTGTAATACTCTTCCAATTCTTCCATCAGATCCGCATAGCGGCTCTGATACTGTTTTATTTTCAGATGGCTGCCAATCTCATCAAAGGCAAAGTCATTCTCTTCCGCCATAGCAGACATATACAGACATCCATCCTCATCAAATTCCATCGTAAATACTCCGCCCACATCCTCCGTCATAGTCACCGCCAGGATCTGCAGCTCATCCTGGATCTGATCCGGCAGGGAGTAAAACCGGGGATTGAGGTAATATTTCCGCTCATATGCGCTGCAGGCGCACAGAATCTGATCCTCCTTCATCCCATCACCTCTCCGCCATTGGCACATAGGACTTATGCCTTCCCACTGCCTTATAAGCCGGACGTATGATTTTTCCGGCATTGACAAGCTCCTCGATACGGTGGGCGCTCCAGCCGGCGATCCTGCCGATGGCAAACAGCGGCGTATACATTTCAAGAGGAATCTCCAGCATACTGTAGACAAGCCCGCTGTAGAAATCTATATTGGCGCTGACCCCCTTATAAATATGACGTTCGTTGGCGATAACCTTCGGCGCCAGATTCTCTACCAGATTATACAGGGCAAATTCCTTCTGCATCCCCTTTTCATCCGCCAGCTTCTTGACAAACTTCCGGAATGTTCTTGCCCTGGGATCTGAGATGGAATAGACGGCGTGCCCCATGCCGTAGATCAGCCCCGATTTGTCAAAGACCTGCCGGTTCAGAAGGGCTGTGAGATAGCTCTCCACCTCTTCCTCGTCCTCCCAGTCCTTCACCTTCTTTTTCATATCCTCAAACATCATGGACACCTTCTTATTGGCCCCGCCATGCCTTGGGCCTTTCAGGGAACCAAGGGCCGCCGATATGGCTACATAGGTGTCCGTCCCGGAAGAGGTGACAACGTGATCCGTAAAGGTAGAGTTATTACCGCCTCCGTGCTCCGCGTGAAGCACCAGCGCGATATCCAGTATCTTCGCCTCCAGCGTGGTAAATTTACTGTCCGGCCGAAGCATATGTAATATATTTTCCGCCGTGGAGTACTCCCTCTTCGGCGGGTGCAGGAAGAAGCTGGATTCCCCATAAAAATAGCATGCGGCATGATATCCATACACAGTAAAAAGGGGAAACAGCGCCACCAGCTGCAGACACTGGCGGAGTACATTTTCCGTCGTGGTATCGTCCGCCCTGTCGTCATAGGAATACAAGGTCAGGACGCTGCGCCCCAGCGTGTTCATCAGATCTGAACTGGGGGCTTTCATAATAATGTCCCGCACAAAGCTGGTGGGAAGGCTGTGGCGGAACTCAGCCAGCATATCCTTTAATTCTTCAAGCTCCATGCTGTCGGGCAGTCTGCCAAACAGCAGCAGGTACACTACCTCTTCATAACCAAACCGTTTCTCGGCCAGAAAACCGTCCACGATCTCTTCTATGTCAATTCCCTGATAATACAATTTACCCTCACATGGGATCATCTCCCGGTCCACTACCGTATAGGACCGGATCTCCGATATCTCAGTCAGTCCCGTGAGGACTCCCTGCCCGTTCAGGTCCCGAAGACCCCTTTTCACTTCATATTTAGAAAATAATGTAGAGTCAATCGTGCTGCTTTCTTCGCATACCGATGCCATCCTGCGTATCCAGTCATTCCCATATCCGGCATTTAGATTATTGCTCATATTGGCTCCTTTCCAGATTTTATCACAACGTTACATACATCACTGCCTTTATCGTATGCATGCGGTTCTCCGCCTCCCGGAAAACCACATCCGCATATTTTTCAAATATTTCATCTGTCACTTCCATCTCCGTGAGACCATATTTTTCATGGATATCCCTGCCGATGGCCGTCTTCAGGTCGTGGAAGGCCGGAAGACAGTGCATCATCACAGCGTTATCCTTTGCATTGGCCATGGCTGCCGCATTGATCTGATATGGCGACAGAACCCGGATGCGCTCCTCCCATACCTCATCCGGCTCTCCCATAGATACCCAGACATCCGTATAAAGCACATCAGCGCCCGTCGTTCCCTCTTTGACATCCTCCGTCAGGGTAATGCTGCCGCCGCTCTCTGCCGCGTATTTCCGGCACTCCTCCACCAGCTCCTCCGCTGGAAAATATGCCTTTGGCGCACACGCCGTAAAGTGCATCCCCATCTTTGCACATGCAATCATCAGGGAATTTCCCATATTGTAACGGGCGTCCCCCATATATGTCAGCCGGATCCCCGACACGCTGCCGAACTCTTCCTCAATGGTGAGGAGATCCGCCAGCATCTGGGTTGGATGATATTCATTCGTCAGACCGTTCCATACCGGTACGCCGGCATATTCCGCCAGCTCCTCCACAATCTCCTGACCGTAGCCCCGGTATTCTATGCCGTCAAACATGCGCCCCAGGACACGGGCAGTGTCTGCGATACTCTCCTTCTTCCCTATCTGGGATCCTTTCGGATCCAGATAGGTCACTCCCATGCCCAGGTCATGAGCCGCTGTCTCAAAGGAGCAGCGCGTCCTGGTGCTGGTCTTTTCAAAAATCAACGCAATATTTTTTCCCTCAAAGGGCTTCTCCACAATCCCCTTCTTTTTCTTCTCTTTCAGCTCTTTTGCCGTATCCAGCATATAGCGGATCTCTTCCTGCGTAAAATCCTTCAGTGTCAAAAAATGTCTACCCTGTAAATTCATCCCGTATCACTCTTTCTTCTATTTTTCCGCCGTCTCTACCAGTGATTTGGCAAGACCGGCAATCCCCTGTATCTCGGACGGAATTATAATCTTGGTCGCCTTGCCGTCTGCCGCCCTCTCAAATGCCTCCAGGCTCTTCAGTGTCAGAACCGCCTGCTGCGGAGCCGCCTCATTCAGATAGCGGATACCCTCAGCCGTTGCCTTCTGCACTGCCTCGATGGCCTGCGCACGGCCCTCTGCCTCCCGGATGGTAGCTTCCTTCTTTGCCTCGGCGCGCAGAATCGCGGCCTCTTTCTCTGCCTGTGCTTCCAGAATGGCAGACTCCTTCTTACCCTCTGCCACCAGCACAGTAGATTTCTTCTCTCCCTCCGCCCGAAGGATGGATTCACGTCTCTCACGCTCCGCCTTCATCTGCTTCTCCATGGAATCCTGAATCTCTCTCGGAGGAATAATGTTCTTCAGCTCCACGCGGTTTACTTTGATCCCCCATGGGTCCGTGGCAATATCCAGGCTGGAGCGCATCTGGGTGTTAATGGTCTCACGGGAGGTCAGCGTCTGATCCAGCTCCAGATCGCCGATAATATTCCTAAGCGTAGTCGCCGTAAGGTTCTCTATCGCCATAATTGGATTTTCCACCCCATAGGTAAACAGCTTCGGATCCGTGATCTGGAAAAATACTACCGTATCAATCTGCATTGTTACATTGTCCTCTGTGATGACTGGCTGCGGCGGAAAATCCATAACCTGCTCCTTCAGAAGCACCTTCCTTGCCACCTTGTCAATGATGGGCAGTTTGAAGTGGATGCCCACGCCCCATGTCGCCTGATAACCTCCCAGACGTTCCACAATATAAGCCTGCGCCTGGGGCACGATCTTGATGCAGGATGCGATCAGGCACAGGATAATTACAATGATTAAAATTACGATTACCGGAGTAACCAGGGATCCAATTGCTGCATTGGTTGCATTTTCAGGCATAAATTACCTTCCTTTCTGCAGACAGCCCGGTACTCCGGCATGTCTGCCGCACATATTTGTTTTACAGTTTCCTATTGCATTCTTTTCACTACGAGCTTCACACCAGAAATTTCTTCAATCTGAACGAGCTCTCCCTCTGGTATCAGGGTATTGTCTGCACTTCTCGCCATCCAGTCCACACCGCGGAATACCACCTTGCCCTGCTCCTTCCGGTTGTCAATGGTTTCCCGGACAACGGCCTGCTCGCCCACTACCGCATCGATATTGGTCTTCATATGCTCGCGGTTTACCACCCGCATGGCAAAGGGCCTCACCAGGAACATTACAAGCAGGGATACTACCACAAACAACAAAATCTGTATTCCCACAGGAGCCCCCAGACCAGTGGCAGCCGCTGCCGCCAGGGCGCCAATACTGAACCATATCGTCGTGAGTCCCATGGTAAAGATCTCAATGATCAGCATCACCGCAACGATGACAAGCCAGATCGCCATAGTCAGTTCCATATTCCTCATCCTTTCTTCCAGCTCAAGGGTGCCAGATGTTACCCGATTCCAATCGGCGCCGTTGGGCTGACAATGCATCATCCCGATAACTTTATCTCTTTATAATACAGGAAATAGCACATTATTGCAACACGTTTTTTCTACTTCTGTATAATTCATACATAAACAGCGCCGCCGATACAGCCGCATTCAGGGACTCCAATTCCCCCTCCATGGGAATTCTCAGAAGGGCGTCCGCTCTGCCCGCCACTGCATCACTCAGTCCCCCGGCCTCGTTTCCGATCAGGACTGCGGCCCTGTCCGGATACTGCACATCGGTATAATCCCTCTCTGCTGACAAATGGGCGGCATAAATTACAAAACCATCCTTTTTTAAACTTTCTACTTCTGTAGACATATCGTCGCAAATAAAGAATGGGACACGGAACAGGGCGCCCATGGTGGAGCGCACCACCTTGGGATTAAAGAGATCGACACAGCCCCGGGAGAGTATCAGCGCTGTCATTCCCGCCCCCTCTGCCGTCCTCATCATCGTACCGAGATTTCCCGGATCCTGGATGTCCTCCAGACAGAGTAGGGAAGCCTGCCGGGAGGACAATACCTGTTCCCTGTCATACCGGGGCATCGTTACCTCCGCCAGGATTCCCTGGGGATTTATCGTATCTGCCATATCCCGGAAACATCTGTCGGATACGGTCTGTATCGGGAAACGGCTGCACGGCGCCGCAGAAATTCCAGCGGACAGCCTTTTTTCGTATTCACATTCCGCGCTCTCCGACAGATAGAGAGCTCTCACCAGACCGCGCCCCAGCGCCTCATCCGCCATCTTCCAGCCCTCTGCAATAAATGCCTGCTCCTGTCGGCGGAAGCGGGCATTTTTCATTAATTTCTGTATCCTCTTAATATGACTGTTGCTGCTGCTCTCAATCATGCGCCGCCCCCCTCTCGTGAGAAATAGCGGCGGTATGCCAGGATAAAAAGCACAATAGACAGCGCCGTCGACAGATAATCAGTGACCGGCTGTGCCAGTACAAGGGCGGACGCCGTGTCAAAGATCCCATTAAAAAGAAACAATACGGGGATATACAAAAGCCCCTGGCGGCTCACTGACAGAATCAGGGATGGCACCGCCGCTCCCATTGCCTGTATCGTATTGATCATGACAAATAAAACGCCCAGCACCGGTCCGGAGATAATGAGGGTACGGGCGAACTCCATCCCATAACCGTATACATTGGAATTATCCAGAAAAGCGTTTACCATTGGTCCCGCTCCCAGATAACACAGTACCGACATCACCAGGCTCAGGGCCGCCGCCAGGATTAGGGAAAATCTCAGGACTCCCATAAAACGCCTGCGGTTACCCGCCCCGAAATTGTATCCCAGGAGAGGCTGGATCCCGGTCCCCACACCGATGAGAAGCATAACGGCCACCATATTCACCTTCATGGCCACGCCGAGCCCCGCCACTGCCATGTCGCCATGGGCCGTCATCAGCTTATTTACCAGTATATTCGAAGTACTCATAAGTATGCTGTTCAAGGACGCCGGAATGCCGATGGCAAGCACTCCCGCTGCAATCTGCCCGCCTGCCCGGTAGTCTCTCAGCCGGATGCTGAGGGAGGAATGCCCCATGATATAATGGGCAATGTAAAATCCTGCGCTGAGAACCTGTCCGATCACGGTGGCCACAGCGGCACCTGCCACATTCCAGCCAAACCCAAGGATCATTATGGGATCCAGAATAATGTTTGCCACGTTTCCCAGTATCATTCCCATCATGGCCTTATTCGCCCGGCCCTCTGCCCGGAGAATATTACTAAAGGCATTGCCCACCACAAGAAAGGGAACGCCAATGGCTACAATCTGCAGATATTGCTTCACATACTTCATCGTCGCCGGCGTTGCCCCCACCAGACGGCACACCGGGTCGATGGCCGTCAGGATCACCACCATACCGATGATGCCGACTACGGCGCCGGTCCAGAAGCAGAAGGAGCAGGTATGCTTCGCATCGTCATCCCTTCCCTGCCCCAGCATACGGGAAATCAGCGACGTACCGCCGATGCCAAACAACATCCCCACCGCCATAAAAAAAAGAAACGCCGGCGTCGCCAGCGAAACAGCCGCCATCATCAGCGGGTCCTTCGTCTGTCCGATAAAAAATGTATCCGCAAGGTTATAAACCAGGACCATGATCATACTTACCACTGAGGGAATGATATTGATCAATACGGCCCTGGAAACCGGTGCATTTTCAAAAATCTCATTTGTGTTATCCTGTCTTCTGCCCACTTTGTTATGCCTCCTGTTCTGTTCAGTCCTTCCACACCATCATAAGCTGCTTTTCCCCTGTGCTGTCCTCTGTCACCTCAGACTCTACCTGGAACTTCTGACGCATAAAAAAACGAACGGCATCTACATTTTTCTCATAGACCGTCACAGTAAGGTTTTTCTCCTTCTGTTTCATGCAGTCCAGAAGCACCATACCCATCCCGCACTTCCGGATATCGGAATCCACAAAAATCCCCAGTATATAGCCCTCCATGGCGCTGATAAAGCCCTTTACCTTCCCCTTGTGCTCGTAGACATAGGTTCTGGCAATGGGCACCACCCGCTGGATCTCTGCAAAATTCTGCTGCCAGTATTTCGGTGAAATAAAAGAATGGACTTCCGTATTACCCATAAGCCAGAGTTCCATCACTGCCTCCAGGTCTTCTGCCTTCCATTTGCGAATCATAAAAAGTCCCCCTCTCACTTTTTCTGCTTACTCTTGTTCTTATTATATTATAACAGTTTACGGCGGGATAGAAAAGGGGGGACTTAAAAAAACTCGGTATGATTAAGCCTTTCAGGCTCTTTCTTCCAGCCTTCCCAGCTTCGCCGCCTGATCTGCCGCCGTCAGGCTGTCTATCACCTCCGCCAGATCTCCATTCATAATGGCGTCCAGCCGGTGCAGGGTCAGCTTGATCCGGTGATCTGTCACGCGTCCCTGGGGGAAATTATAGGTACGGATCTTCTCGGAGCGGTCGCCTGTACCAATCTGGCTGCGTCGCTCCTCCGCCTCCGCATCGTGGGCCTTTGCCCGCTCCAGCTCATACAGCCGGGCGCGCAGCACCTTGAGCGCCTTGTCTTTATTTTTCAGCTGCGACTTCTCATCCTGACAGGAGATTACGATCCCGGTGGGAATATGCGTGAGACGTACGGCCGAGTCCGTTGTATTGACACACTGCCCGCCGTTGCCAGAGGCGCGGAATACGTCAAATTTGCAGTCATTCATATCCAGCTCCACCTCCACCTCTTCCACCTCCGGCATGATGGCCACGGTTGCCGTAGATGTGTGGATGCGCCCACCGGACTCCGTCGTCGGAATGCGCTGCACCCGATGAACCCCGCTCTCATACTTCAGTCTGGAGTATGCGCCGGCTCCATTGATCATAAACACAATCTCCTTGAAACCGCCAATGCCGTTCTCGTTGGAATTCATCGTATCCGTCTTCCATCGGCTGCTCTCGGCAAATTTGCAGTACATCCGGTAGAGGTCCGCCGCAAAAAGCGCCGCCTCGTCGCCGCCGGCACCGGCCCGGATCTCCACAATAACGTTTTTATCATCATTGGGATCCTTGGGAAGAAGGAGGATCTTTAACTCCTTCTCTATCCCTTCTATGCTGCCCCTGCACTCGCTCAGTTCCTCCTTGGCGAGCTCCCGGAGCTCCTCGTCCGTCTCTTCCTCCAGCATGGCAAGACTGTCCTCGATGCCCGCCTTCTTTTCCTTGTATTCCTTGTATTTTTCCACAACCGGCTCCAGCTCGGCCTGTTCCTTCATCAGCCCCTGGTAACGGACTGTGTCATTCAGCACCTCCGGCTCGCTGAGTTCCTTTAAGACTTCCTCATACCGGTATAAAATATCTTCCAGCTTATCAAACATCACATTTCCTCCTTCACCACCGCCCACACAATGCGGTCCAGTCCCGCCAGATCCTTTTTTATCTCTATATCATGGTATCCCCACTGCTCCATTCGTGACGACACAGCCTGCCCCTGGTCTGCGCCAATCTCCAGTGCCAGGATTCCATTTCTCCTTAAAAAGCCACGGCTTTCCTTAATGATACACCTGTAGAAGGCAAGCCCGTCCTCATGACCGTCCAGCGCGGTGCGGGGCTCGTAGTCCCGCACCTCCGGCATCAGGGATGCGATCTGGCCGGAGGGAATATAGGGGGGGTTTGACACGATAATGTCAAATCGCCCCCTGATATTTTCAAACAGATCACTCTGCACCATAGACACCGCCGCACCATTTCCGTCTGCATTGCGCCCGGCAATCTCCAGCGCACCTGCAGAAATATCAGACAGCAGGACAGAACGGCATTTTCCCAGCACGGCAAGACTGATGCCGATACAGCCGGATCCGGTGCACAGATCCAGTACATCCCGCCCCTCGCAGACCTTCAGCAGCTCTTCTGCCAGAATCTCCGTGTCCTGGCGCGGGATCAGCACACGTTCGTCCACAGAAAAGGTCAGTCCCATAAACTCCGTCTCATGAAGAATATATTCCAGGGGCATCCGTGTCCTGCGGAGAGCCAGAAGTTTACTGTATTCCGCACACTCCTTCTCCCCCGCCGGTTCCTCCTGACGAAGAAAGTATCCGCTCCGCTCCAGAGAGAAACACCGCGAGAACAGATACCAGGCATTGCATTCCGCCTCGGGAACCCCCGCCTCAGACAGCTCCGCCTCTCCCCTCTTCAGCACGTCCCGCAGCGTCATTTCGGCGCCTCAAAATAGCGGTCGAGTGCATTCAGAATCTCGTCGTCCTCTTCCGTGTCGTCCACTGCCAGAATCTCAATCCCGGATTCATCGGCAGCGGGTTCTTCTGCCGGGGCTGACTCCAGCTCCGCCTCCCTGTTCTCCTGCCCATTCACCTCCGCCACAAAGGGCTTCCAGTCAAAGACCGCCTCTACAGAGGCAATGGCAACCTCAATCATCCGGTCATCCGGCTCCGCAGTGGTCAGGCCCTGCAGCCAGAGTCCCGGCCGGCTTAAGATATTGCTAAACACATTGTCGTGACTGCCCGCGTAGCGGATAAATTCATAAGAGACCCCGGCAATCACCGGAATCAGCAGAATGCGGAGCGCCATGCGCAGCCACATATTCCGGACTACGATAAACATAAAAAATAGAATGCTGATAAACATTACCACCAGCAGAAAACTGGTGCCGCAGCGTTTGTGGCGGGTGGTCTGGCTCCGGACATTTTCCACCGTCAGCTCACACCCGTTCTCAATACAGTTAATGGATTTATGCTCCGCACCATGATACATAAACACCCGCCTGATATCTTCCATCCGGGAGATAAGTTTGACATACACCACAAACAGAGCCACACGGATCACGCCCTCAAGCAGTCCCCGAAGCTGTGGCGAACGGAGAACCTTGCGCAGCGCTTCGCTTACCAGGAACGGTGCGATAACAAAGATGCCGATGGCAATGATTATGGCAGCCGCCATCACCAGCCCCATCAGGAGACTCTCTGACTTCCCCTTATCCTCTGTCCTGCCGGCGTCCCCCGCCGTCTCTTCCTCTTCGAAAAAGGAGGCGGAATAGTTCAGCATGCGCATCCCTGTGCCCAGGGACTCCGCAAAGGCTGCCACACCGCGTATCACCGGGACCCGGGCGATTTTATAGCGGTCCCGGATGCTTTTATGCCGCTCCTTCCGGAGCGCGATCTCCCCGTCGGTTTTGCGGACAGCTACGGCGCATTCCTCTCCATTTTTCATCATCACGCCTTCGATCACCGCCTGGCCGCCAATACCAGAATATTTCATAAGCACCCTCCCATCTTATGTTCCGTACCGTGCTTCCCTATAATTTCAAAAGGGCAGAGCCACACGGCCCTGCCCCTGTATCCAAGCAATTATTTCAAGCCATACTTGCGGTTGAACTTATCAATCGCACCACGGGCTGCCACAGACTTCTGCTGTCCTGTGTAGAATGGATGACATTTGGAACAAACTTCCACATGAATGTCCTCTTTTGTTGAACCTGTCACAAACTCATTGCCACAGTTGCATACAACCTTTGCCTGATAATATTCCGGATGAATTCCCTCTCTCATGTCCTTTTCACCTCACTATTTATATTGTCCTTTTACCATAAAGGATAACTGTCCTGCTCAAAAACTGCTTCTCGATTATATCATGGTATCCATATGAATGCAAGTATTTTTTCCTATAAATGCATTTTTTTCACTGTCTCCACAAATTCTTCGTTGTTTTTCGTGCGTTTAAACAGATTCAGGATCTGTTCCATCGCCTGGTCGGATTTCATGCCGCCCAGCGCCTTGCGGATCTTAGTCACTGCCTCCTGCTCATTGACGTCCAGAAGGAGATCCTCCCTCCTCGTACTGGATTTCTGGATGTCAATAGAGGGAAAGATCCGCCGTTCCGACAGGCTCCGGTCGAGAACGAGCTCCATATTGCCCGTCCCCTTAAATTCCTCAAATACGACATCGTCCATCCGGCTTCCCGTGTCCACCAGCGCTGTGGCCAGTATCGTCAGGCTCCCGCCCTCCCTCATATTTCTGGCCGCGCCAAAAAACCGCTTGGGCATATGCAGTGCCGCCGGATCCAGGCCGCCGGACAGTGTGCGCCCGCTGGGTGTCACAGTAAGATTGTAGGCCCGCGCCAGTCTGGTAATGCTGTCCAGAAGGATAATCACATCTTCCCCGCTCTCCACAAGACGTTTCGCCCGCTCAATCACCATCTCTGACACCCTTCTGTGATTGTCCGGCAGCTCGTCAAAGGTGGAGTAGATCACATCTACCCGCTCCCCCTCAATGGATTCCTTGATATCCGTCACTTCCTCCGGCCGCTCATCAATCAGCAAAATGATCAGGTTCATTTTGGGATAATTCTTCGTCACCGCCTTCGCCACCTGTTTGAGCAGCGTCGTTTTGCCCGTCTTTGGCTGCGACACGATCATTCCGCGCTGGCCCTTTCCAATGGGTGCGATGAGATCGAGCATCCGCATAGAGATCCCTGCCCCCGGCGTCTCCAGATGAAGACGGAAATCGGGGAAGACAGGCGTCAGCTCCTCAAATTTTTTCCGATGATAGAGATAACTCGGGGAACGCCCGTTTACTTTCTTCATATACAGGAGCGCGCTGAATTTCTCACTGGTATTCCTCGTCCGCAGATTTCCCTCGATTATGTCCCCGGTGCGCAGTCCAAACCGGCGGATAAACTGCGGCGCCACATAGACGTCATTCTCTCCCGGCAGGAAATTATCACAGCGGATAAATCCGTAGCCCTCGCTCATAATCTCAAGGATTCCGTTTTTGGTAATGCCGCTGTCCACCTCTTTCAGCTCCGTGGGATGTACGTCTGTGATCTGACGGTCTTTCATTATGGAGATCAGGCCATCCGTTCCGTCATGGTAGCGCTGCTTTTGATTGGAGCTATAATAATTTGTATTCTGCGCCGCCCGCTCTGTCCGCTGCTCCGGATGGTATTCTGTCCTGTGCTGCTCCGGATGCTCCGCCCTGCGTTCCGGCTGTGTACCGGTATTATTTTCCGGCGCCTTTCTTGTAAAAGTGCGCCCGCGGTCGGTATAGGCAGTCCGTTTATGCTGTTCCTTTCTGGCCGGTTCCCTCTTGGTGGCCTCTTTCCTGGAAGGCTCTCTCTTCACATTCTTCCGTTTCCCGGGTTCTGTATTCTGTATGTCGCTCTCTTTTGTCTCTTTTCCCTGTTTGGGAGAGGACTGCCCTTTCCCTTCGCCGTCATTTTTCTGCTGCATTTCTTCTGCGATCCGGGCTGCCAGTTCCGGTTTCCGGAGCGCAGTAACTCCCTTCAGTCCTCTTTCCCTGGCAATTGCACGCAATTCGGCCAGCGTTTTTTTTGATAAATCCATATTCTGCTTCCTTTCTTTACCTCTTTCAAGTATTGAACTAATTCGGTTGGAAAAATCTGAATCATTGACTTTTACATGTAGTGATGCCGCCGAAAGCAGCATAACAGTTTAGAATCATAACCCTTCTGAAACCGGGCACAAAATGAAATTAAATCAATATGTCATCATTATAGCGAAAAAAAAAGCAGCAGTCAACTACTTTTCCGATGCGGAGCAAGCTTTCCCATAAGAAAAAAGGGGGGCTGCTCCCCCCTATAATTCGATTCCGTTCTCTCTCATCAGCTCTCTGGCACTGTCCAGCGAATCCACACCGGTACGGTTCTTAATGGGAGCAAATTCCTTCCGTCTGTCTACCTCAAAGGGAAGGCAGTTCTCCATCATGTGTATCATATCCAGGATCAGGGTCTCAAATTTATATCCGTTTGGCTCTTCCGGCTTCACCGGCCCCCCGCTGCTGTCGATATGCGGTATCTTCTTTTCCACAATGTGCACGGGCATATTCTCATTCATTATCCTGGTCAGTGTAGTGATATCAAACAGGTAGTTCAGGATCACCCCGTAATTATAGAGCAGCCTTCCATCCTGCCCGCGGGAATTTCTGATCTCATCCGTCATTTCATAGTATTCTACGATAGACGGTTTCCCATCCTCCAGACACAGAACGCCTACCTTCTCATCCGGCCCGGCCTTCGACACCACCTTGGCGCCGCATACGCAGCCGGCATCGAGTACCGCCCCCACAAAGACCGGATCGGCTATCTTCTGAAGGACATTGTCCACCGAGAAAACATTGAGCCACTCTACGCCAAGTTCCTTAAGCTTCCCGAGAAGTCCCGCTCCCGCCAGAGATGAAAACCAGCCGCCGTTTCCGTTGGGCGACGCGGAGACCCTGTCTTTGTCCTCCATATAAATCTTTCCCTCATAACTGACAGAGGGAGCCATATCCTGCACAAAGAAAAACACGTAATCCGGATTGTATCCAAAATAGTCATGCTCTCTGAAAAAATCTTTGGTATCCCTATCGTTCTTCTGGCTTGTCATCACCAGAAGAGGCACCCAGGCATCGGCCCTGTGAACCACCTCCATCAGGTTGCGGATCAGCTGTTCAAAGAGATATAATTCCCTGTGTATCCCCACATTCAGCATCCCCTTCGGTTTATCCGAGCCAAGGCGCGTTCCCTGTCCGCCGGCCAGGAGCACCGCTCCCACCTTGCACGCCCGAAGGGCCTCCAGCCCCTTTTCTTCAAACATCTCCCGCTTCTCCCTGATCTGCTCCAGCGTCACGGCCCCCAGGGGTTCCAGCTTGCCCTTAGAGGGCTCCACCACCCCGTCCTCTACCAGCTCCAGCAGGGACAGATCCAGTGCCGCGATCTGCTCCAGCAGACGATCCCTCTGCTCCTGCGTCAGTTCTCCATAATATTGTAACAGCTGCTCCTGTCCCGCCGGGGACAGCTTGCGCAATGCCTCTTCATAAGTCATAGGAAGACTCCTTTCAATCTTTTTCGCCTTAGCTTAACGGCGCCAGTCTGAACCACCGTTGAACTATCCTTATCATAACTCAATATATGAACAAAACACAAGAGAAAAATATTGTCTTATCCTATTAAAGATGGTATAGTAGGGAATAGTGTGATGAAAGGCAGGAAGAATGGAGGAATTATAAAATGACACAGAAAGAAGAGGCTCTCAGATTACATGCGGAATGGAATGGCAAAATCGATACCATACCGAAGTGCCGGGTCCGGTCCAGAGAGGATCTCGCCATAGCCTATACCCCGGGAGTGGCAGAGCCGTGTAAAATCATAGCAGAGAATAAAGAAGAGGCTTATCAATATACAATGAAAGCAAATACCGTTGCCGTCGTGTCCGATGGAAGCGCCGTACTGGGACTTGGGAATATCGGTGCGGAGGCCGCCATGCCGGTGATGGAGGGCAAGGCTGTTTTATTTCGGGAATTCGGAGGTGTGAACGCCTTTCCCATCTGCCTTGACACACAGGATACCGAAGAAATCATCCGCACGGTGGTGAACATCGCCCCTGCCTTCGGCGGCATAAATCTCGAGGACATCAGTGCACCCCGCTGTTTTGAGATTGAATCCCGGCTCAAGGAGCTGCTGGATATCCCGGTATTTCACGATGACCAGCACGGAACGGCCATTGTCGTCCTGGCCGGTATCATCAATGCCCTAAAGGTGGTATGCAAGAAGAAAGAGGCCTGCCGGATCGTTGTCAACGGCGCCGGCTCTGCCGGCATCGCCATCAGCCGGCTGCTTCTTCGCTACGGCTTCCGGGATGTGACCCTGTGTGATATTACCGGCATTCTCAGTAAAAAATCCACACACCTGAACTGGATGCAGAAGGAAATGATGGATCTCACCAATCTGAACGGGAGAGAGGGCAGCCTGGCAGACGCCATGAAGGGAGCCGATATTTTTATCGGAGTCTCGGCACCGGACATCGTCACAGAGGAAATGGCGGCGTCCATGAACAGGGACGCTATCCTGTTTGCCATGGCAAACCCTGTTCCGGAAATCATGCCAGATCTGGCAAAAAAAGCCGGAGTCCGGATCGTGGGAACAGGACGCTCGGATTTTCCCAACCAAATAAACAATGTGGTGGCCTTCCCCGGTATCTTTAAGGGGGCGCTGGAGGGACGTGCCTCTCAGATTACCGAGGAGATGAAACTTGCCGCCGCAGAAGCCATAGCCTCCCTTGTACCAGACAGCGACCTCAGCGAGGAGAACATTATGCCAGAGGCCTTTGATCCGAGAGTTGCCGAGGTAGTCAGTTCTGCCGTAAAAGCCCTGATCCATGACTGACCTGCGCCAGTGGGACGGCAGACCCTACCACTCCCTTGACTATGAGCTGAAGAAACGCTTTGGAGAAAAGGTCTATAAGGTGGCTCTGGAGGGCGGCATGACCTGCCCAAACCGTGACGGCACTCTGGATACCCGGGGATGTTCTTTCTGCAGCGGCGCCGGCTCCGGTGACTTCGCTGCCAGTAAAAAGCTCTCCATCACCCGCCAGATCGACGACGGGATTCGTTTTATCTCCCGCAGGAAGCAGACCGGACGCCGCTTTATCGCCTACTTCCAGTCCTTTACCAATACCTATGCGCCTGTAGAAATACTGGAACCCCTGTACCGGGAGGCACTGTCCCACCCGGATATCGTCATGCTGTCTGTGGCCACACGGCCGGACTGCCTGCCGGATCCGGTGATCTCCCTTCTGGCGTCATGCAATAAAAGCAAGCCTGTCATGGTGGAACTGGGACTACAGACCATGCATGATACGACTGCCTGCCAGATCCGCCGCGGATATTGTACAAAAGTATACGATACAGCTGTAGAATCCCTGAAACAGGCAGGTCTTGAAGTTGTCACTCACGTTATCGCCGGACTCCCCCAGGAGAATAAAAGAGATTTCCTGCAGACTGTGGCGCATACTGTAACATGTGGCTCCGACGGCATCAAGCTCCAGCTCCTCCATGTACTGGAGGGAACGGATCTGGCATGGGAGTACCAGAACGGGATGTTTTCCACATTGACAATGGAGGAATACCTGGATTGGATCATATCGGCAATCCGCCTTCTCCCGGAAGAGATGGTGATCCACCGTCTCACCGGCGACGGACCCGGAGAGCTTCTGCTGGCACCTCTCTGGAGCAGACATAAGAGAAATGTCCTCAATACTCTTCACAGAAAAATGAAAGAACAGTGTGTCTTCCAGGGACAGACCGCAGGACAGCCACTGAATGGAAAGGAAGGTCAAAATGGCAAGTGAACCGGTAAATATATATAAACTCATCGTATTATATATGTTGAACAGGGTGCGCACACCCCTGCCGCAGGGAATTATCTTTGATTTTGTCACCGACCACGGTTATACAAATTATTTCACCATACTCAGTGCCTTCGGGGATCTGGTGCAGGGGGATCTGATCAAGGAAGATGCCACTTACCACCAGTCCTGCTATCTGCTGACAGAGACAGGACGGGAGACACTGGAATCCTTTGGTTCCCTGCTGTCCCCGGAGATCCAACAGGAAATCGACGAATACCTGACAGAGAAAAAATATGAAATCCTGGAGAAGAGTTCCCTGATCAGCGATTACCAGCGCACACGGGAGGGCACTTATCTCGCTTCCTGCACTCTGCGGGAGGGCACCCATATCCTCTTCCGTCTGGAACTGGATGTTGCCACAGAGGCCGACGCCATAAGAGTATGTGAAAACTGGAAAATGCAGAGTGAGAAGCTGTACCGACAGGCAATGGTACAGCTTCTCACTCCAATGAATCCTTGAATTAACCCGGCGGCGCCGGATCTTTCCAGCAGCCGCCATCGGAAATATGTTATTTTGACGGTGACGACCAGAGCTGATACTCTGTTTCTGCATCCAGTGCTTCCAGACGCCCCTCACGGAGCAGCCGCTGTATCGTTGGCAGATTCACACCGGTCTCCTTGGAAACCTCCATGGCATTGCGTGGTCCGTTTTCTGCCAGATACTTTTTTACGATGCCGAAATCCGTCAGATGTTCCCAGCCGCAGTCCACACAGACAAACCGTCCGCTTCCCTTATTCTGCATTCTGCCGCTGCACTCCTCGCAGTACATAGCCGCCGGATCATCCACCATAAGATCAAATTCGTCTCCCATCATCAACACCTCCGTTCCATATATCCTATTTTATTCATTCGCTCACTTATTTGCGCTGCGGCCGCCATATTTTTCTTCATAATTTCGGATACACTGTTCGATAACGGCGACAGCCTCCACCGGCCCGTCAAATTCCTTCACTGCGGTCTCCTTCTTCTCCAGATCCTTATATATACTGAAAAAATGCTGGATCTCCTCAAATGTATGGCTCGGCAGCTGGGATATGTCCGTGCAGTAGTTATACATCGGATCATTGTAGGGAATGGCAATAATCTTTTCGTCATTGGCGCCGTTGTCCAGCATGTACATAACGCCAATGGGATAACAGCGGACAAGTGACAGCGGTTCAATGTCCTCCGAACAGATCACCAGCACATCCAGAGGATCTTTATCGTCTCCCAGCGTTCTCGGTATAAAACCATAATTCGCCGGATAGTGTGTAGAGGTGTACAGGATACGGTCCAATATAATCAGTCCAGTCTCCTTATCCAGTTCATATTTCTTCTTGCTCCCCTTAGATATCTCTATCGTCGCTACAAAATCCGTGGGGGAGATTCTTTCCCTGCTTATATCATGCCAGATATTCATGTCGTCCTCCATTCTCCTCTCATCCAACACCGGTAGTTCCCAGTTCCAGATATCGTAAATAAGCACCGTATGTCATGGTCACTTTGTCCTCACCGGTTCCAACCGTGATCAGTATTTTTTCAAGATCGCTCTCCGTCGCCGCTTTTCCGGTATCAAATCCTGCCGGAAGCGTCCCCGCAGACCCGGACGCGCCGTCTGGCTTCTTGGCCTCTGCTGAAGTGGACCCGCCGCTGCCTGTATATTTGCTGCTGTCGCTGACCTTCACCTTCCGGTCCGGAACTGTAACCCCTTCTGACATAAACTTGCGGATGCGCTTCACATACGTCTGAGTCTCTTTATAGGGCGGTACCCCGCCGTATTTTTTCACTGTACCGCTGCCGGCATTGTATGCCGCTGCCGCCAGGGTAAAGTCGCCGTTAAACTTCTTCAGATGCGCCTTCAGAAGCTTCGCCGCCGCCATAATATTTTGTTCGGCGTCGAAAGGATCCGTGACGCCAAATTCCCTGCATTCATTTGGCATGATCTGCATGATCCCCTTTGCACCAGCTGAAGAAACGCACTTCGTATTAAAATCAGATTCCGCCTTCGCCACAGCTATCAGAAAATCGTAGGATATATCGTATTTTTCTGATGCCCGCTTAAATATATCCTTCAGAGAAGTCTTCCCGGCCTCTGTCCGCCCTGTGGAAGGTTCGGCGGCTGCCGGCGCAGATTCACTTTTGTCTGCCTTCTGAAGAGCCGAAGCCTGCTTCTGCACTTCCTTTTTTAATACCTTCTTAAAAGGAGTGATAGAGGACTGCAATCTGTGACCGGCTTCCATGGATGATGAGGCCGCCATGGATGTATTTGTCACATCCTGTACAACCAGCGTTGACATATTCCCGCTCCTTTCTCAATCCCCAAAAATAGACTACGTAATATTATATCGAAGTCCCCGGCATAAGTCAAGTACTCCGCAGACCGTCCGGGACACAATACCGGCGGTCCCATCAGGCGGTCCGTGTCTCGTTCCGAAATCTCCTTATAAGCAGGATAACCAGTACGGCACTGGCTATCTCAAACAGCAGCATAACGATTCCCACAGCGATGGAATCCCCCGGGATCAGTCCCATCACCCACTCCACCAGATAGGAAATGGAATTAAATACCACATGGAGCAGACAGCTTCCCCATATTGTCTGTGTCTTTTCATATATATATGCCAGCACCACTCCAAACAATGCCGCATAGACACCCTGAACCCAATTGGCATGAAACAGGCCGAAGAGCACGGCGGATATAATGGCCGCCGGCCACACAGAAAAAGCCCGCCGCAGCCTGCCATAGATCATCCCACGGAACAGCATCTCTTCCGCCAGCGGCCCCAGCAGGCCCACTATAAAGATCATCAGCAGCGGCGTGATGGTATCCAGATTAAAGGACTGCGCCAGTTCTTCATACCGCTGGAACACGGAGGGAAACAAAATCTGAAATCCCGCCAGAACAAGACTGGTGGCAAACTGTCCGAAAAAAGCAATGCCGCATACCGCCAATACATTGGCTGGCCGGAATGCCTTGCGGTAATTCGGACGAAACGGATATTTGCTCTCTCTAAAATAATACCACAGGCCGAACAGCACCAGCATGATAAAATCACACAATGCGGTTACCGCCATGGCAACAGCCGCGCTAATGGATACGGAGCCTGACTGCAGTCCGGATCCTATAGCCAGTTCAAACAGCTCCAGCATCACATCCGGATCCCTGAAAAAACCCTCTGACAGCGCAATTCCGTAAATAGTACCCGCCAGGACGAATCCCATGACTAACTGCAGTGCCAGTCCAATGCCCGCGTATAAAGCTACCCAGGCCAGTGCCTTCCCTTTATTTTTCATCTCTACCTCCCAGTCATCGTCATTCATCCATATTTTATCACTTTCCACCGCCGCGGTCAATTTTCTATTGCCAATTTTCTTCCGAAATGATACTATTGAGTTATTGTTAATCAGAAATGGAGGATACCTATGAAACTCTGGGGAGGACGATTTACAAAGGAAACAAACGAACTGGTGCATAATTTCAATGCATCCATCTCTTATGACCAGAAATTTTACAAACAGGATATACTGGGCAGTGTCGCCCATGTGACAATGCTGGCAGAACAGGGAATCTTGACAGAACAGGAAAAGGACGCCATCACCGGTGGGCTTCAGGGGATTCTTGCAGATATTGAAAATGGCACCCTGGTCATTACCGGCGAGTCAGAGGATATACACAGTTTCGTGGAGGCAGCTCTTATACAGCGCATCGGGGAGCCCGGCAAGAAGCTTCACACCGGACGCAGCCGGAATGATCAGGTGGCACTGGATATGAAGCTGTACACAAGGGATGAGATCGTGATGATCAATGATCTGCTGAAAGAGCTGATGGAAGTGATCCACCGGATCATGTCCGAGAACCTAAGTACCTTTATGCCGGGCTTCACCCATCTGCAGAAAGCGCAGCCGGTAACGCTGGCCCATCATTTCGGCGCCTATTTTGAAATGTTCCGCCGCGACCGCAGCCGCCTGCGGGATATCTATGACCGCATGAATTACTGTCCCCTGGGAGCCGGGGCCCTTGCCGGCACTACCTATCCCCTGGACCGGAATTACAGCGCCTCTCTCCTGAAGTTCGACGGGCCCACATGGAACAGTATGGATTCCGTGTCGGATCGAGATTACCTAATCGAGCTGCTCAGCGCCTTCTCTACGATAATGATGCATATGAGCCGCTTCTGTGAGGAAATTATCCTCTGGAATTCCAATGAGTACCGCTTTGTGGAGATTGACGACTCCTACTCCACCGGCTCCAGCATTATGCCGCAGAAGAAAAATCCAGATATCGCCGAACTGGTCCGGGGCAAGACCGGACGTGTCTACGGAGCGCTGATTTCCCTTCTGACAACGATGAAGGGACTTCCTTTAGCCTACAACAAGGATATGCAGGAAGACAAGGAACTGACCTTCGATGCCATGGACACCGTGAAAGGCTGTCTGGCTCTTTTTACGGGAATGCTGGATACTATGAAGTTCAACCGGGACGTCATGGAATCCAGTGCCAAAAACGGCTTCACCAATGCAACAGACGCCGCTGATTATCTGGTAAACCACGGCGTACCCTTCCGGGACGCCCACGGAATCATTGGCCGGCTGGTGCTTCTGTGCATTGACAGGGGCATCTCCCTGGATGAACTTCCGCTGGAAGAATACCAGCACATTTCACCGGTTTTTGAGGAAGATATATATGAGGCAATTTCCATGAGAACCTGCGTAGAAAAAAGAAATACCATCGGCGCGCCGGGAGAAGAGGCAATGCGGGAGGTTATCGCCGCCAATGCCAAATATCTCCAGGAATCATAAAAGCAGCGGTGCAAAAAATCAGGTTTCGTATTTCTCTTTTCTGACCTTCCTCTTCCTGAGCCGTTTGTGCACGAAGTCACGGAACAGGGCGTAGCAGACGGAGCAGAGTGGAATGAAGATCAGTATTCCGGTAATACCAAAAAGACTTCCCCCGACACTGACTGCCGCCAGTACCCACATGGAGGGCAGACCGATGGACCCGCCCACGACGCGGGGATAGATCAGGTTGCCCTCCACCTGCTGGATCACAAGAAACAGGACGAGGAACCAGACCGCCTGCACCGGACTCTCCATAACGATCAGGAACATCCCCACCGCACATCCGATAAAGGCACCCACAATGGGAATCAGGGCGGTGAGGGCAATGACGATACCAATCAGCATGGCATAGGGCATGCGAAGAATACTCATGACAATGACAAACATAGCTCCCAGAATGCATGCTTCCAGGCACTGGCCGGACAGAAAGCTGGAAAATACCTGATTGCTCAGCTTTCCAATGGCGATGGCCTGATCTGCCTTTTTCTCCGGCAGAAGGGCGTACAGAATCTTTTTGGCCTGGACGGAAAGCTTTTCCTTCTGAAACAGTACATACACGGAAAAGACAACGCCGATCAGAAAGGAAACAATTCCGCTGACAACACTGCCCACCAGACGGAAACTGGATGAGAGAAGCCCTGTGGCCACCGACTGCACAAGCTCCGTCGCCTTCGCCGAGATACCCGCAATATCAAACTCGGATTCCTCAATAAACGCGGCGACAGAGGGGAGCTTTTCCGCATTTTCCTGGAACCAGCCCTGCACGGCTTCCACCGCCGCCGGAACCTGGCCTGTCAGAGCCTTTGCCGTCCTTACCAGCTCCGGTATGACCACCGTCATGGCAAGAGTCAGAATGCCCGCCACGGCTATCAGTGTCAGAATATAGGATACCGTCCGCTTCATGGTCTGAAGCCTCTCGTTCTTCCGGAACAAATGTTTCTCAATCTGGTTCATGGGGACATTTACCACAAAGGCAATGGCGCCGCCCAGGATAAATGGCATCAGAAGACTGAGAACACTGCGCACGAAACCCCACACAGCATTCAGATGGGTAATGGCACAGTACAGGATAATGGCAAATGCCACGATTTCTATTATCTGCTTTTTTATTTTACGATCCATATCGTCCCCCCGCTTTCAATCCATGGGGCGTCTTATTTCCCCTGTCGTCCACTGTGACAAACACGGCACTGCCGGCAAAATATTTTTCTCCTGTCAGAAAATCCATTCCTTCCACCTGTACCTCTACACTTGTAGTGCCGAATTTTACAGGAGCGTACCGAAGTTCCAGAATCGTGCCTGCCAGAACGGACCTGGTTACCCGTATTTCCCGGATGGCTGCCAGTACTACATGATCTGTCCTTCCAAGCACCTCCGTGACGCCGATCATGGCCGCCTCTGTGACCCACTCCGATATATAGCCGGCATAAAGAGTCTGATGATGGTTCATAAACTCCGGCCGGACAAAACGTCTCGTGGCAGTTTTCATAAGATATCTTCCCATTCTTTTTCACGAAATCCAACCAATACCTTTTCCCCGCTTATAAGGATGGGGCGCTTCACAAGCATACCGTCTGAGGCCAGCAGTTCAAACTGCTCTTCCTCACTCATGCTGCCCAGTTTGTCCTTCAGTCCCATTTCCCGGTAGAGCATTCCACTGGTATTGAAAAATCTCTTAAGGGGCAGCCCGCTTCTCTGATGCCACTGCTTCAACTCCTCCACAGACGGATTCTCCTCCTTGATATGACGGTCCGCAAAGGAGACGCCGTGATCCTCCAGCCATTTTTTCGCCTTTCGGCAGGTGGTGCATTTGGGATATTCTATAAATAATACGTGGTTCATAAGACACTTCCTTTCTTTTTATTAAATATCAATAGTATAACATAAGAGGAAATAAAAATACAGGGTGGAAACTCACCGATTTCCACCCTGTACGAATCTTGCGTGCAAAGCTGTGATCATTCTGTCGCTTTGACGGTTGTATTATCAAATTGTGCGGTAGTTCCACCGCGGCCATTTAGAATATAGATTCCTTTTATCTTCGTATCCCCGCTGACAGCATGGGTTCCAGAATAGAGCTCTGTGCCCTCTGCATCCGTAATCAGAAGGAATACCTGTTTCTGTGTCTGATTGATGGCTGCTTCCATATGGCACCATCCCCCTGCCGGAAGTCTAACCGATTTATCGGAACCATTTATCACAAATTCTGTGGAACTCATACCGGTGGCCTGAAGGTCCACAATGCATTCATTTGGCGATATCGCAGCACTGTCCCCTTTTGTTGTATTGGACTGGCTCACCAGGGCAACCTGCGTGGTGGGCTGTCCGGATCCTGAATATGTGGCAGTCTTAACGGCAAAATCCGTCTCCACTGTATACGTGGAGGTGAGGCTGTCTAAAGAAAACCCGAATGTGTGAAGACCGCTTCTGGGACCGCTGCCAGTGGAAGTAAATTTCGCAAATTTGTTTCCCGTCTCTGTAATGATCTCCCCTGTCAGTCCGGCATGCTTCGTCCAGCCCGCAGCCGCCACATCGAGGCCCGCCGCTTCATAGTCCTGGGTATAGATGGATTTCAGGTTCATCTCACCGACACGGATCTCAAATACTTTTGTAACCGTTCCATACTTCGCAGTCAATGTTACCTGTGCGACAACACCCGGCGTCACAGTGACCTTTCCTGTTGCAGTATCAATTACATTAGAATCGCTTGAGGTCCATTCAATGGCGCTTCCCTGTGGGGAACGGTCCGGCAGCGTCAGGGTGGTATCCGCCGTGATTGACGTCGGCAGCACAATCTCAAAGGCAGGAATAACGATCTCGTAATCCTTCGTCACAGTCTTCTCTCCCCGTTTAACCGTGGCCGTCAGGGTGACGGTAACCTCTTCGTCCATTCTTTTTACTACCGCCTTCTCCGCATTTACCCGAACCGCCTCTGCATTGTCGGACTTCCATGAAATTTCCGAACCGCTGTAGCCTCTGAGAGGTATGGTAAAATCTTTATCTGTTTTCGCAGGTATGCTGACCCTCTTGAGATCCTCACCGGCATAGTACTCATCGTCAAATACCATCCTTGCACCCCAGACAGATTTTATATTTCCGTCACCAACAGTTGTAAATACCATTGCCTTTGTGCGGTTTCTATCCTCCATTGTCTGTTCCAATACAATGCCCTTGTATGTCTCTTTCCCAATTTTTATATTGATATAGTTGTTGTCAAAAGTCCATGTTCCTGTATAACCACCAGAAATCGTACCGTCTTGATTCAGCTTCACAACGACAGAATCCGAATAATCATAATTTTTATTGTCCGTCTTAGTATAGGTGGTGCGGTGAAGGACGAATTCGTAATCTCCTGCCACCTGCTCCTTTGTATAGGTTTTGTCCATGCTCTCGCCGTCATAGGCAAATGGCGCCGTCACAAGCCAGCCGTCCTCATTCAGGAACATCTGGTTTGATTTTGTTACAAAGGCTTCTGTTCCATTGGCCCATTTCTGATGATAGTGCAGGAACATTTTTCCGTCCTCACTAGTCCCCCTGTCGGCACAGAGAATCGCAGAGTTACCGCCGCAGGAGGTATAGGCAAAGTCCATAAAGGAGAACTTAAAGTTATCCAT
This sequence comes from uncultured Clostridia bacterium, assembly GCA_948467395.1. Classification (GTDB taxonomy): domain Bacteria; phylum Bacillota; class Clostridia; order Lachnospirales; family Lachnospiraceae; genus Eubacterium_F. The sequence goes on along the minus strand of CAOKDX010000010.1, from coordinate 21,419 downwards.
AACCCGAAGCCCTACTTCCGATCTTCCCAGACTGGCTGTGGCTTCCTGTCCCGCCGTATCCACGTAGGGTCCTTCCACATTTTCGGAACGGTACATTCTCATATGATACCCGCCGTAGGACTGTAGTCCTCCAACAGATGTCCAGAGAAAATAGTAGTATCCCGTGCTCGATTTGTCGGAAGGCACCTCCATAATAAAGGGTCCCTCACCATTATTGTTGGCGAGCTTGATTCCATAATACGGATCCTTATCCCCAAGCTGGTCCGGCGTGCCGTTGTCGGTATACTTTGCGCTGTCCAGCCTGTCGCCTGTCACCGGATCCAGCTGAATCATGCGGATGCCGCCGGCACAGGTAAAGGAGCCGTAAACCATCCAGAGTCTGCCGGTATGATCGTAAAATACCGTGGCGTCGATACAGTCCGGATAAGATCTGTCATTGGATGTATACTTCGCCGGGATCTTGGACTTATCTGTGATCCCCAGCACATCCATCAGGTTTGTCTTGTCGGCATCCTCTGTGGTCATGGCGGATGCCACAATCATTTTCTCGTATTTGTATGGTCCATCCGGTTTGTCGGATGAGGTGAGCACAATGGCGCATTTTCCCTGAGGTGTCCCATCGGCGATGGTGACATACATATAATATTTCGCCGCCTTTTCGCTGTAAATAATGGATGGCGCCCAGACTCCTTCCGGATTGGCATTTCCCGGTTTTACATAATTGTAGACCTCTTCAAACTCCTGCTGATATGGCTTGGTAAACAGCTTATTATTGGCGCCGTATCCATTGCCGGAATCCGCCACCAGTGCCCAGGATTTCATATCCTTTGAATATCCGGCAAGACAGTGGGAGGCAACCGTATAATAGTACCCGGAAACCGGATCCTGGAATACAGACGGATCATGAAGGGCTATGGCAGAATAATTCACCGTCACCCGGCAGACTGCGGTAACGCCGCCGGATGTCTTTGCCGTAATATCTGTCTGACCACCCTTTAATAGGCGCAGCTTGCCATCTTTGGTAAATCCTGCCACATTCGTATCGGATGATGTATACGACACCTTCGCCCCTGCCGATGCATTCACCAGGGTAGCACCAAAATCAACGGTATCCTTGTCCGGTGTGATTTCATAAGACGCTGTCTCGGGATAAATCAGCTGCTCCTTCGTATTCTGCGGCTTTGGCTGCAGCGGTTTTTTATAAATGGCAAAATCCTTTACCGTACCGGCTGTCACTGTATTTCCCTGATTGATGCATGCCGGGGCTACGCCCAGCAGGAACTGGGTCCAGGAGGCCCGCACGGTGGCCAGATATGCCGTCGTATTGGCCGGGCACAGATTCGTATCGGCACTGTGGGTGAAGGCTCCGCCAATGGAATAACCGGTCACCGCATTGTAATATGCCCTTAACTCCCCGTCAAGATAGATACGGATCTCCTTGTCAGTATAAGTGGTCACCAGTGTAAACTCTCTCCCAATGGGAATAAAGTTCTCCGCCGTATAGAACTGGGAGCGCCAGTCAAGCTCGGTATACAGCTTCCCGTCCGGGGTCACTGCCTGGAATGCCATAGGATATGAGGTTCCGGAAGTATTCCAAAGGAAGGTATTGCCGCTGCTGTTCAGCTTACTGATGGTCATAGTGAGGGAGATCGTCATGCCTTCATTACTATCCGCCATGGACAGATCGTTTTTCTTATTCAGCGTCATGTCTGCCGGTCTGATATCAACCGCCGCATCCTCCAGAGAGGGCAGGCTGACAATGGTCACCGGCGTCAGTTCCGCATCTGCCGATACGTCCGGTGCTGATGTCGGGTCCGGCTTCGATGTCTCCGTCGGTTTGCTGGTGGGTTCTGTCGTCGGATCGGCGGACGGTGTCACACCCGGGTCAGGGGACACTGATTCTGACGGTACATCCGGCGAAGCCGGCGGGGTCGTAGAGGGTGCCTCAGAGGACCCGCCCGTGGGCGCCGGTGAATTCACATTACCGGGTCCCTGGGAACCGCCTGTGACGGTAACCGTAAATGCTTTCTGCAATATTTTTCCCTTATTTCCCTTAACCTTTGATTTCACTGTGATCACTGCCCTGCCGGCTGCCACAGCAGTCACCAGCCCTTTGCTGTTCACCGTGGCTACCTTTTGATCCGTGGAAGTATAGACCATCGTCTTTGTGGTGGGGTTGCCGGTAAGGGATGCCTTAACCTGGGCTGTCTGCCCGGCCTGAAGCGTATCCGCTGTAATCCCTGCGGTGATTCCGGTTGGTGCCACGTACTTCTTTACCTTGATCTTAATAATCTTACTGAGATTCTTTCCCTTTTTGTTCTTCGCCACAGTCGTGACCTTAATCTTCGCCGTCCCTTTCTTTTTGGCAGTCACCTTTCCCTTGGAAGAAACCGCTGCTACCTTTTTGGTAAGGGATTTGTACTTCACCTTCTTCTTTGCCTTCGATGGGGCAATCTTCACCTTCAGTTTCGTAGTCTTGTAGGGGGAATATTTCCCCACATACAATGTCTTCGCGTCTGCCTTGACCGTCAGCTTCACGGGCCTGGCCGCAGCTTCTGCCTTTGGTGCGGGCATCATCAGACCGGCACCGAGAAGAGCTGCCGCCGTTAGAACTGCCAACGGTTTTCTGACAGCGCCATATGTACTCCGTATCAACATTTCTCGTCCTCCTTTGCAAGTCTTACTAATTTTGTATTTGTGAATAATTATACAAAACCGGGCACGAAAAGTCAATCCGCCTTAACCATATGGTGCACCGGACTGCATAAAAGAATGCCGGTGCCTCTCTGCCGGCTCCGACATTCTTTTTGGATATAAATATGATTGCAAAACAATTTTAGTAGATATTGATATTATCCACCTTGGTGACAGAGTCATAACGTCCGCCGCGGATATACATTCCCTTCAATATACCGGAACCGCTGATCTGGACGGCACTCTCGAAATACGTCTTATTTTCGTCTGTGATCTTCACGCTGGCCACCTTCTTAGAGGTATCTACCGCAGCCAGAACATGCACCCAGTCTGCCGGAATATCCACTTCCTGCGAACCGTTGATCGACCACATCGTATTCTTTGTGGCAGCCATCTTGAAGATATACCCACTGTCAATACCGTTATTGACAATGTTTCCTGTATATACCGCATCTGTTCCCATCAGGGCAAATTCTGTTGTCTGCTCATCTCCTGCCTTCAATGACACATCAAACTCAACAACATAGATGCCGTTCAACTTATCTGACACTCCAAAATCTGCATAAGCACCCCTGGAATTATTGCGGGCGGGAGCAAACTGGAAATAATTTCCATGCGCTGTATCGTTTTGAATGGTTGCAAAATCCTGTGCATTGGGAGATACCCATCCACAATCCGCCGTGGTCGCCTTGCTATAATCATTTTGATAGATATAGCTGGTGACAGTCTTTGCCATAACGACAACGTCAAATTCCTTTTTCACTGTGCCGATGGCAGCCGTAAGCTTAACCGTAACATTTTCCGTTTCCGGCTGCGTCACAGTTCCGTCCGTATTGATCACAGCCGGATTAGAGGACGTCCAAACAATAGCGTTTCCACCAAGCTCTGCCGGCAGGTCGATATGGTCGCCCCGGATCACGGAACTAATCACAAGCTCCAGTGCCTGTACGGTAACATTAAATTCCCTCTTCTCCTCAGTACTGCCGCGTTTGATCACAGCAGCGAGCTTCACTTCAGTATCAGTCAGCGCCCTTGTGACCTTGGCTGTCTTTCCTTCTATTTTAATGGCGGCATTGTCAGACGTCCAAGTTACTGTGGAGCCGAAGAAGCCTTCTGTCTCCAGCTCAAAATCTTCCTTCGCCGTCTCCTTTACGGATATCTTTGAGGCGTCATAAGCCACCGCCTCTTTATCTGTTTTCTGAACCCGGCTGCCCCAGACGGACTTGATGTTACCATCGCCCACTCCGGTAAATACCATGGTCTTCGTCCGGTTTTTATCTTCCATGGTCTGTTCAAATACAACGCCCTTGTAAGTCTCTTTGCCGATTGTAATGGTAATAAAATTGTCCTTCAGTTCCCAGGTTCCCGTATATCCCCTGGAAATCGTGCCATCGGCATTGAGTTTCAGCGGCACGGAGGCAGCATAATCATAATTCTTATTATCGGTCTTCGTATAGGTTGTGCGGTGCAGAATGAATTCATAATCCCCTGCCACCTGTTCCTTTGTATAAGTTTTATCCATGCTCTCGCCGTCATAGGCAAACGGCGCTGTCACAAGCCAGCCGTCCTCATTCAGGAACATCTGGTTCGATTTTGTCACAAAGGCTTCTGTCCCGTTGGCCCATTTCTGGTGGTAGTGCAGGAACATCTTGCCATCCTCGCCGGTTCCCTTATCGGCGCAGAGGATCGCAGAGTTACCGCCGCAGGAAGTATAGGCAAAATCCATAAAGGAGAACTTAAAGTTATCCATAACCCGGAGTCCCACTTCCGATCTTCCAAGGTTTGCCGTAGCCTTATTCCCGGCTGTATCCACATAAGGTCCCTCTACATTTTCAGAACGGTACATTCTCATATGATACCCGCCATAGGACTGCAGTCCGCCCACAGATGTCCAGAGGAAATAGTAATATCCAGTGCTTGATTTCTCAGAAGGCACTTCCATAATGAAAGGTCCCTCGCCATTATTATTGGCAAGCCTGATTCCATAATAGGGGTCCTTATCACCAATTGTATCCGCCGTGCCGTCATCGCTGTACTCTCCGCTCTTCAGCCGGTCGCCCGTCACCGGATCCAGCTGGATCATACGGATACCGCCTGCACAGGTGAAAGAGCCGTATACCATCCAGAGTCTGCCGGTATGATCATAAAATACCGTGGCGTCGATACAATCCGGATAGGATCTGTCATTGGATGTATATTTGGCCGGGATCTTGGACTTATCTGTGATCCCCAGCACATCCATCAGGTTTGTCTTGTCGGCATCTGCCGTGGTCATCGCCGATGCCACGATCATTTTTTCATATTTGTACGGTCCGTCCGGCTTATCGGAGGAAGTGAGCACAATGGCACATTTACCCTGGGCTGTTCCGTCAGCAATCGTCACATACATATAGTATTTTGCCGCTTTCTCACTGTAAATGATGGATGGCGCCCAGACTCCTTCCGGATTGGTATTTCCCGGTTTTACATAATTGTAGACCTCTTCGAATTCCTGTTGATACGGCTTGGTAAACAGCTTGTTATTCGCACCATATCCATTGCCGGAATCCGCCACCAGTGCCCAGGATTTCATGTCTTTTGAATATCCGGCAAGACAGTGGGAGGCAACCGTATAATAGTACCCGGAAACCGGATCCTGGAATACGGATGGGTCATGAAGCTCTATGGTGGAATAATTCACCGTCACCCGGCAGACTGCGGTAACGCCGCCGGAGGTCTTTGCTGTGATGTCCACCTGGCCGCCAGTGATCAGACGCAGCTTTCCGTCCTTGGTAAAGCCCGCAACGCCGGTATCTGATGATGTATAGGTCACCTTTGTATCCGCCGATGCACTGATCAGGGCAGCGCCAAAATCAACGGTATCCTTATCCGGTGAAATTTTATAAGCCGCGGTACTGGGATAGATCAGCTGTTCTGCCGCCCCCTGTGGCTTCGGCTGCAGTGCTGCTTTATATATCGCAAAATCCTTCACTGCACAGTCTGTTACCGTGCTGCCCTGGCTGATGCAGGACGGAGCCACACCAAGCAGATACTGGGTCCAGGAGGACCGCACCGTGGCCAGATATCCCGTTGTATTGGCCGGGCACAGATTTGTATCGGCACTGTGGGTAAATGCCCCTCCGATGGAATAGTCGGTTTCCGCGTTGTAGTATGCCTTTAACTCTCCATTCAGGAAGATACGGATCTCCTTATCTGTATAAGTGGTAACCAGCGTAAATTCTTCCCCGATGGGAATAAAATTCTCTTCCGTATAGAACTGGGAACGCCAGTCGAGCTCGGTATAGAGCTTGCCGTCCGGTGTCACAGCCTGGAATGCCATGGGATAGGACGTTCCGGAAGTATTCCAGAGGAAGGTATTTCCACTTGCGTTGAGTTTATTGATCTTCATGGTAAGGGCGATGGTCATTCCGTCATTGCTGTCCGCCATGGAGAGATCATTTTTCTTATTCAGCGTCATGTCTGCCGGTTTTATATCGGCATTGGCATCCTCCAGAGAGGGCAGCTTCGCAATGGTCACCGGCGTCAGTTCAACATTCGCCGACACCTCTGGCGGAGTTGTCACTGGCGGTGTTGTCACCGGCGGCGTCGATGTAGCGGGAGGCTGGGGAGAATCCGTGCTGGATCCGCCCGGATCCTGCGGCTGCGCCGTAATGGTTACGGCAATCTTCTTCTGCAGCACCTTGCCTTTGCTGCCTTTCACCTTTGACTTTACTGTGATCACAGCCCCGCCGGCGGCTACACCGGTCACCAGCCCTTTGCTGTTCACTGTGGCAACATTTTTGTTCGAGGAAGTATAGACAATGGTCTTACAGGTGGGCTTTCCACTGAGGGATGCCTTGATCTGTGCCGTCTGTCCCGCCTGGAACTTATCCGCCGAGATACTGGCTGAGATCCCGGTGGGCGCTGCATATTTCTTTACTTTGATCTTAATGGTCTTAGTGAGCTTCTTTCCTTTCTTGTTCTTGGCCACTGTTGTGACCCGGATCTTCGCCGTCCCCTTCTTCTTGGCGGTGACTTTTCCCTTTGAACTGACTGTCGCCACTTTCTTCGTAAGGGATTTGTACTTTACTTTCTTATTCGCCTTAGACGGTGTGATCTTCACTTTCAGCTTCGTGGTCTTGTAAGGGGAATATTTCCCGACATACAATGTTTTGGATGCCGCCGAAACCGTCAGTTTGGCAGGCTTGACAGCAGCTGCTGCCTGCGGCGCAGGTATCGCCAGACCGGCACCCAGAAGAGCTGCCGCTGTCAGAACTGCCAAGGGCCGTCTGCCGACGCCATCCGTTCTTTTTCTCATCATGCTTCGTCCTCCTTTTGTTCCATTCTCCAATAGTTGTGTTGTGAATAATTATACAAAAGTCTGGACAAAAAGTCAATCTCAGTTATACAGTCTGCACAAAAAACAGGGTGGGAATCTGCCATCCCGCCCCGTTTCCTGCTCTATGCTTCTATTTCTGAAAAGTCCGGGATCCTGTCCGTGGCCGGCAGACAGACATGCCCGCGGCACACATAATAGGCCGTCCTGCCATGGAACAGCCGGTACTGTTCCCCTGGACCCTCCAGGAACCGTATCTCCCCGCAAACTGGCAGCCGGGGCAGTATGTCTTCCCGGGTATCCCCCCCGGCCAGCACCGCCGTGATCTTCATAGGTGGATGCCGCTGGAGCAGCAGGGCGGCAAGCGACATGCAATGCCCCGCCGGATAGCGGTCCGCTTCCCCAGCAAGAAAGGCCGTCTGCCGCCGGGCCTCCTCCTGCCACTCGCCCTCCCCGTCTATCTGGGAAAGCCGCACAAAACAATAAGCCATCACCGAATTGCCGCAGGGGAGTGCGCCATCATAGGTCTCCTTCGGCCTTGTGATCAGTTTTCCATTCTCCCTCCCATACAGAAAATATCCGCCTCTGTCTCCGTCGCCGAACTGGTATATGGCCTGTCGGCAGATCTGCCGCGCCCTGTCAAGATACCCTGATTCTGCCGTCACCTCGTACAGGCTAATGAGCGCTGCCGCATAAAAGGCATAATCATCCAAAAAGCCTTTGACGGAACGGGCTCCGTGGCGCCAGCCCACATAGAGGATATCACCGTGAACCAGATTCTTTTCTATAAACTGCTGCGCCCTCTCCGCCTCCAGGCGGTATCGCCGTTTTCCAGTAACCCGGTACAGCGTGGCGAGAGCACTGATCATGAGAGAATTCCATGAGGTAAGAACTTTATCGTCCAGATGGAGTCTGGCCCGGGATCTCCTATAAGAATAGAGCCGTCCGAGGTCTTCTTCAAAGGAGTCTGATATCTCTCCGCCTCCCAGAAGATTGGGTATATTTTTCCCCTGAAAGTTCCCCTGCCTTGTAATACCAAAATGCCGGCAGAACTTCCTTCCCCGCTCCTTTCCCAGAATCTGGAGTATCTCCTCCTTCTGCCACAGATAATAGCTGCCCTCCTCCCCCTGGCTGTCGGCATCCTGCGCGGAATAAAATTCCCCTGCCGGTCCCATCATCTCCCGCCGGATATACTCCGCCGTCTTCTCTGCCGTATCCGTAAAAATGGGTTGAGACAATATTTTCCCTGCCGCCGCATAGGCGGCAATCAACAAGGCATTGTCGTAGAGCATCTTCTCAAAATGGGGGACAAGATAATACCGGTCCGTAGAATACCGTGAGAAACCAAAACCTATCTGGTCGAAGATGCCGCCGCGGCGCATCTGTTCCAGTGTCTTTCCCACCTGCCGGTACAACTGCCCGGTCTCTTCCCCGGACGTCCCGGTCCGGGCATACAGCAGAAGGAACAGCAGATTATGCGGCGTCGGAAATTTCGGCGCTATACCGAACCCGCCGTACTGCCGGTCAAAGCTCCCGGCCAGCACCCGGACCGCACTCCGGACGAGTTCTTCCGTGCCCGGGCAGCCCGTCCCCTGTTCCTCCCGGGAAAGCTGTGCCACGATCTGCTCCGCAGAAGCCAGCAGCCCGGTTCTGTTGTCCCGCCACCGCCCGGCAATGGCAAGAAGGAGTTCACGGAACCCGATCATTCCCTGCCGTGCCTCCGGGGGAAAATAGGTGCCGGCATAGAAGGGCTGCTGCTGCGCCGTCATAAATATGCTCATGGGCCATCCGCCGCTGCCGGTAAGCTCCTGACAGACTGACATATAGACGCTGTCAATGTCCGGCCGCTCCTCCCGGTCCACCTTTATGCATACAAAATACCGGTTCAAAATCCGTGCAGTCTCTGGATCTTCAAAGCTCTCGCGGGCCATCACATGGCACCAGTGGCAGGTACTGTATCCGACACTGAGAAATACCGGCTTGTCCTCCGCCTCCGCTTTCTCAAACGCCTCATTTCCCCATGGAAACCAGTCCACCGGATTTTCTGCGTGCTGCAGAAGATAGGGACTGCTCTCCTCCTTCAAACGGTTGCTCATCCTTCTCCTCCTTCCACATCGCTGCCTTTACTCTTGAAATTTATATTGGACGGATTCTCCAATAGATGTCCCTCTCTGTCAAATCGTGAGCCATGGCAGGGACAGTCCCAGGAGTGTTCTTCCGCATTCCACCGCAGGGCACAGCCCATATGGGGACATCTCTTTTTCACAGGGGAAAGTATATTGACCACCGCCTCGCAGCCATTGGCCAGCAGCTGGGGTCGTAAAACAGACCGGGATGGCCGGAATACATCTGCATAGGGAGTTTCTTTTTCCAGAACAAGATCTGTCAAAATCATGGCCGCCACCATGGAAGAGGTCATTCCCCATTTGTTAAATCCTGTCGCCACAAAACAGTTCGGCGTCTTTCGGGAATATCGCCCAATGTATGGAATCCCATCCAGTGTCATACAGTCCTGCGCCGCCCAGCGTGCCGCCTCCACCGCTCCGGGATAAAGGTCTGCCGCAAGCCTGCTGAGTTCACGCCATCCACCGCCCCTTTTCCCAGTTCTGTGCCCTCCGCCGCCCAGCAGCAGAAAATCTCCATAGCTGCGGAAGGACATCCCCGTCCGGCTCTCATCCACATACATCCCCCTCACCAGCGGCGCATCCTTCAGTGCCATGGCATACGACCTGTGCTGGTACATTTTCAGAAAATAAAGGCCCCGCAGCCTGCCCCGAAAACGATAGGAGGGAGACAGCGGCAGTCCGACAGGAAAATGGACCGCCATCACCAGTTTCCGGAATGCGACCCGCCCATGGTCTGTCACTGCTGTATTTCCGCCCAGTTCCCTGACAAAGGTATGTTCGTATACCTTCAGGCCTTCCACAATATGCGCGGCGAATTTCAGTGGATGAAACTGGGCCTGATTCGGGAACCGCACCGCCCCGGCAGTAAAAAAGGGGAGCTCCACCGTCTCCGTCAGCTCCGCCCCAACCCCGGTGCCCTCCAGTGCCCGCAGCTCCCTCTCCAGCTTATCCCGATCCTGGCGGGAATATACATACGAATCCCTTCTCTCAAAATCACAGTCTGCCTCCCGGCAGAGATCCGCATATCTCTCCACGGCGCTCTGATTTGCCTCCAGTACGATACCCGCCCGTTCCCTCCCCACAGTCTTCTGCAGCTTATGATAGAATAGTCCATGCTGTGATGTGATCTTCGCCGTCGTATTGCCTGTAACTCCCGAGCAGACGGTGTCGCCCTCCAGGAGAATGTAGTCCACGCCGGCTTCTTGCAGAAAGCGGGCGCATAGAATACCCGCCATCCCGCCTCCCACAATGAGAACCTCTGTCGTTACATCCCCCTCCAGTCTCCCAAAATGGGGAAGACCGGCGGCTTTTCTCCAAATCGATTCCACAATTTATCACCCTTTCAGACATGCCGCCTCAGGCGGCTCAATCATTTTCACGAAGAACGCTTCTTTTGCGTTCTTCCAGTGTGAATGGAGAACGGTGCCTCAGGCGGCGGCTTGCGAGAAACTAGCTCAATGGCGCCATTGAGCTACGTGAATACATACGAATATTTTTCTATTATGTATCAAATGGTGATAAATTATGTATATTATCTGTCAGATAAAATTTGTCCGCCGGACCGGTTCTCTTTCGGGAAATTCAATTCCCTGATCCCGTCCTGCCCGGATGCATTTGATCAGCCATGCCATATTATTTCCCAATGTGCGCATGGTCTGCATTCCCTCCTCATCGCGTTTCACTTCCTCCGGATTCGTTCCATGCACCTGATTCCAGTACTGCGAGGACACAATGGGCATACCGTTGATGGTAAAATATTTATTCATCTGGTCAAAGGCCGCAGATGCACCCCCACGCCGGCAGCTCACCACCACGGCCCCCGGCTTACCCGCCATCTTCTTTCCTCCGCTGTAAAAAGCACGGTCCAAAAAAGAAGTAATGGCACCTGACGCCGCCGCATAATGAACCGGAGAACCGAATATGAACCCGTCGGCCTCCCCGGCCTTTGCCACAAACTCATTTACCACATCCCGGCGGAAGCATTCCCCCTCTCTGACACATGCCCCACAGCCGATACACCCAGCAATCTCCCCGGTTCCCAGCCAGATCATCTCCGTCTCCACACCGTTCTTCTCCAGAGCCGAAGCCGCCTCTCTCAGAGCAGTATAGGTACAGCCCTCCTTATGTGGACTTCCATTTACTAACAATACTTTCATTTCAATTCCCTCCTGTTGTTATTTTGACCTTCTTTTATCTTATGATACCACTCGGATTCTATTCCGAAACTTTGGCAAACCATTTTTCAGCTATGATTTTCCAGCAGATATGCCAAAAGTCCCTCACATCCCTCTAAAATATCTGCATAGGTCTCGTCAAAGTTACCAGTATACCACGGATCCGCAATATCCCTGCCATCACTTCCAAAGGTTAGAAGTTTAAAAACCTTCCCCTCCGGATCGCCAGCCAGAATGCGGTTCATATTCCTGATATTCCAGCTGTCCATTCCGATAAAATAATCGTAATCATCATAATCCCGCCGATTCAGCTGGGACGCGCGGTGAGGGATCATGGGAATCCCCAGCTCATTCATTTTGCGCACGGTTCCCCGGTGCGGGGAGTTCCCTAACTCCTCTGTGCTGGTAGCTTTGGAATCAATTATAAACTGGTCTGCCAGACCACGTTTGTTTACCATGTCCTGAAATACGAACTGGGCCATGGGGGAACGGCAGATGTTGCCGTGGCAGATAAAAAGTATTTTTATCATGTTTCTAAAACTCCTTTATTTCCTTTATTCTCAAGGCTTCTGCCCATTTCTGATTACCTGTGGTTTCAAGCATATTTTCTTAAATCGTCCCATATTTTCCCATGTTTTTGTTTGCAAAAGTGGTAAAAATGGTGGTAAATTATTTTGTTTTACCATTTGCCTATGTTAGCCATTCATCACACGTTGCAACTCGCTTTCTGCATCTTCAAAACCTACATGAGTATAGGTATTCAAAGTGACACTGATATCACTATGTCCCATTATGTATTGTAGCGTTTTGGGATTCATACCGCTTTTTGCCATGTTGGAACAAAAGGTGTGTCGGCATACATGAGGGGTAACGGTTGGCATTTGCACCTTGTAAATGCTGTTATACTTCTGACGGATATGTTGCATATACTTTTCCCAATGCAGGGCAACCATAGGCATATCATTTTTATCAAGATAGAGAAAGCCTGTATATCCGTCTACCATTGGCTCAACCTTTGGTGCTTTACGATTGTTTATAATGGTACGGAAACACTGTTCTACCTCGTCCGTCATGGGGATATACCTCACTCCGCTTTCCGTCTTAGGTGCTTGAATGATATATTGCATCCCGCTGGTTCGTTGTAACTGGTGATTGACCCGAATACGCTTTTTGTCAAATTCAATATCCGCTAATGTCAATCCGCAAAATTCCGAGATACGCAGACCCGTATGGAATAAAATATAAATTCCCTCGTAGTATCTGCAAAAATGCTTGTCCTCTCTGATAAAACGCAAATATTCTCTTTGCTGTTTTCTGGTAATTGCTTCTCTTGTGACACTATCGTTTACGACAACGGAAACTAACTCAAACTGAAACGGATTCTTTCTTATCAAATCATCATTTTCTGCCATTTGAAACGCTGGTCTAAGCACACCTCGGATAGAGTGGATAGAACTGTGCCCCCTGCCGTCTACCTGTTGTAACTTAATCAGCCAAGCCTTAGCGTCAGACAGTTTCACTTTGTCAATGCGTCGGCTTCCGAAAGGGTCTTTTTTCAAAATATTGATTACGGTTTTATACCCTGCTTCCGTATTATGCCGTACCCCTGTTTTGAGGGAGACATATTTCTCTACCAGTGTCAGCACCGTATAATTACCGCCATTTGATACGATTTGATGAAACATATCCTGTTCAATCTGCTTTTCCTTTTCCCTCAAGGACAAGTCCTTTTTCTTGTCCTTGGGATAAGGGTCATTATGGTCTAACCGCCAACTGTAAACATCTTTCTTGTTTCCGTCTGTATCAAGATATGTAAAACGATAACGACCATCTTTTCTCTGGGTCTCTCCATTATGTAAAATCCTGTTTCTTTTATCTCTCCTTTTTTCACTCATGGTCTGTCTCTCCTTTCTGCCTTGAATAATTTTTTCAAGGTTAGAGACCCAAACTCGTAATAATATTTTACCACAAAGCAGGGTCTCTTTCCATATTGAATTTCAGATTATACAATGGTAGCATGGTCTAGGTATTGTTCAAACTTTTGTCGCTTAATCAATACTCGATTGCCATTCATAATAATAAAATCTGATTCTGGATGCTCGTCTGCTATCATCCGCAGTTTATTTTCCCCGATATGGTAATAGGCTGACGCTTCTGAAATCATCAGTGCGTACCGTTTCCATACAGGGATTACACCCTCATTATTTTGATGTTTTCCCATTACTCGCCTCCTGCCTTATATTTGTGCATTTCCCAATATCTCGACTTCAAAAACTGAACAACCGTTACCGTTCCGCTGTCGCACAGAACATGAAACCAGTCATTACGTGTATTCTTCGCATATAGCAGAAGCTGTGCATAACTATCCACACCATTTTCAATACAGAACTCAATCATTTCCCCGATTGCCGAATACTTATCACTGGCAAGCCGAATCATGGTATCATAATCCGCACCAGACAGGGAAAGTACATCCTCTGGACTATAATGAACCTTATCGGGACTATCCAGATGACAGAGATACCTTGCGTATGCCCGGACACTTTTCACTGGTTCAACACCAACACCGCCAATTACAGAAAAGACCTCTTTTGCCTGTTCCTGCGTTTTTACACCGTCAAACAGAATCATCACATGATAATGCTCCTTTTTGATTGTTCCGTCTGTGTTCACATCCCTGTTATGAATCGGGGAAATCAGTGCAGGGACACACTGCTCCTGTAGTACCAGTTTCCAGTTTGTGGGTGCGGATTCTGGATAGACAACCGTTGCAAAGTTTCTTGTTCTCTTTATCTCCATATGCACCTCCACTTTTGAACAATGAACATTTATCACTGGGGTGTGTCGTAGTGTCACACCCCAGTGAACCTACAGGTGGCGGTGCTCCGCTCCATTTCTCCGAAATGCTGCCACCTGTGCCACAGTTACCTGCTCAATGCCCCCTCACAAATAAAAGGTGCAATCAGTTCACGAGGTTTTGTATCTACCCCCTGTCTGTAAATCAGTCCAGAGCCAATCTCCCTGCGGTAATTCCTCATATGAGAAAAGTCAGAGCCAAAGGACATTGTATAAGCAGTTTCGCTCATCTGCCCCATGCAGATTTTACAGCCAAGATTATCACGAATTGCACCTTCTATAAAATTAGCGTCAGGTCTTTGCAAAATCATTCCAGCATAAATACGCTTGCTTCTGCCAGTAACCACTATGGATGAGAGCCTTCTTGCAGTCTCTTCATAGGTCTTTTTGGACGCAAGTTTCGTGAAAGCTATCAGTTCATCAAAAAACAGAAATACAGGGTTAAACTCTGCTTCTTCCAGTCCCATGTTATCTAAGTCCTTTTCTCGCAGTCGCACTTCTTCCTCCACTTCACGAACCACCTTTGCTATGTCATTTTCTTTCGTAACATAACAGACAGGTTTATCACGCAGAAAGAACCGCATATCATCGTCATTTTTCGGGTCACAGTATATTACCCGAACCCCCTGCGAAAGCAGACAATAAATAATATATTGTGCCAACTGTGTCTTGCCGCTCCCTGTAGTTCCAGTAAGAAGGAGATGGGGCGTCTGCTTCCAGTTCCAGACGACATCACCGGAAAAAGCTATTTCATTTTCCCCGGCAGGAAGTATATCCTCTGCTGATTCTATAACTGCCTGTTTCTGCCCATACAGTTCAAAACAATAGGTAATATATCCCCTTTCCTCGATTTTGTCCGTACACACAGTACAGAACATATCTGAAAGCGGTTGTTCCAGTTCCCGGAACCGCTGTGCCTGTGGCGAGCCATCCAGACGGAATTTCAGACGGAAAATGTTGTCGCATGGTATCTCTGTATAGGTTATCTGTGGGTAATAGTCCATGATTTCCACGTCTTTCTCTCGAAACAGTGTCCGTCTGATGGCATAGTGTGATTGGTACAGGCTGTTCTTTCGGATAAAATCTTCGATACGCTCGGATATTTTTTTGATTTTGCAAAGCTTGTTTCTTACCGTTGTTTGGTATAGTATGCCAATGCTAGGCAGGACAAAAAGTCCTGCCACACACCAAGCGTTACTCCATAATACAGCCCCTACACACAACAGCAATATTCCTGCAAACCATACGCAAATTAAATATCTCAACCAAGAAAACTGCTGTGGTTTCAATTTTATTTCTTTACTTTCTCTCATGCTTTTTCTCCTTTACTCATTCGCAACTTAGGTCTTTCTTCTACAGGCGCAATGCCCTTAGCGGTTACAGAGAGTTTGACCTCGCCCCCATTCCGAAAATCCTTCCAGAGTTTTCCCTCTAACTCCTCAAATTTAACGGGAATTGGCTCATTTTCATATGCCACCTGCGGAATCGTTGTGCCGGGGATTTTTATTGTCAATTTCTCGAACCCCAGTCCCTCGCAAAGACAGGGATACGCCAATCCTGCCGGACCTTGTTTCACGCCCTCGTCATAATTTTCATACACTCGTGGTTTTTCAATCAAAAGCGTTGTTCCACTTTCTAACGTGGATTGTATATCCAGTTTGATGTACTTCAAGATGTTTGCCATATTTATTTCCTCCATTCAAATATTATTTTCAAATCCTGCAAAAACCTGTATTTTGCCTGTAGGATTTGTTACAAGCAAGAAAATTCCTCCTTTCGCAATTACCATACATGAGTTATACTTTGATAAAAAGCACCACCTAAATGTGAAAAAAATATTATTACTTATGGGAGAAATGTGATTATGGAAAATCGTTATTTATTAACAATAGTTAAAGCTTCTGAAACTAATAGCAAATTTCCGATAGAAGGGATTATCTGGGATACCAAAAAAGAACACCTAGAACAAGAAGACGGTTTTTGTCACTTAGATGATTTTCGTTTCAATCCTTTAACAATTTTTAATGAGATACGTTTTATCAAAGAAAATATGTGTTTGAAAGAAAGCGAAAAACATTTCACAATAGAGCATACAGAACTCTTTCCTGCTCCTTATAATTATGAACCTTGTTTTGATATGAAGATAGATAATTGCAATGTGCAATATTTTTATCTTCTTGATATGCTTCAAGAAATTGTAACAAAAGATTCTAAGACAACAATACAGCAACTTGAAATGATGAAATTATATTTACAAATTGACTGCCCCTATTATTTATCCTTTGCTTATCCAGAATCAAATACATACGAAAATCTGACCGTAGAAACGCCATTAACATTTGGACATATCCGTTATAAAGATATGCCAAAATTGCTAAATTCCGACTACAGATATGACCTACAGATATGACTGCCCATTTAATACCATTAGCGAACTGGTATTTGCTATATTAAATTATTTGGTTATTTTTAATTATCATTTTTTCCAATGCCAGCATTGCAAACGCTACTCCGCTATAAAAAGAGCACAGAGAGGAAATAAATATTGTTTTCGTGATAATATGATACCATTACCAGAATATAAAGGAATGTCATGCAATAAGGCTATACCAAAATTTCTTAGCAGTTGTTACGAAAAACGACGACAAATCAAAGATTTGTTTAGTAGCAGAAAAAATACATTAAAAGAAGAACAAATTCAAAAAATCAAAAAACAGGAAAATGATTTTTTTACTCAATATCATAATATTAAGGATAAGGCTAAAATAAATCCATCTTCCGAAAATCTTATTGCTTTTAGAGATTTATTGGATAATTGGATTAAAAAAATAAAATCAAACTAAAAAAACAGATTCCTTCAGACAATAGATAAGCGGACATTCTCCAATCAAAGAATATCCGCTTATTATTTCGATAGTTCTAAATATTATGTTACTTATTTTCGTTGACTATGCGTATTTTATCACAAATTTCCTGTACCTTTGCTTTTTGACTTAATATATCAATGTCAATGGAATTTTTATTTTCATCTCTGTGATAATGAAAACCGCACTCCTGTAACAAATCACTTATTAGAGATTGACCTACATGGTATCTTTCTGCAATCTCCGATTGCCATTCGTTGTTGGAACGATAACTTTCCAATACGTCTTTTAATATTTGTTCGTTTGTCATGTTGTTTTCTCCTTCGTTTTAATATACATGATGTTGCTTTTAAAATTGAATATGTAGAATAATGTATTACAATTAACTAAATCGAATTCCCAGTTTCTTGAAGTCTTTCTGTTTGTACCACTTGTTCTTTTTCATTTTCTTTACTTTTGACTTCTTTAGTGCAAAACTCGCTTCGCCTTCTCCTGTAGCACAAAAACTGTATAAATACCCCCAAACATGATCTTTATAATTTGTACTCCAATTTAATTTGATCTTGTTCTTTTTATTCTTTAAATCTAAAATCATTGTTTTTGTCGTTATTGCGTAAGATGTTTTCCCATTCATTTTTAATTGATAACAAATTTTTAAGTCATTTATATTTGTTACGTCGTACTTTTTCTTTGGGTAGAAAAATTTTATCTTTACCCTATTGTTGTCAATCTTTTTGATTTGCGTTATATGAGGGTACCATTTTTCATGATAATCATCATCAGGATATATTACTATCAATACCTTACCTATTTCTTTCCCGTCAATCTTTACCTGTAAATAACCCATTCCGTATTTATAAGCCATAGGATAGCAATATTCTTTCTTCTTTGTTCCTCTTACTCTATATTTATGAGTATTTATGACTAACTTGTTATTTTTCACTTTGAACAACTTTTTGTTTAAAGAATAAAATTTTGCCTTTTTCCTGTCACCCTTATTCTTTAACAGATATTTAAGTGAACGATCCCCATAAATACAATAAACTGAATTATTATCACTTGTTAAATGAAAATCTAAAAAATTCTTTTTTAACTTCCCATAAGGATTTAACTCTTTGTTTAAATCACTTGCATAACCATTTTGTTCGCTAATTTTGTCTTCATTTTCATCATAGTATGAAACAGTCTTTATATTAAGAATAGATACGTATGAATTATTTTCATAAACATACATTTCAATTAAACTAGTTGCGACCCCATTTTTTCTACTTGCAGTTAACACTCTATAATCTATAACAAATGAATATGGGGGTGATAACATTGTTCCGTCATTTAAAATTATGGATGTTACATTTATGTCTATCTTATCATTTTTATCATCAAAAACAGAAGAATGAGGTAATTGAATCGTTGCACCTTTTGCGTACTCTTTTCCGTCTATAAAAATTTTTGTAACATCATTCGCTGAATAATTTCCAGAAATTGTTTCTGCATTAACCCTTAAACATGAAAGTGAAGACACTATAATGGTAAAAATGAGTATCATTGATAATATTTTTTTATTCATTACAAATTCCTCCTTGTCAAATTTTTTTAATTCTAAAAGCATTATACCATATTGTGAATATATCCACAATGTCCAATTTCACAATATTCTCATATAATTTAGTTAGAAACTTTTTCGGAGTTGGTAAATATGATTAGTTATGAACCCCTATGGACGACCATGAAGCAAAAAGAGATTTCTCAGTACTCCCTGCTAAAATCGGGAATTGACAACAAAACTTTGGATAGTTTGAAGAAAAACAAAAACATAACGCTTCTGACCGTCGAGAAACTTTGTCGCATTATTCAATGTACGCCAAATGATATAGTAGAATTCAAATAGAGCAAAATCCGACTGTAAATAAATGGATTTTGCTCTATTCTGTAATTAAGGACTATTTCAAAGAAATGCATTGAAATAGCCCTGTTATTATTATGTTCTAATTTACCGCCTGTAAATCCCCACTCTGCGAGTGCCTACGGTAAAGGGATTGACAGGCTTATTGTTACTTAATCTTATTTATTCTTTCCGAGTTTGGGTCTGTTACTGTTACATTTCATGATTGTCAAAAGTGGTAAAATGGGGGTAAATCTCTTGTACATCTATCCCGAACCCTTGATTTTTCGGATATTTCAGAGTTTTGTTAGCGTCCTTCCGTGGCAGATGAATAGTACTTTAATCATATCCTTAAAACCTTTGAAAACACTGTATTTTCGTCACATTTAAGCGTTTTCCTATCCTTTCCATTTTCTTGATTTTCCTCATATTTTATCATAATTTATCATAGTTTTGCTCCAATTTGAGGTAAAAGTGATGTAAATTCAAAATTTGTACCTCACGGCAAATGCCCGTAAAATAAACGAATACGGTTACATGGCAGATTTCCTTTTTGGTTTTACCTCAAAAATTTCTGCCATTTCCTTTTTGGCGTCCTCATACTGCACATGAGTATAAGTATTTAGCGTCACTCCTATGTCGCTATGTCCCATGATATATTGCAGTGTTTCTGGGTTCATTCCAATATCTGATTATATAGAATTTTCATTTTCCTATATATTATAACAGCTCTTTAGTAAAATCAAATTGACCTATTCTATAAAACGAACACTTTTTAATTTTTCGTATTTGAATATCTAAATCTGCATAATTATAATTATTTAAATACCAAGCATTTGCTCCTAATAAACTAATAATCTGAATGACTTTCATATCAACATCTGAATAAGAAAAGCCTATTGAATAGATATTATCAATAGTTTCCCATATATCAATTTCATTTATAAATTTTATTATTGTTTTTAACGCTTCAGAAGTATTCTTGCTTAATATTGAATGAATTTTATTTAAAACATTTTCTATTTGTATAATTTGAGAATTGGTAGGTCGCAAAATTTCATTTCTTTCTTCTCTCCTATTATATCTAATGTTGCGATGACTATATTCTTTTAAATAATACAATTCTCTATATAACTTATCCTGAACTTTACCTTTTATTAACCTATTATTACCATTGTCACACATATAAAACATACATAAATTAATATCTTCCATTGTCAGATATTCGTTTATATAATTACTTTTTTCGTTTTTGATTTTAAACATTCTTTCATTTTGTGTTTTTTTCCCGACTCTTTTAGCATCATCCATAGTAATCAATTTCATTTCTGATAAATTACCGTGTCCCATAATAATATTATTTTTAGTATTTCCATGTACATGACAAACATTTTTAGCACCATATATTTTTTCCAGCACTAAAGTGTAATTAAAACTAACAAAATAATCATTCTCCGCATCAATCAATTTATTAAATGCTTCAATTCCTTTTACATTTTTCGACGATAGCTGAGGCCAGTCTGTTCCATGACCCGGTACATAGTCCGCTCACTGGGAATATATACCCCGTCCGGCTGTTTCTGCAGCAGTGCCTGGTACATCCGGATCCGTCCATAAGTATCGTTGCATTCATCCTCACTGGCGATTTCTTTCATGGCATCCGCCAGATCCTGGTACTTCCATGGACGGTTTTTGTTAGCAAGATATTGATAGAAGCCCTGCCGGCTGACACCAGGCATCCGGCAGTAAAATGCAATTATCCCTTTCATTGTGCCGTCCTCTGTTTTTAAAACCAGAAAGATCATCCTTTGGTTTTTGCTGGCTTCCGACGGCTGGCGGCGAAAAAAGCGCTGGCTTCCTCCAGAAACTCGTTTTCTTCCTTCAGACAACGGATTTTCCTTATCCTGCTCTTTCATGCGCTTGCGCACCATGGTGATCTCTTCTGACAGGCTTATTGCACTGGCAGGGGTATGGGAGCCTTCCCCGATATCCAGCCTGCCAGTCCTGGCTGCCTTCAGCCATGTATGGATGGTTCCTTCGGGGATTCCTAATTCTTTAGCAGCCTCAGCACCACTGGTTTCTTTGACCAGCTTTACTGCCTGTACTTTGTATTCGTGGTCATATTTTCGTGCCATTTTAAATACCTCCTTATTCTCTTGGTTTTATTATGAAATCCTTGAGGATTAGTTGTCAACTTTTTTTATACCACACATCAGTCAGGTATTCCATGGGGCATACATTTGATTACACGGTTATGTTGTTCAGCCCTTTGGCAGTACCTATCTCAAGGCTCTGCCTACTACGGCTTCTGCTGACTCCTCACAGTTCGTTGTTACTACGGCTTATGAGACCGCCTGTAAGACCTCACGGGATAAACCTCCCAGTCTTTCCTTGTTTACCTGCCTGATTTACGCACATGGGTTACGGTTGCCTTTAGGACTTCGCTGTCTCACGCCAGCTTATCCGCCATGTACGCCTTATATCAGATTTCTGTTCGTCAGGCTACGA
>CAOKDX010000009.1 GCA_948467395.1 uncultured Clostridia bacterium | reverse complement strand
AGCTTAGGCATTGATATCCTTGTAAAAAAAGTGTCAACCAATATTGACAATATCAGTCTTTGTATCTATCCGGATCTTTTTCAATTTCATCCTGAAGTTTCTCCAAATCTTCCTGTGCATAAACCTGATATGGCCGCGTGGCAGTTCCCTTACCCGGGAAAACCTCGCCAGCTTCTGGAAGAGGGTTCACACCTGTTGTGATACCGCTCTCTTCATTTGTTTTGCCACCAATTCCGGAAATGCCTTTGTTCGTGTTCTCATTCTGAACATAGCTGCCTGTCACGGAACTGCCGTTCCCATTCTTGTTCTCTCCCGTGATACCGCCGATATGCGTTCCCGTACTTCCTTCTTTCAGACTGACATTTCCGTTATTCACGCCGTCCGTAATGATGCCGGATGCTTCGTTGTTTCCCGCAATTCCACCGACATAGTCGTTTCCGGTAATACTTCCATAGCTTGTGCAATTCTCGATCTTTCCTTCATTTTTTCCAGCGATTCCTCCAATGTAATTGTTTCCGGTGACGGCCACGTCTGTCACGCAGCCTGTGATAACTCCGTCTTTCGCATTGGTTCCGGCAATTCCCCCAACATTATCATGTCCGGTAATCGTTCCCTCTACCCGAAGCTTCTCAATAGTTCCGGAATTGACTCCGAGAAGTCCCTGGTTATCTTTTGTCCCATCATTTATGTACAATCCGCTGACCGTATGTCCGTCTCCGTTTAGCGTTCCTTTAAACGGATGTTCCGTTGTGCCAATCGGCGTCCATGGATTCTGATCGTTTCCTTTCAGGTCAATGTCCTGCACGATTTTAAAATACGCTGTGCTGTATTTGTCTTCTTTATTCACAGCTTCACGCAGAGATTCCAGATCTTCTATCCCCAAAATGATATATGGTGCCTCCCTGGTTCCCTCTCCTCGAAAGGGTTCTCCCGGATTCGGAAGCTTGTAGCTGCTCTCGCTTGGGTCATTCCATTCATTCATCCATGCGAAATATTTAGCGGACGGATTTCCAATGGCCTTCAAAGATGAGTTGCAGTCCTCCGTTTTAAGAAAAAAGTTATCCTTATAGAACACCATACCTCTCGGGTTACCAACCGAATATGCCTCTCCTATCACGCCACCAAAGTCACTGTCCGAATTCCAGTTTTCTCCCGTGCCTTTTACGTTTCCATTGTTGTTATTCCCGCTTAAGAGTCGGGACAAGCTGCCCCCTGGATAGCAATGGATCCCAGTAATGCCTCCGGTTGGTCCTCCCCCCAGTCCTGTCACCGATCCGTTGTTGGTATTATCCTCCACCGGTCCGTTGGACAGTCCTGTGATTCCTCCAACCCACTTATAGCCTGTCACTGATGCGTTGTTGATATTCCCTGTTAAACTGCCCTTATCGTAATTTTCGTGAACGCCGACAATACCTCCGACTCCGCCATAATATTCTCCTGTATTGGAACGGTTCGTTCCCTGCTCATCACGGTAAATCTCCCCATCATTGATACAGTCGGTAACCGTTCCGGGAGAGAGATTATATCCGCCGGTATTTCCGGCAATTCCCCCCATGCCTCTTGGCAGCATAGAGCCTGATGTGGTTGGTCCTGTATCCTTCATTCCAATCAGCTTCCCATAATTCCGGCATTCCTGAATGAGCCCCTGATTGCATCCGGCAATTCCGCCTGCGGCATCTACCGCCGTGATGTTCACTCTGCTGATACAGCCTGTGATGATTCCCTGTTTGTTGTTCACTCCGGCAATTCCTCCGGTGTAGAATTCTGTCGTAATGCTTCCTTCTACCGTAAGATTTTTTATCGTTCCGGAGTTGGATCCGAATAATCCCTGATAACTGTTTTTATTCTCGTCTTTGCCCCAGTCGATATAAAGTCCTTCAATCGTGTGACCGGCTCCATCCAGGATTCCCTTAAAGTCCGGAATCGGAGTCCACGGATTTTCTGCGGTCCCCTCTAAATCTATATCTTGGGTTAATATAAAGTACTTACCCTCGCTGTCGCCGTCTCTTAATTTCTCCAAGTCTTCTTTTGACGAAAGCTCTTGCTGTGAGCCTTCACCCTGCTTTTCTATTGATCCCGGCTCCGCTGCTCTGGCAGTCAGCGACAAGTCTATATTTGCGAACACCAATACAGCAACTAAAAGCATACTAAGCATTCTTCTTCCCGCTCTGCCCTTTTTTTGAATTCTGTTTTTCGCTTTCAAAAAAGTCCCTCCTTTTTAATTGTGTAAAATTTTTCTCTATTATATTATAATTCATAACTTATTTGTGGATTTTGGAACGGATTGCATTTTTTTAGGTATCATTTGCAAGTATTCACTTTTTGGTGGAACACGGGTGGAATACAGATGAATACAGGCTCCAATATAACCCTGGATAAAAGCAAAAAAACCCCCTTTCCCGCTCACTCTGCCCGGGAAAGGGGGTTTTTCTACCTTTTACCTTGAGATGCACTTTTATAGAAGATCATGGCAAAAATATGAATACTGGGATTCACTGGCAATATAATCCTGTCTGCGGTAACATCCGGCATTTCCAGCATCTGTCCATACAGATACAAATCCTCCTCCATCCATTCGTAGCCTTTTTCCTGCTTATGTATGCCAGAGCCTTTCCAGACAACCGACTCCCCAAAACAGGGTTCATAAATATAATCCGTCAACTGGAATTCCACTTCATACACTCTGGCACTCTCCGACACGATTTTCAGAACATCCGTGGAATTTCCAAACTCGGCTGCCCCAACGAGACAGAGATGTGAATATCTGTCCTCCGGCACAGAAATCTCCTGTCCATCACAGGCTATATTATCATTTCCTGAACCGCCAATGCCAGTCAGAGCAGAAGCAGTGCCTGATATCCTGATTGGTTCAACCCCCTCTGTATCATCCAGCACATAGCAGTTTCCAATGGATGAAAAGTCCGCGTCCAGCTTCCCCTCCTGCAGTCCGCTCTTTCGCAGAAATGCTTTGTTGTTCTTAAACCGGTCCAAATCAACCGTATAGTATCCACTGTCCGCACTGCTTCTATCTATCGTTCCCGCAGACTTTATGTAACCTGCAGACAATTCCTGCTCCTCTCCCCTGGAGATTCTTTCTGCTGCCTTCTCCATTTCATCAATAATGGAATACATTCTCTCCATCGCTTTTGTCCTGAGCGACTCGTCCTCCCGTTTCATAAAATATAGCTTGATCACTAATTTCCGCACCTGTTTCCATTTTACCGCCAAGTTCCAGAACTGCACTCCCTGCTCTTCCAGAAAGGACGCTCCACACTGCGCTGCCACATATTTTATTAACACTGCCATATTCTGGATACTCTGGTTCAACTGTAGAAGAAGTACTGCAAGCGGTGATATCCAGAAATCCACATCCGATCTAACTTCTTCAAATATATCTTCGCTCCGGCTTATATCCTCTGCAAAATGGTACAAGGTATCAAAATATCCTTCCTCTGACATACGCCGGAACATGTTTTCCATCTCTTCTCTGTAGATCATTTTCCCTGATGTACGGGAACTGTCCGCCCTATCTGCCCATTCTGTCAGATACACCTCCTGAATGCCTTTTCGGAACAGGGAATAAGGCAGTTCGAGCTGGTCTTTATCAAAATAAGGGTCCGCACAAAGAAATCCTTTCCCATATTCCCCCTGTACTAGAAAACAATGCCCCGGCACAGCATCGTACCGCTGAAACCCATCATCCCAGGGACACCAGTACGGGTTCAAAAGCAGCAGGACCGGCCTTTTCTGCTCCAATTCCTTTTTTATCCTCTTTATCAGACCGGATTTCCAGAAACAGTCACATTTATGGATATATAAACCATGGTATCTGCGCAGGTTGCCAAAACGGTTCTGCAGCAATATGTGATAGCGGCTGGCAAACCCCTGTATCCCCATCTGTTCTCTGATCTTATACCCGCCCGCATACATCATCTCATAATCACAATGATAATATCCTGCCAGAGTGGAAATACAATCATCCAGACAGAAGAGAGCTGTCTCTTTCTCAATCCGGTCAACCTTCTTTAACTCCATCTCTATCTTTGTCATATCCGCCTCCATTCCGTGATTTCTGCTAAAAATGCATCCGATAATCCACCTTGCCATTATACTGCCGGGGAATCTCTTCCATACTCCTTATCTCCAGCACTTCCTGCCCCCATCCAAATTTCCCTGCCAGCTGTGTCAGGTCACTCCTTCTTATGTCTGCATCTGTATAAAGATATACCTTCCTGTCATCAGACAGGGCTGTGACCTCCTGTCCCCATATACTGGCGGCAGTCCTCTCGACATCGCCAAGATCTGTGCGCCTTCCATAGATTTTGGCAAACCGGTTCATCCTGCCGTCAATGTACAGATATCCGTCATCATCAAAGTGTCCGATATCCCCTGTATGCAGGCAGCCCTGGTTCCTATCACCCAATGCCAGATCCTCTTTTCTCCCGGCATATCCCATACTCACATGGCCTCCCCGGCAGATGATCTCCCCCTGTCGGTTCGATTCCATAATCCGGTTCCCCTGCCTGTCCACAAGCTCCAGCTGAGAACCAGGTATGGCAATACCCACACTCCCCGGCTTCCGAAGGCAGTCCTTCCAGGGAAGATATGAAATTCGGGCCGTCGCCTCCGTCTGTCCATACATAACGAAAAAACGCTTTCCCGTCCTTTCTGCACACTCGCCCCAGTACATCTGCAATTCTTCTGAAAGTTTCCCTCCCGCCTGCGTCAGTATCCGCAAATTTCTCAGGTAAGCTATGTTTACATTGAGTTTTTTCATACACTGGTACGTATAAGGGACACCTGACAGCACAGTAACACCATACTGTTCCATATGTTTCCAGAATGCCTGACTGACGATGCTCTCCTTAGTCAGATAAAGGCTGCCGCCAGTATAAAGTATCGTATTCACGACAGACAAACCATATGTATAGCTAAGAGGCAGGGACGTCACCGCCCTGTCCTCTCTGGTAAGTTTCATATATTCGCAGATCGATACGGTATTTTCGTGTAAATTATGACGGCTCAGGCGCACCAGCCGAGGATTTCCCGTAGATCCGGAGGTAGGAAGAAGGAGTGCCAGATCGGGATGAAGATTCCTGTATCCTGCCCCTTTACACTCCAGAAGCACATAACCAAAAGAGATAAATACAGCCCGGCAGCCAGACCAGTCTGCTGCCTTTTTCTGATGCTGTTCCAGAGGCAGCCAGATATATTCCGGCTGATACTCTTGTATAATAGAATTACCGGGCCTTGCCTGCTCCCCGGCTGGTATCATTATGGATACTGTCCCACTGGCCAGGCAGGCCAGACAGGCGGTAAGGCCAGCCATGCTATTATCCGCAAAAATACATACCAGCAGATCCGGCCGGATGTATGAGGCAAACTCCTTCTGCAGCTGGTCCAGATCATGGTAAGAATAATAATCTCCCTGATCTGTAATAACTGCCGTCAAATCCTTGTATTTCTTTAAATCCAATAATGGCATATTTCCCATCCCTCTGTTTCCTCACCGGCTTTTATTCTTCTCCACAAACTCTGCAAAAGCCCCCACCGTCTCAAATGCCTGCAGGCTCTCCTCTGAATCCCCGGAGTCAAACCCAAATTTCTCCTCCGCTGCTACGAGGAGCTGCATCGTTGTGACCGAATCAAATCCCAGGTCCTCAAACAGCCGGGCTTCTTCTGTTACCATGCATTCAGAATCCGGCAGTATTTCATATATAAGATCTGTGATCTGTTCCAGTACAGATCCTATGTCCTTACCCACTTCTGATTTCATTTCATCCTCCACCTCTCTCAATATTCTTCTGATATATACTACTGCTGGCAAATGTGTTCACTCCATCGTCCGCTCGTCATCTTTCCAGAGTGTAGTTCTTGCCATAGCAGAGCCATTATGTTCAAACTGCACGGATAAAGCAGTTGTGGCTGGCTCCTCTTCTCCTGTTTCAGCTATATTCTCCACATTCAAATTAGTAAAGCCTTTAAAGGATCTCCTGCCAACTGACACTGAATTTCCCAGAAATCTAAACTGATTGCTGCCAAGATCCCATAAATCAAACCGGTCACATGCCATAAGTTCACCTTCTTCGTTATACATATCCACCAAAAATTCTGGTGTATCACCTCCCATTTCCCATCCGGGAAACAGTTCAAATTTAAAAGACACATCATCTGAAAAAGAAAAATCGGATTTATCCCAGTTAAAGTAAATGTAAATCCTCGCTCTTTCCCTGCCATAATCTGGGTGTGGCGTAGTGGTGTAAATATATAACTCCTCTACCCCATCCTCTGTGAAAGGAACCTCTTGCCCATAGTATTGAAAGCTTTCCTTTTTATTGTGCATCTTCTCTCCCAGATACTGTTTAAATCCCGGATCTATTTTCTCCACTATGTCCGGAGGCGTCCCTGCATTCTTCAATATATCTTCACATTCTGCTATATCCATTTTCTCTTTGATGTCTCCCTTTTTTGTACTTAGATAATATAGGACAATGTACAAAAATGCTCCCATCAGCAAAACAGCAGCCAAACCTATACACACAATTTTCCGTTTCTTTGTATTATGCATGATACTATCATCTCCCTGTTCCTAAATTTATCTGCATAGTCAAGCTCCCTTTATAGGGCGGATATTCATTAAATGCCCCCTCTTCTACACTTTCCACCCCCTCTTTTAATACTATTTTTTTTGCTTTTCCACTCCATTTGTCCCATGGAACCTTCTGAGGATTTTTTAAATTCCCCTTAATTATCTTTCCTGACATAGTAAGTGTCTTGCTTTTTGTATCATATTGGTAAGTAATTCCCTCTTTTGTCTTTCCCTTGTGAATTTTTGCCTCACAAGGGATAACGAAACAACTGCCTGCCAATAACAGAACAATTGCTATTACAATTTTTTTCACACTTAATTCCCCCTTCTGTACCTTTGTAAAATAAAATTGTCCATATGAATAAAAGTTTTCAATCCTTCAGTTTCAATCCTTCAGTCCACTCCTTGATTTCCTCATCCTTCTTAAAAACTTCTCCTCTTGATACAATAAGTGCATTGTCACTAACTTCTGCTCCTGGCTGTAACTGGGTGATTGTGCTTAATGTATCTGAAAGACCACTACTATCATGAGTTACAAAAGGAATAATCGTTTTGTTGCTAAAATCACACTCTTCCAAAAAGGAATACACTGGCATAGGCAGATCTCCCCACCAGTTAGGGAAACCAAGAATAATAGTGTCATATTGTTTCAGCTTGTCTACATGCCCAGATAATTCTGGCCTATAATCACTTTCCTGCTCTTCTGCCGCCTGATCCAACAGCATATCATGCTCTGTTGGATAAGAATCTTTTGTTTCAATCCGAAACAAATCGCCTCCGATTGTTTTTTGTATGAGTTTCGCAATATATTCTGTATTACCCATTTTTTCATTACCCTTTATTACAACACTTGCTTGGGCAATAGCATCAATATCGGAATTCCCCATTTCTTCTGGTACTGTAAAGTAGGCAATCAGTACATCAGCACTTTTTGTGATACTCCCACTATCTTTTTCCCGCTCTTCTGTTACATTTCTTTTTCCATTTTCGTATAAAGTATCTGTCCTTCCACATGAAGATAGACTTAACGTCAACATGGTGCAAAATAATATTGTAAACTTACTCTTCATAATATAGATCTCCTCACTGTTTTACGGAATTGGTTTTATATCAAAAGCTGCTCCCTTCCACAACAATCTCCTATAATCGTCTATTTTATCCCTCGGCACATAAACAACCAGATTCTCATCTGTATCATAAAATGCATCTCTTCCTATCTTTTTTAGTTTTCTAGATTTGATAATCACCCTTTTTAAATGAATGCACCCTTCGAATGCTTTTTTCCCAATATTAGTTACATTTTGAGGAATTGTAATGCATTTGACATGCTGAAAGGAAAAAGCGCTGTCACCTATCTTTCTTAACTTTAACGGCAATTTAATTTGTTCTATACAGCCATCCACAGGCAAGGATACCGACTGTGAACTGAAGGCATATTCACCTATCTCCAGAACAGAATCTGGGAGCATTAATTTTTTAATGCCTGCATTTTCAAAAGCTCCTGCTCCTATCTTTTTTAATGTCATTGGAAAATCAATAGCCTTTACCTTAAAATAATTTTCCAATGCCCCATTCTCTATACTTTTTACGCCCCGTTTAAGAACTATCTTCTTCACTTTATCCTGCCACTTATTCCATTTATCTTCCTTGTATCTTCCTTTCCCTTGTTGCTGATTCCATGTTCCTCTAATTCTTTTCCCTGATATAGTAAGTGTCTTGCTTTTTGTATCATATTGGTAAGTAACTCCCTGTTTTGTCTTCCCTTTATGAACTTTAGCCTCACAGGGAACAATAGTTTTGCAGCATAGTAATAATAAAAGAAATACAGCTATCATTTTCTTCATATTCATACCCCCTTCAATCTTTATTTGGTTGAACAACTGGAATTCAGAAATCCTGATGCTGCGGTTGTTCCAGCAACTGCTGCCACATACCCATATATATTCCCCAGCCTGTATTTGCTTGAGTCCTGAACATACCGAAATTCTTTATATGTACCACTTGGGTGAGCCGATTTATCATACTGGCACATTGCAGCATAGACAGCTCTTCGGGCATCCTGCCATCGTTCTGCAAACTTAGTTGTATCATCTGCACACGCATATACCGGATTATTATGATACGCATTTTTTACATTGTGTACCAGATGAACCCACTTTTTATCAGTTGAATCAAAAGCATATGCACTATGGGCAAATGCATCTGTCAGGTTATGAATTGCCATCCCCCATATAAAGGCACGTTTAGTACCATCTGTGGGACTCGCATTATTCAGCACTTCTTTATCACTCCAATGTTGTTTCAAATGCGCCAAATCTGCATCTATGCCTCTTTTTGCACTATCTGTGAGACCATTAGGAACTGCCACATATCCTGGGTATTTCATCTGATTAGCAAGCCGCGTCTCATAAATATAAGCTGATACATAATTGCCAGATTGATGCCCATGCCACCATGGATTGTTTGTCATTCCAGAATAAATATATTTTTTATTTTCGGATGAAAAATCTATTTCTTTGTAATGTTCTGTATCAGGAAATCTTGCCCCCTTCTGCACATTCCTATTTTGTGACGGAACTGCATATTCATGGTCATCCTTTGACCAGCTGCCCTTCACACATCCTGTATCCTCAAAGCTTAGAACTTTAGCAGTATTTTCTTTTAGTTTTGCATTCTTGTTTTTCTTATAGCTCTTCTTAAATTCCTTATAATGTTCCATTGCATACTTTGCATCCACCAGACCATTGCCATATTCTTCTTCATTGCCATAAGCATTTGCGCTTTCATTTAGAAGAGCACGAACAAAATCTGCGGATGCATTTAAATCCTGTTCCCAGATCAGGGCTGCCACTCCAGCGACCTGCGGAGCTGCAAGACTGGTACCAGATGATACAAGCTGATCGCCAAGCACCCCGGTACTTCTCACAAGCTCACCAGGAGCAACAATCTCTATTTCTTTTCCAACCGAGCTGCTTTCTGCCACATCCCCGTTTTTGTCAACGGAGCCTACTGCCATAACCTCATCTAATGCTGCTGGATACTGCACACCTTTTTTCCCTGTATTACCTGCCGCCGCAATAATCAATATGCCTGCATCCTCGGCATCCTTTACTGCCTGTGCCAATGCCTTCGAATAGACATCCACGCCAAAACTCATATTAATAATATTCACTTCTCTGTCAATCGCCATATAGATTGCCTCTACAACCCGACTAATCGGAGCACAATTATCATCATCAAGAACACGGTAAGAATATATTTCTGAATTTGGGGCAATACCTGTAATCCCCTCATCATTATCCTCCGCCGCTATCAATCCGGCCACACTGTTCCCATGACCTGTTCCATCCATAAATAACGGACTCATGCCATCCTCTCCTGGAACAAGTGTTACCGTCTCTGCCAGCTGAATATCATTCCCATAATCAATGCCTGAATCAAGAATAGCTATTTTTACTCTTTTCTTCATTTTTCTATTTTGGGGTACTTTATCTCCATTTATCATACGAATATTCCATTCATCCTCCGCCTGGTTTTTCTTTATTCTTGTACACTCCTTCTTATGCCAGCCAGCACGATCTATCTCTTCATCCTCATTATTTATACTTGCCCTGACACACACATCCTCCTCTACAAACTCTATTTGAGATTCTTCTGCTAATTCATCCGCCTCGTCTTCTGTCAATTGCAATGATATCATATGATTGTCATTCAGGCAATTTTCGCCATTTCTATTAATATCTTCTGTTTTATCATACATCTCTTCCATCTTTTCCAATTCCCCGGCTGCCTTAGTACAGACGATATACTTTTTTTCAGGTTCTAGCTTCTTTGCCTCCGTTTTACTCACTCCACCTGATCCTACATAATATAAACAAAAACTTATAACTGTTAGATAAGTTATAATTCGCTTTCCTGGCATGGTTTCCTCCATTCGCATACACCTTTTTATTTGCAGTCATCAATTAATCTTACATTTAAAAAACTTCCTCTTCCCGTTTATCTCTGGAAACAATTTCTCATAAAAGTAAAACTCATACTCCGCGCCTTTCAGGGCTGTATCACCGATATTATCCACAAAGCACTGTCGTATACTCATTTGCTCCACCTCCTGATCCACAGCAAGCAGTACCTGAAAATTCCTGAAAGCAGTCTGAACTACCTGGAATTGAAAAATGCATCTGTCATAAACAGCATTTACGGCATCCACTGCCCGGGCAAAAACATAAGGATTTACTTTCTGTCCATCCTCCATCCTGATCCAGTCATCCTTTCTTCCGGATCTCAGCTTCAGGATCCGTCCCTTATGTCCGCAGGGGCAGGTATTCTCTTGCAGTGAACCAAGATCTCCGATCCCATACCGCAAAAAAGGCATGGCATGATTATGGCATGTGGTGACATAAATATTCCCCGTCTCGCCTTCCGGCACTGGTTTTCCCTTATCATCCAGGATTTCCACATACACATTATCTTCCAGGCAATGCAGATTGCCCGCCGGACATTCATAAGCGATGGAATTCACCTCGTTCGCCCCATACTGGTCTGCTACAGGACAAGGAAAGCATTCCTGTATTCGGATCCTCAACTCATCGGTAAGTTCCTCCCCTGTCATCTCAATGTATCTTACAGAAGGAAGTTCTGGCAGTCGATGCTTTTGTTTCACAAAGCACAACAGTTCAGCGATACATGGCTGCAACAGCAGCCAGGCTGGCTGATATTCCTCCATCTGGTGCCAGATTCCCAGCAGGCGCTCTTCGGACAGATCATTCTTACTAAATTCCAATCCATTCTTTGTATGACGGTACATTTCCTCGCTGATTCCCACCTGTGATATCGTATAAAACCGGCACATCCTGTCAAAGGTATGGATTCCATAAAAATATTTCCGGTAAAACCACAGGGGATACATGGAACGCATATAGTCCTGTTTTCTCCAGTACACTTCGATATACTTTCCCGTGGAACCAGAGGTATCGTTTCGCATCAGTTTTCCACTATACAGCAGAGGCAGATAATGCGGCGCCATCAGTTTCAGGGGATCTTCCACAATCTCATCCTTTTCCAAAAGCGGAAGATCACAGAATGGGATATCCCCGCCGGCTTCTGATATCTTATTACGAAAAAAATCCACCTCCCGGCAGGCTTCCCTGACCAAATCAGTATTCATACTACCCTCCATCATAATGTCCCTGATAAAACATACGGATACACTATTCTATCTTTCTTCATACTCCACGGGAACCAGTTTGATCTTGCCCTTATTTGCCTTTTCGCCTGCCTCCCTCATATAATTATCTAATGGCGTATAACACTCGTCGTCCCCATTCTCATTCTCTGTTGCCGCACCACTCACATCCGGCGCAAGATAGCTGGCCTTCTTTGCCTTTTTCGCAAATTGGATGGCCTTCGACCCCTTCGGTGCGATGATCTTTCCTGTCGGAATATAACCACGAATCTCTTTTCCCGCGTAATCACAGCATTTTATCTTTGTATCCTTTCCAAGAAAAATCAGTGTCTCCACACCGCCCTCCTTATAATTATCCGCATAGGGGCCATGGCCGTACCTCACCTGTCGTGGCAGGAAACGTTAAGCTCTTTAGCTTCGGACAATTGATAAATTCATTGTCAGAGATTTCGATCTTTTTCTGATTCTCCAAAAAAGTGATTTCCTTCAGATTTTTACAATCTCCAAAAATATGGTACGAAAAAATACCGCGTTTCATCTCAATTGCGGGCCACTTAAATGTCTCTATCGAGGATTGCGAAAAACATTCCACACCGATCTCGCCCTGAAAATCATCCGGGAGTTCAATCTCTTTCATGTGAGAGAACCTAAAAGCCCAGCTTTCCAGTCTGGCAGTTTTCGATTGTACAGCCACTTTCCTTACCCTGCAGTTATAAAAACTAAATTCATCAATGTACGCCAGACTTTCCGGCAGAACTACCTCATCTGCCATCACCCAGGCAAAGCCCGTTCCCACTATCTTCCGGATCCCCTCAGCTACAATGATTTTCTTCAGGCGGTTCTTACTGTCCCGATTCCAGGGAAGAAGCTTCTTCATATAACTGTACACAATACCATCTTCAGCCAAAACACCTGCCGGATCCATTTCTTCATCGGAGCCTCCTATGCTGTGGACCGGATGCCCCCTGAATTCGGCGGGGATAACCAGTATATCTTCCTTTGTCCTCAGTCCGAGAATGCGGATCCCTTCCCCATCCTGGCAGTACCGGATCCATTCATAATGGCGCTCCCCGATATCCAGGTCGGTCTCTTCCTGCACCTTCCCTTCCGTCAGTCTGCCTGCCGCCGTACCGGATGATGCGGTTCCCTCCCTGGCTCCGCTGTCTCCTCTTTGTTGGGGCCCGTCCCCACAGGAACAAAACATCAGGATCGTTATTCCTATCATACCTATGGCTTTCCATTTTACCAGATTTACTTTTTTCTCCATTTGCACACCCTCTCCTTTCGTACAACCCCCTTGTTATCAGGCTGTCTTATCTTTCTTCATACTCCACGGGAACCAGTCTGATCTTGCCCTTATATGCCTTTTTGCCTGCCTCCCTCATATAATTATCTAATGGCGCATAGCACTCGTCGTCCCCATTCTCATTCTCTGTTGCCGCACCGCTCACATCTGGCGCAAGATAGCTGGCCTTCTTTGCCTTTTTCGCAAATTGGATGGCCTTCGACCCCTTCGGTGCGATGATCTTTCCTGTCGGAATATAACCACGAATCTCTTTTCCCGCGTAATCACAGCATTTTATCTTTGTATCCTTTCCAAGAAAAATCAGTGTCTCCACACCGCCCTCCTTATAATTATCCGCATAGGGGCCATGGCCGTACCTCACCTGTCGTGGCAGGAAACGTTAAGCTCTTTAGCTTCGGACAATTGATAAATTCTTCATCTGAGATTTCGATCTTTTTCTGATTCTCCAAAAAAGTGATTTCCTTCAGATTTTTGCAATTCCTAAAAATGTTGTAGGAAAAAATACCGCGTTTCATCTCAATCGCGGGCCACTGAAATGTCTCCAAAGAGGATTGCAAAAAGCATTCCAGGCCGATCTCGCCCTGAAAATCATCCGGGAGTTCAATCTCTTTCATGTGTGAGGAACTAAAAGCAAAGTTTTCCAGTCTGGCAGTTTTCGATTGTACAGCCACCTTCCCTACCCTGCTGTCAGTAAAACTAAATTCATCAATGTACGCCAGACTTTCCGGCAGAACTACCTCATCTGCCATCACCCAGGCAAAGCCCGTTCCCACTATCTTCCGGATCCCCTCGGATACAATGATTTTCTTCAGGCAGTTCTTACTGCCCCGATTCCAGGGAAGAAGCTTCTTCATATAACTGTACACAATATGATCTTCAGCCAAAACACCTGCCGGATCCATTTCTTCATTGGAACCCCCTATGCTGTGGACCGGATACCCCCTGAATTCGGCGGGGATAACCAGTATGTCCTCCTCTGTCCTCAGTCCGAGAATGCGGATCCCTTCTCCCTCCCGGCAGTACCGGATCCATTCATAATGGCACTCCCCGATATCCAGGTCGGTCTCCTCCTGCACCTTCCCTTCCGTCAGTCGGCCTGCTGCCGCACCGGATGATGCGGTTCCCTCCCCGGCTCCGCTGTCTCCTCTTTGTTGGGACCCGCCCCCACAGGAACAAAGCATCAGGATCGTTATTCCTATCATACCAATGGCTTTCCATTTTACCAGATTCACTTTTTTCTCCATATACATCTTCTCCTCCATATTGATAAAGCTATTTCGTGCTTGCGGCAAATCCTGTTGCATAATTCACACTGGCGTAAGGCGCGGCAAGGGAGCTTCCCGCTACCTTCTTTATATTTTGGTAGATATCCCCCATTCTAAACTCCCTTGCCTCCAGAACCGACGAGTATTCTGCGTATGACCCGCTTGGGTGTGAAGAATTTTCGTATTTCCTGATGGCAGCCTTTACCGCCTTTACTGCCAGCGTATACCGTGTTTCGCATCTGTTTTTGTTGTCACAATCATTAGCCTCA
Source organism: uncultured Clostridia bacterium (assembly GCA_948467395.1). Taxonomy (GTDB): domain Bacteria; phylum Bacillota; class Clostridia; order Lachnospirales; family Lachnospiraceae; genus Eubacterium_F. The sequence goes on along the minus strand of CAOKDX010000009.1, from coordinate 116,159 downwards.
TTCCCCTTATCATGATTGATCGGGATCCACTTGCCATTTTTATATTCATAGGTACTATGTGCAAATGTATCCTGCAGATTATGGATCGCCATACCCCAGACAAAGGCGCGCTTTGTCCCTTTGCTGGGGGCCGATCCAAATTGTTCCTTCCAGTTGATATTTTTTACGGCATCCTCGATCGCAAGCCGCATCCACTGCATATTAGCCGGAACAGTAACCGCCCTCTCATCTGTAAACTGGTTTGCCAGACGGGTCTCATATATATAAGCCGCCACATAATTTTTGTGAAAGAATCCATGCCACCATGGATTATCATACATACCTTTGGTTTCATCACTTTTATCTGGATACCTCGCCCCTTGGAGCACATTTACCCTGTTGGTCGGAATCATATCACCATGAAGCTTTTGTGTCCAGCTTCCCGCCACACAGCCGGTTTCTTCAAAGCTTAGTACTTCCCGCTTATTTTCTTGCAGCAGCATCTCTGTCTGGCCCTCTTCAGAAGAAGAAAGGGCTGTCTCTCTCTCCGGATAGGCTTCCTTGAATTCATCATAGCTTTCCAGTGCATATTCCAGATCCAGGAGACCATTCCCGTATTTCTCCCTGTCCCCATAGCTGTTTGCGCTCTGGTTCAGCAATTCCCGCACAAAATCAGCGGATACACGGGGATCTTTTTCCCAGATCCGGGAAGCCGCCGCCGCCACCTGGGGAGCCGCCAGACTGGTCCCGGAGGAAACTAATTCATCGCAAAAAATGCCTGTACTCCGCACCAGCTCACCCGGCGCCACGATTTCCACCTGATTCCCCGCCGCGCTGCTCTCTGCCGCAGTCCCATGCTGGTCTACCGAGCCCACTGCCATGACCTCGTCAAATGCGGCCGGATATTCCACACCTTTGCCGCCCGTATTCCCTGCCGCTGCAATAATCAGTATTCCGGCTTTCTTGGCATCCTTTACCGCCTTTTCCAGCGCCGCCGAATACGTATCCATCCCAAAACTCATATTGATAATATCCACGTCTTCCTCAATCGCCATATAGATTCCCTCAATGACACGGCTAACAGGTGATGTATTATTGTCATCCAATACCCGGATGGAATATATTTCTGCATTGGGATTGATCCCCGTGATCCCCTTTTTATTATCTTTGGCGGCGATCAGGCCAGCAACACTGTTCCCATGCCCTGTGCCATCCATAAATAATGGCGACAGTTCTTCTTCACCAGGAACAAGACTTATGGTCTTTGAGGGATCCATGTCAATATCATCCGTATAGCTTACACCGGAATCAAGTATTGCTATTTTTATTTTTTTCTTCTTGTCTTTCTTCGCTTTTCCTGCATGTATCATACGGATATTCCATTCGGTCCCACTCTGATTCTTTTTCATCCTTTTTACCGTTTTCTTGTGCACATTCTTATCTTTCCATACAAACCTGCGGCTTGCTTTCACACATTTATCTTCTTCTACAAAACTGACTTCCGAAATATCCGCAAGATCTTCTGCTTCACTCTCTGTCAGTTCCACCGTTGTCATACGCTTTTTCTGCAGGCAGTTTCCGCCATTTTCGTTAATTTCCCCTGTCTTCCCAAACTCCTTTTCCACCTCCTTCAGTTCTGAGCCGTTCTTTGTACAGACTATGTACTTCTTTTCTTCCTGTAGTTTCTTTGCCTGAATAATATTGGTTCCGTTTATATCCATATAATATAAACAGAAACCCAAGGCTGTTAAAAATGTTACAATTTTCTTTCTTATCATATTCTTTTCCTCCAATCGTTTACACCTTTTTATATATAATAACGATTGAAACCGCAAAACTGGGACAAAAATCTTAGATTTTTTATTTTTTTCTTTCGTACTCCCTGCCATCATCACCTGTATAACTAACGCAACGGCGCCAGTCTGAACTTCAGTTCAGGCTGGCGCCGCTGCGTTACGATAACAATCTATATATTTCTTCTTTCAATTTTCACAAGATAATCCCATCGCTTCCAGTTTTTTTCTAAGGACTTTTTTCCCCCTCTGCAGACGTTTTCTCACTGTCTCGGGCTTTTGACCCAAAATGGCTGCAATTTCTTTATAGTGAAATTCCAGAACCAGTTCCATATACATACAATCCTTATACCGGTCTGGCAGTCTGTGTACTTCCTCCGCAATGATTCGGACTGTCTCATTCCCGCTAGCCAGGTCAGAAGGATCTGGTCCAAATGCCCCACCCTGCGTATAGGCAAATAATTCCTCCTCTTTTTTATATTTCCGTTTCTTCAGCATATCCAGAGAAATATTCCTGCATATAATGACAACAAAATTTTTTGTTTCAGAAGAAAAAGGATCTGCAATTCTTGAAATATATTTCATTATGCGAATAAATGTTTCTTGTACGGCATCCTCTGCGTCCTCCTTATGCTGCAGTATGTCTAAGGCAGTATAATATGCCAGTTCAACAAACTGCCAGTAAATACTTTGGATTTTTTCCTCCTCTGAAAATGCCTTGCCCCTCCGATGCCTCGCCATCCTCTGTTCTCTCCCTTTAAGCTTTCCTGTTGAGCCGCAAATCAATACTCTCCTATATCATATATCTGCCGTCAGTTCTGTTTCCGCACAATCTTATACTCATCATCGGTCTGGTAATAAGGACAGGCAGAATAAGAAGAACTCAGGAATCTGGCCATCTCATCCTCGTCGAGGTTTACCTCACATTCCGCATACCCTTCCTCATCATATACATAATATGCACAGAATTCACAATTCGTCGTCATTTAGCAGCCCCCATTTCGACAACAGGGAAAGCCCGTTCTGCATGACTTCCTCTGCAAAGGCATCCCGCTTTGGATCCTCCAGGTCCGTCCCATCGATTTCTTCCCCTTTGGGTGGTTCAATCTCTCCCTCCAGCGTACCCAGCGTCACATTTACCGCCGCAGTTAGTATTTTATCACCCTCCACGCGGAGAAAAACATTTTTCAAGTCATAGCTTACAGATTTTCCCGGATTCAGGTTCTTCACAAGGCCTTCCGCCTTTAAACGGAATACCTCCTCCCCCACAGCATCCAGACTGATCTCTGTTCTATATTGATTATCCTTTGGATTAAAATCCGCCAGATATGATAATTTTCCAAAAGAGATATCATCGATCAGCAGATGTGCGTCTATGCTCTCGGTAAGGTTGTCCGTTTTTGTATCCTTCATTACAATATCAAGACATATATTTTCCCCATCCTGTTTTGTTTTAAGCTGTAATTGGGCCTTACAGTCTTCCTTCCCCTCAAAATCCATACTGAGGGAATAGGGATTTCCGTTTAATGTCACCTCGAAGCTGACACTGCTTACATCCTTCCCGCTGCCCTTCACATAAAATACAAAATCAGAAGATTCTCTGGTAATCTTCTCCACAACCTCCTCCAAAAGGGAAAGAAAATCACCCTCGTCCTCTTCCTCTAAATACAGATTGAGAAAATCAACGGTATCCTTCTGCTCCGACATAAAGTGATAGAAATCATGAAAAACTGTATCCAGCGTGCTCTTAGGAACAGTCAGACGATATGTATCTTTCTCCGTCTCCTGACAGGAGAGTTCATCATATACCTTTTCTACCTCATCCCTCAAAAATTTTTCAAAGGCTTTTCCAAATTCATTGTATTTCCTGTTTGCCATGTAATCCATCCTGCTCTCCAGCAGATCCTCGGCATAGGATTCTTCTGTCAGGGATTCCCCATCCCTCTTATCCACAACAATGACTTTACCCGGACTGAGCTCTGGAAAGGCCGTGCAGGTCTTATCCTCGTCCATATAGGCAACTACCGAGAGCCTTTCATCTCCTTTGGACAGATTAAAAAGCGTGCTGGATTTTGTTCTGTCCGCACTGGTCTGTATATCCGCCTGGAATGCAAATTTTGAAAAATCAAAATCAGTCCCGGCCTCTTTCATTATCTTGTCGCTAAACTTAAGTCCTGACAGACGGATACTGGCAGATGAGCCTTTTTCCATAGACGCCCTTATCAGCTCTTCTGTCCCCATATGGCCGCTGACATAGGAACGGCTCAGCTTCTCGGAAACCTGTGAAAGAAGCTCCAGCGCACTTGCCTTATCCGATTTAAAAAATCCAACAGAAGCCATAACTCCTACGCTGACTGCAGCTGAAATAACTACAATTACCACAGCCAGTATGGCAGCCTCAATCTTTCCCCTGCTTTTTACCTTCATAATTTCCTCCCTTTCTTGCATTGTATATTGTTACTTTATCTATTATCCACCATGATACCATGGCAAGAAAAACTCCCATCAGGGCTCCTGCCAGAATATCGGTGGGATAATGTACATAAAAATACAAGCGTGAGACCGCAATAATTACAGCTCCTGCCAATGCGGCCATTCCCCATTTTTTGTCCCATATATATACACTTGCGGCGGCGGCAAAAGAGGACATGGTATGCCCGGAGGGAAACGAATAATCCCGGGGAACAGCAATGAGCATTTCAATGTCCGGAAACCGCCAGCACGGTCTGGGCCGCGCCACAACATTTTTCAGAAAAGCATTTCCCATCAGCAGACAGAACACCAGTGACAGCAGCACTGCTATCCCGGTTTTCCTGCTGGACTTCCCTGCCAGCAGCAAAATCCCCACCGCAATCCAAACGGCTCCGGCTTCCCCGATCAGGGTAAACAGCTTAAATACCGGTGTCAGAACCGGATTCTGAATGGACTGAAACAAATCCAGAATCGTACTGTCAAACCACTCTATCACGAAAGAAATGCCCCCTTTAGGTATTTATTATTTCTTTGATTTCTTACTTTTTTTCTTTGGCAGTACCTTTACCACACACTTTGTCTTCAGCTTTCCATAACTGGCATATACCGTTACTTTTCCCTTTTTCTTCGCCTTAAGCTTTCCTGTCTTTGTCACAGTGGCGATCTTTTTATTGGAGCTCTTCCATTTCACTGTCCTTCCCCGCAGTCTTGCGGGATTCAGGGTGGCACGGAGCCTAAATGTCTTTCCCGCCCTAAGAGTCTTCTTTTTCTTATTCAGCTTCATGCTGCCAATCGTAGTGAGATAATTTGTAACCTCTTTCGATGCGACAGACTTGTAAAGATTCAGATAGGAAAAGAGCACATATCCCTCGCTGTTTCCGGCCCGGATCAGGGCCAGCTGACTGGCGATATTGTTGTTCCTCTTCTTCCAGCCCGGATCCTCCTTCAGGCTGTACCCTGCCTTATAGAGGGCAAGCCCGATATACATTGGTATGTCCCTCACATTATAGCTTCGCCACTCTGCCAGGCGTTCGCTGAACAGGGCAGTTTTCACACCCTCCATAATATACTCGTCAGACCAGTAAATCTGCGGCACAATATAGTCCACATATCCTGCCTGTGACATCCACGTCTTCACATCTGCCCCGATCTTTTCACAGTAATCTATACCACCCGCGGGACTGATGCCGAATTTCAGACGGCTGCTCTTTGCCTTCACCGTCTGGTATACCTTCCGCACCATCTGATTCACATTTTTCATGCGGTCAGCTTTTTTCACTTTATTATATTTTTTCTCGTTTGTGGGATAAAAATAATCATCAAAATGGATGCCGTCCACCTTATATTTGGTGACAATCTCCTTTACCTGGGCCACGATGCGGTTCACCGTCGCGTCAGATGCCGGATCCAGCACCTTCTTCTGTGTCACCCGGTAAGGATTCATCCAGGCATGGAACTGAATGCCATACTTATGAGAATAATCGATCAGAATTTTCAGAGGATCATAGGGCAGCGCTTTTCCGCTCCTGCTGATCCTCGTGCTCCACCCCGTCACCGAAGAGGGATAGATTGCATCGTCGTATGACCTCACATGAAAATAGACCGTATTGCATCCATTTGCCTTAATATTGGCAAACAACTGGTTTGCATTAGCTCTGAACTCGGCTTCACTCTTATCATTCAGGCCAAGATCCGCATACTCAAAACAGGACACCCAGATTCCCTTCACGGAAAGGGTTCCTGCCTGCGCTTCTGTCTTATTGCAAAAGCCTGATCCCAGGGACAGAAGCATCAGCATCCATAACATTGGCATATATTTAACTATTTTCTTCACTTCGCACCTCAATTTCTATCAATATTTATTTCTATAACTACACAAAAAGCCCTGTACTAAAATACCGTTCCATCCGGTCCGGCAGTACCGTGGCAATTATTTTATCCGTACCGTATTTCTCAGCCAGTCTCTCTGCCGCCCACACATTTGCCCCGGAGGAGATTCCACACAATAACCCCGGCACTCTGGCAAGCTCTCTTGTGGCAGCCACTGCTTCTTCATCCGGCACCTCAACAATATCATCGATCATGGTCCTGTCCAGAACGGCCGGGACAAAGCCGTCGCCAATTCCCTGGATGCTGTGTATGCCCGGTTTGTGCCCGCGCAGTGCCGATACATCTTTCGGCTCCACGGCGGCCAGAATAAGCTCCGGATTCTTCTCCTTCAGATACCGCCCCATGCCCTGCAGTGTTCCGCCGCTTCCCAGACCAGAGACAAAGATATCAATCCTTCCCTCCATCTGTTCATAAAGTTCCACTGCCGTCGTAGTATAATGAATATCCGGATTATCCGGATTTTCAAACTGCTGTGGCAGGAAACAGTTCCCCCGCTCCGCCACGATCTCTTCCGCCCTGGCCACAGAGCCTCCAATGCTGAGCTCTTTCGGCGTCAATACCAGCTCCGCCCCCAGCATCTTTATAATGGTTTTGCGCTCTTCGCTCATATTTTCCGGCATAACAATGACCACATGATACCCTTTTCTTACGCCGACGAAAGCCAGACCGATCCCTGTGTTGCCAGAAGTCGGCTCCACTATAGTCATGCCCGGCTTTAACAGGCCTTTTCTTTCCGCCTGTTCCACCATATTCTTCGCCACACGGTCCTTAATGCTGCCGCCGGGATTCAAAAACTCTGCCTTGGCGTAAATAGGATATCCCGTCATTTCTTTCAGACTGACAAGGGGCGTAGCCCCAATCAGATCAATAGCATTTTTATATAACATACGATTTCATTCCTTCTATTCTTCGGATGATTCTTCTTCATCATATGACATGAATTCCCGGTTTGTGACATGCTTCAGATCCCTCTGCTTCTCCACCAGGCCCGACAGCATCTCCTTCACATCCTTGGAGCGCTTCACACTCAGTATATCAAATTCATTCATACTCTTATCCGCCGAATAACAGTGTATCGTTCCCACACCGAATATTCTCTGCCCAAAGGAGCGGTTCAGTGTCAGATCCAGAATGCGGTACAGCCGCACTTCATCCTCACTTTTATTTAAAAACCCCTTTTCTATAAAAAGACGGTCCTCTGTCAGACAGTATTTTGTAAATGATAATGGTAACCCAAATAGTGTTCTCTTTCTGTCGCTCCATATGTAATCCATATCTTTCCTCCATTTACGCACTTCTTTTTTAATAACTGTATGCTTTTATCAGTATAACATAACAAAAAGGCAAAGTCTAGCTCCATGGCGCTAGTTCAACGACGTCAGCCGGTACACATCCCTCCTAATATTTGCCAGGGAGGGAATCTGTGCCCTCACGTCCCGGATCCGGCCGGCATCTGCCTCTGCATAGATGATCTCTTCCTCCGTGCCAGCTCTGGCTACCACCTCTCCCCAGGGATCAATGATCATGGAATTCCCATAAGCAGCAAAGGATTCGTTTCGCCCGCACTGTCCTGCCGCCGCCACATAGCATGTATTCTCAATCGCCCTGGCCCGGAGAAGCGGCTCCCAGTGTGCCCGGCCCGTATCCTCTGTAAAGTTCGCGGAAATTACAAGCAGTCCCGCCCCCTTACCTGCCATGATCCGGAACAGTTCCGGAAAACGCAGGTCATAGCACACAGCCAGGCCGATCCTGCCAAGCTCTGTATCGCATACCACGATCTCGTCTCCCGGCGATACCTCCGACGATTCCCGGTATCCTGGTCCATCCTTCAGCTCCACATCAAACATATGCAGCTTACGGTAACGTCCCGCCATCCTCCCATCCGGAGAAAACAAAATACTGGTATTATAGGGGCTGCCGCCCTCCCGTCTCTCTGTGATAGTGCCGCAGTGCACATAAATACTGTATTTTTTTGCACAAGAAGCGAAAAAACGTGTGATCTCCCCCGGTACATCAGAAGCATGATGTCCATAATCCTTACCAAGATATTCCGCATGTTCCGGAAAAATAACCAGATCCGCCTGATTCCCCGCCGCCCTGCCGATGCAGTCCTCGATCTTTGCCAGATTTTCTTCCGTATCCTCTCCGGAGCAGATCTGCGCTGCCGCAATCTTATAATTCATCATAATCAACTCCACTGCGCCTCAAAAAGATTTTTGTAAAATCCACCCTGTGCCAGCAGCTCCTCGTGACTGCCCTGTTCCATGACGCGTCCGTCTTTCATTACAAGGATCACATCCGCCTCCTGTATCGTAGAAAGGCGGTGTGCCACGATAAAGCTGGTACGCCCTTCCATCATGCGCCCAAATGCCTGCTGGATTCTCATCTCGGTACGGGTATCAATGGAAGAAGTAGCTTCATCCAATATAAGCACCGGCGGCAGACACAGCATAACTCTGGCAATGCACAAAAGCTGCTTCTGCCCCGCTGACAGATTTCCCCCATCCTCGCCGATCACCGTATCATATCCCTGTGGCAGACGTTTGACAAAACTGTGTGCATGACTGGCCTTCGCCGCCCGTATTACCTCATCCACTGTGGCGTCCGGACGCCCCATGGCAATATTTTCCCGGATCGTACCCCGCTTCAGCCAGGTCTCCTGAAGCACCATGCCATAATTACTGCGCAGGCTCTCTCTGGTGATCCTGCGTATATCCCTGCCCGACACCCGGATACTGCCGCTGCTGACATCATAGAAACGCATCAGAAGATTGATCAGCGTCGTCTTTCCGCAGCCCGTCGGCCCTACGACAGCCACCCGCTGTCCCTTTTTCACATGTAAGTTGAAGTCCTCTATCAGCTTCTGATCCGGTTCATAAGAAAAATAGACATTTTCAATGTCTACCCTCCCGTCCGAATGTTCCAGAATCACTGCATCCTCCGGCTCTTCCGGCTCCGTCTCCTGCGCGATCAGCTCCAGCACCCGTCCCGCGCAGGCAATGGCATTCTGGAGCTCCGTCACGACACCGGAGATCTCATTAAATGGCTTCGTGTACTGATTGGCATAGCTGAGAAAGCAGGAGAGCTGCCCCACGGAGATTCCTCCCCGCACAGCATAGACCGCACCGAAAATCCCCACAGCAGCATAGACAAGGCTGTTGACAAAACGGGTAGCGGGATTTGTTATGGAGGAGAAAAACGTTCCCTTCAGGGAACAGTCCCGCAGTCTCTCATTGATCTCATCAAACTGCTCCATAGTCTCTTCCTCGTGGCCAAAGGCCTGGACTACCTTCTGGTTGCCCACCATTTCCTCAATAAGGGCAGTCTGTTCCCCCCTTGTCTCAGACTGCAGCCGGAACATCTGGTAAGTCCTCTTAGCAATAAAGCTTGCCACAAACAGCGACACCGGTGTAATCACCACAACCACTATGGTAATTGGCACGCTGACGCTGATCATAAATCCCAGTGTCCCCAATATAGTGATGATTCCTGTAAAAAGCTGGGTAAAGCCCATCAGAAGCCCGTCGGCAAACTGATCTGCGTCGGCAATGACACGGCTCACCACCTCGCCATACGAGTGACTGTCTATATAGCTGAGAGGCAGCCTCTGGATACGCCGGAAGGCGTCCTCCCGAATATCCCGTACCACGCCATAGGTGATCTTATTATTGCACACATTCATTACCCACTGCGCCGCCATGGTCAGGGCAACAGAAAGGGCAATCTTTTTGCAGATATTGAGAACCGCACCGAAGTCTACGGCGCCCCTGCCGGCAATATGATCAACGGCATCCCCTGTAAGGATAGGAATATACAGAGTGAGTGCCACCGTCACCACCGCCAGCAACAGTGACAGGATCAGATATACCCAGTAACGGCGTATATACTGCAGCACCTTATGGATCGTCTCTTTCTGTGTCATCTAGCGCGCCCCCTTTCCGTACTGGCTCTCATAAATCTCCCGGTATACCCCGCAGCTGTCCATCAGTGTTTCGTGGCTGCCCAGCCCCACGACCCCGCCGTCATCCAGCACTACGATACGGTCGGCATTTCTCACTGAAGCCGCCCGCTGGGATACGATAAACAGCGTCATATCGGTCAGTTCTTCCCGGATTGCCCTCCTCAGCGCCGCGTCGGTGGCATAATCAAGGGCCGATGCGCTGTCATCCAGAATGAGAATTTCCGGATGCCGTACCAGTGCCCGGGCAATGGCAAGGCGCTGTCTCTGCCCGCCGGAGAAGTTCCGTCCCTCCTGTTCCACCGGTTCGTCCAGTCCCGCCTTCTTTTTCCTGACAACCTCCTCCGCCTGGGCCACCCGGAGGGCCTGCCACAATTCCTCCTCCGTCGCCTCCGGCTTTCCCCACAAAAGATTGGACCGGATCGTCCCCTGAAAGAGAACAGATTTCTGCATTACGATTCCCACCTTGGCACGCAGCTCCTTCAGGGAATACTCCTTCGCCTCTACGCCGTCTATCCTCAGATGCCCGTCAGAGATGTCATAAAAACGGGGAATCAGATGCACCAGCGAGGTTTTCCCTGAACCTGTGCCGCCGATAATCCCGATGGTCTCCCCCCGTCTGACTGAGAAGTCAATATCTGTCAGGGAATTATCGGATGCCCCCGGATAGACCAGATTCACATGGTCAAATACGACAGAATCCTCCGTCTCGCCATATGCGCGCCGGGTATTTTCGGCCGCCGGGGCTTCTGCCAGTCCCGGTTCCCGGTCAAAGATCTCCTGGATCCGGTTTCCACACGCCACTGCTTTATTTACAGTGACAATGAGATTCGCCAGTTTCACCAGTTCCACCAGAATCTGCGACATATAGTTCACAAGCGCCACTACCTCGCCCTGCGTCAGCACCCCGTTGTCCACATGAACGGCCCCAATCCAGATCAGGGCAATGATGGCCCCATTGATTATAATATATGTCACCGGATTCATTAGCGCCGCGATCCGGCCCACCACCATCTGCACATGGTTCAGCGTATCATTTTCAGCGGTAAACTGTTCGCTCTCTTCCTGCTGTTTATGAAAGGCCCGGAGCACTCTTGCCCCCGTCAGATTCTCCCGGGTCCTGCCCAGAATCCGGTCCAGCGCCGCCTGCACCTTCTTATATAATGGAATGCTGGCCAGCATTACACCAAAAACAACAATACATAACAGCGGAATCGCCACCACAAAGACAAGAGCCGCCCTGACATCAATAGTAAATGCCATGATCATGGCGCCTACAACGATAAACGGTGAACGCATAAATAGACGGAGCACCAAATTGACGCCGCTCTGCACCTGATTGGCGTCGCTGGTCATGCGCGTGATCAGGGTGGAGGTTCCCAGCTGGTCCATATCCCCAAAGGATAATTTCTGAATATGGCGGAACAGCTCCTGTTTCAGTCTGGCAGAAAATCCCACCGCCGCCTTCGCGGCAAAATATTGTGCTGTCAGGGATGCCGTCAGACCGATGATGGCAAGCAGTGCCAGCACAGCCCCCATCCAGGCAATCGTCCCATAATCCTTCTCCGCGATACCCACGTCAATTATCCTCGCCATCACCAGGGGAACAAATAATTCAAAGGAGGCCTCCAGCAGCTTGAAAAGCGGTGCCAGAATGCTCTCCCTTCGGTAATCCTTTAGAAAACGCAGTAACTCTCTCATTATAATCCTCCAATTAAAGCGTCAGTTGACATCTGCTGTTTAGTCAGATATAAGAGACCCAGATCTCCCGACCTGGGTCTCCATTCATTCCTCAAATCTGTGAATGATATCCCTTATGACATTATACAACTCCGGCTTGAGTTCTGCAAGTGTTACCGGTTCCTGATTCAGGATCACATTATGACAGGTAGAATTAATCAGTTCTACAATTATATAGAGCATCAGTTCGGGATTCCGAAACTGGCGCCCCGACTCCCGCAGCATGATCTCATAGCCCTCATAAAAGCTGTATCCGTTCTCCTCATCGCTGGCTACCAGAAGATTATGAAACACGCCCCAGCTGAGATTCTTCGAGATAAAGCCAAGAAGCCGTTTGTCCTCGTCCAGTGCATTGATTACGGAATCGGCAATAAATATAATGGCATCCTCCAATGTGGCAGATTCGGATTCCGCCAGCCCCTTCTCCTTCATGTCCTGTACGGCATGAAAGAAGAGCTGCGTAGCCTTGGACGCAATGAGCTTATCCCTTATATCAAACTTATCCTTGAAGTACAGATAAAAGGTTCCCTTCGCCATATTGGCCTTTTTCACAATATCCGATATGGAGGTATCGTTGATGCCCTGGGAGGTAAAAAGTGTAAATGCAGCGCCCAGCAGGGACTCTCTTTTCTGCTTCTTTTTGTCATCTAACTTTCCCACATTTTCACCTCCCGGTCTCTAAATGCATACAAATATTTGTCACTCATCTTCTTTGCTTACTGACTCTGTCTCAATCACAAACTTCACATCGCCGTCCATGCCTTTGCCAATACCGCTGAAGTTCTTATACTCCTTACCGGCATCCACCACTGCCCTCACCCGGTCCAGCAGTGCTTTGAAATCATCCTCATACACATCATTCAGTTTCTGGATTCCCTCTTTGCTGAATTCAGACATTCCATCAGACAGTTCATCCGCACCGCCGGCCAGTCTGCCGCTGGCGCTCTCCAGCTGGTTTATGCCGCGGATCAGCTTATCGGTCGATTTCTGCAGGCTCTTACCGCCCTTATTCAGTGTTTTCGCTCCCTTATTCAGCTTGACGGCACTCTTCTTCATGGTCTTACTTGCCTTAATAAGCTGATCGGCACCCTTCGTCAGTGTCTTATCGTTGGCGGTAAGTGTCTCTCCGCCCTCTTTCAATGTTTTTATACTGGATACCAGTACGGGAACCTGCTGCTTTAACTGGCCGGATGCCTTCGTCAGGGTAGAAGAATTCTTTGAGAGGGTACTCAGTCCGTCCATCACCGTCCCCACTCCTGCCGAAACGGAATCGGCTCCCTTTTTCAACTCACTGTCTGTACCGGTGGCCTGCTTCAGCCCGGCAATATACTTCTCCTCACCCGCTGTGATCTGATCCAGCATGGCAAATGCCTCGATCTGGTCGGTATCCACTCCGGCTGCCTTTAGCTGCTGCTTCAGCCCGGCTACCAGCTGCTTTTCCTTTGCCTGAAGCTCCTGCAGATCCACTACCGTATCATTTACTTTGGAAATCCCATCGGATACCGCCTGCGTACCTGCCTTCAGCTTAGTGACATTTTCTTTCGATCCCATCTTATCTACATTTGACGTATACGTGGTAAGTCCCGTATCGAAGGCATTGATCTGCGCCGGAAGTCCGGATACAGCTGTATACAGGTCTTTATTTCCCGCAGCGATCTTATCTGCCCCCGCCACATAGCTTTTGGCTCCCTTTGCCAGGCTGACGACGCCGTCCGTATATTCATTGACGCCGCTCACCAGCTGGGTACCGCCCTTCGCCAGCGTACGGATGCCGCCGGTAATTTTCTTCACACCCTCTTTGTTATACTTGTGGATGGAGCTTTTCAATTCCCCCATCTTATCGTTATATTTATGCATATTATCCATTAATTCCTCGGAGCCGTCAAGTAATTTATCTGTGGCGTCCGTCAGATCCTCCAGCTTTTCTTCCAGATCATCGAGATCCTCCACATCATCCAGATCCAGGTCGTTCAGCAGGCTGGGACTTCCGAAAGTAAATGTATTACCCATGGAGAAATCCGTCACATCCGCTTTCACCGTAAACTCGTGAGGAATCCTGTCCGCCGCATCCTTTTCCAGTTCCAGACTCTCTGCAAGACCAGGTAATCCCATCCCTACCACGATATTATTGGAACCGTCATTGATCACGCGCCCGTGGTCGATCTGAATATTTGAAAAATTTTCGGATGGCAGGATCATCCCAGTTCCCATCACAAAGGGTGTATAGATTGTTTTCTTCTCACCGTTTATCTTCTTTGCCTGTTTGGAGTGATTGGTATAAGAGACATGCATCTCCATCCTGCCGCTCTTCCCAAGCATATCCTGTGCTGTCAGCTCTTCCCCATCCAGGGTATAGCGGATCTCCACGCTCACTGGAAGCTTCTTATCGGTCTTACCCTGATAGTAGATATCCTTCCCTGCCGTACTCCATTCCATGGAATTTCCGGACTGGGAAAGCGTCTCGTCTCCCTTTACGTTGGTGATATCGGTCAGGCTGGAGCTGTCCTTCAGCGGCCCCTTTGCCAGACCGGAATCCTGCAGCCAGTCAGCCACCGTAACCTGTGTGATCTGCCCGTCTGCCCCGGCAGTGGCATATACGGATTCCTGCTTGCTCACTCTCTTCGCCTCTGTATAAGTAGTATTACACAAAACCATGCCAAGTATCAGCGCCCCGCTGATCACCGTTCTGCCCATTCTTTTCCCATTCTTCTTATTCATAATGAATCCATCCTTTCTCTATTATTTCAATATTAATAGTCAATCTTACGCATATCCCATGTCGTCTTACAGATTACTTTATCAAATACCGTCAGCATTGCCGGCAGCAAAAGAATTACGATAATGGTGCTGACCACCGCGCCTCTTGCCAGCAGGGTACAGATCGCCTTGATCATATCAATACTGGAGGACACAGTCACACCAAAGGTTGCCGCAAACAAGCACATCCCACTGATCATAATAGACTTCACCGACGTCCTGTGGGCGATGGCGATGGCCTCCTTCTTCGTCTTGCGCCGCTCCGTCCTCTCCTTGTGATACCGGCTTGTCATCAGGATGGCATAATCCACCGTGGCTCCCAGCTGGATCGTTCCGATAACGATACTTGCCACAAAGGGAAGGGATTCCCCAGTAAAAAACGGCACCGACATATTGAGGAAGATGGCAAATTCAATCACCGTCACAAGGATCACCGGTATACTGATGGATTTGAAGGTCAGCATGATGATCAGGAAGATAGCGATTACTGACACATAATTTACATTGGCCAGGTCAATATCTGTCGTATCCTGCAGATCCTTCATCAGGGGAGCCTCTCCGATCACCATGGATTCCGGACTGTAGTCCTTTACGATGCCGCTGAGGGAGGCGATCTGGGCATTTACCTCGTCTGTGGCCGATTTATAATCAGAGCAGATAAACTGCAGCTCATATTCCTCACACTGGAGCATATCCCGGTATTCCTTCGGAACCATTTCCACAGGAAAATTAGCGCCCACAAAGGAATCCATGCCAAGAACCCATTTCACACCTTTTACGTCTTCCATTTTCTTCTGCATATCCTTCTTATCCTTCGATGACAGCCCATTTTTCAGAAGGACGATATGCATATTATTCATATTGAACTCTTCCTGAAGCTTATTGTTTGCCACAGCGGAATCCAGCGTCTGGGGCAGTCCTGAGTCAATATTATAATAGATTTCATAGTTCTTATTTCCATAATATGCCGGCCCGATCAGCACTACAAACAAAATCAATGCCACCGGCCAGAGCTTCACAACCTTTTCCGAAAATCTGTCCATATTGGGGATCAGATTTTTATGGTTGGTTTTATCTATCAGTTTATCAAAGCACAGGATCAGTGCCGGAAGAAGGGTAATACATACGATCACGCCGATGATCACGCCCTTCGCCATCACCACTCCCAGATCCATGCCCAGCTTAAAGGTCATAAAACACAGGGCGGCGAAGCCTGCAATGGTGGTTATGGAACTGCTGGTCACCGATTTAAATGTATTGGATATGGCATGTGCCATAGCTCGCTGCTTATCCCCCTCAAACCTCACTTTATTCGCCTCATAGCTCTCCAGCAGGAAGATGGAATAATCCATCGTGACACCAAGCTGCAGGATTGCTGTCAGCGCCTGGGTGATATAGGATATCTCGCCAAAGAAAATATTGCTCCCCATATTGTAGACAATGGAAATGCCTATCCCCATCAGGAAAATAAAGGGAGTAACAAAGGAGTCCATGGCCAGCAGCAGGACAAGCAGGGACAATCCCGCCGCCACAGCTACATAGACAGGCATCTCCGCCAGCGCCAGGTTTTTAATATCGGTAACGACGCCGGACATACCACTGATGAACGCCTGCCTATCCACTACCCTGCGCATATCTGCGATGGCATCCATCGTAGTATCGGCAGAGGTGGTATCGTCAAAGAGTGCGATCATCATCGTGGCGTCGCCATGAAACAGGGCTTCCCTCAGCTTATCGGGAATCATTTCTACAGGAAATGTAATATCTACCACATCATCATACCAGATGACCTTCTCCACATGTTCCACTTCTTTTAATTTCTCTTTTAATTCCGCCACCTCTTTGTTTTCCATATTTTCCACAACTACCATGGAAAACGCCCCCATGCCGAATTTATCCACCATGGTATCCTGACCGGATACGGTCTCCAGGGAATCCGGAAGATAACTGAGCAGATCGTAGTTGATCCGTGTCTTTACATATCCAATGACTGCGGGTATCAACAATACAACTGCAAATATTATAATAAGAATCTTGTGTCTGGCAACCCATTTGCCGAACTTAATTGCCATTGCTTCAGCCTCCTTTACAGATCTCTTGAAAAAGTATGACCAATGGTCATTTTCTACACTGTATGCAAGTGTATCACAAAAATGACCATTGGTCAACCTTTTTTCTGAAAATTTATAAAGTATCTCAGTGATGTCCCTCTCCGTGATGTCCTTCCTCCTGGTGATGTTCATCAATCAGGCCGTGAATCTCCGTCATAGTCATATGACGGCAGTCGTCCACCGTTATGGATTCATCATAACGGGCCAGCTCCAGATAGGCAGAATACCTGCCCACCGACACCGCATACTCGTGTGCCTTCGCCACAAGAGAAAGATCCGTACCAAAGCTGCTGCTCCGATATCCTATCCGGCTTGCACAGCTCTCCAGACCGGTTCGGATGGCCTTCTGCCGGCTGCCGTCCGCCGCCACGGTAAAAACAAATTCCGACTGGTCGGTCAGAAAGCTCTTCATATCCTCACTATCCACTAAAAGGTCAATGGCATCCGTATATTTTTTCCCCTGCAGGGACAACTTCTCTATAATCCTTTTTCCCTCATCGTTGTAAGCGGCTGCCGATATAACCTTGTCAAACCGGTTCAGAGTCAGTTCGATGGATGGGTTGACATCAATGCTTACATAAGAAACCGGCATCTGAATCCAGGCATATCCCCCCATCCCCATCAACAGAAACAGGGCAGCACAGGCTGCTGCCAGTGCGATGCGGAATACCAGCCGGTTTCTCCGGCATGCGCGGCCGCTGCGCTTCTCAGACAAAAACTGCTTTGTCGACTCCTTCAGCCGGGAATCCGCCTTTATATTGTCAAATGCATCCTGTATCTTATTCGCCAATGCCGTCACCTCCCAGCTTGTCCTTCAATAAGCCCCTTCCGCGGGAGAGAAGGGAATATATCGTATTCTCCTTCTTCCCGACAATTTGGCCGATCTCCACTGCCGAATACCCCTCATAATAATGCAGATAGATAACATCCTTATATTTATCCGGCAGTGACAGTACTGCCTCCAGTACCTCCCTGTGCGTATCGGATACCTCCGCCGGCATATCATAAACTGTCTCCAGAGACACGACCCTCCGCCGGAAAAAGCTTTTCATCAGATCCTTACAGGCGTTCACCGACACACGGACCAGCCATGCCTTCTCATGCTCCTGATCCCGAAAGACTCCATCGTACAGCATATATTTCATAAATACATTCTGAAACACGTCCTCTGTATCCGCCCGGTTCTTCAAATGATAAAAGCAGATGCGCTGGATCAGGTCTGCATACTGCTCCACTGCCCGGTTCACCTCATTTTCGCTCCGCACTTACCTGCTCCTCCTGTTCCTTGCCCCATAGCGCTGACCCGGCGCCACATTGGTCTGTGCCGGGCCCACGCCGCCATACTATCTGTGATGTCCGGAAGGATGACTTCCTGAATGGTGATCCCCGGAATGATGGCAGACATATCGGTATGTTTTGGCAGGATGCTTCGTGGAGTGATGCTTTTTCTGGTGATGTTTTTTTGAATGATGTTTTCCTGTCACCCTGCACCCCTTCATAATGCTGCAGCGATGGCTTTTCGCCTTCGCCTCTGCCGTCGTGCAGCCTGCCATCCCCGTCAGCAGTGACAGGGACAAGAGTCCTGCTGCTCCAAACAGAATCGTTTTCTTCATTTCCTTTTCCTCCTTGCTCTATCGTTTCACCCGGCAGCGCAAAAGCTGCTCCTGTACGGTTTCACTTATAACACGAGTGGACGGAGGAAAT
Organism: uncultured Clostridia bacterium; assembly: GCA_948467395.1. Taxonomy (GTDB): domain Bacteria; phylum Bacillota; class Clostridia; order Lachnospirales; family Lachnospiraceae; genus Eubacterium_F. The sequence continues at coordinate 97,755 of CAOKDX010000009.1, read as the reverse complement.
CCTTGCATCTATTTTATATTAATTATTGATCCCGCAATACCGCACTCATCCTCCTTCATCTTTCTGCTCTTCCAATATTCCGTCTACATTACGATATATCACCCATTCTGCCGGCTCCCCATCCGATACGCCGTAGGGTCCGTCCGTCCACGGACTGCATACGGCATCCACATTCAGGCAGGACTTCAGCCTTCCGCCGTACTTCCCATGCCCCATATACCACAGCACGGTCTCCCGCAGCTCTTCCATAACAGAAAAGACAGAACCGTCTACTTCCCATCTCTTCCAGATCAGAGGAGGGGAATCGCCCATAATCCTCTCCCCCTGATCTGATACCGTACCGCTGCCGGAAATTCCCCTGTCATGCAGGGAAAGCGAATACATATTTTTTTCCCGCTGCGCCAGGACAAAAAGTGGGCGGCACAGGCATCTTGCACAGGCAAGAATCCCATTTGCCCAGCGGGCAAATTCAGCCATCTCCCCTGCCCGGGTAAACCGCACAAATACATCCGCAATAGTGATGCTGGGACTGTACATGGAGCTTCTCATTTCATCCTCGCCAAAACAGTATTCCAGCCTTTTGCCCAATCTGGAAAAGCTCAGGCAGCCCCGATAGGTTTCCACCTCTGTAACATCACTTAGATCAAACATTTTGGAGAGCAGAGACGCCAGATTGTCCGTGCGGTACATCCGAATCACATCGAAATTGTAATATGTACCGCTCTCGCCAATGGCAAAGGGTGACGGCTCAAACACCTCTTTGGGCGTATAGACATCTCCCCAGCCAAAATTCCCAAGTATCTGATGTTTCTCCTTTATTTTCTGTGAGAGCTCTTTCCGGCGGAACTGGTATGACGACTCAAAATCCCGATTGTGATCCTTCGCCTCAAATGCATAGGGGTAAATTCCGCAGTACAGCACACGCTCCTTCGTCTTCTCCGGCCCAAAGCGGACAATACAATAGCTTTCCGTGAGAAAACTGCCCTCTCTTTCAAAAAAGCCCTTCACACCCATACCAGCTTCATCCTGGCTGCCGGCCGCCCATTCCCCGTCTCTCCTGCGGTATTCCTCATACTGCCGCAGCGCCTCTAATATCTTCGCCGCCTTTTCCTCGTTTCCGAGACCCTCCACCGGGATCCGGTTCAGCGGGACAGGCCGGGGCTTTTGCAGCTGCTCCAGAACCCCCTGCACCCTGCCATCTGTGCCGGCCTGTCCGTCCGGCATCGGCAGCTCGTACCAGCCATACTTCCTCTGGTGGTACAGATGGACCGTCTGATCCGTCACCAGAACCCGAAAACAGTAATCCTCCTGTTCCGTATAATAGACAGCCTGAACCATTTCGGTGCCGCTGTCTTCTGTATCCGTTCCCTCAGCCAGCATACGGGCAATAAGAGGCACGGTGGACGGGTAAAGAACCAGCCTCGCCAGCCGTTCCTCCAGCAGCTCCCGGGCAGCTTCCCTCTCATCTTCCCCTATCCCGGTTATGGCAAAAAGAAAGAAAAACTCCTGGGTCCTCTCCATCTCTGCTGCCATCCGGGCGAAGGCTTCAAAGGAATAGGCTGGCTGGCATACAGGCGTCCCGTCCAGAAAATACAGACAGTAGTGAAAATGAAATTCCACCCTGAGCCTCTTACCATCCGGCAGAAGAAATTCAGCCGCTGCCGGGGATTCCTGCCCCTCTGATCCATGGGACCGGGAATATCCCACAAATTTCCTGATCCACTGGCGGGCGGGATAATATGTATATTTCATATATAGGGGAAGATAACAGTCAGAACCCCGTGTGTACCGGGATGAGACAGCTTCCGCCCCGGATTTCAGCTGAGCCCTGCGGAATCCGAATCCCACCATCAGGTAATAATACCAAAAGTCACGGTTGTCATCACCGATATCCTCTATCCCTGTCGTTCCAAAGGCCAGCGGCTGTAAATCGTCGATATCCCGGATTCTGCGGTTGAAGGCCAGTGACTGGATCAGGGTTTCCACCATAAGCGAGACCTTCTGCGCGTCCTCCCATCTTCCCTCCTGCTGCCCCTCTGTGAAAAATGCAATCAGTCTCTTTGCCATGGATGCAGGCACCACCATCCTCTGATAGAACTGCCCGGACAATCTGTCAAGCAGGTCTTCCGAATATTTTATCTTCTGCCATTCCGGGCGCCCAAACAGCTCCCGGATCCGCTTCTTTATCTCCTCCGTCTCCTCATAAATCCCCCTATCATAATCTGAATGGTTATCTGAGACAATCTTTGTGAGATCACGATACCAGTCCCTCTCCATCTGCAGGCGGCTGGCCGCCCCGAACAGCACCTGTTCGATATCGGGATATTTCTCAAGGATCTCCTGCCGCAGGGGATGATAAATATATTTACTGCTGCTGTGCTCTATGTTCTTTAAATTATACTCCCTGTACATATACTCTAATACGCACGCCGGAATCTCGTCCTCCCGGACCCAGAATGTGATCAGCCGGATCAGGCAGACACTTCTTGTCTCCTCGTAAATATTCCGGTTCCCTTTACCCTTCTGCTCATACAAATGATTTACACAGCCACACATAAGAATCCTTTCCCAGTTGTCCCTGTTCTTCCTGGTCAGAAGGTGATTGCTGTTCAGACTTCGCAGCCGAATATAGTCAGAAAAGGACCGGAGCCGCACAAGATTCTCCGGCTTATTTAATATGCGGACAGGCTTATATCCCAGCCCGGACTGCATATTCCAGAGAGCCGCCGCACATTCCCTTCCATAAAAGCTCCCTCCGGCATCCACTACAAAGGAAACCGGGCCGGAAGAAGGGCTGTGTGTCTCTGGCGTCAGGGCATAGGCTACGGCAAGCTCCAGCAGAAAATCCGAGGGAAGGGCATGAATATTATAATTTCCCTCCATACTCCACTCAGAAAGATACTGCATCATTCCTCTGGCAAACCCTTCCTCATACTGCTCCTTTAAAAATTCATCGGATAGAAAAAAGTCCCGCCACACTGACGCCCTTGGCGCCTTCCCGGTTTCTCCGGCCGCCTGAAAAATGGCGGTAAAGACTTTCAACGCCCCCTCTGCCATGCTCTCTTCCACCCGGTTCTCCTCCTCCACCAGCAGCCGCTGCAGCAGGGAGGGAGCCGGATCGGAAACCATTTCCGTTTCAGAAACCGGCGCCGTATCCCTGGGAACTGTTGTCTCAACATCCGGATGCGGCCGTACTGGTCCCCCCTCTTCCCTGTGGAGTCCAGACGCATAATCCAGAGCCTCCCTGTATGCCCGGTTCAGCCTGGCAAATTCCTCCGGATCCTCTTCCATATGGCTCACCCGGGATCCGGCGGCATAGGCGGAACGGATCTTTGTTTTGTCATCCGTCGGTTCTATCCCAAGGATTTTCCAACAATCCGTCATTCTCTTCCCCTCCCTCCTCGTACTCTTCCATATTAAATTTTAATTCCCCGTCAAACAAAAGCTCTTCCTCCCAATCTCCAGATTCCTCCAGGGCGGCAAGCTGCTTTTGTACTGCCTCGATCGTTCTCCTTACAATATGCTGCCTTCCGCTCTGCAGGCCCTCTGTAAACCAGTTGATCAGATACCCGAGCCCTTCCCGCTGCCTTCCCGTACATTTTTCATAATGTGCTGCCAGCCGGGCCAGAAGCTGCTGATTCTCCTCCCTCTGAATCGGGGGGATCAGAAGCTGTTCCATTTCCCTGCGGCAGCGTTCCAGTTCCGCTTTCGTGAGATTCTGATTGGCCAGCAGAATATGATTGCGCACATTCTGGGAATTCACCACCTCTACAAACAGGATCCCATTGATATCATAGGTAAAATACACATCAATTCCCTCCTGTCCGGCAGGCTTTGGCTCTACCGGAATCCTGACGTCGCCCAGAAACAGATTATCTCTGGCATAATACTCCTCTCCCTGATAGATGCGCACCACAATTTCCTTCTGATAATCGGCCAGTGTCACCAGACGCTCGCAGTGGGAAGACGGAAGTGTGGAATTCCGTTCAATCATGGGCAGCAGATAGCCCTGCCGGTCTGTCCCCCGATGCCGGCACTCCACGCCCAGGGTAAAAGGACAGACGTCGGTGAGCATCATGTCCCGTATATCCTCATTCCGGCTGCGGATACCGGTATATACTCCGGCACCCACCGCCACCACCTTGTCTGTCTCCCCGGCCACTACCGGTTCCTTCCCCAAAAGTTCTGTCAAAAACCGGCTGACGATGGTCAATCGGGAAGAGCCGCCCACCATGACAAGATCGTCCACATCGGATACCCTCGCCCCGGCGTCCTTCAAAAGACGGAGAAACAGCTTCCTGATCTTTGTAAATAGCGGCATGCATATCTGAAAAAGGATATCGTGATCCAGATGAGCCTGATACTCCCTGCCGCCTGCCACCATCCTTATTGTAACCTCCGGTTCGGTCTCCAGCCGTATCTTGGCATTCTCTGAGGCCCTCCTTAGCGACGACTGTTCCTCTGGGGAAAGGCTGTCCCACTGCAGGCCGTTTTCCCGGCAGAAATATTCTGCCGCCAGCCGGTCAATATCATCCCCGTCAAGATAATTATCGCCCGCCACCGCCACGATTTCTATAATATTTTCAAAACATTCCACATAGGAAAGATCCAGTGTCCCACCCCCAAAATCAAATACCAGCAGCGTCCTGTCCTCTTCCCCGTATTCCATCCGGTACGCCAGCGCGGCTGCAGAGGGTTCATTCACCAGGCGCTCCACATGAAGTCCTGCTATCCTCGCCGCCTTCTTTGTATCGCTGCGCTGATTGTCGTTAAAGTAGGCCGGCACTGTGATGATTGCCTCCTCAATCTCCTCCCCCAGGATATATTCTGCATTTTTGCGAATCCGTTCCAGCACCATGGCGGACAGCTCCATGGGTGTATAAACGCTGCCACCAAGATTATATTTCTTATCCGTCCCCATAAACCGTTTGAAGGAGCATACCGTATCCTCGCTGTGTTCCGTAAGACGTTCTTTTGCCGGCCACCCGGCAGTCAGCCCTTCCCCCTCTATATAACCTACTACACTGGGGAACAAAACCTGTCCCGTCTCGTCCCCGATCAGCCGGACCTCCCCATCCTTCCAGTAAGAAGCCAGGCTGTTTGTCGTTCCCAGATCAATACCTATCATTGCCATTTTTACACCTCCGTTTACAATGAACCCCGAACATCCCTTTCCCATAAAATGATAACAGATATATTTTCCGAACAGGGGGACAGCCAGCCATGAACCAGGTAAAAAGCACGGTGAACATCGGCAATACATACGACAGGGGATTTACCGGACATGGCATCGGGATTGCCGTTGTCGACACCGGACTGTCCCCGCATCCCGACTACCGCGACCGGATCGCCGGCTGGTATGATCCCGTGAACCGAAGACGCTTTCCCTACGATGATTCCGGACACGGCTCCCATGTGGCAGGCATCGCTGCCGGAAACGGCCATGCCTCCGGCGGCATCTATGCAGGCATCGCACCGGAAGCACACCTGGTGGGCATAAAGGTTCTGAACAGCAAAGGCAACGGGACCATCGCCGACATAATGGACGGACTGCAGTGGATCCTGCGCAACCATAGGCGTTTCCGCATCCGCATTGTAAATATATCCATCGGCGCCAACGATCAGAAAGAGTTCCATGAGAAAAGCGACTTTGTCAGAAAGGTGGATGAACTCTGGGATCATGGCCTTGTAGTAACTGCCGCCGCCGGCAACAAGGGGCCGGAGCGGCACACCATCAGCGCCCCCGGAAATTCCAGAAAGATCATAACCGTAGGGTCTGTGGATTCCTTTCCTGCCGAAAAACACCGGCCAGGAGAAAAAGAACCCCGGGAAAACCACTCCGGAGCAGGGCCAACTTATTCCTGTATCAAAAAACCCGACGTCGTTGCCCCCGGCTCCCGTATCATCAGCTGCGCCAGCCTTCAGAATGTCCGTGCCGGCCATCCCTATTCCATTAAGAGCGGCACCTCGATGTCTACCCCCATTGTCAGCGGTGCCATTGCACTCCTTCTCAGCCAGTATCCGGAGATGACTCCCCGGGAGGTAAAGATCCGTCTGAAAAACACATGCACGGATCTGCATCTTCCCCATGAAAAGCAGGGCTGGGGAATGCTGAACATCGAAGCGCTGTTAGGTTCACATTAATTTGTGAAGTACCCACTCCAGCTCCTCCTCCGTCACCGGCTCAGCAGAAAAGCCCGCCCTCTCCAGTATGGCAGCCGCCCTCTCAAATTCTTGCGGATCCGGCTGCCAGCTCCCCTGCGCGGCAAACCACTCCAGCTGTTCTCTATAATTGAGCCTTCCCGCCAGCTCTGGATTTCGTCTCTCCCGCCTTCTGACACAGGCCTGATAACGCATGATCAAACGGTCGCTTAAATCTGAAGCGCGATATCTGCCATGCCACATAATCCGGCGCACCGCCATTTTCCCCACAAAGAACAGGAGCACCGCCGCAGCCAGAAGGGCAAGGATCAAACCGGCATACCGCCCAAATGCTAGCAGCCTGCTGGCCCCCGGCACGGAAACCTCTGGAGCCTGGCCGGACTGCCCTGTCGAAGCTCCGCCGTCTCCGGCATCACTGAGAAGGAAATTCAAAAACTGCTGAAGCAGACCGTCCCCAGACCCGTCTGTCTCTGTGGCAGCCGGCGTCACATCCACCACACGCCATCCCCGGGAAATATCGTACACCTCCACCCAGGCATGGGCACCGGCGTCCGTCACATCAACAGATACTACAGCCGTCTCACCGATGGGAGAATATCCCCGATAATAGTACTCATATTTTTCCTGCGGCAGTACGGTGCCATCCCCGGACAGATCCGACGGATCAATGACATAGCCCTCCGCATACCGCGCCGTGATACCCAGATACCGGAAAATAAGTGTCGCCGCACTGGCAAAATGGGCGCAGTACCCCCTGCGGTTCTCTGTGAGAAAATAATTTACAAAATCCTTCCGGAAGGGCGTCGCCCCCGGGCGCAGCGTATAGGGGATATTTCTCTGGTAATAATTTCGGAGCTGCCGGATTACAGCATCCGGCTCCATCCCCTTCCTCAATCCGGCCTCTTCGCAGAATTGCGAAATGACCTCCTGATTCTCTTCCGGAACCTCCAGATCCTTCTCATGAAAATTGTCCTGGTATATTTGGTTTGCTTCTGCACTATCCGGTATGAGGTCGTGAATATTTCCATGGAATAGATAATATTCATAGTCCTCCATATATCTGGGCTGTATCCTCTTGGCTGCATCCAGGGAATAGTAGGGCACATAGGCTTCCCATGCCGCCGCCACATTGGTAATCCTCATATGACCCATGGCAGACATTTTGTCACCGTTCTGGTAATGGCTCTTATATAATTCCGGTACAGACTTCTGGCTCTCCACTACCGGACGCCCCTCTTCATCCCTCCGGGTATCCCATTTATTCTGTCCGGGCAGATAAGTATCCCCGGTAAATGATTTCAGGTACAGCCGGTCCATACTGTATGGCGCATACGTCACAGTCAGATCCGTTTCATAGTCATGCCAGACGGAGCTGACTCCTCCCAGTGTGCCGCCGGCAAGCCCTCCCGTACTGGGATAGCGGTTCAGGAGTCCCAATATACCGATCAGCATAAAATTCTCCACCGCATCCATCGTTCCTGCCTTCATGGCACTGGCAGAACGCATTCCGTCATATTTCTTTTGCGGCATAACGGCTCCCGTCAGAGAGATTGCCACAAGGCTTACAACGAGGACGATCTCGGTCACATGAAACATTGTCTTTCCGGCATAGACATAAGAAAGCCTTCTCCGGCCAGAATCGAAATGGTAGCGGCGGTTCTGCATGGACAGCCCATAATGGCCGTTCTTCCTGAACATAAAAGTAAGAAACAGGCCGGCAGACAGCATGAACGCAAAGAGAGCAGACGGTTCCCTCTCCAGGTACAGGGGAAGAAACAGAATGGCCAGGCAGAAAAAACCGGCGGCCAAATACCTCATACGGCGGGAGATCAGGACATTCATTAAAATACAGGCGGCCCAGCCCACATAACACATGGCGGCCGGAATCGTTACACCACGGCTGCCGATCTGTTCGGTATAGCTTTTCCGGACACTGCTGCCAAAGAAGACAGAGGCCCGCTGGGACAGCGTATTTGCCACCGCAAATACACCGCTGCTGATATATCGTCGAAACCATACTGCGGCGAAGAGCATACCAAAGAACAGCAGAAAATATCCAATATTCTGCCATCTCCGGCTGTGGTACAGAAGCGGGCAGAAGAGCGCTCCTGCCAGAACCCCGATTTGGATCACCCACCAGCTGCACGGTATATCCAATGAGGTCAGGAAACAGCCGATCTCTCCCATCACGATAAGATATACAAGAAATCCCTTTATCAGCAGGGTTCCGATGCGGGATTCCTCCTCCCTCATTTCCTCTGTGCAAAGGCAGATCCCCTCCGCCAGTTCATTTTCTCCTTCTTCTCCCCTGCGGAGTCTCTTTCTACGCATTTTCATGCAGCACCACCTGTACCTCCCCTTCCTCTGCCGACACGAACAGATATGCTCCCATATACGGATAGCAGTTCGCCATATGCTGCTTCCATTCCCGGTTATTTCGCATAGACAGCGGGATATCATAGATCCGGCAGAATGAATCTTCCATCTCTTCCATTCCAGAAAACCGGTTTTCCTCCCATCCGAAAAGATTCTGGTTCCACAGGATCAGGCGGACAGGAATGTGCCGCTCCACAAATGTCTGGCCAAGATAAAATGCCTCCGTCAATACTTTTTCTGCCGTCTCCTTCTCCCCGCCCGGGTACAACACAAGCACCATTTCGCTCCCCGCCATGGAGATCCGTTCCTTCACCATCAGAATATCCTTTTTCGCTGACAGTTTCCAGTGAATATCCCGGATCCGGTCTCCGGGTACATATTCCCTTATCTCACTGACCTCGGCAAAGTCGCTGCCCCTCTCTGTGCTCTCTTCTGTCTCAGAGAGACCCGCCATATACCCCTCCGCCTGCTCCGGCGGCACTGGCTGCCTCGACGGGATCACACAGATCTCCTCCCTCAGCACCAGGGGAATCCGGACCTGCATCAATCCCATGATATCACGCACCGCCAGCCGATAGGCACAAATGTGAAAATGCCCCAGATTTGAAATCTGGAGCGGCAATATAAGAGATTCCTCTCCGTGCAGTCTCACCGGCATGAAAATACTCTGATCCGATTCCTCCTCCCAGAAGGTATTTTTAAAACATAGATTCCATTCAGCATCCAGCGACAGCCACCATGCCGGATTTCTCAGACGAAGGGTGCGCAGAACGGTATCCCCGGGACAGGCCCGTCCCTGCCCGATCCCCATTACCGCCTGTATTCTTCCGGCGAGATACCACATTCCCGCCGCCGATACGGCCGGCCACACCACTAACAAAACCGCCAGTACAAGTAGAAAATAACTGCGGAGAAAGGCAAAGAGAAGAAACTCTGCCAGACAGAGGGCCGCATAACTGACACAGCGAAATACACATATATGTACCTTTCCTTCTCTTTTCATAAATCCCTCCATCTGGCCCACCGGCAAGATTCAGCTTCTCGGGGGTTTTACCTCCCGCAGCAGCATATTCAGGCATTCCCTCACACGGATCCCCTCCGCCCTGGCCCGGGAGCTGAGCTTCACCCGGTGGCCAACAACCTCCGGCAGCACATGCTGGACGTCCTGAGGCGTCACAAAGTCCCTTCCCTTCAGAAGCGCCATGGCTCTTGACATGCGCAGCAGGGCGATACACGCCCGGGGACTGGCACCCGAAGAAAAGAGCTCATGGGTCCTCGTCCGCTCCACCAGTGTCACCACATAGTCATAAATATCGTCGTGCACATAAACCTTCTCTGCCGTTTGCCGCAGCTCCTGCAGCTCCTCCAGGGAAATCACCTTCCTGAGCATCCCTGCCTGATGCCATACCTCGCCCTTCAATAGGGAAACCGCATCCTCATGGGAGGGATATCCCATGGACAGGCAGATCATAAAGCGATCCATCTGGGATTCCGGCAGCATCTGCGTTCCGGAGGATCCAGTGGGATTCTGTGTCGCAATGACAGTGAAGGGATCCGGCAGATATCGGGTCTCTCCCTCTACGCTGGCCTGGCGCTCCTCCATCACCTCTAAGAGAGCCGACTGCGTTTTTGGCGATGTACGGTTGATCTCATCCGCAAGAAAGAGATTGCAAAAGACAGATCCCTCCCGAAAGTCAAATTCCTTTGTCTGATTATTATACATGGAAAAGCCCAGCAGATCGCTTGGCAGGACATCCGGAGTAAATTGTACCCGGTGATATTCCAGGGAAAGTACTCTGGCAAAAGTAGTTGCCAGAGTTGTTTTTCCCACTCCGGGAATGTCCTCCATCAATATATGCCCGCCGGCAAGGATTGACGCCAGCACCATTTCTACCACGTTTTCTTTGCCTTTTATAATCTTATTTACCTCATCCTGAATCCGTCTCAAGACATCCTGCGACACACGGTCCACCTCCGGCCAGTTCTTTTTGTTTTAGTGAGAAAATCCGCGGGCATCCGGCCTACAGCCTCCAGATATCCCGGTTGTACTGCTCAATCGTACGGTCAGAGGAGAAATATCCTGCCTTGGCAATATTTACAAGCATTTTCTGCGCCCAGGCACGGCTGTCCTCATAATCCGCATAAGCGCGCTCCTTCGTCTCAATATAGGCGTTAAAATCCGGGAATGTCATAAACCAGTCCTTGGCAATGAGCTCATTGTACAGATTGAGTAGATGTTTTCTGCTTCCAATCTTCAGCATCTTCTTCCCTATAATGAAATTAACTGCCTTTTTCAAATCCTTATTCCACTCGTAATAATCCCGGGAGCAGTATCCGTTTTTGTACCGCGCGATCACGGTGTCGCTGTCCTCTCCAAAGGCATAGATATTTTCATCCCCCACCAGTTCATGAATCTCCACATTGGCACCGTCCTCCGTTCCCAGGGTCACGGCGCCGTTCAGCATAAATTTCATATTTCCTGTCCCGCTTGCCTCCTTGGAAGCCAGTGAGATCTGTTCCGATATATCACAGGCAGGAATCAGCTTCTCCGCCTTTGTCACATTATAATTTTCCACCATGACAACACGCAGATAGGGACTCACCTCCGGGTCGTTCCGGATCAGCTCCTGCAGACAGAGAATCAGATGGATGATATCCTTGGCAATGGTATAGGCGGGCGCTGCCTTGGCACCGAAGATCAGCGTAATGGGGCGGGCCGGTTTCTTTCCCTTCCGGATCTCCCTGTATTTATGTATGGCGTACAGGGCATTGAGCTGCTGTCTCTTATACTCATGAAGCCGCTTGATCTGGATATCAAAAATAGAATCCTCATTCAGCTCAATTCCCTGCGTATCCTTCAGGTAAAGAGCCAGTCTGTGCTTATTTGCCTTCTTGATCTCAATAAGACGTTCAAGCACCCTGTCATCCTCTTTATATTTCAGCAGATTTTCCAGTTCCCCGGCGTCTTTCTTAAAACCGCTGCCGATGGTCTCTGTGAGGAAGTCGGTCAGTTCCCGGTTGCAGTGGAGCAGCCAGCGCCGAAACGTAATGCCGTTGGTCTTATTATTAAATTTCTCCGGATACAGCTTATAGAAATCATGTAATTCATTGTTCTTTAATATCTCCGTATGCAGATATGCCACCCCGTTGACGCTGTGTCCGTAATGGATATCCATATTCGCCATATGGACCCTGTCCTCTTTGTCGATAATAGCCACTGCAGGGTCGCTGTATTTCTTCTTTATCTCCTCATCCAGCCTCCGGATCACGGGAACGATGCCAGGGGCTGCCTCCTCCAGAAATGCAATCGGCCATTTTTCCAGTGCCTCGGCCAGGATGGTATGGTTCGTATAGGCACATGTATCTGTCACGATCTTTACCGCCTCATCCCATGGGATCCCCTCCGCCGTCAAAAGCCGGATCAGTTCCGGTATCACCATGGAGGGATGGGTATCATTGATCTGAACTGCCGCATAATCTGCCAGATCATGGAGGTCACTTCCCCTCTCCTTCGCCTCTGCCAGGATCAGCTGCGCCCCGCAGCTCACCATAAAATACTGCTGGTACACACGCAGCAGACGTCCCGCCTCATCGCTGTCGTCGGGATACAGGAACAATGTGAGGTTTTTCTCTATCTGCGCCTTGTCAAAGTCTATTCCCTTCGTAACAAGTGACTCATCCACTGAATCCAGGTCAAAAAGGTGAAGCCGGTTCGTGCCGCTATCATACCCGGTCACAAGAATATCATACATCACTGCCGGGACTTCAAATTTGCCAAATGATACCGTGAAACTACGTTTGCTGCGGATCAGCCAGCCGTCCTCCTCTATCCATGGATTTGGCTTTTCCTTCTGACGGCAGTTCTTGAACTTCTGGCGGAACAATCCATAATGGTAGTTCAGTCCCACTCCATCTCCCGGTAGTCCCAGTGTGGCGATGGAATCAAGAAAACAGGCGGCAAGCCGCCCAAGGCCGCCGTTCCCAAGGGAGGGCTCCGGCTCACGCTCTTCATAGACCGCCAGATCCTTTCCCGCTCTCCTCAATTCCTCGGCCACCTCATCATAGATGCCAAGATTGATAAGATTATTGCTGAGCAGCTTGCCGATAAGAAATTCCGCGGATATATAGTACAGCTTCTTCCTGCCGCCCTTTCTCTCCCGCGCCGCTGCTTTCTCCTGCACTAGCTCCAGCAGGGCACGGTAAACTTCCTCCTCACTGCACTGGCTCAGACCTTTTCCATACTCTTTTGATACGATTTGCTCTAACATCTCTCTCTACCTCATTTAACACTTTTTTCTAATCATTTCTTACTTCCGATTATACACAATGTATAATTATTATGCAATGAATCTCTATTGTATAGGCGGTCTATACCTTCTCCACCCGGATCGTATTGGTATTCCCGGACTGACAGCTGGAACCGCCGGTGAGCACCACATTCTCCCCCTTCTGCAGCTGGAAAATCCGTTTCGCATGGTTCAGGGCATGATAGAACATAACGTCCACCGAATTGAATTCCTCACTCAGCACGGGAGTGATGCCCCAGCTGAGATTCAGCCTGTACCATGCACGCTGTGAGGTCGTCATGCCGATCAGGTCTACCGGGCAGCGGAACCGGCTGACCATCTGGGCTGTACGCCCGCTGATGGAGCTTACTACAATCCCCTTTGCCTGGACATCGATGGCCATGGCACAGGTGGCATGGGATACCGCATCAATATTACTCTGAATTTGAAATTCCTTTGTGCGGAACCATTCTGTATAATCAATATTCTTTTCCGTCTGTTCCGCGATCTCCGCCATATTTTTCACCGCTGCCACCGGATATTTTCCCGCCGCTGATTCCCCGGAGAGCATGACGGCAGATGTGCCGTCGTAGACAGCGTTTGCCACATCGGAGATTTCCGCCCGGGTAGGACGCGGATTGTGTATCATGGATTCCAGCATCTCCGTTGCCGTGATAACCCGCTTGCCCAGCATCCGGCACCGGCTGATAAGGTATTTCTGGATCGCTGGAACTTCAATAAAGGGAATCTCCACTCCCAGGTCCCCTCTGGCGATCATAATGCCATTTGCCACCTTGCAGATCTCATCGATCTGATCCACGCCGGAGCGGTTCTCAATCTTGGCGATAATGTCAATCTCCTGTCCTCCATTTTCATCCAGAAAATCACGCAGGGCCTGTACGTCCTCTCTGGTAGAGACAAACGAAGCGGCGATGAAATCCACTTCATTCTCGATTCCCAGCAGGATATCCCCCTTATCCTGTTCACTCAGGTAATCACCAGGCATCAGACGGTTCGGAAAATTCATGCTCTTCCGGTCCGACAGCTCACCCCCGGCAGTCACCGTACAGACTGCCTCCGTTCCCTCTACATTCCTGACCTCCAAAACCACAAGCCCGTTATTTACCAGCACGGTATCCCCTGGCTGCAGCTCGTCCATCATCCGTTTATCGCTGACGGAAACCCTGGTCTCATCCCCGGTGATATCTTCTGTAGTAAAGGTAAAGGTGTCCCCGTCCTTCAGAGTAATCTTCTTGTTCGCAAAGGTGCCGATCCGATACTCCGGCCCCTTTGTATCCAGCATAATGGCAATGGGAAGCTCCAGTTTTTCCCTCACTGCCTTAACCAGATTGATGCGCTCCTGCTGTTCTTCCCTTGTTCCATGGGAAAAATTCAGTCTCGCCACATTCATGCCTGCCTCGCACATTTTTGCCAGTGTCTCCTCGCTGTCACACGCTGGACCGATCGTTGCTATAATCTTTGTCTTTCTCATCTCTGATCTATGCCTCCTTAATCATTTATTTCAACCATAATCACTAATCCTGTGATCACGTTCCATCCTTAATACATAAAATATATCATCCTCCCTATATCCAAAACATCGTTTAGGGTTAATACAACGGAACTTATCAATTGCTTTTCCAGAATACCTGGATCCGCTAAACCAGTTTTTTTCATTAGATGAAGGAGAATAATTTTTATAGCGTAGTCCCTGATCCCGAAATATTTCGTTCCAATTTTCCATATGCACGAATTTATCAAATGTTTGAAAACAATCTCTAAGTTCCTCTTTTTCAAAATCCAAAAATCCATATTTAGTATCTAACTTTGTAAAGTTTAATCTGGTTCCTTCATACTTTACACATAAATACTGATGTATATCAATTTGCTTTTTGTTCCATAACTGATCGGCAAGATAATCTAACGTAACAGCAGATTCTATCTCCAAACGTTCTGTCGCATTTTTTATTACCCGTATCTGACAGTTATTAAAAACCTCATGTGAAAAGGAAAGCAATATCCCATCTCCCTCTGCTGCCTCTGCTGCAGATGTCAAAGTAACATCCGTATCACCCATTCTATATGTAGCAGAAATATCTTGTTTTAGCTCCTTCTGTGTATCCCAGAAAGGAGGATGATCTGTTGTTGACAGCAAAAGACTTTTTAACCGTCTTGCTTTATCGCTATGAAAACCCCGCAAATCATTCCATTTCATATTATTGGTGATTTTTCTTTCAAAAAAGCCAGTATATTTATATACTTGTTTGTTATTCTCATATATAAATTTCAAACATCTCATCACTGGGACAGATGCATCCAAAAAATCATCAATTTGTCCATATTGCCCATCCAGAGACAATTCATTCAAATAAATATCACACATTATCACAACCCCAATAATTCGTCTAAATCATCATCAAATTGATCGAAGAGTCCTCTTTCATGATTTCTAATTATACCATTTTCATCTATGACAATCTCAATCGGTACACTTAATCCACTTGCCTCTTGCCTGAAAAAATATACCATTGTCTTATCTTTGGAAATATCATTTGATTTAATGCTTTTTCTAATTCCGTTAAAAATATGATCACTATGTGTCTCTATTATAATCTGTAATCCTTTTTCCGCAAGGAAACAAAAAAAATCCAACAACTTTGACTGTGCTCCCGGATGAAGATGAATCTCCGGATTTTCTACAAGAAACAAACTTCCCTTTTTACAAGACAATGCCGCGATAATAACATTAGCTGCATAACTGACTCCTGTCCCCACATGATGCGGTTTCATCCCCCGGCTGCCACCTTCATCCCTATGATAAGAGACCCTTACAATTTCCGTGCCGCTGATTTGTTCCGCTTTAATATAATATCCCATAATATAATTTAACCAGTAATCTACCTGATTTCCTAAATTTTTTCCTGCCTCAGAATGGCAAAAATGCATTTCCTTTAACGGATTTAAACGCTCCTTGCTCAAATAATCAAAAGCATATTCACCATGAATTCCAATCCGGTATTCATCTGTCAGATTCTGTTTGTAAACATCCTCAACCCCAATCCGCTCCGCTGACAAATAGACAAAATCATTCTTCTCCACTGCCGCCATTCCGAAAGATTCTATTTTCTCATCCATATCCAACTCGATACCACAGTTATCATCTGACAGATTTGCTTGAATTTGAATATTTTTAGGATTCGTATTCCAATTTTTAATTTCACGCATCAGTCCCAGATGTACAAACTTTCCATTAATCGGACTTTTGCCTTTATCTTTCTGCTGCATCAAAAGAAGAATTGACTGAATAAAGGAAGACTTTCCTGATGAATTTACTCCTGTCAATAAAGTCAGATTCTTCAACATAAGCTGAACCGAATCAAAACATTTAAAACCTTTTATATGAATGCTATTTAACATTTATTTACTCCTTATTTCTGCATATTTTGAAATAACCTTTCCAAACCTGATATTTACATTAACGGAACTGTCCACTGAATGCTGCAGACTTCTCAAATATTCTTTATCATCTAATAATTCCTTAATACCTTCTCTCATTTTTTCATAATTCGTATTGGTTTCAAATAATGTATAATAATAGAATAGTGTCTCAAAAAGAGTCATGCTAATTGGTCTTTTCGTTTTACCGCTGGATGGAATGCGAAATCCATCTACCCCCATACATTCGTATGCTTTTTTCATATTTGAATCAAATAATTCTTCCAATGTCCTAAGTCTTTCTCTTGATATGGTATTAAAATACTGCATTCCTATTCCCAGTAGCTCCTCCATATCACTATGATAAACTACAAGTTTTCCTTTGTTATCCGTTAATTCTTTCTGATTTAATAAATAGAAACAAAGTGCACGTAAAATAACATACTTATCTTTCATATGTTTAGACGAAATCGCGTTCCCTGTAGCTCTTCCAAAGTTATCTAATTTTGATAATCGGTTCAACAATCTGGTAGCATTTCCTTGGTACAAAGCATTGCGCATCTCCTGTTTATTTAACGGAGTCCCGCCTCGATTAACTCTATCAAAAATGTCAAACCGTACTCTGTCCTTGGTAGGATATTTTATAATCTGTACAACCAGCTGCGTATCTTCAACCATAGTAACATATTGAGAATACATTTTATTTTGATCTATTTCCTTCAAGTTCATTCCATTAATCTGACGAAGAATTTTTAAATCCCTCAATCGAAATTTGTTTTCTAAAAATTCAAAAAAAGCAGTAAGTCTCTGTCGTCCATCCACCACAACCAGTTTACCATCTGCATTCTCCGCCAGATAGATCAACGGGAGAGGAATCCCCATAACAACAGATTCAATGAGTTCTGATTTTTGCCTGGTACTCCACACATCATTCCTTTGAAAGTCAGGATCTATGCAAATACTGCCTCTATCATATCGTCTCTTCAATTCAAAAATAGAAAACTGAGCCTGATCTATTTTTATACTGAGATTCGGATAATCTTCTACACTATCTTCCAATCTTTCTTCTAAAATATTTTCTGTTCTTACTTCTACTGTATAATAATCCTCTAAATCCAACGGCTCATTTTCTTGTCCCTTCATAATCTGTCTCCTTTTTGAAATTGTCTTTCAGGCTTTCCTCACATCTATCATTACATATTCGCAGTGTCCCCCGGTCCGGATGGCATAGCCCCATCCCCCAATCCCGGAAGTAACGATCGTATTCATAGTATCTATCCTTTTATATCCATAATTCATCTCACTGACCCCAAGCAGCTCCATCAGCTTCCCGGTGGGCCAGATCTGACCGGCATGAGTATGACCGGATATCTGCAGATCCACCCCGGCGTCGGCGTTGGCCTGCAGCCCCAGGGGCTGGTGATCGATCAGCAGCGTAAGCTGAGAAGGTTTTCCCTGCGCTGTGAGTTCCTTTGTCTCCAGCCGGGAGGCGGAGGAGGCATCCCTTCTGCCAATGATATTCAGTCCCTCAAGCACCACCGTCTCATCCTGCAGGACATGGACGCCGGCCTCCGACAAAGTCTGGCACATCTCCTCTTCGGTATACTGTTTTTCTGTAACATAATGATTGGGGTCATGATTTCCCAATACATAATATGTCCCGAAGGCAGTCTTTACCTGACCAAATAATTCCGCTGCCCTCATCATCTCATCTCTGGTGGTGTTCTCATCAAAAATATCCCCTGCCAGCAGGAGAGCATCCGGAGTCTTTGATGAAATCCCGTCCAGATAGCCGGATAATTTATCCGTATCCATATTCGTTCCAAGGTGCAGGTCTGAGATGACAGCGAACTTCATATCCCTCTGCACCTTTTCTGACGCAATCTCATAGTTCCTCTCATATACCGTCTGCATATTTATATAGCCATAAAGAAATACGGCTGCCACTATGGCCACCGACAAAATGCCACTCCGATACAAAAAAGACCATATTTTAGGAATCTCACCATGATTTTTCTTCTTGACAGCGAAATGAATAAACTCCATCAGAAGGCCAGCCACAAGAAAATGTGAGATCACAACACCGCCCGTCCGGTATATGGGCCAGCAGAGATAAGCCGCGGCAGTCGCCAGCAACGCCGCCAGTCCGTGCCGCAGTCTGTCGGAAATTCCGGGAATCAATGTCAGAAAACGGTTAAACCATATATAGAGATAGATTAATATCGGCACCATTACAATGACGGGGATCACAAAAAAGGCCAGATGCATTTGTGCAGGTTCTCCCTTCCTTCCGGCACTATCCCGGAAATCCCATTATCACCGGGGTATCTGCCACATTCTTTCATAATCTAAAGTATATCATGAATAGAAAAAAAAGGAAAGAGACAAATTGCCCGGTATGCCGCCACTCTGCCGCACAGAAGCCGTCATACGGCACAAAAAATTCCCCTCACATGGATAGACAGATTTTCCATGTGAGAGAAATTTTTGAACGGAAACTATAAAACCGTATTGTCCTTATATTATAATGCACACCAGCCCGCCGTTGGAATCATTCACCACCTTCTGGATCGTATCCTGAAGCTTCACCTGACTCTCCTCCGTCAGACGGTTTACCTTGGAATTGATCCCCTCTTCCACCAGCTGACGGATCGTTTTCCCAAAAATATTGGTGTCGAAGATCCCATCCGGATTTTCCCTGCTGTTCTGGCTGATATAATGGATCAGATCCTGGGCCTGCTCCTCACTTCCCACAATGGGGGCGATCTCCGTCTCAATATTTGCCTGGATCAGGTGAAGGGACGGACAGCTGGCTTTTATCTTGACCCCAAATTTATTCCCGTGCTTGATCAGTTCCGGATCTGCAATCTGTATCTCCTCCTCCGTCGGCGGCACAATGCCGTATCCTTTTCCTTTCACCTGTTCGCAGGCCGTAGCTACAGATTCGTATTCCGCCTTTCTTCCCGCCAGCTCCCGCAGGGTGGCGATCAGGTCAAATTCCCCTTCGATGGTAGTTCCCACCATTTCGCTGAGGATCTCATAATAATAATTTTCCTCAAAGTCCAGAGACAGATTTACCACACCATTCTCCAGCTGTTTATCCCGAATAAAGATTTCTTTGATGTACGGCGCTTCCATGCTTATGTTTTCTTCATTCACATCCCGCATTGTGTGCAGCTTTCCTATGATCCCCCGGCACTGCTCTACCAAATCTGCCTTCAGCCAGTTATCCATGCCGAGGAACTCCACCCACTTGGGCATTACAAAATTCAGCCTCGTAATCGGAAAATCGGATAAGATTTGTTCCATCACGGTAAATGCGTCCTCCCTGTTCATTTCTTTACAGTTGATGGGTACAACCTGTTTGCCATACTGCTCTTCCATACGCTTCACCCTCTCCTGCGTTTCCTGGGCGTCCGGCCGTGCCGTATTCAGCAGGATAATAAAGGGTTTATCCGCCTCCTTGCAGGCAAGGACGGTCTTTTCCTCTGCCCCCTTAAAATTATCTGCCGGAATATCGCCAAAGGAACCGTCTGTCGTTATTACAATTCCGATATTGGAATGCTCCTGTATTACTTTATTTGTCCCTATGGCGGCCGCCTCGGAAAACGGCATTTCCTTCTCCGACCAGGGCGTCTTCACGAGACGTTCCCTCTCGTCCTCCACATGGCCAGCGGCCTCTGGAACCAGATAACCCACACAATCAATAAGGCGGATACGGCCAGTCTCCTGATTTGGAAAATGGACCACTGCCGCCGATTTCGGCACAAATTTCGGTTCCGTTGTCATGATAGTCCGCCCTGTGGCAGACTGTGGCAGCTCATCGATGGTCCGCGCCCTCTCATTGTCGTCCGTAATCTCCGGCAGAACTACCAGCTCCATAAAACGTTTGATAAATGTAGATTTTCCGGTGCGTACCGGACCTACGACGCCAAGATAGATCTCTCCTCCGGTGCGCCGGCTCATGTCCTGGTATACATTATATTTGTCCATTAAAAAATCCCCCTTGCTGTGGTCGACGCACATTTTGCATCTTCCTTACTGCTAATCATTATATGCAGGGGGATTTTTATTTATGAACTTTTACTTGTTTTCCTTTTCCAAAAGCTCCTCGATTTCCAGCCGGACGATCCGGAATACCTCCAGAAGCCTTGTGGAGAATACGCCGCAATCTCCCTCCACGATCATCTCGAAGGCCTGTTCCTTTGTGGAGGCCGATTTGTAAATCCGGTTGCTGACAAGGGTGTCATAGGAATCTGCCAGTCCAACCACCTGGGCAGAGATTGGTATCTCATCTCCCTTCAGCCCTCTTGGATACCCATTTCCATCATACCGCTCATGATGGCACATGCAGATTTCAGAACAGTACTGGAACAATTTATAATCTGGATCCTTTGGATCCATCCTGGCAAGGACATAGTCAAAGATTTTTTTGCCCCTCTTTGTATGGTTCTGGAAAGTCTGAAACTCGTCTTCCGAAAGACGGCTCGGCTTCAAAAGTATCTTATCCGGCACAGCGATCTTCCCCATATCATGCATGGCAGAAGCCGTCACAATCATCCTGCAGTCCTCTGCTGTCAGACCATAATCCGGATAGAATTTCCTTATCTGATCAAGCATAAGCTCTGTAAAGCGGCGGATATGCTCGCTGTGCTTATCTGTCACCAGATCACCGCACTCAATAATCGAACACAGATATTCTAATAATACCATAGCTGACTTATCCATAACTTCCCTCCATCTGCACAAACCGATCTGCAGTACAATGCCTGCAGGAATCAGCTGTTTACAACATCGATCTTATTCTCGTGTTTGACAAACTGTACATTCTTTCTTATATCCTTTACAATATACGGCTCCGAATTGATATAAAGTATCGTTCCCGGATAGATGGCACCGCTCACCATAATCCGCGCTTCCTTCTGCTTCGTCATGGCCGCCATCTTCTCATTGCGCACAGTGAGCAGCTCTTTTCTCTTGGCCTTATCCACATATACGGCCTTGGTAAGTCTCTCACAGAGCCCCATAATTTTCTTGTCGCGGTTCTGCTGTGCCATAAATTTATTTAACGCATTTTCACAGGTCTGTATCTCTTCTTCTATCTTCTTGATCTGCTTGAGCAGCTCCTGATAATTAGCCAGCTCTTCTTTGCTGATGCCCACCTCCACGATGGTCTTGATCTCTGTGACATTTCCTATTCCATAACAGTTGACGCCCTGCTTAGCGCACATGTACCCGCCCAGGATCAGCCCCTTCCGGCCTTCCACCAGCAGTTTTCCTTCAATCCTGGCATCGCAGTTCAGCAGATAGCTTGCTACCACATCGCCGCCGGCGGTAATGCTGACGGACTCAAAGAACTGTCCCGTAATAGTGCCGCCGGCCTTCAGGGAACCGATTCCCTGTCCCTGGCAGCCCTTGTGCAGTATAATATCCTTCCCCGCTTCGATGGATCCTCCCTCACAGCTTCCGTTTACCACCACATTTCCAGTGGCGTTCACTGTGTAGCCGGACTCGATATTTCCCACGATATTGACGTCCCCGTTAAAATTGATATTTCCTGTGGATATGTCAACATTTCCCGGAACCGTATACACATTCCTTATATCCAGATTACCCTTTGCATCCAGTTCAATAATGCCGTCCAGCATGGAATAATATTTTTTGCGGTCCTCTGACATTGTGAAACCCTTGCCATGAAGCGGCGGCAGCTCCTTGCCCCGGGTGGGAGAACACAGCCTGCCTGTCACATCATATCCGAAAACACCGCTGGTAGCCGGCTGGTATTCCGCCACCAGCTGCCCGCTCTGTACCATCTCGAACAATTCCATGCTCTTATAGTCCACTGTGCCGTTGGAAAGTACTCTCGGCTTCTTCTTCAGCTCTTTTCGGAAATAATAGAGGAATTTTCCGTCTGTGCCGTCCACTGCCTGCCTGCCCTCTGCCACTACCGTATCGGTATAATAGTCCTTTTTATTCAGTTTCTCAATGATTACATCTTTCCTGATGCCCTGCTTGATTCCATGATGCTTCATAATGCGGAGCACATCCCCCACATCCATTTTCTCTGCCAGCTCCAGTCCCATAACCGGTGTAAAGTTCAGCTTCGCCGTCATCTTATCCTCAGTCAGGGTAATGCAGGAATTGATCAGTTCCTGATCTGAATCCTCCTCTTCTGCCGGCTGCTCCTTCACCGGTTCCAGTTCCGGTTCTTCCACAGGAGCCCCGTTCATAAGATTTTTTACATCCTGTTCCAGAAGACTTCCGTCCTGCTCCAGTTTCTCACGAAACTCCGCCATTTCCTCCGGCTCATAGTAAATCTTCGCATATTCGCCCACATCCAGACCCACAAGGATCCCCTTGCGGATCTCTGCCATCTGATGATATGTAAATTCCGGATCCTCATAAGGAGAGACGTCAATCTTATCCTCCATTCCATACCGGAGCTCCCGCATCTGAAGCCAGTTATAATCTGTCTTGGCATAGCGGGATACATCTACACCCTTCTCCAGCCCTTTCACGATCTGTTCCAGCTGGATACCATGAAATTCCCTGGAGAGGTAGGGAAGCAGATTGACACCTGCCGCATAGGCATTGTTTATCTGTTCGAGCTGTTCATCGTTGTAGCCCTTTTCCAGAAAATCACTGAGATCGTTGCCCTCACTCAACCCACGGCTCAGCTCCATCAGCACCTTTCCTGAATATCCCTTCTTTGCGTAGGGCACAATATTCTGTCCCTTCACCAGCGCCTTCCGGATTGCCCGCATCACCAGATACCGGAATTCTTTGGAGGCGTACTGGGATACATCCACATGTTCCTCCAGCCCCCGCCGGATCTCGCGCATCTGCATCCAGTCCAGCTCCGGATCCAAATACAGGGAAACGTCAACCTTTCGGCTCAGTCCCTTCCGGATCTCTTTCATCTGAGCTGCCAGATATTTCATATCCGCATATTTTGAGATATCCAGTTCTTCTATGATACCGTCCCGGATCTCATTACACTGCTGCCTGTCAAAGCCCTTATTCTTATACACTGATATATCCACACCGGACTCCATGCTGATGCGAATATTCTCCATATCAAGCCAGGTCAGCTTAGGATCGGTATACCGTTCCACATCAATCCCATGCTCCAGACCCAGCCGCAGCTGTTCCAGCTGAAATGCATCAAAAGACAGACGGCGATATCTTACAATATCGCCTCCTGCCTTCTGGCACAACTCCAGTTCGCGTATATAATTCCGCCTTGAAATTTCAGAATCAAGCTCATGTAACTGTTTCATAGAAAGACCCCCATAACAAACATATTATGATGTCGGGGACAAAAAGCATTTTGTCCCCGACGGATGCTTTGGATTGCTTTGTTGTTCTCTGTCACCGGCCACACTTTCACGCCAGTAACTATTCTTTAATTTTCAGGCTTCCTTCAAGAAAGCTCATTACCTTGTCATATACACAGGAGGTCCTGAGGAAGGAATCAAAATCAACAGCTTTGCCATATGTGGTCTCATACTGCTTCTTAAAATCATCCAGTGTGCCCGAGGCGCCGGCAGAAGAGATGGCATTATTAGCATATGCCTGGATTTCTTCTTCTGTCACCTGGATATTTTCTTTCTCCGCAATGGCCTCAAATACCAGCTGTATCTTCGCATTATTTTCACCGGCCGTTTCCAGCTGCTGTTCATAGGCGTCCTTTGTCATACCCATATTGCCCAGTAACACATCAAAATCCGTCTCTCCATAATACTGTGCCATATTGAAACGGTAGGAATGGTCCGTCTGTTGTTTATGGGCTTCCTTCAATGTCTGGGGCATCCGGTTCACCGTTGATTTCTCCACAATGGTATTCAATGCTGTGGTGGCAGCATTTTCCTTCTTCTGATTCCCTAACGCAATCTTCATTTCCTTCTTAAACTCTTTGACTGTCTTGAATCTGGTATTTTCTTTTACAAAAGAATCTGTCAGCTTCGGAGTCTTGGTCTCCCCGGCAATATAATTCAGCTTGATATTATAGACAATCTCCTTACCTGCAATCTCGCTGTTCTGGTAATCCTCTGGCAGCTTCAGCTTAATTTCTTTCTTTTTACCTGGCTCCATGCCAACAATACCATCGTCAAAACCATCTGCATGACCGGAACTTCCCAACACGATCATATCGTCCTGGGCCGTCTCCCCATCCACTTCCTTACCGTCTATTTTCCCTGTGTAATCGATATTTACAGACTGTCCGCTCTTGCATTTTCCTTTTTTGATCTCTTCCACCGTGCTGAACTGCATCAGCAGATTTTCCGTCTCCTGCTTCATTTCGTCTTCAGTGACAGTACAGTCCACCTCAACGCCCTTGTACTCGCCCAGGGTAACACATTCAAGAGGATCGTAATTTTCTATCAAAACGGCGGCATCAGAAGCGGCTGCCGGTCCGGTTACACCGCTTCCCTCGCTGCCAACAAATTTTTCCTTAAGATCATCCCATGAACATCCTGTCATCACCATTGCCAGAATGAGCAGCAGCGCGACAATTGTATATTGCTTTCTCAATTTTGTTTCCTCCTTAATCTATATAGCCGCAGAATAGCATCCCTGCAGATAAATTTCTATACCATTATAGCATGGATGCAATAGAAAAGGAAGAGAAAGTTTCAAACTTTCCCGCTGCCGTTCACTTCTACCATGTGAGGCTCTTGTACTCACTCACCTTATCCCGGTCCAGCAGCTCCTTCATCGCCTGGTCTGCCGATTTATCTTCAAAAAGGATGGCGTTGATCTGTTCTACGATGGGCATCGTCACATGATGCTTATTGGCCAGTGCCATGGCGGCTTTCGCACAGTTCACGCCCTCCACAACCTGTCTGATCTCATTTTTTGCCTCTTCCAGGGTCTTTCCCCTGCCCAGCAGATAGCCGCAGTTATGATTCCTGCTGTGGGAGCTGGTACAGGTCACGATGAGATCCCCGATGCCGGAAAGCCCAAAGAAGGTTTCCATCTTGCCGCCCAATTCCATGCCAAGCCGGGAGATCTCAAGGATTCCACGGGTCATCAGCGCCGCCTTCGTATTGTCACCCAGGCCCATGCCATCTAAGATTCCTGCCGCCAGGGCGATGACATTCTTCAGGGATCCCCCAAGTTCTATTCCCATCATATCCGGGCTGGTGTAAACACGGAAATTATTGCCCATAAAAACATCCTGTACAAACATGGCAGTTTTTTTGGATTTCGCGCCCACTACAACTGTAGTCGGCATTGCCCGGGAGACTTCCTCGGCATGGCTCGGACCAGAGAGGACAGCTGGATCCGCCATGGGAAGTTCATCCGCAAGGACCTCGCAGAGGGTCATCAGCGTTCCCTCTTCGATCCCTTTCCCTACATTGACAATAATCTGACCTTCCTTTATATATGGCTTTGCCAGCTGTGCGGTTGAGCGCACATAAGGAGAGGCAACAGACCAGACAAGGATATCCTGTCCGGTACACGCCTTCTCCAGATCATCTTCAATCACGATACTGTCCGGCAGCTTCACGCCCGGAAGACGGTCTACATGCTCCCGGTTCTCCCGGAGCATATCAATCTCAGACTGAATCTTTGACCAGATCGTTACTTTATGGCCATTTCCGGCACACAGGATCGCCAGTGCGGTCCCCCAGCTTCCGGCTCCCAAAAAACTTACATTTTTCATTGCTTTTGTTCTCCTTTATCTCTCTCATTGTCTTTTTTGTCCCCACTTCCGAGCCTGCGCTCTGTTCCATCCAGCAGACGGCGGATATTTCCCGCATGCTTGAAATAGGCCAGCCCGGTAAATGCCAGCGACAGCGCCAGCAGCATGGCAAACCGGTCAGCACTCCGGTACTGGAATACCGTATAGACCGGAAAATACCAGACTACGATCAGGGATCCCAGCGAAACATAACGGGTAACTGCCACCACCAGGATAAAGATCAGCAGCCCGGCGCCGATCATAATCCAGCCGGCAGCGGATTCCGAGGAAGAAGCTACGATCACCGCCGCCGACACCGCAATCCCCTTCCCCCCCTTGAATTTCAGGTAAAAGGGAAAATTGTGGCCGATCACGACTCCCAGCCCGGTGACCAGCGTCATCATATAAGTCAGCTCCCGGGAATACCCCAGGGCCGGACAGATCATAAAACGCACCGCAAGAGTCGGTATCAGTGTTTTCAGCAGATCGCCCCCGAATGTCAGCGCACCGCCCTTCGCCCCCATTGTCCGCAGGGCATTTGTGGTGCCGATGTTCCCACTTCCCTCCGCGCGTATATCATGGCCGCTCCTTTTTCCCACAATATATCCTGTGGAAAAGCAGCCAAACAGATAACCCGCCAAAATGGATAGTATAATAAATAGTATCTCACCATACATCGTTTCTTACTCCCTTTCTTTTCTTTCCCTTATAAATATCCGGATTGGGGTTCCCACAAATCCAAAGGCGTCACGGATCCGGTTCTCAATATATCTCTGATAAGAAAAATGCATCAATTCCTTTTTATTTACAAACAGTACAAAGGTCGGCGGCTTCGTGCTGACCTGTGTTATATAGAACAGTTTTAGCCGTTTGCCCTTATCGGAGGGCGGCTGCTGCATTGCCACTGCTTCCATCAGTATCTCGTTGAGAACCCCGGTCTGGATACGCAGGGCATGGTTCTGGATCACAGTATCCAGCATGTCAAAGAGCTTTATCGTCCTCTGTCCGGTCAGCGCAGAGATAAAGACGATCTGTGCATAGGGGACGAAGGAAAGTATCTCACGGATCCTCTTTGTATATTCCTTCACCGTGTGGTTATCCTTCTCAATGGCATCCCATTTATTGACTGCCAGTATCATGCCCCGCCCTCTGTCATGGGCAATACCGGCAATCTTGGCATCCTGCTCCGTCACTCCCTCAGTGGCGTCAATCATAAGCACCACCACATCGGATCGCTCGATCGCCGCCACGGTACGGATGATACTGTAACGCTCAATATCCTCCTTTACCCTGCTCTTGCGCCGGAGACCCGCCGTATCAATGAATATATATTCCTTGTCCTCATAGGTGATCTGTGTGTCAATGGCGTCCCTGGTCGTCCCCGCCACATCGGATACGATCACGCGGTTCTCCCCCAGAAGCTTATTGATCAGCGAAGACTTTCCGGCATTCGGCTTACCCACTATGGCCACCCGCGGGCGGTCATCCTCCTCTTCCTCCAGCTTCTCAAAATCAATCTTCTCCAAAACGGCGTCCAGCATATCCCCCAGCCCCAGCTTGGAGCTGGCGGAAACCGGGTGGGGATCGCCAATCCCCAGATTATAAAATTCATACACGTCCGCCATATACTTGTCGAAATGATCCACCTTATTCACAACCAGTACAATCGGTTTGCCAGACTGCCGGAGCATATCCGCCACCTTGTAGTCGGCATCCACCAGCCCCTGCCGGACATCCACCAGAAACAGTATGACATCCGCCGTATCGATGGCGATGTTCGCCTGCTCCCTCATATGAGAAAGCATATGATCCTTCGTATCCATCTCAATACCGCCGGTATCGATCATGGAAAAGGAATGATCCAGCCAGGTCATATCGGCATAGATGCGGTCTCTGGTAACGCCGGGATAATCCTTGACAATGGATATCTTCTCCCCCGCCAGTGTATTAAATAATGTTGATTTGCCTACATTCGGTCTTCCTACGATGGCAAGAATTGGTCTTCCCATGCTGCTCCTCCATTCCATATCTCATCCGTATCTCTAAATCGTTCCATTTCATTATCATACCACAACTCAGCTGCGGAATTCAAATGCATTTTGTAAATGCTTAATGGTATGGTCCCCATAGACTGCAATCACATCAAAACGGCACGGCGTGTCCCCACCGTACCCATGCCTTGAATAATAATACATCATTGTCCGGCAGATCTTCTTCTGCTTGTACGGATCCACCGCCTCCAGAGGATCCCCGTAACCAGGTCCGCTCCGGTATTTGACCTCGCACGCCACCAGCACCCCGTCCTGAATTGCAATAATATCTATCTCACCAAACCGGTTCTGATAGTTTCTCGCAAGGATCTCATACCCTTGCTCCTTCAGAAATCCGGCGGCTGTCTCTTCATATTTTCTCCCTGTCGCCCGTCTGTCCGCCATCACTTCTTCCTATTCTGCAGTTTATTCTGGATCCGGTCCATTCCGTCCACAAATACAAGGATCTCCGCCACAATGGAATACAGCTCCGGGGGAATGTATTCACCGATATCCAGAATGGACAGAGACCTTGCCAGCTTCTCATCCTTGTGAATCGGAACGTTGGCCTCCTTCGCCACGTCAATAATCTTCTCCGCCAGCACTCCCTGTCCGGTGGCAACTACCTTTGGCGCCCTGTCCCCCGCCTCATATTCCAGGGCTACCGCTGTCTTCTTCTCTTCCTTCCATGCCATAAGCTGCTCTCCCTTCCTGTCTGTTCACATAATTATGGATAAATGTTTTCCGGTGGATCGGACACGGTCCATACTTCATCAGCGCTTCCCTGTGCTCCCTGGATCCATACCCTTTGTTTTTTTCAAAGGAATATTCCGGATACAGCTGTGCATATTCCACCATCAGCCGGTCCCTTGTCACCTTGGCCATAATACTGGCGGCGGCTATGGACAGGCTCCTGGCGTCCCCCTTCACGATCCCCACCTGCCGGACGGGCAGCTGCGGGATCGTCACCGCGTCATTCAGCAGAAGATCTGGTACTGCATCCAGATCCTCCACGGCATGGCGCATAGCCTCATAGGTGGCCTGCAATATATTGATCTCGTCAATCCTTGCCGGGGAGCTCATACCGATTCCGAAGCTTACCGCCTTCTCCCGGATCTCCTCATAAAGCTCCTCCCGACGTGCGGCACTGACCTGCTTGGAATCGTTCAGTCCCTCCAGCTTCCATCCTGCAGGCAGGATCACTGCCCCCGCCACCACCGGTCCGGCGAAGGGCCCCCGTCCCGCTTCGTCTATGCCGCAGATACAGTGACACTCTCCGCCGTACTTCCGCTCAAATTCCAGCATTCTCTCAAGACGTGCCTGTTCCCTCCTATATGCCTCCAGCTTTCTTTTATACTGGGCGGTAAGCTTCTGCACGCCGGCCCGGGCGTCGTCTTTATACTGCGAAAAAAGAGCATGCCACTGCTCTTTTTCCGTTTTTTCAAATAAGCACCTGATGTCTTTTATTGTCTGCATGGTTCCTCCGCTGACCTTTACTCCAGATTGAACAAAGTCCTCTCATCAATGGTAATCTCGTCTGTCTCCACATTTCCCTTGAGATATTTTTTCTTTTTTATGCTGTATATCCTTCCCACCGTCTTCACCTCAACAATGTTATAGCCGTTGGACCACTGTTTCAGGGAATAGGGTATATAGGCCACCAGTGTCCCGTCCACATTATATCCCGTCACGGTTCCGTTGCTGTCGTGATAGGTGGCTTTCTCACACAAATAGTTATCCCTGGTCTGCATCGCCCAGTTATCCCTGCTGGAATACAGCTTCAGATCCGCATCCTGGGGAGCCGTCTCTCCCTCTTCATTCTTCAGGGTCAGCTTTGTGACTACTCCCGGCTGTCCATTGCCGTTATTATGGATCAGCACCTTCAGATACATGGGATTATCGCTGTCGTATTTCCGGTAGTTATCATAATTCTGTCCCTGCACGAAATCCAGCAGGACGGATGTGTCGCCCATCTTCACATACTGGTTCTTCTGTTTCTGCACAATGACCGGCTGCTTATTGATAATATCCGGGCGGTTATTCATGATCTGATATGCCACGTCCATAACCGTATTGAATACCCCGGCGGATTCCGTATTTCCCAGCAGGGTAGAATACAGGGCGTCACCATTCTGATGCGGAATCCCCACATTACCCACGCTGCCGTCCGAGCCATCCTGCCGGATCGTCTGGCCGCCCTCCGTAAAGATCTTATTCGGCGTGGAACCGGAGGATTGAAAGAAGGAACGCATAAATCCCCGTGCCACGAAGGCATCCACCACATCGCTGCTCACGTCCGCCTGTTCCCCATTATAGAATATATATTCCATCTCCGGCGGGAAGAAGGTCAGCGTATTCCAGATATAATAGCATTTCTCCTGCTCGCTCTGCTCCACCCCCTCTGCCAGCCGGGGTCTCACATAATACCCGGTGGATACTGCCGGGTCACTGACACCCTTCTCCTGGGAAATGCTCTTATCCCCCAGGGCAATGCGGTTGATCTTTCCCGGCATAAGGAAATCATCATAAAAGGTCTGGATATAAGAAGAGTCCTCCGCCTTCTTGGCCGTCAGGTCAAACTGTATCCCGATGAGATACAGCTTCGCAACATTACAAAGGGTTCCCCTTCGTGGTATATTGCGGTAAGTCGACGTCTGATACATGGGAATATCAGCGGTTCCCTTTTCTACCAGCTTGCCAAGCCCCTGCGTCATGATCATGGGCAGGTTCTTATTGTTGCACAGCCGGTACAGGATCTTATAACAGAGCTCCCATTCCAGGTCATCCTCCACATAGGTATTGCTCTGGGAAATATCATGGGGCGTTTTGTCCTTCCCCTGTCCATATTTATAGTATAGGTCATATACATTATTGATATTACCCGTTCCCGAATCGTAGGCACCGATATAGAACATATCGGCCCGCTCAATCATATCCAGCGTATCATCCGTATCCTTCTTTGCCATGGCATTCAGCTCAGAAGGAGTCATGGTGATGACCTTCATATTAAAGTTGTCATAATCCTTCTGATCGGCAAACAAAAACAGCTGTCTCTTTATAATATTTTTGTTGTATATTCCATAGTATTTGAATGTATACACCTCTTCACTGACTTCCGGCTCAATATCATACCGGCATGTTATCCAGCTATTTTCTGCAAGAGCCATATACAATCCGGTAATTCTGTTATCTGTCAGATACTGAGAATACAGAAGTCCAATGTCACTCCACCCAATCCCCTGTCCATTGTGCCAGAATCCACTTCCAGAAATTGCTCCAGCACTGTGCATGGCAACATACTCTGCCGGAATATCTTCCTCTCTTTCTACATATTTCCATCTGTCTGCGGCTGTTCCTGTCTTTGTAAAAACCCAGTTCCTAGCATCATTTTCACTGGCAAAGCCAAAGTCTCCCTTACCTGGTTCCACAGCAAGGATATATCCTTTGCCATTATATTCCTTGCGTACAGCCTCCTGAATAATCCTTTTTTCAAAGGAGGGTTTCCAGTTTGTCTTATCATTGACAGCAATCTCCCGGATCTTGTTTCCCTTGGTATCAGTCTCAAAGAGTTCAGCATATTTGGCATTTTTCCCGATCAGCTTCTTCAGATCGATCCCCTCCCGGGAGGAAATCTGCTCCTTGGAGGATTCGTAATCCTGTTTGAACTGATTCGGATCGATGCCTTTCTTTTGCAGATCCGCCGCAGTAAATTCTGCGGTATACAACTTTGCGATATTGGCATAGCTGATCAACTCTTTCTCATCTGTGCCGATCTTATATACCTCATACTGCCAGTTGGTAAACCACTGCCCCAGCTTTTTCAGCTGTTCGTTATCCATATAACCGCTGCTGCCTGGAACAAAAGACTTACCCTGTTCCTTCGAAAGCTCGATACCGTACTTCAGCATATCCAGCGGCTCCTGCGCATGATCCTCCGCCGCCACATAAGCGATCTGCTGCTGGGCGTGATCCGGTACGATTTCCAGTATAACAAAAGGATTTGTCTTGGTTCCTTTCTTTCCCTCCGCCGTCGGTACTTCTTTCGTACAGGGACTGGCACCGGATCCCATCTCCC
Organism: uncultured Clostridia bacterium; assembly: GCA_948467395.1. Lineage (GTDB taxonomy): Bacteria > Bacillota > Clostridia > Lachnospirales > Lachnospiraceae > Eubacterium_F. The sequence goes on along the minus strand of CAOKDX010000009.1, from coordinate 65,703 downwards.
CTTTGAGATTGCTCCCCTCCGAGGTGATGATAATATTGTTTAATGACTCCGGCGCCCCTGTCACATAGGGCTCCGCCGGTTCAAATTTACCGAATACAATACCGGAACACAGTGCCCAGAAGGACAGTGTACCGATTATGGTGCATACAGCTGCGATTCCGAGATATTTACCCGCCTTTTTCTTAGCCATACCCGCTACCCCCTTACTGATTCCTCATGAAAATGTCCTTGTCACATTCAAATTCCGATTTATCGTCCCTCAATGTCAGCGCCACGTGCAGCTTCGGCCTGCCTATCTTACTTGTACTATCGGCAGGATCCACCTTTTGCTGAACCTCGCATTTTAACCGGAATACGTCATCGCAGAGCAGATGCCGCTTCTGCCGCCCTGCCGACTCCACCGCCGGCACAAGAGCAGCTATATAATTCAGACGCTGGGCGTCATCTCTGGTGTCAAAATCATCTGGCACCGGCATGGAAAGCTCCGTCCCCAGATCTGCCAGCGGGGCAAAGCAGAGCATATCGGAATCACCCGCCGCCATTCCGGAGGATACCCAGTACAGAAACCATGAGAACTCCTCTGTGCCGTCTCCCTTTATCTTCTTTTTGCGGATCAGCAGCGCTCCTCTTGAAACGCCGTCCCCGGCCACCGTATCCTCATACGGGGTAACGCTGTCCCCCTCCATGACATGTGTTGATATATGGGCAACGGAATCCTTTGCCGCATCCTGCAGTGCCGCCCGGGCCTGGGTGATGCTCATGCTCCGTGTGGAATATGCGATAAGGCTTATGATACCCGCCATGACAATAACCGTTACCGCCATGGCTATCACCATCTCTACCAGGGAAAATCCCTCTTTTTCCCCATGGACTACCTGCTTTAATTTATTCACCAGACCACCACCATTTCTATATTTATCTATTCGATATAATGCCGTCCGGTATCCCGCACCAGCACAATTTTGTAAGACAAGGTATCCGAGTACACTTCTATCTCCGAGGCTGCCTTCAATTCCGTATCATTTACCTTGGGAACGAAGGAGCCGTCCTTTTTATTGATACAGAAGGAAAGAGAATTGTTCAGACCGGAGCCAAGTAAAATATCCGTCTCCCCTTTAAATTTCACCGAGGCAGAACCAATGCCGATCCTCCTGCCGGATTCATCCATAGAGGGGACCGGATTCTTCGACATCTCAATATAATAATCATCCTCATAGTAATATATGTGCATATAGGATAATTCCTTCTTTGCCATGTTCTCCGACCTCAGCGTGGTAAAGCTGCTGTTGATCTCGCTGGCAAGGGCCTTTGTATCGGAGGAACGAAGCAGGGAAATACTAAACGCCGCGCCGCTGGCAAGAATTGCCATAATGGCGATAACGATAATCAGCTCCATCAGGGAAAAACCCGGTTTCCCCCTCATTTCCTTTCCTCTATCCATCTGTCGCCGCCTCCTTCCGTGCCATGATCCAATATCTACTCGGCAGCTATCGTACCTGGGTCTTTCATCCAGTTCTGATAGCTTATACATTCTTCCAGCTCTGTCGCATCCTCGGACACCTTGCCGTTCAGGGCATTGAAGATAGCGGTCAGGGCGGGATCCGTCTTAATATGATCCAGCAGCTCATTTACAACTACAATGTTAGCTGTCAGCTTCTTATCCAATGTGACGTCTACATGGTCCTCCGACAGAATCAGCCCGTCAAAATCAGACTCTACCGTAACCTCGCCGCCGGCAACGATAAGACCCCGGAAGGATTTATCAACCACGACATCCCCCTTCGCCACCAAGATTCCCCGCACGTCCTTTCCCTGCACGGCCGTATCCATCAAGGCACTGGTACTGTAGTTTCCGTCAACCGCCTCCACCAGAACCTTTGTCCGGTCAGATGTATTTTTCTTAACCTCCGAGGCATCCAGCTTACTCATATCAAGAATCGTATCCGCCACCAGCTTCTCTTCACCATTCTTAATTCTTTTTGCCTCTCCTGTCCCAGCTGTCGACGAAGTGAGGCTCTTGCAGAAAGCATAGTATGAATTGGCCATCTTTCTGGCGTCCTCCAGCAGCACTTCCTTTGGTCTGGAATTATTCCCTTCATTCGTAAAATAATTCGGCGACTGAAGTCCGTTCGCCGCATCCGTCGCCTCATAGTTGTAGGCAACATAGCCTGCCAGAAGATACAGATTGGGAGAGAACGTCGCCTCCATATTGGATGCCCGGAGATAGGTCTGGGCCTTATCCTTCAATAGGTCTTTATTGGCAACAGCCGAACTGTCCTCCGGCAGGGAAGAATCCACAATATTTCCAGCAAAATAATCAAAGAAATACTGATTTGCCGCATTTATATTCTTAAAATTTAAGAACAGGTACATCACATCCTCACCCGATACGCTGATATGATTCTCAATATACGGCTGGGCAGAATCCAGATAATCCTTCAGTGGACTGTTGTTCAGGGCATTTTTCACTCCCGCAAGAAATACCGCCTTATCCTCATAATCTGCCGCCATCACGGGATTGTGTTCCGGACCAATGACGTAATCATCCGGTACCAGATACGCGATCTGGTCACTCTTCGCCGCAATGGATTCGCCCATCACGATATCATCATTTCCTTTGTTTGCCGCATTGGTCTCCCGCTCTACAAATGTATGTCCCGCCAATACCAGCTTATCCAGGGTGGGAACAGAGGCTGCCTCCGCCGTCCCGTCCTTCGACGGATCCCAGTTGGTAAACAGGCTCGTATTCAGACCGTTTACCAGGACGGCACTGCTGTATTCCGCATTGGTAGCCGCCTCAGATGAAAGATTCTGTTCATTATAGCTGTATCCGTAATATGTCCCCGCCAGATACACTTTAGAATTGTTGTCCTCGATATCCAGATCGTTTGACACATACGAATTTTCAAATATTTTCAATATCGTTCCCTTCTGGGAAGAATTATAGTTTTTCAGACGCACATTCTGGATCCACAGATCCCCCGCAACGGAATCGGCCGTGCCAGAATCTCCATTTATCATAATATCCGACCCGGACTGGATATCCAGACTGCCCCTGCTGATAATCCGGTCGGATTGAAAGACCACCTTCTTGTCGTGCTGGATGTCGATCCCAATATCCGGCTTGTCGCCGGATCCCTTGACGGATGCTCCTCCCGTATAAATATTTCCTGTGAAGGAAGTGGTTCCCGATGAATTTACACCGCTCCTCTTCAAAATGCCATCCGATATCACCAGATAATTCTTCAATTCATTAAATGTACTGTCCCCGTCAAACTTGTAATCCGGCGTGGTAAATACAATGTCCGTAGATATCTGGGAACGGTAGCTGGCTTCGTTTGTATAATCGATATCTATATTTTTAAGGATCAGGGTATACCCTCTCAGCTCGTCAAACTGGATGTCAAAGTCAAAATAATCTTCCTTGGTGGAGAGGTCTGTCTTCACCGCGTCCGGCACCTGTGTCAGCTTATTAATGTTTGCCAGGGGAGCACCGTTTTCCGCCTGATAAGATTTGGCCGGATTCGTTTTATTTACCTCCGACGCCACCTGAAATCCCGTGCGCCCGGTAAGCTTTTCCACAAGACGGTTTATATACCGCTCCGAATATTTCATTTTGGCATCCGCTCCGTCTGCCATATAATTCTGAAGCACGTCCTCATAGGAATCCCTGCTGGCTGCCGAAGCGTATCCGATCAGACCGGTACGAACCTCCGTAAGGATCCCCTCCGTCTCATAAAAATTATTGGAAGAATGTCCCGCCGTGTATACCGATACCACATACCGCGTCGCCACTGTAAGAATCGTAACTCCGATGGCTGAAAGAAACAGAACGCCTATGACAACGGACACCAGGGAAGCTCCCTCTCTCCGCTTGTTTTGTTTTTTCCTGCGAATCCATGAAAATTTCATCCCTATTCCCCTTTCGAAGACTCCAGATGGGCAAGGCTTTCAGACATAGACGAATCCTCTTTCCCATAGACGTCCACCACAACTTTGGCAATACGCTTTTTGGTACTGGAGGTAACCAGCTCCTGTCTGTGGTCTGTAGCAATTCCCACAACATTTGCAGAATCCAGATTCGTATGATAAACCGCCCGCGAAGCCCGGAGAAGCAGTTCAAATTTCAGCCGGTGGGCGATATTGATCTTATTTTCTGTTCCTTCCCTCTGACAGATAAAATAGATGTGCAATTTATCCATAATGGCATCGAAAGCCATCTGATCCGCCGCGTTACCCGAAGCAGGGGCAGCCGATACGCTCACCTGCTCTTCCCCATTAACGACAATCCTGCCGCCGCCCTGTTCATAGCTGGTGCGTTTGTAGAAGAAATAGACATTGGCCGGATCTTTTACCTTCGTTCTTGTGACGACAGCATCATAGGAATCGCTCTCACTTCCATTATAAGTATAGTGATAGGATCCCGTGACAGTATAAATATCATCCTTTTCCGTTATATCGAGACACAGTTTCCTGTCCAGCTTATTGATAATATCCACCTTCGACTCATCGGGATATTTCATGAGATAATGGCTCACCGCACGGTCCAGCTGATCCTCCTCTGCGATCACCGCATTCTCACTGGAATACACCTCTTTTAATTCCGGCAGCTCCTGCAGATTGGGATTTGTATATCCGCCGGAGCCGGAGGGATAATTGTATTCCAGCGTCACCTTCGCATTATAAGAGGAGCCGTCCACCTCGATATTTTTCCTTGTAAGGGTGGTGGCCGTAGTCTTGCCCGCCTCGCCGGTGACGCTCTCCGCCTGGGTAATACTCCATGCCGGATCAGCGGCTGATTCCGCTTTCAGGTACTCCTCCATCTGCTCCAGTGTGTCGAAGGAATTCAGTTCCTCCAGGACGGATTCCGCCGCCATCGTAGCTTTCTGGGAATTCTTTCCCCGGGAGGTGGTCACCGCTGCATTGGTAAAATAAGCAAGAATCGGCAGAGCCATAAAGGCAAGCAGTGCCACGGCAATAATCACTTCTACCAGTGAAAAACCTTCCTTCATGGCATACTTTCCCCTATGTCCACTGCGGTCAATATTATGAACCATACTGCCTCACTCCTTATATCCTGAACTCTCTATTCTCCTATTTCTTTGCTGTTCCAAACATTTTATTCATTTCATCGATTCCCACGGAAATATCCGATACATCCGGTTCCTCATATGGTTTTCCATTCCCGTTTAATTCATTGAAGGCAATGGTCATATTGCCGCTGAGCTTTCCAGTGCTGGCGTCATAGGAAAGATTCACATTCCACACAGTCATGTGCTCCTTACTGCCAGCTACCCAGTCAATGGCCTTCATAATCTGACTGAGTGTTCCAGTGAGCTGAACGTCATACACCGACCTCTTGCCCACCATCTGTACCATATCCACCTTATTTTCCGGATTTGCCTCTACTGCAGATGTACTGGCGGCTGCACCCTCATTCCCCACAAGAAATTTGCCGTTCTGGAAAAAGGTCTGTGGATCCCCGGGAGTGATGGCACTGATACGGATTCCGCTCTTTATCATCATAAGATAAAGATTATAGATTGCCTTCTGCTGCGGCACTCTGCTGAGAAACTCTCCCGTAAAGGTATCTGTCTCCTTCTTTTTCTGGGGAGCCAGCTTGCTCATCAGGGTCACCTGCGTCTGCAGGGAGCTAAGATGATTTACCTGGTTCTGAAAGTTTCGTGACTCCGCCTCCAGCGTGTACACTGTCTCCTGATTTTTCTGGAACACCAGAAAGAAAGTAACCAGAAGTATCACAAGACCGGATACGATCAGTATAATTTTTTTCTGTAATAACGACATGCTACTGTCCTCCTCCCTGTTCCAGAATGGCTATCAGCTCCTCCAGTATATCCTCCGGCTTCTCCACATATTTGAAGGTCAGCGTATAGGAGTATACTCTTCTGTTGGTGGCCTGTTCCTTAGACTCTGAGATCGTGTCAATCCTGACATCCTTAAAGCCTGCGATCTTATTCAGCTGAATCTGCAGCGCAGACAGGGACGAGAGCTTATCCTGTGATCTGGCGCTGATGGTCACCTCTGTATCATTCGACTGTATACTCTCGATCCGGAATGACTTCGGGGTCATATTGGAAAGCGTCTTGATCGTCTTGCGAAAACCGTTGTTGTTTCTATTTACGAAAAATTTCAGCTGACTCGTCAGGATATATTCATTCTCAATCTTTTTGAGACGATTATATTCCCCCTGTACTGGTTCCAGGGCACGCACCCGCGCCTGCAGCCGGTCACGGTCCTGGGTCGCCACATGTACCTGCAGAAAGGAAAAGCCCGCCAGAACGATGCTTGCCAGCATCAGGCTGGCAAAGACAAGAATCCCCCCCGTCAGGCTCCCTTTGTTTGCCTCCCGCAGCTCCACCGCCCGGGGCACAAAACGCACCGGATAAAATACGGACCCGAAGCAGTTGACGTACTGAAGGATCGTACTGTTGATGGCAACCTTATGATTAAACCGGACACCGTCCAGTTCATTGGGTGTCTTCACCGGAACTCCCAGCTCATTCGTGAGCAGCTCCTGAAAACCGGCTACACTGCAGCCCTGTCCGATACACATAATATTCTGGATGGGCTTCTCTTTATATCTGGAATTATAATATTCCATAACACGGGAGATATTGCTGATAAGGTAATCCGCATTATCCGTGACCTCCCCCCGTTTTGCCAGCGAATAATCCCCCTCCGGATTGTCCGCATTCATCGTACTCAGCAACACCCTCTTCGTGGACAGAAGGTTAAATGCCTGATCTGTATCCGGAGTTTCAAATACCTCTTCCTGGGTCATCACTTCCGTAAATACATTGATCCCATAGGGAATCACCCTCTGGAGATACAATTTGTCATTATCTATAATATTCACCAGTGTGGAATCCTGATTCACCTGGACCGCCATGGTTATATCCTTTTTCACCTGCCGGCGCATCATCTGAAAGACGCTGTTGCCATCCGCCTCAATAGCCGCAACGCGGAATCCCGCTGCGTCCGCCAGGGCATAATAGGAGTCGATCAGCTCCGCCGGTGCGGCAAAGATATGGACATCCTGTACCTTGCCATTGATCTCCCCCTCCGCCATATTTGTATTCTCATATTCCTTGCCCTGCAGTACATAGGAAAACACATAGCGTTCTGAATCAATGGGAAAAAGGTCCGGCACCTTCGCCATAACGTTCTGACGGATCTTCGCCTTGGCCACATAGGGGATCGTCGTTTCCCTGTTGGCAATCTTCGACGAGTCTATGGTAAAAATAGCGTCCGTTGTATGTATTCCTTTCTCCTGGCATGCTTTCTTGATCCGCTGCCCCACCTCCATGGCATCTATAATCGTTCCGTCATTGCAGGCCCCTTCGGGAGTAGGGACACGCATACAGCCGTATATCGTAGGATTATTCGTCATATATTCCATGTGGACAATATGGATGGTTTTTGTACCAACCCGGACCACAACAACCTTTTTTGACATTCTCATATCCTCCCTCTTTAAAAGTATTTCACCCTTTTTGCAGCAATTCAAGGCTCCTTCCCTTCAATCGCTCCAAAAAGGACAAAATTCATTTCTTATTACATAAAAAGAAATCGTTCCAGATACCACTCATACAGCTGCGTTCCCCAGAGCAGGGCGATAAAGACGCCAATAGAGAGATAGGGTCCGAAAGGGAACTTCCCCCTCTCCTTCGTGACAGCCATACGGATCCCCTGTACGATGGCTCCCAGCACCGAACCAATAACAACGGCAAAAAGCGAGTGCCCCCAGCCTATGCAAAGTCCCGCACATGCCATCAATTCCACATCTCCCATCCCCAGGCCCCCTTTTCCCGTCACGGCCCGGAACAGAAAGGCACATAATAACAGAAAAAGGCTTGCCGAGATGAAGCCAGTAACATAATAAACCCAGTCATTCAGATGTAAGATAAGATGAAAAATGCCAACCAGCAGGATCACTACATCCACTGCTGTGGGAATCATCATCGTCCGATAGTCAATCACGCCGAGAACGATCAGGGCCGACACGAGAATGCACCACAAAATGCTGTCCACATTCCATCCCTTAACGGCAAATACAAGGACATACAGGACGCCGTTCAACGCCTCTACAAGCGGATATTGAACCGATATCCCCGCACCACAGTACCGGCACTTCCCTCTTAGAAAAAGCCAGCTGAACAGCGGAAACAGATCAACCCATTTCAGGTGATGGCCGCATTCCATACAGTGAGAACCCACTGTCACCAGATTTTCCCCTTTCGGCATCCGGTAGATACATACGTTGAGAAAGCTCCCAATCACGATGCCATATAGAAATATGATCAGATAGAGGATGAAGTGTACTGGTGCCATTGTGGGTTCTCCTTATGTGTATGACTTGTTAGTTGCTTACAACAAGGCCTTTGCCGCCACTCGCCTTTTTCAAATCGGTTCCAAAGCCAGTTTCATTTGTATCTAATTCAACGGCAGTTGTTCCGCTATCTGTGCTGGCATAAACCATAATTGTATTTGTTGACACATCATACGTGCAATAAATCTCTGCACTGGAATCTACCGATAATGTAGTAGATCCTGTTCCCAAAAGATCAACCATTTCATCGTTCACTTTATCCGTTTCGGCTGTTCCACCAGTTTTTGATCCTGTGTAATGAAATGTTCCAGATCCTGTCGCCTGTGTATTTGCTACAGCAGATGCCAGCGAAGAACAAACAGAACCCAGTGCCTGCAGATCCTTACTCTCTCTGGAACGAGACAGATATGGAATAACTGCCAGTGCAATTACACCGATCAGAATCGCCATGATCGCAATTACGATAATCAACTCAACAAGAGAAAAGCCTTCTCTTTCCCCACTCAGATACTTCTGAATTCTCTTTTTCATACTTAATCTCTCCTTTTTAGTTCTTTTTTTGACTCCCCACTTCACAGGAATCCACTCTGAAATAAACGCTATCTCAGATATTTATTTAAATATTATAATTCATTTATAATATTTTTTCAATACTTTTAACCAAAAAAATCGTGGTTTTCCGTAATTTTTTGGTTAAATTCCCTTTTATATCCTTGTCTGCAGGAGATCATTCTCTAACACATGTTTGCATCCGCACTATTCCGTATCAATCAAAACTTCTTTCCCCTTAAAGGCAAAACCATAATGACAAATCTGTTGTCTTTTTAATCCAGAATCCAAAAGAGACTGTTCGTACCCTCTTTTTTTTATCTGCGTCAAAGCTGCCTGAACAGTATCTCGTAACGATTTCTCTTTTTTAGGATTGAAAATCTTAAATTCCATAATTATGCCATTCTCTTTGAGGCTCCTTGGCTTCAGCATTACGTCATAACGCCCAAAACCACTCTCGCGATTTGACAATACCTCATATCTGTCTGCCAGATCCACAAGAAGACCCAATACAAATCCATGATAAAAACGTTCTGGTGTCTTCTTTTCAGACGGTTTTTTCCCCCCATCAAAAGAACTGAACATAGAATCTGCCATTTCAGACATATATTCATTCATCTCTTCCACATCGCCTCTCAAAAGGGCTTTGACAAAATCATTATAGTCAGATGATCCTTCATCAAACCATTCCCTCACCATATCTTCAAAAGTCTGTTTTATTTCATAGTTAGTTACAGAGAGTTCATAGTCTTTTCCTCGTATTTTCGTCACCTTTAGATAACCTGCTGCAAGGAGAAGACTCCAGACAGCCCGTTCGCTGCCATCAAGCTGATTAAATACAATTTCCTCATCTATACGGCTCACAATTTTTTTCCCGGACAAAAGGTCTTCAAACTGCATTTTAATGTCCTTGCTGCCCTTTCGGATCAAACTGCTCACCAGCCCGTTAGAACTTGTATTCGCCCAATATGGCCTTAGTTCTCCCTCATCCAGAAAATTTATAATTGACCATGGATTATAAATGTCCTGCCACGAGCCTATTGTAAAACCATCATACCATTTCTTTACTTCAAGCTTATTCGTCATGTGAAATTCATCCATGGCAGAAAAAACTTCGTTCTCTGAAAATCCAAAGCAGCTGGCATAATTGTTTGAAGTCATGGTTACTACTTTTAGATTATTTAAATCCGAAAAAAGAGACTCTTTACTCACTCTGGTGGTTCCTGTCATGACCGCCCGCTCCAAATAAGGATTCGACTTGAATGTATTATTAAACAAAACCCTTGTAAATGCGGCGATCTCTTCCCAATATCCGCCGACATACGCCTCCTGTATAGGAGTATCGTATTCATCCAGCAAAATAATTACCTTTTTTCCATAATGCCGATATAAATAACTACATAAAATGTATAATGCCAAAGGTGCATCCTGCAAAGACACCCCAGATGCAAATTTTCTGACCTCCCTTGCTTCATCATCGGTTAATGCATCCGATTCCGTCAAATAATAATGCTTTTTATATAACATTTTTATAAGCTGACAGATTAAATACAATGCTGTTTCACAATTGCTTTCCTTTACCCCGGCAAAAGAAAGAGAAATTACCGGATATAATCCCTGCAGTTCTCTATACTTCCTCTCCTGCCATATATTAAGATGTTCAAAAACCCCCCCCTGCCCCTTATACTCTATACTGAAAAACCGTTCCAGCATATTCATATTGAGTGTTTTTCCAAATCGTCTTGGCCGGGTGATCAGTGTCACAATATCCCTGTTCTCCCACCATTCCTTAATAAACAAGGTTTTATCCACATAAAAGCAATTCCCTTTTATCAATCTCTCAAAATCTTGTTCACCAACGGAAACTACTCTTGGCATAAACATTCACCATCCTTATTCCTCCATGCAGAGCCGTAACTCCCCTTACGCATTCCCCGCATTTTCATAAATGGAAAGCATCGGCATCATAACTGCTCCAAGGATACCGCCAACCAGCACGGCCAGTACGATAATGATCATGGGTTCCATCGCTGTAGTAAGGTTTCTGGTGGCCTCCGTCACCTCTTCCTCATAGTATTCCGCTACCTTATCCAGCATCTGTTCCGTCGTACCAGTCTCCTCGCCGATGCGGAGCATATGCGTCAGCATCGGCGGAAATACGCCGGATGCCTCCAGTGGTTCCGACATGGGGATCCCCTGCATCACCTCTTCCCGGCAGTCCTTTACCGCCTTTCTGATCAGGCGGTTGCTGATGACGTCCCCCGCGATCTCCAGCGCATCCACCAGCGGGACGCCGGACATAACAAGCGTGGCCATCGTCATGGAAAAACGGGCAGAAGCATTTTTTACGGAGAAATTCTTGATCATCGGAATAAGCAGAGCGACTCTGCTGAGAAACTGTTTGCCAGGCTCCGTCCCTTTTCCCACAACAATAAAAATAACAAGACCTGCAATGGTTCCCAGAACCCCCACCAGATGTCCGGTGATGAAATCACTCATGGCAATGACCATCTTAGTCAGTCCGGGAAGCTCCTCTCCCATCGTCTCAAAGGTCTCCCGGAAATTCGGAATTACGGTAGACATCAGAATAATCACCACCGCAACGGCAACGATAACCACCACAATGGGGTATATCATGGCGGAGCGCACCATGGAAACCAGCTTCATATCCTTGTCAAACTGAGAAGTGATTCGTTCAAAGGCAATCTCCAGATTACCAGTGGCCTCGCCCGCCCTCACCATGTGGACCAGAAGCTCTGGGAATATCTTCCCCTCCTGCTCCATGGCGCCGGCAAGGGATTCCCCCTTCGACACGTTGGCCTGGACGTTCAGCAGCGCCCTGCGGAGATTTTTATTCTCAGTCTGGTCCTGTACCATCTGCAGACCGTCGATCACCGTGACGCCTGCCGTGAGAATGCTGTGAAACTGCTTGCAGAAGATAGTGATATCTTTTTTCTTTACGCCCGAACCAATCTGGATGTTCCAGGCGGCATCATCCAATGATTTCGTCTCCTTGATCTGCAGAACGACACTCCCATCGCCTTTTAACCGGGCGATGGCCTGTTCCTCTGACTGGGATTCCATCATGCCCTTTTTCTCTTTGCCATATTTATCCGTGATAACATATTTATATCTCGCCATACCTAACCTCCCTTATCTCAATAAATCAGCCGCTTCTTAAGATTCGACTTGTCCTGTGCAAACAGGATCGCATCCTCCCTTGTGATCTTCCTGCGTTCGTACAATTCGGTGATGGCATCGTCCATCGTGATCATACCCACCGAACGGCTGGTCTGGATGATAGACGGAATCTGATGAGGCTTCGCCTCACGGATCAGATTCCGGATGGCGCTGTTGGCATACATCACCTCAAAGGCAGCCACACGCCCCTTACGGTCCGCCGTGGGAAGAAGCTGCTGGGAGATGATCGCCTCCAGCAGGGTTGCCAGCTGGATACGGATCTGCCCCTGCTGGTTCGTCGGAAACACATCTATAATCCGCTCTATGGTCGGCACCGCGCCGATGGTATGTAGGGTGGAAAACACAAGATGCCCCGTCTCCGCCGCCGTAACTGCCGTGGCGATGGTGTCCAGATCCCTCATCTCTCCCACCAGTATAACATCCGGATCCTCACGGAGCGCCGCCCGGAGCGCCCCCGCATAGGACTGGGTATCAATACCCACCTCGCGCTGGTTCACAATGGACTTGCCGTGCCGGTGCAGATACTCGATGGGATCCTCCAGTGTTATAATATGCTTGCTGTAATTCTGATTGATAATATTGATCAGAGAAGCCAGGGTGGTGGATTTTCCACTTCCGGTCGGTCCTGTAACCAGAACCAGTCCCCTCTTTTTCGTCGCCAGCTCGATCACCGACGGCGACAGTCCCAGCTTTTCCGGGTCCGGAATCTCGGAATTTACCACCCGGATAACAAAAGAGAGGGTTCCCCTCTGCTTGAATACATTGACACGAAAACGTCCCAGTCCATTGATGGCATATGAGAAGTCAATCTCGCCGTCCTGATTAAAACGCTCCACCAGTCGTCCCGGAATCATCTGTTCTACCAGTTCCTTTGAGTCCTTCGGCATAACCGCATCCCTGGTCAGTGCCTTTAATTCGCCGTTGATACGGCATTTGGGCGGGATTCCCACCGAGACATGAAGATCCGAAGCCCCTATCTGTCTTGCTTTTGCAAGCAGTTCATCGATTTTCATACTAATCCCCATTCTTACCTTTTATTCATCATTATTCAGTTGCAATTCGTTCTACCTCGGAGATAGAGGTCACACCCTGTAAAACAAGCTTTGCCGCACCGTGGCGGAGCGTCGTCATTCCCTCCTGCAGAGCCACCTTCTGAATCTCCTCAGCCCCGCCGCCGGCAGATATCACACGGCGTATATTGCTGCCCACCGGCATAATCTCATAGACGCCGATCCGCCCGCGGTATCCGGTTCCGTTACAGAAAGCACAGGTGCCTCCCCCCGGCTCATAGATGGTGGGGGCAGCGTCTCCCCTCAAATGAAGTCTCTGCTTATCCAGTTCCGTGATCACATGGGGCTTTTTGCATTTGGGACAGAGCCTGCGCACAAGGCGCTGGGCAATGATGCCCACAGTAGAGTCGGCGATGAGATAGGGCTCCACTCCCATATCCTCCATACGGGTGATGGAGCTGGCCGCACTGTTTGTATGAAGTGTGGAAACCACAAGATGTCCTGTAATGGCGGCCTTCACCGCGATACCGGCAGTCTCCTCATCCCGGATCTCACCGATCATAATAATATCGGGATCCTGTCGGAGGATGGAACGGAGTGCGGAGGCAAAGGTGAGTCCCGCCTTCTCGTTCACCTGAACCTGATTGATGCCGTCCACATCGGCCTCAACCGGATCCTCCACCGTAATAATATTGACGTCGCCGGAATTTAGTTCGCTGAGCACCGTATACAGGGTGGTAGACTTACCGCTTCCGGTAGGTCCCGTAACCAGTATGATCCCATGGGGATTGCGCACCAGCTGGTCAAACCGGCGCAGCTCCTCCGGCGGAAATCCCAGATCCTTTTTATCTCTTGTCAGCGCCTGCTTGGAGGCGAGACGCATAACGATCTTCTCACCAAACACGGTAGGAAGGCTGGAGACACGGATATCATATTCTACCCGGTCGAACCGCTGTGTCATTCGGCCATCCTGCGGCGCGCGTTTTTCTGAGATGTCCATCCCGCTGATAATCTTGACCCGGGCCACAATGGCGGCCAGAAGCTCATGCTCGTACCGCATCATTTCCTGCATAACGCCATCAATGCGGAAACGAACCCGGACACTGGTCTCCATGGCTTCAATATGGATATCACTGGCGCGCTCATTTACTGCCTGTTCGATAATCTTATTAACCAGAACGACGATAGGTGCATTATCTACTTCCTCATTTTCTTCCTCCTGATGCCTGCCCCTTGCCTCCTGCTGCTTCTTGCGCTCCTCGGAAAAGGCGTCCGCCATCTTGGCAACCTGTTCGTTCCCATAATATCGTTCAATACCGAAATGAATATCCGACGGAGTCGCCACCATGGGCTCTATGATCATATTTGTCACAATACTCAGATCGTCCACAGCGAGAATGTCCAGCGGGTCTGCCATGGCCACTCTCAGTATATTCGGGTTCTCCGGATGGATCTCGAAGGGCAGGACATTGTGCTTGCGGACAATCTTCTCCGAGAGAAGCCCTATGACCTCCGGCGCCAGCTTCGCTTCCCTTATATGGGCGATGGGCAGCCCCATCTGCCGGTGAAGGGCTTCCACGATCTCGCCCTCATTTGTAAAGTTCAGCTCGATCAGCGTCTGCCCCAGCCGGATTCCCAGCTCCCGCTGTTTCTTCAGCGCCTCGCCAAGCTGTTCATTCGTGATAACGCCGGCGTCTACCAGCATATCCCCTAGTCTTTTCTTTCTCCCCAACATATAACATCACCTAATTTTCATTTTCTGTATACTGCTCTTTTGCATTCTTGCTCCTGCGAAGTCTGATCCCGATGGCGATACCGCCTGCAGCAACTGCCCCAAACACCACCAGACGGGTCAGATAGTACACAAAAGCCTCCAACAAAGTCTCCGGCATACAAGCACCTCCTTTTCCATAACTCATAGTTTATCTGCGGTTTGCCAGTTCTTTTGTCACATCTTCCCAGGTAATACCGCACTCTGCCATCAGGACCATCATATGATACAGAAAATCAGCAATTTCATATTTCAGCTCTTCCGCGTCCGGATTCTTCGCGGCTATAATGATCTCCGATGCCTCCTCTCCACATTTCTTCAGTATTTTGTCTATCCCTTTCGTAAAGAGGTAATTTGTATAGGAACCCTCCTTCGGATTCTTCTTGCGCTCCATTATCGTAGCGAAATCCTCCTCCAGAATGGTAAGTGGATTGGTATCGTTGTAATCTCTCCGGGCCAGCTCTTTAAAAAAGCAGCTGTAGGAGCCGGTATGGCACGCCGCCCCGATCTGGTGAACCCTGGCCAGTATGGTATCGTTGTCACAATCCAGAGACAGTTCCTTTACATATTGAAAATGACCGGAAACCTCTCCCTTGACCCAGAGCTGCTGGCGGCTCCTGCTGTAATAGGTCATTTTCCCAGTATCACATGTCATCTGGTAGGATTCCTCATTCATATATGCCATCATAAGAACCTGGCTGGTTCGGTAATCCTGGACAATGCAGGGTATAAGACCCCTGTTATCTGTCTTAAATTCCGAGAAGGGCAGTGAGGACTCAAAGGTATTCATGGCTATTCCGGCCTTCTTCATGCTATTTTTCACTTTATACAGATTTTTATTTTCAAAATAATTCGTAGCCACACCCAGTACGCCGTCGATCCGGAGAAGCTCCTCCAGATCGTTGCGCAGAAGGCTGTCCCGGATCACCACATGTTTCCCGCAGTCCTGAATCTTTCTCGCCAGCAGTTCCCCGGCATCCACATGCTTGAGCAGCAGTGTGTCAACCGGAAATGCAATCTTGTCGAAAGCCAGATCCTCATCCACCTCGATCATAATTTTATCGGTGCCAAACCGGCCCGCTGCCTCGCTTATAATGCCTTTGGATGGACAGATTTCATACTTGATCACAACCTTATCCGCGCCGGTATAGAATGCCTTCTTCACATCCTCAAACCGGGACGCGTACATCCCCGCAAAGAACGGAATGTCGATGGCCGCCCCCACTTCCTTCAGCGCTGCCAGAAATTCTTCCCGTTCACTCTCTATCTTGGAATAATTGTATAGAAATAATTCATCCGCCCCGGCAAAATTATATGCCTCTGCCAGCTTCACTATATTCGTTGAAATCTCGTTCTCACCATTGATAAACGCAATGATTTTTTTGTATTCCACGTCTCATCCTCCTACTGTCAATCTTCCCGGACGGTCTCACAGAACGCCCTTTGTGGATAACACACCGTCTATCCTGTTATCGACCCGGGACGCCATATCCATGGCTTTTGCCACCGCCTTAAACATGGCCTCTACGATATGATGCGTATTTTCGCCTGCCAGCTGGCGGATATGGAGGTTCATCCCCGCGCCGCCTGCCAGTCCCATAAAAAATTCCCGGACCACTTCCGTCTCCATCATTCCCAGACGCTCCGCCTTCAGATCGGCGTCAAAGGCAAAGTATGCCCTCCCCGAAAAATCAAGAGAGGCCAGTACAAGAGCATCGTCCATGGGCAGGATAAAGTAGCCGAACCGGGATATGCCCTCCTTATCGCCCAATGCCCTGAGAAAGGCCTGGCCAAGTACGATACCGGTATCCTCCACCGTGTGATGGGCATCCACATGGATATCGCCCCGGACAGCCACCTCCAGATCAAATAACCCATGTCTGGCAAATCCCTCCAGCATATGATCAAAAAAACCGATGCCGGTATCAATCTCGTACTCTCCCGTCCCATCCAGATCCAGCTCCACTATGATCTCGGTCTCTCTCGTATTTCTTTCGCATCTGACATAACGACCCATGAAAAGTCCTCCTCATGTTTCTGGTACAAACTATCTTATCATAAGAAATAGTATAACATAACTCCGTGAATTATTCCAGTTATTCTTGCCACTGCTCCGCTCCGTTTCCGGACCGGTCCCTCCAGCTCTGATACAGGTCCGGACGCCGCTCCCTGGTACGCCGGACAGACTGTTCCTGCCGCCATCTCCGGATATTCTCATGATGTCCGCTGAGCAGCACCTCCGGCACCTTTCTTCCAAGAATCTCCGGAGGTCTTGTGTACTGGGGATATTCCAGCAGTCCGTCGGAAAAACTCTCGGTATCCGCCGATTCTTCGTTGCTCAGCACGCCAGGCACCAGCCGGGCAATGGCATCCATCATCACCATGGCGGGCAGTTCTCCGCCTGTCAGCACATAATCCCCGATGGATACATAATCCGTCACAATCTCCTCCAGTACCCTCTCGTCAATGCCCTCATAGTGCCCGCAGAGGAATATAATATCCTGCTCAACCGCATACTCCTGTGCCATCTCCTGGGAGAACACGGTCCCCTGAGGCGTGAGATACACGACCCGCGGCACACACCCCGCCTCGCTGCAGATTTCCTCATAGCAGCAATAGACCGGTTCCGCCTCCATCACCATACCGGCCCCGCCGCCGTAGGGATAGTCGTCCACCTTCAAATGCCTGTTCTTCGTGTAGTCTCGTATATTCTTTATATCCAGTTCAATAGTTCCCGACTGGATGGCCCGGCCAAGTATACTGGTGTTCATGCCCTGCCGGATCATATCCGGAAACAGCGTCATCACATAATATCTCACAGATCCATCAGCCCCTTCATAATATGCGCTGTAACAACACCCGCTTCCGTGTCTACTTTCTTAATGCAGTCCGGGATCACAGGGAGAAGAACCTCCTTCCCAGAATCCATCCGGACAGCAAAGACATGATTCGCCCCCGTCTCTATTACATCCGTCACCTCACCCACCGGCGAGCCATCCTCTTCCACAACTCCTGCCCCCACAACATCGCACAGGTAATACTCCCCCTCTTTCAGGGGAAGGGCATTCTCCCGCGTCACCATCAGGTCGCACTTCTGAAATCCCTCTACCTGATTGATATTGTCATACTCCCGAAAACCAAGAATCACTCTATCTTTAAAATATTTTACACGATTGACATGTAAAACCAGATTTCCTTCCTTTGTTACAAGAATCACCTCATCGCATTTCTCAAAGCGGCTGACTTGATCTGTCGTAGGAAATACCTTAATCTCCCCCCGGATCCCGTGTGTCGTCGTCACAACTCCAATCCGAAGCATATCCTCGATGCTCTCTGACGTTTTTTCAATCTCTTTTCCATTCATATCCAATCAATCTCCCGCAAATACAAGAAGTTCATGTCCTGACCAGCCCGGCATACCATTGACCAAGCTATGATATCCGGCTGTTCTGACATGAACTTTCAACTACTGTATGTCTACCATTATTTTCTTGTCGCCTTTGGAACCCGCTGCACGCACAACGGTACGGATCGCTTTCGCAATCCTTCCCTGTTTGCCGATGACCTTACCCATATCGTCTGGCGCAACGGTCAGGTTCAGGACAATCTGATCATCGTCTTCTGTCTCAGTGACGACAACGGACGCCGGATCATCCACTAATGCACTAGCGATCACTTCTACTAACTCTTTCATACCAGCCTCCAATCCTGTGCTGCCAAAAGACACAGATTACTTTTCAATACCTGCCTGCTTGAACAGACGAGCAACAACATCTGTTGGCTGAGCACCGTTAGACAGCCATTTTCTGGCTGCTTCCTCATCTACCTTAATGACGCTTGGTTCCTGATTTGGGTCATAAGTACCAATCTCAGCGATATTTTTGCCGTCTCTCGGAGATCTCTCATCAGCAACCACAATTCTATAAAATGGTGACTTCTTCTGACCTAATCTTTTCAATCTGATTTTTACTGCCATGTCTTTCACCTCCTTCTCTTTCTATGTTGATCTATATTCAAAGGGCTTAACGCCTCATTGAATGCCTGTCTCACATGCCCCCGAAGGGGAACCGGAAACCGCCTTTCCTGCGGCCCTTGCCGCCCATCATGCCGGACATCTGTTTCATCATCTTCCGGCTCTGCTCGAATTGCTTGATCAAACGGTTTACCTCACTGATATCCACACCGGCGCCATTGGCAATGCGGCGCTTGCGGGATGGATTGATAATATTCGGATGCGTGCGCTCCTCCCTCGTCATGGAATAAATAATGGCCTCCGTCCCCTTCAGGGCGTCATCGTCAATCTCCAGGTCCGACGGGAGACCCATCCCCGGCAGCATGCTCAGTATACTGGAAAGGCCGCCCATCTTCTTCATCTGCTGCATCTGATCCAGAAAGTCATTAAAATCAAACTCCGCCTTCTTGATCTTCTTCGCCAGCTCCGCCGCCTTATCCTCATCCATCTGTGCCTCGGCCTTCTCGATCAGGGTAAGCACGTCTCCCATACCGAGAATGCGGGACGCCATCCGGTCTGGATAAAACTGTTCCAGATCCGAGAGCTTCTCCCCCATACCAACGTAATAAATCGGGGTTCCTGTCACAGCACGGATAGAGAGTGCCGCACCGCCGCGGGTATCCCCGTCCAGCTTCGTCAGTATGACGCCGCTGACATCCAGCTTTTCATTAAAGATCCCCGCCACATTGACAGCATCCTGTCCCGTCATGGAATCCACCACCAGGATTGTCTGGTGAACCGTTACATTTTCCTTGATCCGGGCAAGTTCCTCCATCATATCCTCATCTACATGAAGACGTCCGGCAGTATCCAGGATCACCACATTGTTTCCATTGGCTTTGGCATGCTGCACACCTGCTTTGGCGATATCCACCGGATCATGGCCGGTTCCCATGGAAAATACTGGAACCTCCTGCTTATCGCCGTTGATCTGAAGCTGCTCGATGGCTGCCGGGCGGTACACATCACATGCCACCAGCAGCGGGCGTCTTCCCTTCGCCTTCAGCTTGCCGGCAATCTTGGCTGTCGTGGTAGTCTTTCCTGCGCCCTGCAGGCCGCACATCATTATTACCGTCACTTCACTGCCCGGAAGAAGATCGATCTCAGCGGTGGTCTCACCCATCATCCGGACCATCTCTTCATTTACATATTTGATCACGGTCTGTCCTGGAGTAAGGCTGTTCAGAACATCTTCCCCTGTGGCCTTCTCCTGTACCGCTTTGATAAACTGCTTCACTACCTTGAAGTTTACATCTGCCTCCAGAAGAGCCATCTTAACTTCCCTCAGAGCCGCTTTCACATCCGCTTCCGTCAGACGGCCCTTGCTTCGCAGTCCCTTAAACACATTCTGTAATTTTTCAGATAAACTGTCAAATGCCATGGAACGGCCCCTTTCCTGCAATAATAGCCAGCCATGCCGCCGCGCTATATCACATCATAAATCTCTTCTGCCAGTCTGGTGATCTGCTGAGACACCTCTCCATCTGCACCCTCTCGGACGATCCGCTCAATCTCCTGCAGCTTCTGCTTCGTCAGCTGGAATTTGCTCACCAGCCGCAGCTTGTCTTCGTATTCCTTAAGGCGGATCCGGCAGCGCCGGACAATATCATATACGCCCTGTCTGGTGATCTGCCTCTCCCCGGCAATCTCACCCAGCGACAGATTGTTCAGCACATAATCTTCAAAGATCTGTCTGTGGTTTTCCTTCAGAAGCGCCCCATAAAAATCATACAGATAGGATAATTCCACGATCTCATCGGGCTCCGAAAATGATTTTTCCACAAAAAACACCACCTGTAAAGTAATTTTCTTTACAGGTGGTAGTATAACGCAGGCGTGCCGCGTTGTCAAGTGTTTTTGTGATCTGGGCTGCCATCTGGTCAGGCTTTGTAATCCATCGTGCGGGAAAGTAAGAAAAAAACTTCCATGGCCTGGCTGTTGTACTGGTTCTGTCCCTCCATGCGGCGGAGTCCCTCTTCTTTCTTCTCCTCACTCTGTTCGCGAACCCTTTCCTGTTCTTTCCGGAACATCTCTCCAAAAGGCTGGTCCGCACCGGCGTTCCGCCTGTTCCGGTCCTGATAGCGGCCTGCCTTGATCACATTGTTTACGGGTTGTACTGGTTTGATGACTCTTTCATATATTTCATTTGCTTTAATCTCCTCCTTGAGCTTATTTGAGCAGTTGCGTCAGGCGACAATCCGTTGTCTCCTCTATTATATGTATCGGTCTTTTTCCACCAGAAATTAATGCTCCTCCCCGCTTTTTTGTACAGCGCCGGATCCTGTCTCTCCCACCGGAATCTCCGACATGTCATAGGAAACCGGAAGTCTCCTGTCACCCGCCAGGGAATTATACTTTGCCACAATCCGTTCTGCCACCATCCGGCCATTTTCGGCATTGGTATCCATAAGAATCACGATCTGCTGCGCCGCACTGAGCCGGGTGGTTACATCACCCCGGCGGAGGGAGTGGGTAACCGCCGTCTCCATCAGCATCATACAGTCCTCAATCCTCTCTGGCGGCACACTGCCCTCCTCTCCCGTCTCCAGCGACAGCAGTATGATCTGCACCTCCTGACAGCTTCTCTCTATATTTCTCACGATGAACTGATAGATATAGGTAAAGCGGTCATACTCCACCAGATAGGCGCCCTTCCGGAATTTGCGCTCGGTTACCTGGGCAAGGATCTGGGGCAGCTTCATCTGATCGTCCAGCAGGTGGGCATTTCTATCGTCGAAGGACATATGGGAATAGAGATAATAATCGTCCTTTCCATTATTCTTCACAAAGTACAGCGCCTTATCGGCATATCCATACAGCGACTCGCAGGTCACCTCACTGCTCCCCACATATTTGGTAAATATCCCGATGGAGACGGAGCATTTATCATAGCCCAGCTCTGACCGTTTGAGCTTAAAGAGCCGGATAATATTTTCTGCCCGCTGCCGGATCACATGGTCCTTATCCAGCCCCGGGAAGAAGATGGCGAATTCATCGCCCCCCATACGGCAGACATAGTCGTTTTCCCTTGTATTCTCTTTCAGGACATTGGCAAATTCAATGATCAGCGTATCGCCGGCCGCATGGCCGTATGTATCATTGACATATTTAAAATTATCCAGGTCCATCATGAAAAATGTGCCGTGGGCATTGGGCTTCATCAGATAGGCGTTGATCTTTCCCTCGAAATAATTGCGGGTCAGAAAGCCCGTCAGGGAATCCTTCTCCAGCTCGTTCTGGATCTCATGTACCGTCTCGGTAAACACATCCCGCAGAAGCTTTCCGATCTCGCCGAGCCTCTCCTTTGATTCGAAATTCTGCTCCGCATTCTTCTCATCAATCACCAGTCCCTCTTCCAGCAGTTCCATCAGGGCGTCTACGATTTCCGGATCAAACTGGCTGCCCCTTCCGGTCAGCAGCTCCTCCTTAACCTGTTCCGGAGGCATCTTCTTCCGGTATGCACGGTTGGAGGCCATGGCCTCATAGGCATCCGCCACCGCAATGATCCGGGCGATTTTGGGTATATCCTTCCCCGCCAGCCCGTCATAGCCCCTGCCGTCATAGTGCTCGTGGTGATACCGGACCCCCTCCTCCACGCCAGGGATAAAGTTCGTATCCTTCACCATCTCACTGCCGATTACCGTGTGCTGCTTGATCACTTCATATTCTTCTTCCGTCAGCTCCGACGTCTTATTGAGGATCGCATCCTCCACTGCGATATTGCCAATATCGTGAAGCAGCGCCACATAATACAGATCCTCTATACGCTTCTCATCCCAGCCAAGCTTTCTGGCTATCTCGCAGCAGCACATCGCCACGCGCACCGTGCGGCCGTCGGCATACCGGTCCTTGGCGTCAATGGCATGGGCAATGGTCATCACCGACTGCAGGGAGATCTGATCCATCTGTTCCTCCCTGTGCTCTACCCTCCTGTGAAGTCCGGTGAGCTCCAGTGTTTTGTCCACACGCAGCCTCACCACCTCATCCGGCACAGGTTGTATGATCAGGTCCGCCGCCCCTGCCTGGAGTCCTTTCGCACCATCCGCATTCTGCCCGCTGTCCAGAAGCAGGATAACCGGAATATCCTTATATTCCGGCTCCGATTTCCAGCCCTGCAGAACCGGGATGCAGCCGCCCTCTCCCATATCCCCATTTAGTAAAATAAGATCAGGACTTTCTCTCTTAAGAAAGTCCCCGGCCCCCTCACAATCTTCCTCTATATGAACGCTGTATTTATTACCCAGAATCTTTTCTATATACCGGCTCTCTTCTTTCTGCGCATCAACCAGTAAAATAATTGGTTTACCTGCCATAATTATCAAGCTCCTTTGATTATTTATTCTGTAATAACCGTTCTAAAGTACCATGAAGATTCATACTGTCGCAAAGCCTGTTATATGAATCCGTTTCCGGCTGTCTCCTGTCCCGCCAGACAGCCCTTATCAACAGATTCTTAGGTGTATGTTCCATGTCGATAAACTCGAGAATCTGTACCTCGTATCCTTTTTGTTCCAACAGTCCGGCCCGGAGCCCATCCGTCATCAGGGCGGCGATCCGCTCCCTCAGAATACCATATTTCAGCACCGGTTCCAAAAGCTCGCTGGAGATCTGACGATTTAACTCGTGCTGACAGCAGGGCACCGATAAGATCACCCTGGCTCCCCACCGCACCGCCTTATCCAGGGCATGATCCGTAGCCGTGTCGCAGGCATGCAGGGTGACTACCATATCCACCTGGTCCGCTCCCTCAAAGGATGCGATGTCCCCCTGGAGAAAGGTCAGATCCTCATATGCGAATTTGCGCGCCAGCCTGCTGCATGTATCGATCACATCCTTCTTCAGGTCGAGGCCGATCATACGGACGTCATACCCATTCATTATCTTCAGGTAATAATACATGGCAAAAGTAAGATAGGATTTGCCGCATCCGAAATCAATTACCGTAATTCTCCGGTCTTTTGGAAGAACCGGGAGAACATCCCTAACGAATTCCAGAAAGCGGTTGATCTGACGAAATTTTTTCTGCTTTTTGTCTAGGATCTTTCCAGATTCCGACTGGACGCCCAATTCCACCAGAAAGGGAACCCGTTCATTCTGCGGCAGAATATATTGCTTTCTGCGGTTATGATTCAGATCGATCTTTCTAAAATTTTCACAGGTCCTTTTATTGATTTTCGCTTTTCCCTTTTTGCTCACCAGCACAGAATACTGACAGTCTTCCCTGTATATCTCAATCTGCTTATAGCTGTCCGGAAAAAATGACAGGAGGTACTGGACCGCCTCCGCCTTCCCGAAATTTTTGTGAAATACCTGATTATTCCGATATTCCTCCATCTGAAACCAGAGGCTTCCTCTCTCCCGGTACGGCCTGGCCACCATTTTTTCTGACACTTCCGTTCTTCGTCTGTTGCTGATGATCACCCGGGATAAATGTTCATCCATGCACGCCGTCAGCAGCTCCGTTAATCTCTCCATCACAATCCTCATACAAACGCAACGGCGCCAATTGGAATACGCCGTTGAATTACAATGGCTGCCGCACCGGCATACGAAAACGCCGGTACGACAGTCCCTATTAGCTTTATAAAATCTTATACCGGATACACCTGATTTTCCTTATCTGCCAGCGTGGCGTCCACCTTTGTCCTCTGTGCCTCACGGTACTTAAAGAAATCTGTCGCCACCTGTGGGAAAAGGGCATAGGAAAGAACATCCTCATCCTGCTGTTTCCACTGGGACATCTCTCCCTCCAGCTTCTCAAGCTGGGGCTCCAGAAGATCCGCCGGACGGCAGGTAATGGGTTCCACATCACCGATACATTTTTTCTGAACCTCTGGATCAAAGGGCTTAACGGTCTGACCGAACTCACCGGAAAGAAGCTTCTTGGACTCCTTCGTCACCATCTTATAGCGCTCGCCGGCCACTACATTCAACACAGCCTGGGTTCCCACGATCTGGGAAGAGGGCGTAACCAGGGGCGGCTCGCCGAAGTCCTTACGCACCCGCGGCACTTCCTCCAGCACCTCTTCGTATTTGTCCTCCTGTCCCATCTCCTTCAGCTGGGAAACAAGGTTCGAGAGCATGCCTCCCGGCACCTGGTATCGAAGTGTATTGATATTTACACCGAGCACCTTCGTATTCATCAGGCCGCTTTCCAGAGCCTCTTCCCGCATCGGACGGAAATAGTCCCCGATCTCTGCCAGAAGGTTTTGATCCAGGCCGGTATCATACGGTGTGCCCCGGAAGGTCTCCACCATAACTTCCGTTGCCGGCTGGCTGGTGCCAAGGGCAAAGGGGCTCATGGCGGTATCAATAATATCACAGCCCGCTTCCACGGCCTTCATATATGTCATGGCAGCCACGCCGGATGTATAATGGGTATGCAGGTCAATCGGGATATCCACTGCCTCCTTCAGCGCCGTCACCAGCTCCGTGGCCTGATACGGCGTCAGAAGCCCCGCCATATCTTTGATACAGAGGGATTTCGCGCCCATATCTTCGATCTCTTTCGCAATGTTCTTCCAGTAATCCATTGTATAAGCATCACCCAGCGTATAAGAAAGCGCAATCTGGGCGTGGCCCTTCTCCCGGTTTGCCGCCTGCACTGCTGTCTTCAGGTTTCTCATATCATTCAGGCAGTCGAAGATACGGATAATGTCAATACCATTGGAAATGGATTTCTGTACGAAATACTCCACCACATCATCTGCATAGTGGTTATACCCCAGAATATTCTGTCCGCGGAAAAGCATCTGAAGCTTTGTATTTTTAAATCCGTCACGCAGCTTGCGGAGCCGTTCCCAGGGATCTTCCTTCAGGAAACGCAGGGATGCATCAAAGGTAGCGCCGCCCCAGCACTCTACCGCATGATAACCTACCCTGTCCATCTTATCGATGATCGGCAGCATCTGCTCCGTGGTCATACGGGTAGCGATCAGTGACTGATGGGCATCACGAAGAATTGTCTCCGTGATCTTGATCGGTCTTTTGGTTATTTCAGCCATTTATATATATCCTCCTTACATTTTCTCATAATCTTGTTGGAAATTTCTGACGAATCCGTTCTTACACTCCGAAGATTGCCATAAACACACCCGCCGCCACGGCAGTTCCAATAACGCCGGCCACGTTGGGTCCCATGGCATGCATCAAAAGGAAATTGGTGGGATCTGCTTCCGCCCCCACCTTCTGGGATACCCGGGCTGCCATAGGCACTGCCGACACACCGGCAGAACCGATCAGCGGATTTACCTTGCCCTTTGTGGCAATACACATCAGTTTACCGAACAGGACGCCGGCCGCCGTGCCAACGGCAAATGCCACCAGGCCAAGTACGACGATCTTCAGCGTATCCACCTGAAGGAAATTAGCCCCGCTGGTCTTTGCCCCTACGGAAGTACCCAGCAGAATAACCACGATGTACATCATTGCATTGGAGGCTGTCTCGGAAAGCTGTTTTACCACGCCAGACTCCTTAAAGAGATTACCTAACATCAGCATACCTACAAGGGGCGCTGTCGTTGGCAGGATCATACATACCACTACTGTTACCACAATCGGGAACAGGATTCTTTCCAGCTTGGATACAGGGCGAAGCTGTTCCATCTTGATCTCCCGTTCCTTTTTAGAAGTCAGAAGTTTCATAATCGGCGGCTGGATAATGGGCACCAGTGACATATACGAATAGGCTGCCACTGCAATGGGTCCCATAAGATCGGTCTGTCCCAGCTTACCTGCCAGGAAGATCGAGGTAGGGCCGTCCGCTCCACCGATGATCGAGATTGCCGCTGCCGCCTTGCCGTTGAATCCCATAAGGATCGCCAGCAGGTAGGCACCGAAAATACCAAACTGCGCAGCCGCACCCAGGAGAAAGCTCTTGGGATTGGCGATCAGCGGACCAAAGTCCGTCATAGCTCCCACGCCCATGAAGATCAGGGACGGCAGGATACTCCACTCATCCAGCAGGAAGAAGTAGGACAGCAGGCCCCCTTCATTCATAATATCTGGATAAATATTTACCAGCAGCATACCAAAAGCGATGGGAACGAGCAAAAGAGGCTCATACCCTTTCTTGATCGCCAGATACAGGAATACAAAGGCAACCAGGATCATAACATAACTGCGCCAATCCAGTGTACCGTTGAAAAATGCTGTCTGGTCAATAAGATTTTGTAATACTTCCATCTTAATTACCTCCGGTCATGGTGATGTCCGCGCCAGCAGACATGTTAGTTTACTTAGATTTCTTATCAGTCCATCGTAGCTAATACATCCCCGGACTCAACCATTGCCCCGGAGGCTACATTGATGCTGGCAACCTTGCCGTCCTGAGGTGCAACCACCTCGTTCTCCATCTTCATCGCCTCCAAAAGAAGGATCACATCACCCTTTTTCACTTCCTGTCCTACGGAAGCCCTGACAGAAAGAATCTTGCCCGGCATCGGCGCAGGAATCTCAACAGAGCCTGCACTGCCTGCCGCAGAAGCCGCTGCCGGTACTGGTGCCGGCGCAGGTGCTGCGGCTGGTGCAGGTGCTGCCACTGGCGCAGATGCTGTGGCTGCCGGGGCAGAAGCGCCCCCCTTTTCTTCCACTGTTACATCATAAACACTGCCATTTACTGTAATTGTATAACTTTTCATGAGTCAAATCCTCCTTCGATCAATTAGATAAAATACGTTTTTTAATGGAACGGATCACCAGTCCGTCCGCTGCCACCGGTATGCCGGTCTCTTCTGTCATCTGTGCCGCAACCGCCGCTGCGATCACCGCGATAAGCTGCCTGTCGTCCGGCGCCGCTGTCTCCTGTGCGGGCACCTCTGCCTTTGCCGCAGATGCCGCAGGCGCTGCTGCTGGAGCTTTCACTGTCTCCGCCTTCTTTTCCCTGTTCATCAGTTTCGGTATAAACTTAAAGAGATATATAATGAAAGAGATCAGGATCAGAACGACAAATACAGTACCCATACCGATTCCGGTATTGATCAGCGCCTCTGACATAGTCGTAACTTCAGTTACTGCTTCTGCCATCCTTCCATCACCTCATTCCAAACATCTGAAGGGCATAGATGAGATGCTTGCGCACCGAATCGCCCTCAATAATATTGTCCACATATCCTCTTCTGGCCGCCGCGTCTGCACCCGCCTGCAGGGCATCGAATTCCTTCTTCTTCTCCTCCAGTGCCTGTTTTACATCATCAGATCCCTTAATATCATCCTCGCATAGGATCTTCGCTGCCACCGCCGCATCCATCACGCCGACATTTGCCTTCTCCAGGGCCATTACCAGATCCGCCCCCACATGCTTTGAATTCATGGCTACATAAGCGCTCCCATAAGCCTCCCCTGTGATCACGTTGATCTTGGGAACGTCTGCACTGGCAAAGGCATATGTCATATCCGCCACTGCCTGGGCTATGGTCTTTTCTTCCTCCAGTGCGGAAGAATATCCTTTTACATTGGTCAGGGTGATGACAGGAATGCCGAAGGAATCACAGAAATACAGGAACTGTTCCGCCTTCTTGCAGCCGCTGGTGGAAAGAACGCCTTCCGCCGAATTTGCCACCGCTCCCACTGTTACACCGGCAAGCTTCATAAGGCCAACCACCATTTCCCTGCCGTAATCTGCCTTTAATTCTATAAATTTCGTATCGTCCGCGATCTGTGTCAGCGCCGCGGAAGCATCCGAAGCATATCCGTCAAAGCCTGTCAGCATACGGTTCAGGTCATCCCCGGGCTCCTCCACGGCAGATACCGCCGCATTGGCCGGAAGAAGGCCCACCAGTTCACGGAGCTTCTCCAGCACCTCCTGCTCACTCTGGCACACGATATCCACATTACCCGCCTCTGCCTGGAATGCTGCTCCTGCGGTATCCAGCTTTTCCACGCGGTTGCCGTCGATAGCATTCGGTGAGTTCACAAATAGCTGTCCATGCTGCGCATCCATCAGGGTAATGTCGCTCAGTCTGGACGAGACAGCCACACCGCCGCCGCAGGAACCCAGAATCGCGCTGATCTGCGGGATCACTCCTGCCGCCTTTACCTTCGCCATATAAATTTCTCCAAACCCGGCAAGGGCATCCACCGCCTCCTGGACACGGACGCCGGCACAGTCGATCAGGCCGATCACTGGTGCCCCGGCCTTTAACGCCATCTCATACAGGGATGCGATCTTCTTTGCGTGCATCTCTCCGACAGAACCG
The DNA here is from genome assembly GCA_948467395.1 of uncultured Clostridia bacterium. GTDB lineage: Bacteria > Bacillota > Clostridia > Lachnospirales > Lachnospiraceae > Eubacterium_F. The sequence goes on along the minus strand of CAOKDX010000009.1, from coordinate 36,614 downwards.
CCCATGGCAGAGACATCCTGACTGTAGACATAAACCAGACTGGAGTCTATAATACCATAACCAGTGATCACACCATCGGCCGGCACTGCTTTTTCCTGCATATTGAAATCGGTATTTCTCTTTGTGATCAAACCACCGATCTCAACAAAACTGTTTGCATCAACAAGATTCTCAATGCGGTCTCTCGCTGATAATGTAGCTGAGTTACTCATTTGCAGTCCTCCACTTTCTTAATAGTCATATTTTATGTAAAACTCAAATTTTATCCGATTTTAATTGTAACGCTTTTGGGGGCAAATAGCAACCATTTTTTCAGAGAAGTAATACTTTTGTGAGCCTCTCATATAATGTGTTAATAACGACTCCGGGGTACTTATAATGAAACATAAAAAAATCCTGTCCGTCCTTCTTCTGGGAATCCTGATCGCAGCCGGAATTTTTCTGGATCTTCAGGGCCGCCCCTCCCCTTCGGAGGAGCCCGTTTTCCTTCCTGAAAAGAAAATACATATCCCCGCCACCGCCAATGTCCCAGCCGCTCCCGTCCTAAAGGCAAAATACGCCTGTGTCATGGACAGCGGATCGGGACGCATCCTCTACGGAAAGGAGTGCGGCCAGAGAGCCCCCATGGCCAGCACCACCAAGATCATGACCGCGATCCTCGTGCTGGAATCCGGACGCACTGGTGAGACAGTGTGCGCCAGCTCCTATGCCGCCTCCATGCCCAAGGTCCATCTCGGTATGCAGAAGGGCTTTCAATACATTATGAAGGACCTGCTCTACTCGCTGATGCTGGAATCCCACAATGATTCTGCTGTGGCCATCGCCGAACACATGGCAGGATCTGTCCAGGCCTTCGCCGGACAGATGAACCAGAAGGCCGCCGAGCTGGGTATGTCCGACACCCATTTTGTCACTCCCAACGGCCTGGACGCGGAGGATCACTACAGTACGGCCGCCGATATGTGCCGGCTCGCTTCCTATGCCGTCCAGAATAAAGAATTCTGCGCTCTGATACAGACAAAAAACCACCGTTTCACCACAACAGATGGAAAGCACAGCTATGCCGTATCCAATAAAGACGCCTTCCTTTCCTACTATGACGGTGCCCTGGGGATCAAAACCGGCTTTACCGGCAAAGCGGGCTACTGTTTCGTAGGCGCCGCCCGCAGAAACAATACAACGCTGACAAGCTGCGTCCTGGCCTCCGGATGGCCGCCCAACAAAAGCTTTAAATGGACCGACACAAAAAATTTAATGGATCACGGATTCACAAATTATACTCCTCTCACCATGCCGGTACAGGATCTCACCGCCCTGCGGATCCCGGTAGAAGATGGAAAAAGCAATTTCGTCTCCTGCCGGCAGCCGGATGAGATCCAGACGCTGGCCGGCCGTTCCGAATCCATCACCGTGGTCTATGAAATCCCGGAAAAGCTGTATGCACCGGTTCATGCCGACACCCCTGCAGGAAGCATTTCTTTCTATATCAACGACGAACTTTATTGCAGGGAACCGGTTTTTCCCTCAGAAAGCATTGAAAAATCTGTCTTTTCTGATACAATAAGGAATGTGCTGCAGCTGTGGATGGAAAACTTTGACTGCTGATATTTTTTTCAAAAAAGACTTTACAAGTCTGAAAAAAAGTGCTATGGTATATGCGTAGTATATCAGAACAAAGGTGTTCTCATTCAGTGAGGACACCTTTTTCTCTTTCTTTTTATTAAAATATGTAAGGATCAAAAATGTTGTATGCCGTTTGTCCGGCGGAATGGAGGAAACTATGCAAAAAAATGTTATTGAAGATGTCTTTGGAACAAAGGTTTTCAACGATGCGGTCATGCAGGAATATCTTCCCAAAAAGACCTATGCTGCCCTGAAGAGCACCATTGAAAACGGAAATGAACTGGCTCCTGAGATCGCCAACGTGGTTGCCCACGCAATGAAGGAATGGGCGCTGAACAACGGCGCCACCCATTATACCCACTGGTTCCAGCCCATGACAGGCGTGACGGCGGAAAAACATGATTCTTTCCTGAGCGCAGAATCCGATTCCCGCGCCGTTCTGGAATTTTCCGGCAAGGAGCTGATCAAGGGAGAACCCGATGCTTCCTCCTTTCCATCCGGCGGCCTGCGCGCCACCTTCGAAGCAAGGGGCTATACCGCCTGGGATTGTACATCACCGGCATTTCTGCGGGAAGACGCCATCGGAACGGTACTGTGTATTCCCACTGCATTCTGTTCCTATACGGGGGAGGCTCTGGATAAGAAAACTCCTCTTCTCCGCTCCATGGAAGCCATCAGTAAACAGGCAGTCCGCATTCTGAGGCTCTTTGGCGATGAAGAGGTGAGCAATGTCAGATGTTCCGTCGGTGCGGAACAGGAATATTTCCTGATCGACCGCGGCCAGTATTTGCGCCGCGATGATCTGATCTTCACCGGCCGCACCCTGTTCGGCTCCATGCCCCCTAAAGGACAGGAGCTGGATGACCACTATTTCGGCAGCATCCGGGAACGCCAGGCATCTTTTATGAAGGAACTGAATATCGAGCTCTGGAAGCTGGGTATCCTTTCCAAGACACAGCACAATGAGGTTGCCCCCGCCCAGCACGAGATGGCGCCAATCTTTGATACTGCCAATATCGCCACCGACCACAACCAGTTAGTTATGGAGACCATGAAAAAGGTAGCACGCCGCCACAATCTGGAGTGCCTCCTGCACGAGAAACCATTTGCCGGCGTAAATGGCTCCGGCAAACACGACAACTGGTCCCTTGTGACCAACACCGGCAAGAACCTCCTCCGTCCGGGCTCCGCCCCCTATGACAACAAACAGTTCCTGCTGTTCCTCTCCGCTGTCATTGCCGCGGTGGACGACCACGCCGCCCTGCTCCGCATGTCGGCATCCAATCCGGGCAATGACCACCGTCTGGGCGCCAATGAAGCTCCTCCGGCGATTATCTCTATCTTCCTGGGTGAACAGCTGGAGGATATCGTGGAACAGATCCTCGCAACCGGTACTGCCACCCACAGCAACAAGGGAGAAAAGATGGACATCGGCGTCCACACGATTCCGCCGATCAAGAAGGATGCCACCGACCGCAACAGAACATCGCCCTTTGCCTTCACCGGCAATAAATTTGAATTCCGCATGGTGGCCTCTTCCATGTCCATCGCGGACGCCAATACCGTCCTCAATGCAACGGTGGCGGATGTTCTGGAGAGAATGGCTGACCGGCTGGAAAAGGCAGAAGACTTTGACAAGGCAGTAGATGAGCTCGTCTGCGAAACACTGAAGGAACATCAGAAGATCATCTTCAACGGCAACGGATATTCCGATGACTGGATCTCAGAGGCGGAGCGCCGGGGACTGCCCAATGTCCGCACAATGGTAGACGCTACCGCCTCCCTGACAGATGAAAAGACCATCGCCATGTTTGAAGGCCAGAACGTATTCAGCCGTACCGAGCTGGAGTCCCGCGCTGAGATCAACTATGAGGCATACGCAAAGGCCATCAATATCGAGGCAAAGACTATGGTGAAAATGGCATCCAAGCAATATATCCCATCCGTCATCGGCTATGTAACCAGGCTGGCCGAATCCATCAACAGCATTCAGGGCGCCTGTGGCGACGCCGATGTATCGGTACAGACAGAACTTCTGAAGAAATGCTCCTCTCTTCTGGCAGATGCACGGAAAGCCGTACTCGTACTGAAGGAAGTGAATGACAAAGCAAATACAATGGATGAAGGGAAAGGGCAGGCAGAATATTACCGCGATGTGGTGATTCCGGCAATGGCAGATCTCCGCAATCCTATTGATACACTGGAAGATATTGTGGATAAAACCTGCTGGCCCGTACCTGCTTACGGAGATATGCTTTTTGAGGTATAAATGAAATCACATCTCTCCCGCACCCGGTACGCATCAAAATACTGCTCTTCCAGAGGGATCCACCGGTCACGGAATACCGGAACGGCCTGACTTCCGTTTCGATGCCGGATTCGCCGGAGCTGCTCCTGCGGGTCGATATCCAGAAAGACATGGAGATCATAATAATCCCATAAAACGGGATGACAGCTGTAGGATCCCTCAATAATAACAATGTCCCCCGGCTCCACCTGGATGGCGGGGGACATTGTTTGCTGTCTGCAATTATATTTCCGGTATGCAAACGGCTCCCACCGGCTGAGGGGAAGCATTACCTCCTCCAAAAATCTCTCATAATCCACATTGCCGCCAGATTCCTGAATGCGTTTCTCCGTCCTCTGTTCGGGTCGCAGGAAAAAATCATCCATATGGATCAGGGAGCATCCTGTCTCCCTCTGCAGACGCGCGGCGAGCGTTGTCTTGCCCGCCGCACATCTGCCGTCAATGGCCATCAGCACAGTCTCCCCCCTGCGCCGCCGGATTCTCTCCAAAAGATAACAAAAAGCCTCCTGCATATCGGCATCACTCCCCGCTTTCCGCTGTTCTCTTCCGGGCGAAATGTACCAGCCCGGTACGGTCTAGAGCAAGCATGACAGCCGGGATCAGAATCAGCTGAAGGATGATTCCCGGAACGGCATTGACAAAAGCCCCTGTTATAAACATCTTCCAGGTAAAACCATCCCCCCCGGCGCCGAGAAGCAGCATCTGGACAACAGCCCACACGATCCGTCCCGATAACATAGCCGCCAGCAGGCTGCGGTACAGGGCGATCATACATTTCCACCGGGAACGGGAATAGAGCAGGCCCGACACAGCGCCATACGCCGCCAGTTCAAAGGCCATGGCAATACCGGTGGGAAACAGTACCGGCATCCCGAAGAGAAAATAACGCAGTAACGGCAATGTCAGACCAGTCACAAGGCCGTACTGCCAGCCGCAGATCAGTCCGCACAGAAGAACCGGGATATGCATTGGCAGAAGCATATTTCCAATCTGCTGGATCTGCCCTGTCAGGAACGGAAGTACCAGGCCGATGGCCGTAAACATGGCCGTCATGGTTATATTTGCAATATTTTTTCTGTCTCTCATAATTGATAATTCCTTTCTACATTTAGGATAATCCTGCTCTCAAATACTCCCTGGCTGCTTCTCACATCCATATCCCCATCATATCTGCTGACGCTTCTCCTGATGCTGGATAACCCGATGCCTGCCTCTGGCAGCCTGTCTCCAGCCGACATCCCTTCATCACAAGTATTTCTCACCAGAATCGACAGCTTACCCGCCCTCTTTTTCATCTGCACCTTGAGAAACATATCCTCCCTGCCGGAGTCCAGACAGCCATGAATGGCATTTTCCATCAGATTGGCCAGAAGAGCCACCATATCCACCTCCCGAATGCCCGTCTCCTGTCCTGCAGACACTTGAAAATCCGTACGGATGCCATGCTGTGCCGCCCGTTTCGCATATACGGACAATACATTATCAATGGCAGGATCCGTGCTGATACAGGGAAATTCTGTCTGATCAATCTCCCTGCTGTACTCTCCCAGATAGCGGAGCAGTGCCTTATTTTCCCCATTTCTCGCATATTCGGCGATATTCATAATATGGTGCCGGACATCGTGCCGGATGCGTTTCGTCTCCTCCTGCAGCTGCTGCATGATCTCCATCTTCTCAAACACGATCTCCTGCTGCATCTCAATTTGGCTGTTCCTGGCATTCCTGCGCATATAATATATCGTGTGGAAGATCACAACATATCCAACCAATACCATTATGATCAGAAAAAGAAAATGAATGACTTCCATCTGGCGGAACATCTTTCCCTGTGCCTTCACTCCAATATAGCTGACATACACCATAAACAGAAAGGACAGCAGGCTGATCCACCACCAGCTGCCAGAGATATCCTCCTGGCGCAGGACATCGAACCGCTTCCTGAGACATGCCCCATAGAGAACCAGCAGCAATATATGCAGCAGCGTCCTTATCCAGAGTGCAATCACCTCGCTCCCGCCCACAAGCCAGTAGGACATCATCCCTGCCAGATACAGGATCACCATAAATGCCAGCGCATAGGTAAAGAGTGCAAATAGATTCACCGGCAGCCTGTCCCTGGATAAAAGAAGATAATTAGCTACTAAAATACCCAGGGCTGCCATAAACGCAAGAGCCGTCTTGGCCGAATACGGTATTGAGGTGATCAAAATCAGTATGGTAAAAATAAATTGTGCCACCACCTCTCCTGCACAGAACCATACTGTGACCCTCCTGCTGTACTTCGTACGGCACACCAGCAGCACGGCAATGGCATGGAGCACAAAGAGAAAAATAAGACCAAACAGCCTGTGCCACCCCCCAATTAGCCCGATCTGCATCATCCGTCCTCACCCTCCTCACAATAAAAGCCAAAATAGCTCTCCCGAAGGGAGGCATACGATCCCCGGGGCAGATATATCCTCTTCCCATTGTCCATATTCAGCTCTCTGGCATTCAGACTCTCCACATGCTCCAGATTGACGGCATAGCTGACCCCCACTCTGACAAATTCCGGAAAATCCGACAGTTTCTCATAAACCTTCGCCATAGTCATCCGTATCAGATGCTGCGAGCCGTCCGCCATCCAGATACACTGGCTCTTTTTCTGCGCCTCGCAGAATACGATATCGTGTACCTCTATCCGGCGGATCCTGTTATCAATGCGCAGGGACACATATTTCTTCTGTTCCCTCTCAATATTTGACAGCAGCTTATCGAGAATCGGAAAGAGATCCTTCTCCCGAACCGGTTTCACCAGATACTGGTCCGCATCCACCTGAAATGCATCCAGGGCAAAGTCTGTAGAGGCAGTGAGGAAGATAAGCCGGCATCCATTTCCCATATCCCGCATCTCCCTTACTATATCGATGCCCAGTCTTCCCGGCATATAAATGTCCATAAACATAAGATCCGTCACATAATCTTCTTTTTTCATCCTGCTGACAAGCTCTTCTGCATCCGTAAATCTGTCTATAATAAAACCATATTCCACATGCTGCTTCTGATACTGCCTCAATAATCTTTCAGCCTTGTCCAGTTCCCCCGGCTCATCATCACAAATTGTGATCCGATACATATTGGAAATCTCCTTTTCCTGTCTTTATTCTCTCGTAAGTCTGTTTAAAACCTTTTTGTCCACTGTGATCAGCATGGAACTTCCCTTTTCCAGAGGTCTGTCAGGATCCAGGTTTGTCGAGATCTCCCCCCTGCTTCGCAGGGCGATCACATTGATATGCTCCCTTTTGCGCAGATCCAGTTCTTTCAGGGAATGCCCTGCCCATTCCTCCCGGATAGAGATCTCAACCATGCGGATATCATCAGAAAGCTCCACAAAATTCAAAACATTTCCTGTGGCAAGATGCCTTGCAATGCGAATCCCGGACTCATATTCCGGCAGGACGGTCATATCCGCTCCCAGCTTCTTAAGGATTTTGATATGGGTCTCATCCTTTGCCTTGGCGATCACATTGGGCACGCCGGCCTCCTTGGCATAGATCGTCGCCAGAATACTGGCATTGAGGTTCTCCGTCACGGCGATCACAACCCCGTCCATATTGGAGAGTCCCAGGGAATTCATTGCCTCCGCATCCTCGATATCCGCTGCCGCCGCATAGGTGGCATACTGGGTCACTGCCTGCAGCCTCTCCTTATTGCGGTCCACCGCCAGAACATCGGCACCAGCCTCGTACAGCTCATGTACCACACTGACGCCGAATTTCCCAAGTCCCAACACTGCAAATGATTTATTCATACCACTCAAACCTTCTTTCTCTCTTTTTCCCCTTAATCCCATGGCACCGTTTCGAACCAGCCGCCCCGCTAACCAACTGTAATATCCTCCTCGGCATAACGGAATACCGCAGCCTTTTTCTTCCTCTCAAAAAATATGGCCAGGGAAATCGGACCGATCCGGCCAAGGTACATGCACAGCGTAATAATGAGTTTTCCCGCCACATGCAGTTTTCCCGTGTAATCCCGGGAGAGCCCCACCGTAGCGATGGCGCTGGCCGTCTCAAAGGCTACGTCCACTATGCTCCCTCCCTCTGTCATATACAGGGTAAACACCGCCGCCACAAACACCAGCATGCTTACCATGGATACCGCTAAAGCCTTCTGCACCGTTTTGTGGGGAATGTGCCGGTGAAAAACCACCAGATGGTCTCTTCCCTGTATCGTCATCCTGGTACTCAGCACCAGGGCCGCAAAGGTGGAAGTCTTAATCCCCCCGGCAGTAGATATGGAGGATCCCCCGATCAGCATGAGAAAGAGACAGACAAGCACACTGCCGATCCGAAGACCACTCTGGGAGAAGGTGGAAAATCCCGCCGTCCTCAGGGTCACTGACTGAAAAAAACTTGCCATGATCTTCTGTGGCAGGGAAAAGTTTCCTATAGTCTCCGGATTTGTATACTCCAGACAGAAGACGAATACGGCCCCTGCCACAATAAGAGAGACGGTTGTCACCAGCGTAATCTTGGAATGGAGCTTCAGCCGGCGGAAGCTCTGCCGAAGGGAAAATCCCACCTCCGCCGATCTCTTTATATTTTCAATAATATCCCACCACACAATAAAGCCCAGCCCGCCGAAAATGATCAGCAGCATTGTGACAATATTAAACCAGGGACTGGCGGCGAAGGACGTCACTCCCGCATCCCCAAACAGATCTATGCCCGCATTGCAGAAAGCCGATACGGCGTGGAATACGGAATACCATATTCCTCGAAGCACCCCTTCCAATACGCCGGACTCCCTGACAAACATGGGAATGAATAGAAAGGAATAGCACAGCGCCCCCACACCCTCTACCAGAAAGGTTCCCTTAAAGATCCTCTTCAAAAAGCGGACAAGCCCTTTCAGCGTATTCAGATTCAGCGAATCCTCCAAAAGCACCCTGTCCCGCAGTGTGATTCTCTTCCTCAGTACCATCATCATGCCGGTGGTAAAAGAAATAATGCCCAGTCCTCCCAGCTGTATTAACCCGAGTATAACAAGTTTTCCAAAGAAACTCCAGTGCGTCGCCGTGGTAACTACTACCAGTCCGGTGACACATACCGAAGTCGCCGAAGTAAATAAGCTGTCCACAAAGGAGGTCGCTGTGCCCTCTGCAGAAGAGCAGGGCAGCGTCAGCAGTAACGCCCCTGCCAGGATAGCCATCAGGAATCCCAGTGTGATGAGCTGCGTGGTAGACAGCTCTCTCCGGATCATTTTCTTCATATCCATTTATTTTTTCCCTGCCTTTATATCATGTCAGTGACAATGATCTGCCACATTTTACTCCCCGTCAATATTATAATACAACTGCCTTAAATAGTATAGCATATCTTAACAAAATGTGTTATAACTATAGTGACAGAATTATGAAAACAATATGCAAGGTGCATTAGATGGAGGAAATTATGTCTATGATAAAGAAGCCCATTACCAGCGGGCTGCATATAATCATTGTGGGCTGTGGGAAGGTGGGAACGACACTGGTTGAGCAGCTCAGCCGGGAAGGGCACGACATCACGATTATTGACCAGGATGCCGGCAAGGTACAGGAAATCGCAAATTTTTATGATATTATGGGGGTTGCCGGAAACGGTGCCAGCTACAGTACGCAGATGGAAGCCGGCATAGAGACAGCAAATCTGATCATCGCCGTCACCGCCTCCGACGAGCTGAATCTTCTCTGCTGTACCATCGCCAAACAGGTGGGGGACGACTGCGACGCCATCGCCCGGGTCCGCACCCCGGATTACAGCAAGGAGGTAGGTTATCTCCGTGCAAGGCTGGGACTTGCCATGGTGATCAACCCGGAGCTGGAAGCCTCCCGTGAGATCGCCCGGATCCTGTTCCTGCCCACTGCACTGGAGGTCACCTCCTTCGCCAATGGACAGGCTGAGATTATCAAATTCAAAATACCGGAAAAAAATACGCTGGACGGCATGACCATTGCCAATCTGGGCAGAAACATAACCAATGATATATTGATATGCGCCGTAGAGCGCGGCGGGGAGGTAACGATACCCGGCGGTGATTTCCGGATCAAAAAGGGGGATATTATATCCATCGTGTCCTCCCGCAAACATATCCGGTCCTTCCTGGAAAAGATTGGATTTAAGACAAAACAGGTGAAAAACACAATGATCGTAGGAGGAGGACGCGCCGCCTACTATCTGGCAAGCCAGCTGCTGCAGATGGGCATTGACGTCAAGATCATTGAAAAAAACCAGAAACGCTGCGAAGAACTCAGCATACTCCTTCCCAAAGCCATTATTATCAATGGGGACGGCAGCGATCAGGAGCTACTGAAGGAGGAGGGGATTGAACATACGGAATCCTTCGTCCCCCTCACCGGTATTGATGAAGAAAATATTATGCTGACCCTTCACGCCAGACAGATTTCCACGGCCAAAACCATTACCAAGATTAACCGCAGTTCCTTTATCAGCGTCATCAACAGTCTGGACCTGGGCAGTGTCGTATATCCAAGATATATTACATCCGAGGCGATCATCGCCTATGTCCGTGCCAAGAAAAATTCCATGGACAGCAATATCGAATCCCTGTATCATATGTTTGATCACAGGGTAGAGGCCATTGAATTTCTTGTAAAGGAGACCTCGGAAGTGACAGATGTTCCTCTTATGAATCTGAAATTAAAGAGGAATCTCCTGATCTGCTGTATCTACCGCAGAAGTAAGGTGCTGATTCCCAGCGGCCAGGATACCATCCAGGTAGGCGACCGGGTGATCATAGTGACAACCCACACCGGATTTAACGATATTCTGGATATTATGATATAGAAAAGAACCGGCTGGGGACCGCCGTTACCAGCAATGTGTAGTTTGTAAAAAACGGGAGGAAATAATAGGAATATGAACGGTTCCATCGTACGATATATACTGGGTACTCTTTTGAAAACAGAATGTATCCTGCTTCTGCTGCCCTGTCTGATCGCTGTGATCTATCAGGAACGCCAGGGGTTCTGTTACCTGCTGGTGGCAGGCATATGCGGCATTCTCGGAGTGCTTATGACGCTCCGCAAATCAAAGAACAATGTTTTCTATCTAAAAGAGGGCTGTGTCGCCACCTCTCTGAGCTGGCTCCTGATCAGTCTCACAGGCTGCCTGCCTTTTATTATGACAGGTGAGATCCCCTCTTTTACAGATGCCTTATTCGAAACCGTCTCCGGTTTCACTACTACCGGGGCAAGCGTACTGAGTGATGTAGAGGCGCTGAGCCACTGCTCCATCTTCTGGCGCAGCTTCACACACTGGATCGGCGGTATGGGGGTTCTCGTCTTCATTCTCGCCATCATCCCCATGGGCGGCGGTTCTAATATGAACCTGATGCGCGCCGAGAGCCCGGGACCATCTGTGGGAAAGCTGGTGCCAAAGATCAAATCCACTGCCCGGATCCTGTATCTGATCTATCTTGGTATGACCCTGTTGGAAATCCTGTTCCTCATATGCGGCAGCATGCCTCTTTTCGATGCCGTCACCATCAGCTTCGGGACGGCCGGAACCGGCGGGTTCGGAATAAAAAATGACAGTATTGCCAGCTATTCCCCCTATCTCCAATGGGTAGTCACCATTTTTATGTTTCTATTCGGTGTAAACTTCAACGCCTACTACTATATTATTTACCGTAAATTCAAAAAAGCGTTTTTAGTAGAGGAGGTGCGCTACTATCTGATCATCGCCCTCTCCGCCACCGCCGTACTTTTTATCAGCCTGCTGGGAACGTCTGCAAGCGCCTTCCAGGCGCTGACAGACTCCGCCTTCCAGGTCTCTTCCATCATGACCACAACCGGATTCTCCACCGTGGATTTTGACACCTGGTCCTCGGTATGTAAGACAACCCTTCTCCTCCTGATGTTCTGCGGCGCCTGTGCCGGAAGTACGGGAGGCGGTATCAAGGTATCCCGCCTTGTCATTATGATCAAGACTGTGATCAAGGAACTCCAGTCCTATATCCATCCGAAAAGCATTAAGAAAATTAACTTTGAAGGAAAACCGGTGGAGCATGATGTGGTTCGTTCCATTAACGTCTATTTCATTACCTTTATCCTTATACTGGTGACCTCCGTATTCCTTGTCTCCATCGAGGGAAGGGATTTCACCACAAATTTTTCCGCTGTCCTGGCCACACTGAACAATATCGGACCCGGACTGTCTGAAGTAGGTCCCACCTGCAGCTTCGGCATCCTCTCCGGATTTTCCAAATGGGTGCTGATGTTCGATATGCTGGCCGGAAGACTGGAGCTGTTCCCTCTTCTCATCCTCTTCCATCCGGGACTCTGGAAGGGCGTTGTCACACAGGGGATCAGGAAGAGGACGAAAAAGAAATTTTAAGTTATTAACTCCGCTCCCGGCCGCCATTCCCTAATACCAAAGCCTTACCCCTTATTCACCAGGGCATAGTATAACCCTTTCTTCTGCAGCAGGTCTTCGTGGCTGCCGTCCTCCTGTATTCCCTTGTCATCAATATACAGGATCCGGTCTGCATTCTTGATCGTGGACAGTCGGTGGGCGATGACGAAGCTGGTCTTCCCTTTCAGTACGGTGGAAAACATTTTCTGGATCAGTTTCTCCGTCTCTGTGTCAATATTACTGGTTGCCTCATCCAGAATGATAATATCCGGATTTTTCAGAAGCAGCCGGGCAAAGGACAGGAGCTGTCTCTCCCCGCCGGACAGTTCATTCCCCTGACTGGTGATCACCGTATGATAGCCGTCCGGCTTTTTCATAATGAAATCATGGGCATAGACTTTTTTCGCCGCCTCCATGCACTCTTCATCTGTCGCCTCCGGTCTGGAGAACCGGATATTCTCAATAATTTCTCCCCGGAACAGGAACGTATCCTGCATCATAACGCCCACGCTCTCCCGAAGGGAATCCAGTGTTACATCACGGACGTCGGTGCCATCAATCTTTATCTTCCCTTCATCAATATCATAAAAACGGCTGATCAGACTGACGATCGTCGTCTTTCCCGCCCCGGTAGGTCCCACCAGCGCGATCATCTGTCCCGGCTCTACCTTCAGGTCCACATGCTCCAGCACCGGAACTCCCTCTATATAAGAAAACGTCACATCCTCAAAGTCCACCGCTCCCTGTGAGACGCGCAGCTCTTTTGCATCCTCTTTTTCCACGATCTCACTTTCGGTATCCAGCACCTCGAAGATACGCTCCACATTGGAGGTCACATTGGTGATCGACTGCAGTCTCTGGCAGATCACATAGAGAGAGTTGGAGAAACGCTGCATATATGTCGTAACGACTACCAGCGCCCCCAGTGTCAGATCCGCGCCGATTTGATGGGTAATAATAAACAGCGCCGTCAGGTACATCGCGACAGAACAGATCACTTCCACACCCAGCCAGGACAGTGGAAAAAACATTTCCCGGTATCTGGTGGAGTGCATATATGCCTTATGGTACTGGTGAGACAATTCCTCAAATATGTCGTTATTTAACTCTTCCCGGTTAAACGCCTTGATCACTTCCAGTCCGTTGATATCCTCGGCCACAAATGCGGTCCGGTTGCTCTGCTTATTTCTCTCCACCCTCATACAGCGGTGCAGCGCCCTGGCGATAAAGAACAACGCCACTGCCAGCGGAATACTCACCAGCAGCGCCATGGCCGCCATACGGATCTCCACAAAGCAGATACAGACAATGGTAATGATCATGATAAAAGCGCATTCCGTGATACGGGTCATGTCATTGATAAAGAAGTTTGCCACCTCATCCGTATAATTCGTAATACGGATCAGGATCTTCCCCGTCGGTCTGCTGTCATAATAATCAAAACTCAGATCCATTAGTTTTTCAAAAAGATCCTCCCGGAGCTTACAGATAATATGATTCCCCACGGTTGTCGACGCCTTGGATGTAATAAAATTGGCAAATACCGAGCCGATGCTGAGGGCAAACCACATACTGAGAAAGAACACCGTCAGGCTCAGCACATTCCCCGGTACGACGCCATTCTGCGGCAGCACCCTATTGATAATCTCCATATTAATGGCTGCCGGAATCAATGAAAGAAAACTCGATCCGATCATCAGCAGGATCACCTTGATATAATCCCATTTATATTCGCCCGCATAGGATACCAGCCGCTTCAGCATAAAACCGTTGAAATTTTCTTCCAGCAGCTCATCCTCATAATATAGATTCCTACTCACTGACGAACACCTCCTTATCCATCTGCTGCCGGTAAATATCGGCATAACGTCCGTTTAATTCCATAAGCTCCGTAAAACTTCCCCGCTCCACAATCTTCCCGGCGTCCATAAAAATGATCTCGTCAAAATTTTTTAACGCCATGGCGCGATGGGTAGCCATGAGCAGGGTTTTCCCCTGAAAATATTTGTCCAGATTCTTAAAAATCTTACTCTCTGTCTCGATATCAAGGGCGCTGGTACAGTCGTCAAGTATCGTTACCGGGGCATTTTTCAGCAGCGCCCGGGCGATCGCCACACGCTGTTTTTGTCCGCCGGACAAACCAAAGCCCTTCTCTCCGATCACCGTATGATAGCCGTCCGGCATCGCATCCGCAAATTCGCTGACCTGTGCCGTCTCTCCACAGGCAATGATCTCTTCGTCCGTGGCGTCCGGGTTGTAATATGCGATGTTCGCTGCGATGGTATTTGAAAACAGAAATACATTCTGCATCGCGTAGCCATAGGTTCTGGCGATCTCACCCCGGTTGTATGCCTTGATATCCTCCCCGTCAATGGTGACAGAACCCCCGTGGATCTCTTCAAATGCCTGCAGCACCCGCAGGAGCACGGATTTTCCACTTCCTGTCTTCCCCATGATCCCTACCTTCTTTCCATAGGGAATATCAAGGGATATATCATCCAGCAGCTCATTTTCATCTGCTCTTGCCGACACATGTTCCAGTGCGATATGCGGCGTGTGGGATACCTCCTTCGTACCATAGCTCTCCTGTATCTCATCCTTTTTATCCAGCAGGCCAAAAATCCGTTCCACACTGACCTTCTCTCCCTGCAGATCCGACGCGTAGAAGATAATATCCACAAAGTGGCCGCAGATTGAGAGCAGGTAGGTGAGAAATGCCGTATATTCCCCGCTTGTCATCTCAAATTTTGTGGCAAGCCAGATGCTGACCGCCATACTCATCAGCATCACCACCTGATCCACTGTGTCAAATGCCAGAAAGTATTTGTACCTCTTTATGCCAAAGGCGGTAGAGAAATCCCTCAGATCCTCACTCCTGCTATGAAAACGCTTTGCCCGCATCTCCTCCCTGGCATAAGATTTGATGGTGCGGATGCCATAGATGCTCTCCTGTGTCTCGGTGTTCAGTTCAGAGTTCTTCTCCCACAGCTTCCCAAACATCTCCTTACAGAGCCTGAGAAATCCCCGGGTGATCAGTGCAAATAGAACCAGGGTCATAAGCGGAATCAGCATCAGGCCGATATTGATCCGGGACAGCATATAAGCCGCCACTACAATATAGAAAACGGATTCCGCCATAAAGGGAATCGTATGCACATGAAAATTCCTGATATTCTGTGCATCGCTATTCACGATGGTGATCAGATCCCCGGCGCTGTACTCCTTTAACAGCGGTTCCCCAAAGGAATTGATCTTCTTCAGTATATCCAGGCGCAGGGCATTGTCACACTTGATTGAAAAATAATGAGCCAGATTCCAGCGCGCATAAAAAGTAATAAAATAGATCACTAAAATAACCAGTAAGATCCCCACCAGCACCGTCATGATCTCCCACAGATTCCCTGCCGGGATATCAGCGATAAAGGCGGCAAAGATACTGCTGTTCGGTTTCGGGCTCTTCCCCAGTGCCGGATTGATCACATTGTCCACGATCAGCGTGACGATCTGCGGCTCCACAAGCCTCACCACACTCTGCATCAGACCGAACAGGATACAGACTACCAAAACTCCATATATTCTCGCGTAATATGGATACGACTTTTTCAGTATGCTCATATATATTACAACTCCTTCTTCATCTCAATATGCGGACAATATTCATCCCGGTATTCCTCCCCCATGGCATGATATCCACATTTTACATAAAATTCCTTTGCTCTTATCTGGGAAGACAGGTGAACCACTGAGCCTCCCTTTGCGCGGATCTCCCCCTCGGCGGCAGAAAGAAGCTTCGCACCGATCTGCCTGCCCCGGAATCTCTTTCTCACAGCAAGCCGTCCCAGCCAGTATGCTCCCTTCTCTTCTCCGGCATAATACCGGCAGGTGGCAGCCGCCTCACCCGCCTCATACCATACCAGATGCTCCGCCTTCTCATCCGTCTCATCAAATTCCTGATGAAATCCCTGTTCCTCCACAAATACTTCCTCTCTGATCCTTTTTGCTTCTTCTGTCAGAGAATCAAAACGTTTCACCATATAATACCCCCTTTCCGAAGTGCAGCCATCCTCTTCCCCCACATATGCTATTCCAAAACCCACAAGTCCGCAATAGAGAGCTTTTTGAGGATGGTAAACCAATCGTTTATGTATACAAAAAGACCCGCAAGAAAGTGATTTCTTACGGGTCCATGGATACCGGTATAATGTATCTTTATGTACGGATACACATGATAGTCAATGGATCGGCTGGAATCAAATCTTTCTCGCTAACACCTGCACAACAAGAATAATCATAATCTTGTTCTGAAGTTCTATAACAATTAGCGATTTGAGATACCCATGATTCCTTCCTCCGATTATTTATATTTTTACCATTTTTTGTGTCTGTCTTTTCTGTTTCTAAATCATAACACCTTTTGTTCTGTATTGCAAGAAAAAAATGAAAAATAACTTACTTGTCAAATTATTCATCTGCTTTCTTCACTGGGAGACGCCGCCAGGCTGTCCGGATACCGTCTCTGAAGCAGTTTAATCCGGATCTCCTCCAGTCTCTGGATCGTTCTCCCGTCCACTTCTCCTGCCAATGTTCTGGCATTCACAAAGGAAACGATCTCCTCTACCGGTTTCTTCTCACGAAACATCTGGTCCAAAGCTTCCATATCCTGTTTTTCAATATGTCGATAAGGTATCCTGAGTTTTTTAAATTCACTGGGAACCAGTTCGCTGACACCGCCGCCATAATATCTGCCCTCAAACTCACATTGAGCCAGTGTCAGGGAATTATAAAAACAAAATACCAGACTATCCTTATCCCATCCCTGATCCAGCCGGATATGATATCCCGCATCTGTAGTGTGAATATCCGCACGGTTGCTGTACACCCTTGGAATCATATGATACCGCTTGAAAAATATTACATCGCCCTTGTTTACGATGGGTACGCCATACCAAGGTGTCCGATTGGCACATTTATATCGTTCTTTGAGTTTCCTGTCTCCTGTTTTCTGATTTCCCGCCCATTCCAGATACGCAGACAGTCTCCGGGAGAGATCGGACTCGGATGTCCCGGCAAGGTTCAGCAGATACATTGGTTTGTTCTCCTCCCTGAGTTTATTAACCACCCTTTCATCAATCATAATTGTATTTTCCGAAACATAAGCAGATTTCTGAAGAATCTCTAACACCTGGCCCTCACAATCATATTTTTCCTTCTCCTGCTCCGTAATAATGAAATACTTATTCCCCCCCGTCACAATACCCGGGGCGCTGATGCCCATTGCATTTATGGCACTATAGCACTTTGCCGTGTCCTGAAGCAGCATAATATCATCATCTGACAGGATCGCATTGGACCACTTCTTTAATGGTTTGTTCTTCTTTATCATATTCTGATAAACCGGTTTACAGGCACGGGCATCCTTATATTTTTCATATAAGATATAAGGAGGTACCGTCCTGCGGTTCGTCAGGTAAACCAGGCAAATCTCCTGTTCGATATCAGGAAAAACAGGGACTTCAAACGTAATAATATGTATGGTGTTAAACCTTTTTTCCAGATGTTCCCGAAGTTTTTCTGCGTATTGTACCTGCAGAAACTCCATGGGAAGCACAAAAAAAATCGTGCCATTCTTTTCAAGCACACGGCAGGCTCCCAGTACAAAGGCCAGCCACATATTCTGCATCACAGAAGGCTTCAATCCCTCCATCATGCACAATTGTTTTGCTCTTTCCAAATCATCTTTATCCATCGTTTTAGGGTTTATATACGGGGGATTTCCGATAATAAGAGAATATTTATCTTTGCACGTCATGGAAAAATGGATAAAATCGTCTTCTATTACCTCCAGTTTCCTGTCCCCATATCTTTCCCGGATCTCCTGCACTTTATGAGCAAATCTCTCGATCGCCTTTGCCGCACCGCATAACGGAAGCAGCGAAGAAAAAAACCTTCCGTCCCCGGCAGAAGGTTCTAAAATGTTAGAAAAATCCTGTTCTTCCTTTCTTAAATAGGTCACCATAAAATCAATCAGCTCTGTCGGCGTATAATAGGAACCTGTCTTTTTATCGTCGCTCATCTACTCACCTTTTTCAAATGCGTCCTGTATGTACTCTTTTAGCATAATATTGGAACATATATAAAAATCTTTTTCTGATTCATCCAGCATATCGTCATGAAACAACTCCTCAAGCCGGTTCTGCGTCTGATACAAAAGCTGTATCTTCCAGTAGAGATCTGTCCTACGGATATCAAAATGAAGATTTTTGCACATATGTCTTCCCAGTTCGGTTATTCCGTTTATATAACCCTGTTCATCCCTCCCGATATGCCGGTCAAATTCTTCCGTCGCTGGATCAACAAAACCAACCCGCCCATCATGATGTATCTTTTTATCTTTCGTCGGCCACTTTTTGGATTTCGTGCGGTTACATTTCGGACAGGCAAGAACCAGATTGTTATAATCATTGATCCGTTCGGGCGCCAGACTCTGAGGGACAAAATGGTCGATATGAAATCTTTGGTGCATGATCATCCCGCTTTTCCCGCAATACCCACACATCCCGTGAAAATCCTCTGTCAACTCATCCCTGGCTTCCTGGTACTGTTTCAGTTCTCCCACATCCGTTCTCCGCCGGATCATCTTATCACCATGTACTCTCACTATTTCCTCCTACTGATCATATTTTTTAATGATCCGGTCTCCCATGGCGAGCAGCTTATCCAGTTTCTCCTCAAAATCCGTTGTCAAAACCTTTTCCGGCAGTTTCTCGATCATACCATAGGAGGATAATACCTCATATAATCTGAGATATTCCTCTTCCTCCGACAGGGAAAGTTTTTTCTCTTTCCTTTTTTCAAGCAGTAAAAAATATTTCTCCTTTTTCTCTTCACTGCGCCGTTTGAATACGTCTGCACTTTGTCTGAGTGTTTCAACAAATTCATCTAACTGTTCCACCCGGCCGGGATCATCGCCCTCCGTATCAAATATCGTTTTCGAATACCTGTTGCGCCGCGTCACAAGACCATCGTTGATCTGATCCTGTTCCACTGCCGTCAGGATAAAGCACTCCAGATCTCTCATCTGGTCGTTGATATAATTGATCAGTGTCGAACCATTAAACCCATAAGATCCCGCCATCTTATAATCGACTAACAGCACCTCGATCCGCTCCTCATATATCTTTTCCAGAAACTCTTCTCTCGTGTTACAGCCTTCCAGCAAAATCAGTTCCACATCCCTGTATCTTCGTTGGAGTTTTTTTCTATAATTCTCATACTGGGCCGGCTGGTCATCTATATACCCAATCCTATACATATTTTCCTCCAAAGCTTATATTTGCCTTAAACCCTTTGCTCAGCAATTTATTTTCTGATAGATCGATCTCTCCATTATACTCCAGTACCGTACGGTTTACAATCCACATTCCCATGCCTGTCCCGTCCTCATCTTCCCTCTCACCTGGAATCCCCCTGTCGCTTTCCAGTGCCTCCAGGATCCGTTCCGGCCGCTTTTTATATTTTTGCGTCAGCCCCCATCCTGTGTCTTCATAATAAATAATAAATCCTTCTTCTCTTTTTTCAATCGTTATCCTGATCTCCTTTTCCTCCAGCACCTCGTCATTTTCGCGCTCAAACGATACAAGACTGTTTGAAATAAGGTTGCTGATCACATTCTCGATATCAAAAGCAAAACATCGGAACGAAATATCCTCATCACAGGAGAATAACAGCCGGACATTATTTCTTTCCAGTATCTCCTGCCATGTTTCCATAAAATCTTTCAGAATTTCTTTGATATTACACCATTTTCGTTTTCTCTTATCCTTGCGGACCGATTCAATCGTCACGCCAAACCAGGAAGCAAAATGTTTTTTAAAAACAATTGCCTGCTGAATATTATGAAATGCTTCTTCAGTATCCTGGTCATACTTGATCGCTTCAAATGCTGAATCCAGTTCCTGACCGATATTATTTGTCAGCGTACGGATCTCATGCATAAACATATTTGCGATAATCCCTGTCGTTGCCAGGGTCTGAAGCAGCTTCATCTCATCTTCTAATTCCTGGATCTCCTGCTCCTGCCTTTCACCCATGGATTCCAAAAGATCCAAAACTTTATTGGGATTTACTTCCGGGGCTCCTTCTTCGTGATCTGACGCTTCGCTTTCTTCCGCTTCTTTCCGGTTATCTGCCGCCCGATCCTGCTGCTTTTTTTGCTGCTCTTCTTCCCATCTTTTACGCGCCTCTGCCATCCTGCGCATCTCTTCGAGCTCTGCCTGGAGCGCATCCTTTTTCTTTGCATACTCCGCCAGCTTTCTGCCGACTCCCTGTCTGTCCCGTTCAAATTCACTGATCACGGCGATCAAAACTCTTTTTAACTGGTCAAAACCGGGACCCTCCTGGATTCCATTCCGGTTTGCCGCGTCTTCCAGATTGCTGTTCTCCCTGGATATATCCACCAGACCGGTCATCTGCTCCGAGCCGACACGCCAGTTCCCTTTCTGGTGTCCCAGACCTGCCGGAGAACGGTTTCTCCGGGCGGACAACTCCAGCCAGTCAAAATCATTGTCTCCGTATTCCCCATAGGGACGAACACGGAAATGATCCCGGTATATCTTGATCCCGCCAAATTCTTTGGTAAGATTTTTCCTGCCCCTGAAATCTTTATAATAAAACTTTTCCATTTCCTTTTTCGGGCATGTTATCTTATAAAAATAGAGAACTCCCTTATAATTTCCGATGAGATTTGCCTTCTCTCCGATCTCAGAAAAGGTATACTCCAACTGACGGGTCTCCCCATGAAAATAGGGAATTTCTTCCCTGTCTATGCCTGCCTCCCGTATTACCTCGTCCTCTTCATCCCCAAAATCAAATTCGTTCCTGTCGATATAAAGGCTCAACCTACCGTTTGAGTATGTAAGGAAAGAAAAACCCTTAATTTTTCAGCATTCCCTGATTTTATTCCGGTTCAAACCCCTAAAATTCTTCCCCGGTTTCCCGGTCTACAAATACAATTTTTAAATCACATCCCAGGACTTCCGCAATCTGCCGAAGCTCTGATTCCTTAAAATCTCCCCTTTTGATTTTGTTTGAAAAATTCTGGCGCGTCTGCCCTGTCTGGTCAGCGATAGATCCAAGAATCATGCTCCGGCGCCTAATTAAAAGACGGATTTTTTCCGGCGTGTTCATTTCTGCCATGATGCCGCCCCCTTTCTTTTTTGTGACTATATTATAATTTATACACTTTAAAATGTCAATCTGAAAAATATATTTTATTTTTTATCATTTTTCTTTACATTTTTACTTGACAAAATACATTTTAAAGTGTATAATAATATCAGAAGTTAAGAAAAGGACGGTACATAAAAATGACAAATACACAAATCATCATCAATGAAGCAATCGCAAACGGACTTTACACAAAAGAGGAAGTCGAAGCAATCCTTGAAACTGGACACATGATTCCGCTGCATACTTTCCAGACGTGGAAAAGTGCCGGATATATCGTAAGAAAAGGCGAACACGCAAAAATCACAACCCGGCTCTGGAAATACACCAGCAAGAAAAAATCTGCTGAAGCGGATGGAGAAACGGACGGCGAATCACTCAACCATTATTACCTTGCAAAAGCGTTTCTTTTCACGGCTGACCAGGTAGAAAAAATTGCAACTGCATAATCAATCATATAGGCGGCCAACCGGCCGCCGGAAAGGACAAATAAAATGAAAAGGACAACCAACAAACAACAAAAAGCATATGTGAAAGCGAAGGCAGCCCTTGAAACTCTGGAAACAATGGAACATGAAATGGAAGAAGATTTCGTCAAATCTTTAGGCGTGACAAATGAGGATGGATCCATCCCGTCAAGAACATGGATGATAGATAATGACGAAATCGCAGAAAAAGCTATTGAGGATTTCGGAAAAATCGTGGAAGATTCTGGATTGTGGGAAAAACTCAAAAAGGCAAAAGAGGATTTCAGGATTGCAGAAGAAGCGCTTGTCCAGTATGCGCTTTCTATCATCCCATTTCAGAAAGAACGCGAAACACTGACAAAAGCGGTAAAAACAAGCATCAAATACCGGGAACAAGTTGTTGAAATGGTTTTAAAACTGGATGTTTCCACCGTAAAATAAAACTGCACCGGCGGCCAGAAAAAGGCCGCTTTTATTATTCATTTTAAAATGTATTTTGATAATAATTTGTATAATTTTTTAAAGAAAATATTATATTTTCTCTTGACAAAATACATTTTAAAGTGTATAATGTAATCAGAAGTTAAGGAAAGGACGGTAACAAAAAATGTTAGATATGAACAATGTGGAAATCAAAACGGGGGATGTAGTGGAAATCAGCGGCGCATATTTCAAGAATGATAACGGACTTTATTTCGTGGAACGCTCTGCCGGTGATCCGGGATGGTCTGGATCCGATCATAGCCTGCGGAAAATCTCCAAAACCGGAAAGTTAAGCACGGCAAAACATAATATTTGCTTTTGGCCTATCATGATAACAACAAATAGCTGGATAAAAAGGGCTGAAGCCAAACAATGGAACGCTGAACACGCACGGATCCAAGTCAGAAACGATATTGACCGCTCAAAAGTGGCTGAACATTTCATGGAAGAAGCCGAAGGCATGATTCCGGAAATTGAGCGGCTTTCATGGAATTTCGGGGATGATTGCCAATGCACCAAGGATCAGAAAGAAAGGAAGGCTTTTCTGGAAAGCGTTGCAAAAGAAATCATGTCAGCATAGGAACGGACGGCAGCCGGATGGCCGCTTTCCATATTCATTTTAAAATGTATTTTGATAATAATTTCTATAACTTTTTAAAGGAAATATTATATTTTCTCTTGACAAAATACATTTTAAAGTGTATAATAATATCAGAAGTTGAGGAAAGGACGGAATATAAAAATGAAAAAATTTGAAATTGGAAAACAGTATGTGATCGGACACGTTGATTTTTACGGGGATGTAACCGTTGAAGTAACCGCAAGAACCGCAAAATTCGCCACATTCAAGAAATTTGGCAAGGAAAAAAGAGTTAAGATCCAGATATGGGATAATAGAGAAGTTGCCATATGGGGGGATGTAACAATAGACGCTTTCGACGAAGTGGCCGCATAAAACACATAGGCCGGCGGCGCTGCCGCTGGCCGGAAAGGATGAAAAATGTTATCTTTTATTGATAGGCAATTTAAAGCATATGGAATTAAAGCGCATGGGGAAGAAGCAATGGAACGGTTGACAGATCCGGAAATTGAAAAGGCTCGTTGTTATGCCTTTTCCGTACTGGATGAACGCACGAAAAAATATGGCCGTCAGCCTAAAGGAACCGTTGAATCTATTTTCTGCCGGAAAGTGGCTGAAATGTTAGGGATAGAAAATCAGAGTTTGTCAGAGTAAATCAGAGAATATCAGAATATATCAGAGAATATCAGAGAAACACGCTAAAGGCTCATATTTCGATTTTACGGCCTTTAGCGTGTATTTTACTGTCTGGATGTTTAAAGCGGCAATTTGGGGCTGTCAGTGCGCCAGAAAGGGCAAATAATCCGCAATGTGTCCAGATCCTTTCGCAATAATGCAGAACCGGCCGCCGCCATGCCCTCTATTTTGCCCCACGTTCCATTTTCTGGCCGTGCGTGGGGATTTCCTCACACTGAAAATAAAAACGGCTTAAAAAGGCAAATAGCGGCTTTCTGCCGCCGCCTGATTTTCTACCCCCTTTAGAACCCCCTTCGCCGCCCATTGTATCACACATTTTATAAACTGTCAAATGTATTTTTTAAAATAAAATACTATTTACTATAACATTTTATTGACGCATTTCTGGACGGCGGCCGGATCATACCCCGCCGCTTTCAGACGGTTTTTCCGATCCTCTCCATTGCCCCACTTGCCAGCTATAACTTCCCTTGCGATTTCCTCATTGGATTTTTTCGCACTGTTTCCGGATTTCAAGATTTCATTTACCCGGTTTTGTACTGTCTGGTAATCGTAACCCGCCGCCGCAAGTTTCACCTGTCTGGTTCCGCCGGTTCCCCACTTACCAGCTATAACTTCCCTTGCGATCTGGTCAATAGAATTTCCCCCACCGGATCCGCCAGAAGAAACCGCTCCGGATGAAATGCCGGCCGCCGCCAGTGTTTTACTTGCGTTCGCCCCATTGTCAAGGCCAGTAACCGTATGGGATCCGGAATTTACATAGATTGCACCGCGGACGCAATACGCCGAACTTGTCAAGTATGTACTGGCCGTAATGATTTTATATCCCAGGGCAACCAGGGCGGCCTTCATTGTGGATGTAGTCCAGCCGTTGGAACCGTATGTTGCGCCGGATCCGGATGCAACCGCCGCCACGTTCTGAAGGCTGCTGCAATCACAATTACATTTCCCGACTTTTGACAGATCAAAATTTGCCGCCTTTGCCAGCTTGTAAAGGCTGTTCCGGTCATTCTCTCCGAACCAGTTATAACCGATATTGTCATTTTTGCAAGCCGCTTCAACTGCCGCCGCGTGTTTCTCCCGGACGTTTGCATCCGGATGGATCGCCACATAATCCCACGGTTTAGAGTACCATTCCCGGATGCAGACTTCTTTTCCGGTCTGATCCCCGGCTTTTCCGCTTGTGGTTCCGTTTTCTGAAATGCTCGCGTGTCCAATTCTTATTCCCATGATATTATTCCCCTTTCCGCCGCCGGATGCCGCGTATTTATCAAAATACGCCTGCCCGCATCTGGCGCGCTCTGCTTTTACTCCTTCAGACTGATCGGCCGGCCGCTCAAATCCGGTCAAAACTTTGTCGGATGCCGTTTTCACATCTGCGGCCGCCTTTAAGACGGAAAGCACGCCCTTGTAACTTGTGGAAAGCTCCTTGATCAAAAATTCAAGCTGCATTTCCAGATCCCCGATTGAAACACCTTTTGACTTTGCCAGATCGTAAAGCCCCACCTTGCGGCCTGCAGAAGTCCACTGTGCCAGTCCGTACCCGTATTGTTTACCGGGAAGGGGATTCAGAAATTCCGCGCGGCTGATCTGTCCGGCGTCAACCGCCGCCGTGTATGCCTTATCTGTGCAATAGGGCTTTCCGGCTTCTTTCAGCCGCCTTTCACACAAATTTTCCAAGTTCTCCGGATTCAGTCCGGATTCCTTTTCCAGATTTCCCATAAGGCCGGCGGCGCCGTATTTGTTCAGCCCTGCGGCGATCAAAAAATTCCAGATTTTTTCCGCTGTATCTTTTCCAGTAAGTGCCATGATCAAGCCCCCTTCTTAAATTGCGTTATGGACTGGATAACTTTGTCATAGCCTACCATTGCGGCCAGCCATGACAAAAGCACAAGGGCGATCAGATACACCGCCATTTTCAAATTAAAGGCCGTTTCCGTAATGATCAGATAGCCGACCGATACCAGGACGGACACCGCCGCGGCAACATATCCGGCCAATGCGTTGCAATAGAATTTCTTCCCACGCTCTGAAAGCCATCCCTTGATCGCTTCCGTGAAAAGCCCGGTCAATACTGACACAACCAAAAGCCCGAACATAAAAATTTCAAACGTCATTTTCTTTTTCCTCTCTTTCTCTGTCCTCTTGCTGCCATTTTCGATCCGTGTATTTGTCTTTTGTGACCTTGATCCACCCCATGATCCCGCACTCTCCGGACAATGCGGCAAATACGCAAGTACATAAAGTATCCGGAATCGCTCCGGTTGTTTCAAACACATGGATCATTTTCAAAGTAAAGGCAATCAGCAAAAAGCCAACCACAACAAGAACAATATCCATTGTTTTCCGTTTCTTTTTTGCAGCGGGCGCCGCCCGCCTTCGCCGTCTGTAATTCCTTGAATAATTCATTTTCAGCCTTTCCCTTCTTAAATCCCCGCTCCCATGCGGATCAGCACGACCACAACGCCGACAACGGCCGTTATAATAGCCGCCGCCAATGTCCGGGCCAGCCATTTGTTGGAATCTTCCAACTGATTGACGCGCTCTTTCAGTCCTTCAACATCCCCATTCAGCCGGATAATGTCGTTTTCATTGTCATAGGTCTTTTTCTTTGCGGCGTCGAAACTATCCAGTTTTGCTTCAATCTTTGTCAGACGGTCTAGGACTTCACGTTCAAAAGTTGTTTCCATAGGAAAACCCCCTTTCTTTGTTTTTAGACAATAAAAAAGCCCGGTTTCCCGAACTATGTATTGTTAAAATATGTGGAAGGAAAATTCATCAATTATTTTCCTCAAAAGGTTTCCAGCCGTGAAATGCTCAATCAATCCAAAATAACTCTGCATGGTATTGTTGACCTTTTCAAAAGTGATATGGCCGACTTCAAACAGTTTCCGGATGAATTTCATCCGCCTAAACATCCGCTTTCTTGTGCTTTTCCTCATGCGGATCCGCTTCGCCGTAATCTGCGCCCCTACAAAAGTGACCGGAAGGTTCACTGGCCGGATGCAGGTCTTTTTATTTAATTCAAGATGCAATTTTTCATCCAGGAACCTTTCTATTTCGTCACGGATGCCCTGCAATTCCTTTTTATCCGGCCATAGGATGATAATATCATCCATATAGCGGATATAATACCGGATATGCAGATCATGTTTGCAGAACTGATCAAGCTCATTCAAATAGATATTAGCAAACATCTGGCTTGTCAAATTTCCGATAGGCATACCGCGGTTGTAGATCCAGTCCTCTTGATCGCATAACTCCGGCTGCACCCCTTCCGGAAGTCCGAAGGCCGTGTCCTCACAATTTATCAGATTATAGAGGTCACGAAGGATAAGTTCGTCTTTGATATGCTTTGCAAGTATTTTCATGAGGATTTCATGGTCAACCCTGTAAAAATACTTTGCTATGTCCAGTTTCAGTACATACCACTTTTTGGAACGCCTGGATGCCTTGCGGATCCATGTCTGAAGCTGCGCCCTTGCCGCCGTGGTTCCCTTTCCATTTCTGCATCCGTAACTATGCGTGATATACTGCCGGTCAAACAATGGATTTAACTTTTGATAGAAAGCCCATTGCACGACACGATCCCGGTATTGCAGGGCCATGATGATCCGCGGCTTCGGCTCATATATTTTCTTCATCCGGTATTTTCCCACGCGATAGGATGATTTCAGGGGATTCCCCGGAACCCCATCTTTTGGAAAATAGGTCAGCTCATTGTTAAGATTTATAAGTTCCTCTTCCCTGTGTGCCGCAAACTTTAGATTCTCGTCACGGTAACGCTTGTTTTTGGAAGCGTTCCGGTCTGCTTCTAACAGATTATCGAAACTTATTATTTCATCATGCGTCACATTAAAGGTTTTCAATGTTTCTTTTCCTTTCCAGGATATTTCCCCGCCGCATCCACCGCCGGCGGGGATTGCGTTTCCGGCTTTCGGCCGAAAATGCCGCGCTACCCGTTACACCCTTCAAGCCCTGTACACCCTCTGCGGCGGCGCGTCTGGATGCCGGTACTAACTGCATTGATAGCAACTTTAGTTTTTCTGGCAATCTGCCAGAACGGAAACGGATCCCTTTCCTTTTCCTTGCACTGTGAGAATGTCCGTAAACATTCCCCTTCTGGCTCAAAAGGTAAGCGGAAAAGAAGCCAATGTTCGTGTTCACGTTCGACCGGGGATTGTTGACGTTCAGCGCGGACGAACCAGCGTTGGAAGTGTTGTTGTAACTGCCACCAACGATCGGCAAGCGTTATTTGACCCGTTCCCACCGGATAAACCGCATCCGGATTTTAACTGTTTTCTTTCTGCGACTTGATCCAGCCGCCAAGAAGCCTTCCTATCTCACATAGCCGCATAGAAATCAGTTGATAACGCTTTTCATCAATGAAATGCAGATCATACGAAAGATCATTGAAAAGCCGCAATAATTCAAGCTGCACATCTGCATCCTGTAAAGTGGTTTTCTTGAAATACCGTTTCTGCGCCGTGATAATCAGCTTCAGAAAATCAAACAGACATTTCTTGTAATCTGCCACGAACCCCGGCTTTTCACTTTTTGGATATTTCACCCACGAAGTATAAAGGTACTGCATTAAATCTTTCGATTTCTGCAATATGATCAAACCGTTCCTTTGATCCCGTCCCTCGTTGGTTTCCGGATCACCTTTCGGCCGGTTGTCATATCTTTTCAGATTTCCCATAATATTTTTACTTTTTCCCTTTCCCGCCAAAATAAAGGAGCTACTACCGTAGCCCCAAACAGAACACCGTATTCAGATTGCAGATCACAACTCAAGGAAAGCGGAAAAGAAGCCAAGGCCCGCGCTCACGTACGACCGGGGATCGTCGACGCTCAGCGCGGACGAACCAGCGCCGGAAGTGCTGTTGGAACCGCCACCAACGAGCGGCAAGCGTTCCCCTTCATTGTTCAGCCAGAAGCCGCCGGTATAGTTTTCCCCAGTTTTCGGCGCAAGGCACAATTCAAAGAGGATTTCCGGAATTGTAAGCCCGGTTACTGCGCCCATGTTTGCAAAATTCCCCATGTGTTTAGCGACTGCCGCGCCGGTTGCGGTTCCGACCTTGAAATCCGCCGTATAGGCAAGCGTTCCGGATGCACCGGGATCCACCAGGGCGCCGGAAGGAAGAATTTCTTTCCAGTACGTGCTAACCGCCGCATGAGATACCTGTTTTGCGGGCATATTCTGGTTCATGATCTGGATTTTGCCATCCACAACGCGCATACCGGAACACCATTTCCAGACATTGCCGACCCAATCGGCGATCCCTTCCCTTGTGCCGTCTGAAAACCATGTGGCCGGCCCGGATCCGGTTGCTGTCCTGGTTGTCCTTCTGCCGCCGCTTCCGTCGCCCTCGTCTGCGGTCTGCTCTCCGGCCTCATATGTGTATGTGTGATTTTTTCCGTACTGCGTATTTCCGTGCGGCTCAAAACTGGACTTATGGATCAAGTGGTTAATAACCGCCCTTTCCGGGATAGAAAGCATATGCCAGCCTGCGCCCTTTGCGTTGCAGGCCGCCATGGAATCATCAAAATTGATAACTGCTGCCGGATCCATTCCGGGCCATGAATACGCCCTTCCGTTAATGATGCAGTTTATAAACTTGCTGGCAAAAAAGCGTTTATATTCCACATCATCCACAAGAAAAGCGGAATGCGTCTTTTCAGATCCACCCGTGAAAAGCTGTGCATTTGTCCGCTTGTTAATTGGAATCATGAAAGATGGAAGGTTTATATCATCCTGGATGACGGTACACCCGAACCCGGTCAGTCCTTCCGTTGCAAATTTCAAGCTGTCAAAATTATAGGCTTTCAATTAAAACACCCCCTCTTTTAATGCGTAAAGCGTCAGCGTTACATTGTCCATAGAGAACGGGATCGGCTCCCTCTGGATGATAACCGGGCTTTTCCCACTCATGCCGGATCCGTCCTCAATTTCTGCATCATAGTCCGGATTTTCAACTTCTTTTTCCGTGAACCCTCTGGCCGGAATGTCGATCTGCGCCACATAGTAAAGCCCTTCGCCTGTATGCAGCTTTCCAAAAGCATCCGCGCATATATCCCTATGTTCCGGCTTTTCGGATTCCATAGTTGCCAGATTTAACATGATCTGATCCCCAAGGTTCAACCAGTTTCCCGTAACAACATGGGAAATTTTCGGCCCCTCGTTCGCTTCGATAATTTTCATATTCTGATCCCTACCTCTCTTTTAACCTCGTTCATCCTGGCATTGATTTCTTCCGCATACTCCCGGTTCTCGCGGGGGGAATTTTTACGGGAACCGCCGCCAAACTGTCTAAGAATCGCCGCTTCCTGCCGGCGGCGATCGTCTGATTTTATGATCACATTCGCCGCCATCAGTAAAGCCCCCCTGTCACATGAAGTTTTAACGCCACATTGCGCGCGCTGCCGGAATAGCAGACTTTAAAGGCATTTAAAGCCTTTCCGTATGTTTCCACACGCTCCACGGGGCCATCTGCGGAAACAATCTCCGCTTCCACGCTGTAATCCGTATTGTTTACCATCTGCGGAAGCGTGATTGTCTTTTCCGCATTTGTGGCGGGGAATTTCAGCGTGTTTTTAAGTTCCACCGTTATGACCTGCCCCCGCATATCGTCCACGGATTCCTGCGTCAGCCGAAGGTTCATGGCCATAAAAGATGCCATCAGCGCATTTTCCAGGACGCCGAAGTCCATATTGCCAAAATTCGTTGAACTCTGCGGCGTTCCTCTCTGCTCAATCTCACCCGGCGCCGGTTTTACATCATAAAGCCCATTTCCCAGGCTTTCATGAGTGAAACGCCGCGGATATTGAACAATCCTGTCTTTCCAAAATACCGGAATATACATTTTTCACACCTGCCTTTCTTTAGCTTTTGCCCGACGACTGGACAAGTTTCAGCGTATAACGGTAAAGGATCCCTTCGTCAAACTCCGCCTTGTTTAAATTCTCATTGCCGCCGGCCCACAAAAATCCCGCCTTATGATAAAAGCGGATCCCGGTAATCTGATCCGGCGCTTCGTGGTCAAACAGAACGAAAATAGCAACCCGCCCATCCGGAAGCGTTTCAACTTTGTAAATGGGTATTTTTGTCCAGGTATCCCCGGATCGGTATTCCGCATAAGCAACGCAATGTTTGATATACTCTTTGAAATCATCCAGTGCTTCTTCGGTCAGTGGAATATAGCTTGCTTCTGCTGCCATAGTCTGAAATCTCCTTTCATTCCTCCGCGGTTTCTTTGTCCGCGTCAGTGCTATAATATAAGTCAAGGCCGGCGCCGTCTGCGGAAACGGAAACGCCGCTTTCTGCCGCCGCAAGGATGGCCGTCGGAACCGGAACGGAACCGCTCTCGGATTCAGCATCCGCGGGATAATTTATTTCATCCTCTGCGGACTCTCCATCAAGCCCGACCTGAACTTCAGTGAATTTTGTTCCGACCGCCGGATCCGGATATGTGCCTGTGACCTCATACAAGCCGTTTCCTGCGCTCGTTTCTCCCTGTGCGGATATTTCCGCACCGGCAACCGAAAACCCTCTGGAAACGTCCGGAAACGTGCCAGAATGGACGTATTCTGTTTCCCCGGATGCCGTTTCCCCGTCTATGGATATTTCCGATCCGGACGGATGCAGCGCCGTCATAACATCCGGATATACCCCGGATTCCTCGTTTTCCGGATATGGGAAATTGTTTTCTGCGCCTTCCGGATGCACGGTAAGATCTGCCGCCGCCGGTATGAGCGCCGCCGCCGGATCCGGATATGTGCCGCTTTCGGTTTCTGCGCCTGTCGGGTAAGCAACGCCGTTTTCCATGCTTTCCGGCTGGATTTCCAGCGCATTTTCCACGAAAGCCGCGCCGACCGCTATATCCGGTTTTGTTCCGGCTTCGTCGTATGCCGTGCGCCCGGTTTCTTCATCCCCTTCAAGCGTCAATGTGATTTCGTGCGGTTGCAGCCCGATTTCTGTATTTGGGTACACCCCGCATTCATATTCACCGCAAAAAGTGTATATAAAATTCTGGTATTCTGATACCTGGTAAATAGTCAGCGTGATCCCATTCTGGAAAACCATATAGTCAAATCTTGACCGTGCGTTCTTAATGCGGTTCAGATACCGCAAAAAATCTTTTATGGAAGTCTGCGTCACGACCGTTCCGACCGCAATCCGGAAATGGAAAGGTTCCCCGGCGTATGTATACCATTCCTCAACGGATGTATTTTCGTTGCCGAAAACTATATCCACCATTTCTTCCATGACCTGGCGCGTCCCTAATTTCATATACCAGTAAATTGAGTTTCTGATCAACTGCCTTTTTACATCCGGTACAAGATCCGAACTGTAAAAAAGAACGCGGCATTCCACCGCCAGGAAGTCCAGCTTGTTATCGTCCACGCTTTCCAGGTCAGCCCATATATAGGCCCGCCGCATCCGGTTTATGTATTTCTTTTTCTGCCTGTCGAAAGCATAGGAAAGGGCGATCCGCTCCGGCGTTTTCATTTCGGCCGGAAGGGCGTTCTGCGTCCTGTAATCTGATAGTTTAATCATCCTCGATTCCCCCATAGACAAATTCAACATTTACTTCCTGTGCAACGGATGTTTCTGGGATCACCGTGAAAACAGGGGATTCTATGACGCACCTTTTCCCGCCGGCCGCCCGGACGAACTCAATCAGCGCATCTGGATTCAGATCGCGCCCGATCTTTGTCCGCTGCCAGTTCAGATATGTGTCTTTCGCTGATTCTATGGAATCCTGGATTGATTTCACATTGTTTATATCCGACCTGGATATATAGTAAGTGGCTTTTAGGTCATAATTTACAACATCCGGCGGCAATACATAGTTGTTATCTGTCAACGGGATAATCGGATTATCCTTCAGATATTGCAGGCAACCGGAACAAAATGTTTCACTAGGAAGAACACCGCCTTGCAAAAGGATCCGTATATCAACCACCGCTTCCACCGGCTCATAAATCTTTACATCCTCAATCGCTGCGCTGTTGTACTGTTTAACCCAATATTCGTAAGCATCAGCCGGGCCGGCCACGGAATAGGATGAAGACGCCAGAAAAATCCGCTCCCGGAAACTCTCTTCCGATTCCTCGCCGGAACCCCCTTCCGATTTCGTGATATTTGTAACGCTTTTCACATATGGCACGGGATCCACGATTATTTCGAGTGTTCCGGGCTGATATTCGTTTCCTATATCCCCGGTTGTTTCGCAAGTGCAAGTAACATCTGCATAGGTTTCCCCGGCGGCAACCTCGGCATAATCATCCGTTGCAAAATATACACCATCCCCAGCCGTTACCCGCGTTCCCTCTGGTATGTATATAACATCTTTCCGGGCCTCCGAAAGCGTGAAGCGCACTTTTACAACTGCCGCCCTCGGCTCCTGGATGAATGTTTTTTTGAACGCTCCCAAGTGCTTTAAAAAATCCCCCTTTGAATACTTCAGCAAGTTCATTTTTGCGGCATAGTCTAGCTGTCTGTACATCTGGTAATACTGACCGGCCAGCACCCTTAAATGAATATGTTCTTTATCTCCGGGCCTTAATCGGATTTTCCTTTTTGTATCCTCTTCGTATTTCGCTTCATAGTCCGCCACCATTTCATTTAAGATTCCCTCATAAGTGATACCCTCGATAAAAGAAATTTCCGGCAAGTTATAAAGTTTCTGTATATCATTCGCCATTATATATCAACCTCACTTTCGGGATCATATTTCCGGCTCCCGGCGTTGTTTCAAACTGCACTTCTTCCACGATTGCCCGCGTTTCATATTTTTCTATCGTTTCTATTGCGCTCATGGTATACATCTGCTGCGCTATATAAAGCGGCTGTGAAACAATCCCCGGATCTATTCCTATATCCCGGTTCATGGGAACCGTGCCTTTAAACACCGACAAAAGGAACTCGCATTTATTCAATATGTCATTGCGAAGTTCCCGCTCATATACTCCATTTATGACAATCTGAACCCCGTCTATAACAATCATAAATCCGCCCCCTCTAGTGGTATTCTGTGGCCTTGACCGTAATTTCCACGGAAACAAGCTCACCGCGATTCCATACCGTTTTATAATCTTCGTCTATGCTGTCAATCGTCCACTGACCGCCGCCTATCTTGTGGCCGCCGACCACAAAAGGGCAAACTGTGCCTTTTTCACAATAAAGCGTGATTTTATGAACCATGCTCCAGGGCTTTACACCGTGGCCGGCCACAAATTTCATGTCAAAAGAAACGGTCTGGTTCTCCGGACCCTCAAATTCCCGTTGCGATTTCTTTTTATACCGCTTGTGATCGGAATAAGATGCAGATATTGACCGCTTCATATTGCTGAATGTGCAAATCTTTTTGCTTGATGTTTCAAAGATAACATCCCCAAAATATCCTATCATCCCGCGCCGCCCCCTTTACCCTGAAATGCCGCCGTCAACGGTAAGATGCCCTTTGATATGCACATTCCCGGTTATATCAACTTCCCCGCCAACGGTCAGATCCCCCTCTATTTCCAGTTGTTGGATTTTCACGGAATGGGTAACAATGTCAAGATGCAGCGTTTCATAATCATAACGCAAATAGGAACCGTCTCCAAAATCCTTCCGCCAGATCCCTTTTTTACCCTCAACGGGGGGATGTTCGTTTGTGAATGGGGGGATCAGGATCATCCCCTTTGTGCTGCCGTTCTGTAAATGCACCACATAAACAAGTGTGTCAATGTCCGGCATATTGTATTCGTTTGACCAAAAAGGAAGATAAGGGGAAACTTGTTCGTCCCGATCCTTGTAAACGACCTGCGCCGTGCCTTCCTCATAGTTTATGGCTGATATGAAGCCGGCCCTTATTGTATCAGACAATTTATATCCCCCCTTATCATGGTATATTCAATGTAGTTCCAGGATAAATCCAGTGTCCGTTACTGGATGAAGATTTCCCGTGCGACTTTGCCGCCGCTTCTATTACCCCGGAATTTGGGTTGTATATCTGCATATACTTTGATCCGTTTCCAAGAAATTTCGTACTGATTTTCCATAGCGTATCGCCGGAAACGATTGTATACGTCTTTCCACCCGTGGAAGAACCAGAAGCCGTCTTTGTGGTTTTCCCGGAATCCACTTTCGCAACCGTTACACCCTTTACAACAATACACAAGTGCATTTCCAGGGAACAACTATAACCGCCGCGCGGGTTTTTGGTGTGCGTGACTGTATCAATATAATATTTCCCGTCCAGCTTTCCGAATCCGGAAAGGTTGCAACATTTACTTGCAATATATTTTGTATCGCCTTTTAATTTCAGCGTGGCCGTCTGGCATGATCGGTTAAATTCTAACAGTTTGGCCTTTGCCTTGATTTCTGCATCCTGCAAACTTTCAGCGGATTCATTCAGTTTCAGGATCCGGCTTCCGTTCCGCATCATGTATTTATATTTCAGCGTTTTTTCCGTCTTTGAATCTGTGTATTCGATTGATACCCCGTCATAGGCCTTTGTCATTTTCTTTTTGAAACGCCAGTTGTCGCATTGCGTTTTTTTGATGGTAAGGCTTGCTTTTTTATTCTCATAATCCGTCTGGTCAAAAACAACAATCTTTTTGTTGTATAGTTTCATTGCCAGATTGTAAGAACTGCATAATTTGAATGCGAAGGATTGATCCGTTTCCCCGGATTGTTCCAGCTCATCAACCGGGTAATCCTGCCCGGAAAAGTAAAGCCCGACCCCGGCGGATGCCGCTATTTTACTCAGGATGCCTTTTACCGTTGTCTTTTTCCATGTCTTTGATTTTTCCGTGACGTTAAAATCCGTACTGATCGGCGTTGATATACCGCCGATTGATGCAATGGACGGCGGCCCCGAAAACTCCATATCATCCAGAAGGAAAAATCCGCAATTAAATTTCCGGTTATCCCCTTCAGAACTCCAATTCGTCAGCCGGATCGTGGTTTCCACATAATCCCCCTGAATGGGGATCCAGCTCCCCGACCATTTCCCGCTCCGGTCATTCAGCGTTAATTTTACAGTGTCAGCTTTCCCGGAAGCGTTGTCCGTGTACTGGAATCCCTCTGTATAATCCGTTATTGTCTTTGAAATGTCTTTTCCGTTATATTTCACGACAACATATGATTGTCTAGCCTGCATCCCTTACACTCTCCATTCCGGCATATCCTCGTCAAATTCTTCCGGAAGCTCCGGGATATAAACCTTTGTTCCGGCCGAAAAAACGCTGATTTCCAAAAGATCCGGATTTCCATTAAAAAGAAGGCTGATATATTTTTCATCCCCGTAAAATTTCCATGCGATATAATCCCACATATCGCCCTGTACCGTGGTATACATTCTATTTTCGTCCATACACCAGCCCCCTTCCTGTTATGCCATGGCCGTTCTGCCATTCTGCCAGTTATATTCCTGCATCATCCGGTTAAATTCTTCCTGTGACCACGAAAGCGCGGACTGAACATCTTCCTTGCTTGCGTTGCCCTGGATCGTTATCTGCGGCGAAAATACAAGCCTCGGCGAATTTTCCGAAGTGCTGTTATCATTTGATATATTTTCCGTGTGGCTGCCCGCTATATCTCCGTAAAGCTCCTTTGCCCTGGAATCCATGCCGCCGGCCGCCGAATGCATCCCGGAAAGGGCGTCCGCGTCCTGCCTTGCCTGTGATACTCCGCCAAAATTTTCGACTGCTGCCGAAACTGCGCTGTCAAGCTGGTTCCAGAAAGGATCAAGCGGAATAATTCCTTCCGGCCCGGCTTCCCCGCCTACCATGCCGAAAAGCGTCGGGCTGTCCATGATGCCGCCCTGTGCATAGTAGGAAAC
>CAOKDX010000008.1 GCA_948467395.1 uncultured Clostridia bacterium | reverse complement strand
TTTATCATAGAAGACCAGTTATTTCTTTATTTTACAGAAAAAGTTTCACAGACTCTCAAAACGACATAGAAAAATATTGCATTCATCCTCTCCACACAAATTTTGTAGAAACAGTATTGACTAAAGTAGATATTTCGGTACTTGACTATTCAATTAACGAGAGATAAATAATCATGTTTTGATTTTTTCGTATTTTTAGTTATTCTACTAAATTCATCATATCCAGCCGTCTTTACAAATTCTCTAAAATATACGAAAGGACACTTCCTTATGTGAAGTGTCCCTTAACGCCCCTTTCTTGAAATAACAAAACGGCAGATTGGTTTCCCCTCCGCCACAAAACGGCTTTCGTATTCCGTCATAATGTTTCCCTCCAGAAATTCACTGTGGTGGAGGTCATAGGTCAGCTCGTCCATATGCCATATGCCCGAATCTTGTACGGATTCTACAGAGAAGTCAAAGAGACTGCGGTTATCGGTTTTGAATTGAAGGAAACCGTCGGGAGACAGGATCTGGTCATACATGGCCAGGAAACCCGAACTGGTAAGCCGCCGCTTGGCATGCCGGTCCTTGGGCCAGGGATCGGAGAAATTCAGGTAGATCCTTTCCACATCTCCGGAACTAAAAATATTCGGCAGGTATTTTGCGTCAAAGCGGAGAAAAAAAAGGTTGTCCAGCTCTGTCTGCGCCCGTTTCTCCAGCGCGCGGTAGAGTACGCTGGAATACATCTCAATGCCAAGATAGTTTATATCCGGATGATCCAGAGCCAGGCGGTGGATAAATTGTCCTTTTCCCATCCCGATTTCAATATGGAGGGGATTGCTGTTGTGGAACAGGTTGTGCCAGCAGCCCTTAAATAGTTCTGGCTGGTGGACAACAAAAGGGCTTTTGTCAATAAATTCTTTGGATCCTTTTATATTTCGTAAGCGCATGATGTCTCCTTTTCTTATTTTTGTCTAATTTGTGACTTGAAAGAATTGTATCATAATTGAAAATAAAAGGAAATAGGTTATTGGAAAATTGCCGTAAATCGTGTATGATAGAAATAGCGTGTGGATGGATAAACCAGATTATAATTTTGGAGGAAGATATGAGGAAAATTACAGGAATGAAGTTCTTTTTATTGCTGCTGCTTGGTTTTCTTACATTGAGCTCTGCAGATACTGTGGAGGCAAAAAAACTGACGCTTTCTGCAGATTCTGCCATAGTGATGGATGTGGATTCCGGTGCGATATTGTATGAGAAAAATATAGATAAGAAACAATATCCTGCCAGTATAACAAAGATTATGACATCGCTGGTGGCCATCGAGAATTCTTCTATGTCGGAAACGGTTACCTATTCCAAGTCGGCAGTACTGAATCTGGAGAGTGGGGCCTCGAATATAAATCTTGTCCCCGGAGAGAAGCTTTCCATGGAAGAGAGTTTATACGGCATTCTCCTGATGTCTGCCAATGAGGCTTGCAACGGTGTGGCAGAGCACATTGCCGGAAGCATTGATAACTATGTAAATCTAATGAACCAGCGGGCCAAGGAGCTCGGCTGCACGGGAACTCATTTTGCCAATACAAACGGTTTGTGGATGAAGGATCACTACACAACGGCACATGATATGGCGCTGATTTCCCGGGAGGCATACAAAAATCCGGATTTTGCCAAGATTACGGGAACCAAACGGTACAATATCCCTAAGACAAATAAGGCAAAGAATGGACATTATCTTCACAATCATCACGGTATGCTGCTGGCGGGGAATTTTCCCCAGTATGTCTATGAGTACTGTGTGGGTGGAAAGACCGGATATACGTCTAAGTGCCGGTATACTCTTGTAACCTATGCAAAGAAGGATGGCATGACCCTGGTCTCCGTTATTATGAGGGCAGATTCACCCTGGAGCGGGGATCTCAATGAGTACACCGATACCATCAAGCTCCTGAATTACTGTTTTAACAATTATGCCCATCATGATATTAAAAATGATTCGATTCTGCATATTAACAGCAATTATCTCTTCACGAGATTCAGTCCTTTTTATAATGCGGCTACCAGTACTATTACAGTGGATGAGAATGCTGGCGTGATTCTGCCAAAGAAGGCAGGCCTGGATCAGACCCAGAAGAAGATAGAATATTTCAGCAGCCCCCAGACTGGCAGAGACGGGAAAAAAATTATCGGAAAGATTTCCTATACCTATCAGAATAAGGAGGTAGGAGGAGCCAACATATACTATAAGGACAGCGGCCTTCCTACCCTGAATGACAGTATCAATATGTCAGAATGGTTCGATGATGCGGTGGAGAAGATCAATAAAAAACCGTTTCCCTGGAAGAAGACGATACTGCTGGCAATCCTTGTGATGGCTGTGGGACTCCTTTTGTTCTATTTGTTCCAGCGGATCCGCTCGGAACGGGAGATCCGCTCCAGAAGAAACCGGCATAAGAGAACGAACAGAAGGCAGCGCAGGGCGGAGAGAGGAATGTATATCAATCGGAAATAGCAGAGGAAATAAAGAAGGTAAATGAACAAGGCCGCATGAAGATTTGAAATGCTTCATGCGGCCTTGTTGTATCTTATAGGAAAGTCTTATAAATAATATTTAGACAATAATTTTTCGGAAGTTTTTCTTCCCTCGTTTCAGTACAATTCCATTTTCCTTAAATATTTCTTTTCCATAGGATGCCTTGATATCGGTTACCTTTTCACCGTCAATGCTGACTCCGCCCTGTTGTACGGCGCGTCTTGCTTCTGAATTGGAAGGAACCAGTCCCGATCTGCTCAGAAGGTTCAATATTCCTATTGTTCCCTCTTCAAAGTCGGCATCCGACAGCTCGACGGTGGGCATATTTTCGGCGTTGCCACTGGAGAACAAAGCCTTTGCCGCTTCTTCCGCTCTCCCTGCCTCATCTTCACCATGAACCAGCTTTGTCAGCTCGTAGGCAAGTATTTCTTTCGCCCTGTTCAGTTCACTTCCCTGCCAGCTCTCCATTGCCTCAATCTCTGAGAGGGGGAGGAAGGTAAGCATTTTCAGGCATTTGATAACATCCGCATCGCTGACATTTCTCCAGTACTGGTAGAACTCAAAAGGCGATGTTTTTTCCGGATCCAGCCACACAGCGCCCTTCTGTGTTTTTCCCATTTTCTTTCCCTCGGAATTGAGGAGGAGGTTTATGGTCATGGCATAGGCGTCTTTGCCGAGCTTGCGCCGGATTAGTTCGGTTCCTCCCAGCATATTGCTCCATTGGTCATCTCCGCCGAACTGCAGGTTACAGCCGTATTTCTCATACAGTGCCATAAA
Organism: uncultured Clostridia bacterium; assembly: GCA_948467395.1. GTDB lineage: Bacteria > Bacillota > Clostridia > Lachnospirales > Lachnospiraceae > Eubacterium_F. Next base: position 147,989 of record CAOKDX010000008.1, on the reverse strand, counting down.
GTCATAGCTCTGCATGATCATATAGTTAAATTCGAGGAAACTCAGTCCCTTTTCCATGCGCTGTTTATAACATTCTGCCGTCAGCATGCGGTTCACGCTGAAATGGGCGCCCACTTCCCGCAGAAGTTCAACGTAATTCAGTCCCAGAAGCCAGTCTGCATTGTTTACCATCAACGCCTTGTCCTCGGAGAAGTCAATGAATCGGCTCATCTGTTTTTTAAAACAATCACAGTTGTGCTGGATCATTTCTTTCGTCATCATCTGACGCATATCGGTGCGGCCGGAGGGATCCCCGATCATGGCGGTGCCGCCGCCAATCAATGCGATTGGTTTGTTTCCCGCCATCTGCAGTCTCTTCATCAGGCACAATGCCATAAAGTGTCCCACATGAAGACTGTCTGCCGTGGGATCAAATCCGATGTAGAAGGTGGCCTTCCCGGTGTTGATCAGTTCTTTAATTTCTTCTTCATCTGTTACCTGGGCAATCAGTCCCCGGGCAACTAATTCATCATAAATTGTCATGGTTGTATTGAAAACTCCTTTCAGTATCCGACGCGAGTACCATTCTTTTTCATATAGCCGCTGATTCTCTTTGCCTTGTAGTCTGCTTTCTTTCGGGAATCTGGAACAGCAGGATCTGTGGGATCATAGCTTACTCCATTTGTCTTAATTACTGCATTTTTGCCCATGGGACCCGGTTTTTTTGCATTTCCCTTCATAATCTTGACACGGGATCCGGTGGATGCATAATCGTAGATCCATTTTGCATCTGCCACAGTCATCCGGATACAGCCTGCAGAGGCAGGAGTTCCCAGACGGTTATAGGTTGAAGAGCTCAGGGCGTAGTGTGACTGGGATCCAACGGCAATGGCATGAAAATATACATTTCCCACAATATGGGTAGCCCACCTTGCATATACGGTACTTCCATCCGGTTCTAACATTGGTTTCATCGTGTATTTGACAGACTGGCCGTTGGTACAGATGGAGTAATTTCCTAGCGGCGTATAGGAAGAGTCAAGCGTCAGTGCACCAGTACCGGCATTGGTGGAGATATCACGTCCCACAGATACGGTACAGGTTTTTACCGGTAGATCGTATTTGCCAGTTTCTTCATTCTTCATAAAGATTGTCACGGTTCCCGCGGCGCGGTTTACTTCAATATAAAAGTTATTAATATTGGAGGCGCTGCTCTTCTTTAATTTCAAAAGCTTTGTCACGTCCGTCTGTACTTTATTATCTTTATAATACAGTTTATATTTCTTTCCATTGTACTTTTCATAAAACCAGCCGTTCTTACCCATGTCCTTCTTCTTCAGCTTATATTTTTCCTGGTTCAGGAAGACACGTTTATTCCATGCAGTATAACCGTATGCCTTGATCAGGTAGGTTCCGATACCAAGATTGCTGGCAGTGGCTGAGATCTTCTTTTTGCCGGCAGTGGATTTCACTGTAAAGGTATCCTGTTTTTTTTGTTTTTTCCCTTTTACTTTATAGAGTACGAACTCTACCTTCTTAATATTTCCGGGAAGATAAGCATTTGTCAGCTTATAGGTACAGGCTGCCTTTTTTGCCTTTTTCGTGATGGAGAGACTTCCTGCCTTTGCCCGCTGATCGGCGGTGGCAGTCTTGTCCAGGATTTTTGTATTTCCGTTGTTATCGGTAATCACTGCTTTAATGGTATAGGTATCAAGTTTATTTTTCAACTTCTTCATGGTGACAGTTGCCTCGAACTGGCTGCCGCTTGTATTTTTGCGCTGTCCGGTAACAGTGGTAACCTTACTTCCCTTACTATTATAGATTCGGAAGGAAAGCTTGTTGACGCCATAAACATTTTTCAGTCCCTGAACGCTTATGCCAAAGGATTTTTTCTTTTCAAGAGCTGTTGTCTTCTTTGTGACAAAGGTAGTGATGGCAGGGCTGACAGCATAGGAAGCCTGTGCCAGTTTAACATTGATGCGGGCGTTGGCTGTATTTGTAAGAACCAGCTTTGCATTCCAGTTTCCGTAAAGTACACCGGCCTGTCTTACATCAGTTGCCCATGCAAGACCATTGTTTCCTGTAATATTGGTTTTTGCACCAATGATTTTCGCTGTATTTTCATTGGCGGAGGCAGGCCATGCCATAATGGAAATCTGATTTCCACTGCCTGGTATCAGTACGCCGCCGGCACCTTCCTTCGACACTAGGGACATGGTGCGGGAGGCAGAGCTATTCTCCCCCTTTATGGTCATGCTGATCTTGTTTGTATGGATGGTAAGATCGGCATTTCCCGCAGAAATGGTTTTGTCGCCAATAACAAAAGAAACGGAATATGTATCGTAGGCATAATTTACATCATTCAGGGAAAAGCTTCCTGTATAACTGCCCTCAATACAATTTTCAGGTGTAAGCTGAATTTCTTTCTGTATCACGGTTTTCTTAGTTGAAACACTTGTGACAACGAGTTTTATTATATTTTTCTTTTCTGGTTCCGCATTCGTGTCATTTTGTGTACCTGCGTCTGGATCTGGAGTGGGATTGGTTTCGTCTTCCTGACCCAGAACAAGACCTTTTACCGTATAGGTAACCTTTCCCTCCGCACGATTTGTGGAAAGGGCGGCCTGATAATTTGTTTCATCCGCCTTTGTGACGGACGGGATCCCCAGTGCTGTTATCATGACTGCGCAGAGGATCAACAGATGTTTTGCAAATTTACGTCTTTCCTTCATATATACCTCCCAATTATGTTTTATTTGACTTGTCTACAGTGTTTTATGCAAAAATCAAATATAGTATACCATTTATTTCGAAAAGAATAAAGAGAAATGTTAGATTTCCATCTTTGCGCCCCCATTGTAAAAAAGTGGTCAGCCGCCGGGTATTCAGGAGACTGACCACATCTTTCATATGTTCTTTATTTTTTCTTATTTTTTCCTGTGTCATTTTCTTCCTTTTCTTCTTTATCTACAGGAAGCTTCGGAGGTTCCTGCCTGGGACCGGCCGCCATAGTACATCTGCCGTCAAAGTAGGCGTCTTCATCAATGACAAGGGACCGTGCTGTAATATTTCCGGTCAGTTTTCCTGTGGAGAGGATCTCCAGCTTGCCGGTTGCCGATACATCTCCCACCACTTTACCAGAAATAATAATATTCTGGGCGGAGATATTACCGTTGATCTCACCATCCGGTCCAAGTATCAGATTTTCATTGCAGGAGCAGTCTCCGTTTACTGTGCCGTCTACCCGGACTGTCTCCGGTGCTGACAGATTGCCATCAAAAATGGCGCCCTGGCCGATGATCGTTCCGACTTTCGTCCTTGTAGTTTCTACAGAACCTGTAGTTTTCACTTTTCCTATCATTTGATTATCCTCCTATCCTTTTGCATCTAAGATTGACAATGGATCGATCAGTTCTTCTGTTACTACCTGATAATCCACCAGTGTTTCGTCTTTGGTAATCGCAAATAATACATCCCCCTCTTTAACCCTGGCACCTGATTTCACCTTTTGTTCCACCTTCTCATGGCACATATAGCGGGTCCGATAGCCATTTTCATGTGTAATTTCTACAATGACAGGACATGTGGCATTGGATCCAATAATAGAGACAGTGCCGCCGCCTGCTGCGACGATTTTGCTCTTCGCTGAAACCATCAGGGTCAGATAAGGTTTGTCAGTTGTAAATGTAGATGCCAGAACGTTACTTCCGGAACACGGATAACGTTTTGGGACAACAGAGGCCCCGCCGGGATCTGCCTGACCATCTTTCGTACCGCTGTCTGCGGGTGGACGCAGTGTTTCTACCTCTTTGGCTAGTGCGGCTTTTTCCGTATTTAGTTTTTGCTTTTCTGTTTCAAGCTGGCTGACAAGTTTTTCCTGCTCGGAGAGCTTGTCCTGTAAATGTCCCCGCCTGGCCTGACCGGATAGGGACTGATAGATCAGCCATCCGATGGCAAGGCAGATCAACAGCAGGACAATGACAGACATCTGTAAGAAAAGACGGGATACATAAAATTGCTTGCTGCGCTCACCAGTGTTGGAGAGAAAGAGAATCGAAAAGGATTCCTTTCTTCTGTGTCTTTGATGGTTCATAGTCATTCCATTCTTTCCGCTAAGGCGAATGATAGATACCCCCTGATAGAGGATTGGTTGATGGTTACCTTCTTATTATATACTATCTTTGTCAATTCAGCAACTTATAGTATTTAATTATAGTCAGAAAAAAATACCAAAAAGGTTTTCTAGCCGTTTTGCCACGTCAAATCCATATCCTCCATTATCCAGCCTGAACAGGGCATAAAAAGCAACTGACTCCCTGCGGTCGGACAGTGCCGGAACATGTACCAGATCACTGTTCAGTCCAAGGGAGTAATAAAACTCGTAAATGTAAATACAGAAAATGTCATAAGCATTTTAATGCAAAATGGGGGAAAAATTATTGTTGTAAGGATTGTGCTGACAAAGAGATAAAATATCAAATACGTCAAGAATCAGATATACAAAAAATGGAACCGTTGGTGGCAATTTTGTTAAAACCAACGGTTTTTCAATACTCCCGGCGGGAATCGAACCCACAACTGCCCCTTAGAAGGAGGGCAGTGGAAATTACCTGTAATGCTGACAGGTGTTGTAAAATGTCGGTAAATAGCCGGATTTCCGTGGGTTGTGGACGATACTTGTAGCGTCGGGTCTTATGCAGGTGGATCAATATATGCTGTCTTTCTCGGGGTTTTGTTAGAAAGGTGTTAGATGCCGAACATTTTGCGGATTTCTTCATCGGAAGGCTCCGGTTCATCTTTTTCATATTTTTCTGCAGTGTAATCACCATTTCCTCCATGATCAAATTGTTCAAGAAAGCGTAACATACCGGTTACACCAAGAGATTCCTTTAAAGCAGTTAAACCATTTTTTTGTATTTCTGCATTTGTTGTAGCATCACGTTTTGTAGTAATCATTGATCAGTCGCATCCTTGAATAATTTGATTTTCTATTTTTTTACAAAAGAAGCCTTTTCATCTTCTGTTAAATCGATTACTTTAACACCCTTTTTTTTTCGCGTATTTAATAAGACCACGTAAATCTAATTTAATATCCGGGCATTGACTGAGTAAGATAGGACCTTGCATAGAGCTTAAACTATCTTTATATTTTTTCATCTGTCCATTCATAATCATACACCTCCATAATTTCTAATGCATTTGTTTCGTCTATGGCAAATTGATAAGGATGAAGTATGCCAATAGATTCAGCGTTAAACACAGTTATATAATGTTTTAATAATTCCTGATTTGCTGCAAATCCATATAAATAGCCATCAAAGCCATTGTCAACAGACTTTTATGCTGCAATTGCAAAAAGATGTCCCCCTACACCCAGATATTTTATATTATCATTAAGTAAATTATTATCGGGACTGGTACACATCCAGGTAATATATAATGCTTTCATATCATGGTTAGGCGCAACAGCTACTAATCCCTGAATATCAACTGATCCTTCCACAACGAGTGCAAATATTTCATTTTCATTTGCAAGTTCAGCCCAATTTGTATACCAGCCAGTTCGGGCATTATATTTTTTCAAAAATGATTTTCTTTTAATTTGTATCACTTCGGTTTGAACTAATTCACCAGTTCGGGCATCCTTTAAACATGGTGTAAATTCGTCAATCATAACATTAATCATATCAATACCTCGTTTATATTGCTTAAATTCTTTTATTTTATTATACAATTATTAAAAGAAAAAGTCTAAGTCTTTCTTTCCTATCTTTTTGCTGCATATCATCAACTTCGGTTAAAGCTTTAATGTCTTCTAAGTGCCAATCCGTATTCTCGTGATAGAAACACTGTTCCTTGCGTTTTTTAAATATTCGATAAGGCTTTCCTTCTTCTGTGGTGTATGAGTTATCATATATATGGCATATATCACACAAAGGAAGGATCTTATGGATATTGTCCAAAGATTTATCATATCGGCTTATTATTTTATCGACGGGAACGTCGTGTCCACCACTTTCCACACGCAATTTTACTCGTGTGACGTTAATGAGGGGATCTACAGTAGTGATATAGTAACAACGAATAAAATACCCCGTTTTCTTACATTTTTCGATGAAATCTACATTGTAGTGAGAAGACAGGACTGTTTCAAAACAAAAATTATTACGATTTTTTAACTGCTCATCTTTTTGTTTTAGTGAAATTTCCAAAGCTTCTATATCAGAACAATGTAAAAATTTTTTAATTTCATCTTGGTTGATATAAGTTGTAAAGGATGGGCGCAACACATCAGTAATCGTGCTTTTTCCGGAACCATTAGGACCAGCAAAGACAATTAATTCAGGTTTTTTTTTCGTTCGCTATATCTTTTCCGTTCAACTTTCCCCATTACCTCCCTTTTTCCATCGTTGTGAAGGGCATATACTTCGCCAGAGTCTTTGTCATATACAGCTATTGGTTTATTCATAACCTTTCTTTTTTCAATATCTAATTGGATTGCTTTAGAAATTCTGCGGTTTGTTTCACGGTCTTCCATTTGAGCTTGTGTCATTGCATATCACCTCACTTGCGTTATACATTGTTGAGCAGGTTTTTATTTCCATTGGGCTAAATCCCTTCAATCTCTCTTCAGATTTTTTGATTCATGATGTCTCACAATGAATATTCTCATATGACAGTTTCGTTTAATGAATGGAAAGTTCCCAGGTCTTTATCGAGTTCATTCATAATTAAATCAAAATATGGAAATCCCAAATTGGCATACAAATCAATTAAATCAAGTTTGGAAATACCAAGAATTTCAGCAGCGCGCCCATGTGAAATCGTTCTATTTAAAATGTAAGGGTATAAAAGAATCGCATTTTGACGAAGTTTATTATTGTTATTTATATATGGTTTCATATCTTCTGGTATTTCTAATTGAACCGTTACCATATTCATGCTAAGTCACCTCCAAAATGTTATTTTATCTTAACTATATTATATCCCGAAAGAGGGAAAAAGTCTATCAATCTTTCCTAGTTGTAATATTTCACCATTCATTCAGGCTTGACTGTACGATTCGTGAAAGTAACTACACAATACACCAAATTCGTATGTAAAATCTTCCCATTCTTTAAGGATTTTTTGTCTGAGTCTATCATTTTTACTGTCAGGTTGTTTCAATTACTTCACCCTCCTCCATATTTATGATATCCTCTGGCTCCACCTCTATATCTGGTGCGAATTCTGTTTTAATGGTACAATCATTACTCAAGGCTCTCTGAAAATCTGATTTTAATGGTGTATATTTCAACACTTTTTTGATTACGGTTTTCTTTGCCATTTCTTCAAAGTTGGTATTCCATGGTGAATAGGCAGAGGATTTACTGTACTTTAATGCAAAACTGTCGATATCTGCCCTGCTCATTACTTCAAATCCATATCCTCCATTATCCAGCCTGAACAGGGCATAAAAAGCAACTGCCTCCCCGCGGTCGGACAGTGCCGGAACATGTACCAGATCACTGTTTAGTCCAAGGGAGTAATTAAAACTCGTAAATGTAAATACAGAAAATGTCATAAGCATTTTATGCAAAAAGGGGGAAAAATTATTGTTGTAAGGATTGTGCTGACAAAGAGATAAAATATCAAATACGTCAAAAATCAGATATACAAAAAATGAAACCGTTGGTGGCAATTTTGCTAAAACCAACGGTTTTTCAATACTCCCGGCGGGAATCGAACCCACAATTCACCCTTAGGAGGGGCGTGTTATATCCATTTAACTACGAGAGCGGAATATATGCCCGGTCTGAAGAGTGCCGAACATATATTATTATAACCTATTTCAGGTAATTTTTCAATACATCAATTTTATCAAGTTTCTCCCAGGGCAGATCCAGGTCGTTCCGGCCAAAGTGGCCATAGGCTGCCGTCTGTTTGTAGATGGGACGGCGCAGATCCAGCATCTGGATAATACCCGCCGGACGCAGGTCAAAATTCTCGTTGATAATATCGATTAACTTTTCTTCTGAGAGCCTGCCCGTTCCAAATGTATCAATGCGGACGGAGGTGGGTGAGGCTACGCCGATGGCATAGGAGAGCTGGACCTCTGCCCTGTCACAAAGACCTGCCGCCACGATGTTCTTAGCGACATAACGGGCTGCATAGGCAGCAGAGCGGTCTACCTTTGTCGGGTCCTTTCCAGAGAAAGCACCGCCGCCGTGGCGTGCCCAGCCGCCATATGTATCGACGATAATTTTCCGGCCGGTGAGACCGCTGTCACCGTTCGGACCGCCAATTACGAAACGACCGGTGGGATTTATGTATATTTTTGTATTTTCGTCAATGAGTTCGGCAGGTAGAACTACATCCATGACATGTCTGCGTATGTCTTCCTGAATCTGTTCCCATGTAACATCTTCGCTGTGCTGGGAGGATATAACAACGGCGTCGAGTCTTTTTGGCCGGTTGTCCGCATCATATTCCACAGTGACCTGGGATTTTCCATCCGGACGAAGATAGGGCAGCGTTCCATTTTTGCGGACGATGGAGAGCTGTTTTGAGAGTTTGTGAGCCAGATAGACCGGATATGGCATGTAGTCGTCTGTCTCGTTTGTGGCATATCCAAACATCATGCCCTGGTCGCCGGCACCGATGGCATCAATCTCACTGTCAGTCAGTTTGCATTCCAGTGATTTATCAACACCCATGGCAATGTCAGAGGATTGTTTATCCAGGGCAACCATTACTCCGCACAGATTTCCGTCAAATCCTTTTTCTGACGTATCATATCCAATCTCGCATATGGTGTCCCTGGCCAGCTTCTGTATATCAATCTGTGCTTTGGATGTAACTTCGCCCATGATCAGGACAAGTCCGGTAGTGATGGCTGTCTCACAGGCAACGCGGCTCATAGGATCCTGCTCCAGCAGGGCGTCCAGAATAGAATCGGAGATTTGGTCGCAGATTTTATCCGGGTGTCCTTCTGTAACGGATTCCGATGTAAAAAGTATCTTTCCCATATATATCCTCCTCAGTTTCTTCTTATTTGAATACGGAATTTCAAGTTCCTGTTCCCTTATCTCAATATATTACTATAAGAAAAATTTAACGTCAAGGTATTATGATTAGGAAAAAAATAAAATCATATATTGAATTGCGGCGGTAGGAAATTGATTTACAATATTTATATATATTTGGGGTATAAATACATAATTGTAAGTATTTTCCATAAAATTTTGTCGCTTTTTGTAAAAAAAGGGTAGAATTTATCTGAAATAATGGTATAATAAGCAAAAGATAAAGATTATATTAAGAAACAGTTACAGATAAATAATGGAGCAAGTTATGCAAAAGAGAATAAAGCAGTATCTGGGATGGCTCATCATTTTGGAGTCTGTCCTGGGTGTTCTTGTAATAACTGCCTTCATCACGCTATACACGATTCAGGATAAAGACTTGGAATTCCTGAAATGGGTTCTGGATTTCTCTATTGTAGCAAGCATTGTTGCCATGGTTCTCTCTTTGTTATTTATGAGTATGTGGCTGAACCATTATGTAGTCCGTTCTCTGGATGAAATGGATCTGGCAAAGAATCAGTCTGACCGGCTGAATCGGGAAATCATAAGTAATATCACGCATGATCTTAAGACACCATTGACAGCGATAAAGGGATATGCACAGGGGATTCTGGATGGCGTTGCCGCCACACCGGACCGGCTGAATAAGTATGTGTTAACGATTCGGAACAAAGCCGATGATATGGCAGGATTGGTAGATGAATTATCATTTTTTTCACATATTTACCAGAATAATTTTGAGTACCACTGGCAGAATGTAAATGCCGTGGATTATTTCAGTGAGTGCATCAGTCAGCTTTCCCTTGATCTGGAGATGCGGAATATCAATCTCATTTACCGGTTTGATATTACTCCGTCGCTGATGATACAGCTAGATGGTGAAAAATTGAGGAGAGTTATCAATAATATCATAGGAAATGCAGCCAAATACATCCAGAAGGAGAATGGACTGGTATTTGTTCATATAGAGGAATCAGGTGACCAACTGGTTATTCATGTTACGGATAACGGCGTGGGCATAGAGAGGCAGGAGCTTGCCCGGATTTTTGAGCGATTTTACCGGACAGATAATTCCAGAAATTCAAAGACAGGAGGAACGGGGCTTGGTTTGGCCATCGCAAAGAAGATTGTAGAAGACCACAATGGTAAGATATGGGCAGAAAGCGAGCTGGGCAGAGGGACCCGGATCTCCTTTTCGCTTCCCAAAGAGATACGGACAGGAGAAATACGACAAAACATTAGAATTATGGAGTGATTTTATGAAGAAAATACTGATTATCGAAGATGAACTGCAGATTGCCGAACTGGAAAAGGATTATCTGGAATTAAGTGATTTTGATGTGACCATTATCACGGATGGGATAGAGGGTGAGAAGGAGGCAATGAGCGGGAAATATGATCTTCTGATTCTGGACCTGATGCTGCCGGGCAGGGATGGCATTGAGATATGCCGCAAGTTCCGCAATCATTTTCTACAGCCTGTGATTATGATTTCTGCCAAAAAAGAGGATATTGATAAGATCCGGGGATTGAGTATGAAGGCAGACGATTATATGACGAAGCCATTCAGCCCCAGCGAGCTGGTGGCGCGGGTGAAGGCGCATCTTGGCCGCTATGAGGACCTGACGCAGCAGACGACGGAGAGGGAAACGGAAAATGAGATTATAGAGACGGGTGATCTCCGGATTGACAAGACGGCGCGCAGGGTCTTTATCCGGGACGAGGAGAAGAGCTTTACGACAAAGGAGTTTGATCTTTTGTATTTTCTTGCCAGAAATCCGGATCATGTTTTTCCGAAAGAAGAGTTATTTCAAAAGATATGGGGCTTTTCCTCCGTGGGGGATATAGCCACTGTGACAGTCCATATCAAGAAGATTCGCGAGAAGGTGGAAAAGGATACATCCAACCCGGAATACATTGAGACGATATGGGGAGTAGGATATCGTTTTAAAGCACAAAATTAGACATATTTTATAGAAAGACGGAGATAATAAAATGGCGGATTGCTTTGGGAAAAGTGATTCGTCATTTTTGAATGCAAAGGAGAACTGACTATGAATACACGGTTTTTGATCCTGGGAGGGACAGTCCTCCTTCTCTTTCTTGTATTTCGTTTTCTGCTGCCCCTGGTCCTGCCCTTTGTTCTGGCATATTTTTGTGCCAAGCTGGTATCGCCGGCGATCCATTTCTTTACCGAAAAATTAAAATGGAAGAAAAAGGTTACCGTGCTCATTATCGTAATCATAACGGTAGGGGCCATCATTGGTTTTGTCGGATACATCGGAAGTCTTGCTATTGGACAGCTGATCCTGCTGCTGCAGAGGATGCCGGTTTATCAACAGATGGCAGACCGGACGCTGGAGGATTTCTGCTGCCGGTGCGACCAGATGCTGGATCTGGCCCTGGGAACCACCTACCAGTATGTGGAGGCCCAGACCATGCAGATGTATGAGAGTATCGGCAACGATATCCTTCCCAGGCTGTCTTCCTGTGCGGCAGATGTGTTGAAATGGCTGGCTGGTGCCGGCACAGGAATCTTTATTTTTTTTGTCTCCACGCTGCTGATCCTGCTGGATGATTCCTTTCCCCGGGTGCCCGCCCGGTTCCGTCCGTTTGTGAAACGGCTTAAAAGTGCGGGTCTCGCCTATATAAAGGCCCAGGGGATTATTATTTTTCTCATTGCCGTGATAATGAGTGTGGGATTGCTGTTGATGAAAAACAATTATGCCATTCTTCTTGGGATAGGTATCTCTGTGTTTGATGCTGTACCGGTAATGGGAAGCGGCATTATCCTGATACCCTGGGCTCTGGTAGAGATTGCCAGGGGAAATTTTTTTGGCGCTTCCGTGCTGATCACACTTTTTGTTATCGCCACATTCCTGCGTGAAATACTGGAGCCTAAGCTGTTGGGAAAAGAACTGGGCATGAAGCCCCTTTTTGTACTGATGGCAGTCTATGTGGGGGCGAAGCTCTTTGGAATCGGGGGAATCCTGCTGGGCCCCGTGGCTCTTACCGTTCTGAAGGCTACGGATGATGCAATACGGGAGGATTAAGTGAGTGGAAAGACGTCAAATAGAACCCGCGTTGGGCGCATGCGATGGTAGATTCGGCAGCGCCCCTTTCAGCCAGAGGCTCATGCCGGAGCCATGGTTTCCAAAGGGGCGTCTGTGAAAGCCCAGTTTTTCATAGAAGGGTTCCTTGTCCATAGCAGACATAAGGTTTACCATTATAGTTTCCTCTACCCCAACCTGACTCTCCAGCCAGGCAAGGACCATTTCGATCATACGCCTGCCCAGACCGTTGGACTGATAATCGGGGCGCACGATAACATCACAGATAAAGTATACATAACCGCCATCTCCCACCACTCTTGCCATGCCGGCGGGCTTTGTTCCGTCCATGGCGATCAGGATGTAGAGGGAATTTTTCAAGGCAGTTTCTGCCCGGTTGGGGCGGATTGTGATGAAATCCACACTGGCCCGGAGATCATTGTACTCTTCAATTGTGATGGTATGGGTAAAAGTAATGCCGTCTATCATGTTAAACTCCATTCCGCTGTATTCTATACGAACTGATTGGTGATCTCATCGTACTGGTAATCCACGGAAGAGAGAGTTTCCCTAAGTGTTTGTTCATTTATATCATAGGTTTCACAGAATTCTTCCAGTGTGGCGAAGTGATCGCGCAGCTTTGTATTTACATAGCTCAGTAGGATAATGGGATCCTGCGGTATGTCCAAGTTTGTCACCTCCAATGATATGTAAAAGGATTTACAAAAATTTACCCTTATTGTACATAAAGATAGGATTTTTTGTCAACCCTATTTGTAAAGATTAGATGTAAGAAACGAGGGCGGCGGGAATGCAAAAATCAGAATTTTCAAAGGATTTTGATAAAAATAAACAGAGGATTGATACGCTCTTAAATATAGAGAAGAGTTTTGATCTGATGTACCGGGTGGTGGCGATAGGTGGTAAGAAGGCTTGTTTTTACATTATTGATGGTTTCTGTAAGGACGAGGTTATGGAGAAGATATTAGAATTTCTCTATAAGATCACGCCGGAGGAGATGCCGGAAACAGCGCATGATTTTTTGAAGGAGAAACTCCCTTATGGGGAAATCGATCTCGTCAGGACAGAGGATAATCTGATCCAGCGACTGCTGTCGGGAGTTCCGATCCTTATGGTGGAAGGGTATACAGAGCTCCTTGCCATGGATTTCCGCACCTATCCGGCCAGGGGGGTGGACCAGCCGGAGAAGGATAAGGTAATGCGGGGATCAAGGGATGGTTTCGTGGAGACACTGGTCTATAATACGGCTCTGATCCGACGTCGGATCCGGTCAACGGATCTGGTAATGGAAATGCATACGGTGGGAAGAAGCTCCCGCACCGATGTGGTGGTAGCCTACATGGGAAACAGGGCGGAGCCGGAAATGCTGGAAAACATCCGGCAGCGCATTGATGCCATTGACATCGACGCCCTGACCATGAATCAGCAGAGCCTGGCGGAGTGCCTGTATCAGCATAAATGGTACAATCCCTTTCCCAAATTTAAGTTTTCAGAGCGTCCCGATACGACGGCGGCAAGTATTCTGGAGGGCAGTATCGCCATACTGGTAGATAATTCGCCTTCCGCCATGATCCTGCCCACATCTGTTTTTGACATCGTGGAGGATGCGGATGATTATTATTTCCCGCCAGTGACAGGAACGTATCTGCGCCTGTCGAGAATGGTCATCAATTTTGCCGCCGTGGTGCTGACGCCATTTTTCCTTCTCCTGCTGATGCATCCGGAATGGATACCGGATTGGCTCGCCTTTATTCAGATCAACGATCCAATCAATGTGCCCATTTTCCTCCAGATGCTGATCCTGGAGTTTGCCATTGACGGCCTGAAGCTGGCCTCCATGAATACCCCAAATATGCTCAGTACTCCGCTGAGTGTGGTGGCTGGTATCGTTCTTGGCGATTATACGGTGAGCTCGGGCTGGTTTAATGCGGAGATCATGCTCTATATGGCGTTTGTAGCTGTGGCAAACTATACCCAGGTCAGCTTTGAGCTGGGATATGCGCTGAAATTTATGAGACTGATCCTCATCTGTTCCACAGCGGCCTTTGGTGTCTGGGGGTTTGTCGGCGGCCTGATCTTCGTGGCGGTATCCATCGTGTCAAATAAGACCATCAGCGGGAAGAGCTATATCTATCCGATACTGCCGTTTAACAGAAAGCAGTTCCTGCGCAGGTTTTGCCGTGTCAGTCTGCCGCGCAGTGAGGAGTAGCAGGTATCAGAGGAGTGCCCGGATCAGTTCAATCTCCTCTTTGTACGGAGGATAGGATTTTTTCTTATCCTCCGGATCTTTATAATAAGGAGTTTCAAGTATTTTTGGCACTTCTTCGAAACGGGGATCCCGGATCACCTGCATCAGGGCCTCTGTTCCGATAAAGCCCTTTCCTAGATTTTCATGGCGGTCCTTGTGGGCGCCTTTTTCATTTTTACTGTCATTTATATGGAAAGCGGCGATCTGATCCAGTCCGAGAACCCGATCAAATTGTTCCATTACTTCATTATAATGGTTCATGATATCATAACCGGCATCGCTGACATGGCAGGTGTCAAAGCAGACCCGGAGCTTTTCGGGATGGCTGCAGCCGTTATAGATGGCCTTTAATTCCTCGAAGGTGCGGCCAATCTCGCTGCCCTTGCCCGCCATTGTCTCGAGAGCCAGACATACTGGCGTATCAGCGGTCAGAACCTCGTTCAGCCCCCGGATGATCTGGGCAGTACCCGCCTCCACGCCGGCCCCTACATGAGCCCCCGGATGGAGAACCAGAATCTCCGCTCCCATGGCAGCAGTCCGCTGGATCTCTGTTTTTAGAAATTCCACGGCGAGCTCATAGGTTTCCAGTTTTATGGAATTGGCAAGATTGATAATATAGGGGGCATGGACGATGAAGTTATGCATGTTGTTTTCCTTCATCAGTGCCCGGGCGGCCGGGATATTTAACTGGTCTATTTCTTTTCGGCGCGTATTCTGGGGTGCCCCGGTGTATACCATAAATGTATTGGCGCCATAGGACAGGGCTTCTTTCACTGAATTGAGCAGCATATCTTTACCGTTCATACCTACATGGGATCCAATCAATAACATAATAAACCTCCGTTTCAAAAAATCAGGGCTGCCGCCGCATGGACTGACAATTGCAGCGGCTGCCGCCAGGCTGTTGACATTCGATTTTATTTGCAATAGAATTATAGCATAAATAGGGGCGGAGAGATAGTGGAAAAAAAGTCCGGCGAATCTGTGCGGGCACGGGCAGGTCCGCGGAAGCCAAATACGTCGTGTGTGAATGGAGGTAATTATGAATCTGATAGGAAGTGACAGAGTATCTCTTGGCGTGTGCTATTATCCGGAGCACTGGCAGGAGGCTGAATGGGAAAATGATCTGCAGCGCATGCTGGCAAATGGAATTGAGACGATCCGTATTGCGGAATTTGCCTGGAACCTCATTGAACCCAGGGAGGGGGTATTTGATTATTCCTTTTTCGACCGGTTTCTGGATGCGGCGGAGAGAACAGGAATGCAGGTGGTTTTTTGTACCCCGACTGCTACGCCGCCGGCATGGCTCACAAAGAAATATCCGGAGGTGCTGAACGCCACGATGGAGGGTGTCGTGTATCAGCATGGATTTCGGCGGCACTACAATTATAATTCTCCCAAATACCAGGAGTTGTGCCGGCGGATCGTGGGAAGGATAGCAGCGCATTACGCCAGCCGTCCATGCATCGTTGGCTGGCAGATTGATAATGAATTTAACTGTGAGACGGCAGAGTTTTATTCGGAGAGTGATACCGCCGCATTTCGGGATTTTCTGAAACGGAAATATAAAACGCTGGAGGCTCTGAATGCTGCCTGGGGAACGGTTTTCTGGAATCAGACCTATACGGCATGGGAGGAGGTGGATGTGCCCCGCGCCACGCCGACAGGCCGGGTGAATCCGCATCGCAAACTGGATTTCTACCGGTTTATATCTGACAGCGTGTGCCGGTTCGCCAGGATGCAGAGTGATATTCTGCGCCGTTATGTGAAGAAGGGGGATTTTATCACTACAAATGGTATTTTTGGAAATCTGGATTCCCACCGGTTGACGGAAGAGAGCCTGGATCTTATGATGTATGATTCCTATCCTAATTTTTCCTATTGCCCTGCCCTGTACCATAAGGATGATCCGACAAAGGATCGCAACTGGAGCAGGCATCTTTCGGAGGTTCGCTCCATCTCGCCGCATTTCGGTGTAATGGAACAGCAGTCAGGGGCCAATGGAAGTATGGAGATGATGGCTCCGGTGCCGAAACCGGGTCAGATCACGCTGTGGACGATGCAGAGTATCGCCCATGGCGCTGACTTTGTCAGCTATTTCCGGTGGCGTACTGCGACTATGGGAACAGAGATGTACTGGCATGGGATTCTGGATTACTCCGGCCGGGACAACCGTCGGCTGGCAGAGGTCAGGGATATTTCACAAAAGCTGGAAAAAATGGAAGGAATTGCGGGCAGCAGCTATGAGGCTCGGGTAGCGGTTGTGCGGGACTATGATAATATTTGGAATGGACAGGCCGATGTGTGGCAGAAAGATCTGGAGCAGGCCAGCATATGGGGGCTGTTTCAGGCATGTCAGCACACCCATACGCCATTCGATTATGTGTACATAGACCATTGTGGTGAAGGGGATCTGGACAAGTATAAAGTAGTTTTCTGTCCTCATCTGGCGATCCTGACCCAGGAGCAGGCCGATATTCTGCGCCACTATGCAGAACAGGGCGGCACTCTTGTGTTTGGCTGCCGGACGGCGTATAAGGATATCAACGGCAGATGCGTGACAGAACCGCTGCCGGGTCTGGTGAGGGGCCTTACCGGTGTGGATATCCCGGAATATACCGCAGTGGCACCGGATGTTGAGGCGGTCACAGCGGTGTGGGGGGATATTTGCCTGCGGACAACTCTCTTTAACGATCAGCTGGCGGCGGCTGACGAGGCAGAAATCGTGGCGGAATATGAGGAGGGTTATTACCGGGGTGCCGGCGCACTTGTCCATAACCGTATCGGCAAAGGCGAGACTTATTATTTTGGTTCGGTGTTTACTGCCGATACAGCCCGGGTATTTCTTGAAAAACTGGGAGTGGCTGAGCCCTACAGCGGGCTGATCTCAGCGCCGGAGGATATCGAGATGGCTATGCGGAGAGGCGAGGAAGCCGGTGACGGTGAGTTCCGTAGATTTCTCTTTGTGCTGAATTTTTCCGGTGAGGAACAGATGGTAATGCTTCATAAGAAATTCCGCAATGTCTATACCGGCAATGTGGAGAATGGGGAGCAGATGCTGGAAGGATATGGGACAAGAGTGTATGAGATAATGGGGTAGAGGGGAAGAATTTATAGTGAGATTCTGTGTTGTCAGATAAGCGGCGCCCATTGGAACCATGGAGGGATCCAATGGGCGCCGCTGAATTGGATAATTTTTTTGTCACAGAGACAGGGGCGGGTTGTCTAATAAAGTAAGGAGGTACAATTCTATGGATAATAAAACGAAGGAAGAAGTACAGGCTTTGGTGGACAAAGCCACATCGGGGGATAAAAAAGCCCTTGAAGCACTTGTCACAGACGTGCAGGACATGGTGTTTAATCTGTCCCTGCGGATGCTCGGCACATTTGCCGATGCGGAGGATGCTACGCAGGATATCCTGCTGAAGATGATTACGCACCTATCCTCCTTCCGGGGGGAAAGCGCCTTTACCACATGGGTGTTCCGTATCGCCGTTAATCATCTGAAAAATTACAAGAAGCATATGTTTGCTCAGTATCCGTTGAGTTTCGAGTTTTATGGAGATGATATAGAAAACGGAAAAATTCAGGATGTGCCGGATCTGACGCAGAATGTGGAAAAGGATATTCTGGCAGAGGAACTGAAAATGTCCTGTACGAACGTGATGCTGCAATGCCTCGATACTGAGAGCAGATGCATCTTTATATTGGGAACGATGTTTCAAATTGACAGCAGGATGGCGGGGGATATTCTCGATATGACCCCGGAGGCTTATCGTCAGCGGCTTTCGCGAATACGCAGAAAAATGGCGGATTTTCTTTCACATTATTGCGGGGAATATGGCAGCGGCAGGTGCCGGTGTAAGGAGCGGGTAAATTATGCAATACAGAGCCGCCGGTTACATCCACAACAGCTGGATTATATGACCGCGGCGGAAATTCCTATCAAGACTATACTGGATGTGAAAAGTGCCATGGAGGAGATAGACGACCTGTCACAGGATTTCTCGTTTTGTAAGCCCTATAGGGCTCCCGGACGAACAAAACAGATGATACAGGAATTTTTGGATTCCACTCAGTTTTCCATAATCAAGAATTCGTAAAGGAGGGAATAGATTTGAATACACAGATCATTTTGGATTACCTGTCGGCATTGAGCGAAAACAATAATCGGGAATGGTATCATGCAAATAAGGAGGATTACAAAAGGGCAAATACTGAATTTCTGGAGCTCCTGCAGGCATTGATACTGGAAATCGGAAAGTTTGACAGCAGCATATTACAAAATAATCCGAAAGACCTTACTTTTAAGATTGTAAGGGATACCCGTTTCAGTCATGATAAATCTCCTTATAACCCTGCATTCCGGGCTCATATTTCTTCCAGGGGCAAACTTCCTGTTCCTGTGGGATACTATCTTATGATAAAGCCCGGTGGACAATCTTTTTTAGGAGGCGGCCTGTTTGCCGATATGTTCAGGGAGGCGACAACAATGATACGCGATTATATTGTCCGGAATGGGAATGAATGGGAGCGGATGATTCATGAGCCGGAATTTGAAAAATATTTTACTGTAAAGGGAAAGGCATTGAAGAGGATTCCTGCGGGTTATGAGAAAGAGCATCCACACGCAGAATATCTGAAATATAAGAGCTGGTATCTGGAGTATACGATACAGGATGGAGAGCTTGGGGATGCCGGGGCTTTTGTGGCCAGGGCAGCAGAACTTTTCCGGATTATGAAACCTTTTAATGACTATCTGAATAAAGCTCTTGTAGATTTTCAGATGCCTGCCAGATAGCGGTTACATAAAGTCGGCCTGTATCATCACCAGCGTACCGAGTACCATCATCATCAGCCCGGTCAGTGCTTTGGCGCTCAGCTTTTCCCCGAACAGGATATAGGAGAAAATAATTGTCACGATAACACTCAGCTTATCAATGGGGACGACAATGCTTACAATGCCGTTCTGTATGGCATAAAAGTAGAAGAGCCAGGAGGCGCCGGTAGTAATGCCGGACAGGAGGATGAAGAGGAGT
The DNA here is from genome assembly GCA_948467395.1 of uncultured Clostridia bacterium. Taxonomy (GTDB): domain Bacteria; phylum Bacillota; class Clostridia; order Lachnospirales; family Lachnospiraceae; genus Eubacterium_F. The sequence goes on along the minus strand of CAOKDX010000008.1, from coordinate 128,587 downwards.
TCCTTTTTGTTCTGCCGCCCCAGTTCCTGCTTTGTCTCTTTCCAGCCCTTTTTTAGAAGGACGACCAGCCACGCCATAAGTAGTACGACGCATGTCCGGACTGCTGTGGCGAGACTGGACTCGATTCCGGTTATGCCGATTCTGGCCAGAATGGATGTCAGGGCGGCAAAGAGGGCAGACAGGATGGCAAAAAGAATCCAGCGCCTGTTTCCGGAAGGCTTTGTGCCTGGCCGGATTTCTATCATCAGATAGATTCCGGCGGCGAGAATGGCGGCGCCGGTAAGACGGACTGCCAGATGACCAGTTTCACGAAAGAGAACCATGGAAGACAGCACGACGATTACGGTGCTGGATCTGTCGATGGCTGCGACCTTGTTGATATCGCCTGCGGATAATGCTTTAAAATAGCAGAGCCAGGAAGCGCCTGTGGCAAGGCCGGACAGGATCAGGAAGATAAGTGAGCGGGGGCTTATAGTTGTAATGGAATCTATTGATCCCGCGGCTGACGCCATAGCCCAGGCAAAAAAAAGCACAACAATGGTACGCTGCGCTGTGGCAATATCCGAATCGGTTTTCTTTATTCCACATTTTGCCAGTATGGCAGTAATGCCGGCGAAAAACGAGGAGAACAGGGCGGCAGTGATCCACATAAATAATCATCCTCTCTATAGTAACTTAGTTATATAAAGTATACAGAAAAATATGAATGGCCGCAATGGAATAATTGATATCCTTGAGCTAAGCTCCTGGACATAAGCTGACGAAATATATATCAACTAAGAGAGTTTGGAGGAGAGCTTATGAGTGCAGCAGGAGCGATGAGGGATTTTGATCCCTGCATGGGTCGTAAGGAATATCTGTATCCGCATCCGGATAGTGGGAAAAAGGAAAGGCAGAAACAGGAAGCGCCTATGAGCGCACAGAATGTATTCTCTGATCTGGTGCAGAGAAAGCGGGAGGAGTTGGAGAAACGCATCAAAGCTGGCGGGACATCGGAACCGAGTTACCAGCTGGGGGCGAATTCCTTTACAGAGCGCGAGTGGACAAAGCTTATCAGAAGCGTGGATGCTGTCCAGGAGGAAATGAGAGAGGCAGCGGAGCGCGAAAGAGAGCTGGAAAAAGAGGCAGAAGAAGTGGAGAAAGCAGAGCGGGAAGAGTTGTGCATAATTGTCTATGATGTAGACGGCATCCGCTGTATTGAAGCCCTTTCCGGCATTTGCCAGTGGTTTATCCGGTTCGCAGACAGAGGGCAGTACCGTCTGGTCCAGGAGATCATGGAGGGAGTGGAAAAGGGGACGAACCCTGCTCCGGTTTTTCAGGAGGATTTCTGGAATAGTCTGCTCTGACCAGTACAGGGGATCAAGCCTCTTCTTTCCGGTAATTTCGGGGTGATGATCCCTTGTATTTCTTAAAGCTGCGGGAAAAATGCTCCACATTGTCATATCCGCACAGCCTGGCAATTTCGCTTATGGAGCGGTCCGTGTTTTTTAGAAGCTGGGCAGCCTGTTCGATACGGGCACGAATAATGTCCTTGTGGATGGAATTTCCAAAAAAACCCTTGTAGAGATGTTGAAAGTAGGATACGCTCAGATTCATCCGCCGCGCCGTTTCGTCCAGATTATCGGGGCAGTACTGGCGGTTCAGGATCTTGTGGCGCAGGTCGGTGAAGGCGGCCCGGTAGTTATTCATCTTTGTGCTGTAGTTATTGGAAAAATGATACAGCTCGGCGAATTTGCAGAAGAGCTCGTCTGCTTTTTCTGCCATTACCGTCTCATGATCTGTACTGCTGCTGAAGTATTCAATGAGAAGAGAGGACGTCATTTCTATAATTTCCGCATTGTTCTGCAGGGTAAGCGGGGTGTTCAGCGGGACACCCAGCTTTTCAAAATATTCGTCATAGCAGTCAAAATCAAAATGAATCCAGTCGTTGATAAAGTGGGCGTCCCGTTTCCGGTAAATCTGGGGTGCCCCTTTTTCGAATATAACATAAGTCCCGGCGGGATGCCATTTGTATTCTCCCTCAAGGCACACTTCTGTCGGACAGCGCAGATAAAGAAAGAGGTAATCCCCGGATCCCTCCGGACGATCTGCCTCAAAACCGCCAACATTCACAAACTGATACCCCATATCAACTACTTTAATCATCTTTTCACATCCCTGAAATAATGTATGCTTATAAAAACAGCTTACCATAAAAAGCAGAAAAATACAAGTTTATGGCAGTACATATCATAGACTTCCCATTTCCCCCCACTTATAATGTAGTTATTCAAATATATAAAAATTAAGGAGGAATCTGTTATGAGAATGCAATGGAAAAAGCCGCTGTCCATGCTGCTGGCGGCTGCCATGATCGTAATTCCTTTCTCTGCACCGGCTGCCCAGGCAGCAAAGAAGAAAAAGGGAGTGACTCTCAGTAAAACTTCATTACAGGTGAAGGTGAAGAAGAGCAGGAGAGTGAAGATTAAGAATTCATCGGGGAAGAGGATCAAAAGTGTAAAATGGACCATATCAAAAGGGAAGTCTGTGATCGGACTCACCAAAAAGAACAAATCAGGTGTCACCATCAAAGGAAAGAAAAAGGGAGCTGCCACTGTGAAAGCGAAAATAAAAGCCGGTTCCAAGACATATAACAGGACAGTAAAGATATCTGTCACGAAGCCGGTTACCAAAAGTACATTAAAGCTCGATAAAACAAGCCTTGCCCTGAAAACTGGTGAATCGGGACAGATCAGCATTCAGAATACCACTGGCCTGAAGATCAGCAGTGTGAACTGGACCGTGACGGCAGGCGGCGATGTCGTATCTCTGTCCGGCCAGTCGAAGAAATCCGTTTCTGTTAAGGCGGAGAAGCAGGGAACGGCCACAGTACAGGCAAAGATAAAGACGACAGAGGGAACTGCTACCAGAACCGCTTCGGTTACTGCTTCGGCAGGACAGCATCCGGCATCTCCATCCCCGGATCCGGTTCCGGCTGTGAAAGAGGAGGAACTCATTCACTACGATATGACCTGCAGTCCGGACGGAAAGAGGCTGCTTGACCAGTCCGGCAGGGGGAACGATGCGGAGCTGACCGGAGTCAGCCCGGCGATGCAGGAAAACCAGTCGCTCCTGCTGGAGAAAAATGGATTTATCAAGCTGCCCGAGAAGGTATTTGCCGGAAAGGATACTTTTACGATTTCTATCTGGCTGAGGAATTACAGCTTTAAGAAAAACACCAGTGCCATGTATGTGGGGACAAAGGAGAGTCTTCCCGTCTCCTACTGGATCTTAAATCCCAGCAATCTGGATGGGCGGATGAAATCGGTCATTACGAATTCCAGCAATACAGCGGAGCCCTGGAGTACGGAAGTGGGGATAAGCGCATCGGTAAATCCGGATGCAAATGGGGTAAATGGCCCGATCACAGAGGCGGGCTGGAACCATTATGTAACTGTGATCACACCGGACAGTATTACTGGATATCTCAATGGCGAGAAAGTTGGTTCTGCCAAAACAAATAAGAAGATCAGTGAATTTGGAAATGATATCGCCGCGTATATTGGAAAATCCTCCTATAATGATCCCACCTGGATGGGATTTGTCAGGGATGTAAGAGTGTATGACAAGGTTAAGACCGATGGGGAGATTGCAAAGCTGTATGCGGATACCCGGGTACAGGACGCAGAGGCAAAGGGAACAGAGACAGACGTCTTTATTGAGAACCGGGCGGATCCCTATATAACCAGAGGGACCGGGGAGAATGGAAAGCAGTACTATTACTTTACGGCATCCTATCCAATGGATGGCGAACAGGATGTAAACGGATATGACAGGATCGTTTTGAGAAGATCGGAGACATTGGAGGGTCTGAAAGACGCCGAGGAAAAGGTAATCTGGAAGCCTACGGCCAGCAACCAGTCCCATCGGTTTATATGGGCTCCGGAGATGCATTATATCGGTGGAAAATGGTATATGTATTATGCCGGAAGCAGCAGTAATACGGACCGCTGGCTGATCAACTGCTGTGTACTGCAGTGCAGCGGACAGGATCCCTATCATGATTCCTGGACGGAGATGGGCAAATTCCAGGCTGTTTCCGGGGATACCTTCTCCTTTAGCCGTTTCTCACTGGATATGACATATTTTGAGTGCAACGGCAGACATTTTGTCATTTGGGCGCAGCAGGGACCGGCGTCCAATCTGTATATGGCGCAGATTAATCCAGAGGAGCCGTGGAAGACCATTACACAGCCGGTGTGCCTTACCAGACCGGAGTATTACTGGGAATGTGCCACCTTTGCTGTAAACGAGGGACCATCTGTGCTGCAGCATGACGGCAGGGTCATCATCGCTTATTCCGCATCGGGCACAGGGCCGGAGTACTGTATAGGATATCTGTATGCGGACGCCACAGCAGACCTGATGAATCCCAGTTCATGGACCAAACAGAAAACCCCGGCGCTTACCTCTGAGGATCTGGTGGATGAATATGGACCGGGACACAATTCCTTTACTAAGGATGAGAATGGAAATGATATCTTTGTCTATCATTCCCGGGGCAGGGACTGCTACGAAAACAAATGCGGCCGCGCCAGGGGAGATTCACTATACGACCCGTGCCGGAGTGCAAGGATCCGCAAGGTTGTATGGGGAGATAACGGACTTCCCATCCTGAACCGTTAGCAGATGGCTTTGAATGCCGGAGGTACTACAATTACAAATGAGTTATCCTTGACAATTTATCTGTTTTTTCCTAAAATAGGTAAATAGTAAGGACGCATGGAAAACCCGTCTGAGAAGGCGGGTTTTTCTTATAAAATGATTGGAGGAATTATTGTGAATAAAAAACCGTATTATCTCACGACGGCCATTGCCTATACATCGGGTAAGCCGCATATTGGAAATACTTATGAGATCGTTCTGGCGGACGCCATTGCGCGCTATAAGCGTTTTCAGGGGTATGAAGTGCGCTTCCAGACAGGTACAGATGAACATGGACAGAAGATCGAGCTGAAAGCGGAGGAGGCAGGGATTTCGCCAAAGCAGTTTGTAGATGAGGTGTCAACAGAGATCCGGCGGATCTGGGATCTGATGAATACATCTTACGATAAATTTATCCGTACTACGGATGGGGATCACGAAGAACAGGTAAGGAAAATCTTTCAGAAGCTTTACGACAAGGGTGATATTTATAAGGGACACTACGAAGGAATGTACTGTACGCCCTGTGAGTCCTTTTTTACCTCATCCCAGCTGGTGGACGGCAAGTGCCCGGACTGCGGCAGGGAGTGCCAGCCGGCGAAGGAAGAGGCATATTTTCTGAAACTGAGTAAATATCAGGACCGTCTTATGAAGCATATACAGGATCATCCGGAATTTATCCAGCCGGAATCAAGAAAAAACGAGATGGTAAATAATTTCCTCAAACCGGGGCTGCAGGATCTGTGTGTTTCCCGTACCAGCTTTCAGTGGGGAATTCCGGTTGATTTTGATCCGGGTCATATTGTCTATGTGTGGCTGGACGCCCTCAGCAACTATATTACTGGTCTTGGGTACGATGCGGAGGGCGGTCACGGCGAGTTGTATGAAAAATTCTGGCCGGCGGACCTGCATCTGATCGGAAAGGATATTATCCGTTTCCATACCATTTACTGGCCCATTATTCTTATGGCTCTGGATGTGCCGCTGCCAAAGCAGGTGTTTGGGCATCCCTGGCTGCTCCAGGGAGATGGGAAGATGAGCAAGAGTAAGGGAAATGTCCTCTATGCGGATGAGCTGGTGGAGTGCTTCGGGGTAGATGCGGTGCGCTATTTCGTTCTGCATGAGATGCCCTTTGATAATGACGGCGTCATAACCTGGGAGCTCATGGTGGAGCGGATGAATTCTGACCTTGCCAATACCCTGGGCAATCTGGTGAACCGGACCATCTCCATGAGTAACAAATATTTTGGCGGCGTGGTGGAAGACAAGGGCATCACCGATACGATGGATGCTGACCTGAAGGCGGCAGCGGAGGCCGCACCGGGCAGGGTGACAGAGAAGATGGAGCAGCTTCGGGTGGCCGATGCCATCACAGAGATTTTTGTATTGTTTAAGCGCTGTAATAAATATATAGATGAGACGGAGCCGTGGGTTCTGGCCAAGGATGAGGCAAAGAAGGACCGGCTTGCCACCGTTCTTTATAATCTGATGGAGGGAATACGCATCGGCGCCATCCTGCTGGAATCCTTTATGCCAGAGACATCGCAGAAGATACTGGCACAGATCCAGGCTGAAGCCTGTGATCTGGCAGAGCTTGGTTCCTTCGGGGCGTATGCCTCCGGCACCAAGGTGGTGGAGAAGCCGGAGATACTCTTTGCGCGGCTGGATGTGGAAGAGGTGATGAAGGCGGTGCAGGCGAGAGCGGCATCCCGGAATGATGCGGGCGAAAGCGGCGCAGAGGAGCCGGAAGAGGAGGGAATCGACATAGAGGCAAAACCAGAGATTACCTTTGATGATTTTATGAAAATGCAATTTCAGGTCGGAGAGATTATTGCCTGCGAGGAGGTGCCGAAATCAAAGAAGCTGTTGTGCTCCAGGGTGAAGATTGGCAGTGAGGTGAAACAGATTGTTTCCGGCATTAAGAAGTATTATTCTCCGGAGGACATGGTAGGGAAAAAGGTGATGGTTCTGGTAAACCTGAAGCCGGCGAAGCTGGCGGGGGTTTTGTCCGAGGGGATGCTGCTCTGTGCAGAGGACGCAGATGGAAATCTGGCACTGATGATACCGGACAAGGCTATGCCTGCCGGAGCCGGGATTAGTTAAAACAACGGAAAAAAAGGTGATCGGTTATGAAATTTCTTTCCAATCGTAAACTGGCAACGCGTATTAGTATTATTATGACAGTTATTTTTATTGCGGGAATGCTGCTGTTATGGCGGATTGTGTCTGACAGTGCGGCATCTATTGTCGAGAATGATATAACGAATCAAATGACCGATGCGGTAGAGTCCCGTGCTACGATTATAAATGAGGATGATCACAAGAAAAGGGGAGTCTCTGAAGACATTCCGCGATACGATTCTGGCGCAGAAGGAGCTGACAAATCTGGGCATTATGAAGTCACCGGGATCGGGCAGCATGATACTCTCCATGTATTACCCAATCTTTGATCGAGAGGAATGTATCGGATATGTAGGCGCGGGAGTGTACGCCGACCAGTTAATGAATGTTCTGCTGGGGCTGGAGATGAAAGGGCTTCCCAACAGCGAATATGTGTTCTTAAATGCAGAGACGGGAGTCTATCTTTACCATGAGGATGAGTCATTGCTGAATACCGCCACAGAGGACAGCGGGTATCAGGAAATAATCCGCCGGGTGAAAGCCGGCGGCGAAACCCAGGCGGGTACATATGTCTATCAGGATGAAAATGGGGTAGACCAGCTGGTGGTATACAAGTATCAGAAGGACAGGAACTGGGTTTTTATGATCCGGGACAATGAGGCGGAGGTGTATGAAGCAGTAGACAGAGTGCGCATTGAGGTTGGAATGTTATGTGCCATTGTGGCGGCTGTTATCATACTTATCACTATCCTTATTCTGTACCGGCAGGGGAAGGAACTGATGGTTGTGGAAGGCGCCATAGGGCATCTGGGCAATTTTGATCTTTCTGCTGACCGGGAATTACAGGCATTTTATGGAAGAAAGGATGAAATAGGACAGATTGCCCAGACAACGCATCATCCATTCAGGACGTGAAGACAGAGACGGAATCTACCGATCACGTCATCTATGCAATGAAAATTATAAATGATTGCATCCAGTCCATTAAAATGCTGATGGATGACATCGCCGCCGCCAGCGTCCGGCAGACAGAAATGATCGCATCTGTGGAAGAGGGAATCAAGGAGATCTCGGAGGTCGTGCAGACGAATTCGGCCATTGCAGATGAAAGTGCATCGGTTTCACGGCAATTATCCGAACAGGCCAGAACCTTAAACGGTTTGATCGGCCAGTTCCGCATTCACTGACAGAAAAAATCTGAAGCCGTGTGATTTTTTTGAATATCTGCTTACTGAGAATACGGTTGACAATAAAAACAAGAGGATAGATGCTAATACAGCCATCCTCTTGCCACCGCCCACGGTTTCTTTTTGACTTCTACTTCACTTTCTTTTTTGCCCACTTAGCCACGCTTTTAGCCGATGAATCCGTTAAATCCTTCCCCTTTACCACCTTTGCCCCTTTGGCAGCCGCTTTTACCCCTTTCATACTTCCTGATATGCCGCTTCCACCACTGGTACAAAACGGCACAATTTTCTTCCCTTTCAGATGGTAGGACTCCAGAAATGTACGGATAATCATCGGTTCTTTCCCCCACCAGATAGGATAGCCCAAAAAGATGACATCATACTTTTTGATATTCTTCACTTTTCCTTTTATTTTGGGTCTGACAGTTCCATCTCGCTGCTCTGTATTTGCCCGGCAGTTATCATTGTCATAACTCAAATCAGCCGATGTATATGGCTGAGCCGCTTTGATCTGATACAGCTTACCTCCTGTTGCCTTTTTCACTTTGTTCGCGGCACTCTTTGTCGTTCCTGTTGCCGAGAAGCAGACAATCAGCACTTTTTTTGTTTCCTTTTTCTGATTAACCGAAGCACTCACATTGGATACCGGAAATACCAGTCCTCCAATCAGTGCAAACACCAGCAACAGATTCATCCATACGGTTCTTTTTTTCTTCATTATAACAATCTCCTTTCCGAGAACATTGCAAGGCTTATTTGCAACAATAGTTAAAAAGTGTGATTCCATATTTTTTATGGTGCGGCTCTTTTCATAAGGCAAATCCTCCGCCTTTAATACCAGTCATGTTTTTCATTCCGGTCAAGTGCATTTTATCAAGACTGCCATACTTCTCGTCACTCACCAGCTCCAGCCATTCATTACGGCAATTCTCTCCCGGCACTTCCACTGCAATATGGCTAAACCAGGAATCAGCACATGCCCTGTGGAAATGCTTGATTCCTGTGCCAATCACAATATCACAACGACATCACCCGGATTCAGCTTCTGTGGTTCCTTCCTCTGTCCATACTTCCTTTGCCATACGGAATACGGCCCATGCTTTCGGCCATCCACAGTAAAAGGCAGCATGGGTGACAATCTCTGCTATTTCCTCTTTCGTGATTCCGTTTGCTTTGGCGCTTATAAGATGATAACGGAACGATTCATCCGTCAATCCCTGCGCCATCAGCGACACCACCGTCACAAGACTTCGGTCCCGCAGGGAAAGTTTATCCTCTCTGTTCCACACTTCTCCGAATAATACGTCATCATTTAACTCCGCAAACTTTGAGGCAAACTCCCCAAGTTGTGTTCTTCCCGCTGTTTGTTTTACTGCCATAAGAAATCCCCCCTATTTCAATTTTATATATTCTTCCTCGTCCACCGGCTCAAGCCACTCATTAGAACTCCCTTCTGCCGGAACTTCCACTGCCAGATGCTGAAACCAGCTATCCTTTGCCGCACCATGCCAGTGTTTAACCTCTGGAGGAATATTTACCACATCACCCGGGTGCAGTTCCTGTGCTTCTTTCCCCCACTCCTGATACCAGCCTCTGCCACCTGTCACCAGTAGGATTTGACCGCCTTTGTGATGGATATGCCAATGATTCGCTGTTTTCGGTGCAAAACTCACATTACCAATGGATACGCCTTCTGTCGTAAGCATTTTCAAATAACATTTTCCCGTAAAATATTGTGCAAATGCTGTATTTTCTTCTCCGATGTCAAATACAGCACCCGGTCCTAGATCCGCCTTCATCTGTTCTACATCCATGAGTTCATCCTCCTTAAATTATTATACTTTTATTATAAATATTGTATTGCTGCCACTTATCTATGTCAAATACCTCTTAATTATGAATTTCCATGTTTTTTAGGCATGGAACTTTGACAAAATTCCCAAAGCGGTTGATTGAAATTCTAAATGCAACATTGAAATAGTAATTTCACATTGACACTTTTATAAAATTTTCAAGTGGTCCGGCGGCACATTTTCTTTTTCTTGCAAATCACTGTCTTTTGTGGTATTCTGTGAGTTGAGCGGTATTCGTAGGAAACTGCATCAGATGAAGGTGATGACATGACAATAGGAATCGTCGGCGCCGGAAAAGCCGGATGTTCCATGGGGAAATACCTCAGGGAGCACGGGGCAGCCGTTGCCGGATATGTAAGCAAAAGCAGGGAGAGCGTGGAATCTGCCGCGACTTTCACAGATACAAGGGCCTTTTCCTCTCTGGGGGAGCTGGTCAGTAAGAGCGATATAATCTTTATAGCGACGCCGGATGGGATCATCCGGTCCATTTGGGAACAGATCGCACAGCAACCGATTCAGGGGAAAATAGTCTGCCATCTCAGTGGCTCATTGTCATCCGATATATTCTCAGGCAGGGAGCGGGTCGGTGCGTCCGGCTGTTCTGTCCATCCTATGTATGCGTTCAGCAGCAAATATACTTCCTATCAACAATTAAATCAAGTACTGTTCACCCTGGAGGGTGACAGGAGGGCACTAGACCTGGTGGGCGATGTCCTCGGGCAGGCAGGGCTTCGTTTCTGTATCATCGACTCTTCGAAAAAAATGCGGTATCATGCGGCGGCGTCCATGGTAAGCAATATGATGATCGGTCTGTATGAGATGAGCATTGATATGCTGCAGGATTGTGGATTCGGGCGGGAGGCGGCACGGGAACTTGTGAAACCTCTTGTAGAGGGAAATATCCGGAAGCTTCTGGCCACATCACCGGAGCAGGCCCTTACCGGACCTATCGAAAGAAACGATGCGGCTACGGTGGCGGGACATCTGGCAGTGCTGACAGAGGAAGAACAGGCTGTATATAGAAAACTTGCACAAAAATTAGCAGAGCTTGCCATGAAGAAACATCCGGAAAGGGATTATAAAGCAGTTCTTGAGCTATTACAAGGAGGGCAATGTGAAGAACACAGTTGTGACATTCCAGCAGGCGAAGGAAAAGGGTGAGAAGCTTACGATGCTTACCGCCTATGATTACTCCACGGCGAAGCTGGAGGATGAAGCAGGGGTAAACAGTATTCTGGTAGGGGATTCACTGGGAAATGTAATGCTGGGATACGAGGATACGATATCTGTCACCATGGAGGATATGATCCATCATGGCGCCGCTGTGGCGCGGGGGGCGCAAAATGCCCTGGTGATCATAGACATGCCGTTTATGTCCTATCAGACCTCGGTGTATGATGCGGTGGTCAATGCCGGGCGGCTGATGAAGGAGGGCCGGGCCGGTGCGGTGAAGCTGGAGGGCGGTGAAGAGGTGTGTCCGCAGATCCGGGCGATTGTCAATGCGGGCATCCCGGTATGTGCCCATGTTGGACTGACTCCCCAGTCCATCAATGCCTTTGGCGGGTTTAAGGTTCAGGGAAAATCGGAGGCAGCAGCGAAAAAGGTGCTGGAGGACGCCAGAGCCGTGGAAGAGGCGGGAGCATTTGCTGTTGTACTGGAAGGGATTCCGAGAAAGCTGGGGGATCTTATCACCAGGGAGCTCCGGATTCCCACCATTGGTATCGGCGCGGGGAACGGCTGCGATGGACAGGTATTGGTATATCAGGATCTTCTGGGGATGTTTTCCGACTTCACTCCGAAGTTCGTGAAACGCTATGCGGATCTGGGGGAGATCATGAAAGAGGCCTTTCGTTCCTATATAGAAGAGGTGGGCAGCGGAGCCTTTCCTTCGGAGGAGCATGAATATAAAATAGATGATGATGTGATTGAGAAATTGTACTGAGAAAGGATACCAGAGCGATGAAGATAGTGGCAGAGACAGAGAAAGTCAGGGAACAGGTGAGGCAGTGGAGAAAAGAGGGGCTCAGCGTGGGGCTGGTCCCCACCATGGGATATCTCCATGAGGGACACAGAAGTCTTATCGACAGGGCGGTGGAGCAGAACGACAGGGTAGTGGTAAGTGTCTTTGTCAATCCCATCCAGTTTGGTCCGGGAGAGGATCTGGCCACCTATCCGCGGGATCTGGAGAGAGATGCTGCACTGTGTGAGGCGGCGGGTGCTTCCCTGATTTTTCATCCGGAAAAGGAAAATATGTATGATGACGATTTCTGTACCTTTGTGGATATGGACGGGTTGACGAAGGGTCTCTGTGGAAAGACAAGACCCACGCATTTTCGCGGGGTGTGCACCGTGGTCAGCAAGCTGTTTCATATTGTACAGCCAGACCGGGCGTATTTCGGACAGAAGGATGCGCAGCAGCTGGCAGTGATCCGGCGGATGGTAAGAGATCTGAACTTTGATCTGGAGATTGTTGGCTGTCCCATTATCCGGGAGGAAGACGGGCTGGCAAAGAGCTCCCGCAATACCTATTTATCCCCAGAGGAGAGAGCGGCGGCGGTCGTACTGCACAGGGGACTGCTCAGGGGAGAGGAAATGATCCGCAGCGGGGAAAGAGATGCCGCCGCGGTTATCCGGGAGATTACCGGCATCATTCAATCGGAGCCGCTGGCAAGGATTGATTATGTTGAAGTCGTGGACTTTGACCGGATTGAGAAGATAGATACGATAGAGGGAAACGTACTGGCCGCCGTGGCAGTTTATATAGGAAAAACCCGGCTGATCGATAACTTTATATACAGCGGAGAGTGAAAGAGAGGGGACCGGAAATGACGATTCAGATGCTGAAGGGAAAAATCCACCGGGCTGTTGTTGTGCAGGCGGAGCTGGATTATGTAGGGAGCATAACGGTAGATCCGGAGCTGATGGAGGCGGCCGGGATTTTTGAGTATGAGAAGGTGCAGATCGTAGATGTGGAAAATGGCAGCCGTTTTGAGACGTATACCATTGCCGGGGAACCCGGGAGCGGCATGATCTGCCTGAACGGGGCTGCGGCCCGTATGGTGAGGGAACGGGATCATATAATTATTATGAGCTATTGCGATGTGACGCCGGAGGAGGCAGAAGGCCACAAGCCTAAGGTTGTATTTGTGGATGAAGACAACCATATCAAACGGGTATCAAATTATGAAAAGCATGGTCAGCTGTCGCAGGATATGTGAGACGGCAGTCCCTTATGGAGGTAGAATAAGATGCTGCAGGGAAAAACAGTAGTCCTGGGGGTGACAGGGAGCATTGCGGCCTACAAGATCGCAAATCTCACCAGCATGCTCACGAAGCTGCATGCGGACGTCCATGTGCTGATGACAGAGAATGCTACGAATTTTATCAATCCTATTACCTTTGAGACATTGACAAACCACAAATGTCTGGTGGATACCTTTGACCGGAATTTTAATTATAATATCGAGCATGTGGCACTGGGAGCAAAAGCTGATGTGGTGCTTGTGGCGCCCGCCTCTGCCAATATGATAGCCAAGATGGCCCATGGCATTGCCGATGATATGCTGAGCACAACCATTCTCGCCTGCCGGTGCAAAAAGCTTGTGGCGCCCGCCATGAATACCAATATGTATGAAAATCCGGTTGTCCAGGAAAATATCCGGAAGCTGCGGGAATTTGGCATGGAAGTGATCGAGCCGGATACAGGGCTTCTTGCCTGTAAGGCGGTGGGCAGGGGAAAGATGCCGTCAGAGGAGACTTTGTTAGAATACATTCTCAAAGAAATCCAGTATCCACACGATATGAAGGAAAAAAGGGTTCTGATCACTGCCGGGGCCACCAGGGAATCCCTGGATCCGGTGCGCTTTCTCACCAACCATTCCACGGGAAAGATGGGCTATGCCCTGGCGGCTGTGGCGGCACGCCGGGGGGCTGAGGTGACGCTGGTGAGTACGGTGGAAAATCTCACTGCTGCGCCGGGGGTCAGAGTGATCCCGGTGGTGAGCGCGGCAGATATGTTCGAGGCTGTCCGTGAAAACGCAGACGGGCAGGATATTGTGATCAAGGCGGCGGCTGTGGCGGATTATACGCCGGCAGAGGTGAGCGGCCAGAAGATTAAGAAGGGGGAGGGAGCTCTCACGGTTCCTTTCGTGAGGACTACAGATATTCTGGCGTGGCTGGGCGGACACAAAAGGAAGGATCAGTTTGTCTGCGGGTTTTCTATGGAGACGGAAAATCTGCTGGAGAATTCCCGTGCCAAGCTGGAGAAGAAAAATGTGGATATGATAGCGGCCAATGATCTCCGGGTGGAGGGAGCGGGCTTTGGCACGGATACAAATGTGATTACCCTGATTACAGCAGGGGAGACAGAAGAGCTTCCCATTCTGACAAAGGAGGAGGCCGCTGCCCGTATCTTTGATAAAATTCTGGAAAGTATGAAATAGGGTGAATAAATGTCCCCCAATTCCATATAATGTTAATAGAGTGCCAAAAATTGACAGAGGACACTAAATATGGTATATTATAATAGTAGCATACGATATATCGTGTCTTTGTGGAACGGAGGGAACTGATATGGTAAATGCCAGTCTGGGCAGCGTCCGCCGTGCGGTGGCCAAGCATGTGGGGAGCAGGGTCCAGGTAAAAAGCAATCTGGGGCGTCACAAATATGACGTGACAGAGGGAATTATTACTGAGACGTATCCGTGTATTTTTCTGGTAGAGATTAAGAATGAGGCAGAGGATAGTTACCAGACAGTCTCTTATAGTTACACCGATGTGATTACAAAAGATGTGCAGCTGAAGCTGGCGCCGCTGAGCCAGCCAGGCTGATCATAGAACCATGGACATGCTCCGAAGGGGAATAGTCCATGGTTTTTTGTGTTAGCGGGTTCTATTTTCGGGAGTCCGGGAATATATACTTAGTGTAAGCTCAACGCCGTCCACGGCAGGTCCAGACTGACGCCGCTGAGCGTTATAAAAAGGACGAGGAGGAAATGGAATTGAGACTGATAACACAACGTGTGCACATGAATAAATGCAACTGCCGGGAGAACAGGCAGGTTACTCTTGACCGTGATTTCAATGTGCCGGATGCCAAGCCGGATGCGCTGTCCATTATGAAAGAGAAGGCGGATGTACAGGTGGAAGAGGCCCGGATGCTGGATGGAAAGGCCAGCATTAAGGGGGAGCTTGCTTTTCAGATACTGTATGCGGTGGACGGCGGGATGCCGGTGTGTGAAATGAAGGGGAGCATTCCCTTTGAGGAGATGATTCCGCTGCCGTGTGCGGACCGGGATGATGAACTGACGGTGCATGCCTCCATCGAAGATCTCCGAAGTGAACTTATTAATTCCCGGAAACTTGGGCTGAAGGCAGTCTTTTCCCTGGAGGTCTCTGCCGAGACGGTCTGTGACGGGGAGGGGGCAGTGGATCTGGAGGAGGCGGAAAATGTTTTTTTCCAGAAAAAGACACTGGATATATCCCGGCTGGTCTTTACTAAGAAGGATACCCTGCGGATTCGGGACGAGTGGAAGATACCCGGGACGAAGGATGCCATCGGCCAGATACTGTATTCCGATTTCCGATTGGGAGAGATGGATACCAGGGTAAATGAAAATGAACTCCAGGTGGATGGCCAGGCACATCTGTTTGTGATCTATCTCAGTGAGAGCGAGTCCCCGGAAATCAATTTTTATGATAATACGATACCCATTGAGGGGCGCATTGACTGCGGCGGCTGCGACTCTGATATGGTGGCGCAGGTGATGACAGGTATACATAGCCGCGATCTGGAGATTAAGGATGACGAAGACGGCGAGAGCAGGGTACTGGATGCAGAATTGGTGATTGATTTTGATATAAAGATATACGGGCAGGACCAGCTGGAGCTGCTGACAGATTTTTATTCCACGAAGGAGAAGTGCCAGCCGGTGTTCGAAGATTCCTACTTTGAGAATCTTATTGTCCACAATAAGAGCCGGACCCGGATCAGCGGCAAGATTCCGTCTGTGGAGGGGCGTGTTCCCCTGCAGATATGGGATGTGAGCGGGGAGCTGCGCATTGATACGAAAGAACAGAGGGAAAATGGAATGCAGGTGGAGGGAATTGTGGATGTAAGTGTTCTCTATCTGACAGAGGATGACAGGGTTCCCCTTGTGTCAGTGAAGGGTGTGATTCCCTTCTCACAGTTTGTCGAGGCGGAGGAAATGGATGAGAGTAGCAATGTCTGGCTGCATGGCTCCCTGGAACAGATCAGCGGCAGCGTCACCGGTGATAAGGAGATTGAGATCAAGGCAGTGGCGGCATTGGATCTTATCGCCTTTGAGCGCATTGAAGAGCCCATCGTCGTGAGCTTTGACAGCGAACCCATAGACTGGAAAGCAAGAAGCCGTGAGCCTGGAATTATCGGTTATGTGGTTCAGGCTGGGGAAGAGCTCTGGGATATAGCGAAACGTTTCTTTACCACCACAGATGCTATCATGTCGATCAATAAGATGGAGACAGACACCCTTCAGGCGGGGGATATCCTCCTTATCCTGAAAGAGATGGCGCCACAGTAGTGCTTTGTACGACAAATAAAACCCCCGCAGCGGACTGCGGGGGTTTTTGCTTATGCATTTTTTATTCTATGACATTCTGAGCTTCATTCAGACTCTCGCGCCACTTGTTCAGCTTCTCTGTCGCTGCGTCCACGGTTTTCTGGCAGATATCCGGTAATTCGCCGCCCCATGCTTTGGCAGCCTGCTCATAACCTTTCTTGATGGCATTGATCATAAGATCTGCTTTCTCTGCATCTCCACCGCTGAGGGCCTGTGCCATCTCTACCAGACGGTCACTGGTCTGATTCACTCCCCAGTAGCCATCCTCGCCGATGTCCTCCTGTGCCTGAGCTGCGGTAGCCGGATCTACTGTGATATTCTTAAACATATCAGCCAATGAAGTATATTTGTCTGCCTGTTTCGTCAGCAGCTTATCAACCAGATCCTGCAGCTGCTTGTTGTGATTTGCCTGCTCCTGCTTCATTTTAGCTACAATGGAAGAATAATCGGTCACTTTAGTAGAATTGCTATCCTTAGCCTTGGTGGATGACGGCTCGTAAACAACACCCTTATCCTCTGCCATATTCTTGCTGCTGGCAGCAGTGGTCTCAGCATTTTTTGTGGCAGCAGCTGTGTTAGTGGTTGCATAAGCACTTGTCACACCTGTAATTCCATTTACACTCATAAGATTCCTTCCTTTCTATGCCATGATAAGACCCGCTTCTTTATCAGAAACGAAATCTCAGGCATTTAGATTTGTATGTATATCATTTATTTCGGCTGTTTTCGGAAAATATTTAGTCAATTTCCAAAAAAAGTGAAATGGCTATCGCATTTAAAAACGGTATAGTCCCTGGCATGGCAGCGGACTATACCGTTTTGTGTTCTGTTATTTCAGCTTATATCCAGATTAGTTCAGAGCATCAACCAGTTTTTTGATTGCCTCCAGTGCCTCATCCGGAAGTTTGTCATAACCACCCTTATCCGTAGAGAATTTCTCCACGGCATCCAGACGGTTCTGCATTGCATTTTTCAGGGCTGCCTTGTACTCTGCATCATCCAGATCCGGAACGAAGCCTTCCCAATCCATAATTTCGATATCGGCAAATGGTCCCCACTGTTTGAAATCAGTTTTGTTTTCTACGATTGCTTCAAGAATTCCAAGGGTATCCTTTGGCTGAACCTTTTTGCCCATGAAGTCGCCGGTATTTACAATGTAGCAGTCTACATTTTTCTCTTCTACCAGCTTTTTGAACTTCTCATAGTCGTGTACAAGCGGATAGGTTCTGAATGGGTTGGCGTAAGGTACGATACGCAGCGCGTTCATGTCTGTACCAGCCTTTACACGCTCAGCGGTAGAGGTTTTGGTAGCCAGTGTAGCGCCCATTACGGAGGCAAGAGCGGATCCCTTCAGCTTTACAACCGGCGGAATGGTAGGATCTTTCATAATCCAGATAATGGAATTTACCGGGGAGTTAATCTTGTCAACGCGGTTCGGAGACCACAGCTTTGATTTAATGGCACGTCCGTTGCCATTGCGGATATCTTCTGTTACAAGCTGAATCTTTCCGTCCTCATCCATGGTGGCGGAGCAGTTCTGTGCTGTCAGCAGATACTGGTTGTCTGGGCATCCGGTAGGATAGTCGGCTGTCTTGTCAAAGTAGGTAGGCTCCAGTGCGATGGAAGCACAGGTGTCGGAGTTAATGATGAAAGCGTCATCATGGAGAACCGTGATGGCATTGTCACCGTATTTATTGTTGTGCTTTGCATGAGTCAGGGTAGATTTTCCGGAACCGGAAAGACCGAATACGGAAGCTACATATTTGCGGCCATCCGGCAGAGAGTACTCTTTCTGTCCGCCGTGGCAGGAAGCATAGCCGTTGCGGTTTGCAATGGCCCATGCCATAGTAAGCGTGCCCTTCTTGTGCTCGCCAAAATATTTCATTCCGAGGATGGCGGCGCAGTTCTGATCTGTGTCGAAGTAGCACAGGGTCATATCGTCGCTCAGGCAGCTGTAGTCCACATCCGGACTGGGAGCAGGCGCCCACTGCGGATCGGAAAAGATATAGATATCAGGCTCATTGCCGTCGCCGACTGCCTTGGAGTTTTTGTACATTTTAACATACTCATCGCTCATGTACTGGAAATTCAGCATCCAGTTGTACATAAGGTTCTCTTCCCCTTCCGGAATCAGAAGATGAGCCTTTACCATAAATTCAGGATCCAGTCCTACAAAGACCTGTGCGTGGTAAAGCTTTTTGAAACGGGTTTTATACATTGCATCCATAACCACTTTATCCAGCTTGGCGTCATCCACACCGGGTTCTCCCTTGATGCGGCGTGCTGCAGCATAACGTCCGGTTACGGCTCCATCATTGAAAAGAAGAACTTTGGCATCCGTATCAAGTCCGAATTCCTCGCCTCTGTAGACAGGCATGTCTGTCACGATAGTACCGGGTGAATTCTTTGCCAAATTGTATGCTTCTTTCAGTGTGTTTACTTTTACTACGTTGTTGCCATAGAAACCGGCCTCGATGATGGAACGGGTTTTGGAAAATCCGACTTTGCCAGCACCGATTTCTTCCAATTTGTAATTTGCTTTTGTTGCCATTAGAAAAAACCTCCTGTATTTATATATTTACCACAGGGCAGAGCCGCTGTGGAAGTTACCTTTTGCTTTCCTGATTCCTGTGAGAAAGTGCTGGTTGGGCACTATCTTTTTCTAGTA
The DNA here is from genome assembly GCA_948467395.1 of uncultured Clostridia bacterium. Classification (GTDB taxonomy): domain Bacteria; phylum Bacillota; class Clostridia; order Lachnospirales; family Lachnospiraceae; genus Eubacterium_F. The sequence continues at coordinate 109,476 of CAOKDX010000008.1, read as the reverse complement.
TAGAGATTTTCCAGACAAAAGTCAACGGGTAAATGTCAGATTTTTTAATCCTGTATTTGAGGCTGTTTCCCCTGTTTTTTTATCCTTCCGGTTATTATATTATGTATAATCCAGCAAAATATATCTGGGGAAAAAGGGAGGAAGAGCCAATGAGAGAAAATGCGGTGTATGGGTATATGCGTGTGTCCAGCGCAGAGCAGAATGAGGACAGGCAGCTGGCGGCGCTCCACAGGGCGGGAGTGCCGGATTGCAATATCTTTGCCGACAGGCAGTCGGGAAAGGATTTTCACAGGGCAGGCTATGAGAGGATGATTTCGGTTATGGAGAGGGGGGATCTGCTTTACATACTGAGCATCGACCGTCTGGGGAGAAATTATGCTGAGATTCAGAACCAGTGGCGTATTCTTACCAGGGAGACGGGTATCGACATATGTGTGCTGGATATGCCGCTTCTGGATACCCGGAGGGGACAGGATCTGATGGGAACCTTTATTGCGGATCTCGTACTGCAGATCCTGTCCTTTGTGGCAGAAAATGAACGTGAAAACATACGGGAACGGCAGAGGCAGGGAATTGTGGCGGCGAGACAGCGGGGCGTCCGTTTTGGCAGGCCGGAGCTGGCTGTCCCGGAGGATTTCGAGAGCATCGTGCGGGAATGGGAGGAACAAAGGCTTGATATCGGACAGGTGCTGGAGCGGTGCCGGATGAGCCGATCGACCTGGTATGGCGCGGTCAAAATATTTTGTATTTAACGGAAGGCAGCCCAAGTATTTTATTAAACGGGAGGGCAGTGTATTTCTGGAGACATGGCATGGTACTCCCTTAAAGAAGCTGGTGTTTGATATGGAAGAGGTCACCTCGGCTTCTCCTATGTACAAACGGGACGTATATATCCAGAGCCGCTCATGGGATTATCTGATCGCACCGAACCGGTTTAGTGCGGAGATTTTCCGCCGCTGTTTTATGTATGACGGGACTATGCTTGACACCGGGTATCCCAGAAACGATATTCTGCATCTGAATGACGCCATGAAATATGGAGATATCGCCAGGCTGTATCTGATGGCAGACGTTCTCATTACCGACTATTCTTCCGTTTTTTTTGACTTTGCCAATCTCAGGAGACCGATGCTGTTTTTCACCTACGATCTGGAAAAATACCGCAGTGTCCTGAGAGGATTTTACATAAATATAGAGGAAGAACTGCCGGGACCAATGTTATTTACAACGGAGGAGATCATCGCAGCACTTCGGAATCTGCCAGATGTGGAAAAAATTTACAAAGAAAAATATAAGCTGTTTTATGATAAGTACTGCAGCTGGGAGGACGGAAACGCCAGCAGGAAGGTGGCGGAGCGGGTTTTCAGGCTGTAACCCGGCGCCGGGTTATCTGTTTGGGACATTTGTCCCGAATACCCCATAAAAGAAGGAAGAGTCAGTAGCAAGTGGGAACTCCTCACGGTTTACTGGCTCTGTTTTTTATTACGCTATTTTTTACAGTGGACTCTCTCACGCTTTTCCCAGATACAGGGTTTTACCAGATGGCACAGCAGGGCTTGTTTGCACCTGCGAGCTGCAATTTGTTTTAGATAACACGGACGAAAAGGAGATGCAGGAATATAGAAATAATTTGAAGTCTTTGACTATATCCTTAAAGGAATCTCTTGTCCAGTTAAAAGCAGACATTGAAAAGCAGAATGACAAATCCGCAAATTGAAGCTCCTTGGTGAATTATTGGCAAAAAGTATTGACAATCCAAAAGGGATTAGCGTATGATGTATAAGCGGAAATTTTATTTGTATACATGAAGATCAGCAATAAAATCTGGTGATTGTGAATGAAAAAAAACAGCATTAAAAAAGGAACGGACAAACGGTTTTCCCTGCTTTTATCCATAATAATAGTTTTTTGTCTCTTTGGGTGCGTGGTATTTTTTGTTTCCCGGAGAATATCAAGAGAGATGTCATCTGCGGCGATCCAGAATCTCAATGAGAACCTGGATCTGATTAAGTGCACGATAGAGACTATCTGGAAAAACCAGGCGGAATTTCAGAAGCTAATGGCGCAGGAGGTGGCTGAATGGGAAGATCCGGAGGAATATATACGTTCCTACCAGAAAAACCAGACCATGGTGAAGATCTCACTGATCCGCGCAGGGAAGACGGAAGGAATTTCCAGTATGGGAGAGGACTTTTCCGAGAAGGGGATGGCATTTACTCCCAGCGGGATGATGCAGGGAATGGAGGTTTCCCGTTCCTATGTAAATTATATGGGAACCTGGGCGTATACTATTAAGTGTCCGGTGGAAAGGGATGGAGAGGAGCTGGGATGGCTGTATGTGGAGTATACCTATGACGCCCTCGACCAGTCGCTTCCCGATGGATTTTATGATAAGCAGGCCATGCTCTATATTATGGATGCCAGGACGGAACGTTTCGTGCTGAAGCCAAAGGGCATGGGGGAACGGAATGCCGGCCATCTGAATCTAGAGGATTTTTACAGGGCAAACGATATTCATGAGAAGAGTCTCCAGAGCCAGATAAAAGACTGCGTGCAAAACAAAAAGGATTTTATGTTTTATCATAATATCCGGGGCAAAAGCTGCCTGAATTTTATCTGGATGGTGAACGACGGCAGCATCTGCCTGATCGGTTATGTCCCCACGGAGGCCATTCAGCGGGAGGCAAAGACAGTTACTTACAATATAATTGTTGTTGTGGCCGTGATGATGGCTGCATTTATGCTGTGCTGCATTTTGTATTACAGGAACCAGAGACAGCACAGAAGGATCATGCGGGAGAGGGAGGCCGAGCGGGAGGAGCACAATAAGCAGCTGAAGGAGGCGCTGCATGCGGCGCAGCTTGCCAGCAATGCCAAGACAATGTTTCTCTCGAACATGTCCCATGATATCCGCACTCCGATGAATGCAGTAATCGGTTTTACTACCCTTCTTGCGAAAGAGGCGGAAAACCCGGAGAAGGTCCGGGAATACACAAAGAAAATTATGGCGTCAGGACAGCATCTGCTGAGCCTTATTAACGATATTCTGGAGGTCTCCAAGATTGAGAGCGGTAAAGTAGTGCTCTCGGAAGAGGAGTTCGCCATGAACGATCTGATTGATTCTATAGACGCCATTATCCGGCCTATGGCAGGAGAGAAGCAACAGGAATTCCATGTGGAGATAAGAGATATTGAGCATGAATATCTTGTGGGGGATGAGACCAGGATCAATCAGGTTCTTATCAACCTTCTGTCCAATGCCGTGAAATATACCCAGGAGGGCGGGAGAATCTGGCTCCGATTTATTGGATTAAAGCAGCACTCCAGCCAGTTTGAGCGGATCCGCATTGAGGTGGAGGATAACGGATACGGGATGACCCAGGAGTATCTCAAGACCATTTTTGACGTATTCACCAGAGCGGAGAACAGTACGACCAATAAGGTTCAGGGCACAGGGCTGGGAATGGCTATCACCAAAAACCTTGTGGAATTAATGGGAGGGACCATTGAAGTATTCAGTGAAGTGGATAAGGGAAGTTTGTTCCGCGTGGACATGGAGCTGAGCATATCGGAGCATCAGTCCGGCCGTCAGACGGAAGGGCCCGGAGTGGACACGGACACGGATAAGGAAGGGCAGAACAGTCTGCATGGTCTCAATTTCCTCGCGGCAGAGGATAACGAAATCAATGCGGAGATCTTGTCAGAGATTTTGTCCATGGAGGGAGCAGGGTGTGTGATTGCGGAGAATGGCAGGATGGTTCTGGATCGATTTAGGGAATCGGAGGAGGGCGAATTCGATGCGATTCTTATGGATGTGCAGATGCCGGTGATGAATGGCTATGATGCCACCAGGGCAATCCGGGCGCTGGACCGCCAGGATGCCGGAGAGATTCCGATCTTCGCCATGACGGCAAACGCCTTTGCCGAGGACGAGAAAGAGGCGCTGCATGCCGGGATGAATTTTCACCTGGCGAAGCCGGTAGATGTAGAACTGTTAAAGAAAGTGGTGTATCAATATATAAAGCAGTCAAAGGAAGGACATGAGGTGTAAGGAGCAGGATATGACGAGAAAAAGGAAGAGAAGGATAGGAAGACTGTGGGCGGCATGTCTGGCGGGAGCATTACTGATTGTTCTGCCCGCCTGTTCCGGGAGCGGGGAGCAGGATGTAAATTTATTGAAGCCGGAGGAGGGCAGCGAAAGGATTGTCAATTTGTTCAGTCCTATGGAGAAAACGGATCCCGATGCGGAGAATGTGGCGAGAAATGCCACTGATAAGACGATCTGCATGGCGGAGGAAAAGTTGGATGTAACTGTAAATTACCATACCTACACGGCGGAGGATTATCGGGATAAGACCTATGATGATGTGACTCTCGACAGGGCGCGCAACGATATGGATGATCTGTACCTGCTGAACCCGGATACCATTCGGATTCTGGGGGAAGAGGGAAAGCTTATGGATCTGTCGGGACTGGAATGTGCCAAACATCTCCGGGATGTGGTGAGGGCGGCGAATACCATTGACGGAAAGCTGGTGGCAGTGCCTCAGGAGGTAGTTGCTTATGGTCTCTTCGTCAATCAGGATATGTTCAATCGATATGATCTGAAGCTGCCGGAAACGCCGGAGGAGTTCCTTGCCTGCTGCAAGGTATTTAAGGAGAATGGGATTGAAACGCCGGTGGGGGCAAACCGCTGGTGGCTGGAGAACTTCGTTTTGGCGCAGGCCTATGCGGATCTGTATAATGGCGGAAACACGGAAGAGGAGATCCAGGCCCTGAACAGTGGAAAGAGTAAGTACAGTGATTATATGCGTCCCGGATTTGAGTTTCTTAAGAAAATGATGGAAAGGGGCTATATTGATCCGGAGAAAGCAATTATTAGCGAGGCCATTGAGGGGGAGGGGCAGGACTTCCTGGACCAGAAGACACCCATTGTAATGGCATACTGGGGAGCAGCCAATTCAGATACCGCCTATGGCAGCCCGGATTTTAATATGCAGGTGATTGGGTTTCCCAGCAGCCGGGGGCCCATGCCGGTGATGCCTATGACGGGATTTGGAATCGGGTCAAAGGCGGAACATGCGGAGGACGCCATGCGCGTGCTGGATGTCATCGCTTCGGATAAGGCGCTTCAGGTCTATGCGGAGACAAATAGAGTTATCTCCCCATCCCAAAATGTGGAGGTAGACTGTATCCCCGCCCTTAAACCCTTGAATGACAGGATAAAAGAGAACATATATGTTCTTGGGGCCAATGCTTCGATGAAGGTAGAGCAGTGGGGTAATACCTGCCTTATCGTGCGCAAGCTGTTGAAGGGTGCGTCGGTGGATCAGTGCATGGCAGAATTTGATAAGCTTCAGGAAAAGTCCCTGAAAAAATAATAGAATACTATTTCAGGTAATACACAGGACTCTCCAGAACGGTGGAGTCGTGTATCAGCCATTTTCCATCCCGGTAGTGCATTGTTGTGATAAAGACGGAATGCCCCGGGGTGTTTTTTTTATAGTTGCTGCCGGAAACTGTACTGGATGCCGTGTAATCCGCACTGGTGGTGACCTTCACCGCATAGCAGCCGTCTTCCGCGTAGGCGGAGACGCAGGATGAGCTGAATTCCCGGAACTCCACGCCGGAAAGGCGTGAGGCGGGCTGCATCATTTGGTTTATCAGAGTATTATATTTCTGTCCAAGAGCGGGCCGGACGGATTCCTCAAAGGGGAATTTGTTGTGAAGCCAGTCCGGCGATTGATTCTCCAGGGCGCCGGAATATAGTGAGCGGATCATCTCTTCCGTATGGGCGGCAAGCTCTTTTCCGGTGTCCTCTGTTATGGATAACATGCTTGGTGTGACGGTGTAGAGGGGATTGTCTATATTATCAGTATGCTTCAGGGAAATATCAGCCGTGTAATCCTGAAAACCTGGCATATGAACTGCGATTTTGTGAGTTCCGGTGAAAAGGGTGTCCGCCGCGTATGTGGCGAGCTGGTCTCTTTCTTCCACCTTCTGTTCTTCAGTTAGGGAGACGCCGTCAATGTCGGCAGCGGCTCCCGCAGGAATACGGATGGAACAGCCCCCGGCCAGATATTCTGAGTGGTCGATGATCCAGTTGTCAAAAAACAGATAACGCTTCTCCCCCGACTTAATCAGACGGAGAGTGTGGATCACTGGACTGCTGTGGGGACCTGTGCGGAATTCGATCCGGTAATGGATCCCATCATCAGCAGAACTGGTATCTCTCGTGAGGCCGTAGCTTTTGATCCTGCTGTAGCTATAGGATTCCTCCAGAAATCGGCCAAAGGCTTCTTCGTTTACAAAGGAACTGCGTTTCAGTCCCAGGAAATGAAAGAGGGCGGTGGGGTTTTTAGACATAAAAGCTTCCATATACCGTTCCGCAATATAATCCGGATTGGTCTGCTGCCGCATATAGACTGCGCACACAATGCCGCAGAGGAGAAAAAGGGGAAGAAGTGCGGCGAGGCACTTTACCAGTAATGGTATGCTGCGTTTTTTCTCCTCTGTGTTCTCCTGTCTTTTTTTTGCCATACGATCCACTCCTGATCATGATAAAATCTCGCTGCTGCAGTCTCCTGCTCCTGCTTATTGAAGAAGTATAGCAGTATTAGTTTCTATTTGCAATACCTATAATTCCCCATACCGCTGTATATATTTTTCTAAAATGTCAAAAGATGCCGGACCCATATCCAGGACATAGGTGTGGAAAATTTTTTCTGAATAGCTATCTCCCAGTTTTTCTTTCATCTTATCCTTCAGACGCGTAAATTCCAGATATCCTGCCGTGTATTTCAGATATGAGGCCGGTTCGTCCGACACGGCGTCATAGATGGAATCGGCGGTCTCCCTGCTCCAGGAGCCGTATTGGTTCAGGAAGGAGAGAAGTTTCTCCCGGTCCCAGCCCCGGGCGTGAACCCCGATATCACAGAGCCCGTACAGGCAGAGGGACACTGCCATATTGTTTCGGAGGATGCCGGTCTCATCCCTGGATACCCCTGTATATTTGTATGAGTATAGCTCGGCGTAAGTGGCCCATCCCTCCGTATAGCCGCCGTAATCCAGAAGATAGCGCAGCAGCGGGAGCTTTTTGCCGTACATATAGCAGGTCTGGTAGAGGTGTCCCGGATATCCCTCATGTGCCAGCGTGTTAAAGAGGGAGGAGGCGTCGAAGCGGTTGGAATTGTTGATGTAGATCACATTCGCCCGGCTGTCGTCCAGAGGAGGTGTCAGATAGAAGGCGGGGCTGAGATAGTCCTCCAGGGCTTCGTCTACATATTTGATTTCATAAGAGCTGTCGGCCATTTCAGGAAAATCGGAAGTCATGCGTTTCTGCAGCGCCGTAAGGATGGAGTCTGTGGAGGGATATTTTCCCACATAGCTCTGGCAGGTGCTGAAGAGAGAGGGATCTTTTTTTGCGTATGCCATCAGCGTTTCCTGTGCCGTATCCAGTTTTTCTTTCATAATGGATTCCAGCTCATCCACCGGGAGAGAGGAGCCGGTCATGCGTTTCACAAGATGAGAATAATAGCTGGTTCCCTCCGGACGGGAGGAAAGGCTTCCGTTGTCTGTGGCCAGGGGAAGCAGCTTTGTGAGGCCATCGGCGAGATTCTGATACGCCGGGGTGAGGTACTGCCGGATGCAATCGTCGTGACGGGAAAGGCTGTCGGTTTTTTCCTTTTCGGAGAGGAATTGCGCGGCGGCAATCTTTTTCCCGAAGGTTGTGGTCAGCACAGAGAAGCCGCCGGACTGGAGAAATTCCCTGCACTGGCTGATAATGCGCCCCAGGCTGGCGCGGCAGGAAAGGGTCCCCAGCTCGCTTTTTTTCTGCTCTAGTGCGAGAAGAGACTGGAAATAATCTGGAACTGACGTAAGAAGGGAAAAATACTGCTCCAGGTCCGCTGCGTCCCCGATCCGAAATTCTGCCAGAAGCACTGGCAGCTGTGCCTGGATACCGGTGGTGGGGCCAAGGGCGCCGGAAAAAGCGGCGAATTTAGTGCCCTGTATATCAGTCCGGAGGGAGTCGCACAGGACGTCCTGCAGAATCTGCTGTTTTAGGGAAAGACTGTCCGTATCATAACTTTCCACTGTGGCAAGGAGGTTTTCCAGCGCCGGTCCGTTTGAGGCAAGATCGTCATAGGAAAAGGACTGAAACCCCTTTGGCAGTTCCGTAATGCCGTAATTTTCAGGGTGAGAGAGGGTATAATTCAGCGTCAGGGAATCCGAGTTTGCTTCGCTGCGGAACAGCTCATCCGTAAGTGCTGTAAAATCCGGGTTGTCTATTGTATTCTGAGCCGGCAGGCATCCGGTCAGGGTAAGGATTATCATCAGGAGGGCGGTTATTTTATAGAAATATCTCAATTGTCCGCTCCCGGGGTTTTTTATCATTATACGATACAGAAAAAATAATTATGATGCAGGCATATTTTTATTCTGAAATCATATGATTAAAGGCAGACAACAGTACACCGTGTCATCCGCATCCGGAATGGCATGATTATAAGGAGGGGTTTTGTGGAAGATAAACAGGAACTGACGCTGGGAAAATACAGTTTCCAGGTAAAAAACCGGAACCGTGCAAGGGGAGCGGTGCTCCTTGATACCAGTGAGGGACCCCGGCTGATGCGTGAGTACGAGAAGATCCGTGCACATTTCACCTTTGAAAACGAAGTGAAGGAGCGGCTGGCGCAGCGGGGTATGGCTTTGACCGACAGGGTTGTCAATAATATAGAAGGGAGTCCCGTGACAGAGTGGGAGAGCGGGGAGAAATTTGTGGTGTATCAGTGGTATTATGGGGATTCCTGCGATTACCGAAGCTGCCAGGGGCTGGAAAAGGCGGCCCGGAACCTGGGACAGCTGCACCGGCAGCTGCAGGGAATGTCGGAGCAGCCCGTCTGCATGGAGGAGGATCTCTTTCGGCGGTATGAAAGACGGAACCGCGAGATGAAAAGGGTGTATCATTTTATGAAGGATAAGAAGAGAAAGAATGATTTTGAACTGTGTGCCCTCTCCTGTTTTCCTGAATTTTACCGGAAGGCGGAGCAGGCGGCAGCACGCCTGCAGCAATCGGCGTACTGGCAGAAACACGGCAGGGAGACGAGGGACGTGTGCCACGGGGAATATAATTATCACAATCTTATCTATACGAAGAAGGGAATTGCCACAACGAACTTTGAACATGCGCAGTATGGGATCCAGTTGATGGATCTGGCTTATTTTCTCAGGAAGGTGATGGAGAAAAATGCCTGGCAGAGGGAGAAGGGAGAAGCCCTGCTGGAGGGATACCGCAGCGAGGCGGGAATGGAGCCGGAGGAGTATGAATTCCTATGGACGATCCTCTCCTATCCAGTGAAGTTCTGGAAGCTGATGAGCCAGTATATGAATGGAAAAAAGACATGGATATCCGACAAGAATATGGAGAAACTCATCAGTGTCAGGGAGAGGGAGGAGGCCAAGGATAAATTTTTGGGTGAGACACCAAATGATCACTGGTCATAAATGAATTTCTGTGGTATAATAATAAACTATATTAGATAATCTGGCAGGTGGCGGTATGAGAGATAAAAAATGGGGTGCGGGAGTCCTCGTTACATTGATTATTCTTGTGCTTCTGGGCGGCTGCGGGCGGCAGAAAAGAAAGCCGGCGCCGACAGAGAATCCCAATCAATCAGTGGAATATGAAAAGGGAGCAGACTTTACGGGAGTGGTAAAGGGCGTCGATACCATTAACACCCGCATCACTTTCTATAATACCGTTCTGGATGCGGAGGAAGTGTATCCGTATTCCGGGGGAACGGAGATTTTGACAAAGAATGACAGAAGCCTTTCCATGGAGGAAGTGGCGCCGGGTGAGGTCTTTGAGGTTTATGTCAGGCAGAATGGCGGGAAGATCGCGAAAATGAGGCGGTCGGGGGATATTATCGAGCAGGAGAACAGGAAGGTTTTTGTGGATGCGGATAAAAACCGCATTACGGTGGATGATGTCAATTATGCCTATAACGGCCATCTGGTGGCACTTTCTGACGGAAAAGCCATAGATCCCATGGAGATCACCTCCAGCGATGAGGTTACCTTCCGGGGGGTTAAGGGACAGGCCTATTCTCTTATCGTGACAAAGGGGCATGGTTATATCCAGCCCACCAATTATAATGACTTTATCGGCGGGGTGCTGACGCTGCACGGCGAGGCGATACTGCCGGTTTCGAAGGACATGCTTCTGGTCGTGCCGGAGGGCACGCAGCAGTTGTCAATGGATAACGGGGATCTTACGGGAACGGCCACCCTGGAGGTGCGGAGAAATCAGGTGACGAAGGTCAATATGGCGCAGTACCAGAATCAGGTGCCGGATACCGCCCGGGCTTCTTTTGAAATCGATCCCCCCGGGGCCGAGCTGTATGTGAATGGCAGGCTGACGGATTACAATAAGAAGGTCTCCATGAAATACGGCAATCATTCCATTCGGGTTGTTCTGGAGGGTTATAACACATATACCGGAATCGCCACGGTGAAGGACAGCAGTCCGGTGTTCCGGATCAATCTGCAGAAGGAGACGGCGTCTGTCAACAGTGATTCCTCCTCGGTACAGAAGTCGGATTCTTCTACTTCCGGCAGCACAGCGGCACCGGAGGCAAAGAAGACGGACGCCAGCCATACCATTACGGTCAGCGCACCGGAGGGGGCGGCCGTCTATGTGGATGGCACATATAAGGGCGTGGCGCCTTGCAGCTTTGCCAAGGTGATTGGCAGCGTGACGGTGACGCTGACGAAGAAGGGCAGTGAGACAAAAAGCTATAATATAGAAATATCGGACGACAATCTGGACGTGAACTGGAGCTTTCCGGATCTTCTGGAGGGGAGCGCAGGCAGTGGCAGCAGTACAGGCAGCAGTGGGGAGAGCAGCAGCGGAGGCGTAGGATAAAGCGCAGGACATGCGTTTTCATAAAAAGAAAAAAATAAGCCGATCTTCGGCGGATTGGAGGAAATTATGGATTACAGAGAAACTTATGAGGCCTGGCTGGCAAACCCGTATTTTGATGCGGAGACCAAAAAGGAGCTGGAAAGTATTGCGGGGGATGACAACGAGATCAAGGAGCGTTTCTATGCGGACCTGGAATTTGGAACGGCGGGGCTTCGGGGCATTATCGGCGCCGGGACAAACCGCATGAACATTTATACGGTGCGCAAGGCAACCCAGGGACTGGCAAATTATATTATAAAGCAGGAGGGACAGAAAAAGGGAGTGGCGATTGCCTATGATTCCCGCCGTATGTCGCCAGAATTTGCAGACGAGGCGGCGTGCTGCCTTGCTGCCAACGGGATCAAGGCATATGTCTTTGAGTCGCTCCGTCCGACACCAGAGCTCTCCTTTGCCGTGAGGGAGCTGGGCTGCATCGCCGGCATCAACATTACGGCAAGCCATAACCCGCCGGAATACAACGGCTACAAGGTATATTGGGAGGACGGCGCACAGATCACGCCGCCGCACGATTCCGGAATTATGGATGAGGTAAAGGCAGTGACGGACTATGCCACAGTGAAGACCATGGACAAGGGAGAGGCTGTGAAGGCCGGTCTGTATGAGAGCATCGGACAGGCAGTGGATGACCGTTACATGGAAGAGCTGAAGAAAAATGTTCTTCACCCGGAGGCCATTAAAGAAGCTTCTGCTGATTTAAAGATCGTCTATACACCGCTGCATGGAACGGGTAATCTTCCGGTGCGCCGTGTATTGAAAGAGCTTGGCTTTGAAAATGTATTTGTCGTACCGGAGCAGGAATTGCCGGATGGCGAATTCCCGACGGTGAGTTATCCGAATCCTGAGGCGAAGGAGGCCTTTGAACTGGCTCTGAAGCTGGCCAAAGAAAAGGACGCCGACCTTGTTCTGGCCACCGACCCGGATGCGGACCGTCTTGGTGTATATGTGAAGGATACGGAATCCGGGGAATACATCTGCCTCACCGGCAATATGTCAGGAAGCTTCCTGGCGGATTATGAGATTGGACAGAAGCTTGCCATTGAGGGAAAGCTGCCGGAAGACGGCGTGCTGATCAAGACCATTGTAACGTCCAATATGGTGGACGCCATGGCAAAGCATTATGGCATTAAGGTGATCGAGTGCCTTACCGGATTTAAGTGGATCGGCAAGGAGATCCTGCGCATGGAGACCACAGGAAAGGGTCAGTATCTCTTTGGTTTTGAGGAGAGTTATGGATGCCTCATCGGCACACATGCCAGGGATAAGGACGCCATTGTAGCGTCCATGGCTCTGTGCGAGGCGGCTGCATACTACAAGACACAGGGAAAAACCATCTGGGACGCCATGCTGGAAATGTATGAGAAATACGGCTACTACAAAGATAATGTAATTGCCATTTCCCATCAGGGCATTGAGGGACTGGCAAAAATCAAGGTCATTATGGAGAGTCTGCGTGAGAATCCACCGATGGCATTTGGCGGCTATCAGGTGACGGCTGCCAGAGACTATCAGCAGGATATCATCAAGGATATAAAGACGGGAGAGACCAGACCCACCGGTATTCCGAAGTCCAATGTTCTGTATTTTGAATTGGAGGGCGATGCATGGCTTTGCGTCCGTCCTTCTGGTACGGAGCCGAAGATCAAGGTTTATTTCGGCGTTGTGGGAACGGATCTTGCTGATGCCGATAAGAAATCGGATGAGCTGGCTGCAGTAGTAAAGGATCTGATGGATCAGCTTGGATAAGAAATGCCCGACTGAGGATAACAGGCATCCGGGAACGGCCGCCGGCCGTTCCCGTTCTGCAGGGAAAGAAAATCTGCAGCTTAGGATGCCGTCAGTATTTTGGAGGAATAACTATGAATCAATATTTGCAGGACTGGGCGGGAAAGGAACTGATGAAGGAGCTGGAGGAGGGTGTCATTAATGCACCTAATGATCTGCTGGGCTGCCATATCTTCAGGGAAGAGGATGTACAGATATTTACGGCATACCGTCCCTGTGCCGAGAAGATCTGGCTTCTGGACGAGGAGGGCAGGGAAATCGGCGAGATGGAAGAGATGCCCGTGGAGGGGCTTTTCGGCTATGTCATCAGTAAGAAGAAGGAGCGCCTGACGAAATATCAGTTCCGGGTCAAGTACGGAGAAGATGATATTATTGACGTGGAGGATCCCTATGCCTACGGGAAGACCTTCACGGATTTTGACTGTTATATTTTTGGAGAGGGAAAGCATTACCAGATCTATGAAAAGTTTGGAGCTCACAGGGAGACGGTAGACGGCGTGGCCGGAACACGTTTCATTGTATGGGCGCCCAGGGCGCGCAGCGTCAGCGTCATTGGGGAATTTAATATGTGGGATGGCCGCCTCCACAAGATGATGCTTCATGGAGAGAGCGGTATCTATGAGCTCTTTATACCCGGGGCCTGGGAGGGCGCTGCCTATAAATATGAGATTACGGCACGGGATGGGGACAAGCTTTATAAGACAGATCCCTATGGAAACTACGCAGAGCTGCGTCCGGGGAACGCGTCCCGCATCACTTCACTGGACGGATATGAGTGGCAGGACAAGGAGTACCTGACGAGAAGATCCAATAAGACGGTGGAGCGGCGTGACCGCGAGCCCATGAGTATCTATGAAGTGCATCTGGCATCCTGGAAGAAACGTGTGGAGGAGGATGACAACGGAAACTTCAGCTATCGGGAAATGGCACAGATGCTGGGGGATTATGTGCTGGAGATGGGCTATACGCACATTGAACTGATGGGAATATCGGAGTATCCCTTCGACGGCTCCTGGGGCTATCAGGTGGGATGCTACTACGCCCCCACCAGCCGCTACGGCGAGCCAAAGGACTTTATGTATTTTGTAGACGAGATGCATAAGAGGGGAATCCAGGTAATCCTTGACTGGGTGCCGGCGCATTTTCCGAAGGACGCCCACTGCATCGGCAATTTCGACGGACAGGCACTATATGAGCATCCGGACCGGAGGCGGGGAGAGCATCCGGACTGGGGCACCTATATTTTTGATTACGGGCGCAAGGAGGTTATGAATTTCCTCATCGCCAATGCATTGTTCTGGGTGGAAAAATTCCATATCGACGGGCTGCGGGTGGATGCGGTTGCCTCCATGCTGTATCTGGATTATGGCAAGCAGAATGGCGAGTGGCTGCCGAATAAGGACGGCGGTAATGAACACTATGAGGCAGTGGAATTTCTGCAGAATCTGAATGATGTGATGGCAGAGAGAAATCCCGGAGCCTATATTATTGCTGAGGAATCGACGGCGTGGCCGGGTGTGACGGCGCCGGTAAAGGATAAGGGGCTTGGTTTCTCCTACAAGTGGAATATGGGCTGGATGAATGATTTTCTCGAGTATATGAAGCTCGATCCATATTTCAAGAAATTTCACCATGACCAGCTGTGCTTCAGCATCAATTACTATCTGAGTGAGAAGTACATTCTTGTCCTCTCCCATGATGAGGTGGTTCACGGCAAATGCTCCCTTCTGAACAAGATGCCGGGACTGGAGGGGGATAAATATGCCGCCCTTCGGGCAGCCTACGGCTTTATGTATGGCCATCCGGGTAAGAAGCTGCTGTTTATGGGACAGGAGTTCGCACAGAAGAGAGAATGGGCTGAATTCCGAAGCCTTGACTGGTTCCTTTTAGAGGAGGATGAGCGGCATCGGCAGATGCAGGAGTATATTAAGACGCTGAATCAGATTTACACGAAGTACGACGCCCTGTATTATAATGATTTCGACGTGATGGGCTTTGAGTGGATGGATTGTGCCCGGCCGGAGACCAGTACGGTGGCATTTGTCCGACGGGGCAGAACGTCGAAGAGCCAGCTGTTGTTTATCCTGAACTTCACGCCGGTGGCTCATGAGAAATATACAGTAAAAGCTCCCTGCCGGGGAAAATATAAAGAGATTCTGAATTCCGATGATCCGCAGTTTGGGGGCCAGGGCCGGCTGAATGAGAAACCAATTACGGCGAAGAAGACAGAGACGCTCAGCAAGAAGGGGAAGAAGAAGACTGGTTATGAGATCCAGTTGTATCTGCCACCCCTCTCGGCTGTTGTGCTGGAGTTTGATTACCAGGATTGACGATCACAGGAGAAGCTGGGGAAAGGGGTTTCCGGGATAATTATAAGCTGAGGAAAATCGTAAAAGAATCCCCGGATGCATTTTATCCCTGGTATCTTGCTGCAGGCGGCGCTGCTACGTGTAGAGGGGCCGCCTGTTTTGTGTTTATTGACAGGGCAAATAAGGAGAGATGGAAAAGAATGTAAAGGGATAGAGGAGTTCTATCTGCCTTATCTACTGCTTGTAAGTATGCCATCGGATATTGTTAATTCCCGGTCCGCCCGCTGTGAGATTTCCCGGTCGTGGGTTACCATCACGATCGTAGTGCCCTTTTCCTTGATCCTGGCAAATATATCCATTATATTTGCGGCGTTTTCTTTATCCAGGGCGCCCGTTGGTTCATCGGCAAAAATTACCTTTGGATCATTCACGATTGCCCTCGCGATGGCCGCCCGCTGGCACTGCCCGCCGGACAGCTCTTTCGCTCTCTTTTTCAGAAGATCTTCTATCTCCAGTTCTTCCGCTACCTTATGTACAAGCTCCTTCACTTTGTTCTTTTTTGTCTTGGCCAGATACAGCGGGGCAGCTATGTTATCAAAGACGTTCATATTCCAGATCAGGCCAAAGTCCTGCAGGACAAACCCTACCTTTTTCATCCGGATATCTGCCACCTTGTTTTGTCCCAGATGATCCACACATTGCCCGTCAAAGAGCAGGGAACCGGATGTGTATTTATCCACCAGTCCCAATATGTGAAGAAGGGTTGATTTTCCCGAACCCGATTTACCCATAATGGAGATCCACTCTCCCGGGCTGATATCAAGATCCACCTGTCTCAGTGCCCGGACTTCGCTGGTCTTTCCCTGATTATAGATTTTATCAATTTTCTTTGCTTCCAGAATACCCATATTTTCACTCCTTTGTTTGTGTTACTATTTCCTTTGGTTGTATTTCCAATAGGTAAAGGCTGTTGAGCAGGCTGACTGTCATCATAATGGTAAAGAAGATCAGGCAGGTGATGATATGGTATGGATGGA
Source organism: uncultured Clostridia bacterium (assembly GCA_948467395.1). Lineage (GTDB taxonomy): Bacteria > Bacillota > Clostridia > Lachnospirales > Lachnospiraceae > Eubacterium_F. Next base: position 93,364 of record CAOKDX010000008.1, on the reverse strand, counting down.
TGATTGTCCCGGAGACCAGTTCTTCTCTTTGTGAGTACCATTCGTAAACAGCCAGTGATGTGATAATTCCGATCACATATGTAATCCCGTTGTTTAGCATAGTTACCCCCAGCAGTTTATTTGGCGTTATGCCCAGCAGCAGATAAATTCCCCAGACATATCTTCTCCGCTTGCTGATGAGAGAGCTGGTGGCGATAATTCCGAAAATGATCACGACTGTCCAGACGATCCCCTCAACAGCGGCGTCCTTAATATAATGATAAAGGTCGTGGGAGGTCTCCTGCTTCATCTCCTCAAAGGAGACAAGTTTTCCATACTGAGACAAGTATTTCTTGTCTGCGTTTTTATCTAGCTTAACGATACAGTGGGCAGTGGAATGCCCGAATCCCGCTCTTTTTACAGTGTTAAAAACTTTTGTATGGTTTACAAAGATGGTATTTTCACATTCTACCATAAAAGAATACATATTTTGTTCTGCCATTAATCCCGTTAGATCGAGTCGGCTGCAGTGATCAGTTAGTTTCCCCACCACTTGAATTTTATAGACAGAACCTGTATTCAGATCAATCGTTATCGTGTCGCCGATCTGGTACCGATTGGCAATAGCTCCGCCCAGAACGGCAGGAATGATTTCTCCGTCCCGGTCATTCTCATTCAGCCACCGGCCTTCCTTTATATTATAAGTAACCCCAGCGGTGGAGATGGAATCCATGGCACTGATTTCAAATATATCTTCGGGATATTGAATGGAGTCGTTTTCAACGGTAATGGAGGTGTTAAAAATTTCTCCTAAACCATCAATTCCCGGAAGGGAGCGGATCTTTTCACATGCTGCCGGATAGTCCCCATTCTCAATGTCGAAGAGTCCACAGGCGGCCATAGCATACTGATATAAATAGGTGTCGGCATCTGCATCTGTAATACTATTTAGATGTTGTATCTGTAATACAGCAGCACTGATCTGATGATTGATCAGAAATAATGCAAGACCGATTTGTATTATGATAAACAAATTGCTCATAATGCAGGACAGATATTCCCGTGCCCAGAGCTTTCTATGTAATAGCATGTCGTAATCTCCTTTATTTATTGGCAGAATATGCTTCGAAGGGCTGCTTTTTTACCAGTCTGGCTGTCATGATCAGGGATAACAGAACAAAGATCAGAAGAAGCAGGCCAAAACTGTATCCGATGGAATAGCGTAGATTGTAGATCAATTGTCCTGCTGCGCTGCAGTACAAAAGGAATAATACTGCCGATACAAAAAATGAAAAAGAAAATAGGAGCAGCATTTCCAGGAGGATTGCAGCCCTGAGCTGGAAATTTTTTAACCCCAATAGCTTGAGTACGGCATATGAGGGGATTCTGCGTTTCAATACGGACTGATAAATGAACAATGCATTTAGTACAGCAAGGATCACGCCAAGGATCAGATTGCTCATGAAATCCAGATAATCAGAAACGCTCAGGGTATTATCGGGCTGTTCCCTGTAAGTACTTTCAAATGCTTTGACGGAACGGATCAGTTCTTCTGCCTGTGCCATCTGTGTACTGCTGAAATCGTCATTATAGATATAGATCAGTTCTACATCAGATAGTCTGCCTGCTCTGTCCAGGTCCATAAAATCATTTTGTGAGAGAAGGTTTTCTTCGAAATTAAAATTCTCCGCTACGATACGATAGGAGCTGCCCGCCATTGGAAATAATTCATTGCAGGAATAGAACACGGTATAGCTCGATTTCGGGGACTCTTCTCCATAGGTAACGATAATTCCGTCTTCCGGATCCGGAGTCCTGCTCCCCTCCAGGCCGCAGAGCGTACCATATGATAATACGATAGTACCATCCTCAACTTGCGCCGGGGTAGTTCCGATGGAGTTGTCATGTTGTGTCAGCATCGGGATAGAGCTGTAAGAGGCTACGGCAAAATCATGTCCCGGAATGATTTCTACATTTCCCTTCAGAATAACATTGCAGATACCGTTCTGCTCTTTCAGCTGTTTGGTCACCTGATCGAGTTTTTCAGAATTAGTAAAAGAAAAATGCACCCGGTTCTCATAAAATATTCTTTCTTCCCGGGTTCCTTTAGTATCATAATAATAATGCTGGAAGTTTGTTATATTATCAGTAAATTTTATAACGGCACAGGAAGAAATAAGGATACCCAGCATGATGAGAGCTATTTCCCGTTTCCAGTCCATAAGCATCCTCAATGACAGTCTGAATAAAAAAACAAACATAAATTTCTCTCTTTCTTTTTTGGGGTAGTAATGTTTTTAAATATCAGCAGAGATGTTATAATCTCTGCTGAAAAAATTTAATAGATTGTATGCCCTCCCGCAAAAGCTGCCCCTTTTTTGCTATATGCTCCATGTTGTATTCGAATATTTTTGGAGTTTTTAAGGGAAAAACCACTGCGTGAAACATAATTATCATCATTTTTTCCATATACATATGGTTTTTCACGGGTAATTACATAGGCTTTGATTTCGGTATAACAACCAGCATGTTTGGCGAAACTTGCCTTTGTATAACCGGATGTCTTTCCGTCGCTGCTATTATAAGTGCCGCTGAATGTGTAAGTCCAGCCCCGAAGAGTCTTTCCAGTATCAGTGACCGTTCTGGCGTAAGCAGTGGCGGATCCAGTAAGTATTGCAGTTACCAGAAACAGCATACATAAGAGCTTTGTTTTCTTTGATTTTCTTTTCTCTAACATAGACTTCTCTCCCTTTCGATTGTAATTCGCTTGTGAAAATGTTTCATACAGTATTCATGTTCCCATCCAGTATAACACACCGACCCGGCAAATCAACAGACTCTGCATGAAACGACATTTTTACCTGAGTTTTGGTTAATAAGATAAGGAGAGAAGCATTAGTTCAGCTTCTCTCCTTATCTTTCCCTGCTATTCTTTTGATAGCCACAGGCAATTGTGAAACGGCCGGAAGGATCAGTCCGGCGGCAATCCACTTTGCATAATAATCCAGCTGGAGCAAAAGGAGCAATCCATAAATTCCCCCAAATGCCATGGCAATCCAGATGGTGATCTTTTTATATTTTATTTTTTCACGAGAATCCAACTGCCGGTTTTCTGAATCCACAGGACTGCAGATTCCCAGACCGATCACTGCCGTAAGCATAAGGAGGCTCAATATGCTGCTGCAAGGGATCCTGGATGTGACATAGATGCAGAGACACAGCACAATGCAGGAGCAGACCAGACATGTCCAGGCATGTTTCAGGTGAAGTCCGCCGCTGTATTTCCGTATCACCATAAAGGGCAGGATAAAGAGAATGCTTTCTTTTACCAGTCCCATGATACAGCCGCCGGTGATAACGATGATCAGCGGCGAGATTGTTAGAATCAGACTGCATATGGCATACTCATACAAGGAACGGTCTTTTTCTTCAATAGCCCGGTGCCGGATCAGCCATCCGGTTATATAACCTGCGGCCGCCCGCATCATTTATTCCTCTTGAAACGGGACAATTCTTTTGGCACTTCCGGCTGATAAAATGCGACACAGGTGGTCGTATTTGCGTCAACTACGAGCGATGTATTGAGCAGATTTACCACAGTCTTTGCGACGGATCTGCCTTGTTTTCTCATTTTCATGAAAATCCTCCCTTCTTCTGTTTTTAACATGAAGTACTGTATGGAAATACTATAAGGCAGATGCTGGAAAAAATCTACCGTTGTGGCGCAAACAGGATTTTTTTAAGGTAAATTGGTAAAAAATAATAGAAAAACATACTTATTTCAATGTAAGACAGAAGAAGAATACATTTTATGAATAAAAATAATTGTAATACAGAATATTTATGTATGACATTCTTCTGTTTTGTCCGGGCAGGTGTTACTATACTTCCATAAAGGAGCAAATGAGGATGTGCAGCAGAAACTGAGGAAAGGGACAGCCGCAATGATAAGAGACCAGCGTTTTATAGAAATAGGGAGAAGGATTAAGCTCAGAAGAAAAGAGCTGCGCATTAAACAATATGAACTGGCGGAACAAATTGAGGTTTCAAACAACCATGTTTCGGCGATAGAGAATGGCAGGGAAAAGCCGAGTATCGATTTGTTGATGGATCTGTGTGAAAAGCTCGAGGTTACGCCGGACTATTTTTTGCTGGGAAATATACATGCCAACAATATACCGTTAAATATAATTGACAATCTTCGTTTATGCAGTGAGGATGATATTGATTTCATCAACAGGGTGGTGGCCTTTCTGGCGGAGCGGAATATAAACAATTTTAATAAGGATCATTATGTCTAAAGAGCAGGAAACGGCTTGTGCTTTTAACCTTCCCTGTAGTATAATCTGATTTATGATTATACTGCGGGGTGTTTTTTATGAGAATTTTGATTTGTGATGACGACAGACATTTTGCCGGACAACTGCAAAAGTGCATTGCTGAGTATTTTCAAAAAAACAGGATTAAAGTGCCTGAAATGGCAATATTTGAGAGCGGGGAAGCCCTTCTGGCTGATAGCGGCGGGAAAGATATCGTTTTTCTGGATGTGGAGATGCCGGGATTGAGCGGTATTTATGTTGGAAATGAGTTGAAAAAGAAAAATGAAGCAGTCATTATTTTTATAATAACCTCTTTTTCGGAATATTTGGATGAGGCCATGCGTTTCCATGTATTCCGGTATCTGTCCAAGCCACTGGAGCGACAGCGTCTGTTCCGCAACCTTCGAGACGCCATCCAGATCTATCATTCTGCTGCCGTGAAATTGCTTATAGAGACAAGACAGGGCTGCCATACTGTTTCGGCATCGGATATCATATCCGTTGAGTCAATGGGCAGGGTGGTAATCGTTCACACTGTACAGGGGGATTATGAGTCCATGCAGACAATGAAATACTGGCTTGATATATTGAAAATTAACAGTTTCTTTCAACCACACAGAAGTTTTATCATCAATATGAAGTATGTATCTGGTTTTGACCATACCCTGATCCATCTCTGTGATAACCGGATACAGGCATATCTTACACGGCGAAAATATACGGAATTCAAGCAGGCATATCTGCTGTATTTGGAAAGTGTGAGGTGATCCGGATGCTGGTAGTTATTTACTATATGGTTTTATACATAGCTGAGGCATTTATCGCATGGCAGTATTTTTCCAGCCTGTTTTATCCACAATATTCCAGAAAGACAGAGGGCATTTTACTTTTTGCCGGTTATGGTATCCTGCTAATGATAGGATTGGCAGAAATTGGATGGCTGAATACGGCAGTGTTTATTATCACTAATTTTGTTATAGTATTCTCCCTCTATCATGTAAAATGGTATTCTGCTTTTTTTCATGCACTGGTTATATTCATAGTGATGGCATTAAGCGAATTGATTGTGATTGGGATCAACTCACAGGTACTTGTGAATTTTTGGGCGACGCATACTCATAATGTAAATTTAATTCTATCTGCTATGTTTAGTAAGCTGATTTATTTTCTAGTATTGCAGTTTATTGTTCATTTTTTAAAAGATGAGAAAGAAGAACCGGCTCTGCCGGATCGAAATTTACTTTTATTAAATTTGATTCCCTTTTTTTCTACAATTATATTTTTGACACTTTATACGATCTCTCTGACTGTGGAACTTCCTGTTTTGATGGAATTGATGGTTTCCGTCAGCTCCGTTCTTCTGCTAATCCTCAACCTTCTTATTTTCTGGATTTATGACAGAAATCAGAAAACGAGCCGGGAATATATGAAGCTTCAGATCCAGCTGCAGAAGGAGAGCGATACGGCAGGCTACTATCAGCTTCTAATCCGGCAGGACGAGAGTCAGAAGATACTGATCCATGATATCAGGAAACATTTACAATCCATCAGCGATCTGAATGAACAGGGTGAGCCGGAAAAGATAGCCGCCTATATTGACCGCATTGTCCATTCCTCAGATCTGCAGGGTTCCGTCCAGGTATGTGATAATGTTTCACTGAACGCCCTTCTCTGCCGGTATATCCAGCTCTGCCGGGAGCGGAACATTGATTTCCGCGCGGACGTCCGCAGCGGGCTGCTGGCTGGTGTGACATATCATGATCTCACGGCGCTGTTTTCCAATCTTCTGGATAACGCCCTGGAAGCCTCTTCCGGTATGCCGGGCAGCTATATTGAGCTAAGCGTTACCCGGCAGGAAAACGCATCGCTGACCGTGGTGTCCCTTATCAATTCCTGTCCGGATAATCCGTTTTCGGGAAAGACGGGCAGGCTGGTTTCATCCAAAAGGGATTCCCTGCGGCACGGCTATGGGATCCGGAGCATCGAGCGTGTCGTAAAGGCCTACCACGGCGAAATGCAGATGTATTATGAGGAGGAGAGGATGGAATTTCATACAGTTATCACGTTGCTGTTGTAAAGAGTAAGATAACATGGTAAACTGTACATCGAAAACGAGATTTCTGCTATACTGGTTCTGCTGGGAGAACGGAAAGAGGGATATATATGCGGTACAATTTAATTTTTGACACACACAGCCACTATGACGATGAGGCGTTTGACCAGGACCGGGACACCCTGCTTCGCGGGCTGGCAGAGAAAGGAATCGGAAAGGTTGTCAGTGTGGGGGCGGATCTGGCATCCAGCCAGGCGGCGTTGTCGCTGGCAAAAGCATATGATTTTATGTATGCGGCGCTGGGGATCCATCCCAGCGAGACCGCCGGCCTGACGGAGAGAGAGATGGACTGGATACGGGAAAATGCCGGGCATGATAAGGTTGTCGCCATTGGAGAAATCGGGCTGGATCATCACTGGCCGGACCCGTCTGCCGGGATTCAGAGAAAATGGTTCCTGCGCCAGATCGAATTGGCAAAGGAAGTAAAGCTGCCCATTATAATCCACAGCAGGGATGCGGCGGAAGAGACCATGAAGATCCTTACAGAGACAAAAGCATATGACTGCGGCGGGGTGATCCATTGCTTTTCCTACTCGCCGGAGATGGCAAAGGAATATGCAGCGATGGGATTCTATATCGGTGTGGGCGGTGTGGTAACCTTTAAAAATGCGAAGAAGCTGGTGCGGACGGTGGAGGAGATTCCCCTGGAATCCCTTGTGCTGGAGACGGACTGTCCCTATCTGGCGCCGGAGCCATACCGGGGGAAACGCAATGATTCCTCCCTGCTCGTCCGGGTGGCGGAGAGAATTGCTGAGCTGAGAGGGATCACTGTAGAAGAGGTAATCCATACCACGACAGAAAATGCAGAAAGACTATATCATTTGAAAGGAGGAAATGAAAATGCAGGAATCAATGAAGGATTTTGAGGAAGAGATCAACGCGGGATTTCGCGCTTTCCGTCAGGGGGATAAGGTGACAGGGATAGTAGTCAGCGTGGAGGAAGAGGAGGTGCTGCTGGATCTGAATTCCTATTCCCAGGGGGTGATCCCGGCAGGAGAGTATAGTCACGATCCGTCCTTTCATGCCATGGATGAGATCCGTACCGGAGACAGTCTGGAGGCCGTAGTACTGGAACCAGACGACGGACAGGGGAGAGTGCTCCTCTCGCTCCGGGAGGCCAGAGAGGAGCAGGCTTGGGAGCGGATGAAGCAGGCGCTGGAGGAGAGAACCGTTTTTGTCGTAAAGGTACTCACAAGTGTGAATGCCGGAGTCGTAGCTTTTCTGGAGGGGATCCGGGGTTTTATCCCGGCGTCCCAGCTGGCACTGGAATATGTCGAGGATGTGGACCGGTTTGTAGGTGAGACACTGGAGGTCATGGTGATCACAGCGGATCCGGAGAAGAGGAAACTGGTTCTCTCTGCCAAAGAGGTGGCCAGGGAGAGGGCGGCAGAAGAACATGGCAGGAAGCTGAACGCACTGCAGAAGGGATTTATTACGGAGGGCGTTATTGAGCGGATCGAGCCCTATGGTGTATTTGTAAATATCGGTGACGGGCTGACAGGACTTGTCCATATTTCCCAGATCTGTAATAAATTCCTGCATTCGCCCAATGAGGTGGTGAAAATGGGACAGCGTGTGAAGGTGAAGGTACTGGATGTGGCAGAGGGGAAGATCCGTCTCAGTATGAAGGAGGCAGAGGACATCGCTCCCGAAGTGGCGGAGGAAGGAGAAATGTCCATAGAATACCACGACGGCGAGGCCACCACCTCCCTTGCGGGCCTGCTGGCCGGCATAAGGATTGAAGAATAATTGCCCGCAGCATGGCATACATTGTAAAAAACCGAGACAAGAGGTATGGCATGCACAGAAAAAGAATTGTGGTAACCCTGTTTCTCTTCCTGGCCTTCTTCTGTGTCCTGACGGGCTGTGAGGCGCCAGAGGAGGGCGGCGAGAGGGGAAAGGACTGGGATTATACCGTTGTGCCCACGGCGGATATCCCGCAGGAATTTCTGAAGGAGATTGACAGTAAGAAGCTCAATGCCTTCCAGATGAGCTATCAGGAGGCGGAATATCTCTATATTGCCGTGGGATATGGGGAACAGAGCAGCGGGGGCTTCAATATCAAGGTTGTGGGGCTGTATGAGAAGGGAACCACTCTCTGCTTTGAGACCAGCCTGAACGGTCCGGGCGAGGACCAGGTGGTGAGTGAGAAGGCGAGCTACCCCTATATTGTTGTAAAAACGCACAAGTCGGATAAGGAAGTTAAATTTCTAACTTGAAATAAATAAACTGTCTTGTAATTTTCTTCCAAACACTATATAATTTATTCTATCTTACCCGTTTGGGCTCTTGCTTGCTGCCCGGGCGGCATACAAGAGGAGGGATACAGTGATGAGACAGTTGATAACGAGATTAAAGAACTTCCGGGGAGCCATGCTGTGGGATTTTATCACAGCCATTGTATTGTTCCTTTTCATGATCTGGAATCTGGACCGGTTTGAGGGAAATGTCACAAGGCTGTCCCTGATCATACTGACCACAGGCTTTCTTGTACTTATGGTGGCGGTGAAATACCATCTGCTGTATAAGCATTTTGGACGTGATGATGTGACGGGAGGCAAGGATAAAAAGGAATTTGAGCGGGTGGCGGGGAAGATGCTCCGCAGTGATGCCGGCTATGTGCTGGTTTACGCCAACATTGACCGGTTCAAGCTGATCAATGAGATATATGGAAATTATGTCGGGGACCAGATCCTGCACCAGATCCACGCCATCATTGATGCGGAGCTGGGATGGGACGAGGTTTCCGGACGCATTATGGCGGACAATTTTGGTATTCTGATGCATTTCCATTCTCTGCCGAAGCTGGATGAGCGCCTGGAGCGCATCAGCAAACAGATGGAGGAGCTGGTGGATGAAAATGGTAATCGTTACGGCATTGCCCTGTATTACGGCGTATATGTCATTAATGACAGGGATATCGAAGTGAGTACGATGCTGGAGCACGCCAATCTGGCCAGGAGAAAGATAACGCCGGGTTACCGCGTGCCCATGGGGATCTATGATGAGAAGGACAAGTTCCGGCTGGGCAGGGAAAAAGAGCTTGAGATGAAGATGCACGAATCTCTGGAGCGGGGGGATTTCGTTCCCTATCTCCAGCCAAAATATGAGCTGGAGGGAGAGACCGTGGCGGGTGCGGAGGCACTGGTGCGCTGGGTCGATTCGGAAGAGGGAATGATCTTTCCCAATGAGTTCATTCCCCTGTTTGAGAGCAACGGCTTTGTTGTGGACATCGATCTCTATATGTTTGAGCAGGTATGCCGTATCGTGGAGCGCTGGGGCAGGGAGGGATGGCGGACCATTCCGGTCTCGGTGAATCTGTCCCGGAGCCATTTTAATGTCCCCAATTTTTTTGACGCCTATGAGGCGATTCTGGAGCGGTATGAGGTGCCCCCGAGATCCATTGAGATCGAATTGACGGAGTCCCTGTTCTACAATGATATGGAGGCGCTGAATACGCTGGTGAAAAAGATACACCAGGCGGGGCTGTCCTGTTCGATAGATGATTTCGGAAGCGGATTTTCCTCCCTGAATGTGCTGAAGGAGGTACAGGTTGATGCCCTGAAGCTGGACCGTGTCTTTTTTGTCAATGATAACAGCCAGGATAACGAGCGCGGCAAAAGCGTTATCCAGAGCGTTATCCATCTGGCCCAGGCACTGGATCTGCATACCATATCAGAGGGTGTGGAAGAGAGGGATCAGGTGGAATTCCTGAAGCAGATGAAGTGCGACCTGATTCAGGGTTATGTGTTTGCAAAGCCAATGCCTGTCACTGAATTTGAAAAATTAGCTTTTGGCGCAGTTCATTGATCAGAGATACAGCCGCTTGTGGTTGCGGTACCGGTTTCGACGGTACATTACCTCGTGAAAATACACTACCTCGATCATATCACGGAGAAGGGTTCCGCCCTCCGGATAGGCATCGGGGTATTTTTTTCGAAATTCCTGTTCGATTCCGGCAGCCGTGATCTGAAGCGCTGTTTTGTCGGGGAAGGCGTCGAACATAGGGCTGCCCTCATACTCCATCTGATCACACTGCTCTTCTACAAATTCGCTGATCTGTCTTGTAATCTGTGGATAAAGATATTTTAAATAGGAATTATCCTCTTCCATTTCCCATAGCTTCGTGCTGCCGGGAGCCGGGGCCAGCGTCGGCATGGCAGCCTGTTCAAAGGAGAAAAGAAAGTCGGGATTGTCGTAATAGTTCATGAAATACCTCGTTTCTGCAACTGTTTTACTTATCTCCAATATATGAATCGAAAAAATTTGTGTGTATACCTTGAACTTTTGAAGGTAAGCCGTTACAATGTTCTATATATAATAGAGAAGGGGTTATCGAATGGTTAAATATATATATAAGACAGTTCTGCTGCTTTTCATATTTGTGGGCGCGCTTTATTTTTTTGGGAGACAGATGGAGACGGATATCAGTGACAGGGGGGCCCGGGTGGAGACCGGCAGGGAGACGTATCCGTATCTGCAGCTGGGTGTGCAGGGACACCGGATTAATACCCTGTTCGGCTACAGTGCGCCGATGGAGCCCGATATTATCCGGGAGTCCATGACGCCTCTGGATGCGGAAAAGAAGATTACCGTGTATCTGGGAAAGGCGGCTGCCTATCTCACCAGCCTGCAGTACCAGATTATTGACAAGGAGACGGGGGAGATCTATGAGACCGGCGAGCCGAACGCACTGCAGAAAGGGCAGAAGAGCCTGGACATTACATTTGGATACGGATTCCGGACAAGCACGGAATATATTCTGGATCTGGCGGGCACATCCGATGCCGGCAGGGAGATCCATTATTATACCCGCCTGAGATATTATCTGGATGAGTCCAACCTGGCGCAGAAGATGAATTTTGTAAAAAGATTTCACAAGAATACTTTTATCAAAAGCAAGGCGGAGGAGCTGGGAAGGTCTCTGGAACCCAGCCCCGCAAACCGGAACACAACGCTGGCAACAGTGGATATCACATCCAGCTCGGATCTTGTTACCTGGGGAAATATGTCTCCGGAGGTTATTTCCGACGAGCTGATCACCATTAAAGAATATAATATGGAGACGGCCTGTATTCAGTACAATTATTTCGTCAAAGCGAATACGGATTCGGGAGAGGAGACGTACCAGATCAAAGAATTTTACCGGGTGCGTTATGCCAACAGGACCAATTACCTGCTCAATTTTGAGCGGACCATGGAGGCGGTTTTTGATCCCGGAATGGCAAGCGTCCAGACAAATCAGTTTAAGCTGGGGATAACGAATGAAACCGGTGACAGGATATTTTCGGACAAGGATGAAAATAAAATGTATTTTGCCAGAGGCGGAGACCTGTACCGCTATGATATGAAGGCGAACCAGATTATGAAGCTGTACTCCATGTACAGTGATAAGGCGACCTTTCTGCGCCGTTCCTATGATGAACATGCCATAAGGATCCTAAAGGTGGATGAGGAGGGGAATCTGTATTTCTGTGCCTATGGGTATTTCCCCCGGGGGGATTACGAGGGAGACGTGGCGGTGGTACTGTATGAATATACGCCGGAGGGAGAGCTGCGGGAGCTGGTCTATATGCCCAGCAGCACGACCTATCAGCAGCTGAAGGAGGATTTCGAGGATTATGGTTATGTCAGCAGCCGGGGGGTATATTATTTTACCGTGGCCAATACGGTTTATGCTTACAATATCTCGGCCAAACGTCTGGAGAAGCTGGTAGAGAATGTGAAGAACAGCTCCTTTATGGTGATGGAAAGCGCCAACTGCTATGCCTGGTCCTCTTCCCTTGGCAGCGGATATGGTGAGAGCATTACCCTGTACAATCTGGAGACGGATGAGAAACAGGTGATCTACCGGCCAGATGAGGAATCCTATATCCGTCTGCTGGGGGTGATCGACGAAAATGTCGTGTATGGTTATGTGCGGAGAAAGGATATTGGGCGGGACCGGGACGGGACGCGGGTAGTTCCCTGCTATGAGCTGCATATCTCGGACTCCCACGGCAATGTCGTAAAGAAATTTAACTGGAAGAACCGATATATCCAGGGGATTCAGGCGAACGGCAACGTCATTAATATTACCCTGTGCCGGCGTATTTCTGCTGGGCGCTATGAGCAGTCGGATGAAAACAGCATTTCCAACCAGTCGCAGATAAAGGAATCCCGGTTCCGGTATACGTCCCGCGTCACAAATAAATCCCTGACGGAGTGGTATATTCAGTTCCCGCCTTCCTTTGAGATGGACAAAAAGCCGGAGCGGAGGGAGGGCCCCTCTTCTCTCATGACCACCCAGAGGTTTGTTCGCCTGGAGCAGCCGGGAATCACGAAATATTACGTCTATGCCCTGGGGAAGATTACTGCCTCCTTTGAGAGTGCACGGCAGGCCATCCGGGAAGCGGACCGGCAGATGGGCGTGGTGGTTAGCAGTAACCATCAGGTTGTATGGGAGCGCAGCGGCAGCTTCCTGATGAACAATATTGGCGGAATGGAGCTGGCGAGGGCAGGAAATGGCGTGTCGAATCCGGCGGCCTGTGCCTATATGCTTTTGAGGCAGCAGCATATCAATGCGGATGCAAGGGCGATGACAAAAAAGAATGTGCCGGTATATAATATGCTGGCGGGGTATCTGGAGGAGCCGGTGAACCTGAAGGGATGCACGCTGGACCAGATACTGTATTTCGTCAGCAGCAATAAGCCGGTGATCGCCATGACGGCGGCTGACAGAGCTGTGGTGATCAACGGCTATACAACGACGCAGCTAACCGTGTGCAATCCCGAAACGGGAAAGGAATCCACAGTGAGCCGTTCTGAATATGAGAAAATATTTAAGGATGCAGGAAACCAGTTTGTAAGCTTTATGGAATAAGCAGACAATATGGAAAAGGGGGCAGAGATGGAGCAGTTGATCAGACAGGCGGTGAAGGCGCGGCGGAATGCCTATGCGCCTTATTCCGGATTTAGGGTGGGAGCCGCGCTGGAGTGCGCGGGAGGGAAGATTTATACCGGGTGTAACATAGAAAATTCAGCGTTTTCCCCAACCAACTGCGCAGAGCGCACCGCTTTCTTTAAGGCGGTGAGCGAGGGGATACGGGATTTTCACCGGATTGCCATTGTGGGCGGCCAGGGTGAGACGCTTGTCGATATTTCACCCTGCGGCGTGTGTCTGCAGGTGATGGCAGAGTTTTGCGATCCCGGTAGCTTTCAGATCATCATGGCAAAGAGTGTGACGGAATATGTATGCAGGACACTGGGAGAGCTCCTTCCGATGGGGTTTCATCTGTAGGCACAGGGAGGCAAGAATGGAATTACCGGTACGGTTTTGTGAGGAAATGAAAAGGATTCTGGGGGACGAATACGAGGCATATCTGGCGTCCATGAACGATACGCGGAAATATGGTCTCCGGGTAAATACAGCAAAGATATCGGCGGAGGAATTTGAGCGGATCGCACCATTTCCCCTGCGGAGAATTCCCTATATAAAAAACGGATTCTACTATGATGCGGAAGTCCAGCCGGCCAAACATCCATATTATTTTGCCGGCCTGTATTATCTGCAGGATCCCAGTGCCATGACGCCGGCCTCCCGGCTCCCCGTGGAGAGGGGAGATGCGGTGCTGGATCTGTGCGCCGCCCCCGGAGGCAAGGCGACGGAGCTGGCGGCGAAGCTGGCGGGGACCGGTCTGCTAATAGCCAACGACATCAGCAGCAAGAGGGCGAAGGCACTGCTGAAAAATATGGAACTGTCCGGTGTGGAAAACAGCTTTATCGTGACGGAGTACCCACAGAAGCTGAGGGAGTATTTCGAGGGCTTTTTTGACCGGATTCTGATTGATGCCCCCTGTTCCGGGGAGGGAATGTTCCGGAAGGATCCCGCCATGGTGAGGGCATGGGAAAAGACCGGGCCGGAGGAATACGCAAGGCTTCAGGAGGAGATACTTGCTCAGGCGCTCCCCATGCTGAAACCGGGGGGCAGCCTTTTGTATTCCACCTGCACCTTTTCCCCGCTGGAGGATGAGGGCACCGTGGAGAAGATCCTGGCCATGGATCCGTCTCTTGCGCTGATTCCGATGGAGGGATATGAGGGATTCGCACAAGGGGATCCTTCTCTGGTGGGCAGTTCCAATGAGAGCATCCGCCGCTGTATCCGGATCTTCCCGCACCGCATGGACGGAGAGGGGCATTTTTTGGCGTTATTTCATAAAAAAGCGCCGGCAGGAAAGGGAAATCATGGGGAAAAGACGAAGACGGCGTGCATTTCCCGTGGCGCAGCGGCAGCAAAAAGTAAAAATCCGGAGGTCCGGAAGGGATTGAAGGGGGAGGAGAAGAGGCTTTTTGATGAATTTGCAGGAAAGACAGGCCGGGCCTGGGAACCGGAGCGCCTGGAGTGCAAGAACGGCATGATATACTATATGCCGGAGATGCTGCCGCAGATGAAGGGGCTTCGTTTTCTGCGAAGCGGCCTGTTTATGGGGGAGGTAAAAAAGAACCGCTTTGAACCGAGCCAGTCCCTGGCCATGGTGCTCACATCGCAACAATTTGATAACTGCCTGCTGCTGACGGTTGAGGATGAGAGAGTGATCCGGTATCTGAAGGGCGAGACCCTGGCACTGACAACCGGGGAGGCGGAGGCGCCGGACGGATGGCAGCTGATCTGCGTGGACGGATTTCCACTGGGCTGGGGAAAGAAAAAGGGAGCCTCTGTGAAAAATAAATATCATAGCGGATGGCGTATGCAGTAGGATGAAAGGAATAATTTGACAATATTTCAATATTATTGTAGAATAGTGAAAGAAATTATTTTAAAAGAAAGAGGAGGATATCGTTATGAACGAACAGGGAACAGATAGTACAAATATTGCGTCAACCGTACTGGGCATCGTGAGTCTGGTGATTTCGATTATCGGAGGTCTGACATTCGGTGTTATCGGTGCCGCCATCGGTCTGGCATGCGGTATTGTGGCTCTGGTTCTGGCAGTTAAGGTGAAGAAGGAGACGGATAATGCAAAGGGGCAGACAGGATTTATCTGCGGCCTTCTGGGTGTTATTTTTGCCGCTGTCTTTGCTGTGGGATGTTCCATCTGCGGCGCTGGTTCTGCGGGCTACGGCTGTTATGGCTGTGTTGGCGCAAGCTGCTTTGCTGCCGATGATCTGAATGATGCGGCACAGGATCTTCAGGATGCTTTGGATGAACTGGAGCGTTATAACTAATCTGTGCATGCAGATCAGACAGGTTTGAAATGGTAGGTTGCTGCCCCGGCAGCAGCCTTTTTGTATGGAGGTGCATATGTTTCCGGTGATTCCGGTGGGAAATTTATTTGAGATCCCTGTGTATGGAATTCTGTTTATGGCAGGTGTGCTGGCAGCGGCGGCGGCCGGCAGACGGATGGGGCCCCAGGCGGGGATTTCGGGAGAGGATATTATATATGGGGCGGTATATGCCTTTATCGGCATTTTGATCGGCTCCAAAGCGGTCTATCTCTTTACCAGGCTGCCGTCGCTGTTATCTGTCATTCCGGCAGTCCGCGCGGCCTTTCGGCAAGATGCGGGGGCGGCGCTGCTCTATGTGGTCAACTACCTTTTAGGCGGATATGTCTATTATGGGGGACTGCTGGGGGCGGCAGCCGGTGTGTACTGTTACTGCCGCCAGTACAGGGTGGCTTTTGTCTCCTATATGGACGTCTTCGCCCCGCTGATTCCTTTTGTTCATGGGATTGGCAGGGTGGGCTGTTTTCTTGCCGGCTGCTGCTATGGTGTGGAGTATCATGGTATCGGGAGCGTACGGTTTCCGGAAAATAAACTAATTCCCGGTCTGGATGAGGTTCCCCGGGTGCCGGTGCAGCTGATGGAGGCGGGGTGCAATTTTATATGTTTCGGGGTCATGATGTTTCTTTTCTATAAAAAGAGGCTCCGGGGAGGAAGACTCCTGGGGATCTATCTTCTCTATTATTCGGCTGCCCGGTTTGCCCTGGAATTTCTCCGGGGAGACGGGATCCGGGGAAATGTGGGAATATTTTCCACCTCGCAGCTCATCAGCCTGGTACTGATCCCCGCCGGTATCTTTCTGGCAGTGGGCGGGCTGGAGAGACGGCATCGGTGACAGTTGCATCCTGTAAGAAAGTATTGTATAATATTGCTTAACTGAAGAAATTTTAAGGAGGATAATTATGTTTTGTAAAAACTGTGGTACAGAAAATAATGATACCGATAAGTTCTGTAAAAACTGCGGACAGCCGCTGGCTGCCCAGGAAGAACAGCAGGGAGGGGCATCGGGTTCTGCAGCGCCGGATCCGGCGCCGGTGCAGTACACATCCTATCAGCAGGAGCCGCCGATCGATGAAAATGCTCCCACCGGAGTTGCCATTGCATCCATGGTACTCGGTATTGTCTCTATTGTATTTTGCTGTTTTAATGTGATCGCTGTGGCATGTGGTGTCATCGCCATTATATTCGCCAAGAAGGAAGAGCAGAGAGGGGTCAGCAACGGGTTTATCAAAGCTGGTTTTATCTGCGGCCTGATTGGCTCAATTCTGGGTGGCCTCTATCTGATATACTGGATTTTTGTTGTAATTATTGGAATCGGTTCGGCATCTACAATTCCGTTCCATCATTTCTAATGACAACAGACAGGTTGGACCGTAGAAAGAAAACACAGGAAAACGAAGCCAGCGCGGGCTGCAGGGGCTGCTCCCCTGTGGTCCCGCTTTTTTTCGGAACGGGCGGTTGTTATGAATTTATATGAAATTCTCCAGTCTTATCGGAGTTCGGGGATCTATCCGATGCATATGCCGGGACATAAGAGGAATCCGGTCTTCCAGATGGAGAACCCCTATAGTTTGGATGTCACGGAGGTTGAGGGCATGGACGATCTGCATCATCCGGAAGGGGCGGTGCGCCGCCTGATGGATCAGATGAAGCAGATCTATGGGACAAGGGAATCCTATCTGCTTGTCAATGGGAGTACCTGTGGAATTCTGGCGGCGGTATCGGCCTGCGCCCGCCGTGGGGATACGGTCATTATGGACCGGAGCTGCCACCGTTCCGTCTATCATGCGGTATATCTTCTGGATCTGAAGCCGGTGTATCTCTACCCGGAGACAGATTTTGGGACGGGGATCGCATTGGGGATTCAGCCGGAGCAGGTGGAGGAAGCCCTTTGCGGGAATCCGTCGGCTGCCTGTGTGGTTATCACCTCGCCCACCTACGAAGGCGTGGTGTCAGATATCCGAAAGATAGCGGCGGTGGTACATGAAAGGGGAATTCCCCTGGTGGTGGATGAGGCTCACGGGGCACATTTTGCCTGGGGACACCCTTACTGGCGGGCGATACCGGAAACCGCCATGGCCCAGGGGGCGGATCTGGTGGTGGAGAGCCTGCATAAGACACTCCCTGCCCTGACCCAGACGGGGGTGCTGCACCTCTGTTCCCACCGGGCAGAGGAGCGAGCGGTCCGGCGCTTTCTGGATATCTATGAGACCAGCAGCCCGTCTTATATCCTGATGGCGGGGGCAGTCCGGTGTATGGACTGGATGATGAAGAATGCAAAGAACGCTTTTTGTGCCTATCGGGACAGCTGGAACGGATTCCATCGGCAGGCGGCGCAGTGGAAGGTGCTTTCTCTGTGGGAGCATGAGCGGAAAGAGCCCTCTAAGCTGGTAATCGGGAGCGGCAGTATGGAGGGGAGTGAACTGGCGGCGCTTCTCCGGAGGAGATACCAGCTCCAGATGGAGATGGCGTCCACGGGATACGTCCTTGCCATGACCAGTGTCTGTGATACGGAGGAGGGCTGGGGTCGTTTTTCGGCCGCCCTGTCAGAGATAGATCAGGAGCTTGCCGCTGGCGGCAGTGAGAGTGGAGTGCGCACTGGCAGGGGCGGCTGGAACCGGCGGGAGCCGGCAGTGGCCAGGATGAGCATGTACGAGGCATTGAACTGTTCCGGCCGCAGAGTCCGGACGGCGGAAAGTACCGGGGAGATATCCGCTGAATTTGCCTTTCTGTATCCACCCGGGATTCCCTTTCTTGTTCCGGGGGAGGAGATCACGGAAGGAGTACTGGTACAGATTCGGGATGCGAAACAGGGACATCTGAAATTGATGGGAATGGAGGACGGGACGGGGGAGTATATTCGTGTCTGCGGGAAAAGGAGCTGAGAGATGGGAAAGATATTTATATTAATGGGAAAGAGCGCTTCCGGAAAAGATACCCTGTACCACAGGATTATGAAACGGCATCCGGAGCTGTCTCCGGTGATTCCGTATACTACAAGGCCGGTTCGGGCAGGAGAGGCAGAGGGCAGGGAATACCACTTTGTGACAGAAGCGGAATTCCGTGGGCTGGAGCGGGCGGGGAAGGTCGCAGAATACCGCTGCTATCACACGGTTATGGGTCCCTGGTACTATTTTACGGCAGATGACGGGCAGATTGATCTGGGCCGGGGTGACTACTGCCTGATCTCTACACTGGAGGGGTATGAGGGGCTGCGGACTTATTTCGGGCAGGAACATGTGATACCCCTATATATAGAGGTGTCCGACCTTGTACGGATCCAGAGGTCCCTGGCAAGGGAGGGGCAGCAGGACAGGCCCTGTGTGGCAGAGGTATGCCGGAGATTTCTGGCGGATGAGGAAGATTTTTCCGGGGAGAAGCTAAAACGGGCAGGGGTGGAAGAGCATATCTTGAATGAGGATATGGACTCTGCCATGGCGCAGATTGACAGGATATTAGGACAGACAGCAAGAAAACAGTAGATAAAAACAACGAGAAGTGGTATTATGATAGTAAAAGTGTCAGTAAGGATAACGGGGTGATACGATGGATATTCGTGTAGATAATTTACAGCAGATCAGTCAGACGAACCAGACCGCGCAGCCGCAGGAGACAGGGGAGGATTTTAAGTTTACCCTGATGAGTTCCATAGAGGATGCGGGACTGAAGGAACGCCTGAATGCCATGATGGAAGAGATTACCATGCAGGGCAAGAAGCTGGGGAAAAAGATGGATGTCCGGGACATGAAGCATTACCGGCGGCTCATTAAGGATTTTATGAATGAGGTGGTAAACCGTTCCCATAAATTCAGCCGGGAAAATTTTCTGGACCGGCGGGGGCGGCACCGGGTTTACGGGATGATCAAGAGAGTGGATGCGGCGCTGGACGAACTGGCGGAGGAACTGATCCGGGAAGAGAAGGATGCCATCGCGATTCTGGATAAGGTGGATGAGATCCGGGGGCTTTTGCTGGATATCATGACCTGACAGGAAACGGCGGTGCTTGACAGAGGGGAGGCAGGGTATGTTTACATTTTCAGAGCTTGTGGGGCATGAACAGATCAGGATCCATCTTCAGACAGCGATACGGGATGGCAAACCATTTCATGCCTATATATTTCAGGGCGATGTAGGAGTTGGAAAGGAAGCCATGGCCACCACCTTTGCGGCGGGGCTGCAGTGCCGGAGCGAAGGGGAGCGGCCGTGCAAAAGCTGTGTGTCCTGTCATCAGGCGGAGTCGGGAAACCAGCCGGATATTATCTGGGTCAACCGGGAGAAAGCAAGTCTCGGTGTGGATGAGATCCGGGAGAAATTGTGCAATACTATGGATATCCGGCCGTTTGCCAGCCAGTATAAAATATATATTGTGCCGGAGGCGGAGAAAATGACAGAGGCGGCGCAGAATGCCCTTCTAAAGACCATCGAGGAGCCGCCGGACTATGGTGTGGTAATACTGCTTACAAGCAATATCAGCGAACTTCTTCCCACCATCCGGTCCCGGTGCCTGACTTTGGAATTCCGCCCCATGAGTACGGCGGTAGTGGAAGAGTTTCTGAGGACACAGTGCCAGGTGCCGGACTATCTGGCCCGGGCCAGTGCGGCGTTTGCCCAGGGAAATCTGGGAAAGGCGGTGCGCTACGCCAGATCGGAGGATTTCATTGAGAGGAAGGACAAGATCCTGTCTCTTCTGCGCAATCTCCATCGGCTGGATCTTTCGGAGATGCTGTGGATCATTAAGGATCTTGGCACGAGGAGGGATGAGGTGAGGGACTACATTGACCTGATGTCTCTGTGGTATCGGGATGTACTGATATTTAAGGCGACGAAGAATATAAATATGATCCTGTTCCAGGAGGAATCCTCCCATATTATGAAGGAGGCCGGGAACCGGAGCTATGAAAAGATTGAAGAGATCATACAGGCATTTGAGAAGGCAAAGATACGCCTGAAGGCGAATGTCAGCTTTGATGTCACCATGGAGCTGATGCTTCTGACATTAAAAGAGAGCTAGAAGGAGAATCAGAATGAAGACAATAATCGGAGTGCGTTTCCGGCAGGCAGGCAAGGTATATTATTTCGACCCCGGAGATAACGTGTTGGAGAGAAACCAGCATGTCATCGTGGAGACTGCGAAGGGGGTTGAGATTGGCACGGTGGTACTGCCAAATCAGGAAATGCCGGAGGAGAGAATCGTTGCGCCGCTAAAGGGAATCATGCGGGTGGCGACGGAAAAGGATGAGGAGGCGGAGAGAAAGAACCGGGAAAAGGAAAAGGAGGCTTTTCAGATCTGCCTTGAAAAAATAGAGAAGCACGGTCTGGAGATGAAGCTAATCGACGCGGAGTATACTTTTGATAATAACAAGCTTCTGTTCTATTTTACTGCGGACGGCAGGATTGACTTTCGTGAGCTGGTAAAGGATCTTGCCAGTGTATTCCGGACCCGTATCGAGCTGCGGCAGATCGGAGTCCGGGATGAGACAAAGATACGGGGAGGGATTGGAATCTGTGGACGCCCCCTCTGCTGTCACAGTTATCTGTCGGAATTTGTTCCCGTGTCCATCAAGATGGCGAAGGAACAGAACCTTTCCCTGAATCCTACTAAGATTTCCGGCGTGTGCGGCAGGCTGATGTGCTGTCTCAAGAACGAAGAGGAGGCATATGAGGAGCTGAACAGCCGTCTGCCGAATGTGGGAGCCCATGTCAGGACCCCGGAGAATCTCAGGGGAGAGGTATTGAGCGTCAGCGTGCTGAAACAGCGAGTCCGGGTGATCGTATCGTTGGAAAATGACGAGAAGGAGGTCCGGGATTATGCGGTGGAGGAACTGAGGTTCAAGACCGGAGGACCCAAGGGAAGGATCCAGGGAAAACACGAGAAGGAATTAAAGAAGCTTGAGGCCATGGAGCGGAAGGAAGGAAAATCAAAGCTGGATGACTGATAAACCGAATTGGGAAAACATCCTCAGGGAGGGTGAGCGTTTGGACGATCTGCAGAGGGACGGACTAAAGCTGATTCAGAATCCGTCCTGGTTCTGCTTCGGCATGGATGCGGTGCTGCTGAGCTCCTTTGCCTGTGTGAGGGAGGGGCAGGAATGCCTGGATCTGGGCTGCGGCAACGGGGTGATTCCCATCCTGCTGGCGGGAAAGACCAGGGGAAAATCTTTTATCGGCCTGGAAATCCAGTCCGATATTGCCGCCATGGCTGCCAGAAGCGTTGTTGGAAACGGTCTTTCCGGCAGGGTAAAGATTATCAATGGAGATATAAGGGAGGCGGTGGATCTATTCGGGGCTGCCTCTTTTGATGTAATCACAGGAAATCCGCCCTATCTGGTCCAGTCCCATGGACTTGTCAGCGGAACCGGCCACAAGGCGGTGGCCAGGCACGAGATCATGTGCACCCTGGAGCAGTTTGTGGACAGCGCTGTCAGACTGCTCCGGCCCGGCGGCCATTTTTATATGGTGCACCGCCCCTTTCGTCTGGCGGAGATCATCAGCTGCATGACTGCCCAGGGCCTGGAACCGAAACGGATGCGCCTTGTGTATCCCTATGTGGACAAGGAGCCGAATATGGTGCTGATCGAGGGTGTCCGGGGCGGAAATTCCCGTATCACTGTGGAGAAGCCCCTGATCGTATATGAGAGGGAGAACGAGTACACAGAAGAGCTGCGGAGACTGTATTAGTTCAACGGCATCCGGCGGCAGAAAATTACAGGAAATAAGGAGGCAGTACCATATGGCAGGCATATTGTTTCTGTGCGCGACACCCATCGGCAATCTGGAGGATATTACCATGAGGGTGCTGCGGACCCTGCGGGAAGTGGATGTCATAGCGGCGGAGGACACCAGGCAGACCGTTAAGCTTCTGAACCATTATGAGATCCGGACGCCGCTGGTGAGCTATCACGAGCACAATAAGAGAGAGAAGACAGGGATTCTGATAAAGAGACTTCTGGGAGGAGAAAATATAGCTCTGGTGACAGACGCCGGCACGCCGGCAATTTCCGATCCGGGGGAGGATCTGGTTCGGGCCTGTTACGACGCCGGGATTGAGGTGACATCCCTGCCGGGGGCGTCAGCAGTAATTACGGCACTGGCCCTTTCCGGCATGAGTGCCCGGAGATTTACCTTTGAGGGATTCCTTCCTGCGGATAAGAAAGAGCGTGCGTCCGTACTGGAACGGTTTGCCGGGTCTACCTGTACTACGATTTTTTATGAGGCACCCCACCGCCTTGTGCAGACCCTGCGGATTCTGGCGGGGGCAGCGGGGAGTGACCGTCCGGCAGCTATCTGCCGGGAACTGACGAAAAGGCACGAGGAGTCAGTACATTATACGCTGGGTGAGGCGGCAGCCTACTACGAAGAGCATCAGCCAAAGGGGGAATTTGTGCTGGTGGTGGGAGGCGCCGACCCGGAACGGCAGCGGCAGGAGAGACAGCAGGCATGGCGGGAGATGTCCCTGGAACAGCATATGCAATTGTATCTTTCTGAGGGAATGGACAGAAAAAGCGCCATGAAGGCGGTGGCAAAGGACCGCGGTGTGCCCAAGAGGGAGATCTATGCGGCGCTGCTGCCGGAATAAAGGAAAGGCAGGAGTTTAGGGGAAACTCCTGCCATACTAAAGGGATATATGATTAAATTAAACCAGCAAGCTTAGCTAATTTCTGTATCGAATCTCTGGAAACGGTCTTTCCCTCGAATTCGATCAGATCTTTTGTGGATCCGGTGAAGATATCAGCCGGGGCAGATGCCTTTTTCAATACGATCCGGTCATCTTCGGTGTAGATTTCTAATGTCTCGCGTTCTGCGAAACCAAGGGACTTTCTCAATTCAATCGGAAGAGTAATGCGTCCCAGCTTATCCAGTTGTCTCGCAATACCTGTATTCGTCATGATGGTCTGCTCCTTTTCTAAAATTCAGTTTTCAATTTCTGACTACATCATATCACGACTCTCTGGCAGGGTCAATTAACTGACTATAAAAAAACAATGAATTAGAATGAGAATATAATAAAAAATGGGGTAAAAAATAGGGAAATATTGCTTTTTAACCTTAAAAGTGCTATTATGACTATAGTTCGATAAGGAAAGGAGTATGAGGTTATGAGAAGAAGGACAATGCTTGGTATCATGCTTATGCTGTCTGTTTTTGCAGGGAGTCTGCCTGCTGCTCCGGTATCGGCAAAAACGGTGATTTATCCGACGGAGGCCACAGGGGAAAAGACGGAGGAGAACGAAAAATGTGTGATCGACTATTCCAACTGCCAGGACGGATATGTGATTGTACAATATAAGGAACAGACCACAAAGGTCATCAAGGCACAGGTGCAGAAGGGGAGCAGAACCTACACATATACACTGCGCAAGCAGAGCGATGAGGTGCTGCCGCTGACTGAGGGAAACGGTACATACAAGATTACCGTGTTTGAACAGTTTCAGGGCAATGACTATGTGACGGTGGGAGCCGCCAGCATCACGGTGAAGTTTACGGATCAGTTTGCGCCGTTTCTGCGTCCCAACCAGTACGTCAATTTCAATAAGTCTACCAAATTTGTCAAGAAGGCGGCGTCCCTGACGAAGAAGAGCAAGACGGATCTGGCCAAGGTAAAGAAGATTTATAATTATGTGATTAAGAATATGAAATACGACAACAAAAAGGCCAAAACAGTGCAGAAGGGATATCTGCCGAATCTGAATTCTCTCTATAAGAAGAAAAAGGGAATCTGCTTTGATTACGCAGCCACCATGACGGCGATGCTCCGGAGCCAGGGGGTGCCCACCAAGCTGGTGATCGGTTATACAGGTAAGACGTATCACGCCTGGATCAATGTCTACTCTAAGAAGAAGGGGTGGATCACCGGGGCTATTTATATTTCAGGGAAAAAATGGAAGCTGATGGACCCCACTTTTGCATCCACTGGCAAATCCAGTAAATCGATTATGAAATATATAGAAAATAAGAAAAATTATAAGGCACAGTATAGTTATTGAGCGGCAGTTTCCGGACGGAAACGGGTCAGGATGTGACAGAATGACTGATGGGGGAAAGAGGTTATGAAAAAGAGAACATTGGGCGGCGAATATGTGTCATCCTTCTGCCTGGAGATGGCATTGCTGCTACACGCCGGGATTGGCACGGAGGATGGTCTCTATCTTCTGGCGGAGGACGAGACGGATAAAAAGACCAGGAGGGTGCTGGAGCAGATGGCGGAGACGCTGGCGGATGGAAGGACACTTTCTGAGGCGCTGAGGGAGACAGGACGGTTTCCCAAATATGTGGCGGACATGATCGAGACAGGAGAGCGCTCCGGACGTATTGAGCAGTCCTTTCAGGCCCTGTCCTCATACTATGACCGGCAGATGCAGCTGACGAACCAGATCCGGAATGCGCTGCTGTATCCGGTGATCCTGATGCTGCTGATGCTGGTGATTATTGTTGTTCTTCTTGTAAAGGTGCTTCCTATTTTTAATCAGGTATATGAGCAGCTGGGGGGAACTATGAGCGGTACGGCGCAGCTCTTACTGCGGGTGGGAAATTTCCTTGGCAGCGCCATGCCGGTTCTCTGCTGTATT
The DNA here is from genome assembly GCA_948467395.1 of uncultured Clostridia bacterium. Classification (GTDB taxonomy): domain Bacteria; phylum Bacillota; class Clostridia; order Lachnospirales; family Lachnospiraceae; genus Eubacterium_F. Next base: position 68,129 of record CAOKDX010000008.1, on the reverse strand, counting down.
TTGGGAGCGGTACTGCTGCTGGGGGCAGTTATCGGCTGCAGCAGTGTGCTCCGCGGCGGGATTCTTCATATCTATAAGAAGATATTTGGCGATTTCGGGATTGTCCGGAGGCTTGGGGAGGCACGCTTCGCGTCCGCCATGGCTATGGGGATGATGAGCGGACTGAATACGGAAGAGGCTTTCCGCACTTCCATGCTTTTTCAGGATACCGTACCAAAGGCCCGGAGAAGATATGCTAAATGTCTGGAAATGCTGGAGATGGGAGAGCCTCTGGCAGAATGCTTTAAGGTCAACCGGATTCTTGACTCCGCATACTGCCGGATTCTGGATTTGGGGGCGAAGAGCGGCACTTCCGATACGGCCATGGAGGAGATTGCACGCCGGATGGACGACGGCGTCCAGATGGATATTGAAAAAAAGGTGGGCCGCATTGAGCCGACCATCGTTATCATAACATCCATTCTTGTGGGGATTATCCTGATCGCCGTTATGCTGCCGTTGATTAACATTATGTCTTCCATTGGATAAATAATTGGGATGGAGAAAGAAGCGTATGAGACGTAGATTGAACCTAAACCTGATAAAGACGGTGATTCTTTTTGCTGTTCTGGCGGCTCTTGTGTTCTGCCTGGTTAAGGCAGCCAACAGGATGGGGCGGGGCCAGCAGGCGGAGAGCTTAAAGCAGCTGGATGAGTCCATCCGCAAAGCCACCATGACCTGTTACGCGACAGAGGGGGTATATCCGCCGAGTATTCAATATCTGAAAGATAATTATGGCATCCAGATCGACGAGGACAGGTATGCTGTGTTCTATGAGATCGAGGGTGCCAATCTGATGCCTGTTATTACGGTGATGCGAAATGAATAGAGAAAGGCGGTCCGTATATGAGGGGAAAACTACAGCAGCACAATATCGAGAGTGCATTTGTCCTTATTCTGTTTGCTGTCTTCGCCATGACAGTTGTTGCCGTACTCGCACTGGGGGCAAACAGCTATCAGAAGCTGGTGGAGAGGGACAATGACGGGTATAATAAAAGAATCGTTACTTCCTATGTGGCGGCGAAGATTCGCAGCAATGATGTCAGGGGAAAGATCCAGGTGGGAGGATTTGCCAGCGCAGAAGAAGATGATGGCATTGAGACACTCCATATGTACAGGGAATCCGAAGGGGAGAAATACGACACCCGTATCTATTATTATGACGGTTATATTTATGAACTATTTACCCTGGCGGATCTGGATTTCGATCCCCAGGCGGGCAATGTTGTGATGGAGGCGAAGGGACTTTCCTTTGAGAGAGAGGGCGATGTGATCCGCATCACATCGGTGGACACCGAGGGAAGGACGAATACGGTCACCGTATCCCTGCGAAGTGAGAGAGGGGTGATGGCATGAGCGGCTATGAGAGAAGCAAAGCTCCTCTTGCCCTGATGGAGCAGATTATTATGATACTCGTATTTGCTCTGGCGTCGGCGGTCTGCCTGCAGGCATTTGTCTACTCGGACCGGCTGTCCAGAACAGATGAGCAGAGACAGAATGCTCTGGCAAAAGCCCAGATGGTGACGGAATACTGCAAGGCCTGCCAGGGGGATCTGGAGCGAGTGAGTGAGGCAGTGGGAGCGGAGCTCACGGAGGACGGCCTGCGGGCCGGCTTTCCCGCTGAGGGGATGGTCTTATCCCTGCGGCTCACAGATCAGACGGAGTATCTCCAAAGGGCCGTTGTCTCGGTGACGGATCAGGATGGCACGGATATCTGTCATATGGATATTGCATATCAGATAGGGGGACGTCCATGAAAAAGAAAAAAATGTCTTTCACAACGGTAGGCGGCAGTTCCATACTAACTATATTTGCCGTGCTGTGTTTTATTGTGTTTGCCCTTCTTTCCCTTTCCACGGCCAAAGCAGACAGTCTGCTGGCAAACAAATCAATGGACGCCGAGAGGAACTATTACGCGGCAGATACGAGGGCAGAAGAGATTCTTGCCGCCATCCGCAGCGGAGAGTGTCCCGAGGGAGTAAAGAGGAAGGGAAATGTATACCGCTATTCCTGTCCCATCGATGAAAATCTGGAGCTTCAGGTATCGGTTGTGGTGTGGAATAATAAATACCGGGTGGATAAATGGCAGAAAAAATATGTGAATGAGTGGGAGGCGGATACTTCCATGGATGTATGGGGAGGCACACAGGAGATTACGGATTAAGGAAAGGAGCTTGTATTTTAGATGACAGGGTTAGAGGAAGTCTTGATCAAGGCGGTGGCAGACGGGGCATCGGATATTTTCATTGTGGCTGGCGGCTGTCTGAGTTATAAGGTGGATGGTGAGATCCGCCCAATGGATGATTCGGATAAACTGACACCAACGGAAACCACTTATTTTATTGATGAGATTTACAGCTATGCAAAGCGTTCGAAGGATCATTTTCTTAAGACAGGAGATGATGATTTTTCCTTTGCCATGAAGAATCTGGCGCGGTTTCGTGTCAATACATATATGCAGAGAGGGTCCCACGCCACCGTGATCCGTGTAGTTGCGTTCAGTATACCAGACCACAAACAGCTGGGTATACCGGACTCCATTATTGAGTTATCGAAGATGCAGCATGGACTGATCATTATTTCGGGAACTGCGGGAAGTGGAAAATCCACTACCCAGGCATGTATCATCGATGCCATCAACGAACAGCGGGAGGCACATATCATTACCCTGGAGGATCCCATTGAGTATCTGCACCGCAACAAGAAATCCATAATCAGCCAGCGGGAGATTGCCATCGATACGGATAACTATCTCACCGGGCTGCGGGCCTGCCTGAGACAGGCACCGGATGTGATTCTGCTGGGAGAGATGCGCGATGCGGAGACGATCCGCACGGCCATGACAGCGGCGGAGACGGGGCATCTGGTGATAGCGACCCTGCACACGAAAGGGGCGGTAAACACCATTGACCGCATTGTGGATTCTTTTCCGGCAGACCAGCAGGATCAGATCAAGATCCAGCTTTCCCTTGTTCTTAACTGCATAGTGTCCCAGCAGCTCCTGCAGAGGAAGACGGGCGGCATGATCCCGGCGGTGGAGATTATGAAAATGACGCCGGCCATCAGCAATATGATCCGTGACAGCAAGAATTACCAGATCGACAATGTGATCCAGACCTCTGGGAGCCTTTCCATGATATCTATGGATCAGTGCATTGTGGATCTCTACCAGCGGGGCGAGATCACGGAGGAGACGGCCCTGATGTCGTCTATAAATCCGGACCAGGTAAAGAGAAAGATGGGAAGATGATTTGGAAAAAGAGATGAAAGTAAGCATCGTAGTTCCCGTATACAATTGTGAAATGTATCTGACAGATTGTATTGAAAGTATTCTGGGGCAGACCTATGAAAATACCCAGCTGCTGCTGGTGGACGACGGTTCTACCGACGGAAGCGGCAGAATCTGTGACGGATATGCGGGAAATGAAAAGGTGCGGGTGATCCACCAACGCAATGCCGGTGTGAGCCGGGCCCGGAACAGGGGGATCGCAGAGGCGGAGGGAGAATATATTTTGTTTGTGGACAGCGACGATACCATTGAAAAGGAAATGGTATCCCTGCTGGTGCAGGCAGTCCGGACCGGAGATGCCGAATGCGCATTCTGCGGTCTTGTTCATGATTACGCCGAATTCAGTCGAAATTTTCCGGACCAGCCGGTGCAGATGGTGACAGATGGGCGCGGCGCCATCCGGGAGATTCTGATTAACCGGATTGCCACGGCGGGACCGGTGTGCAAGATGTTCCACAGGAGCCTCCTCACCGGGAAAGGGGAGTCCGGTGCCGGTATCTTCCCAAATGATCTCACCATTGGAGAGGACGCCCTTGCCGTAGTGGAGGCTCTGATGGGAGCGGAGCGGGCCGCCTTTGATACTCAGCCATATTATCATTATAATCACAGGGCAGAGAGTCTTATGTCGAGCTCTTATTCGGAACGGGATCATGACCTGATCACGGCCTATGAGCGCATCGGGCAGAGACTGGCGGGACAGGGACTGGAAAGGGAAACGATATTCCGCCAGATCTGGGCGCATTTCCACGTATACGATAAGATGATCCGTTCGGATACATTTGACAGGCAGCGGGAAAAGGAGATTGTGTCATGGCTCCGCCGTCGTTTTTTTACAATACTTCGAAACCCCTATGTGGGAACCATGAGAAAGACCGCCATGTGCATGTTGATGCTCCATAAGAGATTATATCAGGCCATCATCCGCCGTCGGGGCTGAGGGCTTCCGGAAGGGCAGGAGGGCGCCGGCCTGCTGCATGGTATATCCGATGGCCGGCCAGAACAGGACGGTGTCGATGCCGTTTGTAAAAAAGATTCCGGGGTAGAAGAAGATAAATACTGCTACGTTCAGGATAATCTGCAGCGCGGTGAAATACTGCAGATCCATTTGTTCGGTATTTAGAGAACGGGGCAGCAGGGTTTTCAGGAAGCAGAATATCATCACCAGCAGGACAAGGAAACCTGCCGCTCCCATACAGGCGAGAACGGCGACATAGGCATTGTGCACATCATAGTGGTGCTCAGCTATATAGCTTCCCGGGTGTTCTTTATCGGCATAATTCCAGGCGTTGCGGGGAGAGATTCCGAAAAGAGGTTTATCCTTCATAAGAAAAAGATATCCCTTCCATATATCAATCCGGTTGTTGGACTCATTTCCCTCAATATCGGTTCGTTTTAACTCCTCCTTCGATATGTGTTTTTCCGGTGCCATGACACTGGCAAGACTGGATACCCCGGTTTTAAACAGACGGAAGGAACCGGCCAGCACCAGCGTACACAGAATCGGTGCAAGGATATAACTGGCAGCACGTATAAGAAGGGCGGGTTTCTTTTTCATCTTCCTGAAAAATTTCCTCAGAAGAAAGATCAGGGTATAGGAAAGGGAACAGATCATGCAGACCTCTGTGCTGCGGGAGCCGGACAGGATAATATAGATCAGCTGGACGAGACAGTTGGCGGCTGCCATGGCACGCAGCGCTCTGCTGGAAAAACGGCGCATTAGATAGACCATGCCCCAGATTACCAGAAAGGCGACAAAGGCACCCAGGTTCGGATCGATAAAGACGCCGAAGAGCCGGTTGTCGTAGAGACTCTGCCGGATCAGCCGGCCGTTCATGGCGATGCGGTAGCCCGGAACAAAGATATACTGCCAGAGCGATACGGCGGAGGCGATCCCCCAGATCAATCCGCTGAAGGTAAAAAACAGGGTGAGCCAGCGGTCATACTGCTGTCTGGTGAAGAGCTGTCCCATGGTGGTGAAGAGCCCCATCTGAACAACGAGCCACACAAGGGTGGACAGATTGCTGGTAACGCCGTAGTGGACATTCAGGGCGGAGGAGACGGCGGCACATAGGATAAAGACAGCATAGACGGGATAACATTTCATTTTCCGGAAACCCCGGTAGAAAAACAAATCTATAGCAAATAAAAACAGCCCGAAGAAGCCGGCAAAGACAAAGAGAAAGGCATTGACGGTATTTTCTACCAGCGCGTGCAGCACGGTAAAGCGTCCAAATAATGTGTAGATGGCGAAGGCCAGGGTATAATTAAATACGATTTTCTGATATATTTTCTGGTATTTTTCTCTCATATAGATTCTCCCAACAGTAATAGTTATTATAACAAATTTACATTATAATATAGAAAAAAAAAGATTTCAAGTCCCTGCTGCGCCTTCACAGGGCAATGGCGTCTGGTTTTATGAGAAAGGGCTTTGTTGCCGAATGCCGGATTATACTATATAATTGAGACAGATGAGAGGGAGGAGTGATGGCTGGCTTGAAAAATATACTAATTATCGATGATGACAGGGATCTGTCGCGAATTATATCGGATATGCTGGAGGATTACGGGTATCATACGGTGACGGCGGGGGATGGGGAACAGGCTTTGGAACGGATGACGGAACAGACGGTCCATCTCATTATTCTGGATATCAATCTGCCCGGACAGACGGGGCTTGAGCTGTGCCGGGAGCTTCGGGAGACATCAACGGTTCCGGTTCTCTTTGCCAGTGCCCGGACGAGCGAGACGGACCGGATTACCGGGTTCGATCTGGGGGGCGACGATTATCTTCCCAAACCGTATTCCATGAAGGAGCTGCTTTCCCGGGTAAACGCCCTGGTCCGCCGCACCTATGGATTTCAGCAGGAAGAGAAGCTGTGTACATTTGGCGGAGTGACCGTAAACCTGACGGCGAGGAAGGTGACCCGGGAGGGAGAAGAGGTCTCCCTTTCCCTGCGTGAGTTTGATCTCCTTGCCTTTCTGTGTGAACATAAAAATACCGCATTGGCAAAGGAAACGCTGCTGACAGGAATATGGGGCGCCTTCTCTCTGGTGGAGCCCTCCACGCTGACCGTCCATATCCGCTGGCTGCGGGAAAAGCTGGAGAAAGATCCCTCCAGGCCCCGTTATATCAAGACCGTGTTTAAGGTGGGTTATATGCTGGAGGTGCCGTTATGAAGGGAAGGATACTAAGGATTTCCGTAATATTTTCTATTCTAATGTTTACCGCCGCCGCTTTTTTCTTTCTGGAGAGCAGGAGACGGAATTCCCAGGAGGTGAGGGAGGGATATATTGTTGCGGTAAATGAACTGGAACAGCTTGGACTGAAGGGAGAGAAGGAATTGCTGTCTGAGCGTTCTGCTATTTTTCAGGAGGATATGCGGACCCTGCCATTGGGGGAGGAAGACGGTATCGGGTATTTCATCCTGGCCGGTATCGGTACTGCCTTGATTGGAGTGGCGTTTTGTTATGTCTATGCCGCCATCCTGCGTCCCTTTGACAAAATGAAGGATTTTGCAGGAAAGATTGCACAGGGAGATATGAATGTACCGCTGGAGTATGAGCGGTCAAATTATTTTGGGGACTTTACCTGGGCTTTCGAAAGCATGCGCAGGGAGATCACCCGCTCCCGTGCCAGTGAGAGAGAGACCATTGAGAATAATAAAACAGTTATTGCCACGCTCTCTCATGATATCAAGACACCCATTGCCTCGATCCGGGCATATGCGGAGGCACTGGAGGCAAACCTTCACCGTTCCGTGGAACGCAGGACGGAATATCTGCGCGTACTGATGCGCAAATGTGACGAAGTATCAAAACTGACAGATGATCTGTTTCTCCACTCAATTTCTGATCTGGATAAGCTGAACATTTCAGAGACTGAATGTGAGCTCTGCGGTTTTATTGAGGAATGTGTGAAGGAATTATCAGCGGAACACGGCGACATTGATCTGTGCCTGCCAGGGGCAGAGATCCTTGTTAGGGCGGATAAAAACCGGCTTATGCAGATATGTGAGAATCTTGTGAATAATTCGCGAAAATACGCAAAGACGGGAATAAAGATCTCGGTTATCCCACGGGATGGGGTTGCGGAGATTAATTTCAGGGATTATGGCACAGGGATTCCAGATCAGGATATGCCATTTATCTGCGATAAATTTTACCGGGGGGGAAACTGTGGGAAAGAACAGGGTTCCGGCCTGGGGCTGTATATCGTAAAATATATTGTGGAAAGGATGGGAGGGAAATTGCTGCTCCACAATTATGCGGATGGACTGGAGGCGATGGTGACTGTCAGGCTGGCGGATTCCCAAAGCATTGAAAAATAAATAAATAAGTGTTACAATATGTTTAACAGGACAGCCGGAAGGTTAGTATCCTATCCATTCTGGTAACAACATAATAACTGGTAAGCTGCCGGTCTTTTCCCGAGATCAGGGCGGCTTACTTTTTTTGCAGATTTAGAATAGAAACGACCAGGAGCGCCATAGTTAAAATAACCATAAACTCCTCATATGTATTCATAAGCTCCACTCCTTCCAAAGGACTGAGAATGAATAGCTGCATAGTCTCACGGCTGCCCGGTTAAGCATATTAGCCTGGATTAATTTTGCTGCCCTTCTCTGACAGGGATTTTGCACAGTTCTTCCAATTTACTTTTTTTCCAGGCATCAAACATAGTTTTGGTAATTTTTTTATTTATAGAAGAGTTTTTTAAAATATTGGACGCGTCATTCCACTCATTGAGAAAATCACATAATATTTTAGTTTCAAATGTAATATAAGGAGAATTCGCATTGGGATCGATTCCCAACCGCATCTTAGTGATGCCGGAAATCTGAAATAATATATCAGCAATATCACAATAGGTATTAAAGGAAATGTTTAGTATCTTATTATCGGATAATCCACATAACCAGTCTATGGAGATATCGCATTTCTTTGCTATTTTCGTTAGAATTTCCAGTGAGGGACTTATTTTTCTTCTTTCATATGCAGAGAGAGCCTGTTGTGTCATTCCGATAAAATCACTAAAATCGCTTTGTGTCATTCCCAGGGATTCGCGCAACAATTTAATTCGTGTGGAAAAGATTTCTGACTCATTCATCTTTGACCATCCTCTTTCATAAAACAATATCTTATTACAACTATTATAGTAGTATATCACAATAAAATTGTCAATAATAAAATAATAATATGTAAAAACAATTATAAAAGTAGCAATATTATTTGTAAAGCCCAATTTTTTTCTTAAGGACTTCTTAATATCCTTTCTGTTAAAATAATCTGGAAGGTGTATTTGAAAATCATTGAGTTACATAGAAAGGAGCCCGTCAATGAAAGACCAGATATTATCAGCAAAGAAGCTGTGTAGGAGTTTTGCCCACAATGGCGGCCAGATTCATGTTCTCTCACATATTGACATGGATTTGTACCAGGGGGATTTCACCGTTATTATGGGGGCCTCGGGATCGGGGAAATCAACACTTTTGTATACACTGAGCGGGATGGACAGGGCTACGGCAGGGCAGGTTTATTATAAGGGAAACGATTTGGTATCTATGAGTGAAAGTCAGCTGACAACACTCCGCCATACGGATTTTGGATTTGTATTTCAACAGATGCATCTGATCGGTAATTTGTCTCTGTTTGAGAATGTGACAGTTCCCGGTTATCTGAATAAGTCAGTGACAACAGCAGAGGTAAGGCAGAAGGCGAAAGGTCTGCTGGAGGATATGGGCATTGCCGGTGTAATGACACATCTGCCGTCCCAGGTGTCCGGCGGGGAACAGCAGCGGTGTGCCATTGCCAGGGCGGTGATCAATGCCCCGCAGATTCTCTTTGCCGATGAACCAACAGGCGCATTGAACAGGCATAACACGGAAGAGGTGTTAAATCTGCTTACCAAGCTGAACGGTATCGGGCAGAGTATTCTTATGGTGACACATGATCTGAAGGCGGCGCTTCGCGCCACACGCCTGTTGTATCTGGAGGACGGGAAAATCACCGGTGAGCTGACGCTGCCGGAGTATAGAAAAGAAGAAGAGAAAGGCCGGGAAATGCAGGTGGGTGCATGGCTGAATTCTCTGGAATGGTGAGGTGGGACAGATGGAGATTATAACCTTGGTCAGAGCAAATATAAGGCATAAAAAAGGATCCTTTACCAGCATCCTAATACTTATGATGATCATATCTGCTGCCCTGTTATCAATACTCAGCATACAAAATGATATCTATCACAGTATTGAGGAAGTCCATCAGAGACTTCGTACCGGCGATATCGTCAGTGTAATGGATACGGCTGAATGGTCGGAGGCTATGCAGAGACGCATAAAGGAAAATGAAATGGTAGAGGATATCCAATGTGTGGACGCGATACCAGTGGACACTTACCGATACAATGATAGGGAGTATTCTGGCAATACGATAATTGTCCAGGAATTGAAACCGGGTTACCGGCTGTTTGATCCGGATGGCAGTGGATATCTTACAGACACGCCTGAGATTCAGGCAGGGGAATGTTATGTCCTTCGGGGGATGCAGACAAATCTGGCCTGCCGTACCGGCGACCGCATCACAATGTCCACTCCCTCCGGTGATTATATGTTTCGCATTGCAGGAATCATTGAAGATCCTATGCTGGGCGCCTCGGTCATTGGGTGGAAAAACTTATATATCAATGGCGAGGACTTCCGGAGGATTTATCAGGAAAACCGGGAACTGGCGGGATCAAAGAAAGAGGTATGCACGACAGCGGTCCAGATCTCCATTTATAAGGCAGGGGATTGTGAGCTGACAGACGATCAATTTGCCAGACAGCTGAATCTTGATACCGGATTTGCTGATATGAGCTTCAGCGTTATCACAAAGCAGCAGAGCATGCATTACACCTATCTTTTTCCGAAGATTATCTGTTCCGTTCTTATTGTATTTGTCCTGCTGCTGGTTATCGTGGTAGTAGTCATAATGTGCCACAGTATATCCACCGGAATCGAGATGGAGTATACAACACTGGGAGTAATGAAATCCCTGGGATTTTCCCAGGGAAAGATCCGTATCATCTTTATCGTGCAGTATCTCATGGCACAGACGGCAGGCGCACTGGCCGGAATCCTCCCTGCGATACCGCTGGGGCGGCTGGCAGAACGTGTCTTTTCCCCCATTACGGGGATCCTCCCTGGGGGAAAACTATCGTTTGGCCATTATGTGCTGGTCATAGCCGGGATATTTGCAGCTTCTGCTGTGTGCATGGCCATAATCACGGGAAGGGTAGCAAAGATCTCACCAGTCCGGGCCATAGCAGGAGGCAGAAAAGAGATCTGGTTTGACAGCAGGGGAAAGCTTCCCATTGCGAAACGTGCCCTTTTGGCAGGTCTTGCCCTGAGACAGTTTACTTCCGGTAAGAGACAATATGCGGGAATCACCGCCATTGTGTCTATCCTTGTATTTTTTATGGTGACCATGATGGTTCTGGGAAATGTAATAACAGCCAAGTCGGCGTGGGAATCTATGGGAATCGCATATTCGGATATTGATATTAAATATAAAGGGGAGCCGTCCCGGGAGACTGTGCGGGAGGTGGAACAGATCATAAAGAAACACAGTGGTATAGACAGTTCCTGGCGCTCCTGCGGGAATTATTATTTCTCTGTGGACGGAGAACAGATCATGTCATGCATCTGGAGTGTTCCGGAGGAGATTCGGGCGGTGTCAGAGGGACGGGTGCCTCTTTATGATAATGAGATTGTTATGACGGAAATCGCCGCTGACCGCATGGGGCTCAGGGTGGGCGATAAGGTCACCATCGGGTATCGGGATAAAAAGGCAGAGTATATGATTTCTGGTCTGAATCAGTATATGAATGATGCTGGAAATAATATCAGCATGACGAAAAGTGCCGCCGGGCGTCTGGGTGATTCATTTTTCATATGGTATTGTGGTTACCTTCTGTCCGACCGGTCCGTGGGACGGAAGGCGGCGGAAGATATAAACAAAAGCTTTGGGGATGAACTGGAGGCTGTGTACAATGAAGAATTAGTGGATGAAACCTATCAGCTTGCCATTCACTTTATGACGGCGGTTGTATATATTTTCTCGCTGATTTTCGCTGTTGTTGTGGTGCACATGGTGTGCGCCAGGGCATTCCTTAGGGAGCGGAGGGATATTGGGATCTATAAGGCAGTGGGATTTACTACCGGAAGGCTCCGGCTGCAGTTTGCCCTGCGTTTCCTTATAGTGGCTGTGTCCGGTTCTGTAATTGGCAGCGGGATGGCGGCGGCATGTTCGGAAAAGATACTGAGTTCCTTTTTGCGGATGATCGGGATATCGAGTTTTCAGGTACCATTCGGCTTCCTCACTTTTGCGGTGCCGGCACTGCTGATCTGTCTGTGCTTCTTTGGATTTGCCTTTCTGGCAGCAGGCAGGATAAAAAGGGTGGAGGTGAAAGAGCTGGTGGCAGAATGATTTTCTTCGGTGGTTGCCGTATGGGGGAAGGTGTGATATGCTTATTAAAATGCACACTTTTAAATTTACCAGAAACGGGGACTTGTTATGAATCAGAGAAAAGCCGGCGCATTGTTATCGTATGTATATCTGGGGCTGACCTTCGTGGTGGGTATCTTTTATACCCCCATTATACTGCATTTTCTGGGGGACAGTGAATTTGGCGTCTATTCTGTCGCCAATTCAGCCATCGCATTTCTTGCCATTCTGGATCTTGGGTTCAGCCAGACGATGATCCGCTATGTGTCCCGGTGTAAGGCCCTGAAGGACCGCATGGGGGAGCAGAGGCTGAACGGTATGTTTCTGCTGTTATATACCGGGATTGCCCTGCTTGCCCTGCTTGCCGGAATCATTTTGTATTTTAATCTGGAGGTGGTGTTCAACAGGGGGTTTACCCCGGATGAGACGGCGCAGCTGAAAGTGATATTTCTCATCCTTCTGGTGAATCTTGTGATCTCTTTTCCGCTGGGGATATACACCTCCATTATCAGTGCCAATGAGGGCTTCTTTTATCTCAAGCTGGTAAATATCCTATCTTTTATCCTGACCCATGCCGGCATTCTGCTTGCCCTGTTCTGGGGATATAAATCCGTCAGTATGGCGTTGATTACAACGGTGGTCTCCATCGGCCTGAAGGCAGTGACGGCCCTATATGGGACCTCCCGATACCGCGTCCGCTTTCTTTTTCATGGATTTGACAGAGAGCTTCTGCGGGAAGTATTTGTATTCTCCTTCTTTATCTTTCTGAATATTGTCATTGACCAGCTCTATGCCAATACAGATAAATTTATCCTCGGCGCCCTGTGCAACAGTGCGGTGGTTACCACATATACGCTGGGGGTACAGTTTTCCTCTTATTTTGAGCAGTTTTCCACATCCATCAGCGGGGTCTTTCTGCCAAGGATCACACAGCTGGTAACAGTAAACCAGGATATGAGGGAGGTATCGGAGCTCTTCTGCCGCATTGGAAGGATACAGTTTATTTTACTGGGATTCCTTATGAGCGGATTTATTATTTTTGGAAGGCAGTTTATCTCGTTGTGGGTGGGACATGACCAGCTGGAGGCGTATCGCATCGCATTGGTGGTGATCCTGCCCGCGCTGATTCCCCTCTCGCAGAATTTGGGGATTTCTGTTCTGCGGGCGCTGAATAAGCACCGGTTCCGCTCCGTAATATATTTTTTCATTGCCCTGGCCAATGTGGCGCTGAGTATTCCGCTGGCTCTGCAATTCGGAGGATTTGGCGCTGCCTGTGCTACGGGCTTTGCCACCTGCTGCGGACAGATTGCCACGATGAACTGGTTTTATTACAAAAAGATCGGGCTGGATATTCCGGGATACTGGCGGGAGACTCTAAAGATTGTACTGCCACTTATTCCCATTACGTTCCTCGGCATGGGGATCCATCTGGCGGTTCCGCTGGCCGGCTGGTCCGGCCTGCTACTGAAGGGGGCCCTGTATACCGTGGTATTCTTTATGTTTGGCTGGATTGCAGTATTTAACCGCTATGAAAAAGAGCTGCTGACCGGACTGCTTCACAGATTGAGAAAAAAATAACCTGCCTCGTCTGAACGGCACAAAATCCGTCTGAACAACACTTGACTTTCTAAATCTTCCATTTTACAATATATTGTGTAATATAAAGTATATAGGGCAGTAACACGACCGGTTTTGATACTTCCCTCATGGCAGGGAGGAATTTAATTGAAGAAAGATTTGTCAACTAAGCAGCTGATGGAATATCCGGATGTATTTGCTGATGTGGAGAATGTCTGCCTCTTTCATGGCAGACAGGTTATCGAACCCGAAAATTTAGAGCCGCTGCCGCAGGAAGTCCTTTATAAGGAAGCAGATGGGACGATTAGGGAAAAGCGGGGAGATGTCAGGATGCGTCTGAAGGATAAGGGGGTAGAGCTGGCTGTATTGCATTTGGAGAACCAGAGCGGTGTTTCTAATGTTATGCCGCTTCGGGATATGGGATATATTTACAGCGGCTATCAGGAACAGCTGCGCAGCAGAAAGAAACAGAACCGGAAACAGGGGATACATCATGTGACTGGCGAGATTGGACCAGATGAGAAGCTCTGTCCGGTTATATCACTGATCTTATATTATGGGACAGAAAAATGGACGGCACCTACACGGCTGAAAGAAATGCTTAGCATTCCTCAGGATGGAAATCGTGACTGGGAACCACTGATCGAGGACCACAGGATTCATCTTGTGAATCTGTGTTGTCAGACCGATGAAGAGGTGGATCAGTACAGATCCGATCTGTGGTATATTGTAAAGTGTCTGAAATGTGGAAAAGACAGGCATAGATACAAGCAATTTCTTGAAGAAGAAACAAAGCGGACCATGCAGCATCCAGAGGCCGTGATTGATATGATCGCAGCTTTTGCCGGCAGGGCAGAGGCCAGTCAGATGGCAGAAAAAATCATTAAGCAAAAAAGGCGGGAAGGAGATCGATGTACCATGTATACAATTCTGGATTATTTAGAGGAAGAGGGCTGGCAGAAGGGACTCAATAAGGGAATGGAGGAGGGGCGAAAGCAGGGGCATAAGGAAGGCCGTAAGGAAGGCCGTAAGGAGGGTCGCAAGGAAGGCCGTAAAGAGGGGTTTAGTGAGGGAATCCAGCAGGGCCGGGAGGAAGGGATAAATCAGATTTATTATAAGATGTTTGAGAATAACAGGTCTCCAGAAGACATCAGCAGTTTCACGGGAGAATCAATAGAATTTCTTTATGAAGTGCAGGGAAAATACCAGACAGAGATTCGTGAAAAATACAGATATGGCAGTGCTGCGGCGGAGGAGCCGGAAATAGAAGAATGACAGAGAGGGGATTCATTGCGTGGATACTTGTTTTAAGGGAATTAAGAGAAAGCTGGGATTTGGGGTAATGAGAATGCCCATGAATGAGGGAAGAATCAGTGATCAGGATTTTTCTGAGATGGTAGATTATTTCATGAAAAACGGTTTTAATTATTTTGACACTGCTCATGTTTATCAGGGCGGGGAGAGTGAGAAAGTGTTGAAGAGATGTCTCACTGCCCGTTACCCAAGGACGGATTTTATATTGACGGACAAATTGACAGATACATGCTTTCAAAGTCAGGAAGAGATAAGGCCGCTCTTCGAAAAGCAGCTGGAAATCTGCGGGGTGGACTATTTCGATTTTTATCTGATGCATGCCCAGAACGAAACGCTGTTCCGCAAATATAAGAACTGCCGTGCCTATGAAACTGCTTTGGAGCTGAAAAAGGAAGGGAGAATCCGGCATTTCGGAATATCCTTTCATGACAGACCGGAAATACTGGAGCAGATTCTTGTGGAATATCCACAGATTGAGGTTGTTCAGATTCAGTTTAATTATGTGGATTATGAGGACCCTGCGGTGGAGAGCAGAAAATGTTATGAAATCTGCCGAAAGTATAAAAAACCTGTTATCGTAATGGAGCCTGTTAAAGGAGGGAGCCTTGCGAATCTGCCAGAAGAGGCGGCGCGGCTCCTGAAAAAGCTCGGAAATGCAAGTTCCGCCAGTTATGCCATCCGCTATGCCGCAGATTTTGACGGAATCATAATGGTATTATCCGGAATGAGTAATATGGAGCAGCTCCGGGATAATGTGGGTGTTATGAAAGATTTCAGGCCGCTTTCGGAGGAAGAGAAGACAGCATTGAATCAGATACGGGGAATACTGAATTCCAAACATCTTATTTCCTGTACCGCCTGCCGGTACTGTGTGGAGGGATGTCCGCAAAATATTCTGATTCCTGATTTGTTTGCCTGTTATAATGCCAAAACCATTTATCAGGACTGGAATCAGGACTACTACTACGAGGAAGTCCACACAGTAAATAAGGGAAAGGCATCGGAATGCATCCGCTGTGGAAAATGTGAAAGCATCTGTCCACAGCATTTAAATATCCGGGAACTGCTGTCGGATGTGGCAAGAGAGTTTGAAAAGAAATAGTGCTATTTCTTCTTCCGGATTTTCACTTTACAGTAGGCTTTTTTGCCAGATCCGTCTTTTGCCTTTGCATATACCTTAACGGTATGTCCGATTCCCTTTTTCTTTGCCTTGACAACACCCTTCTGGGTCACAGAAACGTATTTCTTATTGGAAACATACCATTTTACTTTTTTGTTGGTGGCCTGTTTCGGCTTAACAACTGCCTTTAATTTAAGCTTTTTCTTATATTGCAGGGTGGCTTTCTTTTTGTTCAGACTTACCTTTGTCACTTTTACCTTCTTTTTCGCTGTGGAGGAAGAAGCTTTTGTAGTATAGGAGGCAGAGGGAATTCGTCCCAGATCAAGAATCCCGCCGGTTTTGCAGAGTCCGGAGAGAGACTGGGTTCTGCGGACGCAGGTGAGAAGGCGTTCCCGTCTCTGCACGGCGTTGTCGCTGGAATAATAGGACGCCAGTATGGCGATGGCCGCCGATGCAGACGGCGCGGCCATGGATGTCCCGCTGTATGCATTATACTTTCCGAAAGTGGAAAGGGAAAGATTTGGCTTGGAGATGGAAATGTTATCCACATAGAGACCGGAATCCGTCTCGAAGGAGCCGTTTAGGCTCAGTATGCGCAGATAGGTCCGGTCATCTCTAGTGACAAATGCCTCTGAGGAGCGCTGAAAGGTTTTGTGCTCCCAGTCCATGCTGCTTCTCTTATCCAGCCCGATATCACAGGCGACATGATAAGTACTGGCAGGAGACAGGCCAAGCTCCGTCACATCCATATACAGTGAAAGGGTACCGCTGTTTCTCACAGAGGGGAGCGGAATGCGGAAGGACCCGCCTGACGGATTGTCAAAGGCATCCTTCCTGCTCTGTTCGATTCCCTGTACTGGCAGGGATCCGGAATAGAGGTACTGGGTACTGTCCAGACTATCGCAGGAGGAATAGAAGCTGCAGATGCTGTTTCTCTGTTCCACGGGCAGGGCGGAGGGGTAGAAGACAGGGGTATTAACAGTGGACAGGATCTGGCTTCCCGGTGCAAAGAGATCCACAGTGGAAGCGCCGTAGTCCGAATAGCTGGCTCTGTTGTCGTTTGGATCAGAGGCTCCTACTTTGACAATATATGGGCTGTTGATATCATAAGGACATTCCTTTGCTGCAGAGGTATCATGATTTACCTCACTGTTTCCCGCCGCAAAGACAAATACGGCGCCCTTCTCTCCAATTTTCTGGATCAGGGATTTCATGGTGCTGCTGGATGCGCCGCCGCCCCAGGAACAGTTTACCGCCACGATATTGGCGCCGAGCTTCTGCGCCTGATAAATATAATTAAAAGCTGCGATCACGGCCGAGTTATAAGCCTGGCCGCCGGAGCGGAAAACCTTTAGCGCCATCAGCTTCGCGTCGGAGCAGATTCCGGAAATCCCGGTGTGGTTGTTTGTTGCGGCGCTGATAATCCCGGCGCAGTGTGTTCCATGTCCCTCCGGATCCTGATCCATCGGATCTGCATCCTCATCGCCAAAATCATATCCGTATGTTCCTTCCAGGGAGGAGTATGGATTCTTCCACATATGGGAAACAAGGTCCTCATGTGTGTAGTCAATGCCTGTATCTACTATGGCGATAATAGGTGCTTTTTTGCCGGAGGTCTGTTTGATTTGGGAGTAATGGATCCCTTCGCCTGGAACATTTTCTCCATCCAGATACCATTGGCATCCCGCCATGGGATCGTTGGTCACAGACCATTTTTCCTGACAATAATCCGGCTCTACGGACACGACGTATGCCTGGTCATCCAGCTCAGAAAGAAGCTCGGAGGTGGAGTAGGTATCAGATGACACCTTTGTCACATACAGGGATTTATCTTCCAGAAACTCTTTTTCCCGGGCATTGCCTGCCAGAACATCCGCCCCGCCGAAATTCCAGGAATCTTCTACGGTTAATTCTTCGTCGAAAGAAACCGTTCCCTCCTTTGTGAGAGGGGTTCTGGAGGGAGAGGCGATAGTCACAAGGACCTTCCCCTCCTGATAGGTGCCCTTTTCTGGAAGAGGGGTCCGGGGTTTCCCGCAGGCCTCTGCCTGGCGGGAGCCCGCGGGAAATGTCCCGATCATAGAAAAGATAAGTGCGGTTGCCGTCAAAAATGAAGAAATCCGTCTGTTCATCTGATACCTCCTGAAAATATTATATCAAAAGTATTGCGCCGTTGATTATTTGCTGATATTATGTAAATATATGTTACTATCTAAATGTGACGGAAATAAGACAAGGGGGAAAGATTCATGATATTTGTAAAGGTAGACGACCTTAAGCCGGGAATGCGTCTGGGAAAGCCAATTTATAATAAAAACGGTGTACTTCTGCATGACAGGGATACGAAGCTTAATATGCAGGCAATCTACGGAATCAGGAATTTCGGGCTTATGGGATTATATATTCTGGAGCCGGCAGAGCCGCTTCCGCCGCTTACAGAGGATGATATCAATTTTGAACGTTTCCAGACCATGGCCGTATTCAGTATACGGGAGGATCTCGGCCTGATTGCCGCAGGCAAGAAAGATAAGGGACTGGACTGGCTGTGCGGTCTGGTGATCAAGAATTATGGAGAGCTTGACAGAAAGATCACCTTTGTGCAGAATCTTCGGAGCAATGAGGACAATATTTATAAGCATGTTCTCAATGTGGCTATCCTTTCTGCCATTATAGGCGGTCAGATGGGACTTCCCATCGGGCGCATTAACACACTGGTGAAGGCATCCATTCTTCATGATATCGGCGCTCTGAACATCAAGGTGAAGGATGAAGAAAATATGGATCTGGATGAAAAGACGGCGGTTAAGAAGACAACGAATGAAATACTCAAGGGATATAATAACATTGATGAGGAAACACTCCGGGTGATCAATCAGATGCAGGAGCTGTATATCCGCGAAGAGGGGGGAGACATCCCGCTGGCTTTAAAGCAGAGTATGAATCCCAATATACTGTATGTGGCAGACGCCTATGACCGGATGACCGCTATGAAATCTTATGCGGAGCCCACCTCCGAGGTGCTGGCTATCCGCAATCTTCTGGATAAACCAGAGCAGTTTGAGCCAAAGGTGGTAAATGCATTGATCCGGGGTATCAATATTCTCTATCCAGGCGTGTGTGTCGAACTTACCAATCATGAGAAGGGGCTTGTCATCAATGCAAATGAGGATAATATCTTTGAGCCTCTGATCCTGAATTTCCGTGATAATAATCTGTATGACCTCTCATGGGAAAGCGTAAAGAAGGAGATGCAGATCAAAGACGTAATGAAGACCATGGATAACCGGATCAAACTGGATAGATCCCTTCTGGAAGAGTTCCAGTAAAAACTAAAGATTTTTCACTTTCTGGTCGAAATAAAACTATAGAGACAGTCCGGCGGCGCCGAATCATCTGCGCGGCCAGAGAGGGAAAGTGAGAGTGAAATCAATGGTGATTCAGAGCAATAAAATTTCCCCTGCCTTGAGCGGCACCGACCAGGTTCAGGAAATGGGCGTGCCCGTACGGAATGCCAGGGATGGCAGAGCTTCCAATGATGTTTTGGATATTACAATGGATTGTGCAGTACCGGGAGGGACGGAAAACAGCACTGTGTACACGGAGGCACAGGCAAGACAGATACATAAAAACAGTACAGTGGAGTTTGCGGAGAACAGCGGTATATCCCCGGCTGATTTTATCAGCCGCTGTATGACGGGTGAGGATGCCCAGGCGCTGTCCGAAGAGGAGACCCCATTGGAGGATTATACTTCATCCCAGCTGGAGAGAGCAGTCAGCCGTGTTAAGGAACAGCGTTCTGAGAAAAGGCAGGCAGTGCGTGAGCAGGTGGAACAGGAGAGAGAGGAAGTTAGGGCGCGGGAAGAGGCCGCTGTACATTCTGCGGTGGAGGCCGGCGTGTCCGAATCAATCCTGAAACAGCTGCGGGAAAGCGGACTGCCGCTTACATCGGATCATGTAGAGCGGCTCACTCATGCCGTCAGCCTGACGGCACAGAGACATCAGTTCTCCCCGGCTTCGATGGAGTTTTTTGTCCGTGGACAGCTTGATATTACGCCGGAAAATATAAGCGGCAGCGTATATGGAAGCAGTGCCGGGCGGCAGAATACCAGGGGCAGTGTGACGGCTGGAGAACAGGGATTTCAACTGGTTAAAAACCAGGTGGAAGATAGAATGACAGAGGGCGGTGTGGAGGTTACGGCGGACACTATGAAAACCGCTGAATGGCTGTATTATAATGAACTGCCCGTGACAGCGGAGAATATAAAGCTCTGCGGCCGGCTGGAAGAAATGCAGGAGCTGGATGACGAGACCCTGCTGGGACGTATTGTTGATAACCTTCTGGATGGAGTGCCGGCTGAAAAAGCAGATCTGACAAAAATATCTTCGGGGGAGGCGTCACGCGCTATCCGTCAGTTGACAGAAGCGGATGAAGGCGCTTTGCGCCAGGTGTATACAACCGAAGCGGATTTTATCGGCGCAAGAAGGCGGATGGAGGAGATCCGTCTGTCAATGACCATTGAGGCTGCACGCACCATGTCTGCCAGGGGAATTGATCTGGATATATCCAATCTGAAAAAAATTGTTGAGGAATTAAGGCAGCAGGAGCAGCAGGCAAAGCAGTCTCTGCTGGCAGAGACCGGACTTCCCCTTACAGAGGAAAATGCCGGGCGGATGGCAGACACCATCCAGGCAGCGAAAAATGTGCTGACGGCACCAGCAGGCCTGCTGGGCACTGCCATGGAGGCGGGAGAGGAACTCACTCTGGCAGGTCTGTCAGAAAGGGCAGACGGGGAGAAGGAGAAATATGCCAGAATGGCGCGGACCTATGAGGCAGTGGGCACGGAGGTACGCCGTGACCTGGGAGATTCCCTGCATAAGGCATTTGGAAATATCAAAGAAATATTAGAGGATCTGGACATGGAGACCACGGGGATGAACCAGAGGGCGGTGCGCATTCTGGCCTATAACCAGATGCCGCTGACGAAAGAGAACATTCTGCGGATGAAGGAATATGATGACCGGGTAACGACGCTGATGGAGGATTTGAAACCGCCGGTTGTGGCAGAGCTGATCAGGAAAAACATAAATCCCCTGGATATTTCTCTGGAAGATCTGGATTCTGCAGTCAGCGAGATCCGCGGGACAATTGTGGATGAGGATATCCCGTTCCGGCGTTTCCTATGGAAGATGGACCGTCAGGGGAATCTGACAGAGGATGAGCGGAAAAGTATGATAGGCGTATACCGCCTTTTGGATAAAATAGAAAAAAGTGACGGCGCGGTGATCGGCAAAGTGATTAAGGAGGGAAAGGAACTGTCGCTGTCTTCCCTGTTGTCCGCCACCCGTACCCGCCGGGCAGAGGGAATGGACCTTTCCATTGATGACGGGTTTGGAGGACTGGAGGATATCGTCCGGTCGGGGATGATGATCGATGAACAGATCCGTGCGGCATATGGCAGCTCTCTGGCCGGGAAACTGCAGAAGAACCTGTCGCCAAAGGTGCTGCGGGAAAACGGCGGGGATAGTATGGAAATGCCATTGGAAGAACTGCTGGAGAGATGCATGACGGAGGGTGAGACCGCTGCGGAGATGGAGCCATATTATGAAGAATTGTCAGCCCGCATGAGATCGGCAATGGAGGATCCCGAGGGGGAGATCCGGGCATTTCTGGATGCGCTGGCCATGCCGGACAGCGCGGCAAACCGTAGGATGGCAATGGAATACATGGCTGGTGGACTTCGGGAGTATATGAAATTGTGGAAACGGCCGGAGAGTGATGAAATCTGCCGGACATTTGGTGAACCTGACGATCTGGAGGAAATGTATACACAGATTGATCAGGCTCATGAGAAAGACCTTGCGGAACAGAAGAAAAATGACGATATAACATACAGCGACGCTCTTTCCATGGCAAAGATGGCAGGTAGTATTTCCTTTTACCGGAATCTTCGCAGCCATCAGACATATGAAGTGCCTGTTGTGACGGAGAGAGGTGTGACTGCCTGTCATGTGACGATCCAGAATGGAGGCGGCAGAAAGGGCACCGTGGAGATTTCCATGGAGTCGGAGGAGCTCGGAAAGATTCAGGCAGCCTTCCGTGTGAACGGAGGCCATGTCAGAGGATTTGTCACTGTGGAGAAACAGGAAAATATGGAATTCTGCCAGAAACTGCTGGCTGGTTTTGAAAAGGATTTGGAAGAGAGCGGATTTACTATGGATAGTGAGAGCCTCGTCAGAGGCAGCAGGCGTTCTCTTCATAAGGTGCATGACGATCATGCCGATAGAGAAGCGGGTGCAAAAAATAAAGATTTGTACCAGGTAGCAAGATGTTTTCTAATCAATGCAAGTGCGACCAGAAAGGAAGATGAAGTATGAAGATCAATACCAATATAGCGGCGATGCGCGCTAATTTTAACCTGAATACAGTGCAGAAAAAGCTGACGGACAGCACGAGAAAGCTGTCCTCCGGCTATCGCATTACCAAAGCGGCAGACGATGCGGCGGGCATGGCGATTTCAAAAAAGATGCAGGCACAGATTAGGGGACTAAAACGTGCCAGTCAGAATGGTTCCGACGGGATTTCATTTATTCAGACGGCCGAGGGAGCATTGGCAGAAATCGAATCCATTCTCCAGAGATGCCGGGAGTTGTCAGTGCAGGCGGCCAATACAGGTACTACCACTATTGAGGATCGTCAGGCGTGCCAGGATGAAATCGACTCTCTGCGGAGTGAAATCGACCGAATTGCGGAGCAGACAGAATACAACAGAATGAATCTGCTGGACGGCTCCTGCTGCAGGCAGTCTTCTTCTGACAATGTCGGAGTTAAGCTGATTTCTGCTACAGATGACGTAAAGTTGACGACCTATCGGTTTTCTGTGGATGCGGAACCGCGTTGCGCGGAACTCACTACAGGCACGCTGGGATTTGCCACACCGTCAGAGACGGTCAAGAAGGAGGATGCCGGGACGATTCAGCTGAATGGTGAGATTATTAAGATAGAAGAGGGACAGACCTATGGTGAGGTGTATGCGAAGATTCGTGATTATGCCGAGATGATGAATATTGACTGCGTCCCTGTAAACGGAGGGGCGGAATGCGATCTTGCCGCGGCAACCGGCTTGTCCTTTGTATCCAAGCTTTCTGGTGCCGCATACAATATCAGCCTGACCACGGACAATGCCGGGCTGGCAGCCAAGCTGGGAGTCGACGGCGCAGCAGCCGTGGCCGGCAAGGACGCAGAGGTGACATTAGATTTTACATCCGGATTCAGCAACACTGCCACTGTATTTGTCGACGGCGGCCGTGTGGAGGTATCGGACCGCAATGGTTTCCAGATGATTTTTGATGTTTCCAATGCGGAGGCTGGAAAAACAGCCGGTGTGACAATGCTGGATGCGGGATACGTGGCGATCCAGATCGGCGCCAATGAGGGACAGACCATAGATATTTCGGTTCCCCCGGTTACTACGAAGGCATTACATGTGGAATACTGCAACGTATGCAGCAAAGAGGGGGCCACTGCTTCCATCCGTTCCTATAATGATGCGATCACTCAGGTTTCCGGCGTCCGCGCCAAGCTTGGTGCCTATCAGAATCGTCTGGATTCGGCAGTGAGCAATCTGGGAACAGTGACAGAAAATCTGACGGAGGCATGTTCACGAATTGAAGATGTCGATATGTCTGAGGAAATGACGAAGTATACGGAGTACAGCGTTCTGGTGCAGGCGGGTACTTCTATGCTGGCTCAGGCAAACAATCAGCCGCAGACGATACTGCAGCTGCTTCAGGGATAAAAAGGTGACAGTCTATGGAGAAAGAGAAATTACAGGAATTTGCGGCGCGCGTCACCCAGGCGAACCGCAGCGAGCTGGTGGTTGTCATCTATGAGGCGGCGCTTGCCAGCATTGATGAGGGAAGATCCTGTCTGGAGAGCAAGGATATCACGGCGGCGCGGAAGGAAATTGACCGCGCCAGGGGAATGGTAGATGAATTGCTGCACAGTCTGGATCTCAATTATGAGATATCCCATTATCTGCGCCAGCTGTATATTTACGTGTACCGTGAACTGTGCCAGGGTATTGCGCTGCGGGAAACTGCCAGACTGGATCATGCCTCTGCCGTATTACAGGGGCTTCTTCCGGCATTCCGCGGTGTGGCGGAGCAGGATCATTCCGATCCCGTTATGGAAAATACACAGCAGATTTATGCAGGGCTGACCTATGGACGTGACAGCCTGAATGAGACTATCGCTGTGGGGGTAAATCATAACCGGGGTTTTGAAGCCTGAAAAGGAATGCTAAATGGATTGGCGTAGCGCGCCACACAATTAGTCGGGTGGCGCTGCACGCCTATACTTCCATCTTCCGCATTTGCTTCAGGAGATAACGGTAGCGGACGGAGATGGCATTCATCTCATAGATGTAACTATCGATCAGATCCGGATCACAGACATTTTCAAAATTGGAGTTTGCCGTTTCCAGAGCCTGTTTAAGATCTTCTATTTCTTTTATCAGATTTTCCCGTGCAGCAGACACGGGATTTTTTTTTCGCAGTCCCATAAGAGCCCTCCTTTGGCATATTAGTACAACAATACGAAATTAGTTTAACCTTTCTTTACTATTTTATGCAAAAAATGGAAATATGAATCCGGAAAAAAAGGTATTGACAAGCAGAAATCTATGTGGTAATGTGTTACTCACATCACAACTGGGAGGTGAGGCTTATCCCGGAGAGGGAAGTACTGTTTCTCATCCTCATAACCGCCTCGCTGTGTGATATTACCTGGTACAGGGTGCCTAATTCACTCATTGTACCAGCCGTTTTGTTCAGCCTGTTCAGGCAGATCAGTCTTCAGGGATTCTGTGGAATCATCCCCTGGCTCATGGGAATATTCGTTCCCTTTATTCTATGTTTTTTCTTCTATCGGCACCGCATGATCGGGGCATCCGATAGCAAGATGTATTCAGTGATCGGAAGTTTTGTCGGATTACGTCTGCTTTTTTCAATCATGGCAGTATCCCTTCTTCTAGGGGCTGTAATGGCAATCGGCAAAATGATTCTCCGAAAAAATTTCAGAAGCCGTTTTCGGCATTTATTCAATTATGTATCCTGCTGTTTGCAGGGAGAATGTAGGACAAAATATTATGACAGAAAGCAGGAAGGTGATGACGGGATCATACCCTTTGTTGTGGCGATCTCTTTAGCAGTGCTTTTCTGTGCCTTTTAGAGGGGGTGTGCACATGGAAGATGTGACTCTGCTGCTCTATCTGAAAGATGTAGAGTATGGGAAACGTCTCCTGCGTTTTCTGGTGAAGAAAAAAAATCCGGGACTGCATCCCGAACTGGTGACAGCGGAGAAAGGGATGAAATTCCGGTCCGGAACCAGAACAGGCGGACTGGTGGTACTGACGGATGATCCTGCAGTACACGGGGATGAGAAACGAAAGGTGATCAATTTATCTAATGTATCGGACCGGGAACAGGGAAAGATTTTCCAGTACCAGAGGGCAGAAAAGATCTATCAGGAGATTCTCTGGCAGTGCAGGCTGGAATTGGAAAAAGGACCGGCTGAAACCCGGAAAGAGGGAGCTGAGGGATGGGAAAAAATATTTGCGGTATTTTCTCCAAATGCGGCGGATGCGACAGAATTTTCGGTTATGCTTTCGCAGTATCTGGCGCAGAGGGGACGGTGTCTGTATCTGCAGCTTTCGGGACTTCCGGTGTATTCCGGGGCGGAGCTGGAGACGGCTTCCCCGATATCAGGAGGAATGGGGGATCTTATCTTTATGCTGGAGCAGGAGGATTTTGCGGAGCGGGCCAGGGAAATCTGTCTTACTTTTGGTCGGGCGGAAATGCTGCCGCCGCTGGCACATTTCAAGGATCTCCTGGACTGTCGTCCGGAGGACTGGGAGCGGTTTCTGGAAAGACTTCAGGGAGAGTGCGGATATGACAGCATTGTCGTTGAGATGGGGCAGGTTTTTGAATATTTTCTCGATCTGATGGAACCGGCAGACAGGATTCTGTTTCTGCAGGTGCCGGGAGTCATTGGGAGAGTACAGGGTGCTGTATTCCGTAAAATCTGCCGCACAGAGCGGAAAGAGGAGCTGTTAAAGCGGAT
This sequence comes from uncultured Clostridia bacterium, assembly GCA_948467395.1. Taxonomy (GTDB): domain Bacteria; phylum Bacillota; class Clostridia; order Lachnospirales; family Lachnospiraceae; genus Eubacterium_F. Next base: position 42,188 of record CAOKDX010000008.1, on the reverse strand, counting down.
ACGGTATATCCGGCAGCCGGAAGAATTTGTGCCGGCGGGGCCAGAATGGGGAAGTGTGAGACTGGAGGAGCTGACAGGAGACGACAGGAGGATGGAGTGTATAAAACGGGCATTAGAGAGAGGGGAGGAAGGAGATGGTATCGACATGGAAGACACTGGATGAGAGAAGGAAAAAAATCCGGCAGAGGGTTATGAAAGAAATTCCGGCGGGAGTGGAGATCAGCGACAGAGAGCTGGACATACTGATCGGGAAGCATATTGAACAGGCAGCGGGGGAGGAATACATCCGTCTGGAGGAAAAGAGGAGACTGCGGCATGTCGTGTTCAATTCCATCCGAAAAATGGATGTGCTGCAGGATATACTGGAGGATGAGGAAGTAACGGAAATTATGGTGAATGGTCCGGATCATATTTTTGTGGAGAAGAAGGGAGGGCTCACGGAGACGGGTCTTACCTTTGAACATCAGGAGAGACTTGAGGACATTGCCCAGCAGATTGCCTCTTCAGGAAACCGTATTGTCAATGAGTCCAGCCCAATACTGGATGCCAGGCTGGCAGATGGATCCCGGGTGAATATCGTGGTGCCCCCCATCGCTATCGAGGGGCCGGTCATTACCATACGCAAGTTTCCGAAAGAAGCCCTGACTATGAAAAAGCTGATCCGTATGGGGGCGGTGACGGAGGAGGCGGAGGAGTTTCTGCGGAAAATGGTAGAGGCGCGGTACAATATTTTTATATCCGGCGGGACCGGGGCGGGCAAGACAACATTCCTCAATATCCTGTCAAATTATATTCCACACAATGAGCGGGTTATCACCATCGAGGATTCTGCGGAGCTGCAAATACAAAACATTGATAATCTAGTGCGGCTGGAGGCCAGGAATGCCAATGTGGAGGGAAAAAACCAGATTACTATCCGGGATCTGGTAAAAAGTGCTTTGAGAATGCGCCCGGATCGAATCATTGTCGGCGAAATCCGGGATTCGGCGGCCATTGATCTTCTCACAGCGATGAATACGGGGCATGACGGGAGTCTTTCCACCGGCCATGCCAATAGTCCCTCCGATATGCTGAACCGCCTGGAAACGCTTGTACTGATGGGGCTGGATATCCCGCTGGAGGCAATACGGCATCAGATTGCTTCGGGAATCGACCTTGTGGTACATCTGGGGCGTCTGCGGGACAAATCCAGAAAGGTATTGGAGATCAGTGAGGTGGGTGAAGTGGCAGAGGGGAAGATCCAGCTGTTTCCGCTGTATGTGTTCCGGGAGGAAGGGGAGCGTCAGGGACAGGTGGTGGGAGAGCTGAAAAGCACCGGGAGACCGTTGATTTATACGGAGAAGTGCCTGAGAGCGGGGGTGAAGATATGAAGGATTACAACAGATATGTATTTACGCGGCGGGAAAGAATCCGATACGGCCTCTGTGGTGCCGCCGGCAGCTTTGTTATTCTATATCTTTTTTATCAGAGCGTCCTGTTCTGCTTTCTGGCATCCGCCGTTGGTGCCGTCCTGTATCTGCGGTATCAGAAAAAGCACCTGGCGGCAGGGCAGAGGTGGAAACTGATGCTGGAGTTCAAGGATGCCATGGACAGCTTTGTGTCGGCACTGACAGCCGGGTATTCTATGGAAAACGCCGTGACAGAGGCATACCGTGACATGCAGCTGATGTATGGAGGTGAGACAATGATGCTGAGGGAACTTCGGGGGATCCGGCAGCAGCTTACTCTTCATAAGCCTCTGGACGGTCTGTTTCTTGATCTGGGAAGGCGCAGCGGCCTGGAAGATATTATTACCTTTGCCCAGATTTATTCCACTGCGAGAAGAAGCGGGGGAAATCTGGTGCGGGTGATGAAACGGACGGCAGGCAATATCTCAGATAAGGTGGAGATGGAGAGGGAGATACAGACGGCAGTGGCAGGAAAGAAAATGGAGGCCCGCTGCATGATGGCAGTTCCCCTGTTCATTCTCCTGTATCTGCAGATCTTCTCACCGGATTTTCTTATACCGCTGTACCGTGGACTTTCAGGGAGGATGTTTATGACGGCTGTTCTGGCGGCCTATGCGGCAGCTGTTACGTGGAGCCGGGCAATATTGAGAGGGATCGGCCAGGTATGAATCGGGAGGGGGGAGTGCGGTGTCTGATCGATTACAAAAGCTGGGAGTGCGTCTGACTGAGTGGCTGCATGCCGGGCGCTGGCTTTTCAGGGAGAAGAGTGCTTGTGAATATGTGGAGCTGATGCATCCGAGAGAAAAGCGGGAGGATGCCTTAAAGGAACTGTGGGGCGGAAGACTGGTTTCCCTGTTGTTCTTTATGGCGGCGGCAGCGGCTGTGTGGTTCTGCTGTTTTTTGTCAGATCCGGCAGCGGAATTGCTGCGTGAGGGAAAATATTTGTCCAGGCAGAGCGAAGATATCCCAGTGGAAATTGATGTTACCGGGATCAGTGAAAGCGGGCAATGGGAAAAGAGGGTCCGGCTCGATCTCAAGGAGAAGGATATTTCGGCAGAGGAGGGGGAGCAGATCGAAAAGAAGCTGAGGGTTTTTGCGGAACAGAAACTTCCGGGCAGAAATGAATCACTTGCTCAGGTGACGGAGCCGCTGGGATTTTTCAGCAGTGTGCCAGGGACGGGGATAGAGATAAGCTGGTTCTTTGACGAAAAATTCATCCGGAGAGATGGTACACTGGCAGAGACGAAAATTCCACCAGAAGGAGTGGACACGGAAATAATGCTTAAGGCTTCCTGGCGGAACTGGAAAAAGACCATGTATTTTAAGGCGCATCTTGTGCCGCCGGACCTGGATTTGGAGAAGCAGCAGATCCGGAGTGTGAAGGAGGCATTAAAGAAAACCCTGAAGGACAGCGCGTCGGAGAAGGTTGTAGAGCTGCCGGCATCTGTCGGGGATATCAGGCTCAGTTATCACATGGAGGAGGCAAAGAAAAATTATACGCCGGTATACCTGATTCTTGTTTTGATCCTTTTCCTTCCCGTGTTCTGGAGGGAACGGCAGAAAAAAGAGGCAGCCAGACGGGAAGAGCAGATGTATCTGGATTATCCCGGCATGGTGAATAAGGTAATGCTACTGCTGGGGGCGGGTATGACGTTTCGTAGGAGTGTGGAGAGAATCGTATCTGAATATGAGAGAGCCAGAGAGGAGGGAGGGGGAATTCATTATGCATATGAGGAGCTCTGTATCATGACGCAGGAAATGCGAGACGGGGTATCGGAAGGACAGGCAATGGAGAATTTTGGAAGGAAATGCCGAATGCTGCCGTATCTTCGGTTTTCCTCTGTGATCAACCAGAATTTGAAGAAGGGGTCAGAGGGAATTCTGGATCTGCTGGAACAGGAGGCGCTGGAGGCAATGGAGCAGCGCAGGGAGCGATTGCTCCGGCTGGGGGAGACAGCGGGGACAAAGCTGTTATTTCCCATGATTGTAATGTTGGGCCTTGTGATGGGGATCATTCTGGTCCCGGCGTTTATGACATTGTAGAAAGGGGATTAAATGTATGGAAGAGATAAAATTATTTATATGGGAAGAGGATGCCATTGGGGTGGTGGAGATCATATTGATCCTTGTTGTGCTGGTGGCGCTGGTACTGTTATTCAAGACAAAGATTACGTCTGTAGTGACAAATGCTTTTAAAAGCTTCAATGCGGACTCCAAGAACATTATTGGTTAGGGCGGGGGGCAGCATCACGGTGTTTCTTTCTCTGTCGGGAATTCTGATCCTCGCCCTGTTGGGGACACTGGTAGAGACTGCCCGGTATACGGCGTGTGCCGGGCATACGGCAAGGACTGTGCGGACGGCCGTGGAATCACTGTTGACAGAATACAGCCGTCCACTCTATGAAAACTACGGACTATTTTTTCTCGAGAGCGGCGGGACACCTTATGAGAAAGTGATAGCAGATTATGCGGCGGATACGATGGAGGCGGCAGACGGCCAGTCAATGGATTTCCTGGCCGGGGGGATCAGTCAGATCCGGGTGAAGGAGAAAACCTGCCTGGGAGATAATGGCGCCGCACCATTGCAGAAGGAAATCAATCAGTATATGCTCCGGAGGCTGACAAAGAAACAGCTGGAGACATGGCAGGATAAGTCATCCGATCTCATCCGCTCCCAGGATACGGCTGAGGAAATTGAGGAAACTGTGGAGAGACAGCAGGAGGCGGCAGAACTGGATGTACAGATGCTGAAGCTTATGAAATGGATCGACGGTATCACGGTATCCGAAGGAAGGATTCACTGTGAACCGGAATTCATTAAGATGTTTGCGGCAGGGGATATTACAAGCCAGAATTTTGCCATAGGGACAGAGGCCGTATGGAAAAAGATGAAACCGTATATAGATGACACCCCTGTTCATTTTTCGAAGCTGGACAGACAACGGTTTCGAAGGAGGGTGGAGAAGGTGCTCCGACTGACAGAACAGGCAGTCCGGGAGGCCGTGAGTCTGAAAACGGGATTTCGGAAATACGGGAGGGAAAAAACGGAATTTGCCGATCATGACAGAAAAATGGAAACTCTAATACGGCAGATGTCTGTTCTTGAGACAAACAGGGAAATTCTGTCAGAGACATGCAGGATTCTTCAGGCAGAGAGACAGGAAGGAGAAGAGGAACGGTTACAGCAGCTGTGGCAGGATTATGATACGGAAACCATCGCCTTTGATTATACGGGAGTGGAGGAAAAGGGCGGTGCCCCGGATCCAGTAGACGCTATGTCAGGGGTATGGGGAAATGGGATTCTAAATCTTACCTGTCGGGATCCGGATAAGCTCTCTGGTGCGGAGGTGGCAGAGCCGGATAACTTTGCCAGGCTATATGAAAATCGGGACGGGAAGAACGAGGATTATGGAAAACGGGTGACAGCGCTGGCGGGAGAAAAGGAGGTATCGCTGACAGGCGTGCTGGGAGAGCTTGGGGGATATGGAATGGATGAATTTTGTCTGGATTCTTATATTCAGGACCGTTTTTCTAATTATATTCAGGAAACATCCGGCTGGAAGAAAACTTTGAAGTACCAGTGGGAGTACATAGCTGCAGGCAGGGGGTCGGACAGGGAAAACCTTCAGACGGTGCTAAACCGGATCCTTTTGATCCGGATGCCGGTAAATTTTGCTGCCATTTATAAAGATCCGGCAAGGAAAGCAGAGGCGTATGCCGCCGCCGCTGCCGTGGTGGGTTTTACTGGCCTGGAACCTCTGATCCGTCTGACACAGACACTGATTCTCCTTGTGTGGTCATTTGTAGAAGGCCTTGTGGATATAGCGGGACTGCTTCAGGCGAGGCATGTGCCGGTAATAAAGACGCCATCGCAGATTCTTACAGGTTTTTCCGAAATCTTTGGTTTATCGGGAAAGGTGGTTACGAAGCGGGCGGAAAAATTTAGGCCGGCAGGGAAAAAATCCTTTGGATATGGGGAATATCTGCTTCTCTTTCTGGCTCTGACCGGTCATAGCACGCGTCTGTACCGGATCATGGATCTGATCCAGTGGGATATGAAACGCAATGGATATAAAGATTTTCAGCTTGCCAGCTGTGTTTATTCCCTCACTGTGTCAGCAGGCGTGACATTCCCTGCAAGGTTTTTCCGGCTGCCAGCTATTAGAAGTATGCTGGGACGGGACATACGGGATTACTCTTATACCTGTGAGATTACGAAAGGTTATCTTTAAATGAGATTCTCAGAGCAGGAAAGGGTATTCTAAAAAAATAAAGAAAAGGGGATCAATCTATCAATACAAAAAATAAATATGAGTGCATTATGACAAATGTGCAAAACCATGGGAATAGGATACCCTTTCCCGCTCTGAGAGGATCTATGACAGTGGAGGCGGCGCTGGTACTGCCAGTATTTCTGTTTGGCATGCTTCTGACAGCCTATCTGGGACTCCTTGTCAGATGTCAGGATGAGGTTCAGTGGGCACTGACACGGGTGGCGAGAGAGGCTTCGGCAGAATATGGGGCAGGAGAGAACAAATTGCTGGCAAACCGGGCATATTACCAGACGAGGATCAATGACTGCCTGGAGGTGAAAGGACTGGCAGTGTCTCTTCTGGAATCATCCGTGTTACAGCGGAACGATGAAATTGATCTGATTGCGGTGTATTACGCAAAAATACCATTCCGGCTGATTCCCGCCGGATCCTGCCGGTTCCGGCAGCGTGTACACACAAGAGCCTTTACCGGGGTGGAACGAAGAGAGAACGTGGAAGAAGAGGGAGACATAATGGTATATGTAACGGAGACAGGGAGAGTGTATCACCGGGAGAGAAGCTGCACCTATCTGCGGCTGAGTATTTCCCAGATGAAATATGGTGATACGGCCAGTCTCCGGAACGACAGCGGGGGGAGATACAAACCTTGTGAGCGGTGTGTTAAAGACATTGTACCGGCGGGATCAGATGAGGTCTGGATTACAAATTTTGGAGACCGGTATCATATTATCCGTTCCTGCAGCGGGATAAAGCGAAACGTAAAAAAAATCCAGCTGTCCCAAGCAGGGAAACGGACACCCTGCAGTAAGTGCGGCAGCTGAGAAAAGGGGAGAGGAAAGAGATGGAGATGTTGATTTGGATTGTCTGCGGGTGTTATACCGTCCTAATGGCATGGTTTGATATAAGAAAAAAGGAAATTCCTGTAATTCCCGGAATTGTGTGCGCTGCAGCGGTGGTTTTGCAGCAGATGCTACGGGAGAACCCGTGGATGGAATGGCTTCCGGGCATAAGCACCGGCCTGCTGTTGTGGGCGGTCAGCAAGCTGAGCCATGGTGCGGTGGGAGAGGGGGACGCCCTTGTCTATGCAGTGATGGGGCTTTCCCTGGGCTTTACGGCGAGCCTGGAGGTGCTGATGGTCAGTTTGTTTCTGGCAGCGGTGGCAGGGGCTTTTCTTCTGGTATTCCGCCGGGTGGGGAGAAGATATAAGATGCCCTTTATTCCGTTTACGGCAGCAGCGTATGGGATGCTGTTATGCCTATGAGAAGGAAGGGAGTTTATACGGTAGAAGCTGTCTTTGTAATGAGTATCTGTATCTGGGTGTTGACGGCAGTCTGCTATTGCGGTCTGTACGTACATGATATGGTGCTGCTGGAGTCAGTTACAAATGGGGAGGCAGCGGTCTGGCTCTCATCGTCTGAGCCGGAGAAATCAGTCAGCTGGTGCGAAAAGGTCAGGGAAAAACTGGACAAGAAATTTTTGCTCATCCGGATTCGCGGGGTGAAGGCTCACTCCGTGCTGGCGGGCAGAAAGATACAGATTCGCTATATACTGCCGATATCCGGCAGCTTATTAAAGAAGATTTTTATGAGGGGAAAGACTGAGTTGGTATATGAGACGGTGAGAGAACATATAGTTCCGGCGAAAAATAAGTGGGACCGGGAAATACTCCGGTCTGGATAAAGGGGGGAAATACAGATGCAGTGCGAGGTGGTACAGGATGGAACGGGAAACTACCTGAAAATCAGGGGAGCGGAAGAGGAGGTGATTAGCGACAGAATGTTTTTATACCAGGAGATTCCGGGTTTTTTGCCAATGGAGCTCCGCCGGATCAACGGTCAGAAGGAATATGTATTTAATATTTCAGGAAGGATCTCTCTCCAGAAATTTCTGGAGAGGGAAAATTTCTCCAGGACAGATATACAGCAGATGTTCCGACAGATATTTGATATGGCCGACTGCATGGAAGAATATTTGCTGGACAGCAGAAGCGTTGTGATACGGGAAGATTTTTTGTACCTTGATTCCGGCAGGGGAATATGGGAGGGGATTTATCATGAAGATCATAAGCAGGGAACGGCGGAGGCGGTGGGACATCTGCTGGAGGTGATTATGGATAAAATGAACCAGAAGGACAGGGAACTGGTATTTTTTATCTATGGAATGCACAAACTCACCAGAGGGACAGATTGTACGAGGGACATGCTGAGGGAATATATTTATGAAGAGATGTCAATGTTTTGTCCGGCAGAGAACCGCAAAGTGCCGAATTCTGTCCCGGCGCCGACGAAGGTGGAGAACAACTCCCTCCTGACCGCGGGGCGATGCAAAACCCGGCGGACGCGGTTTATCCGCGGATGCTTTCTTCCCGGAATGATTTTGGCGGCGGGAGTGCTTCTGCCCATGGTTCTTTGGTGGATGGGAATGTTTCGACTGCCTGTATCTGGCGGAACGGACTGGATGAAGGCCGTCGGAACAACATTATTTTTTCTGGCTGTATCGGGTTATGGAGTATGGAAAACCCTGCCGGAGCATGCCGGTAAAAAGAAAGAGATGCCGGTTTGTTTCCAGGATGAAAAACGGGATCGGAACAGGGTTTGCCTGATACCGCAGACGGGAGAGGAAGAGGTGGTTCCCATTCCGTATTTTCCTTATCGGATCAAGATGGAAAACAGGGAGTGGGATTGTCACTCTGTTGTTCATATACTGCAGGAGGCGGGGATGGTAATGGTAGTAGATGAGGATTCCGGACAGGCGGTCTACCACAATGACAGAAGGCTTCTGCCATGGCATAAAACCCGTCTGGAGGACGGTGACCTGCTCCGTATCGGCGGCCATGAGTATGTGGTGGAGATTACTCAGCCGGAATATGTCATGTGAGAGATAAATTGCTGACGAAAAAAAGGATGCTCTGCCAGAGCGACATTGTGTGTGGGGGGGACGGTGAGGCAGGAGATGTCGTCTCCCCCGCAGGCACAACGGAAGAGTCCGCGAAGGCAGGTATTTCCCATGGGCTTTATGCGTGAGATGGGAAGGGACGAGAAGAGTCCAAGTGTCCGGCAGGAGTCCATATCGAGATAGAAGCCAAAGCCCCCGCCCAGATAGGCCGCAGCAATATCATCGGGGTTGATTCCGGCCTCGCAGCAAAGAGTATCGATGCCTGCGGCAATGGCGGCCACCGAGAGCTGTATCTGCCTTAGATCCTCTGCCGTAAAATACAATGGTTCTTTGGCTGGTGAATAGCCAAGCAGGATTCCACGGGGGGGGAAACGGTCAGTGAGGATACCGTCTGCTGTGATGAAGCCGCGGTGAAGCAGCTCTGCGCAGAGAGAAACAGCGCCGGAACCACAGATTCCCACCGGAAGCCGGTCCGCTATTGTAGTGAGCCGGGGACGGAGCGGTGTGAGCCGGATGCTGCTTATAGCGCCGGGAATTCCGGGGCATCCGCAGGATAGACCATTTCCCTCAAAGGCGGGACCGGCCGCTGTGGCGGCTGAGTAGAATTGTCCCTTATGCCGCAGCAGCATTTCGCCGTTTGTGCCAAGATCGATCAGCAGAAGGGTATCAGAATTCTGGCAGGAAGAGGCAGGTTCCATATGACAGGCGTACATTCCCGCTGTGATATCGCCCCCCACAAAGGCAGAGAACCAGGGCAGAATCCTTACCCTGCAGTTGTTATACAGGAAGGGCGGGGGAGTGGATTCTGCAAGGGTAAAGGGATTTCGGGAGAGCGGGGTGCAGTCATAACCCATTAAAATATGAATCATGGCTGTGTTGCCGGCGATGTAACATTTGGTCAGGCTATCCGTTCCCTGCTGGTTTTTGCTGCACAGCTGGGCGGCATGCTCTGCAATGGCCAGCCGTATTATATCTGTAAGGGTTTTCTCTTCGCCATGAAGTGATGCGTGAATCCGGGAGATAACATCCGAACCGAACTTTTTTTGTGGGTTTGCAAATACGCCGGTCTGACGCAGTTCACCGGTGGTGCTGTCGATCAGCGCCATAGCGACAGTGGTCGTGCCAAGATCTATGAGTATAGTATCTCCGGTGCCCCTGGCAGGGACCATGTCTTCCAGGGAAATTCCCATAATGACGCCGGAGATGGATGAAGGAAGGGTTATGGTAACCGGTTTTGCTGGAACAAGAGAGCAGTCAAAGGGATAGGTGCGGCCATCGCAGTGATGTCCGCCATGACAGTTGCAGGGAAGAGTATATCCCATTTCTTCCAGAAGAGACAGGATGTTTTTTGTATTGGCGGCATCAGCGTTAATTGTAATCTGCATTCTCGATTCCTTCCTTTCTGATAGACATTGACCGTATTTTTGATCTGTGTTACAATTTTCATCATAGCATAGAATGAAAAACCAGTCTAGCTCAATGGCGCCTTTGACCTAGTTCCCTGGCAGGTTCAATTGGTGCTGCTGGGCTGCGGGAAGGAAAATATATGGATAAAAAAAAGAGGATACCGGTTCTCACTCTGCTTCTAACAGGGATTAATGTGCTGGTATATATTTATATAGAATGGAAGGGATCCAGCTCCGATGCGGAATTTATGCTGCAGATGGGAGCGGCGTCTGAGTCCCTGATTCTGGAGGGACATGAGATATACCGGCTGGTTACTCATTTTTTCCTGCATTTTGGTTTTGAACATCTGGTGAATAATATGCTGTCCCTGCTTGTGCTGGGATACGCCATTGAGGATGTGCTTGGCCGTGTCCGGTTTGCGGTTCTGTATTTTTTATCCGGAATTCTTGCAGGAGTAACTTCTATCGTTTATAATATAAGTGTTGTTCATGAGAGTACGGTTTCGTGTGGTGCGTCCGGTGCAATTTACGGACTGACAGGTGCGCTTTTGTGCCTGCTTATACTGGGAAACCGGAACCGGCAGCGGAAGACAACAGAAGTACCGAGATATCTTCTATTTATTGCGCTCAGTTTATATAGTGGCAGCCGGGATGCTACGATTGATAATGCCGCCCATATCGGCGGATTTATTGTTGGCTTTATTATATGTCTGATCATGACCAGAATGAAACGGATGGAGGTTACCTATGAGAGTTAATATTTATTATGGGGGGCGCGGGCTGATTGACGATCCAACCATATATGTTATTGAGAGGATTTCTAAAGTGCTGGATGAATTGCGGGTTAATGTCGAGAGGTATAATCTGTATGAGGAAAAGAGCAATATCGCAGTACTGCCAAAGACGCTGAAGGAGGCGGATGGCGTGATTCTTGCCGCTTCTGTGGAATGGCTTGGCATTGGCGGCAATCTTCAGCAGTTTCTTGATTCCTGCTGGCTGTATGGGGATAAGGAAAAGATATCCCACATCTATATGCTGCCGGTGGTTATGGCCACAACCTATGGAGAGCGGGAAGCGGAGTATGATCTGATCCATGCATGGGAGATGCTGGGCGGCGTTCCCTGTGAGGGATTGTGCGCTTATGTGGACAATCATGTGGAGTTTGAGACAAATGCGGAATACAATTTGATGATAGAAAAGAAGACGGAAAATTTCTACCGGACAATTTCGAAAAAAATGGCGGCCTTTCCCAACAGCAGCATGCAGGTAAAGAAAACTGTCCTGAAAGGCAGTACACTGTCGCTTACGCCTCAGGAGAGCGAACAGCTGTCAGTCTATGTTTCCAATGACAAATATGTAAAGAAACAGAAAGAGGATATCGAGGAGCTGGCAAGTCTGTTTAAGGGGATGCTGGGGGAAGAGGCGGATACGGATGAATATACGCCGCTGATCAGGGAGAACTTTTATCCTCTGGACGGATTTAAAGCCCTGTTTCGAATTGACCTGACAGACAGAGGGTTTTCTCTGGTGATCGATATTAATGACAGAGACCTGGATTGTTACAGAGGAACTGCTGAGAATGCGGATGTTACGGCCAAAATGGGAAGCGGGGTGCTGTCAGATATTGTCCATGGGAAAAAGACATTCCAGAGTGCTTTTATGTCCGGGGATCTTTCTGCCCAGGGAAATTTTAAGATACTGAGGAACTTTGACACGGTTTTCCGCTTTAATTAAATGGAGGTAAAGATTATGAGAAAAGAAGATTGTTTGTTCTGCAAAATTCTGAATGGAGAGATCCCTTCTACAACAGTGTATGAAGATGAGTCTTTTCAGGCAATCCTTGATGTGAGTCCGGCAGCGCGGGGACATGTGCTGATCCTGCCCAAAAATCATGCGGCGGATCTATTTGAACTTCCGGAGGAGGATGCGTCCCGGATTTTGATGGCGGCAAAGAAGATTGCAGGAGCCTTGAAGGCCGCTTATCATTGTGACGGTATCAATATCCTTCAGAATAACGGGGAGGCAGCAGGTCAGACGGTATTTCACTATCATGTTCACGTGATACCCAGATTTAGGGATGACGCGGTGGACATTGAATGGGAAAAAGGGGAATTGCCGGAGAATCCGGAAGAAATCGCAGATGAGATAAGAGCAAACTTATAGGAGGGCTATTCGTGAAACGGATTATACTTACTGGTGGCGGCACGGCAGGCCATGTGACACCTAATATCGCACTGATTCCCGAATTGGAAAAGAGAGGGTATGAGATCCACTACATTGGTTCCAGGACAGGGATAGAAAAGGAACTGATCGCAAACTTTGATATTCCCTATTATGGCATATCTTCTGGTAAGCTGAGACGGTATTTTGATGTAAAGAATTTTACGGATCCTTTCCGTATACTGAAAGGATATGCAGAGGCCGATAAGCTGATGAAGAAGATCAGGCCGGATGTTGTCTTTTCCAAGGGAGGATTTGTGACAGTTCCGGTGGTTAAGGCAGCCAAACGGCGCCATGTGCCCTGTGTCCTGCACGAATCCGATATATCCCCCGGACTGGCAAACCGCCTGTGCATCTCCTCTGCGGCGGCAGTTTGTGCGAACTTCCCAGAGACGCTGGAGCATCTGCCAGAGGGAAGGGCGTTTCTGACGGGTTCTCCGATCCGCGCTGAGCTATTTTCAGGGAATCGGCTGACGGGACTGGATTTCTGTGGGTTTACTGCAGGAAAACCAGTTATTCTTGTGATCGGGGGAAGTCTCGGATCTGTCCGGGTCAATGAGGCTGTGAGGGAAGTACTGCCGCAGCTCTTGGAGCGCTATCAGATCATCCATCTCTGTGGGAAGGATAAGATTGATGAAACCCTGCAGGGCATGGAGGGATATGTACAGTACGAATATATACAGAAAGAGCTCTGTGATCTGCTGGATGCGGCCGATATTGTTATATCCCGGGCCGGAGCCAATGCCATCTGTGAACTTCTGGCGCTCCATAAGCCCAATATATTAATACCTCTTTCTATGGAGGCGAGCCGCGGCGACCAGATCCTGAATGCGGCGTCCTTTGAAAAACAGGGCTATAGTTACGTGATCCGGGAAGAAGAGCTCACCAGTGAACGGCTGCTGGAGGCAGTCCGTGAGGTAGATGAGAGAAAACAGGATTATAAGAAAGCCATGGCGGCGGCAAACCAGCAGAATGCCGTTGTGATGGTAGCGGATATTATCGATAAAGCCGCACGGGGAGAGAATCCCGCCGATTCGTGACAAAGAATGTCGAAAAAAGGGATACGGTTTTCCATTAAATGGCTGATACCAGGTAGAAAATATGTCATAAGGTTGCTATACTAGATTCCAAAAAAAGGGGGAATCTGGTATGGTAGAATTTATAAAACATTATGGAACAGTATATGTGACGGCATTTTTCTGCGTCATGGAGATTCTGGCAAAGGGAATGCTCAGTCATACATACAAAAGACTGATCCAGGCGGCGTCGGATATGGGGCGATCGGATCACCGGCTTATGAAAATGCTTCGTATGAAGTTTGATACCTGTTATCAGCTGAAGATTGGCGTTACAGATGTGGATGTATTTGTGGAAAAGTATCTGCAGCATTATCGTTTTCTTGGTCTTCGGCTCAGGACATGGGAGTCCTTTGGGAATCTGTGCATGCTTCTTTCCATGATCAGCGGTCTTGGCGGTGCGGTGTCAGCCATGGCACTGGGGCTTGACAGGAATCTTGTTTTTGTCAGTTTATTTGGCGGTGTCTTTGCCAATGGACTCATCCTTGTATTCGACTGTCTTTTTGAAATACCTAATAAGAGAAGAATTCTTCGGGTGGACATGCTGGATTTTCTGGAGAATGTCTATAAGCCGCGTCTGGAAAATGAGACATTCCATGCCCAGATGGTAGAGCAGTACCAGCGGGAATATTTTGAGGACAGTGCCGAGCACACAGACAAGGTGGTGAGCCTTCCGGCAAGAGATCCTCTGAAACAGAAGGAACCGGCCATCGAGTTCACCGAAGAAGAGGAGGAGGTAATCCTTGATGTGATCCGAGAATATATGGGTTAGAGGTTGACAGATGGTTTTCCAAAAGAGTATAATTTATTGTGAAAGCAGCTCAATAGAGCCAGTTTGAGCTAAGTGAGCAATTACATATAGGAGGATGGAAGAATGGAGAAGCATGTTACATTTGACTATTCGCTTGCATCAGGATTTATCCGTAATGATGAGATCAAATCCATGGAGGCGGCAGTAGCGGCAGCAAAAGATACGCTGGAGGGAAGAAAAGGGGCAGGAAATGATTTTCTTGGGTGGATCGACCTGCCAGTGGACTATGACAAAGAGGAATTCGCCAGAATACAAAAAGCGGCACAGAAAATTCAGTCGGATTCCGATGTACTGGTCGTAATCGGTATTGGAGGTTCATATCTGGGGGCTCGTGCAGCGATAGAGTTCCTGCGTCATTGCTTTTACAACAGCGTGGACAAATCCGTGCGGAAAACTCCGGAAATCTATTACGCCGGCAACAGCATCAGCGGAACATATCTGTCCCAGCTGATTGAAACGATTGGGGACAGGGATTTCTCTGTTAATGTTATCAGTAAATCGGGAACGACGACAGAACCAGCTATTGCATTCCGCGTGTTTAAGGAAATGCTGGAAAACAAATATGGAAAAGAAGAGGCAGCAAAGAGGATTTATGCGACGACAGATAAGGCAAGGGGTGCGCTGAAGAGCCTGTCCACAGAGGAAGGGTATGAGACGTTTGTTGTACCGGATGACGTCGGCGGCCGATTCTCAGTGCTTACAGCAGTCGGACTTCTTCCTATTGCAGCCAGCGGCGCAGACATCGGCAGGCTGATGGAGGGAGCCCAGAGCATGAGAAAGCTGTGCCTGGAGACGCCGATTGAGAAAAATGATTCCGTTCTGTATGCGGCAGTCCGCAATATTCTTCATCAGAAGGGCAAGGATGTAGAGGTACTGGCAAATTATGAGCCGATTTTCCACTATGTGGCTGAGTGGTGGAAACAGCTTTACGGTGAGAGTGAGGGAAAGGATCAGAAAGGTATTTTTCCGGCGTCTGTCGATCTGACTACAGATCTTCATTCCATGGGACAGTTTATCCAGGATGGCTCCCGGATTATGTATGAGACCGTTATGGAGCTGGAGCAGCCGGCGCTGGATATTACATTAAAGGAAGAGGAAAAGGATCTGGACGGCCTGAACTATCTCGCCGGCCGTACCATGGACTTTATCAATAAGAATGCCATGAAGGGAACACAGCTGGCTCACACGGATGGCAATGTGCCGAATCTTGTGATCCGTGTACCAGAGCAGAACGAGTTCTGCCTTGGCGAGCTGTTCTATTTCTTTGAATATGCCTGCGGCATCAGCGGTTATCTTCTTGGAGTGAATCCCTTTAACCAGCCAGGTGTAGAGAGTTATAAGAAAAACATGTTTGCACTTCTGGGCAAGCCGGGTTATGAGGATCTGAGCAGGGAGCTTCAGGCGAGACTGGGGTGATAAAATCCTGACTGCCAGTTTGGAATATTATTTGAAAGGAATACGTTCGCTGTG
Source organism: uncultured Clostridia bacterium (assembly GCA_948467395.1). Taxonomy (GTDB): domain Bacteria; phylum Bacillota; class Clostridia; order Lachnospirales; family Lachnospiraceae; genus Eubacterium_F. Next base: position 26,588 of record CAOKDX010000008.1, on the reverse strand, counting down.
ACCAGCATGAAAGAATAAGGTCATAGCGGACGTTCTTTTTATGTATAGAAAAAACACAGGATATCCATGCCGCTATGACATAGATATCCTGTGGGAGATCTTTTTCGTGCAATGGCGCAATTACCATTACTCCTTTTCTGTGTAATTGTTTACCAGTTCAAACTCTGTCAGGATTTCCTGTTCTGGTGCCTTTGTGGTAAGGCTCACAACAATAATGCAGAGCAGGCTGACGAAGAAACCGAGGAGCAGGGAGTAGATACCAGTGGCGGCATAGGGAGTCTGTCCTCCGGCGATGGGAAGGTAATCCCAGATGATAACAAAGAGACCGCCTGATACGATGCCGGAGACCGCCCCGGGAAGGTTGGTGCGTTTCCAAAAGAGGGAACATACCACAAGGGGACCAAAGGCGGAGCCCAGCCCGGCCCAGGCGTCGGATACCAGATCCATAATGCTGCTGTCCGGATTCCATGCGATAAGGAAGGCCAGGACTGCCACGACAATTACCGTGATGCGGCTGATATTAAGCACTTTTTTATCGTCAGCGTCCGGCTTTAAGATATTTTTATATATATCCTTGGAGACAGAAGAGGCGCAGACAAGGAGCTGGGAATCGGCAGTGGACATAATGGCTGCCAGAATCCCGCAGAGGAAAATACCGCCGATAAATATCATGACAAAGCCGTTGGAGAAGATTTTCTGGATCATAGAGATAAATACCGTCTCCGTGGCGGAATCTGCTAATACGGTACTCAGGTATGCCCGTCCGATGACACCGATGGCGCAGGCGGCAAACAGGGAAATGGCTACCCAGATAATCGCGATGGCGCTGGATTTCTTTAATTCCTTCTCGCTCTTTACGGCCATGAAACGCACAAGGATATGCGGCATACCGCAGTAACCCAGTCCCCATGCCAGATCGGAGATGATCTGGGTAAAGGTATAAGGTTCTCCATTGACATAGAACAGGCTCATGTAATCGCTGCCCGGCGCAACGCCGTTGGCCAAAAGCGCGCCGGAGAAATCATTTCCCACAAGGGCATAGGCGATGATAGGAACCACCAGCAGGCCGATGAGCATCAGGGTTCCCTGGATGAAGTCCGTAGTGCACACGGCGAGGAAACCGCCCAGGAAAGTGTATACAAGAATGACAGCGGCGCCGATCAGGAGTGCGATGTGGTAGTCGACACCGAATACGGTGTGGAACAATTTTCCTCCGGAAGCCAGGGCAGACGCCGTATATACCAGGAAGAATATAACGATAACGGCAGAAGAGATACCGAGAAGTATTTTTTTTCTGTCACGGAACCGGTTTTGGAAAAATTCCGGCAGGGTCAGGGAGTTGTTAGCGACGATCGTATAGCGGCGGAGCCGTTTGGATATCAGAAGCCAGTTTAGAACGGTGCCGATAAAAAGCCCGATGGCGATCCAGGCCTTACCCGTACCGGCGGCGTAGATGGAACCCGGAAGTCCCATCAGGAGCCATCCGCTCATATCGGATGCCTGAGCGGACAGGGCGGCTACCCAGCTGTTGAGCCCGCGTCCTCCGAGGAAATAATCCTCCGTGCTCTTTGTTTTTTTCATGGACAAAATACCGATTGCAATCATCAGGCATAAATAGCAGATAAATGCAACCAGAATGGCAATTGTACTTCCAGACATAATAAGTCCCCTTTCTTTTTTATGTATTCTTTTAAAGTGTAAAGTATAGCATATTTTGGCAGTGGTGGCAAGGCTGCCGTATTTATGCAAATATTTATGCTATTGTCTTGATCTTGAACAATTGCCTATATGAGGCAGATATGCTATATTTATACCATACAGACAAAGGATTAGACGGAAGGAGGAGTATGATGATGCAGACCGGAAGATTTGTGGATCTGATTCACAAGAAAAAGGAAGGGAAGCCGCTGGAACGGCAGGAGATCCGTAATATGGTGAGCCGGTATGCGGCGGGGGAAATTCCGGATTACCAGATGTCGGCGATGCTGATGGCAATCTGCTTTCAGGGAATGGATGACGAAGAGCTGACGGCGCTGACACTTGCCATGAGGGATTCCGGGGACACGGCAGATCTGTCCGGGATACCGGGGATCAAGGTGGATAAGCATTCCACAGGGGGAGTGGGGGACAAGACAACCCTTATTGTGGGACCGCTGGTGGCGGCCTGCGGCGTGCCGGTAGCAAAGATGAGCGGCAGGGGGCTTGGATTCACCGGGGGGACGCTGGACAAGCTGGAGTCCATTCCCGGCTTTCGTATTGATCTGACGGAGGAAGAGTTTTTCAGGGCAGTGAGATCCGCAGGCATCAGTGTCATTGGGCAGACACGGAATCTTGCGCCGGCGGATAAGAAGCTCTATGCGCTGCGGGATGTTACTGGTACGGTGGAGAGCATTCCGCTCATCGCCTCTTCTATTATGAGCAAGAAGCTGGCGGCAGGAAGTGACAAAATCCTCCTGGATGTCACGACTGGGAGCGGGGCGTTTATTAAAGACTTGGAGCAGTCCAGAGAATTGGCGCGCCGGATGGTGGCTATTGGGAAGGGAGCGGGCAGGGAGACGGCAGCGATGCTTACCAGCATGGAGGAGCCTCTCGGGAATGCGGTGGGGAATACTCTTGAGGTAATCGAGGCCATCGAGACACTGAGGGCAGGTGGGCCGGAGGATCTGAGGGAGGTATGTCTGGCACTGGCGGGCATGATGCTATCTCTTGGAAAAGAAGGGATCTCCTATGAAGAGGGAAGAAAGCTGGCGGAAGAGACGCTGGACAGCGGCGCCGCATACAGGAAGTTTGTGGAGATGGTGGAAGGGCAGGGGGGAGATTCGGCTTATATTGAAGACCCGGATATGTTCCAGCGGGCAGCCTGCAAGAGGGAACTCACTGTCAGGGAAGAGGGATACATCAGTAGAATGGACACAGAGAGGATTGGCATTGCAGCGGGGATACTTGGCGCCGGCCGCGAGACGAAGGAGAGCGTGATTGATTATAGTGCGGGAATCATTATGAAGAAAAAGATCGGGGACCGGGTGAGGTGCGGCGATGTAATGGCAGTGCTTTATTCTTCCAGTGAGGAGAAGCTTGAACGGGCGGAGCAATGCATGCAGAACAGCTATACGGTTTCGGATCTGAGACCGGAGCCGCTGAAATTAGTAGTAGATATTATCCGTTAAATTTGTTACAATAGAATGTGCGCAGAGGGTATGCGCAGAAATGAGGTAAATATGTACGATAGTATTGTGATAGGAAGCGGTTTTGCAGGAGCTGTTGTGGCGAGGCAGCTGGCGGAGGAGAAAGGGCAGAGGGTACTTGTACTGGACGCCAGGGAGCATATCGGCGGCAACTGTTATGACCGGCTGGATGAGCACGGGATCCTGATCCATCAGTACGGACCACATATCTTCCATACTAATATAGAGCGCGTGTATAAGTATCTTTCCCGATTTACGGAGTGGTATGAATACCGGCATGAGGTTGTGGGGAATATATATGGAAAGGAGTTGCCAATCCCTTTTAATCTGAATACTTTGGAGGAAGTATACGGGGACCGGGCTCCTCATCTCGAGAAACTGCTTATCGACAATTTTGGGGAAGGGGCGAGAGTGCCCATCCTGGAACTTATGAACCATGAGGATAAGGAACTACAGGAGATTGCCCAATATGTATATGAAAATGTATTTCTCAAATATACCATGAAGCAGTGGGGAAAATCGCCGAGGGAGATCGATCCGGCGGTATCCGGCCGGGTTCCGGTGCTGCTGTCCCGGGACAACCGGTATTTTCAGGATAAGTATCAGGGGACTCCACTGCATGGTTATACTCCGGTTTTTGAAAAGATGCTGGATTACAGTGGAATTGAGCTCCGTCTTGGCTGTGAGGCCAAAAGTGTCCTGACCATCGATCCGGAGGCGGCAGAGCCGGTGCTCTTTGAAGGAAGTCCATTTCATGGGAACATTATTTTCACCGGGGCACTGGATGAGCTTTTTGACTGCCGGTTCGGCCGTCTTCCCTACCGCTCGCTCCGGTTCGACTTTGAGCATTATGACAGAAAGTTTTTTCAGAGTCATGGGGTGGTTAATTACACCGTGACGGAGGACTTTACAAGGATAACAGAGTTTAAATATCTGGCCGGCCAGCTGGATGCGCCAAATACTACTATAGTGAAGGAATATCCGATGCCCTACAGCGGTGCAGAAGGTGAGATTCCGTATTATGCCATTAACAACAGTGAGAACGACGCCCTATTTGAGAGATACCGGAGTCTGGTAGAGAAGATTCCGCACTTTACTCTTTTGGGCAGGCTGGCGGAATATAAGTATTATAATATTGACGCCATTGTCGACCGTGCGCTGACAGTGGCAGAGCAGATGTAAAGTAAATTGGAGGTAACTATGAAACTTTTGACAGTAGCGATTCCCTGTTACAATTCACAGGATTATATGGAGCATGCAGTAGAGACCGCTCTTGTGGGCGGCGAGGATGTGGAAATACTACTGGTGGATGATGGTTCCACGGACCGGACAGCGGACATAGCGGACCGGATGGCGGCGGAACACCCATCGGTGATCCGTGTGATTCACAAGGAAAACGGGGGACATGGCAGCGCCGTGAACGCAGGACTTGCCGGTGCGCGGGGCGTGTACTTTAAAGTGCTGGACAGCGACGACTGGCTGGACCGGGAGGCATTTCTCAAGGTGCTGGACGTGCTGCATGAATTTGTGCAGGAGGGGCACGGTGTGGACATGCTTCTGGCCAATTATGTGTACGAGAAGCCCAGTCTGCATAAACATAAGGCCATCCGCTATGACGGGGTTTTCCCGGAGAGGAAGGTATTTGGCTGGAGCGATGTGAAGCGGTTTAAGATCAGCCAGAATATCCTGATGCATTCTGTAATCTACCGGACCAAGCTGCTGAGGGACTGCGGCCTGGAACTGCCGGAGCACACATTCTATGTAGATAATATTTTTGTATATAACCCGCTGCCCAGTGTGAAAACCATGTATTACCTCAATGTTGATCTCTATCGTTATTTCATCGGGCGGGAAGACCAGTCTGTCAACGAGAAAGTTATGATCAGCCGGATTGACCAGCAGATTAAGGTGAATAAACTGATGATTGATGCCTATGATCTGGAGAAAATCAAGAATAAGAAACTGCGGGACTATATGGTGAAATACCTTACCATGATGATGACCATCAGCTCTGTGTTTCTGATCAAGGAGGGCACGGAGGAGAGTCTTGCCAAGCGGGCGGAATTGTGGGATTACCTCAAACAGCACAACCGGATTATGTACCGCATGGTGAATAAAATGGCCCTGAGTAAACCGATGCAGATCCGGAACCGGGCAGGACAGAAGATTGTGGTCTGGGGATATTCCCTGTCTCAGAAAATCTACGGCTTTAACTGATTTCGGTAGCTGCGGGGAGAACACCCTTTCAGTTTCTTAAACTGGCGGGAAAAATGTTCCAGATTGTCATAGCCGCACAGGGATGCGATTTCAGAAATAGAATATTTTGTTCCATTCAGCAGATGAGAGGCGTGGTTGATCCGCGCCTTTATTATGTCCTGATGGATGGATACATCAAAAAATTCTTTGTAAAGATGCTGCAGATAAGAGACGCTGATATTCAAATGCTCTGCCACCTCCTCCGCATTGGCGGGGCGGTATTCATAATTCTGCAGATCCCTTCTCAATTCGATGAATTCACGCCGGTAATCGATGACCCTGGAATTCGTTGTCTGGGCGAAATGGTACAGATCGCTGAACTTGTGAAAGAGGGCGCTGGCCTTCTGGGACATAATCTGGCTGTGTTGTTTCCCGAAACTAAAATGTTCAATCTGCAGATCGCCGATCATGTCACAGATTTCTTTATTGTAAGTAAGCTTCATGGGGGTCTGGAAAGGAATATCCAGTTTTTCGAAAAAGCCATTGTAGGGATCGATGTCGAAATGGATCCAGTCATTGATAAAATTGCCCTCTCTATGGCGGTAATACTGTGGAGCTCCCTTCTGGTACAGAAAATAAGTATCTTCAGGCACAAGCTGGTAATCGCCATCGATCCAGACTTCGGTGGGGCAGCGGAAGTAGAGGAACAGATAATCCCCGGTGCCCTGCGGACGCTGGATATCAAATTCCCCAACGTTGACGTACTGGTATCCAAGATCAACAATATTGATCAAGTCAAACACTCCTCTCTCAGGCCAAAATAAATGTGCCATTCATTGCAGAATAAATCAAATTTACAACTACAAACATCATAGACGATATACTGTTTATGCGTTATGCTGATGCTACAGTAAGGCGCCTGTTTACATTGTAACAAAAAATAATGATTTTGCAATATAAAATCCATGGGGAGGATTGGAATATGAAAAGGAAACGGGGGAGAATGCTTGCAGCTGCCCTGATTTCGGCTTTGGTGATCAGTTCCCTGCCGGCTGCGGATGTGCAGGCGGCAAAGAAGACCGCGCCGAAACTCAGCAGATCAAAGGTATCGTTAAAGGCTGGAAGCAGAAAGAAAATCACAGTAAAAAGTGTAAAAAAGGTTAAAGTAAAGAGTGTGAAATGGTCAGTAAATAAAAAGGGGAAGAAGATTGTCCGCCTGACAAAAAAGTCAAAAAAAAGCATGACCATAAAAGCAATAAAAAAGGGCAAGGCTGTCGTGACAGCGAAGATTCGGACGCGGAAAAAGACTTATATAAGAACGGTCAAGGTTACCGTGACAAAGAAAAAGGCGGCTGGAACCGGCGGAACCGGAGTTCAGTCGTCTGCAGAGCCGGTAAAAACCCCGGCGGCCGTTCCGTCCGCATCGGCACCGTCCGCAACTAAGATGCCTGTTTCCCCGGAGGAGCCCCAGCCGGCGCCGACGGTCTATGGGAATCCAGGGGAGACGGCGGAGTACAGCAGGGAGAGATCCAATCATACGCTGGATATTGATGCGGAGGAACGCCTTCACGAGATCAGTGATATGCTTTTTGGCGTCTTTATCGAGGATATTAACTTTGCGGCAGACGGAGGTCTGTATGCGGAGATGGTGCAAAACCGCTCCTTTGAGTTCACAGAGGTGGCGGCAGGGAATGAGAAGCATGGATGGAATGATGTAGGGACAGTGTCGGCAGCTGTGGTAAAGAATGACTCTTCCGGATGCCTGAATGCAAATAATCCCAATTATATGGTTATGGAAAATAAATCCAATGCTCCGGCGGGAATTGCTAATAAGGGCTTTCTTGACGGTATGTCGGTGAACAGGGATGCGAAATACAAGTTCTCTGTATGGGCGAAGGGGCTGGAGGGGTATACCGGACCAATACATGCGGCTATCACAGAGGGCAGTACCATTCTTGCGGCGGCGGACATCCCGGCACTTACTTCGGAGTGGGCGGAATATGAACTGGAGCTGACCCCATCGAAGACAACTTATACCGGCGTGAAACTTCAGGTGACCATCGATAGAGGAAAAGCGGCTGTGGATATGGTTTCGCTCTTTCCTGAGGATACATATGAGAACAGGGAAAACGGGCTGCGGAAGGATCTGGCTGAAAAGCTGGCAGACCTGAAACCAGCATTCCTGCGATTCCCTGGGGGATGTGTCACAGAAGGTAAGACGCTGGATATCGCCTATGACTGGAAGGCTTCAGTGGGAGCAGATAAGAATGGGGAACCCCTGAAGTTTAACGGGACCTATGGTGATGTGGCGGCAAGAAAACAGTGTCGGAATCACTGGAGTAATGAGAGCCTCACAGATGATCAGAATCCTTCCTTTATGACTTATGGTCTGGGTTTTTATGAGTATTTTCTTCTGGCAGAGGACATGGGGGCAGTGGGAGTGCCAGTGGTGAACTGCGGAATCAGCTGTATGATACCGGGAAATCCGCAGATCACCACCGGGAAGGATTACCAGAGATATATTCAGGACGCACTGGATCTTGTGGAGTTCTGCCGCGGGGATGAGAGCACGAAATGGGGAGCAGTCCGTATTGCGATGGGACATAAGGAACCATTTCAATTGAAATATATCGGCATCGGAAACGAGCAGTGGGGAAAAGATTTCTATGAACATTATGAAGGCTTCGTGGATGCTTTCCACGAGGCAAAGAAGAAGAATCCGGAAATGTATGGTGATATTGAGCTGATGTACTCCTCGGGGGTATGTTCCGGTGAAGACGCACATGACTATAACAGGGGAAATTATTTCGCATCCTATCAGGAAGCCCAGAACTGGCTGAATTCACATCCGGGCAAAACAATAAAGGATTTTGCCGGGGTAGTGGATCATCACTATTATAATGATCCGGCGTGGTTTTATAATCATACGGATTATTATGATGAGAAGAATTACAGCAGAACAGAGCTGACAGGAACAAAATATGGCGGCGGGCTGCCGGTATTTCTGGGCGAATATGCCTCCCGGAGCAATACGTGGAATTCTGCCCTGTCGGAGGCGGCCTATATGACCGGCCTGGAGCGAAACGGGGATATTGTGAGAATGGCGGCATATGCACCGCTGTTTGGAAATCTCACGGCGCTGCACTGGGCACCGGATCTGATCTGGTTTAATAACCACACCTCCACCGCCTCGGTCAACTATTATGTACAGAAGGCCTTTGCAAACAATGCGGGAACCACCCTGCTGCGCTCTTCCCTTGCCGGGACATCGGATGAGAGAAGAGAATTAAAAGGCAGGATAGGTGTTGGTACGTGGAACACAGCGGCATTCTTTGATAATGTGAAGATCACCAGCAATGAAAACGGCGCTGTGCTTGCCTACGATAACTTTGACAGTGAGGATAATCTCAGGCTGAACTGGGAGAAGGCATCCGATGGAAACTGGTCAGTGCAGAACGGGAAACTGGTGCAGTCCAGCACATCCACCAATACGGCGGCGTATGGCACTACAGGGAGCACGGTATATTTTGGCGATCCGAACTGGAAGAACTATACCTTCACGGTGGATGCCGTCAAGACGGCGGGTACGGAGGGATTTCTGATTCCCATCGCAGTGAAAAACAGCAGTAATAATTATTTCTGGAATATTGGGGGATGGAATAATACGGTATCCTGTCTGCAGCAGGTAAAGGACGGCATCAAGTCGGATCAGATCCCGGGGACGGCAAGACCAGCGGCGATACAGAATGGAACGGTTTACCGGCTTAAGGTAGTAGTAACCGGCGATCATATCAAGTGTTATATCAACGATACGCTCTATATCGACCACACGGTTGGCGATGCTTCGGATTCCGAATGCCACCAGGTGGTAAGTACGGATAAGACAGGGGATATCATAGTTAAGATAGTGAATGTGACAGGTTATGCCAAAACCCTTGCCATTGATATCAAAGGGGCGGATTACATTGGAGACACGGCCAAGCTGGATCTGGCAGCCGGGGACAGTCTGGCGGCGGACAATATTCTGGGACAGAAGGAAGTGGTCACGCTGAAAACCATGGATGTAAAAGGCATTAAAAAACAATTTAACTATACTGTGCCGAAATATTCCGTATCGGTGCTGAGATTAAAGACACAATAGGGAATGAAAGGGGAGGGCTGAACTTTAGGAGTACATATAATAATTCATTCAGAAACGGCATAGTTTTTTAGCTATGTCGTTTACTTGTTCTTGTAATCGGTTTCCGAAAAGTTTCAAAATTGTGTTCTTGTACATTAGCGAATAAATATGATATATTATTTAAGAAGGGAAACAATTTATAATATTTTTGGGGGGAATAGGCATGAAAAACGATTTTCAAACTATGAAAGAAATACAAAAGAAAGATGCCAAAAAAGATATTATTATAAGGAGCATTGAAAATTTTATTGAAACAAAAAATCGGTATATTCAAGCCATATTATTGTTAATTGCTGTAATTTCAGGTATTGCATATGGTTTTGTTCCATTGGAAATGCAAACAGTTATTCGCTATACTTTAGTTATAAATATATTTATGGAACTATATGTACTGCAGACCAAAGATTCCATTATGCAAAATAAAATGAATTTGCTTGCAGTAGATGTCAATGCTCAAAAAGGGGGATTACGTTTTGAAGAAGAAATAGATATAGACAATTTTTTTGAAAATGCAAGTGCGGATTTTTTTCTATCTGGAATTGCACCAAGTCGTTTTATTCAAAAATATCAGTCCAGAATAGAAGATCTCTTAAAAAATAATAAAAAAGTTAAAGTACATATATTGTTTAGCAGTTTGGATACTGTTTCGGAAAATTGTGCTGAATATTATGGTGCTAAAGATAACATAACTAATCAATATGATTTATTATGTAAGTTAAACGTTGTAATAAGTTTGATAGAAAATAGTAAAATTTTGAAAGGTGCCTTTGATGAAGAGCGTCTTTTACTGGCAACTTCTAACATAGTATTTACTACCTCTTTTGTTGCATATAATATTTTTAGTGGAAAAACACATCATAGTAAAATAAAGATTACTTTTTATCAACAAGGAGAGCATAAACCAGGAGAATTACCATGCGCCGTTGTTGATTCTATTAAAAATATAAGGGACATGTATCCATATTTCCAAAACATTGTTAATAATCAATGGAATGCAGCAGAAAGAATTGGAGACGAAGAACTGAAAACGTTTTCGAATGACTTGATACATCAATTAAGTCTGCTTAAAGAAGAAAAAATTTAGGTTATGTTATATGGATCACCGGCACCGTGGAGCGCAGCAGATCCGTCTTCATCTGATACAGGCGGTCCGACAGATCCACATAAACAGTCTGGGGATTGACAAGCCTTCTTGTCTCCTCCCATAATGTCTCCAGCTGCTCCCGGCAGTACTTCTGAATCTCCATCACACTCTTTGCCTCATATACACACTGGCCGTTCCGGAATATGGGAACGAGTAGCTCCCTCATGGTATAAGAGCCTCCCGGCAGCCTTGTTTTTTTCCAGGTGGCGTTGGGGTCAAACAGAACCAGATCCTGGCTTTCATCAAAGGATTCTTCGGCCAGTGTAATATAATCCGCCCGAATCTTCCCGGTGTCCCGGTCGTAGATGCGGTAGACGGTTTTATCTCCCGGATTGGTGATCTTCACCGGATTTTCGGAGAGCTTTATCTTTGGTTTCATGATTCCATCCTCTTCCAGTGCCGCCAGCTTATAGACCCCGCCAAAGGCGGGGGTTGTTTTTGAAGTAATAAGATTAGTGCCCACCCCCCAGGAATCAATACAGGCGCCCTGGGACAGCAGTGAGTCGATGAGATATTCGTCCAGGTCACTGGAGGCGCAGATGGAAGCCTCTTTTAACCCCGCATTATCCAGCATTTCCCTGGCTTTTTTGGAGAGATAGGCCAGATCGCCGCTGTCCAGTCGGATTCCATATCGGGCTGGCAGCTGCCCCTGTTCCTTTAATTCCCGGAAGACCTGTATGGCATGGGGAACCCCGGACCGCAGAGTATCGTAGGTGTCCACCAGCAGCGTAGTATTGTCCGGGTAGAGAGCCGCGTATTGGCGAAAGGCAGTCAGTTCATCGGGGAAACTCATGATCCAGCTGTGGGCATGGGTGCCCAGGGCGGGTATTCCGAACTCCTTTGCACAGATTACGTTGCTGGTGCCGACACACCCTCCGATCACCGCCGCTCTTGCGCCGAAGGTGCCGGCGTCCGGTCCCTGGGCACGGCGAAGGCCGAATTCCATTACCCCGCTTCCCCTGGCCGCATAGCAGACCCGCGCCGCCTTTGTGGCGATCAGGGACTGATGATTGATCAGGTTCAGCAGGGCGGTCTCCAACAGCTGGGCCTCCATAATGGGGGCTGCTACCTTCACAAGAGGTTCCATGGGAAAAACTACGGTTCCCTCCGGAACAGCGTAAATATCCCCTGTAAAATGAAAGCTGGCCAGATAGTCCAGAAAATCTTCATGAAAGGTATTTAGGCCTCTCAGATAGTCAATGTCTTCATAATCAAAATGAAGTTTTTTAATATAATCAATGACCTGGGCAAGGCCGGCACATACCGCATATCCCCCATCGTCAGGATTCTGCCGGTAGAACAGATCAAAGACAACGCGTTCGCCTGCCCCGCATCTGAAGTATCCCTGCATCATTGTCAGTTCATAAAAATCCGTGAGAAGAGTAAAATTTCTATTGTCCATGGCACTGCGCCTCCTTAATAGTAACATTATACCAGAAAAAGCAGGTTTTGCAATTATAGGAAAATTGACAATGCCGTTCCAACTATGATAAAATCCTACTATGCAGTCTTTGAAAGGAACAGATGATATGAAGAGAAACTATGATCCTTATAAGAAGACCATCCTCTTTGTTCTGTCTCTTATAAGCATCGTGTTTATGATGATGGTTTTTGCCTATTTCTGGTATCATACCTATGCCTCTACGATGTATGTATACCGTTTTTACCGTAAGGGAAATTATGCCATGATTGCATTGTACGGCCTGCTCCTATATTTTTTCTCAAGGATGTATGGGGCGCTGCGGATTGGACAGCTGCGCCGGATCGAGGTACTGCTTTCCCATTTTCTCGCTGCGTTTATGGCAAATGTAGTGATATATATTGTCATCAGTCTCCTGGCTTTCCGGCTGGTGAGTCCGGGAGGAATACTACTGATGCAGTTGCTGGATTGTGTGATCGCCGCTTTATGGACCATTATGGCCAGCGGCATCTATAACCGCATCTTTCCGCCATGGAAGATACTTCTGATCTATGGCGACCGCCCGGCCACTGATCTGGTCTTTAAGGTCGAGGCCAGAAGGGACAAGTATGCCATCTATGGCGCCATAAATATCAATGAAGGGCTGACGGCCATTGCGGAAAGGGTAAAGGATTATCAGGCGGTGATCCTTGGCGACGTGCCGGTGGCACAGCGCAATGAGGTATTGAAATATTGCTTTGGCCAGGGGATACGTGCTTATGTTATTCCCAAAATATCGGATATTATACTGATGGGAGCGGACCGGATCCATATATTTGACACTCCCTTTATGCTCACGAAGGGGTATGCGCTGACCTTTGACCAACGGTTCTGGAAGCGTTTTCTGGATCTTGTCATTACCGTTCCCCTCTTTGTCCTGGCATCCCCGTTTATGCTGCTAACGGCGGCAGCTATCAAAATATATGACAGGGGACCAGTGTTGTACCATCAGAGAAGGTGTACAAAGGACGAGAGGGAATTTGAGATTTTTAAGTTCCGAAGTATGGTGGTGGACGCAGAACAGGAAGGAGAGGCTGTACTTGCCAGGGAAAATGATGAGAGAATCACGCCGGTAGGCCGGTTTATCCGCCGGACCCGTTTGGATGAGCTTCCGCAGCTTTATCATGTAATCACCGGAGAGATGTCGCTGGTGGGCCCCAGACCGGAACGGCCGGAGATTATCGCCCAGTACAAGGAGGAGATGCCGGAATTTGCATTTCGGACAAGAGTGAAGGCGGGGGTTACCGGATTTGCACAGATTTACGGAAAATATAATACGATTCCCTATGATAAATTAAAGCTGGATCTATTTTATATCGAAAATTATTCCTTGTGGATGGATTTGAAGCTCATTCTGATGACCATAAAGACATTATTTAAAAAAGAGGCGTCGGAGGGCATCCGGGAGGACCAGCTGACGGCGGCGAGGGCAGAAGAAAGGCCGGATAGGAGTGTGGAACAGATTGTGGATGTACTGAAGAGGGGAGGGAAGCAGGACGATGCATAAAAAAGCATTGCTGGTTACCAGAGTCAGCGGTTTTGTGCCGCAGTTTGAGATGAATAATGTGAAGCTTCTGCAGGAGATGGGGTATGAGGTTCATTATGCCTCCAATTATAATACGGTAGTTTACGGGCAGGATAATTCGAGGCTGGCGGATACGGGCATCCAGAGGCATTCCATTCATTTTTGCCGGTCGCCCTTTTCCCTGGAGGTGCTGCGCGCCTACCGGGAGCTGGTCCAGCTGATGCTGGAGGAAAAATTTGAGCTGATCCACTGCCATATGCCGATAACCGGGATACTGGCCCGCAAGGCGGCGGAAAAGGTCAGAAGGATGACGGGGCGGAGGACGACCGTGCTCTATACGGCCCATGGATTACATTTCTTTAAGGGGGCGCCGCTGGGGAACTGGCTGTATTATATGCCGGAACGGCATTATGCCAGATACACGGATAAGCTCATACTGATCAATCAGGAGGACTATGACAGAGGAAGCCATTTCCCTGTCCGGGGAAGTGTGGAATTTGTCCCCGGAGTGGGAATCCGGCCGATGCCGGAGCCGGATCCTTCCTTTGATCTGCGCCGGGAATATGATATTCCTCCGGATCATAAAATCGTGGTGACTGTGGGAGAGTTGACAGAATCAAAGAATCAGGCTGTCCTGGTCCGGGCGATGGACCGTTTTCGCAGGGATAAGCTCACCTGTATTATATGCGGCAAAGGTCCGGTGGAGGATCGCCTGAAACAGCAGATAAAGGAGATGTATTTACAGGAGAAGGTGATTCTGGCCGGGTATTGTACCAATATACCGGATATTCTTCGCCAGTCAGATTTTTTTGCCTTTCCTTCCATGAGAGAGGGACTTCCGGTGGCCCTGATGGAGGCCATGCAGGCGGGACTTCCTGTGATGGCGGCGGATATTCGGGGAAATCATGACCTGGTGCGGGATGGAGAGGGCGGGTTTCTTTTTACGGAAAATCTTCCGGAGGACTATGCGCAGGCCATCCGGTACTTTTTGAAATATCCCGATGAGGCGGTCCGGATGGGAGAATGGAACAGAAAACAGGTAGAGAACTTCTCTCTGAGTGTGGTGGAGAAGAGGATGAGGGAAATCTATCAGTCCGCAGAAGCCATGGAGGGAGCATGAATAAGACATTGACAATATCCATTGCCGCCTATCGTGTTGAGAAATATCTGGCAGAATGCCTGGATTCTTTTACCGATCCCCGCATTGCCTGTGACCTGGAGGTATTGGTGATCAATGATGGATCGGGAGATGGGATCCGTGATATTGCCAGGGAATATGAAAAGAGGTATCCTGAGGTATTCCGGCTGATCGAGAAGGAGAACGGAGGACATGGTTCTACGATAAACCGGGGAATCAGTGAGGCGAAGGGGAACTATTTTAAGACAGTGGACGGCGATGATCTGGTGCGTCCACAGGGGCTGTATGAGCTGGTTTCCTATCTGCGGACGGCGGCGGCAGATCTGGTGGTCACAGATTTTGAATCCTTTGACAATGAGACGGGACAAGTGCTGCAGGAGATGGGTACGGATTTTACTGGCAAAAAGAACAGGCAGTGTTATTCATTCGATGAAATAAGCAGATATGTTTATGTGAATATGCATGCAGCGGCTTTTCGCACTGATATTTTAAAGGGAATGGGAAGGCAGCTGGACGAGCACTGCTTTTATGTAGATGCCGAGTATATGATGTACCCGGTTCCCGGTGTGGAGACCGTGGTATTTCTGGAGCAGCCAGTGTACCGCTACCGGCTTGGGCGGGACGAACAGAGTATGAATATACGAAACATGCAGAAAAATATGGCGCATCATGAAAGAGTCCTCACCCACTTGCTGGAATTTTACAGGGAGGAGCAGGCAGGAATGACAGGTGCGAAACGGGCCTATGTGGCAAAAGGGATTGCGAGGATCGCAGTGAGCCAGATTAAAATATATCTCTCCTATCCTGCGGACAGGACGTGGAAAAGGAAGCTCCGGGAATTGGAGGAGAGGTTAAAACAAGATTATCCTGCGGTCTATCATAGCATGTCAAATCCTGCCGTGCGGCTGCTGCGATGTACAGGATATGTTTTATATCCGGCGGCGTCCTGGCTCTGCCGCAGGGCTTATAAAATATAGAGCGAAGAGAGGAGCGGAACAGTGAGTCTATTTATCGCACGTATCAAGGGTTTTATCCAATATAAGGATCTCATGGGACAGCTGATCAGCAGGGATCTGAAACTCAAATACCGCAGGAGTGTTCTGGGATACCTCTGGAGCATTCTGAATCCATTGTTTATCATGATTATTATGGCCATCGTGTTTTCGCAGATGTTTAAGAGAGGAAACATTCCTAACTATCCCGTATATCTCATGAGCGGTCAGGTAATCTTTAATTTTATGAACCTGTCTACCAAATCAGCGATACAGTCCATCAATGGGAGTGCACCTCTTTTAAAGAAGACTTATCTGCCCAAATATGTATTTACTGTATCCAAGATTACCAGCGGCCTGATTGACTGCATTTTTTCAATGGGAGCGCTGTTGATCGTTATGATCTTTACCGGCGGCGTTTTCTCCTGGCATCTTATCCTGTTTCCTCTTGTGCTGGCCCAGGAATTTGTTTTTAATCTGGGACTTGGCATGTTTTTGGCGGCAACCAATGTGTTTTTCCGGGATATCCAGTATATCTATAATGCCATCACAACGGCATGGATGTATCTGACTCCGATGTTTTATCCCGTTGAATTTCTTCCGGAACCGCTGAGATATATTGTTGTTCACTGTAATCCGCTGTATGCCTATGCAACGCAGCTTCGGGATCTTACTCTGTATAACTGCCTGCCGGACATGAGCATGGTTATTTACGGAGTCGTGGACGCCCTTCTGATGCTGGCTCTTGGTGTCTGGGTGTTCTTAAGGACCCAGAACAAATTTATCCTTTATATCTAGGAGGTATCGGAATGAGCGATATAGCGATTGATGTGAAAGATGTGACCATTCGTTTTAATCTGGCATCAGAGAAGATAGATAATCTCAAAGAATATTTTATTAAGCTCCTGAAAAAGCAGCTTCTTTTCCAGGAATTTCTGGCAGTGAGGGACGCCTCCTTTCAGGTGAAGAAGGGAGAGGCATGGGCTCTTGTTGGCAGCAATGGTTCCGGCAAATCTACTTTATTGAAGGCAATCTGCGGGATCCTCAAGCCATACAAGGGGGAGATTGTAGTCAATGGTACGATATCGCCCCTTCTGGAGCTTGGTGCAGGCTTCGACATGAACCTGACCGCCCGTGAGAATATCTTCCTGAATGGAACCGTTCTTGGGCATTCCAAGAAATATATGCAGGAGCATTTTGATGAGATTGTGGAATTCTCAGAGTTGCAGAAATTCCTGGATTCTCCAGTGAAGAATTTTTCTTCTGGTATGCGGGCCAGACTGGGATTTGCTGTGGCTACCATCGTCCAACCGGATATTCTTATTGTGGATGAGATTCTGGCAGTGGGAGATTATGCTTTCCAGCAGAAATGCCTGAAACGGATGGATGAGATGATGAGTGGCGGTACAACCCTTCTCTTTGTCTCCCATTCCATTGATCAGGTGAAGAATCTGTGTGATCACGCCGTCTGGATCAATCAGGGGACAGTGGAGAGAATCGGGGCAGTGGAAGAGGTCTGCGATGCCTATATGGAGACGCAGATCAGACAAGCACAGTGAAGGTCAGGAGGCCCGTGGATGCTGCAGAATTTTATTTTTCCTAAGAAGGGGATTTGTGAGGAGACAGCGCTTTATTATCATATTCATAAGGGAAAGGCTGTACTGCAAGAGGAAGGACTGTTTTTGGAACGGGGGGCTCTAGTGGATTTTTTCTCCTATTTCAATTCCTTCTCTGCTGGGAAGTGGTGGGAATATACTACTGTCCGGCACACGGAGGCAATTCTTTCGTGCCGTGGCAGACATTGGATCTCTCTATACCGTACCAGACTGAATAGGGGGACATTATATACGGAGAAGGTGGCAGAGGGAGCAGACAAAATCTGTTTTCGGTACGATTCCCCGGATTGGGTCTACTATATTGAGGTAGAAGCACAGGAAGACATGATAATCCGCGGCGGAGGGTATCAGGTAAATGAAACAGTGGAGAAACGTTTGGTAAATCTCGCTATTGGTATCTGTACTTACCACCGGGAGGAGTATGTACAGAAGACCATTCGGAATCTGTCAGATCATATTTTGGAAAAAAGGGATTCTGAACTGTATGGGCATGTCCATGTATTTGTCTCAGATAATGGCAGTACGCTTTCGAAAGAAGAACTCAACAGTGAATTTGTACATGTCGTATATAACAAAAATGCCGGCGGGGCCGGGGGATTTGGCCGCTGTATGCTGGAAACCATGAAAATGCAGGAACCGTGTGGATTCACTCATATTCTTTTGATGGATGATGACGTTATATTGGAACCGGAAACGGTCTTCCGTACCTGTCAGATTCTGTCCTTGTTGAAGGAGCAGTATCAGGGGCATCTTCTGGGCGGTGGTCTCCTTCGGCTGGATATTCCCTATATCCAGCATGAGAATGGTGCTCAGTGGCAGGGAGACAGGATTTTATTTCCCAAACAGGGATATGATCTGTCGGAACGGTACGACATAGTGGCAAATGAGGAGCGTGGATCAGTGAATTACTGTGGCTGGTGGTATTGCTGTATTCCTATAAAACAGGGCTTCGAGCATGCCCTGCCGATGCCGTTTTTTATTCATCGTGATGATGTTGAATATGGTCTGCGATATAGGGGAAGGATCATTACCCTGAACGGAATCAGTGTATGGCATGATGCCTTTGATCACCGCAGGGCTTCTTCTATGGTATACTATGATATAAGAAATGCACTGATCTGCAATGCCATCCATTATCCAGAGTATTCAGCTGGGGATGCGAAAAAATATGTCACCAGAAATATGATTGGCCATTTGCTGAAATATCGGTATGAGGATCAGAAACTTACATTGAGGGCACTGGAGGATTTCTGCCGTGGTACGGCATTTCTGTCTTTCCGGGATCCGGTAGAACTGCATCAGGAAATAGCGGCGATGGGATATAAGCAGACCGATGTTTCTGCTCTCTTAGAAAAATATCGTATGGGGGATTTTTTCACCAGGCCCGAGCCGAAGGACTTATATAAAAGGAAAAGCTATTCGCTGGCCAGGGGGATTCTCTTGAATGGCTGGTTTCTTCCGGGTAAGAGGAAATGCATCCCGATTCCGTTTGGTGCGCCTCACAAGGAATTTTTCCGCTGTAAAAGGGTTCTTCTTTTCGATCCTGATTCGAAACAGGGATTTTTGGCAGAACGGAAGTGGAAACAATTCTTTGTTACCATAGGACGTTGTTTCCGGGCCGGACACATAATTCGGAAATCTTACAAAAGGGCTGCAGAGGACTGGCGGGAGAATGGCAGGGAGCTGACGACGGAGGAGTTCTGGGAGAGGTATCTGGAATAAGCCACTGCTTAACCTTCTTTTTGTAAAATATTGCGAACGGTTTTTTCGAGGCTGATTTTTGGTTTCCAGTTAAAGGTCTCATAAAACCGCTGGGAATTCAATGCTGTATTCAGACAGGCCTCATGTTTCCTTTTATTCAATTTTACTTTACATCCCAGCTCTGCTTCTACCTGTCTTTGGACTTCGGAGGCAATATCGATCAAGGAATATGTGTTTTCAATTCCCAGATTGTATACCTCTTCCCACTGCTTTGAATTATTTGTATCAAGGCACATAGTTACCAGGGCATCCGCCGCATCCTGTACATCCATATAACCATAGGCCTGGCGGCCTGCCAGAACCGTCAGTTCTTTGTCGGTGAGCGCAGTTTTTACAAATTTATTTACAATGCGCTGGTCAAAATGGGTGCCGATGAGGCTTGCCATACGGATATTAGTGTGGCGTGTATTCTGACAGATTGTATTCAACATTAATTCGGAGGCATATTTTCCTACCGCATATTTGCTCTCAAGATTTATACCGGAGTTCTCATCTGCAGGATAATCCCTTGACTGGCTGTAAACACTTTGGGACGATATATTGATGACTGCCCCAACCCTTTTTTCCACACACTGGCAGAAAATTTCCTGAATGTATTTCAGGCCGGCCGCCATCTGCTCCCCGTCTTCATTTCTTGGGAAAGCACAATTGATCAGAACATCAGTCCCGTCCGGGATTTTGTCTGTTAATTCCAGAAAGTGAAAATTATTTGCACCACTAAATTTCTTCCTCAAAAGATCTCCCTGGGAGCTGAAGGCGTATGCTTTGTTATCCGTTTCTTTTAGTATTTGTAAAATATTCTGTCCCAGGAGCCCTCCGGCACCGGTTATTGCGATTTTCATTCTCAGCGATTCTCCACTTCCTATATTTATTTTGTGTCAAAGAGACGTTCCGGATCAAATTTTATAACCATCTCCTGATTATCTGTATCGTAAACATGTATATGCTTATTGATATATTGAATATCCTGTTTCATCTTCTCTCTGTTTTCACAGATTAGTACAAACCGCAGCATCAGCTGTTTTAATGTATCTCCCTTGGGCGTCTCAGTTCCAACGGGATATCGGTTTTCATAACGGATCACACTGTCCAGAGAATGGATCGTTTCTTCGAGTCCCGTTATCCGTCCCACCGTCCCGCCTTTTGCAACATAAGATACGATGCCGCAGCTCATGCCGTCTAAATAAGGATTGTCGCCATGATATGTGGTTTTATTTTGAAGAATCTGGTCCACCAGGAGATTCATGGAGTTAAAGCCATTGACCTTACTGATAAATCGGTAAGGTGCCTCTGCTGCAATGCGCAGTCCTCCTTCAAAGATTGCGAATCTGTTCGCCTTCTTATTGTAAATGCCCTGAATAAATAAAATGGCATTTTCTAATTGCATCCCCTCACATAGTCGAACCATAGATTCATTCACCTGTTTTATATATTCATCTATAAACAGCGAAGGAAATATTCTGGCAACGGGAATGGTGGTTACTTTTCCCTCATTCAAGGCAACAGGATATCTGTTATCAATGCATGACAGATATGCCCTGCCATTTACAATGGTATAATGAGCGGTAAATTCGTCTCCCTCAATATATTCTTCGATAATAATTGTCCCTGAATCAGAATGTTCAAAAGCGTCCTTCTCATATTTTTTCAATTCAGTCATATCGTTACAAATATGAACTCCCAGAGAAGCACAGGAATCCACAGGTTTCACCACAACGGGATAATCCAGTCCCGATAAGATATTTTCGTTGATGGTACTCCCTGTAAAGTATGTTTTCGGAACAGGCACCTGATTCTTTTCACAATTTATACGGAATAAATCTTTTTGTTCAATATTATCCCATTGTTTACGGTTACAATAGAATGAAAGGCCGCACCTCTCAGAGACCTCCATGGCCTTTAGAAGGTTAAACTCACTAATGCCGGCAAAAACGCCATGTATATTGTTTTCCTTCACATAGGCAGTCAGGCTTTCTACATCCGCCGTACTGATCAGTATGGACTCGTCTGCTATTTTTTTTGCCAATGAGTCATTTTCGTCTACATAGTCAGTGACAACGACATAAGCACCGTTCTCCTTTGCATAGCTGACGATATCTTCACTTCCCGTATTAGTCCCAAGAACCAGAAGTTTTTTTCCCTCAAAAATTTTTCTCACCTTATTGCTCTCCATTCACATGAATAAATGATTTAGTTTACCTCTATATTCAGCCATTCCGCCGATCTGGATATAATATCATCCAATTCTTCCCTCGACTCAAACCGAAAGAATATATCTCCCAAGGACTGATTTGCTCCAGTAAAAGGTTTCACTTCATCCCCTTCTTTTGTCTGGATAGCCGACAACTTTAAATATTTCTTTTGAATTTCCGGATCCAGAGATAATCGTGCCAGCTTTCCGCTCTGCCCGGCATGGGCATGGACGATCATTTCACACCAAACCCCGTTACATTGTACTGGTTTCATTGCCTCCAGCGGCAGGCCTACCGCCTTTCTTATTTCATTTCCGATAAGGTCCACCCCAAATGCCATCTGTTGAATCTCAGCTATTTTGCAGCCTCCGCCCCTGGGAGATACTTCCATAATGTAGGGTTTGCCATCTATTCCCACACAAGTCTCTATATTATATATTCCGGTCTTCATGCCCAGCAGCTTCATAAGCCGTTCCGTTTCCTCTGTCAGGATTTCCTGATATTGGCTCTTCATAGTAGAGGGCCAGATAACCAGGGAAGGCGTATACGGATTGTCTGCTTCTTTATCAAATAGCTGGTCGGAATATGTAATGAATTCTAATTCTCCATCTATTGTAAAAGCATCCGCACTGGAATGATATCCCTTAAAGGTCAGAAAGTCTTCTATGATAAAAGTGCCGCTGGGGGAACACTCCACTGCCGTTTGGATCGCTGCCTCCAATTCATCGGGAGAATCTGCTCGGGATACCCCTTTGCTCCCTGCAGAATCCACCGGTTTAACTATGACTGGCCAATTAAAATAGTCCTTATCCTCAAAAGGTTTATTTCTGTCGGTATATCTTTTGGCATGAGGTACATTGAAATGATGATCTGAAAGAAATTTTCGAAACAATCCCTTGTCCTGTAAAATATTTACGGATTCATAGGAGCCCTGAAAAGGAAGCCCTAGCTTCTCGGCAACATATGCCGCCGTTGTGACCCCGGGATCACAGGCAAAGGACATAATCCCATCTATGTTCAATTTCTCCGCGCACGCCAGAACAGATTCTTTATCTATAATACTCACATTACAATATTCATCCGAGTAAGCATGGGCTTCATTATCTGGCAGGTAGTCACAGGTTATAACATATAAGCCCATCTCCTGTGCTCTTTTAATCACTGGAATCAGATAGCGTATTCCGCCAAGCAGCATAAGTTTTTTCATCTTATTACCTCCCACGATTAGATATTTGTTTCCACAATCTGTCCATCTGCCAACACGGTATGATCTGAAATGATCACATGATCCTTAATGACAACATGATCACCGATCACAACGCCATGACCAATCACCGCATAGTGTCCGATATTGCAAAATGCCCCAATCTGCACATGGCTCTTTATCACTGCATTTTTTACATAGGTAAATGCCCCGATCCTTGCGGTAATGTCCACTATGGCACCAGGATAGAAAACGGTTCCCTCTTCCATTTCCTCCGTTAGCTGTACCGAGGCGGAAGGATGGGCAAATCTTGTGTACTTACAGACTTTGCCTTCCAATTTTTTTACGATTTCCTGACGTTTGTCCGTATTTTCTTCTGCAACGATCGTTACCGCATCCGGCACAAATTCAGAGGTAAATTCACCGATATTTGCGATAATATCCTGCTTAATATAAGGACATTTCTTATTCCGCTCGTTATCGTCAATAATTCCCTGTATAAACCATCTCTTTTGGCGTTTATTTTCCTCTTCCAGCCAGTGAACCATTGTATACTCAAAATCACCAGAGCCAACTACAAAGATATCTTCAATGTCACAATACACGGAACCTCTCGGAAGGTACTGCCCCCGTTCCACACAGAGATAATTCACCTTACGTCTGTCAATATATTCTTCAGATATATTCTGTGCTTCTAATGTGTGGCCCTTGTCCTCGTAGTGCTTATCGCGGGCAATAAAGTGTGCCAGCTCCGTAAACAGTCCGCCCCATTCTTTATATTGATAGTCGGGGTGATGATGCTCCCTGATCCATGCAGAGTTCTTTTTCTGATCTGGCATTTCAATAAACTCGTCATAGGAACAGGAAGAAATAGTGTCTACATCATATACGTCAATTCCTTCAGTCAAAAAGTATTGATACATAGGGTTGTCCCTGCTCAAATACACTTTGTTGCCGACATAGAGCAGCCGGAATATATTGCCCAGCGCATTCTGCCGATTTGAAGCGATCACTGCCACATCCATATTCATTAACAGATTAGTATACTGGTCCGTATCTATCAGTTTGTTCAATATTTCTATTTTTTCACTTCCAAAAATCTCTTCGGCGGCCTCGGCAACCCTTGATTTGTAATCGCTTTCTTTGTCATACCAGTCATTGCCATAACTTAACGGAATATATAACTTCAAGTTTTCTTCTGAAAATTTGGACATGGATTCTAACGCTTCAAGATGGCGGTTAAAAGTATAGGCGTTATTGCCAACCAAAATAAACTTCTCACCATTGTCCCTTTTTCTCTCGGCGTCGAAATGATCCATCATCACAAATGCTTCTTTAGCAAATGGATATACAACGCATCGGCACTTCGCTTTGTGACCGAATTGTCTGTGATATATTTCCTCATCAGCTGGAGTGATAGCCACAACATACGGCAGGTGTTTCCTGATAAAATAATTCATGCCGTTTATCAGGCGGTATCTTAAACTAAACTTTGTCTCGCATTTCCAGTTATAAAGATCCAGCCCTCTCATGATCCAGACCGATTTCTTCCTAAGCTTCCGGCTGTAAAAAAGGGGAAGCATCTTCTTGGCTCCGTACATAATTCCGTGCCATAACACAACGTCAGCCCGATTACATTCCCGAAAAAAATCCTTTAATCTCTCTTTTGAATTCTCCCCCTGTAGTTCGCCGACATTTTCATAATCGAAAAGCTCGCTCTCGCTTTCCTTACACTGATCGATAAATAGAAATCGATGCTCCTCCAATGGAAAATGCTCTCTCAGCATTCTAAAGTAAGTATTCATCATCCGCTTACTTGGCGGGACAATATGCAAAAATAACATCTAATTTCCTCTCTTTCCCAGAGTACTGTTCCATACTTTTTTACAAATCTTCGGAAGTACAGCTGCTATACACAGAATCTTATTTCTATTATGACGGTATACATACTTTACCGTTTCCTTTCTCTGTGCGTTCGGCTTCTGAAGGTACTGATACAGGGCGCTCACAAAAAGGGTTCTCTTATATGCATCAAAGGCAGTTTTTCGATGGAACAGATTCCACGCGATTGTTTCCAGATTTTCCGTAAGATCCATCTCTTCCTTGATCCTGTTTTCATTGTTCAAATAAATTTGGGAAGTAATGTTTCCGGCAGATGGGTTTTTGTATCGCCGATAACAGCCCATGTCCCGGTCAATCCCTCCGAAATCCCCTTTACACAGAAAGATAAGGACACTGGTTCTGTCACCGACCATTGGATGCGTATGATAGATCACCGACATGTCGATATCCGAATTCACAAAAAGATTTCTTCTTACAAGAGAACTTGCCTGTCCCGGCAGGGTTACACCGTCGAAATCTGCCAGGGTAAACCTCTTTTTAAAACGAACCCACGGTAAATACTGATTCCTTTGTTTCCTGCCTTCTTCGTCCACAATAGTAATCCGGTGCGTACATCCGATAAATTCCTTGTGACTATCTAAAAAATCCACCTGTGTCTGAAGCTTCAGAGGATCCGTCCAATAATCATCCCCATCCAGAAAGGCAATATATTCCCCTTTTGTGCGCATCAATACATCAAAGGCATTCCTGTTTGGACCTATATTTTCATCCCGGCAGATGGGAATAATACAGTCCCATTTGCTGGCATATTCTTTCACGATCTCGGGTGTTCTGTCGGAAGAACCGTCGTCTCCAATAAGGATCTCATAGGAAAAATCTACTTCCTGCATCAGAACACTGTCTATTGCTTCTGCAATGTATCTTTCATGATTAAAGGTAACAATAACAACACTTAATTTCTTAATATAATCCGTCATTTATTATCTCCGCCTGATCTGTGTACAGATATGCTTAATATCTGCCGTAGATAGTGATCCGTAGATGGGCAGACACAATATATTTCTTGAAATGCGGGCCGCAACCGGCGTATTTCCCGGATCAATCCCAAGCTCCTTGAGAAAATCCATCTCGTTACAGGCGGGATAAAAATACCTTCTTGAAACAATGCCATTACCAAATAGAAGCTGATAAAGGGCGCCCGCATCGACACCATAAGTTTTTTCATCTATCAGTATTGGAAAGTAAGCATTGTTTTCCCTGCTCAGTTTCTTCGATGGTTTTTGAAAGTCTATTCCTGGGATATCTCCTAATAATTCGCGGTACTGATCCGCCACCCTTTTTCTATTTGCGATTTCTTCATCTACAAGATCCAGATTTAATAATCCCATGACAGCAGAAAATTCATTCATTTTCGCATTTGTTCCACAGCAATTCACATTGCCGTTGTCATAACCAAAATTATGAATGGCACGGAATTTATGTAGCAGATCTGCATCCTTAAAAATCAGAGCCCCTCCCTCGATGGAGTGAAATATTTTAGTGGCATGAAAACTTACCATGGAAATGTCGCCCTGATCTAAAAGGGCCCTTCCCTCTGTCTCGGCCCCAAAAGCATGAGCTCCGTCGAAAAGAAGCTTCAAATGATACTTATCTGCTATCTCTTTTAATTTTTCTCCGTTGCATGGATATCCAAAAACATGGACGGCCAGTATTGCAGTTGTATTCTCTGTTATCAGTTCCTCTATCTGGTCTGTATCAATAGTAAAATCATAAGGATTAATATCACAAAAAACAGGAGTGATTTGGTTTGTAACCAGTGCCTGTATCGTAGAAACAAAGGTAAATGGGGTTGTGATCACCTCACCTTTGAGCTGCAGCGCTTTGATCGCGCAGTCTAATGACAGATGGCCGTTTACAAAGCAGGCAGCGTTATCTATGTGTAGATATTCTTTAATTTTCTGCTCAAACAATTGTACTTTAGGACCGCAATTTGTAAGATATCGATTGCTCCATATATCCTGGATCTGCTCCTTATATGCGTCAATAGATGGAAGCAGCGGCATCACAAATGGAATTTCCTTCATCTCATGGAATCTCCTTTATCCCTCTAAAAACAAAATTTTCATAAAAATGCAACCTTTTATAATGAAAGGT